>NZ_JAFFZN010000005.1 GCF_017676385.1 Streptomyces spirodelae
ACCGTGGCGGGCCCCTCTTGCCTTGCCGCTCCCCTTTTCACGGGGTGCCCCCCGCCGCGTTGTGGACGCACGCCCCTCACGGGGTGGCCCACCGCGCTGTGGACGCGCGCCCCGTTTGTTGCTTCGGCTGCCGCCGACAGGTCGTGTCGGGGGCGGAGCCCCCCAGCAACGGAAGAAGGTCAGAGGGCCGGGCCCTCAGCCAAGGGCGGTCACAGGTGGTTGGCTGCGAGGCGTTCGGCGAGGGTTTCCAGGAGGGGGCCGGCCTCGGCAATGCAGCGGTCGACATCGGGCTCGATCTCCGTAAGGGCGTACGCCCTCTCGATGCCGGCGGCCCGCAACTTGCGGGCACCGATGGCGAGCCGCCCACAAACGGCAACCACAGGCTTACCGTCGCGGCGCGCAGCAGCCGCGACACCCGCAGGGGCCTTCCCGTGAAGGGTCTGCTCGTCCAGGGAGCCCTCTCCGGTGATCACCAGAGTGGCCCTCCCGATCGCGGATTCGACGCCGAGCTCCTCCATGAGGATCTCGATGCCGGGCCGGAACCGGGCGCGGAGGCCGACGAGGGCGCCGAAGCCGATGCCGCCCGCGGCACCGGCGCCGGGCGAGGCGGCGGCCTCCTGCTCGCCGAGGACCTCGGCGAAGTGGGTGAGGGCGGCGTCCAGGAGCTTGACGTCCTCCTCGGCGGCCCCCTTCTGCGGGCCGTAGACGGCGGCGGCGCCCTTGGGCCCGGTGAGCGGGTTGTCGACATCGCTGGCGAGGACGACCTCGACGTTCTTCAGCCGCGGGTCCATCTCGGAGAGGTCCGCTGAGGCCAGCTCGCGCAGCCCGCCGCCGCCCCACGGGATGGAGTCGCCGTCCTGGTCCAGCAGCCGGGCGCCGAGTGCGTCGAGCATGCCGGCGCCGCCGTCGGTGGTGGCCGAGCCGCCGACGCCGAAGATGATGGTGTGCGCTCCGGCCTCGACGGCGGCCAACAGGAGCTCGCCGGCGCCGTAGGTGGTGGCGGTCAGCGGTACGAAGACCCCGGGCGGCAGGTGCTGGAGGCCGGAGGCTTCGGCCATCTCCACCACGGCGGTGCCCTCGCGCAGCGCGAACGCGGCGGTGACGGGGGCGCCGAGGGGGCCGGTGACCTCGACCTCGTGGCGGGTGAAGCCGTTGGCGACGGCTGCCGCGACGGTGCCGTCGCCGCCGTCGGCCACCGGCAGGGCCTCGACCTCCACCTCGGGGCGCGCTTTGCGGATTCCGGCCGTGAGATGCTCTGCGACCTCGACGGCCGTCAGCGATCCCTTGAACTTGTCCGCGGCGATCAGCACGCGCGCCGGTGTGGTCCGGGCCGTCGTTGTCATTGTTCTGCCCCTGGGTCTCTCTGTTGGTCGAACAGGCAGTCGCGCCTTGGGGACCCTATCTTTCCGACGCCTTCCTCGACCATGGGCCACCTCTTGAGGGGACGCGTGTACTGCTCACCGTACGTGACGGAGGCGTCGCCAGACGGCCCGGGCCGCGTGGTGGCCCGCCATGCCGTGGACGCCGGGTCCCGGCGGAGCCGCGGAGGAGCACAGATAGACGGACGGGTGTGCGGTCTCGTACGGGACGCGCTTGAGCTTGGGCCGGATCAGCAGCCGCAGTCCGGCGGCGGAGCCGCAGGCGATGTCACCGCCGACGTAGTTGGCGTTGCGGGCCGCGAGCTGGGGCGGTCCGGCGGTGGCCCTGGCCAGTACGCGGTCGCGGAATCCGGGCGCGAACCGTTCGAGCTGCTGCTCGACGGCTTCGGTGGCGTCGCCCTCCCAGCCGTTCGGCAGGTGGCCGTACGCCCAGAAGACGTGCTTGCCCTCGGGGGCGCGGCTGGGGTCGACGAGGCTGGGCTGGGAGGTGATGAGGAAGGGCCGCTCGGGGGCCCGGCCGCGTACGACGGCGTCGCGCATCGCGGTGTCGATGTCGCCCAGGGTGGGGCCGACATGCACCGTTCCGGCGCGGGCGGCGTCGTGGGAGGTCCAGGGGACGGGGCCGTCCAGCGCGTAATCGATCTTGAAGAGGCTGGCGCCGTAGCGGACGCCGTCGTAGGCGCTGCCCAGTCCCGCGATCCGGGCGAGCGCGGTCGGCGAGGTGTCGAAGATGTAGGCGCGGGCGGGCGGGAGTTCGTCCAGGCGTTTGACCTCGGCGCCGGTGTGGATCGTGCCGCCGAGTGCCCGCAGATATCCGGCCAGCGCGTCGGAGATGGACTGCGAGCCGCCGCGCGGCACCGGCCAGCCGACCACGTGTCCGGCGAGTGCGAAGACGAGAGCGGGAGCCGTCATGAACGGGTTGTTCATGGGCGCGATGACGTGCCCCGCCATTCCGGCGAGCAGCGCCCTGGCCTTCTCGTCGCGGAAGCGGATCCGGGACCAGGTGACGGGCTGGAGCCCGGCGAGACCGAAGCGCACGAGCTGTACGGGGTCGGTGGGGAAGCGGCCGTTGAGCGCGGAGCCGTAGCCGAAGAAATCCTCTGCCAGCGTCTCCCAGCGCCGGACGTACGGGCCGATCAGGCGGCGGTAGGCGCCCGCGTCGCGCGGGCCCAGGGAAGCCGCCGTCTCACCGACCGAGCGGGCCAGTACGGCGGCGCTGCCGTCCGGGAACGGGTGCGCCATGGGGAGTTCGGGGTGCAGCCACTGAAGTCCGTACCGCTCCAGCGGCATGGCGCGGAAGGCGGGTGAGACGGCTCCGGTGGGGTGGACGGCGGAGCAGGGGTCGTGCCGGAAGCCGGGCAGTGTCAGCTCCTCGGTGCGTGCGCCGCCACCGACGGTGTCACGGGCCTCGAACAGCTCGACCTCGAAGCCGCGCCGGGCCAGCTCCACGGCCGCCGTCAGTCCGTTGGGGCCGGCTCCCACGACCACCGCGTCCCGGATCGATGGCACTTGCGGCTCCCCTCGCCCGGCTCGCCCCGCCCGGTCAGGCGGGTCGGCCCCGGTGGCTGTCGTCGCTGTCGGTGTGCGGCGGATCGTCGCTCTCGTCGCGCAGCAGCCCCACCATACGCCGCGTCGTTTCCGGGTCACGCGCCGCGGTGAACGGCAGCGCGTTGCCGCCCGCGAGGCGGAACGGTGCGTCGGCGACGGTGCTGCTGGCGCCGCCCGCCTCGGCCACCGTCAGCAGTCCGGCGGCGTGGTCCCAGGCGGACTCCCAGGTGTAGGCGACGGCGTCCAGCCGTCCGTGGGCGATCGCGACGTATTCGAGCCCCGCGGAGCCGGTGGGCCGTACGTCCACGCCGTCCGTACGCAGGCTGCGCAACGCGCGCTCCTGGAACTCGTCGGTGTAGTCCGGGTGCGAGACGGCGACGCGCAGCGGGGCGCCCGCTTCGGGTGAACCGGCCCGCAGCGGCATGCCGTTGAGGAACGCTCCGGCGCCTCGCCGCGCGGTGGCCGTCATCCGCAGCGCGGGCGCCACGATCCAGCCGGCCAGGGTCTCGCCGTCGTGGGCGAGCGCGACCATGGTGCAGAAGCCCTCGTCGCCCGCGACGAACTGGCGGGTGCCGTCGATGGGATCGATGATCCAGACCGGGTCGGGCCCTTCGAGCGCGGCGTAGGTGGCCGGGTGCGCGTGCACGGTCTCCTCGCCGACGACGGCGGAACCGGGCAGCAACCGGCGCAGCGCCCCGGACAGTTGCTGTTCGGCCCGCTGGTCGGCGACGGTGACCAGGTCGTGGCTGCCGGTCTTGGTCTCGACCTCGTGCTCGGCGAGCTGCCGCCAGCGCGGCATGACCTGATCCTCCACGGTCTTCAGGACCGCCTGCTCCACCGCTGCCATCAGCTCGTCGTCGATCACGCCCCCATGGAAGCACGGAGCCGTGCCCCGACGCTCGTCCGGAACGGGAACCCGGGCCCGGCCGCCGCATGCCGCCTACCCGGCACGGTGTGCTTCAGGCGCTCAGGAGGCGGGAGAGCGTGACCGCCCCCGGGCTGCCGGCCAGCAGCCCGTCGGTCAGGGCGCGGCCGGCCGCCTCCAGTGCCGAGTCGTCCATGGCGCCGAGCGCGTCGAGGATGAAGACGGCGCGGGTGGTCCGGGTCGTCAGCCTGGTCCGTACGCACTGGCGCCAGTTCCAGCGGCGGCAGGTGACGCCTTCGTCGTCACGCCAGATCACCTCGCCCGGGCGCGGGTTCTCCGTCACCGGCTCGCCGCCCGACATCAGCACGAAGGGCTCTGTTCCCTCGGCGCGGGTGAGCCGGAGCGGTCCTGTGTAGCGGTCCAGGTCCTCGCCGCCGAGCGGTACGGCGTGGGCGACGGAGACCGCGTTGTAGACGTCTGTCAGCCGGTCGATACGGGGCAGCCCCTCGGGGGCGCGGCGCAGCAGCGCGTCGGCGCTGGGGCGGGTGCGCTTGGGTTTGGCGCCGAAGGCCCGGAACGCCTCCCGCCAGGCGGCGATGTGCGGGTGCTGGTCGGGGTCGCACGCCTTTGCCTCGGCCTCGGCGAGCAGTTTCTCGCTGAAGTCGTCACTCGGTCCGGGCCGCAGCCCTTCGGCGACGATCAGCAGCGCGCGGTAGTCGGGGCGCAGGGCGCCGACCGACGGGTCGATGGAGGCGGCGGCCAGCCATTCCTCGGTGGCGTTCATGGGGGTGTGTCGCTCCTGGGGTCCGGTTCGATTCGGTTCATTTGACCGTACCAACAGGTGCAGCATACGGGACCAGAATGCGCGGTCCGAATAGCGCCAGCACGCCCTCACCCGCCGCCCGAGGATCGAGTCATGTCAACCGGAACGACGAGTGACACGACGACAGAGACGACCTCGGACAGGCAGGCGGAAATCATGCGCGACGGCAGCGGCTCCCACGGCAGACCCCTCAGCGGAAAGGCCGCTCTGGTGACCGGCGGCAGCCGGGGAATCGGCGCCGCCGTGGCGCTGCGGCTGGCGGCGGACGGCGCGGATGTGGCGCTGACGTACGAGTCCGGTGCCGAGTCGGCCCGCGAGGTGGCCGAGCGGATCAAGGAGCGCGGCGGCCGGGCGTGGACGGTACGCGCCGCACTGGCCGACGAGGAATCCGTACGGGCCGCCGTCGACGGCGCAGCCGAGGAGTTCGGACGGCTGGACATCCTGATCAACAACGCCGGTACCGGCGCCTTCGGGGAGCTGGAGACGGTGCGGCCGGCGGAGCTGGACCGGGTGCTGACGGTCAATGTGCGCGGTGCCTACCTCGTCGCACAGGCGGCGGCCTCCCGGCTGTCCGACGGCGGCCGGATCGTCAACGTGGGCAGCTGTGTGTCAGCGCGCGTGCCTTTCCCAGGGATGACGCTGTACGCCATGAGCAAGTCGGCCGTCACCGGCCTCACCAAGGGGCTGGCGCGCGAGCTGGCGTCGCGCGGCATCACCGTCAACCAGGTCTCGCCCGGTCCCATCGACACCGATATGAACCCCGCCGACGCCGAGGGTGCCTCGGCGCAGGCAGCGCTCACGATGCTGGGCCGGTACGGAACGGCTGAGGAGGTCGCCGATTCGGTGGCCCACCTCGTCGGCGACAGCGCCCGGTACGTCACCGGCGCCGTGCTCGCGGTGGACGGCGGCTTCGCCGCCTGACGCGGCGGCAGCAGGTCCGGTTACCCGGAACGGACCCCGCCGAATGGCCGCCGGTCCGGGCGCATGCTGCTCTGGTCCCGCAGCCCTCTCCAGGCTGCGGGACAGCCGAGCCGGAGGACCTCATGAGAATGACCGCCAGGACAGCCGTGTTCGCCGTGACAGCCCTGCTGGGGGTCACCGCTCTGGGCGGCTGCTCGGACGGCGACGGCGAAGGTGGCTCGTCCCCCTCCCCCTCGCCCACGGCCAAGAACGGAGCGACGGTGCAGCTGCGCTCCACCGACCTGGGCAAGATCCTGGTCGACGGCTCGGGCCGCACGATCTACCTCTTCGAGGCGGACAAGTCGAGCAAGTCGACGTGCGACGGGGGCTGTGCCCAGGCTTGGCCGCCCGTCGTCGTCAAGGGCAAGGCGGAGCCCAAGGCCGGCGCAGGCGTCAAGAGCGGGCTGCTGGGGACCAGCAAGCGGGACGACGGCGAACGGCAGGTCACCTACCAGGGTCACCCGCTCTACCTCTACGCGGGCGACGACAAGCCCGGGGACACCAATGGCCAGGCGCTCGACCAGTTCGGCGCCGAGTGGTTCGTCCTGGCACCGTCCGGCAAGAAGATCACCAAGGGTGAGCAGGAGAAGAAGCGGAAGGAGAAGCCCTCCGAGAAGCCGAAGAACACCGACGGCGGCTACTGAGCACGGCCGGTGCCCCGCACACCCGCACGGCAGGAGAGGCGATGAGCGCGAACACCTCCGCGCCACCACCCGCACCACACGGGCAGGCGTACCGCATCGTGCAGGGCGGTGCCCGCGCGCTGTCCGCAGGCGGGCTCGGCGTGAACGCCTATCTGCACGCCACTCTCGCCGACCAGTACGACGCGGTGAGCGCGGGCATCAGCCAGGGCGACCTCTTCCGGATCGAGGCGGGGGTGGCGGCGCTGGCGGCGCTGCTGGTGGCCGTGTGGTGGCGCACCGCCTCGGACGCCTTCGCCTGGCTGGTCTCAGCGGGCGGGCTGGCGCTGCTGCTGATCTACACCTATGTCGACGTGGGGAAGCTCGGGCCGTTCCCCGACATGTACGAGCCGGTCTGGTACGACGACAAACGGCTCGCCGTCGTCGCCCAGGCGGTCACGCTGGTGATGTCCACCTTCCTGCTGATCAGCCATACGCGGCGCTCCCGACGGCTCGTCACCGAGGTGTCCACACCGGCGTAGGCTGATCAGCGGCCGGGACGGACAGCGCGGACCCGAGCGGATGATCAGCTCCTTCCGCGCCCGCTACGGCCTCACCGAGGGCCATGTGACGCCCGAGGAGCTGGCACACGCCGAGGAGCTGGCGCTGACCAAGTACAGCAGCGAGGAGTGGACCGCGCGAGTACCGTGACCCCGCTCCCCCGCGCGGCGACCGCCGGTCACCGGAAGTCGGCGATGTGGTCGGCGACCCACTCGCGGTAGGTGTGCGGTTGGCGCCCCAGCAGTTCCGCGGCCCCGGGCGCCACGGTCTCGGGGTCGGTCTCCATCGCGGCGTGCGCGTCGAGGATGGCGTCGACGTAGGCGGGCGGCAGGCCGGCGGAGAGGAACTCTGCGCGGGCCTCCTCGCGGGAGAGCTCCTCGACCGCCAGGGGACGGCCGAGGACGACCTCGCCGATGGTGGCTATCTGCTCGGCCTGGGTGAGCAGTTCGGGCCCGGTGAGCTCGGGAGCAGCTCCCACCAGGTCGTCGGTCAGCAGCGCGCGTACGGCCGCTGTCGCGGTGTCGGCCTCGTGCACCAGGGTGCGTGCCGCCTTGGGGTACGCCGTGCGGACGGGACCGCCCGTGCGCACCTGCGGGGCCCACCGCAGGGTGTTGGTGGCGAATCCGCCGGGCCGCAGCAGGGTCCACTCGGCGGCGGAGGCGCGGACGAGCCGCTCCAGCGCCGTGTGGTTGCCGAGGATGTCGTGGCCGGGCTCGGCCTGCTCGTCGTCCGTCACCCCGCGGGCCGACAGGTAGACGGTGCGCCGGGTGTGCTCGGCGAGCGTCGCGACGACCTCGGCCGCACCCTGCCGGTCGGCCAGCGGCCAAACGAGGAAGACGGCCCGCACGTCCCCGGCCAGGGCCGCGGTCAGGCTCGCGGGGTCCGCGAGGTCGCCGCGCACGGCCTCGACGCCGTCGGGCAGCACGGCGGCCGCCGGGTCGCGGACGAGTGCGCGTACGGGCGCTCCCGCTGCCACGAGCTGAGCTGCTACCTGTCCGCCGACCTTGCCTGTCGCTCCGGTTACCAGAATCACGACCGCGCTCCTTGAACATGTCCGGGCTGTACCCGGGGTGGTTGGGTCTGCGGCTGCCGGCCGGGGGGCCGGGCGCCGCCGTGTGCTCACACCCTGCAAGTTGAAGCGAGGTTCAAGTCAACTTCTCGTGGGCCGGGTGCCGCAGCGGACGGGCGGCCACCCCGTTGGGCGCTCCCCCGTTGCCGCGCGGCACAGGCGGCGCGAGGCTGGACGACAGCGAGTCGGAGCCCGTGCCGCCCGAGCAGTTCACGGGACAGCTCCATGACGCCGCCGAGTGACAGCCGGCAGCCGACGACAGCGAGGAGCAGCATGGCCGGGGAGCAGCAGCCGGAGATCTCCGACAACCCCGCCGAGAGCCGCTACGAGGCCCGGATCGGCGGTTCCCTCGCGGGGATCGCGCAGTACCTCAGGGCGCCCGGCGTGATCGCGGTGACCCATACGGAGGTCGAGCCCGAGTACGAGGGCCGGGGGGTGGGCGGCGCCCTCTCGCGCCACATCCTGGAGACGGCACAGGAGGCGGGCGAGAAGGTGGCACCGATCTGTCCGTTCTTCGCGAACTACATCCGCAAGCACCCTGATTACCAGCCACTGGTCATCGAGAAGCAGAACGGCTGACCCGGGGGGACGCGCCCCGTCAGCACATCTGGGCCAGCTCCGGGATGATCCGGGTGCCGTAGCCGTCCACGACGTCCTGTTTGGCGTCGTGCATCGCGTAGAGGGCGAACTGGTCAACGCCCAGCTCCGCGAGCTCCCGCAGCCGGGCGAGATGCGCCTGTGCGGGGCCCAGCAGGCAGAACCGGTCCACGATGTCGTCCGGTACGAACGCGGTGTCGGGGTTGCCGGCCCGGCCGTGGTGCGCGTAGTCGTACCCCGCGCGCTCCTTGATGTAGGAGGTGAGCGCGGGGGGCACGGCGTCGGAGTGCTCGCCGTAGCGCGCGACGAGGTCGGCGACGTGGTTGCCGACCATGCCGCCGAACCAGCGGCACTGCTCCCTGGCGTGCGCGAGCGCCTCGGGGGTGTCCTCGCACAGATAGGCGGGCGCGGCCACGCAGATGGTGACGGCGCCCGGGTCCCGCCCAGCGCGCGCGGCGGCCTCGCGTACGGCGCCGACCATCCAGGCCGTCAGCAGCGGGTCGGCGAGCTGCAGGATGAAGCCGTCCGCCTCCCGCCCGGCCAGCGCCAGCGCCTTGGGCCCGTAGGCAGCCATCCACACCGGCAGCCGCCCGTCGCGGACCCAGGGCAGCCGCAGCGCGGTGCCGTCCACCACGGCCTCGCGGCCCTCGGCCAGGTCACGGACGACACGCATGGCCTCGCCCACCCTCGCCAGGGTGGTGGGCGGGCGACCGGCGACCCGCATCGCCGAGTCGCCGCGCCCGATACCGCACACCGTGCGATTGCCGTACATCTCGTTGAGAGTGGCGAACGTGGAGGCGGTGACCTCCCAGGAGCGGGTGCCGGGGTTGGTCACCATGGGCCCGACGACCAGCCGTTCCGTCTCGGCGAGGATGCGGCTGTGGATGACGTACGGCTCCTGCCAGAGCACCGGCGAGTCGAACGTCCAGCCGTACCGGAAGCCGTTGCGCTCGGCGTGCCGCATCAGCGCGACGGTCGCGGAACCGGGAGGGTCCGTCTGGAGGACGAGTCCGAAGTCCATGGGCATGCCCCTTTGAGTCCGTTTCCGTGTTCAGCCGAGCAGCTGACAGATCCCGCGCGGGACGTAACTCCCGTGCCCGGCCCGTCCGGTGTAGTCGCCCCGTTCCACGACCGGCTCGCCCCGGGAGAGCACGGTCTCGACGCGGCCGGTGACGCGTTTGCCCTCGTAGGCGGAGTAGTCGACGTTCATATGGTGGGTCTCGGCCGAGAGGGTCTGCTGGGCGTGCGGGTCGTAGATGACGATGTCCGCGTCCGCGCCCGGCGCCAGCGTGCCCTTCTTCGGATAGAGCCCGAACATCCGCGCGGGGGATGCGCAGGCCAGGTCGATCCAGCGGCGCCGGGTCAGATTCCCCTCCACGACGGCCTGGTGGAGCAGGTCCATCCGGTGCTCGACGCCGGGCATCCCGTTGGGAATCTTGGAGAAGTCGCCCCGGCCCAGCTCCTTCTGACCGGTGAAGCAGAAGGGGCAGTGGTCGGTGGAGACGACCTGGAGATCGTCGGTGCGCAGCGCCCGCCACAGCGCTGCCTGGTGCTCCCGTGGCCGCAGCGGTGTACTGCACACGTACTTGGCGCCGCCGAAGTCGGGCTCGGCGAGGTTGTCGGTGCTCAGATAGAGGTACTGCGGGCAGGTCTCGCCGAAGACGGGCAGGTCCATACCCCGTGCGGCGGCGAGCTGCTCGACGGCTTCGCTCGCGGAGACGTGTACGACGTACAGCGGTGAGCCCGCGACCCGGGCGAGCTGGATGGCACGGTGGGTGGCCTCGGCCTCCAGCAGCGCCTTGCGGACCTCGCCGTGGTGGCGCGGGTCGGTGCGGCCGGCGGCGAGGGCCTGCTCGACCAGGACGTCGATGGCGATGCCGTTCTCGGCGTGCATCATCGTCAGCCCGCCGTTGGCGGCGGTGCGCTGCATGGCGCGCAGGATCTGGCCGTCGTCGCTGTAGAAGACGCCCGGGTAGGCCATGAACATCTTGAACGAGGTCACGCCCTCCTCGACCAGGGCGTCCATCTCCTTGAGCGTGCCCTCGTTCACGTCCGAGAGGATCATGTGGAAGGCGTAGTCGACGGCGCACCGGCCGTCCGCCTTGGCGTGCCACTGGTCCAGCCCCTCGCGCAGAGCGTGGCCCTTGGTCTGGACGGCGAAGTCGACGATGGTCGTGGTGCCGCCCCAGGCCGCGGCGCGGGTGCCGGTCTCGAAGTCGTCGCTGGAGAAGGTGCCGCCGAAGGGGAAGTCCATATGGGTGTGCGCGTCCACACCGCCCGGGACGACATAGCGGCCGGTGGCGTCCAGGGTGCGGTCGGCGCTGAACGATGCCGCGAGAGCGCTGTTCTGGGCGGCGATCGCGGCGATGCGGCCGTCCTCGATGAGGACGTCCGCGGGCATTTCCTCAGCGGCGGTGATGACGAGGCCGCCTTTGATCAGGGTCGTCCGGGTCATACGGTTGCCCTCCTGAAAGCTCTGCGCCCGAAGGGGCGCGGGGAACTGCGCGACAAGCCACAATCCGCCCGCACGAGGTCTACGGCGGACAGGGGCAGCCCCTCACATCGCGCTGTCGGCGGCGCGGAGCGCGCGCTCCAGCACGGTGGCGCCTTCCTCCGCCTCCTCGACGGTCAGCGTCAGCGGCGGCGCGATCCGCAGCACGCTGGAGGTGGAGTGGCCGCCTCCCTTGCCGATGAGGACCCCGCCTTCACGTGCCGCCTCCAGCACAACTGACGCAGCCTCGGGCGAAGGCGTATCCGTGCCGGGCACCACCAGTTCGATCCCGGCCATCAGCCCTCGTCCGCGGACCTCACGGACGACGCCGAGTCCGGCGGAAGCGGCGCGCAGCCGCTCCAGCAGCAGACCGCCGACACGGCGCGCGTTGCTCTGGAGGTCGTGTTCGAGGAGGTGGCCGAGGTTGGCGTTGGCCGCCGCCATGGTGACGGGGCTGCCGCCGAAGGTGGAGATGGAGTTGGCGTCCAGACAGTTCATGATCTCGGCGCGGGCCACGACGCCGCCGACTGACATGCCGTTGCCGATGCCCTTGGCGAAGGTGAGCATGTCGGGCGGCCCGGCGGCGCCGTGGGCCTGCCAGCCCCAGAAGTGGTCGCCGGTCCTGCCCCAGCCGGTCTGCACCTCGTCGCTGATCCACAGGATGCCGTTGGGCTGGAGGACTTCGCGGAAGGCGGCGTAGAGCCCGTCGGGCGGCGAGGTGAATCCGCCGACGCCCTGGACGGGTTCGGCGATCAGCGCGGCCACCTCTCCGCGCGTCTGGCCGAGCATGTCCGTCAGGTCGGCGACGCAGGCTTCGATGAACTCCGCGTCGTCCAGGTGTGCGAACGGGCCCCGGCTGCGTACTCCGCCGTGTACGTAGAGGGTCTGCAGGGGCGAGAGGGAGGTGGGCGACCAGGTGCGGTTGCCGGTGATGCCCACGGTGGAGAACGACCGTCCGTGGTAGCTGTTGCGCATCGCCAGGACCTGGTTGGACCTGCGGTGGGCGGTGGCCAGCAGCAGCGCGGCGTCGTTGGCCTCGGTACCCGAAGTGGTGAAGAAGACCCGCGCGTCGGGGATACCGGAGAGCGCGGCGACGCGTTCGGCGAGCTCCACCATGGGGCGGTTGAGGTAGAGGGTGGAGGTGTGCAGGACCCGGCCGGCCTGCTCGGCGACGGCCTTGGTGACCTCGGGCAGGGCGTGGGCCGTCATGGTGGTGAGGATGCCGCCGAAGAAGTCCAGGTAGCGGCGCCCTTCGGCGTCCCACACGTGCCGGCCCTCGCCGTGGGTGAGCTCCAGCGGCTCGTCGTAGTAGAGCGCCAGCCAGTCGGGGAGTACGGCGCGGTGGCGGTCGCGGAGCGCGCGGTGGACGCCGGGGTGCTCGCCCTCCCGGCCGCCGCTCACGGCCGCACCAGCCCTTCGTAGGCGTCGGGCCGTCGGTCCCGGTAGAAGGCCCACTGCTGCCGGACCTCGTCGATCAGCCCCATGTCGAGGTCCCGCACCAGCAGTTCCTCCTCCTTGTCCGAGGCGACATCACCGACGAACTGGCCGCGCGGGTCCACGAAGTAACTCGTCCCGTAGAAGTCGTTGTCGCCCAGCTCCTCCGTGCCGACGCGGTTGATGGCGGCGACGAAGTACTCGTTGGCGACGGCTGCCGCGGGCTGTTCGAGCTGCCACAAATGGGCGGAGAGACCGCGCGAGGTGGCGGAGGGGTTGTAGACGAGCTGCGCTCCGGCCAGGCCGAGCGCGCGCCAGCCCTCGGGGAAGTGCCGGTCGTAGCAGATGTAGACGCCGACCTTGCCCACGGCTGTGTCGAACACCGGCCAGCCGAGGTTGCCGGGCCGGAAGTAGAACTTCTCCCAGAACCCCTTGACCTGCGGGATGTGGTGCTTGCGGTAGGTGCCCAGCACGGTGCCGTCCGCGTCGATGACGGCCGCGGTGTTGTAGTAGAAGCCGGACCCTTCGATCTCGAAGACCGGGGAGACGATGACCATCCCGGTCTCCCGTGCCAGCTCCCGCATCCGCCGGGTGGTGGGCCCGTCCGGGACCGGCTCGGCCCAGCGGTAGTGCTCCGGGTCCTGGACCTGGCAGAAGTAGGGGGCGTTGAAGACCTCCTGGAATCCGATGATCTTCGCGCCCCGGCGAGCGGCCTCGCGGGCGTGCTCCTCGTGTTTGGCGATCATCGACTCGGTGTCGCCTGTCCAGGTCGCCTGAACCAGCGCGGCACGTACAAGGTCGGGCATGAGCGGCTCCTTCGCGAGGGGTTCTCGGATACGGCAGCCTGTTCGACACGCGTAGATATACGTGAGGTTGAGACCGTAAGTCCCCCCTGCCCGCGTGACAAGAACCCGTGCGGAGCGGCGAGCGGCCCACCTCTTTACTGGTCCGTAACCTACCGACGGGTTACCCCCGGTAGCCCAACGCGCTTACTCTCCAGTCACTTTCTCTCCCCACCCCTGGGACACCCTCGACAACTGGAGCAGTGCATGCGCCCCTCCCCCACCTCAGGGCACATTCGTACGGCCGCCGTCCTCCTCTCCGGGACGCTCGCCGCCACAGGTCTCGCCGCCGCACCGGCCGCGACGGCGCAGCCGACCGCCGCAGCCGCGTCCGCCGCCGCAGGCGTGGACTTCGTCGACATCAAGGGCGACGGCGGTATCACCCTCAAGGGCAATGTGCTCCTGCCCGAGGGCGCCACCATGGACTCCGCCCGCCGCTATCCGCTGATCGTGCTGCCCACCAGCTGGGCCAGCCCGCAGGTCGAATACCTCGCCCAGGCCAAGAAGCTCGCCGACTCCGGCTATGTGGTGGTCAGTTACAACTCCCGCGGCTTCTGGCAGTCCGGCGGCCGAATCGAGACAGCGGGCCCCAAGGACGTGGCCGACGCCTCCCGCGTCATCGACTGGGCCCTGGCCCACACGCCCGCCGACAGGGACCGGATCGGCATGGGCGGCGTCTCCTACGGCGCCGGCATCAGCCTGCTGGCGGCCGGGCACGACCCGCGGATCAAGGCCGTCACCGCGCTCAGCGGCTGGGCCGACCTGATCGGCGCCATCTACAGCGGCCGCACCCAGCACCTTCAGGCAGCCGGGATGCTCGGCGCCTCCGGCGAACTCACCGGCCGGCCCAGCCCTGAACTGCGGGAGATCATGAAGAACTTCCTCTCCTCCAACCTGGACAAGGAGGACGAGATGCTCGCGTGGGGCAAGAAGCGCTCCCCCGCGACCTACCTCGACCAGATCAACGACAACGGCGCCGCCATCATGCTCGGCAACGCGTGGAACGACTCGATCTTCCCGCCCAACCAGTACGCCGACTTCTACGAGAAGCTGCGCGGGCCCAAGCGGCTGGAGTTCCGCCCCGGCGACCACGCGACCGCCGAGGCGACCGGACTGCTCGGACTGCCCAACGACACCTGGTCCCACGCCCGCCGCTGGTTCGACCGCTACCTCAAGGGCGAGCACAACGGCATCGACACCGAGGCGCCCGTCCAGCTCAAGCCCCGGTCCAACGGGGACTACGAGGGGTACCGAAGCTGGCGGGACGTCCCGTCCGGCAACCGCACCGTCTCCCTGGACGGCACCAAGCAGCTGGCCACCGGCAAGGACTCCGGCGCCAACGGCGGCACCATCTTCCTGACCGGCATCCTCGACCAGTTCCTCGAGCTGCCGCCGCTGGTATCCGTACCGCTGCTGCCCCGCTCACGTGCGGCCGTATGGCAGTCCGAGCGCTACGCGCGGCGAACCCAGGTGCGCGGTACGCCGAAGCTGCACACGACGGTGACCAGCGACAAGGAGAGCGGCACCTACTACGCCTACCTCTACGACGTCGGTCCCCTGGGCATCGGCAAGCTGATCAGCCACGCGCCGCAGACCTTCCACGGCCGCACCCCCGGCAAGCCGTTCGCCGTGGACCTGGAGCTGTTCTCGACCGCGTACGACGTGCCCAGGGGTCACCGGCTCGCCGTCGTGATCGACACCGTCGACCCGCTCTACGCCGAGTACAACCCGGACGGCGCGCATCTGAGCTTCTCCTCCCCGAAGGGGGACCCGTCACTGGTCACGGTGCCGACACGGGACTGAGCTGCCCAAGCTTCGCCGGGCAGCCATTCAGGGGCGCGGGGAACTGCGCGAGCAAGCACAACGGCGCCGCAGTCCGCAACGGACGACAAGGGGCAGCCCCTCCCCGGATCCGAGGGAGGGGCAAGCCCTAATCAGCGGCGGCCCGGCGATAAGTGCGCGGGGCGCCGTCCGATTCCCGTACGGCCGAGACGCGGATCTCGCCGTCACCGGCCGCCGTGATCGTCAGCGAACTGGCGGACGAGGTGCAGCCCTGACCTGAGATGGCCTCGACGACCCTGTCGGGCCCGTACACCAGGGTGTCCCCGTCCGCGCCGCCGAGCGTGTGCTGCCACACGCAGTTGTTGCCCGCGTACTCGCCGGACACCCGCAGAGTGGCGGTGCCGACCCGGCCCCGGTCCAGGGTCAGCGTCCGCTCCTCGCCCCGCTGGTTGCGGCCGCGCCACTCGCCCGCCATCCGAGCGGGCACCGGAGTCGCCGGATCGCCCACCTTGCGGAGCCTGGCCGAGAGGGAGCCGGACGGGTAGACCCAGGAGAGGGTTCCGTCGCTGCGGAGTCTCAGCCTCTGCTCCTTGTACGGGGAGCAGGGCTTGGACGCGGGATGGCTGTCGGTGATCCGGCTGGTGACCCGCAGCCCGGCGGCGCCCCCGTCGAAGGCCACCAGGACGGCCTCCCCCTCGCACATCATGCCGGCCCGGATGTTGACGGTCTTGGCGACGACCTCGCCCTCCTCACCCTGCCGGATCTCGAACCGCCGGGTGAGGGTGGAGCCGTCGGAGTCCTGGACACTGCCCTGCCAGGCGCCCAGATAGCCCTTGGGCAGCGCGCCGCCGGGCGCCGGACTGCTGATGTCCTTGGGAGAGGGCCTGCGGGACGCTTCGCGCTCCTGGCCCGGTGTCTGCTTCGCCGCGGAGCCGGACTTGCCGTCGTCGCCCTTGTCGTACACGCGCAGCGCGACGAACGTGCCGACGCCGGACACCAACGCCAGCACCACCCCGAGCGCTCCCAGCAGCACCGCGCGGCCGTGCCGGCGGTCGGGTGCGTGCGGCTGCGGTGCCGCCGGACCGTGCAGCGCGTACGCCGGCTGCGGACCTGACCCGGCCTGTGGCCCGTACGGGCCGGTGTACGGCGGCCACTGGCCGGACGGCGGGGTGCTGTGCGCCGCGGCCCCGGTGACGGTCGCCATGCCGTGCATCTCGGCTTCGCCCATGGCCGGTGGCGGGGGCGGCACCCGCCCTGCCTGCCCGGTGCCCGTCCGGTCCGGTGCGGCGCCCTGCCCGGCAGGCTGGTCGCCGGAGGCGTGCTCACCCGGCTCGGCGTCGCCCGGCTCATCGCCGTCGGGGGCGTTCTGCCCCGAAGCGCCGTCCTGCTCCGGCTCCGACCCGTCCGGGGAGCCGTCCTGCTCCGGCTGCGCGCCGGTGTCCGAGGCGCCCTCGGCCGCTTCCGCCGCTGACGAGGCGCCGGGGAGGGGTTCCACGGTCGTCAGCGAGGGCTCAGCGCCGGGGCGCGGTGGCACGGCGGGGGCCTCGGCCGCGCGCTCGGCGGCCGCCTGCGCCCCGGGAACCTCGGCGTCCAGCAGCCGTGCCGCGTGCCGACCGAGCTGGGCCACCAGACCGCCGGGCAGCCAGGGTTCGGCCGCTTCGGAGCCGTCGGACCCGGCCGCGCCAGGGCCCGGCTCGTCGTCCGGGTCCGCCGTGCGCTCCAGGATCTCCGGCAGCCCCGGCCGCTGGGCCACGTCCTTGGCCAGGCAGGCGGCGACCAGTTCCCGCAGTTCCTCGGGGACCCCCTCGAGATCGGGCTCCTCCTGGGTGATGCGGTACATCTGCACATGCCCGGCGACCCCCGTGCGCTCGAAGGGGGCGCGCCCGGTCGCGGCGAAGGTCAGCACGGAACCGAGGGAGAAGATGTCGCTGGCCTCGGTCAGCCGGTCGCCGCGTACCTGTTCGGGCGACATGAAGCCCGGCGAGCCGACGACGGCACCCGTCCGCGTCAGATGGGCGTCGGCGACGGTCTCCAGCGCGCGGGCGATCCCGAAGTCGATGACGCGCGGCCCGTCGATGGTGACCAGGATGTTCGAGGGCTTCACATCGCGGTGGATCAGTCCGGCCTCGTGGATGGCGCCCAGGGCCCGGGCAAGCCGGTTGGCGAGGATGCGCAGCGTCCGTACGGGCAGCGGCGACTTCCGGCCCGCGACGGCCTCGTACAGCGTGATGCCCGGTATGTAGCCGGTGGCCACCCACGGCGGATCGGCCTCGGTGTCCGCGTCCAGGACCGGTGCCGTCCACTCGCCACCGACCCGGCGCGCCGCGCCGACCTCCTGCTCGAAGCGGTGCCGGAACTCCGCGTGCTCGGACAGCTCCCGCCGCACGAGCTTGACGGCGACGGTGCGGCCGCGCGGGGACTGGGCGAGGTAGACACTGCCCATCCCTCCCTCACCGAGCCGCCCCAAGAGCCGGTAGTCACCGATGCGTTCAGGGTCGTCCGCGCGCAGCGACCTCATGGCCTCTCCCCCGGTTCGTTCGGCCACCTCGGGCCGTCACACAGCTGATGGAGAGCGATCGTACGGCCTGTGATCAGGTGGCAACCACGCGCGGTGCGTACGGAGAAGGGCACGTTCGCCCTTCCTCGGCCTGTGCGGCGGGCAGGCCCGCGGAGTCCCCTGTCGAAATCGTACGGTCGAAGTATGCCGGGCGACTCCGTGGTACGTAATACGTCGGAGCCGCCCGGCATTCGGTGACCTCGTCGAGGTGGTGCGCCGGGCCCGCGTGCGCCGGGCCCGAGCGGGTGTGCCGTCCCCGTCAGCCTCCCGTCGGCCTGACGACCATCGCCGAGCCGCCGCCGCGCCTCTCCGGTTCAGCCGCAGCCCGCCAGCGGTCTCCGGACAGCCGCTGCACCGCGGTGGCCGCGCCGATTTCCGGAGTCTGCTCGAAGGAGTGGCCCAGCGCCTCCAACTGTTTCCGCACCCGGCTGTTCATCAGTTCCGGTTCCATGGTCGTCTGGGCGGCGTTGCGCTGGCTGGCGCGGGGTGCGGCGATGGCGTCGAGGAGCGGCATCCCGCGGTCGAGGTGGTTGGTGAGGGTCTGCAGCACTGTGGTGATGATGGTCGAGCCGCCCGGTGAGCCCAGCGCGAGCACCGGCTCACCGTGCCGAAGGACGATGGTCGGCGACATCGAGGAGCGCGGACGCTTCCCCGGTCCCGGCAGGTTCGGGTCGTGGACGCCGGGGCTGACGGGCACGAAGGAGAAGTCGGTCAGCTCGTTGTTGAGCAGGAATCCGCGGCCGGGCACGGTGATGCCGCTGCCGCCCGTCTGCTCGATGGTGAGCGTGTAGGCGGCGACGTTGCCCCACTTGTCGGCGACGGTGAGGTGCGTGGTGTTCTCCCCCTCGTACGTGGTGGGTGCCGCCTGGTCGGCGTCGCCGCGCTCGCACTCCTCCGGGTCGCGCGGGTCCCCCGGTGCGACAGGGCTCCGCAGGGCCTTCTGATCGTCGATCAGACAGGCCCGGGAGTCCGCGAACCGCTGCGAGGTCAGTCCCTTGGTCGGCACGTCCTCCTGCTCCGGGTCGCCCACCCAGCGCCCCCGGTCGGCGAACGCGATACGGCTCGCCTCCAGATAGCGGTGCAGGTACTGCTTCTCGCTGAGGGAGCCCAGATCGCCGCGTTCGAGGATGTTGAGCGCCTCGGCGACGGTGGTGCCGCCGGAGGAGGAGGGCGCCATGCCGTACACGTCCAGGCCGCGGTAGGCGGTACGGGTCGGCTGCTGGGACAGTGCCCGGTAGGCCCGCAGGTCCTTCGCCGTCATGTCGCCGGGCCGCACCGTGCGCCCGGCGCCCTCGGCCACGGGGGGCTTGCGTACCGTCCGTACGATGTCGCGGCCCAACTCGCCCCGGTAGAGGGCCTTGGTGCCCTTGCGGGACAGCTCCCGGTAGGTGCGGGCCAGGTCGGGGTTCTTGAGCGTGGAGCCCACCTCGGGGAGCTTGCCACCCGGCAGGAACAGGTCGGCCGACGCCGGGAAGTCGCGGAAGCGGTCCTCGTTCTGCGCGGTCTGCTCGCGGAAGGTCTCATCGACGGTGAATCCGCGCCTGGCCAGCTTGGTGGCGGGCCGCAGGGCCTTCGCGAGCGATGTGGTGCCGTACGTCCGCAGCGCCTTCTCCCAGGTGGCGGGGGTGCCCGGGGTGCCCACACCGAGACCGCTGGTGACCGCCTCGTCGAACGGGATCGGCTTGCCGTCTTCCGTGAACAGGTGCTTGTCCGCGCTCAGCGGCGCCGTCTCGCGGCCGTCGATGGTGTGCACCTGGCGGTCGGAGGCGTCGTAGTACACGAAGTATCCGCCGCCGCCGATGCCCGCCGAGTACGGCTCGGTCACGCCGAGGGCGGCGGCCGTCGCCACGGCCGCGTCCGCGGCGTTGCCGCCCCGCTTGAGCACCTGGAGGCCGGCGGCCGACGCGTCGGCGTCGACGCTGGAGACGGCGCCGCCGTAGCCGGTGGCCACCGGCGTCTTGGCGGGCGAGGGCCCGCTTCCCGCGCCGCGCTCCCCCGCCGTGTGTGCGGGTGCGGCGCCCAGGACCCCGGCGACCACGGCCCCGGTGCCGAGTACGGCGATGACACGGCGTGCCGCACGGGAGCGCCGAGAGGGGCTGCCCCTGCCCGACGCCCGCGGACTGGCGGATTTCTGTGGCTTGTGGGGGTGCCTCCCGACCGGAGTCCCCCGGCCTCCGGCCGGGAGGTGCCCCCAGGGGAGCAGCTTCCCGCGCCCCTGGCGGTGCGTGGCCCTCTCGTTGGACATCATCCGCGCAGCGTAATGCGGTTGACGCGAATGCGTCAGTACCGCGCGGCGGGTGGCGGCCATCGGTCACCCGGTCGGCCCGCGCCGCCCGGGAGGGCCTACGCTGCCCCGTCATGGACGAGAACCTGCGGGAGATCGTGCTCGGTCTGGTCGCCGCCGCGATCACGGCATCGGCGGGCTGGCTGGCCCGCTCCACCCTGTGGCGCCGCCGACTCCGCCGTAAGCAGCGCTTCTTCGGGATGCCGGCGAACTCGACGTGTCTGCTCGTGATCAACAGGGACCCCGGCGTCGACGAGTGGACGGTGGCGCCCAACGACGTCTTCGCGCTGCTGGAGCTGTCCGCGCTCATCAAGGACTGCGGTGCGAGGGCGGAGGTCGTCGGCCATGACGCGGCTCGGCAGGGGTTCGGTGAGCGTACGGAGATCTGTCTGGGGGGGCCTGCTTCCAACCGGCGCACAGCGGCGCATCTCGGGTCGCTGCTGCCGGGGTTCTCCGTGGAGCTGGATGTGGAGCCGGACGAGGCCAAGCCGGGCGTCTTCGTCGTCGGTGAGGAGCGGTACCGGGCGCAGAAGGGGGCCGTCGAGTACGTGCTGCTCGCGCGGCTGACCGGCAGTCAGGACCGGGAGGACCCGCGGCCGGTCTTCCTGATCTGCGGCCAGCGGTCCATCACCAACCAGGCGGCGGCACGGTACCTGGTGCGGCACCATGTGCGGCTCGCCAGGAAGTACGGGCGGGGCGGTGACTTCTGCCTGCTGCTGAGGGTCGTCAACTCCGAGGCGTACGGCCCGGACGTGGTGGAGCTGGTCGCCGATGTGACTCGCGCCGCGACGACAGCTCGGGAGTGACCGGCCCTGGACGGGAAAGCCGCTCACATACGGGTACCCGGCATGGTGGAGGCCGCCTCGGCCGGGGCGACCGGGACGGCCTCGTTCTTGACGTTGCCGCGCTCGCGGCGGGCGACCCAGTTGGCGAACCAGGACAGCAGCATGCACAGCCCGATGTAGATCGCCGAGACCACCATCACCACGGGGATGAACGGCATGGTGTAGTCCATGTTGATGGCGATCAGCCGCCCGGCGTGCAGGAACTCCTCGTAGGTGATCAGGAAGCCCAGCGAGGTGTCCTTCAGCGCGACGACGAGCTGACTGATGATCGTGGGCAGCATGGCCCGCACCGCCTGGGGCACCAGCACATGGACCATGACCTGGGTCTTGCGCATGCCGAGCGCGTAGGCGGCCTCCCGCTGGCCCCGGTCGACGGAGTTCACTCCGGAGCGGAAGACCTCGGCGAGGACGGAGCCGTTGTAGAGGGTCAGTCCGGTCACCAGCGCGGGCAGCGCCGGCACCTGGAGGGCCACGAAGACGAAGAAGATCATGACGAGTACGGGCATGGCCCGGAAGAACTCCACCAGCAGCGTGCTGCCCCAGCGCAGCAGCCGGTGCTCGGACAGCCGCCCGGCGGCCAGCACAGCACCCAGCGCGAGCGCGAGGACGGCGGCGAGCGCGAACGCCTTGAGGGTGTTGCCCAGGCCGCGCAGCAGGAGCTCCTGAACGCCCACGTAGCCGAACGGCCGCCATTTGACATACGCGAACTGACCGGTGTCGACAAGGAGATGAATCACCCACGCCGCCAGGGCGAGCAGGGCGAGGCTCGCGACGACGCCGTACACCAGGTGGCGGGCCCGCGCCCTGGGCCCGGGGACGTCGTAGAGCGCCGAGGGCGCCGCCTGTCCGGTGGCCGGCGCACGCTTCGGGCTGAGGGCGCTCAGGCTCATCGGGGCACCCCCCAGCGCCGCTCCAGCACATGGAAGAGGGCGCTGATCGCCAGGGTCAGGATCAGATACCCCAGCGCGATCCACACAAAGCTCCACACCACGCTGTAGCCGTTCTCGCTGAGCGTCTTGTAGGTGCTCAGCAGCTCGACGACGCTGAAGGAGCCGGCGATCGCGGAGTTCTTGGCGAGCGCGATCAGGGTGGAGCCGATCGGCGCGATGACGCTGCGGAATGCCTGCGGCAGCACCACGGTGCCCAGCGTCTGGCCGAAGGTCATCCCCAGGCTGCGGGCCGCCTCGCCCTGCCCGACCGGCACGGTGTTGATGCCCGAGCGCACCGCCTCGCAGATGAACGAGGAGGTGTAGCAGCCCAGTGCCAGCACCGCGAACAGCTCGAACGGCAGTGCCACCCCGAAGCGGGGCAGCCCCAGCAGCATCGCGAAGAACAGCAGCGTCAGTGGGGTGTTGCGCAGCACCGTCACCCAGGTGGTGCCCACCACACGCAGGGCACGCACCGGTGCCACCCGGAACCCCGCCATCACCACCCCCACGCCCAGCGCCAGCAGCGAGGAGTAGACGGTCAGCTTCACCGTCCCCCAGAAGCCCTCGCCATAGAGGGAGAAGTTCTCTGTCAGTACGTCCATGGAGCCGTTCGCGTTCCTCTCAGCCCGTCAGCGCGTCAGCGAGGGGTCGATGCGTGGGGGCTTCGGCGCCGGCCGGCCGGAGAGGCCGAGTGTGGCCTCATACGCCCGCTTCCAGTCGCCGTTGCGCTCGCGGGCGGTCAACGCCTTGTCCAGCGCCCTGGCCAGGGCCCGGTCCTGGCGCGGAACGCCGATGCCGTACGGCTCCTCGGAGAACGCCCTGCCCACCACCTTCAAGTGCGCGGGGTCCTTGGCCGCGTAGCCGAGCAGGATGGTGTCGTCCGTGGTGACCGCGTCGACCTGGTCGTTGAGGAGGTTGTCGACGCAGATGGCGTAGCTGTCGTAGGCGACGGCGACAGCGCGCGGGTAGTCCGACTCGATGCGCTGCAGCGGTGTGGAGCCGACGGCCGAGCAGATCTTCCTGCCCGCCATGTCCTGTGGCCCCTTGAGGTGCTTCTCGTCCTGGCGCACCAGCAGCCGCTGCCCGGCGATGTAGTAGGGGCCGGCGAAACCGACCAGCTTCTTGCGGCCCTCGTTGATGGTGTAGGTGCCGACGTAGTAGTCGATCTGCCCGTTCTGCAGGGCCGTCTCCCGGTTGGCCGAGGCGATGGCCTTGTAGGTGATCTGCTCGTCCGGGTCGAAGCCGAGCGAGGCGGCCATCATCTTGGCGATCTCCACATCGAAGCCGGTGTACTCGCCGGTGGCCGGGTTCTTCTCGCCCATGCCGGGCTGGTCCTCCTTGACGCCGACCGTGAGCTTCCCCCTCCGGTGGGCACTCCGCCAGGTGGACGAGGAGGGGAGGGAGAAGCCCTCGGCGACGGCGTAGTGCGGCAGCTCGCCCGGCTGCGGACCGCGCGCCGGCGGGCTGCCCGCGGCGCCGCAGGCGGTGGCGGCGGCCAGCAGGAACGCGACGAGCAGCGCACCGCGGGCAGCCGTGGTACCGCTGGACGGAACGGACGTGCGCACGACCGGGCCCCTCTCAGTGCTTGAGGATCTTGGAGAGGAAGTCCTTGGCGCGCTCGCTGCGCGGCGCCGTGAAGAACTCCTCCGGGGAGCGGTCCTCGACGATCCTGCCGTCGGCCATGAACACCACACGGTTGGCGGCCGAGCGGGCGAAGCCCATCTCGTGGGTGACGACGACCATCGTCATCCCGTCCCGGGCCAGCTGCTGCATGACGTCCAGCACCTCGCTGATCATCTCCGGGTCGAGCGCGGAGGTCGGCTCGTCGAAGAGCAGTGCCTGCGGGTCCATGGCCAGCGCACGGGCGATCGCCACCCGCTGCTGCTGACCGCCCGACAGCTGCGCGGGGTACTTGTGCGCGTGCTCGGCCAGGCCGACCCTGCGCAGCAGTTCCCGGGCCCGCGTATGCGCCTCGTCCTTCTTCTTGCCGCGCACCTTCATGGGCGCCAGCGCCACATTGGCCAGCACGGTCTTGTGCGCGAACAGGTTGAAGGACTGGAAGACCATGCCGACCTCGGTGCGCAGCCGGGCCAGCTCCCGTCCCTCGGCGGGAAGGGGCCGCCCCGCCAGGGTGATGGTGCCGGACCCGATCGTCTCCAGCCGGTTGATGGTGCGGCACAGCGTCGACTTGCCGGAGCCGGAGGGACCGATGACGACGACGACCTCACCGCGGCCCACGGTCAGGTCGATGTCCCTGAGCACATGCAGAGCGCCGTAGTGCTTGTTGACTCCCCGCAGCTCGATGAGCGGTTCGCCCGGCGGCGAGTGCGTGGGCGGCGAGTCGGTAGGCAGCGATCCCATAAGAAAGGGAAACTATCGGGCCGAATGGGTCATCACCGGGATGACACGCTACAAGACGGTACACCTGATGGAGTACCTCAGCCCTCGCTGACCTCCGCGTACGCCTGGGACAGCTCAGGTGACCCCGTCTCGGCCCAGGCCCCGCCCTCCTCCAGCACATCCACCTCCCGCCCGGACGGCAGCCGCACCACCGGCTGTCCGTCCGGCCACAGCACCCACCGGGCGCCGGGCACTGTGCGCACCACCACGGTCCCCAGGTAGAGCCCGGCGTCGGCGCCGAGCCACGGAGTGACCTCCGGGTCCTCGCGCCAGTGCGGCAGCAGTTGGTCCAGCGCCCTCAAGGACTCGACGGAGTCGTCCAGTTCGACACCGGCCCCCCGCGCCTGCTCGCGCAGCAGTTCACATTCGGACAAGAGCTGCGCCGCGCTCTCCGGGTCCTCCGAAAGCCGGCCGGTCGATGCGGCCGCCCCTTCGGCATCCGGGTGGGGCTTGCGCCAGTTGTCCAGAAAGGGGAAGTGCATGGGCATCAGCGTGGCATTCTCACGCCACTGGGCACCATAGGCGCGCTGTGTGAAGAGCCTGCCCGGTTTGGGCTGCAGGACATCTTGACGCCGCGTCAGCGCCTCCCTAATTTCACCCCGCCTCGGTGGAATCCGGGGTGCACACACGGCCGTTGGAGTCCCACGAGAGGGCATCACGTGCGCAGACGTACCTGGACCAGATCCCTCACCATCCTGGTGGCCGCCGTCTCCGCGACGGCACCGACCCTGGTGGCGACCGCCACCGCGCAGGACCGCACGCGGCACCCGGCACAGACAGCGGAGGCAGCACAGACAGCACAGCCGACCGCCCCCACCGATCACGCACTCCCCCTGGAACGCCTCTTCGACAACCGCGCCGTCAGCAACGACGCCGACCCCTCAGCCGCCGACTTCGACGGCGCGGGCCGCTCCCTGTCCGCGCAGGACCTCAGGGCCGCGGGCTGGGCCCCCGGCACCCGCCTCGATCTGGACGCGGCCCCGCTGCGCCTGCCCGACCGGGCCCCCGGCCGCCCCGACAACGTCATCGCCGACGGACAGCGGGTACGCGTCGGCGGCCACGGCAACGCCCTCTCCTTCCTGGTCGCCGCCACCTCACCGCGCGGGCCGGCCGAGGCCGCGAGCGGCAAGGGGACCGTGCGCTACCGGGACGGCTCGCGCAGCTCCTACACCCTCACGGCGGGCGACTGGCGCGGCGGCCCGCTCGCCACCAAGGCCGTCGCGCTCCCCCACCTCAACACCCGGCAGGGCGACCAGCTGGAGGAGAAGGTGAAGCTCTACGCGGTCACCGTGCCGCTCGAACGCGGTCGCGACGTCCACTCCGTCACCCTCCCGAAGGACCCGGGACCAGACTCCGATCTGCACATCTTCGACGTCGCCGTACGCCCGGAAGCCACCGGCTGGACCGGGAGCTGGGCCGCGAGCACCGGCGGCTACACCGGGACCGGGCAGTGGCGTGACCAGACGCTGCGGCTGGTCGTCCACACCTCGGCGGGCGGCCCCCGGGCGCGCATCCGGCTGGAGAACACCTTCGCCGCCGAGCCCGTCCGCATCGGCCACGCCTCCATCGCTGTACAGAAGGACGGCGCCGCGGCGCACCGGCGCCCCACCCCGCTCACCTTCGACGGGGGGCACGAGGGAACCCGCATCCCCGCGGGCGCCCGGGCCGTCAGCGACCCCGTGGGCTTCGACGTGCCCTCCGACACCAATCTGCTGGTGAGCATCCATCTGCCCGACCCCGTCCCGGCCGCACCTGTGCACAGCAAGGCGCTGCAGCGCTCGTATCTGAGCGAGGGCGGCAGCGGCGACCGCACCGGTGAGGCCGGCGGCGGCGCCTTCACCCGCTCGCTGATCATGTGGCCGTTCTTGACCGGCGTCGATGTCCAGGGCGGCCCCGGCTCCGTGGTCACCCTGGGCGACTCCATCACCGACGGCGTCCGCTCCACCGAGGGCGCCAACCGGCGCTGGCCGGACATACTGGCGGGTCGGCTGCTGGCGCAGAGCGACGTACCGCGGTTCGGCGTCCTCAACCACGGCATCTCCGCCAACCGCATCGTCACCGACCGCTACCCCGGCGACGGCGTCAGCACCGACACGGCGGGCGTCAGCGCCCAGCACCGCCTGGAGCGCGACGTGCTCGCCCAGACCAGCGCCCGCACCGTGGTGCTGTTCGAGGGCATCAACGACGTGCGGTGGGGCGCCTCGGCCGAGGAGGTCATCACCGGGATGAAGGCCATCGCCGCGCGGGCGAAGGAGCGCGGGCTGCGGGTCGTCGTGGCGACGATCACTCCGTGTGAGGGGTACCACGACTGCACGGCCGAGGTCGACGCCAAGCGGACGAAGGTGAACGCCTTCGTCCGGGAGAACGGCGGTCGCTTCGACGCCGTTCTCGACTTCGACGCCGTCGTGCGCGACCCCTCGCACCCCGCGCGGATGCTGCCGAAGTACGACTCGGGCGACCATCTGCACCCGGGCGACGCGGGGCTGCGAGCCATCGGCGAGTCGGTGGACCTGCGGCTGCTCGCGAGCTGAGCACTACGGGAGCACCGTGCGCCCACCCGTCCCGTGAGGGGCGGGTAGGCGCACGGTGCAACCCTCACAGCTCCAGGTCGACGACGACCGGGGCGTGATCCGAGGCGCCCTTGCCCTTCCTGGCCTCCCGGTCGACATAGGCGTCCGAGACGGCGGTGGTGAATGCCTCGTTCCCGTAGACGAGGTCGATGCGCATGCCGCGGTTCTTGGGGAAGCACAGCTGCCGATAGTCCCAGTAGGTGAACGGCACGTCGTACTTGAGCGGCCGCGGGTACACATCCGAGACCCCCGCCGCCTCGAGCGCCGCCAGCGCCTCCCGCTCCCGCGAGGTCACATGGGTGGACCCCTCGAACTCCGCGATGTCGTGGACGTCGCGGTCGGTCGGGGCGATGTTGAAGTCACCCAGCGCCGCGAACGGTGTCGCCGCCGAGGCGAACTTCTCCGCCGCGTCCCGCAGGGCCGCCAGCCACTGCAACTTGTACTCGTAGTGCGGGTGCCCCACCTCGCGCCCGTTCGGCACGTACAGGGACCACACCCGTACCCCGCCGCAGGTGGCGGCCGCGGCGCGGGCCTCGACGGCGCCCTCCCACGCGGGCGCGCCCGGCAGGCTCAGCGCCGGGTCCTCGATGCCCACGCGGGAGAGGACGGCGACACCGTTCCAGCGGCCCTGCGCGCTGACGACCGACTCATAGCCGAGCGCGCGCAGCTCCTGCTGCGGGAAGGCGTCGTCGGACACCTTCAGCTCCTGCAGACAGAGCACGTCGGGCTGGGCCGACTCCAGCCACTGGGTCAGGCGGGGCAGCCGGGCCGTTATCGAGTTGACGTTCCAGGTGGCAATACGCATGCAGACTCCGTCGGGGGTCACGGGGGTCGTCCCCCGGGAGCATGCAGGCTACCGCGCCAGTCGGACACCCTCGCCAGGGTGGAGGTGGTGGTGAGCCGCGCCACCCGTTCCGGGACCGCCCTCGCCCAGCATCCGGCCGAGGACGCCGAGGCCGTTGTCGTTGAGCAGGCCGTCGTGGATGTCGTAGACCTGCGCGGGGCTGACGGCACGCACGTAGTCGAGGACCTCGGAGAACTTGTTCCACGGGGCGTGCAGCGGGAGCAGCAGCGTCCCTACGGGCCGCTCGGGCACGGTGAGCGCGTCGCCGGGGTGGAAGACCAGGCCGTCGACCACGAAGCCGATGTTGGTGATACGCGGAATGTCGGGGTGGATGACGGCGTGCAGCTCGCCGTGCACCTCGACCTCGAAGCCCGCCGCCTCGAAGGTGTCGCCGTTGCCGACGGTGTGGACACGCCCGGGGAAGGCACCCGAGATCCGGTCGGCGACGCTGCGCAGCGTCCAGATCCGCGCTTCCGGATTGGCCTCCATGGCGGCGCGCAGCCGCAGCTCGTCGAAGTGGTCCGGGTGCTCGTGGGTGACCAGCAGCGCGTCCGCGCCCAGCGCGGCCTCCTGTTCGCTGAAGCCTCCGGGATCGATGACGAGGCTGCGGCCGCCCTTCTCCAGGCGGACGCAGGCGTGGCCCTGTTTGGTCAGCTTCACAGGGGTGTCGGTGGCGTCAGTTCCCATGCGGTTCATTATCCTCCCGGGCCCCTCGGCGGTCCTCCGGAGTGGTCTCCTCGCGGATCACGCGCTGGGCGACGGCGAAGGCCGAGCCGGCCGCGGGCACCCCGCAGTAGACCGCCGTCTGCAGCAGCACTTCCTTGATCTCCTCGGGGGTCAGTCCGTTGCGCAGCGCGGCGCGGACGTGGGAGGCCAGCTCGTCGTAGTGGCCGCGGGCCACCAGCGCGGTCAGGCTGATCACCGAGCGGGTGCGCCGGTCGACGCTGGTGCGGGTCCACACCTCGCCCCAGGCGTAGCGGGTGATGAAGTTCTGGAAGTCCTCGGTGAAGTCGTCCGTCTCCTCCAGGGAGCGGTCCACATGAGCGTCCCCGAGCACCTCGCGGCGCACCTTCATCCCCGCGTCGTACGCGTCCGTGCGCAGCGCGGCCCGCTCCCCCGACTCCAGCTCGGCCACCGCTGACGCCTGCTGCGGTACGGGGCTGATGACCGGGGCCGGGGCCGGCGGGCCGGCGGCCGATTCCTGCCACGTGGTGGTGAAGTGCCGGATGAGCAGATCGGTGACGGCACCGGGCTGCTCGACGGGCGTCAGGTGCGAGGCGCCGGGCACGATGGCCAGCCGGGCGTCCGGGATACCGGCGACGAGGGCGCGGGCCTCAGCGGGCGGCGTCGTCTCGTCCTCGGCGCCGGCGACGACCAGCGTTCCCACTCCTATCCGGTCCAGCGACTCGCGTACGTCGAAGGAGGCCAGCGCCTCACAGGCCGCGATGTAGCAGCCCGGGTCCGTGGTGCGCACCATCTGCACGGCCCACTCGACGATGGCGGGCTGCGCCGCGGCGAAGCCGGGCGTGAACCACCGCTCCGGGGTGGTGCGGGCGATCGGGTCGAGCCCGTTGGTCCGGATGACGACCCCGCGCTGCCGCCAGCTGTCGGGTGTGGCGAACCTGGGCGAGGAGGAGATCAGCGCCAGCGAGGTGACGCGCTCCGGGGCCCGCAGCGCCAGCTGGACGCCGATGGCGCCGCCGAGGGAGCAGCCCGCGTAGCCGAACCGCTCGATGCCCAGCCGGTCGAGCGTGGCCAGCAGCCGCTCGGCGAAGGCGTCCACCGAGTCGGCGGAGTAGGCGGGGGAGCCGCCGTGTCCTGGCAGGTCGAACCTGAGCACCCGCCAGTTGCGGGTCAGCTCGGGAATCTGCCGGTCCCACATGTGCCAGGTGGTGCCGAGGGAGGGGCCGAGAACGAGTACGGGCGCGTTGTCGGGTCCGTCGGTCCGGTGCTGAAGCGTCTGGGCGGGGGTCACCGTGATTCACCTCGGGCAGGCGTTCGGGACAGGGTGGGGGAAGGACGGCCGTTACTCACCCGTTCACGCTATCGAGCGGCATCCGGGGCGCACCGCGCGGGGGCGCCCGCGTGGTGCCGCAGGAAGCGGCCGTACAGACGGTGTGCGCGGGGCGTGCGAGGGGCGTGGGCAGGCCGTGGAGATACCGTGAGGGCTCAGAATTCGGCGGTGGAGACGACGTAGACGCGTGGTCTGCTCGGGTACGTCGTATCCACCGTGACCGACAGATCGGGCTTGCTCTTCGGCTGCTCGATACGCAGGCTCCGGTAGTGGCTCTTCGGCTCGTCGAAGAGCCAGCCCACCTTCCTGGCGTACTTGTCGCTGATGGCGACCTCCCCCTTCGTCAGCTCGGAGGGGCTGCTGCCGATGTCGCCGAGGAACTCCGTGAGCCGCTTGGGGCTGGTGCGGAACTGGACCCACATCGTGCTCTTCTGCCATGCGTTCGCCTCGAAGAAGGCCACCCGGGTCGCCGAGACCGGCACCGGGACGTGGTAGATGCGCTGGCTGACCTTGGGGGGATACCCGTAGACCAGGCTCGTCGCCGCGGCGGCACGCTCCTTGTCCTTGCCGCTGGCACGGCTCTGGAAGGCGGACTGCACCAGGTAACCAGCGGGCAGTGCGATCAGCAGAACCACGATCAGCAGCACGAAGACCCGGTGACGTGGCTTGTGCGGAGGGCGCTCGCCACCGGCGACCGGCCAGGAGCTGCCCGGGTGCTCGGGATCGCGGGGCGGGGAACTGTCGTCCGTGTGCGGCATGGCGCTAGGCGTCTCGAAAGGTGGGTGGATGTCGTCGAAGCGGCCGTCGGCCCTGGTCACTGGCCGACGGCCCGGCGCAGGTTGTCCGCCGCGCGCTCGTAGCGCTCGTAGCGCTCCAGCCTGCGGCGGTTGGCGCGCCGGAAGCGGCGTGCCACCAGCCGGGCGAGGTCCGCCGCACCGACCATACCGGCCTCGGGACCCAGCTGCGCCTTCACGATACGGGCCTCGGGGCGGTAGCCGCGCCCGGTCAGCTGCCGCCGGAACGCTTCTCTCGCGGGCTCGATCAGCAGTTCGTCGGCCGCGCTGACCCCGCCGCCGATCACGAAGCACGACGGGTCAAGAGCCGCCGCGAGGTTGGCGAGACCCACCCCCAGCCAGGACCCCACCTCGTGGAAGAGCTCCGTGCACATGGCGTCACCGGAGCGGGCCAGCTCCGTGATGAGCGGCCCGGTGATGTCGCCGACCTGGCCCCCGACGCGGTCGATGATCCCGTACGCGACCGGCGACTCGGCGGCCGCCAGCTCGCGGGCCTCCCGCACCAGCGCGTTCCCCGAACTGTACTGCTCCCAGCACCCTCTGTTGCCACAGGGGCACCGGTGGCCGCCGGGCACCACCTGCATATGACCGAACTCCCCGGCCACCCCGTACTTGCCCCGCTTGACCCGGCCGTCCTCCAGGATCGCCCCGCCGATGCCGGTGCCCAGCGTGATCATCACCAGATGGTCCTCGCCGCGCCCGGCGCCGAACCGCCACTCGCCCCAGGCCGCGCTGTTCGCGTCGTTGTCGACCATCACCGGCACGGCGAGGCGCGCCGTGAGCGCGTCCTTGAGGGGCTCGTCACGCCAGGCCAGATGCGGGGCGAACAGCACCCGTGAGCGGTCGGCGTCGATCCAGCCCGCCGCGCCGATGCCGACGGCGTGCACATCGTGCCGGTCCGAGAGGTCCAGGACCAGCTCGGCGATGGTGTCCTCGACCACCTTCGGGCTCTTGGACTTCTCCGGCGTCTCGGCGCGGACCTTCTCCAGGATCGTCCCGTCGGCGTCGACCACGCCGGCCATCACCTTGGTGCCGCCGATGTCGATGCCGACGGTGGGAACGCGGGGAGCCGACAGGTGCGAGCGCCGCTCGCGGGTGCTGACCGTGCGCAGGACGCTGGGGCTGGGGCCCGTCCGCCGTCGGTAGACCCTGTCTGCTCGCTGAAAGCTGTCCGCGTTCAAGAGTGGTCGTCTCTCTGGGAGGGGTCTTATGGGCCGCCCGCCCGATTCTGCCATGCCCCTCCGGGGGTGGTGCCGCCTCCATTGACTGAGGGCTCAGCCCGCTGACCGTCTGTCGTTGATGGGGGCTCCGCCCCCAAACCCCCGGGTCCTCGCCGGACAGGCGCTGGGGGGCTCCGCCCCCCAACCACCCCCCGCTACGGGGGCTTCGCCCCCCTAGGAGCCCCCTTCCGCAAAACGGCACCCCTGTTCACGTTCGCTCCTCCCGGCTCATGCCTGAGGCCCTTGGTCCGGCCGGTGACTCCCGCAGGGTCGTCACCGGCCGGTCCAAGGACCCGCACCACTGAGGGGATGCTCGAAAGGCAATGGGGCGGTCCCAGGCGGCAGGGGGGTCCTAGGGGGGCGAAGCCCACCTAGCGGGGGGCCGTTGGGGGGCGGAGCCCCCCGACACGACCACTCGGCGGCGAGCCGGGACACAAACGGGGCGTGCGTCCACAACCCACGGCACCCCGAAGAGAGGGGGCACCAAGGGGCGGGGCACCAACGGAGTTACCCCGCGGAGCGGAGTTCGTGGGTGAGCTCTTCCAGTTCGCTGCCGCCCGCCATCTGGCGGACCAGCTCTTCCAGCTCCAGCTCTTCCTTCTCGTAGGCGCCGGCCATCGCCCCGCGCTTGAGCAGCACGAACCGGTCCCCGACCAGATACGCGTGGTGCGGATTGTGCGTGATCAGCACCACCCCCAACCCGGCATCCCGCGCAGCGGCAACGTACTTCAGTACGACGCCGCTCTGCTTCACACCGAGCGCCGCGGTCGGCTCGTCCAGAACCAGGACCTTCGCCCCGAAGTGAACCGCGCGGGCGATGGCCACCGACTGCCGCTCACCGCCCGACAGCGTGCCGATGGGCTGGTCGACGTCGCGCAGGTCGATGCCCATACGTAGCAGCTCACTGTGTGTGGTGCGCCGCATGTACTGCACGTCGAGGCGGCGCAGGGGCCCCCGGCCCACGGTCGGCTCGGAGCCGAGGAAGAAGTTGCGCCAGACGGGCATGAGCGGGACCACGGCGAGGTCCTGGTAGACGGTGGCGATGCCCCGCTCCAGCGCCTCGCGCGGGGAGGTGAGACGGGTCTCTTCGCCCTGGATGCGGAAGGTGCCGCCGTCGTGCTGGTGCAGCCCGGAGATGATCTTGATGAGGGTGGACTTGCCGGCCCCGTTGTCACCGAGCACACAGGTGATCTCGCCTGCCTGCACCCGCAGGGAGACGCCCGCGAGGGCGCGGATGTTGCCGTAGAACTTGCCGACCTCGGCCAGTTCCACAAGGGGGGTCGCCGCGTCGGGGCTGGGGTCCTGCGTGGGCTGGTTGTCGGTCTCAGTCATCGGGTCGCCTCCGCCCGCTTCCGGATCCACGCGTTCAGCAGCGTGGCGAGCAGCAGCATCGCGCCGAGGAAGAACTTGAACCAGTCCGGGTCCCACTGCGCGTAGATGATGCCCTTGTTGGCCATGCCGAAGATCAGGGCGCCGACGGCGGCGCCCACCGCCGAGCCGTAACCGCCGGTCAGCAGACAGCCGCCGATGACGGCAGCGGCGATGTAGATCAGCTCGTTGCCGACGCCCTCGCCCGACTGGACGGTGTCGTAGTTGAACAGCAGGTGCTGGCCGGAGATCCAGGCGGCGAAAGCGACGCCCAGATAGAGGCCGATCTTGGTGCGGGCGACGGGGACACCGACCGCGCGGGCCGCGTCGACTCCGCCGCCGACGGCGAAGATCCAGTTGCCGACGTTGGTGCGGAGCAGAATCCAGGTGGCCAGCGCCACCAGGGCCAGCCACCACAGGATGGTGATCTGCAGGTCGACGCCGCCGATGGTCAGGGTGGAGGCGAAGACGGCTCTGGCCGATTCGAAGCCCTCCATGTCGCTGATGCTCTTGGTGGTGACGGTGCCGCTGATCAGCTTGGTGAGGCCGAGATTGAGGCCCGTCAGCATCAGGAAGGTGCCCAGCGTGATGATGAAGCTGGGCAGCTTGGTGCGGGTGAGCATGAAGCCGTTGAAGAATCCGATCGCCAGTGTGACCAGCAGCGAGACCCCGACGCCCACCCAGGTGTTGGCGGTCATCTGGTAGCTGAACATCGAGGAGGCCAGCGCCGAGGACGTCACCATCACGCCGGTCGACAGGTCGAACTCGCCGCCGATCATCAGCAGCGCGACCGGCACCGCCATGATCCCCAGGGTGGAGGAGAAGTAGAGGACGGTGGAGAGGCTGGAGGGGCGCAGGAAGCTGTCGGCGATCAGGGCGAAGAAGACGAACAGCGCGACGGCGCCCACCACGGCGCCCAGCTCGGGGCGGCGCAGGAGGCGCACCGGCAGGGAGCGGTGCACCAGGCGGTCGTCGATGGCGGCGGGGCCCGGGGCCGCTTCCTGCGGCTCGGTGGAGCCCTCGGGGTTGCCGGGCTGGGTCGTGACCGTCATCGGGTCCCCCGCTTCGTCAGCTCCTCCAGCTTGCCGGCGTCCTTCTTGGTGAGGATCTGCGGCCCTGTGAGCACCGGCTTGCCGCCGCCCAGCATGTCGGCGTTGTAGCGGTAGAGCCACAGCAGGTCGACGGCCTCATAGCCCTGCATGTAGGGCTGCTGGTCGACGGCGAAGCCGACCGTGCCGTCCTTGAGCCCGGCGACGACCTTGTCGTTGAGGTCGAAGGTGTCGATCTCGGCGTCGCTGTCGGCGTTCTCCTTGGCCTTCACCGCGGTGGCTGCGAAGGGCGCGCCCAGCGTCACGACAGCGTCGATCTTCTTGTCGGACTGGAGCTTGGCCTCCACGGACGACTGCACGCCCGGCATGTTGGTGCCGTCCACGTACTGGTTCTTCACCTTGCCGTCGAAGGTCTTGTCGATGCCGTCGCAGCGCTGCTCGTGGCCGACGTTGCCCTGCTCGTGGATGACGCAGAGGACCTTCTTCTTGCCCCGCTTGTTCAGCTCCCGGCCGATGGCCTCGCCGGCCAGCACCTCGTCTTGGCCGATATGGGTCAGGGCGCCGAACTTCTGCGAGACCTCCTGACCGGAGTTGATGGTGATGACCGGAATGCCCGCCTTTACGGCCTTCTTTACGACGCGCTTCATGGCGTCGGGCTTGGCGAGGGTGACGATCAGGCCGTCCACCTTCTTGTCGATCGCCGTCTGGACGAGCTGCGCCTGGCGGCCGGCCTCCTTGTCGTGCGAGTAGAGGAATTCGATGTTGTCCTTGGCCGCGGCCTGCTTGGCGCCGCTCTGCACGATGTCCCAGTAGGTGTCGCCGTCACCGGAGTGGGTGACCATCGCGAACTTCCAGCGCGGGGTGGTGACATTGGCCTTGCCGGAGGCCGCCTTCTCGCGCGCCTCCTCGGCCCGCTTGCCGCCGGTGCTGCTGCATCCGGCGAGCGCGACCACAGCGACCAGCGTCGCCGCCACCGCGGCCCCCATCGCGCGTATGGATCTGCGGGACGTACGGGACCTTTGCACGCTGGCCACCTGTTCTGCTCTCTGGGTAGGGACACGGTCGGTACGGCCGCGGCCGCGGACCGCGGCGGATCTTCGCACAAGTATCCGCCACGGTGGCCGGAAACCGCCCGACGGGTCCGCCGGCGTCCGGCCTGCCCCGGACACGCAGCGGCGAGGGGGGTGACCGTCAACGGGACCTGCGCCAGGCTCTCTCACACTCATATGACACCTCTCAGGGACCTCAGGAACGGACCAGCAACTGGAAGTCGAAGGAGTAGCGGGAAGCGCGGTAGAGGTGAGAGCCGTACTCGACGGCCCGCCCCGTGTCGTCGTACGTCGTGCGCTCCATCGTCAGCAGTGGGGCCCCCTCGGTCTCCCCCAGCAGCTTCGCCTCGGCCGCGTCGGCGACCCGGGCGCCCACGGTCTGCCGCGCCGAGTGCAGGGTCACGCCCGCTGAGCGCATCAGCCGGTACAGCCCCGTGTTCTCCAGCTCGCCCTCCCGCGGGGTGAGCAGGCCGGCCGGGAGATGGTTGCGCATATGGGCCATGGGCTCGCCGTGTGCCAGCCGCAGCCGTTCGACCAGCAGCACCTCGGTGCCCTCCGGCACCGCCAGCGCGGCGGCGACCTGGGCCGTCGCCTCCTCGACGCACTGCCGCAGCACCTGGGTCGCGGGGCGTTGACCCGCCGCCTCCAGGTCGTCGTAGAGGCTGCTCAGCTCCATGGGCCGCTTGACCTGGCTGTGCACGACCTGGGTGCCGATCCCGCGGCGGCGCACGAGCAGTCCCTTGTCGACGAGGGACTGGATGGCCTGCCGGACGGTGGGCCGGGACAACCCGAGGCGGCCGGCGAGCTCGATCTCGTTGCCCAGCAGGCTTCCCGGCGCGAGCTTCCCGCGCTCGATGGCGCTCTCCAGTTGCTGGGAGAGCTGGAAGTAGAGCGGGACGGGGCTGGCGCGGTCCACACTGAGCTGCAGGTCCACCGGATCATTCTTGGCCACGGGAGGAGCGTAGTGCTCTTCCGTTCGCTCGGGAACCGTACATTCGATTGTCAGGACGAAAAGACAAAACGTTGACAGGGCTGAGTGATCCGCGCCAGCGTAGGGCCATGCGCATCGGACTCATCGGCACCGGCCGGATCGGAACCCTTCACGCCCGCACGCTCAGCGCGCATCCCGAGGTGACCGAGCTGGTGGTCACCGACGCGGACGCGATGCGCGCCGTCGAGGTCGCCGCCGCACTCGACGCCACCTCGGTACCCAACGTCGCCGAGTTGTTCTCACTCGACATCCACGCCGTGGTCATCGCCTCGGCCACCGCCTCCCACGCCGAACTCATCCGCACGGCGGCCAGGCGCGGACTCCCCGTCTTCTGCGAGAAACCGATCGCCCTGGATCTGGCGGGCACCCGGGAGGCGCTGGCGGAAGTCGAGACGGCCGGCACCCTGCTGCAGATCGGCTTCATGCGGCGCTTCGACGCCGGCTACTCGGCGGCGCGGGAGGCCGTACGCAGCGGCCGGCTCGGACGGCTGCACACCGTGCGGGCCCTCACCTCGGACCCGGCGCCGCCGCCCGCCGAGTACCTGCCGCACTCCGGAGGGCTCTACCGGGACTGCCTCGTCCACGACTTCGACGCCGTCCGCTGGGTGACCGGACGCGAGATCGTCTCCGTCTACGCGGCAGGCTCCGACGCGGGGCCCGCGATGTTCCGCGAGGCGGGCGACGTCGACACCGCCGCCACGCTCCTCACTCTGGACGACGGCACCCTGTGCACGGCGACCGCGACCCGGATGAACGGCGCCGGGTACGACGTACGCATGGAACTCGCGGGCGAGCTGGACCAGTTCGCCGTCGGCCTGGACGCGCGTACGCCCCTCACCTCGCTGGAGCCGACGGCGCCCTGGGCGCCTGAGAAGCCCTGGCCCGGCTTCCTCGACCGCTTCGGCCCCGCGTACGAGGCGGAGATCGCCACCTTCATCCGGGCCGTACGCGGCGAGGTGCCCAACCCCTGCGACGGCCGGGAAGCCCTCGCCGCTCTGCTGACCGCTGAAGCCTGCGAGGTGTCCCGTGCGACGGGCACCCCGGTGGAGGTCGCCACCCTGGCGAACGCACCCGAGCCGGCGCCTGCCGACTGAACCTGCTGCGGCGCGCCCCGGTCCGGCTCGCCCCGGACCGGGGGGCGCCGCAGCACGAGGTGGCTACAGCGGCTTCACCATGAAGACGCACGCGTCGGCCACCCGGTGCGCGACCCCGGCACCGTCCTGGTAGCTCCAGCAGTCCAGATACGGCACGGAGGCGCGGTAGCCGAGGCGGCCGTAGAGCGCGCTGGCGCGCGGGTTGTTCTTCTCGACGCCGAGTCCGATGGCGCGAGCTCCCCGCTCGGCGGCCAGCCGCTCAGCCTCACGGATGAGGGCGGTGCCGACGCCCGTCGAACGCAGCGCCTCGGGCCATACGCTGAGCCCGTTCACCTCGGGGCAGCCGGGGTGTGCAGCCCGTACCTCGGGCGCTTCGCACCCCTCCCAGCGGACCTCGCAGCTGCCGACCGGCCGCCGCTCCCGCCAAGCGACGAGAACGGTGGCGCGCCCCTCCCGCTGCCGCGCGTAGCGTGCCTCGTACTGCGCGGCCGCCCCGCGGAACGGCAGGTGCTGGTCGAGCAGCTCGAGGTCTTCTTGCCGGCACTGACTGATCCGCATGCCGGTAGCCTACGAGCCAGGTCCGGGCGGTGGTCCAGGCTTCACACCACGTTCCCCGGCCGACACCCCACCGACGCACCTCACCCGTACCCCACCGGGACAAGTGGAGCGTACTCACCCGAAACGCACCGGCAGGCTCTTCACCCCGCGCAGCACCGTGCCCCTCCGCCACTCCAGAGCGGCGGGGTGGGCGTCGAGCTCCAGCCGGGCTGTGCGCCTCAGCAGCAACTCGAAGGCGACCCGCGCCTCCAGTCGGGCCAGCGGGGCGCCCAGGCAGAAGTGGATGCCGTGGCCGAAAGCGAGGTGGCCGCGCGTCCGGCGGCGGATGTCGAAGCTGTCGCTGTCGGGGAAGCGGTCCGGGTCGCGGTCCGCGTCGGCCAGCACCGGCAGGACGAGCTGGCCGTCCCCGGGGATCAGCGTGCCGCCGATCTCGATCGGTTCCAGGGTGAAGCGGTAGGTGGACACCTCCACAGGCCCGTCGTAGCGGAGCATCTCCTCGACGGCGTCCGGCAGCAGCGCGGGGTCGGCGCGCAGCGCGGCGAGCTGGTCGGGGTGGCGCAGCAGCGCCAGGGTGCCGTTGGCGATCAGCCCGACGGTCGTCTCGTATCCGGCGATCAGCAACAGCCATGCCATACCGAGCAGTTCGTTCGTGGAGAGCCGGTCGCCGTCCTCGTCGCTGGTGCGGATCAGCGTGCTCAGCAGGTCGTCGCCCGGGTGGGCGCGCTGGTGGTCCAGCAGCTGCGTCAGATATCCGGCCAGTGCCTGTACCGAGTCCCGCTTCTCCTCCTCGGGCGCGTAGCTCAGTACGTGGTCGGACCACTTCTTGAATGCCTCCCGGTCCAGGTCGGGCACGCCCAGCAGCTCGCAGATCACCGCGATCGGGAGCGGGAAGGCCAGGGAGGCGACCAGGTCGGCCCGTCCCCCGGGGTGTGCCAGCATCGTGTCCAGCAGCCCGTCGGTCAGCTCCCGGATACGCGGCTCCAGCGCGGCGATACGGCGCGGGGTGAACTCCTTGGCGATCAGCTTGCGCAGCCGGGTGTGGTCGGGCGGGTCGCTGATCAGCATGTGGCGGCCGGGCGAGACCGTGAGGGGGCCGGCCTCGGGCGAGGCGTTGGCCCAGTTCTTGGAGAGCCGTTCGTCGGTCAGGGCCGCCCGCGCCGCGTCGTGGCCGACCACCAGCCAGGCGAGCACCCCTTCCGGGGTGCGTACATGGTGGACGGGCCCGCGGCGGCGCAGGGCGGCGTATACGGGGTAGGGGTCGCGGACGTAGTCGTCCCCCAGTGCGGCGAGATCGACGATGCCGTCGGTTTCCGGGATCTTTTCCAGCACGCTCCGGTCGGCCATACGGTGAGCGTAGGAGCGGTCTTCCGGAACTTCACCGGGGCATTTTCGGCCAGGGGCCGTCAGTGAGCGCCCGGTCCCCGCTCACCCGGCGCGGCGTCCTCCAGGCGCTGGAGGAGTTCGGTGACCCGCTTGGCGACCGGCTCCCACTCGTCCCCCGCGGTGAGGGCCGAGCCCATTCCGCAGGCGACGGCGCCCGCCGCGATCCACTCTGGCGCCGACTCCAGGGTGACCCCGCCGGTGGGCACCACGGGTGCCTGCGGCAGCGCGGCCGTGACGTCCCGCAGCCAGCCGGGCCCGTGCAGCGAGGCGGGGAAGAGTTTCAGCCCGTCGGCGCCCATCTCCAGCGCCCTGACCATTTCGGTGGGGGTGGAGACACCGGGGAAGACCGGTACGCCGTAGCGGTGTCCGGTGCGTATGACCTCCTCGTCGAGGCTGGGCGAGACCAGGTAGCGGGCGCCGGCGTCGATGGCGAGACGGGCCGAGGCGCTGTCGAGGACGGTGCCGGCGCCGATCACCGAGTCGTCGCCGGTCTCGCGGCGCAGGGTGCTGATCGCGTCCAGCGCGTAGGGAGTGGTCAGTGAGATCTCCAGGCTGGTCAGCCCCGCGCCGAGCAGGGTGTCTGCTGTCGCGGTGGCCTTCTCGTAGCTGTCCGCGCGGACGATGGCGATGACGCGCTGTTCCAGCGCCGCTCTGGTGATCTCCCAGCGGTACACGGCAGTTCGCCGCCTCTCTTGATCTGTCGGATGGGGGCCGGCCCTCGCCGTACCGGGCCTACTGGGGTGTGCCTGGATGCTTGGGGTGCCTGAGGTGCTTGGGGTGCCTGGGATGCGGTCAGCGGTGCACCGGGTCGGTGCCCCGGGTGAATGCCTCGAGGGCGCGGTCGCGCGCGGCAGCCGTGGGCAGCCCGTCGGTGTCGCCGGGCGCCTGGACGACGAGCGCGGCCACGCAGGCCGCTTCGGCGAGCGCCCGCTGGTGGTCGAGTCCGCGCAGCCGGGCCGAGAGCCAGCCGGCCGCGAACGCGTCGCCGGCTCCGACCGGGTCGACCACCGGAACCTCGAAGGGCGGCTGGCGCCACTGGCCTTCGGCAGTGTGCGCGACGGCGGTGTGGTCGCGGTGCTTGATGACGACCGTGCCGGCGCGGCCGAGGGTCAGCAGGGCCTTGGCACCCTCCTCGGGTCCCGCGCCCAGCAGCAGTTCGATCTCGTCCTCACCCGCGAGGACCAGGTCGGCCTCGCGCAGCAGCGGACCGACGCGCCGTATCCACTCGTGGTCGCTGCCCAGCTTCCGGCGGACGTTGGGGTCGAAGGAGACGGTGGCGCCGGTCTGCCGGGCTCCTTCGATGAGCGCGTAGGTTGCCTGCTCGGCGTCCTCGGAGAGCATCGGGGTGATACCCGTGACGTGGACGAGCCGCACTCCGGCGAGGGCTTCGGGGGTGATCTGGGCGGGGCTGAGCAGGGAGGCGGCCGAACCGGTGCGGTAGTACTGCACGTCGATGGCCCGATGAGGATGGCTGTCGCGCAGCAGGAGGCCGGTCGGTGATTCGGGGTCCATCTCGGCGCAGGAGACGTCCACGCCGTCGGCGCGCAGTTCCCGCAGCACGGCCTCGCCGGCCGGATCGTCCCCGACGCGGCCGATCCAGCGGGCCCAGTGGCCCAGCCGGGCGAGTCCTGCCGCCACGTTGGACTCGGCACCCGCCACGGAACGCCGGAAGTGTGCCGCGCGTTCCAATGGGAGGCCGGGCTCGGCGAGCATCAGCAGCATGGCCTCACCGCAGGTGACCGCTTCCGGGCCGTTTCTCACCGGTAACTCCCCATATCTACCGCCCACGCATCACTCTCTGTGGGGAACGTTACCCGTTTACGCCGGGTAAGCCACCCCCCGGGGGCGGGACACTGGGTAAGGACCGTACGTTACCCGCAAAGTGGCGGCGGTTCTCCCATTCAGGACAACCGCCGAGTGACGGCCTCGTGGCGAGGGGAGGGTGCGCCTCGTCTGGCTCCGGGGAGGGGGCGCCCCTGTCCGTCGGTTGCGGACTGCCGGTGCGTCGTGGTTGTGGGGGCAGTTCCCCGCGCCCCTGAGGGGGCACGTGTCCGCCCGACACACGAGTGTGCTCCGCAGCAGAGCCGCGGAGCACAACGTCTGCGGAATCAGCAGGTGTAGTCGACCAGGTCGAAGGACGCGTAGTGGTCGGCGGTGTAGTAGTCCTCCTGATCCTTCTCGCCGGTGACGATGCGGCGCGCGCCACGGTCGTCGGAGCCCGGCGTCTTGACGGTGTACTCGTGGTAGTAGCCCTGGTCGTGGTCCGGCAGGATGCCTTCGCGGTTCTCGAAGACGGTGCCGTCCTGGGGGTAGGGGTAGGGGCCGCCCTGCTCGATGAGGTCGAGCGTGTCGTGGGCCTCCGGCGGAAGCTTGGACTGACAGATGTCGCCAACGTCGGTGATCTGCGGTGCCGCGACCGCGGAGTGCGCCACCGGCGCCGCGGACGCGGGCCCGGTGGTGAGGGCGGGGCCGCCGACGAACACGGCGGCGGCGAGTGCTGAGACGGCACCGATACGGCTGAGGCGTGGGGGGAATCTCATGTCACCCTATGGTGACGCGCGTAGACGGCATGTCAACGCCAACTCACGGAATTTTGCCGCTCGTTCACACGTAAGAGAGACGAGACGGAGAAGGCGAGCGGCGCATGGCCGCCGCCCTCCCCGTCGAGGACCGCAGCCGTCAGCTCAACTCGGCGTGGCGGGCGCGCAGTCGGCTCGCGCCCTCCCCGGTCAGCGAGCCGTGCAGCCGCAGCCGGGCCACCGCACCGTCCGGGTAGATGTCCATCCGCACATGGGTGACCGGCGGTGCGTCGGTCAGCAGGAAGCGGTGGATGGTGTCGGGCTGGAGCCGGGTACGGGGCAGCAGTTCCGTCCACTTCCCCGTCTCGCCGTCCTTGCCCACCAGGCCCACCCAGCCGGCGGAGTTCCCCCGGTAGCAGGCGGTGTCGACCTCGACGGCACGGATGCGGCCCTGCCCGGCGAGGACGTAGCTGACCCAGTCGTGACCCTTGTCGCGGCGGCGGCGGGTCTCCCAGCCCTCGTCCATCTTCTGCGAACGGCCCGGCAGGATGCTGTTGACCGGCGGTGAGAAGAAGCGGTCGGAGGCGTCCTCAGCCAGTCCGCCGTTCTCCAGCGCCACCAGATCGAAGGTGCCCAGCGCCGCCAGCCACTCGGGGTCGGCCACCACTTCGCCGTGCACCCGCAGCCGGGCGATGCCGCCGTCGGGGTACTGGCGCAGCCGCAGGTGGGTGAAGCGGCGCTCCTCGGTGACCAGGAAGCCGTTGGCCGCATGGCCGCCGACGGGGGTGCGCGGGACGAGCGTCGTCCACTTCACGTCGTCGGCCAGCAGTTCCTCGGGCGAGGGAGCGCCGGGAGCACAGGTGGCCTCGACGGAGACGGCGGGCGGGTAGTTGCCGCGGAAGTGCGCGGTGTCCACCACCAGGCCGCGGATCACACCGGGCGCGCCGAGTTTGACCAGCGCCCAGTCGTGCTCTCCGTCGGCCGGGTGCGGGTGCTCGGCCGAGGCTCCGCGGCGGCGGCGGGTCTCCCAGCCGTCCATGACCTTGCCCTTGTGCTGGAAGGCGTGCGGGTCGAACTCGGCGCGCTCGGGGTTGAGCAGATTCTCCCGCTCGGCGAAGAACTCGTCGTTGGCGGCGATGACAGTGGCGCCCAGCCTGCGGTCGGCCAGATCGGGGAGGTGTGCGAAGGGGAAACCGCCCTGTGGCGCGCGGTAGTCGGCGTAGGTGTCGCCGCCCTGGTAGGGCGCGGCGTCTCCGGTGTAGCCGGTGTAGCCGGGTATGCCTGCGGTCTGCGCCGCTGTCATGCGGTCTTCCTTTCGATGAGTCGTCCGGTCTTGCCAGTGGGCACCCCGTGGTCGGCGACGCGTTCGCCGCGCAGCCATGCGGAGCGGACGACGCCGTGCAGTGTCCTGCCGGCGTAGGCGGTCACCTGATTGCGGTGGTGGAGGCGGGCCGGGTCCACGGTGAAGCTGTCCTCGGGGGCGAGGACAGCGAAGTCGGCGTCCAGGCCCGGTGCGATGGCTCCCTTGCTCTGCAGGCCGGCCAGCCTGGCCGGTGCCTCGGACATCCAGCGGGCGACGTCGGTGAGGGTGAGCCCGCGGCGGCGTGCCTCGGTCCAGACGGCGGGCAGGCCGAGCTGAAGGGAGGAGATACCGCCCCAGGCGGTGCCGAAGTCGCCGGTCTTCAGGTCGGTGGTGCAGGGCGAGTGGTCGGAGACGACGCAGTCGAGGGTGCCGTCGGCCAGGCCCTGCCACAGCGCGTCCTGGTTCTCCTTCTCCCGGATGGGCGGGCAGCACTTGAACTCGGTGGCGCCGTCGGGGACCTCCTCGGCCGTGAGGGTGAGGAAGTGCGGGCAGGTCTCGGCGGTGACGGGCAGCCCCTCGGCCCTGGCCTTGGCGAGCATCGGCAGCGCGTCGGCGGAGGAGAGGTGCAGTACGTGCACCCGGGTGCCGTGCTCGGCGGCGAGTTCGAGGAGCAGCGCGATGGCGTCGTTCTCGGCCGACCGGGGGCGGGAGGCGAGGAAGTCGGCGTAGGCGGGGCCGCCCTTCTGCGGCGCTGCGGCCAGTCTGCCCGGTTCCTCGGCGTGCACGATCAGCAGCCCGTCGAAGGAGGCGATCTCGGCCATGGCGGCGGCCAGTTGCGCGCGGTCGAGTTCGGGGAACTCCTCCACGCCGGAGGGGGAGAGGAAGCACTTGAAGCCGAACACGCCCGCCTCGTGCAGCGGCCGCAGCTCGGCGACGTTCCCGGGGACGGCTCCGCCCCAGAAGCCGACGTCGACGTGGGCCTTGGGTTCGGCGACCGCGCGCTTGATCCGCAGGTTCTCGGCCGTGGTGGTCGGCGGCAGTGAGTTGAGCGGCATGTCGATGATCGTGGTGATGCCGCCTGCCGCGGCGGCCCGGGTGGCGGTCCAGAAGCCCTCCCACTCGGCACGCCCCGGATCGTTGACGTGGACGTGGGTGTCGACCAGGCCGGGCAGCAGCGCGTCCTCGCCGACGTCCTCCAGCGCCGCCCCGGCCGGTACCTCGGCGTCGTACGGCAGCACCGCGGCGATCCGGCCCTCGCCGTTCACCGTCACGGTTGCCGGACGCTCTCCCCCAGGGGTGAGTACGCGCCGTGAGCGCAGGACGAGCCGCACGTCGGACAAACCGACCTCCTCCGGATCCAGCAGCACCTTCAACGTTCTGTTGAAAGGTTCGGTCGTACGAATCTTCGTGCGGCCAGGTGAGCCCGTCAAGGGGTTCCCTCTGGAGAAGTCCGCAAAATGGAACTAGAATTTCGCCATACAGAAGGAAAGGACGTCGCTCCACCGAAGGACGCGCGGCCGTCATACGGAGGAGACCCGGCCGCCCGCACAGCAGGAGACCGGCGCGACCCCGGGCGTTCTCAAGGTGCGCGACACAGACGGGACGTGAACGGAAACCGGCGCCCGCGCCCGGGCGTGTACAAGGAGGGCGAACTTCCCGGGGAAGACCCCCGGGCGTCCCGCCCTCGATACCATGCGCCTGACCGCAGGCCAGGAAAGGAACGCGACGTGCCGCCGTCCGCAGAGCACACAACCACTCCCCAGGCTGCCACGGCACCCGCCAACTCCGGCGGGGTGCAGTCCCTCGAGCGGGCCTTCGACCTGCTGGAGCGGATGGCCGACGCCGGGGGCGAGGTCGGGCTCAGCGAGCTCTCGGCCGCCAGCGGGCTGCCGCTGCCCACCATCCACCGGCTGATGCGCACCCTCGTCTCCTGCGGCTACGTCCGCCAGCAGCCCAACCGGCGCTACGCGCTCGGCCCCCGGCTGATCCGGCTCGGGGAGAGCGCGGCACGGCTGCTGGGCACCTGGGCCCGCCCCTATCTGGCCCGGCTGGTGGAGGAGACGGGCGAGACGGCGAACATGGCACTGCTGGACGGCGACGAGGTCGTCTACGTCGCACAGGTGCCCTCCAGGCACTCGATGCGGATGTTCACCGAGGTGGGCCGCCGGGTGCTGCCGCACTCCACCGGGGTGGGCAAGGTGCTGCTCGCACACACCCCGGACGACCAGGTCCGCGCCCTGCTCAGCCGTACCGGCATGCCCGCGGCCACCGAGAAGACGATCACCACTCCGGAGGGCTTCCTGGAGGCGCTCGCCCACGTCCGCGAGGCCGGGTACGCCACCGACGACAACGAGCAGGAGATCGGCGTACGCTGCATCGCCGTCTCCGTGCCCGACTCCCCCACCTCGGCGGCCATCTCCATCTCGGGCCCGGCCGGCCGCGTCACCGAGGCGGCCACCGACAAGTTCGTCCCTCTTCTGCACGAGGTCGCCGCCGACCTCTCGGCCGCGCTGGCCAGCTCAGCCGGGAGCCAGTAGGGAGCCCCCGGCCTTCGCGCCCGGCGCCCGCCGTCTCCGTCAGCCGGTGCCCGTCGGAGGCCGGCCGGTGCCGAAGAGCTCGACGGCCTCACGGACCGCGGCCAGCGGGCGCGCGAGGGCGCTCACCGAGCCGACAGCGGCCGCCAGCAGCAGCAGCGAGTGCCTCAGCTCCTCCGCCACCGGGGCTTCGGAACGGGCCGCTGCGGCGAGGGCCTCCAGCTCCCGTTCGGCCTCTCGCCGGTCACGCAACTCGGCGGGATGCCCGTCCAACGCGCGCCGCATCCGGTGCACGGCCCGGCTCAGCGCCTCGATACGCGGGTCGGCGCCGGCGTCGTGCCCGGCGGCCACCACCCGCCGTTTCCCCACAGTCTCGCTTCGCACGTTCTCCCCCCACATGGGATGTCCCGCGCCCGTGAAGCGCGAGTACCGCTTTCCTCCAAGGAGTTGGCCGCTCCTGTCGGAGATTCCGACAGTAAACGCCACTCTACGCGTGTGGCGCCACACGGAACGCGAGATTTCAGGGTGCCTTTTCGGATGATCGTCCCCAAGGATGACGGCCGAGGTCCCTCTCACGTGCGATATCCATGAACATATGACGCAGCGGGAACAGACATCGGATGACCGCGGGGTCGCCGCACAGCAGCGCGTGGCCGGGCTCCTGCTGGCCGCCGGTGGCGGGCGGCGACTGGGCGGCCGCCCTAAGGCGCTGCTGCGGCACGGCGGCCGGCCGCTGGTGGAGCACGCGGTGCGGGTACTGCGGGAGGGCGGCTGCACACCGGTGTACGTGGTGGTGGGTGCGGGCGCCGAGCAGGTGCGGGAGACGGCGGAGCTGTCCGGCTGCGTCCTGGTCGACAACCCGGACTGGGCGGAGGGGATGGGCGGCTCGTTGCGGGCCGGGCTGACAGCGGTCTCCGGAGCTGACGCGGTGCTGGTCCTGCTGGTGGACCAACCCGGTATCGGCGCCCGAGCGGTGGCACGGGTGCGGGCCGCCTACCGCTCCCAGGACACGCTCGCCTCGGCCGCGTACGGCGGCCGCCGCGGCCACCCCGTGCTGTTGGGCGCCGCGCACTGGGACGAGATCGCCCGCAGCGCGTCGGCGGACGCAGGGGCGCGCGGCTATCTGCGCGCGCGGGAGAGCGAGTTGACGCTGGTCGAGTGCACCGACATCGCCGACCCCACCGACATCGACACCCCGCAGGACCTGCACCGACTGCGCGGGCCCGGGGGTGGCACCCGGGGCCAGTGAGGGGCCGGTTCCGGGGGCGAATCGGCGTGAGAGATATCTCGACGTCAACAAACTCTTGAAGTTCCACTATGAGGAAACTAATCTCCACTGATCAGAAGCACCTTCCTGTCCCGAAGGTGCCTTGAACGTGTCCCGCGTGCCCGGCGCGGGGCGCGACACCCCGTGCCACACCGCGCCGCCTCGCGCCGCACATCGCCCGGCGGCCGCAGATCACCGCTCGTCGAAGGAGTGACCCACCATGTCCGCACCAGCGCCCTCCCCGCTGGAAATCGTCGGCGTCGACCCCGGGCAGCGGCCCGCCAGGCAGGACGAGGTTCTGACCGGCGCCGCGCTGGAGTTCGTCGCAGCGCTGCACCGGAAGTTCGCCGCGCGTCGCGACGAACTGCTCGCGCGCCGCGCCGAGAAGCGCGCCGAGATCGCACGTACGAGCACCCTGGACTTCCTCCCGGAGACCGCGCATGTGCGCGAGGGCGACTGGCAGGTGGCCGACTGCCCGCCCGCGCTCCTGGACCGCAGGGTCGAGATCACCGGCCCCACCGACCGCAAGATGACGATCAACGCGCTCAACTCCGGCGCGCGGGTGTGGCTCGCCGACTTCGAGGATGCCTCGGCGCCCACCTGGGAGAACGTGATCGGCGGTCAGCTCAATCTCACCGACGCCTACGAGCGGCGCATCGACTTCACCGACGACCGCACCGGCAAGAGCTACGCACTGCGCCCCGCCGAGGAACTGGCCACGGTCGTGGTGCGGCCGCGCGGCTGGCACCTGGACGAGCGGCACCTGGTCTGCGACGGGAGGCCGGTGCCCGGCGCGCTGGTCGACTTCGGGCTCTACTTCTTCCACAACGCGCAGCGGCTGCTCGACCTGGGCAAGGGCCCCTACTTCTATCTGCCCAAGACCGAGTCGCACCTCGAAGCGCGGCTGTGGAACGAGGTCTTCGTCTTCGCGCAGGACTACTGCGGCATCCCGCAGGGCACCATCCGCGCCACGGTCCTGATCGAGACGATCACCGCGGCCTACGAGATGGAGGAGATCCTCTATGAGCTGCGCGACCACGCCGCAGGGCTGAACGCGGGCCGCTGGGACTACCTCTTCTCCATCGTCAAGAACTTCCGGGACGCGGGCTCGCGCTTCGTGCTGCCCGACCGCAACGCGGTGACGATGACCGCGCCGTTCATGCGCGCCTACACCGAACTGCTGGTGCGCACCTGCCACAAGCGCGGCGCGCACGCCATCGGCGGCATGGCCGCTTTCATCCCCTCCCGCAAGGACCCGAAGGTCAACGAGGTCGCCTTCGAGAAGGTCAGGGCCGACAAGGACAGGGAGGCCGGCGACGGCTTCGACGGCTCCTGGGTGGCGCACCCCGACCTGGTGCCGGTGGCCAAGGCGTCGTTCGACGCCGTGCTGGGAGAGCGGCCGCACCAGAAGGACCGGCTGCGTGAGGACGTCGACGTCAAGGCCGCCGACCTGATCGCCGTCGACTCGCTGGAGGCCCGCCCGACATCCGAGGGGCTGCGCAACGCCGTGCAGGTGGGGATCCGCTACATCGAGGCGTGGCTGCGCGGACTGGGCGCGGTGGCCATCTTCAATCTGATGGAGGACGCGGCGACGGCGGAGATCTCCCGCTCCCAGATCTGGCAGTGGATCAACGCGGAGGTCGTCCTGGACACCGGCCAGAAGGTGACCGCGGAGCTGGCCCGGCAGGTCGCCGCGGAGGAACTCGCCGCCGTACGGGCGGAGATCGGCGAGGATGCCTTCGCCGCGGGCCGCTGGCAGGAGGCCCACGACCTGCTGCTGCGGGTCGCCCTCGACGAGCAGTACGAGGACTTCCTGACCACCCCCGCGTACCAGATGCTGCGGGGCTGAATCCCGGGCTGCTGTCGGGAGGCTGCCGAGGGGCTCCTGTTCCGCCGTTGCAGACCGCGTCTCAGTTGTGATCGAGCGCGCAGTGCCTCGCGCCCCTGGCGGGGCGCGAGGCACTGCGTCCTACATCGTTGCCACCGTCGTCGCGACCGTGGTGGCCACCATGACGGCCACCAGGACCTCTTCCATCTCCTTGATGGCCTCGCGGACGTCCTCGGTGACCCACTGCCCCTCGGCGATCGCCTCCATCCGCGGAGCAACCTGTTTGCGGGGGACGCCGGGGAAGGCCACCTCGTACAGTCGCGCCGCGTGCAGCAGGGCGATCAGTCCTGTGGTGCGTTCGTCGGGCTCCGCGCCATAGCGCACCACGTCCTCCAGCCGGTGGCGCAGCTCGCGTTCGGCCGAGCCGTCCACCTCCGGGTAGCGGCGAGTGGTGAAGATCCCCAGCGTACGGCGCTTGTGCTCGGTGACGATACCCCGGGCGCAGAGGCGTTCCACGGCGGCGTCGAGCGCCTTGGGCTGGTCCTTGGCGAGCCAGTCGCCGACCGCGCTCTTGGTGTCACGCGCGGTCCATTCGGCGATCTTCTCCAGGCGGCCGTCCAGCAGGTCGTCGCCCGTCGGCGTGTGGTCGCTCACGGTGAGCCGTCCGTCGGTGACGGCCAGCCGCCCGGCCAGCCTCAGGTCCAGCAGGATGCCGCCGGCAACGGCCCACCCGGCGGCGGAACGGCTCTTCGCGGCGCCGGTGTCATCCTCCAGCGCCAGCAGCGTGACTTCCTCACCGAGTGTGACCACCATGAGTCCCCCTTCGCCCGTCCCCGTACTCATCCGGATTCCGCTGCCCACGTTCGGGCGGGGCAAACGTGGCCGTACGGCCCTCGGCTCGGACGGCGGTCTCGTACCGCTGCCGCCCTACGTCAGCACCGCGCCCAGCGCGACGAAGCCCGTGATCAGCAGGGCGAGGAGACCCAGCAGCGGAACAGCGAAGCGCAGGTACCGGTCGTAGCGGACCTTGGCGAGGGAGATGCCGCCCATGACGACGGCGGTGGTGGGCACCCACAGGTTCATCCAGCCGCTGGCCGCCTGCCAGGCCGTGACGACGACCGCTCGCGAGACGCCGGCGAAGTCGGCGAGCGGCGCCAGGATCGGCATGGCCAGCGTGGCGTGGCCGGAGGTGGAGGGGATGAGGAAGGCGAGGGGGAGGTCGACGATGAAGATCATGACGGTGAACAGCGCGGAGGGTACTCCGGTGACCGCCCCTTCGATGGAGTGCAGCAGGGTGTCGGTGATCTTCGCGTTGTTCATGATCGTCGTCACCCCCCGGGCCAGGACGATCACCAGCGCGGGCGAGGCGAACTCGCCGACCCCCCGCACGAAGGTGCTGGTGAAGCGCTGCTCTCCCATCTGGGTCAGCAGGCCCACCAGGATCGCCGCGCAGATGAACAGCGCCGCCAGCCGCGGGAAGGACCAGCCCAGTTCCCAGCCGTACGGTGCCGCGTCCGCCTCTCCGCTGAGTGCGCTCGCCCAGGGGATCACCGAGAAGATCATGAAGGCGAAGACCAGCGCCACCGTCACCAGGACGACCTTGTGCAGCCCGGTGAGCGGCGGCGGCTCGTCGGTGTCGTCGCGTGCGGCGGACAGGTCCAGGTCGCCGGGACGGTGGCCGGACAGCGAGCGTTCGGGGTGGTCGCGTACCCGGCGCGCGTACCGGACGACATAGCCGATGGTGACCGCCGTCAGCACCAGCCACATCAGGGCCCGCAGTCCGATTCCGTCGCCGAGCGAGATGTCCGCTGCCGAGGAGGCCACCCCCGTCGCGAAGGGGTTGACGGTCGAGCACAGCACGCCGATCCCGGCGCCGAGGATGATGGTGCCGGTCGCCACCATCCGGTCGTATCCCAGCGCGAGCATCAGCGGGACGAGCAGCCCGTAGAAGCCCAGGGTCTCCTCGGCGAACCCCTCCACGGTGCCCAGCAGCGAGAAGACCAGCATCACGGCGACGATCAGCAGCGCGCCCCGGTGCCGCAGCCGGTGCGCGAGGCGGCCGATGCCCCGGTCCATGGCGCCGGTCGCGAAGACGACGGTGATGAAGGCGCCGATGGCCAGTACGAAGAAGAACACCCCGGCGGCTCCGTAGAGTTCGCCGGTGAGGTCCGGGCCCACCTGCCCGGTCTGCTGGTCCTGTACGCCGTAGAGGCCATTGACCGGGGAGAGGAACAGCTCGTCGAACCGGCCCAGCACACCGAGTCCGGCCGGCTCGCGATGGTAGGTGCCCTGCTTCGGCGCACCGTCGGGCCCGCGCTCGTAGCTGCCGGAGGGCACGAAGAACGCCAGCACCCAGACGACCAGTGTGACGATCGCCAGCACGGTGAGCGCGCTCGGGAAGGTGAACCCGCGCTGCTGCTCAGCCTCTCGGGACTCGGCCTCGGTCGGCATGCCGCGCGCCCCTTCCTCGGTCACCTGCAGGGAAAACCGCAGCATAACGGGCAATGCACTGCATGCCGGGCATGTGTAATGCCCGCGCCTCTGCCGGCCGCGCCGCATACGCTGTGGGCATGATTCGCAGCGCAGTCCCCGCCGACGTCCCCGTCATCCACGCCATGATCCGCGAGCTCGCCGAGTACGAGCGGGCGCTGGAGGAGGCGAGGGCGAGCGAGGAGCAGCTGCGCGAGGCGCTGTTCGGCGAGCGTCCGGCCGCGTACGCGCATCTGGCCGAGGACGCGGAGGGCAACCCCGTGGGCTTCGCCCTGTGGTTCCTCAACTTCTCCACCTGGCGCGGCGTGCACGGCGTCTATCTGGAGGACCTGTACGTCCGCCCCACGGCGCGCGGCGGCGGTTACGGCAAGGCGCTGCTGACCGAGCTCGCGCGGCTGTGCGTCGAGCGCGGCTACGAGCGCCTGGAGTGGTCGGTCCTCAACTGGAACGCCCCCTCCATCGCCTTCTACGAGTCGCTGGGCGCGCGGCCGCAGAGCGAATGGACGGTCTACCGTCTGACGGACGACGCGCTGAAGGCGCTGGGCGCGTAGCGCTTGCCCTGCGCTCTCGGGCCGGCGAGGGGGTGCCCCTGTCCGAGGCATGCGGGCTGCGGCTCCGGTGGTGGTCGCGCGCGCCGTTCCCCGCGCCCTTACAAGGCGCCCTCACCCAGCAAATGTTCTCTCCCCCACGCGCCAAGGGGTGCCAGCGCCTCGTTGAGGGAGGCGCCCAGTGGGGTCAGCGCATACGTCACCCGGCGCACCGCCCCCTCGTAGGACTCCTCGCGACAGACGATCCCGTCCGCCTCCAACTCGCGCAGATGCGAAGCGAGGACCTTCTCGGTGACCCCGGGGATGCCCCGCCGCAGCTCGCCGAAGCGGCACGGCTGCTGAGCCAGCGCCCAGAGGATGAGGACCTTCCACTTGCCGCCGACCACATCGATCGCGGCGTCGATGCCGCATACGTATGTGTCGCGCCTGGTCATGGCTGTCGCCTCCCCCGGTCCTCCGGCCGAGCACTCACTTTACGGTAACCACGCACGGAACAGTGCGTACTTGATCATGGTCCGGGCCGGCAGGAGCCTGTTCTGCATGACTACGGACAGCACTTCCGCAAGCCCGCTCGCCCTGCTCGGACTCGGCGACATGGGCACCGCACTGGCCCGCGCCTGGCTCACCGCAGGCCACCCCCTCACCGTCTGGAACCGCACAGCCGCCAAGGCCGAACCCCTGGTCGCGGAGGGCGCTCGGGTCGCGGCGAGCGCCGCCGAGGCGGTGGCGGCAGCCGACCTCGTCGTCGTCTGCCTGCTGGACGACGCCTCGGTCGGCGAGGCCCTGGCGGCGGCCGAGCTGACCGGCAAGGACGTCGTCAACCTCACCACCGGCACCCCGGCGCAGGCCAGGGAGCGCGCTTCGTGGGCCGGGCAGCGCGGAGCCCGCTTCCTGGACGGCGGCATCATGGCCGTACCCCCGATGATCGGCACACCGCAGGCGGGCGGCTACATCTTCTACAGCGGCGACCACGCGCTGTTCGAGCAGCACCGCGACACGCTGGCCGTCCCGGCGGCCACCCGCTACGTCGGCTCCGACCCCGGGCACGCCGCGCTCCACGATGTGGCGCTGCTGAGCGCGATGACGGGTATGTTCGCGGGCATCACCCACGCCTTCGCCCTGATGCGGCCCGAGCAGGAGGTGAAGCCGACGGCTTTCGCCCCACTGCTGGCCGAGTGGCTGCGCGCCATGCTCGGGATGGCCGAGTCCATGGCCCAGCAGCTGGAGAGCGGCGACTACGCCGAGGGGGTCACCTCCAACCTGGCCATGATGGCCGCCGGCAACGCCACCCTGGAGGCCACCGCAGAGGAACAGGGCGTGAGCGGGAAACTGCTGGACCCCTTCATGGCGTCCATGCGGGAGCGGGTCGCGACGGGATACGGCGACGAGGGACTGGCCGGGCTGGTGGACATGTTGCGACAGCGCTGAGCCGGCCCCGGCGACGGAGGTTCCTACGACCTCGAGCTTCGGCTGAACGCACGGTAGGCAGCCGGTCGCCCCGCTCCCTACGGTGTGCCGATGCACTACGGCACGTCACGGGGGCAGGCAGGCAGTTCGTTCGACGGCTCGGCCGCGCGGCGACTGCGCGAAGGGCTGCGGCTGTCGCCCGAGGATGTCGCGTACGGGATGCGTGCCGCGTACGGCTTGGAGATCGACGCGCGGACGGTCGCGGCATGGGAGGCGGGCGACGCCGCACCCGACGAAGGGCAGCTGACCGCGCTCGCCGGCGCCCTGTGGTGCTCGGCGGCCGACCTGATGGGCCGGCCCGGGACCCTGCGGGAGTACCGGCTGGCACGCGGCGCCTCGGCCACCGACGTCGCCCGTGAGCTCGGTATGGCGCCTCAGGAGTACGCCCACATCGAGGAGACCGGCGCGTGGACCGGCAGCGCCCGGCAGGCCGAAGCACTGGCCGAGGTGCTGCGGCTGCCGGTACCCGCGCTGATCGAGTTCACCGGCCGGGACGAGGAGCTGGCGCAGCTCCTGCGCGAGGCCGCCACCACCCGGTGGCAGGCGTACGTCGGTGCCGTCCGGGAACTGGTTCCGCTGCCGCGCGAGTACGTCGAGGAGGGGCTGCGCGCCCTGCACGGGGCGTACCACTCCACGACCGCCGCCTCGCTGGGCTGGGGACAGCCCGCCTCGGCCTCGTCCCGGGACGCGGGACGCGCCTTCCTGGAGGAGATCCTCACCCACTTCTGGCAGGCCGTCGAGGGCTGAGGGTGGAGGAGTCCTCCTGCGGTTCTCCAAGGGCGCGTTCAACGCGTTCACGCACTCGCGCCCTGAAGTGGCTCCCTTTTCGGCTTCCGCATGTGAGAGCGGTGGGAACAGGGCCGCTCAGCCGTCTCCGTTCGGCGAGGGGCTCATGCAGAGCAGAGCGAGCGACACGACGTGGAGTCCCCATGTGCCCCACCGAGCCCGATCCTGGCGACATGTCCGCCATCCCCGAGCGTGACAGCCACACAGAGGCCGCACGGCGACGGCGGCTGGACTGGCTGCGCACGCAGGCGGGAGCGCCGCTGACGCCGGTGCAGTACATGCGGACACGCGCGGAAGACCTGGTCGGCAACGTGGAGAACCTCATCGGGGCGGTGGAGGTCCCGGTCGGACTGGCCGGGCCGCTGGTCTTCTCGGGGACGCACGTCTCCGGCTGTCTGTATGCCCCGTTGGCCACAACTGAGGGAGCTCTTGTCGCGTCGGCCTCGCGTGGGGCCACCGCCCTCTCACAGTCCGGTGGTGTGCGTACGCACGCGGTCGCGCAGGTCATGACCCGGGCCCCGGTATTCCAACTCGGCTCACTCGACCGGGCCGCCGCGTTCGCGGAGTGGATCAGCGACCGCGTGGCTCAGCTGCGTGCCCAGGCGGCTCAGGTCTCCGGACATGCCGCGCTCGTGAACGTCCGTCCGGTCATGACGGGCCGCACCGTGCATGTGGTCTTCTCCTACGAGACCGGCGATGCCGCCGGCCAGAACATGACCTCGGCGTGCACATGGCACGCCTGTCAGTGGATTCTCACCCGCTTCCCCGCGGAGACCGCGACGGACATCGTCCGGTTCCGGGTCGAGGGGAACCTGAGCGGCGACAAGAAGGTCACGTACCACAGCTTCCTCAACGGCCGCGGCACCCGCGTGGTCGCGGAGGCCGAGGTATCAGCCGAAGTCCTCGGTGGCGTACTCAAGACCACCCGGGACAGGCTGCTGGAGACGCACCGCTTCCAGCGCGGCGGCGCTGTGCACGGCGGGATGGTCGGCAACGACATCTGCATCGCCAATGTCATCGGCGGGATGTTCACGGCCCTGGGCCAGGACATCGCTTCGGTGCACGAATCCAGCCTGGGCCACTTGGAGTTGGAGCCCGCAGGCGACGGCGTACGGGCGACGATGGTGCTCCCCGCCCTCATCGTGGGCACGGTCGGCGGCGGTACCCGGCTTCCCGCCCAGCACGCCCTCCTGGACATGCTCGGCTGCGCCGGGCCCGGAGGATCACCCCGTCTCGCCGAGATCGTCGCCGGGTTCGCGCTGGCGCTCGACCTGTCCACGATGTCCGCCGTCAGCGCCGACGAATTCGTGGCCGCGCATGAACGCCTGGGACGCAATCGCCCATCGTCAACGGCCCCCGCCCGAACGGAGACTCCCGCGCGCGGTCCAGCCGGACGCCCCGGCACCGCCGCCCCGATGGGGCCTGGGCGGTGCCGGGGCGGATAGGGCACCGCCGGAGGACCGGGGGCGCCGTTGACTTCCAGCGGAGCTACACCTTCTCGGCCGTCCAGAGCTGTTGCGAGAGTCCGTGGCAGGTCCACTGGGTCACCTGCGTGCGCGGCCTGCCGTCGAGCGTCTGGTCGGCACACTTGCCGCTGTACTTGTTGACGAGGGTGAACTTGTCACCGTTGCCGACCGGCACCCGGGCCCAGAGCTGGTCCTCGTAGTTGGAGTTGCAGCCCATCTGCGTCAGGCCATGGCCGTTCTGCACGCTGTGGTAGGCGTTGACCAGGCACCGGCCGCTGTTGACACTGCGCAGCTGGAACCAGTCGCCCTGGCCGCGGACGATCTGCCAGCGCTGGTTGGCGGCGCCGTGCCGGGGATAGAGGATGATCCGGGCGCCGTTCGCTTTGGACGCACCCTGGACATCCATGACGAGGCGGGAGTTCTTCGCCGAGTGGATGATCACCGTGTCCTCAGCCGCCGCCCGGTCGTCAGCGGAGGCACCGGGCACCGACGTGGCCAGTCCCGTCATGGCGAGGCCGAGCAGTGCGGTGGCGCTCAGCAGTACGCGTCGCTTCTTGGGCACTTCACCAACCCTTTCAGGTGGGGCCAGAGCTTCCGTCTGGCCGAGACACCTGCATAACTGGCCCGTGTTTACACCATTTAGCCTTCTTCTCCGCTGAACTGACCGTAAGAGTGATTTGGTTGCTCGAACGTCCCTCGCGAGCGGGCACGCTCCCCGCGCGCCGTCGCACGCGTCGTCATCGAGCCGCCGCGCCGTCATGACGCAAGACGGCGCGGCGGTGAAGCGGTGGGGAGCTGCCCTCAGGCCGGGGTGGTCTCACGAGGGTGGGGGATGCCTTCACCCGGTTCCATCGGATGGGCCACCACTTCCTCGTCGCGGCGGGAGCGGCCGAGGTGGTTGAAGACCAGGTTGAGGACGACGGCGGTGAGACACCCGGTGGAGATCCCGGAGTCGAGGATGATCTTCGCGCTCTCGGGGAACGCGTGGTAGAAGTCCGGCGCCGCGATGGGGATGATGCCGACGGCCAGCGCCGTGCCGACGATGAGTACGTTGTTGTCCTTGCCGAGGTCCGCCTTGAGCAGGGTCTGGATGCCGCTCGCGGCGACGGAGCCGAACAGCACCACTCCGGCCCCGCCGAGGACGGGCTGCGGTACGGCCGCCACCAGGCCGGCCGCGAGCGGGCACAGGCCCATGAGGACGAGGATGCCGCCTCCGGTGGCGACCACGAACCGGCTGCGGATGCGCGTCATCGCCACCAGGCCGATGTTCTGCGCGAACGCACTGCACATGAAGCCGTTGAAGAAGGGGCTGACGAAGGAGCCGAGCGTATCGGCGCGCAGCCCGGCCGCGATGGTCTTCTCGTCGGAGGGGCGCTCCACGACCTCGCCCAGCGCCAGCATGTCGGCGGTGGACTCGGTCATCGAGACCAGCATCACCACGCACATGGAGACGATCGCGGCAAGGGCGAACTGCGGGGCGCCGAAGTGGAAGGGCGTGGGGAAGCCGATGATGTCGGCTTCCTTGATCGCGGTGAAGTCGGTGATGCCGACGGGTATCGCTATCAGGGTGCCGACGACCAGCCCGATCAGCACGGCTATCTGCTTGAGGAACCCGCTGGTGAACCGGCGCAGCAGCAGCACGATCAGCAAGGTGGCGCCGGCCATCCCGATGTTGGAGAAGTCGCCGTAGTGCGGGTCCTCGGCGTTGCCGCCCTGCGCCCAGTTGAAGGCGACGGGCATCAGCGAGACGCCTATGAGGGTGATGACGCTGCCGGTGACGACCGGCGGGAAGAACCGGACGAGCTTGCTGAAGAACGGGGCGATGAGGAAGCCGAGCGCGGCGGCGACCATCGTGGCGCCGAAGATGACGGGCAGCGCGTCGGCGGGTCCCTCGGCCTTGTTGATGGCCAGCATGGGCGCGACGGTGGCGAAGGTGACCCCGTTGACGAACGGCAGCCGGGCGCCGACCTTCCAGACGCCCAGGGTCTGCAGCAGGGTGGCGATACCGGCCATGAAGAGGCTGGCACCGGTCAGGAACGTCAGTTCGGTCGGCGAGAGGCCCACCGCTGCGCCGATGACGAGCGGCGGCGCGACCACCCCCGCGTACATCGCGGCGACGTGCTGGAGGCCGGTGGTGAACAGTTTCAGCGGTGGCATGCCCTGGTCGACCGGGTGCTTGGGCTGCGCGGTCTCGCGCAGCCCCCGGCCCCGATCGCCCCCACTGCCGTCTGCCGTCTTTCCTTGCTTGGTGAACCTGGGCGTCTTGGCCACGGGGTCCTCCTGTCGTTTTCGGCGCCGTGCGGCACACGGTTTCCGGAGGTGGTGCGGTGTGCAAGGTGGTAGTGCTGATGAATTTGTGGTGCGAGTGCGTGCGCCCATGAATGTCCGGAACATGACAGGAGTCCGGATGGGGGTGGGGCGAACCGGCCGGGAGCCGTCCCTCCCGGCCGGTGTCCAAGGGGCCGGCCGAAGCCGCGCCGCGCTGCGCGGCGGCGCCTCAGCCGACGGTGCCGGCGGTCAGCCCGCGTCTGCCGCGATCCGGGCGAGACGGCGTGCCTCGTCCCGTGCGTCGCGGGCGATCTCGTCCTCGTCCGCCCGCAGCAGATGACCGTCCTCGACGATCGGCCTGCCGCCCACCAGGGAGAGGGTGACCGGCGCTGCGGCGCCCAGGACCAGCGCGGCGACCGGGTCGGCGATGGAGGAGTGTCCGATGCCGTCCAGCTTCCACAGCACGACGTCGGCGAGCTTCCCGGCCTCCAGCGAGCCCGTCTCCTGGGCGCGGCCCAGCACCTGGGCACCGCCGTAGGTGCCGAGGCGCAGGGCCTGGCGCACGGTCAGCGCGTCCTCCCTGTGCGGGCCGAGGCGATTGACGAGCAGCGCGTTCCGCAGTTCGGTGTGCAGCTCACCCGACTCGTTGGACGCCGTGCCGTCCACGCCGAGGCCGACAGGTACGCCCGCCGCGAGCATGTCGGGTACCCGGGCGATGCCCGCGGCGAGCCTGGCGTTGGACGAGGGGCAGTGCGCAGCGCCCGTCCTGGTGCGGGCGAAGGCGGCGATGTCCTCGTCGGTCATATGGACGCAGTGCGCCATCCACACGTCCTCGCCGAGCCAGCCGACGGACTCGAAGTAGTCGGTCGGGCCCATGCCGAACAGCTCGTGGCAGAACTTCTCCTCCTCCGTCGTCTCCGAGCCGTGCGTGTGCAGCCGCACGCCCTTGCGACGGGCCAACTCGGCTGCCTCGCGCATCAGTTCGGTCGATACGGAGAACGGCGAACAGGGTGCGGCGGCGATGTGCAGCATCGAACCGAACGAGGCGTCGTGGTAGGTGTCGATGGCCCGCTCGGTCTCGGTGAGGGCGCCGTCGAGAGTCTCGACGGCGAAGTCCGGCGGGAGGCCGCCGTCCGACTCCCCGCGGTCCATGGAGCCCCGCGCCGCGGTGAACCGGACCCCCAGCTCGGCTGCGGCGCGGATCTCGGCGCCGAGCAGGTCGCCGGCCCCGCGCGGGAAGACGTAGTGGTGGTCCATCGCGGTGGTCACACCGCCCCGGGCCATCATCCCGAGGGAGCCCCGGGCCGCCGCGTAGACCATCTCCTCGTCGATCCGCGCCCAGGTCGGGTAGAGGGCGACGAGCCAGTTGAAGAGGTTGGCGTCCTGGGCCAGGCCGCGGGTGATCCACTGGTAGAAGTGGTGGTGGGTGTTGATCAGGCCCGGGGTCAGCAGGTGGCCCGTGCCGTCGATACGGCGCGTGACGTTCCCCAGGCCCTCGGGCGCGGCACCAGGACCGAGGGACTCGATCCGGTTGCCGTTGATGACCAGGTGGCCGGTCGCGTACTCGGTGTCCTGAGCGTCGACGGTCGCGATGGCGCACTTCTCGATGACGATGCGGCCTGTGGTCTGTTCCGGGTAGGCCATGGGGTGTCCTCGCTTGGGGGTGTGCCCCTCCCCCGCCCCCACCGGGCCCAAAGCTGCCCCGGTGGGGGTGGGGTGAGGAGAGAGGGAACTACAGGTTCGTCATGTCCACGGGTATGCGAGGGGTCGCCCCATCGCGCAGGACGGTGGCCTCGATGAGGCCGTACGGCCGGTCCGCCGCGTAGTAGACGGCACCGTCGGCTGCCTCGTTCTTGATGTCGAACGGCGACAGGTCGACCTTGAAGTGGTGCTTGTTCGGCATCGAGAACCGGATCTCGTCGATCTCGGGCCGGCTGTTGATGACGCGCGAACCCATCTGGTACAGCGTCTGCTGGAGCGAGAGCGAGTACGTCTCGGCGAAGGCTTGCAGCATGTGCTTCTTCGTCTGGGCGTAGGACTTGTCCCAGTTGGGCGTCCGTTCCCCCTCCGCACCGGTCCAGTTGTGCCGCCACACGGAGGCGACCTCGGTGGCGAGGATGCGGTCGTAGTCCTCCTTGAGGGTGGTGTAGCGGTCCTTGATGTAGCCCCAGAACTCCGAGTTCGTGGAGTTGAGGACCGTCAGCCCCTTGAGTCCGGACAGCACCTCGACGCTCTCACCGTCGAAGGTGATCTGCGCGGTGCGTATCTCCTGGCCCTTGCGCACGAAGGAGTGCTTGACCTCATCGGCGCCGATGAACTTGGAGTTGGCGTCGGAGGTCTCGATGCGCTCCCAGTCGTACTCCTCGATGCGGATGCGCGCCTTGTGGATCGGCTCGGTGTTCTCCACGAAGTGCCGGGCGAGCAGGACACCGAACGCCTCGGCCGACTCGATGCCGTGTTCCTTGGCGAAGGCGAAGACGGTGTTCTTGGTGGTGTCGGTCGGCAGCACATGGGCGTTGGAGCCGGAGTAGTGGACGTCGTCCAGGTCGCCGCTGAGGGCGACGGAGACGTTCAGATCCTTGATGTGGTGGGTGTCGCCGTCCCGCGTGATCTTGACGACGCGGTTCTCTGCCTTGCCGTACTGGTTCTGGCCGAGAATCGTGGGCATGGTGTCAGCTCCCTCGGTACACGGAGTAGCCGAACGGGTTGAGCAGCAGCGGCACGTGGTAGTGCTCGCCCGGATTCACCGCGAAGACGATGGTGACCTCGGGAAAGAAGCTGCCTGGTGCGCTGTCCCTTACGCGGGGGGCGTCCTGCTGTTCCGCGGCTTCGCGCTGGCTGCGCGGATTCGAACTGTGCTCTTCCACGAAATACGGCTCGGTCTCGAATTCGAACCGCACGTGGGTGGCGCCTTCCGGCAGCGCCGGAAAGTCCTTGCAGCGCCCGTCGGCGTCGGTCTTCGACGCCCCGTGCGCGACCCATGCGGCCTGCTCGTCACCCTGGCGTACGGACAGCCGTACGCCGACCCCGACGGCCGGGCGGCCGCGGCTGGTGTCCAGGATGTGCGTGGACACCGACGTGCTCGTCGCGTCGCTCATACCGTGGGTCCTTCCTCCGCAAGGCGGGTGAGCCGGAGGCGGTTGATCTTCGCCAGCTCCCGCCGCACGATCTCCCGCTCCTGTTGCGGTGTGTTGTCGATCCGGTGACGAACGGCGTCCCTCATCTCCTCGGCACTTCTGCCGGTGGCGCAGATGAGAAACACATGCCCGAACTTGTCCTGGTATTCCAGGTTCAGTTCGAGCATTTCGGCCTTCAGCACCTCGGAGGCGCCGGCCATGCCCCGCTGCTCGCGGGACGAGGTCGGGTCACCTGGCTTCGGGCGGCCGATGGGTGGGTGCCCGGCCATGGCCTCGTCCAGCCCCTCGTCGGTGAGGGCTGCGGTGGCCTCGTCACTCGCGGCGAAGAGGGCATCGGCACTGCCGTAGGGACGCTGGGCGAGCAGCGCGCTCCCCCAGCCCCGGGCGGCGCACACCTCGTGGAGCGCGGCGCGCGCCTCGGCGTCCGCTGCGGAGTTGAACCAGGTGAGACCTGGCGTCGAGCGCGAAGTCACGGGGACCTCCGTGGCCGTGGTGCTGTTCGGGCTGGGAACAGCTAAGTCCTCAGCGCACAGCACGTCAACAGTTTGTTGAAGGTCTTTCGACTTTCCGGAAAACGAAGCCCGCGATACGGAAGCCCTCCAGAGGCGCCTTCAGGATGCCCCGGAGGCGCCTTCGGGGCCCCCGGACGCGCCCTCGGAGTGCGGGCGGTCAGCTTGTCCGGCCGTTCTCCCTGTTGAGGTAGTTGTAAACCGTGAAGCGGGAGACGCCCAGCGCATTGGCCACGGTCTCGACGCCGTGCCGCACCGAGAAGGCGCCACGCGTCTCCAGAATCCGCACCACCGACTGCTTCGTCTTGCGGTCGAGCTCTGCGAGCGGCACCCCGTGCCGCCGCTCCAGCTCCGCGAGGATGTGGTCGAGGGAGTCGGACAGGTGCGGCAGCTGTACGGCCACCACGTCCTCGCCCTCCCAGGCGAGCACCACATCGTCGCCCTGTGCCTCCTGCGGGGCCACCATCGCGCCGCCCATGGCGTCCACCAGAGGCTTGATCGCGACGACGAACGGATGCCCGGAAGCGGCACCGCCCGCCGTGGGGCCGCCTGCCGTGGGCCCCGAGGCGTGTTCGTCCTGGCCCATCAGCCCTCGCCCTCCCCGATCACGTTCACCTGGAGGGAGACCCGGGTCGCCCCGGCCTCCAGCGAGCTGCGCAGCAGCGTCGCCACGGCGTCCAGCACCTCGTCGGCCGAGCCCTCGGCGGTGTTGCCGAACGGGCCGACATCCACGGCATCCAGTGCCGCCGACTGGACGACCTCCCGGGCCACGACCGCGTGCCTGGGGGCCTCGTCCAGATCGAAGGGCTCCGTCGTGAACTCCACTCGCAATCGCCTCATGGAGCCACAGTACCGAGAACCCCGTCTCCCGCCGCAGGTCAGCGCGGTCGGCTCGGGGGTCAGCCCAGCCCGTCGAGGATGCCCTCGATGAAGGCGGCGGTCTCCGCGGGCTGCCGGGCCTCGGCGCACAGCCGGTCCATGATCAGCGTGTACTGGTCGACCTCGGAGGGCTTGTCGAGGTAGACCGCGTTGGTCAGGTGCTCCAGATACACCTTGTCGCCCAGATCCGGGTCGGCGAAGCGGAGCAGGGTCACCGGCGTGCCGGCAGCGGCCGCCGTCACCTCGAACGGCGCGACCTGAAGCGTCACATGCGGCAGCTTGATCACCTTCAGCAGATGTTCGAGCTGCTCGCGCATCACCTCGGGACCGCCGAAGGGACGCCGCAGCACCGCCTCGTCCACGATGGCCCACAGGCGCGGCGGATCGGCGCGCTCCAGCAGCTTCTGCCTGGCCATGCGCAGCTCGACGATCCGGGCGACCTTGCGCGGTTCGGTGGTCGGATAGCCGAGCCGGCTGACGGCGAACGCGTAGTCCTCGGTCTGGAGCAGTCCGGGCAGGAACTGGACCTCGTACGTCCTGATCAGTGACGCCGCGTCCTCCAGTCCGAGATGCAGCTCGAACCAGTCCTCCAGCACGTCCGAGTACTGGCACCACCAGCCGGGCGAGTTGGCCTGCCGGGCCAGATCGAAGAACTCCTCGCGCTCGTCCGTGCCGTGGACGCCGTAGAGCGTCAGCAGGTCCCGCAGATCGCGCTCCTTGGCGCCGACTTGTCCGCGCTCCAGGCGGGTGATCTTCGCGTGCGAGCCGCGGATGGCCCGGCCCGCCGCCTCCCGGGAGATGTCGAGTGACTGGCGCAGCCTGCGCAGCTTGACGCCCAGGATGATCCGCAGCGCGGTTGGCCCGTTCGACTGCTCCTGGGCGGAGCGGAGCGACGGTTCACCAGAGGGCTGCATCATGGCGGGCATTCCGACTCCCAAGGGTGATTGGGCGGTCACAACAGTGTGGCACCGGTGTACCGGTCCGGTACAGGTACCGGGAGAATACGCGGGCATCGCACGGCCGTTCCGCACGGAGCTTCCCATACTCCCCCAACGCCAACCCGGCAACCAGCCTCCCGGGCACAGTAGTTGAAGACGCAGAATGTAGGCCCCCCGGCCCCGGAGGGCAACCACGATTCCGCGCACCGCGGTGCGAGCGGGCCGGACGACGGGTGCGCACAGGTGCGCGCCTCCCACGCGGACAGCGATCCGGGCGCCTGCACTTGCCCTTGCACCTGCCTGTGCGGATGCCCGTGCCCTTGCAATTGCACTTGCCCACATCTGCGCGCCGCCGATCAGGGCGCGGGGGTCGGACTGGCGCACTAAGGGGCGCCTCGGCGCCTTTCAGCTTCCCCTCGCCCGGTACAGCGCCGGTCAGCTCGGCCACCCCGGCGCCGGCCCCCACTCCGGTCCCGGTCCCGGGCGTCGTCGCCGAGACGGGACCCGGGGCCTCCGTCTGCCTGCGGGGGGCCTGTCTGCGCGTGTCTGTCTGCGCGGGGGGAGCGCTGTCCCGCCTGGGGGCCCGGAAGTCGGCTCTTGACAGGACTGCCGACCGCAGAGCAATCTTCCAGTGAGCAGAATATGAGTTTCACGATACGAAATTAAAGCTTCTGACTTACGGATCCCCGAAGGAAGGGAGGGCGGTCGCTGTGGTCTCCTCGGACCGGTTCACCGTCAACGCCTCGATCCTCTTCACCGAGCTGCCCCTGCTGGAGCGCCCGGCGGCCGCCGCGGCCGCGGGCTTCGACAAGATCGAACTGTGGTGGCCCTGGGTCGACGCACCCGTGCCCGAGCGCGCCGAGCTCGACGCGCTGCGCAGCGCGCTCGAGGACGCTCAGGTCCAGCTCACCGGGCTGAACTTCTACGCTGGGCAGCTGCCGGGTCCCGACCGCGGCGCCCTGTCCGTACCCGGCGAGGAGTCGGAGAAGTTCCGCGCCAACATCGAGGTCACCGCCGAATTCGCCCGCTCCGTAGGGTGCAGGGCGCTCAACGCCCTCTACGGCAACCGCGTCGACGGTGCCACGGAGGCCGAGCAGGACGCCCTCGCGCTGGAGAACCTCGCCCTCGCGGCGCAGGCGGCGGACCGCGCCGGGGCCGTGCTCCTGATCGAGGCGCTGAACGCCCCCGAGTCCCCCAAGTGCCCCATCGTCAGCGCTCCCCGCGCCATCGAGGTCGTCGACGCGGTCAACAAGGCCACCGGCCTGGACAACGCGCGCTTCCTGATGGACCTCTACCACCTGTCCATGAACGGCGAGGACCTCGGCGCGGTGATCGACGCGTACACCGGCAAGACCGCGCACGTACAGATCGCGGACAACCCAGGGCGCGGAGCGCCGGGGACGGGGGCGCTCGACTTCGCGGACCTGTTCGGCCGGTTGGACAAGGCGGGCTACGAGGGGGTCATCGGGCTGGAGTACAAGCCCGGCGACGGCGGAAGTGCGGCGGCCTTCGGCTGGCGCTCCTGATCCCCTCCGGGACTCGCGGGGCCGGCGGCCCCACTCTTTTGGATCTGCTCTGCGAAAGGCGACAGAAATGACATACACGCCCGGCAATACCAAGATCGGTTTCATCGGTCTGGGGATCATGGGCGCTCCCATGGCCCGTAATCTGCTCAAGGCCGGCTACGACGTCACCGCTCACACCCTCGAGACCGAGAAGGTCGAGGAGTTCGTCAAGGACGGCGGCAAGGGCGCGGCCTCCGTGGCGGAGGCCGCGAAGGACGCCGATGTCGTCATCACGATGGTCCCGGCCTCCCCCCACGTGGAGGCGGTCGTCCTGCACGAGGGCGGCGTCCTGGACAACCTCCGTACGGGCGGCACCCTCATCGACATGTCGTCGATCACCCCGCAGACCTCGATCGAGGTCGCGAAGGCCGCGAAGGCCAAGGGCATCAAGGCGCTGGACGCGCCGGTCTCGGGCGGCGAGGCGGGTGCGATCGAGGCCGTACTGTCCATCATGGTCGGCGGTGAGCAGGAGACCTTCGACGCGGCGAAGCCGATCCTCGAAGCGCTCGGCAAGACGATCGTGCTGTGCGGTCCGGCCGGCTCCGGACAGACGGTGAAGGCCGCCAACCAGCTCATCGTCGCGGTGAACATCGAGGCCGTCGCCGAGGCCGTGGTCTTCCTGAAGAAGTCGGGGGTGGACCTCAAGGCCGCGCTGGACGTGCTCAACGGCGGACTGGCCGGCTCCACGGTGCTGACCCGGAAGAAGGACAGCATCCTGGCGGGCGACTACAAGCCCGGCTTCAAGATCGACCTGCACCACAAGGACATGGGCATCGTGACCGACGCGGCCCGCGCGGTCGGCGCCGCCGTGCCCGCCGGTGCGCTGGTCGCCCAGCTCGTCGCGGCGCTGCGGGCGCAGGGTGACGGCGGGCTCGACCACTCGGCGCTGGTGCGCGGCGTCAAGCGGCTGTCGGGCGAGAACCCCGACGGCGCCAACTGAGGGCCGCCCCGGCCCTCCCCACAGACTCCGGACGGCGGCGTCGACACTGTCCTGTCGCGCCCAGGCGCCGCCGTCCGGATACCACCTGCACCGAACCAGGAGAGTCCGATGGCTCGTATGACCGCTGCCCGCGCGGCAGTTGAGATCCTCAAGCGCGAGGGTGTGGACACCGCTTTCGGCGTGCCGGGTGCGGCGATCAACCCCTTCTACGCGGCGCTGCGCGCCGCGGGCGGCGTCGAGCACACGCTCGCCCGCCACGTCGAGGGCGCCTCGCACATGGCCGAGGGCTACACCCGTACGGCGCCCGGCAACATCGGGGTGTGCATCGGCACTTCGGGCCCCGCGGGCACCGACATGATCACCGGCCTCTACTCGGCGATCGGCGACTCGATCCCGATTCTGTGCATCACGGGTCAGGCTCCGGTCGCCGTGATCGAGAAGGAGGACTTCCAGGCCGTCGACATCGCCTCGATCGCGGCTCCGGTGACCAAGAAGGCCACCACCGTCAAGGAGGCGGCGCAGGTGCCGGGCGTCTTCCAGGAGGCGTTCCACCTGATGCGTTCGGGCCGGCCGGGTCCGGTGCTGATCGACCTGCCGATCGATGTCCAGATGACGGAGATCGAGTTCGATCCGGACACCTATGAGCCGCTGGTGCCGCACAAGCCGGCGGCGAGCCGCAGGCAGGCCGAGAAGGCCATGGACATGCTGGCCGCCGCCGAGCGTCCGCTGATCGTGGCGGGCGGCGGCATCATCAACGCGGACGCGTCCGAGCTGCTGGTGGAGTTCGCCGAACTGACCGGTATCCCCGTCGTGCCGACCCTGATGGGCTGGGGCGCGATCGGGGACGACCACCCGCTGCACGCGGGCATGGTGGGGCTGCAGACCTCGCACCGCTACGGGAATGCCACGTTCCTGGAGTCCGACTTCGTGCTCGGGATCGGCAACCGCTGGGCCAACCGGCACACGGGCGCGCTGGCCACCTACACCGAGGGCCGGAAGTTCGTGCACGTGGACATCGAGCCGACGCAGATCGGCAAGATCTTCGCGCCGGACTACGGCATCGTCTCGGACGCGCACGCGGCGCTGAAGCTGTTCGTCGAGATCGCCAGGGAGCGGAAGCAGGGCGGGAAGCTGAAGGATCTGTCGAAGTGGGCGGCCGGCGCGCGCGAGCGCAAGGGTGAGCTCCAGCGCCGTACGCACTTCGACAACGTGCCGCTCAAGCCGCAGCGGGTGTACGAGGAGATGAACCGGGCCTTCGGGCCCGAGACACGCTATGTGTCGACCATCGGTCTCTCCCAGATCGCCGGCGCGCAGTTCCTGCACGTCTACCGGCCGCGGCACTGGATCAACTGTGGTCAGGCGGGTCCGCTGGGGTGGACCGTGCCCGCGGCGCTGGGTGTCGCCAAGGCGGACCCGCAGGCGAGTGTCGTGGCGCTCTCGGGCGACTACGACTTCCAGTTCATGATCGAGGAGCTGGCGGTCGGCGCGCAGCACCGCATTCCCTATGTGCACGTGCTGGTGAACAACTCCTATCTCGGCCTGATCCGGCAGGCGCAGCGCAACTTCGACATGGACTTCCAGGTCAATCTGGAGTTCGAGAACATCAACGCGCCCGAGCTGGGCGGCTACGGCGTCGACCATGTGAAGGTCGCCGAGGGGCTGGGCTGCAAGGCGCTGCGCGTGACCGAGCCGGACCAGCTGCTGCCCGCCTTCGAGGAGGCGAAGAAGATCGCTGCGGAGTACCGGGTGCCCGTCGTGGTGGAGGCGATCCTGGAGCGGATCACCAATATCTCGATGAGCGGGTCCGATATCGCCTCGGTCAACGAGTTCGAGGAGCTGGCGAGCGAGGCCGCGCATGCGCCGACCGCCACGGTGCCGCTGGTTTGAGGCCGCCGCAGGTGCCAGGGCTTGCTCTGTCCCTTGTGCGAGGTCGGCGCCCGGGAGGGCAGGGGGTGCCCCTACTCTCCGGACGCCGTCTGCGGGTTCTCCCCCAGCCTCCGGCCGGGAGGGACCCCCAGGTTGCTGGCGCCCACGCGGCGGAGCCGCAGATCAGGCACAGCCCCGCGCCCCTTCGGGGCGCAAGCCTTTCAACAAAGTGTTGACGCCCCACGGGGGCGTCCCTACGCTCCAAGATGCGGAAACTGCTTTCCGTGAATCACGCCCCAGGAAGGTCGTCCATGTCGAAGTCGTCGAAGCCCACGCTGACCACCGAGGCGGGCGCGCCCGTCGCCGACAACCAGAACTCCACCTCCGCCGGCATCGGTGGCCCGCTCCTGCTCCAGGACCAGCACCTGCTGGAGAAGCTGGCGCGGTTCAACCGGGAGCGCATCCCGGAGCGTGTCGTACACGCCCGCGGCTCCGGAGCCTACGGCTACTTCGAGGTGACCGACGACGTCAGCGACTACACCGGCGCCCACTTCCTCGGCGAGGTCGGCCGCCGTACCGAGACGTTCCTGCGCTTCTCCACCGTGGCCGACAACCTCGGCGGCCCCGACGCGGCCCGCGACCCGCGCGGCTTCGCCCTCAAGTTCTACACGGAAGAGGGAAACTACGACCTCGTCGGCAACAACACCCCGGTCTTCTTCATCAAGGACCCGCTGAAGTTTCCCGACTTCATCCACTCCCAGAAGCGCGACCCGTTCACCGGCAAGCAGGAGCCGGACAACGTCTGGGACTTCTGGGCCCACTCCCCCGAGGCCACCCACCAGGTCACCTGGCTGATGGGCGACCGCGGCATCCCCGCCTCGTACCGGCACATGAACGGCTACGGCTCGCACACCTACCAGTGGACCAACGCCCAGGGCGAGGTCTTCTACGTCAAGTACCACTTCAAGACGAACCAGGGCATCCGCTGCCTGTCCAGCGAGCAGGCCGCCGAGCTGTGCGGTACCGACCCCAACAGCCACCAGACGGACCTGCTGCAGTCCATCGAGCGCGGCGTCTTCCCGTCCTGGACGCTGTATGTGCAGATCATGCCCGCCGACGAGGCGGCCGACTACCGCTTCAACCCGTTCGACCTGACCAAGGTGTGGCCGCACAAGGACTACCCGCTGCACCGCGTGGGCCGCCTGGTGCTGGACCGCAACCCGGACAACGTCTTCGCCGAGGTCGAGCAGTCCGCGTTCTCGCCCAACAACTTCGTGCCCGGCATCGGCCCCTCGCCCGACAAGATGCTCCAGGGCCGGCTGTTCGCCTACGCCGACGCGCACCGCTACCGGCTCGGCGTCAACCACACCCAACTGCCGGTCAACGCGCCCAAGGCGGTCCCCTCCGGCAAGGCGAACAACTACGGCAGGGACGGCTTCATGGCCGCCAACGCCTACGACCGGTACGCCAAGAACTACGAGCCCAACTCCTACGGCGGCCCCGTCGAGACCGGCATCCCGCTGTCCGCACCCCGCCCGGTGACCGGCTACTGGGGCACCCACGAGGCCCCGCAGCACACCAAGGACGACGACTTCTTCCAGGCCGGCGAGCTCTTCCGGCTGATGTCGGAGGAGGAGAAGGGCCGTCTGGTCGCCAACATCGCCGGCGGGCTCTCCCAGGTGACCCGCGAGGACGTCATCGAGAAGAACATCGCCCACTTCACCGCCGCCGACCCGGACTACGGGCGCCGTGTGGAGGCCGCGGTGCGCGAACTCCAGGAGGGCTGAGCGCCCCCTTCACCGGCGCGCCCGCAAGAGGCGCGCACCAAGCGGCGTACCGGGCTGATTGGGAGGTCGGCCCGGCGCGCGCCCCCGTGCGGGACGGTCCAGTTGATGAGGGGTGGCCGTCCCGCGCGGGGGCATACCCGTACCATCCTCCCCCACCGGCGTACGGCCCGGCACCCTCCCCTTCGTAAAACCGCTCCCATCGGCGACGATTGGGGGGGCGACCGGGCATGCTCTCAGGCAGTGCCCACCGGACCACCCGTGCCAGGAGCCGAACGATGGCTGAGAGAGTGCTTGTGCGCTGCCCGGTGTGCCGGCGCGAGCACAGCTACACAGCGCCGGTCTACCCCTGCGGCTGTGGCGCGCCGGTCGCCCTGCCGCTGCTGTCCTCCGCCGCCGCCATCCAGGTGCGGCACCGCACCTGGGCGGGGTCCTGGATCTCCGTGCGGTGCCCGTCCTGCGGGCGCGTGGACGAGTGGCCGCAGCCCGAGTTGGGCTGCGGCTGCGGTACGACGCTGCGGGTGCCCGTCGCCCGGGGCCGTACCGGGGTGGCCGCGCCGCCCGCCGAGGAGCCGGCTCCGGCGCCGCCCACCGGCCCGGAGCCCGCCTCCGCCGCGCGTGCCCCCGTGCCGCGGCCGCCCTTCCGGCCCGTCACCATCCGCACGGCCTACGACGCGAAGCTCGCCGCGGCGCAGTACCTGCGGTGGCTCGGGTTCGAGGGCATACGCGTCGCCGAGCGGACGCCCGCCTCGGGTGTCGATGTGCGGGGCCCGTCCGTCGTCGCGCATGTCGACCCGTCCACGTCCCCTGCCGGGGTGCGGGATGTGGAGACACTGTGGCTCAACGGGCTGAACGACTCGGTCGTCGCCGTGTGCTTCGCCCTCGCGGGGTATCTGCGTGAGGCGCGGGGCCGCGCCGACGAGTTGCGGCTCCCCCTCTTCGTCCTCGACCTGACGGGGACGCCGCGCGCCGTCAATGAAGCAGCGGAGCATCTCATTCGCACGCCGCGCTGACGCTTGCGTACCCGCATGGGGGGCTGCGCTTTGCACCCTGCGCCCCTGGCGCAGACTGCCCAAGCGCAGCAGGAGGGGCACCCCCTACCGGTCCCGGAACTCCGTACCGGGGGCGCCGGCCTCGCCGGCCGCATGCGCGCGGAGCTCCACTCGGCGGATCTTCCCCGAGATCGTCTTGGGCAGCTCCGCGAACTCGACGACCCGCACCCGCTTGTAGGGCGCGAGCCGCTCCCGCGAGTGCGCGAACAACAAGGCGGCGGTCTCCGCGTCGGCGCGGAAGCCGTCCGCCAGGACCACATACGCCTTGGGCACGGCGAGCCGCACCGGGTCCGGCGAGGGGACGACCGCCGCCTCGGCGACGGCCTCGTGCTCCAGCAGCACGCTCTCCACCTCGAAGGGGGAGATCTTGTAGTCGCTGGCCTTGAAGACATCGTCGGCGCGGCCCACGTAGGTGAGGTACCCCTCCTTGTCCCGGGCCCCGATGTCCCCCGTCCGGTAGTAGCCGTCGGCCATGGCATCGGCGGTGCGCTCCGCGTCGCCCCGGTAGCCGACCATCAGGCCGACAGGGCGGGCGGACAGGTCGAGGCAGATCTCGCCCTCCTCGACGCCCGCCTCGCCGGTGACCGGGTCGACCAGAGTGACCTCGAAACCGGGCGTGGGGCGGCCCATCGAGCCGGGCTTGAGGGGCTGGCCCGGGGTGTTGGCGACCTGGACGGCGGTCTCCGTCTGGCCGAAGCCGTCCCGGATGGTGACGCCCCAGGCCCGGCGGACGTGCTCGATCACCTCAGGGTTGAGCGGCTCACCGGCGGCGACGACCTCGCGGGGGACGGCGGACAGTCGGCTGAGGTCGGCCTGGATGAGCATGCGCCAGACGGTGGGCGGGGCGCAGAAGCTGGTGACGCCGGCCCGTTCCATCTCGGCCATCAGGCGGCTCGGGTCGAACCGGGTGTAGTTGTGGATGAAGATCGTCGCCTCCGCGTTCCAGGGCGCGAAGAAGTTGGACCAGGCGTGCTTGGCCCAGCCGGGCGAGGAGATGTTCAGGTGCACGTCGCCGGGCTGCAGACCGATCCAGTACATCGTCGCCAGGTGCCCGACGGGATACGACACATGGGTGTGCTCGACCAGCTTGGGCAGCGCGGTCGTACCGGAGGTGAAGTACAGCAGCAGGGTGTCGTCGGCGCGGGTGACACCCTGCGGGTCGTACACGCTCACGGCCTCGTACGCGTCCTCGTAGGCCAGCCAGCCGGAGGCGGGTGTGCCGCCGCTGCCGACGGCGATGCGGGTGTAGTCGCCGGGCACGTCGGTGCCGGTGAACTTCCCGGTGTCCGCCGCGCGCACGACCACATGCCGGGCCTCGCCGCGGGTGACGCGGTCGGCCAGGTCGCGGGGGCCCAGCTGCGGGGTGGCGGGGATGACGACGGCACGCAGCTTCATCAGCGCCAGCAGCGTCTCCCACAGCTCGACCTGGTTGCCGAGCATGACGATGACCCGGTCGCCGGGTGCCACACCGCGGTCGCGCAGCCAGTTGGCGACCTGGTCGGAGCGGGTCCGCATCTGGTCGAAGGTGACGCGCCGCTCGGTGCCGTCCTCCTCGACGATGTGCAGCGCGAGCCGGTCGTTGCCGGCGGCGATGTGGTCGAACCAGTCCAGCGCCCAGTTGAACTGTTCGAGCCGGGGCCAGCTGAAGGCGGCGCGTGCGGCCTCGTAGTCCGTCCGGTGTCGCAGCAGCGTGTCGCGGGCGGCCCGGAACTGTTCGGTGGGCGTGGACGGGACCATGTTTCCTCCTGCTCAGCGGGGTGCTGCGGGCGTTGGGAGCCATCGTGTACGTCCACCCGCGCGCGCACCACCCCCGGCCGGGGGCTTACGCGCATGTGACAGGAGGTGCGGCATCATCGGAGATGTGTACACGGGGGCCGGCACACGCAGGGACCGGGAAGCGGCGGACGAGGTCGGGCTGGGCCGCGCCCGGCGGCGCGGGCGGCGCCGGCCCGTCGTCGCGGCGCTGTCGGTGCTGACCCTGCTGGTTCTCTCGGTGCCGCTGGCGTTCCGGGCCGGCGACGAGGACGGGCCGACGCCGGTGCCACAACTGCTGGCGTTCCTGCCCTGGTTCCTCGCCCCGGCCTGGCTGGCGGCGCTGGGTGCGGCCTTCGCCCGCCGGTGGCTGGTGCTGCTGTGGGCGCTGGCCGTGCTGGCGGGCACCGGGTGGTTCCTGCGGCCGTACGGGCCCCCCGCGCCCGGCGACGCGGCGGGCAGGCCGGCGAAGGCCCAGTTCCGGGTATTGACGGCGAATCTGAAGTACGGGGCCGCCACCTCGGACCTGGTCGCGACGGTGCGCAGGGAGCGCCCGCAGATCGTCGCGCTCCAGGAGTGCGACGCGCGGTGTGCGGCGGCGCTGCGCGACCCCGTGCTGCGTGAGGAGTACCCGTACCGGATCATCACAGGCGGCGGGGGTGCGCGCGGGTCCGCGCTGCTGAGCATCTATCCGCTGCACAACCGCAGCGAGGTGCGCGGCAGGCTCTCGATGCCCGGCGCCGTCGCGAACGTGCACGGCGAGCGGGTCGCCCTCCAGGTCGCGCACCCGATGCCGCCGATGCCCGACAGCACGGGGGCGTGGCGGGTGGAGCTGGACCGGCTGCGAGCCGCCGCTGACGCGCGCGGGAAGCTGCCGACACTGATGGCCGGCGACTTCAACTCCTCGCAGGACCACGCCGCCTTCCGCGCCATCCTGAAGACGGGTATGCGAGACGCTGCCCGCATGCTGGGCAACTCCCGCACCCCCACCTGGCCCACCCGCACCACCCCGCTGCTCGGCGCCCAGATCGACCATGTGCTGCTGAGCGAGACTCTGCTGCCTGTGGACGGGAAGTTCCTGGACCTGCGGGGCACGGACCACCGCGCGCTGCTGGTGAACGTGAAGCTGCTGTGAGACGGCCCCGAACTCTGTGGGACAGCTCCGTACTGCTGTGGGACAGCTCCGTACTGCTGTGGGACGGCTCCCGGGCGCTCAGCCGGCGGCCCGGTCGTCGGCGCCGCCCCCGGTGATCGGCGTGGCGGGGCCGCTGTCGTGGTGGATGGGGCTGTGTGCCCCGTTGAGCGGCACTCCGCTGCCGCCGTGCCGCGTGGCGACGATCTCCGCGGCGATGGACAGCGCCGTCTCCTCCGGGGTGCGGGCGCCCAGGTCCAGGCCGATCGGGGAGCGCAGCGCGGCCAGCTCCAGCGAGGTCAGCCCGGCCTCGCGGAGCCGCTCCAGCCGGTCGAGGTGAGTGCGCCGGGAGCCCATGGCGCCGACGTAGGCGACCGGCAGCCGCAGCGCGCGCTCCAGCAGGGGCACGTCGAACTTGGCGTCGTGGGTGAGCACGCAGACGACCGTCCGGGCATCGAGGTCCTGGGAGTCGAGATAGCGGTGCGGCCAGTCGACGACGACCTCGTCGGCCCCGGGGAAGCGGCGGGCCGTGGCGAAGACGGGCCGCGCGTCGCACACCGTCACGTGGAAGCCGAGGAACTTGCCGATCCTCACCAGCGCGGCGGCGAAGTCGATGGCGCCGAAGACCAGCATCCGCGGCGGCGGGACGCTGGACTCCACCAGCAGCGTCACCGGCTGACCGCACAAGCTGCCGTCCGCGCCGACGGTGACCGTCGCGGTACGGCCGGCCGCCAGCAGCGCCCGGCCCTCAGCCGCGGCGGTGGCGTCCAGTTCGGGTGCCCCGCCCAGCGCTCCGTGCGGCTGCCCTTCGGCGTCCAGCCACAGGGCGCCGCCCAGCAACTCCTGGGGCCCTTCCACGATCCGTACGAGCGCCGCCGTACGGCCCTCGACCGCCTCGGCCGCGGCCCGAGCGAACACCTCGCGCGCCGCCCGCGAGCGGAGCGGGGTGACCAGGACGTCGATGACGCCACCGCAGGTGAGGCCGACGGCGAAGGCGTCCTCGTCGCTGTAGCCGAAGGTCTGGCGCACGCTGCCGCCCGAGGCCAGCGCCTCCTGGCACAGCTCGTAGACGGCACCCTCCACGCAGCCGCCGCTCACGCTGCCGACGGCCTCGCCGTCCGCGTCGACGGCCAGCGCCGCGCCGGGCTGCCGTGGCGCACTGCCGCCGACGGCGACGACGGTGGCGACGGCGAAGTCCCGCCCCTCCTGGCACCAGCGGTGCAGCTCAGCGGCGATGTCAAGCATGTGCTTCTCTCCTCGGCGGTGACAACGGCCACGACGGGAGGGGGAACGGCCAGGGAGACCGCACCCGCTCCCGCCCGGGCCGGGAAGCAGAGGCTAGGGAGCTATTTGACCCCCAGCCACTGCTCGATCGGGTTCAGGGCGAAATAGGCCAGAAAGACGAGCGACAACACCCACATCAACCATCCGGGCTCGCGAATCTTTCCCTGCACGGCCTTGATGAGGACGTAGGCGATGACACCGGCACCGATACCGGCCGTGATGGAGTACGTGAACGGCATCAGCACCGTCGTCAGGAAGACCGGGATCGAGGTCGCCGGGTCGGTCCAGTCGATGTGCATGGCATTGGTCATCATCATCGATCCGATGACGACGAGCGCCGCGGCCGCCACCTGCGGAGGGATCACCTGCGCGAGGGGCGTGAAGAACAGACAGGCGGCGAAGCCGAGTCCGGTGACGACGCTGGCCAGGCCGGTCCTGGCGCCGTCGCCGACGCCGGCGGTGGACTCCACGAACACGGTCTGGCCCGAGGCGCCGGACAGACCGCCGATCATGCCGCCGGCACCGTCGATGGTCAGCGCCTTGTTCAGACCCGGCATCCGGCCGTCCCTGTCGGCGAGACCGGCCTGCTGGCCGATGCCGATGATGGTGCCGATGGCGTCGAAGAACCCGGCCAGCACCAGGGTGAAGACGATGACGCCGATGGTGATGCCGCCGACATCGCCCAGGCCGTTGAAGGAGATGGACCCGAACAGCCCGAAGTCGGGGGAGCTGACCATCGACCCGGGCAGCTCCGGGGCGTTCCTGCCGCCCCAGTCCTTCTTGTCGAGACCGGCGAACTGGTGGATCAGCGCGGCCAGGACCGTGCCGCTGACGATGCCGATGAGAATGGCTCCGGGCACCTTGCGGACCTGCAGCGCGAAGATCAGCAGCACCGTGAAGGCGAAGCACAGCACGGGCCAGCCGGTGAGCATGTCAGCGGTGCCGAGCTGGATGGGCTTCTGCCCTGGGATGCCGCCGGGCCCTGGCATCGAGGTGACGAAGCCGGCCTGGACGAGCCCGATGAGGCAGACGAACAGTCCGATGCCCATGGTGATCGCGTGTTTGAGCGCCAAGGGGATCGCGTTCATGATCAGCTCGCGGAGCCCGGTGACCACCAGCAGCACGATCACGGCACCGTAGATCAGACACATCGCCCAGGCGTTGCCCCAGCTCATCTCGGGCACGACCTGGAAGGCCATCACGGCCGAGACGCTCAGCCCCGCCGCCAGGGCCAGCGGGACGTTGCCGATGAAGCCCATCACGATGGTGGTCGCCGCGGCGGCGAACGCCGTCGCCGTGGTGACCTGCCCACCGTCCAGGGTGTGCTTGTGCACGTCGGGCACGGACAGGATGACGGGGTTGAGCAGGACGATGTACGCCATCGCCATGAAGGTGGTGATACCGCCACGTATCTCCTGGCCGTAGGTCGACCCTCTCTCGGAGATGTGGAAGTACCTGTCGAGCCACGAGCGCCCCGCGGGGATACGGGACCCAGGACCCGCATCCTCCGGTGTCGTCGTCGGCCCTACTTTCGACTGGGTCATTGTGCTGACTCCCAAGGTTCATAGGGGCACCCCGGCAGCTACCGAGGATTTGGGAAGCACGACCCGGGGGACGGCCCGCGTCTTGCTCGTTCCCCACCCACCCGCGAAGGGGCGCGCGAGCAGGGAAAACGGGGGGTCGGGGGCCGGGGCCCCCTGCGCCTCACACCTCGACGATGTGCTCGGGCCGCACCGGCACCCGGCGCAGCGCCTTGCCGGTCGCGGCCCGGATGGCCGCCACCACGGCCGGCGTCGAGGACAGGGTCGGCGCCTCGCCCGCACCGCGCAGCCCGTAGGGGGCGTGCTCGTCGGCGAGCTCCAGCACGTCCACCGGGATGGTGGGCGTGTCCAGAATCGTGGGGATCAGATAGTCGGTGAAGGAGGGGTTGCGGACTTTGGCCCCGGGGTCGACCACGATCTCCTCCATCACTGCGAGCCCGAGCCCCTGCGTGGTGCCGCCCTGGATCTGGCCCACCACGGCCTGCGGGTTCATCGCTTTGCCCACGTCCTGTGCGCAAGCCAGTTCGACGACCTTGACCAGCCCGAGCTCGGTGTCGACCTCCACCACGGCCCGGTGCGCGGCGAAGGAGTACTGGACGTGGCCGAAGCCCTGACCGGTCCGCAGGTCGAAGGGCTCGGTGGGCCGGTGCCGCCACTCGTCCTCGGCCTCGACGGGCTCGTCACCGAGCACGTCCGCCAGCGATGCCAGCACCTCGCCGCCGTCGGTGACGACTTTGCCGCCCTCCAGCAGCAGTTCGGCCGTGGCCCAGGCGGGGTGGTAGGTGCCGAACTTCCGGCGCCCGCGCTCCAGCACCTGCTCGCGCACCAGTTCACACACGTACTTGACGGCGCCGCCGGTCACATACGTCTGCCGCGAGGCGGAGGTCGAGCCGGCCGAGCCGACCCTGGTGTCGGCGGGCTGGATGTTCACCCGGGCGACGCCCAGCTCGGTGCGGGCGATCTGGGCGTGCACGGTGACACCACCCTGGCCCACCTCGGCCATCGCCGTGTGCACCATGGCCACCGGCTCCCCGCCGACGACCTGCAGCCGCACCCTCGCCGTCGAGTAGTCGTCGAAGCCCTCGGAGAAGCCGACGTTCTTTATCCCGACGGCGTAGCCCACACCCCGTACGACGCCCTCGCCGTGCGTGGTGTTGGACAGGCCGCCCGGCAGCGCCCGTACATCGGGCTCACCGCCGACGTTCTCCCACTGCGCCTCCATCGGCAGCGGCATCGCCTTGACCCTGCGCAGCAGCTCGGCCACCGGGGCCGGGGAGTCGACGGTCTGGCCTGTGGGCATCACGGTGCCCTGGGACATGGCGTTCTTCTGCCGCAGCTCGACCGGGTCCATGCCCAGTTCGGCCGCGAGCTTGTCCATCTGCGCCTCGTAGGCGAAGCACGCCTGCACCGCGCCGAAGCCGCGCATCGCACCGCATGGCGGATTGTTGGTGTAGAGCGCCAGCGCCTCGATCTCCACGTCGTCCACCACATACGGGCCGACGCTGAGCGAGGCCGCGTTGCCGACCACCGCCGGGGACGACGAGGCGTAGGCCCCGCCATCCAGCACGATGCGGCACCTCATATGGGTGAGCTTGCCGTCGCGGGTGGCGCCGTGCTCGTACCACAGCTTGGCCGGGTGCCGGTGCACATGCCCGAAGAAGGACTCGAAGCGGTTGTAGACGATCTTGACGGGCTTGCCGGTGACCAGCGCCAGCAGGCAGGCGTGGATCTGCATGGACAGGTCCTCGCGCCCGCCGAAGGCGCCGCCGACGCCGGAGAGCGTCATCCGTACCTTCTCCTCGGGCAGCCCGAGCACGGGGGCGATCTGGCGCAGGTCGGCGTGCAGCCACTGGGTGGCGATGTAGAGGTCCACACCGCCGTCCTCGGCGGGCACGGCCAGCCCCGACTCGGGGCCGAGGAATGCCTGGTCCTGCATGCCGACCTCGTACTCGCCGGTCACGATGGCCTCGGCGCGCTCGGCCGCCGCCTTGGCGTCGCCGCGCACGATGGGCTGGCGGTGCACGATGTTGGGGTGCGGGACGTGCGGGCTGTGGTGATCCGCGCGCCCCTCGTGGAGCAGCGGCGCGTCCGCCGCCAGCGCGGATTCCTCGTTGTGCACGACGGGCAGCTCGCGGTACTCGACCTTGATCTTCGCCGCGGCACGGCGTGCCGTCTCCGGGTGGTCGGCCGCCACCAGCGCCACCGGCTCGCCGTGGTGGCGGACCCGGCCGTGGGCCAGGACAGGGGTGTCCTGGATCTCCAGGCCGTAGTTCTTCACCTCGGTCGGGAGGTCGTCGTAGGTGAGCACGGCGTACACGCCCGCCTGCGCGAGCGCCTCACCGATGTCGATGGAGACGATCTCCGCGTGCGCGTGCGGGCTGCGCAGCGTGCAGCCCCACAGCATGTCCTCGTGCCACATGTCCGAGGAGTAGGCGAACTCGCCGGTCACCTTGAGGGTGCCGTCGGGCCGCAGCGGGGAGTCGCCGACCCCCGCCTCGGCGCCGGCGCCCTGCTCCAGCTTGGTGGGGGTGCCGGTGGGCCGGGTCGTGGGTGCCACCTCAGACCACCTCCTGTGCGCTGTCGTCGGCGCGCGCTGCGGCGAGGCGGACGGCGTCCATGATCTTCTCGTAGCCGGTGCAGCGGCACAGGTTGCCCGAGAGGGCCTCGCGGATGTCCGCGTCCGAGGGCTGCGGGTTGCGCTCGATCAGCTCGTCGGCCGCGACCAGCAGGCCGGGGGTGCAGAAGCCGCACTGCACGGCGCCGGCGTCGATGAACGCCTGCTGGACCGGTGCCAGGTCACCGCTGCCGCCCGCCGGCGCGGAGCCGTCGCGCTCCCTCGCGTACTCGGCCAGGCCCTCGACGGTGACGACCTCACGGCCCTCGGCCTGGCCCGCGGCCACCAGGCAGGCACAGACCGACTCGCCGTCCAGCCGGACCGTGCACGAGCCGCACTCACCCTGTTCGCAGGCGTTCTTGGAGCCGGGGAGTCCCATCCGTTCGCGCAGCACGTACAGCAGGGACTCGCCCTCCCACACGTCGTCGGCCTCGTGCCGCCGTCCGTTGACGGTGAATGTCACGCGCATCGGGCGCCTCCCTCGGTGGTGCGGCCGTTTCCGCCGGCCCGGTAGCTCTCCCAGATCCAGCCCAGGGTGCGGCGGGCCATGACTCCCACGGCGCGGCGGCGGTAGGTGGCGCTGCCCCGTACATCGTCGATCGGGTTGCAGGCGCCTGAGCACAGCTGGGCGAACTCGCGCGCGACGGAGGGCGGGATCGTCCTGCCGTTGTCCCAGAAGCCGCCGTCCTCCAGGGCCGCGTTCAGGAAGTCCTCGGCGGCGCGGGCCCGCAGCGGGGTCGGGGCCGCCGAGCCGACGCCGGTTTGTACGGTGCGGGTTCCGGGGTGCAGCGCTATGCCGAAGGCGCACACGGCGATGACCATGGCGTTGCGGGTGCCGACCTTCGAGAACTGCTGCGGCCCGTCGGCCTTCCTGATGTGGACCCACTTGATCAGTTCGTCCTCGGCGAGCGCGTTGCGCTTCACACCGGTGTAGAAGTCCTCCACGGGGATGGACCGGATGCCCCGCACCGACTCCACCTCCACCTCGGCGCCCGCTGCGAGCAGCGCGGGGTGCGAGTCCCCTGCGGGGGAGGCGGCGCCGAGGTTGCCGCCGACGCTGCCCCGGTTGCGGATCTGCGGGGAGCCGACGGTGTGCGAAGCCAGTGCGAGGCCCGGCAGCACAGGGGCCAGCTCATCGATGATCTTCGAATAGGAGACGGAGGCACCGAGCCGGACGGTCCCGTCACCGACCTCCCACTCGTGCAGCTCGGGGACCCGGTTCAGATCCATGAGGTGCGTGGGGCGGCGGTGATCGAAGTTGATCTCGACCATGACGTCGGTGCCGCCCGCGATGGGCACGGCTGAGGGGTGCTCCGCCTTCGCGGCGAGCGCCTCCTCCCAACTGGCCGGGCGCAGGAACTCCATGGTGTCTCTTCTCGGTGTACTGGCGGGGGTGCTGAGACGAGTGCCGCCTCGGGGGTCCTGTACTGGTGTGCGATCCGGAGTGGTGCGATGGAGTGGGAGGTGGTCGTGGGGGGACGCGGTCAGTACACCGACAGGTACCCGCTCCGGTGCAGTCACCGAAAACATGAAGCGTTTGGCTGGTCGGCCATCCGGTCTTGTAGATTCAAACGAAAGCCGGGAACAGGTAACCTCACGGCTTCCTTACGGTCACACGCCCGTGGCAAGGCCACGGTCACCCCGCGGCACGGCCGTGACCTCAGCACCAACCAGCACATCACGACACACGAACGGCAGGCGACGAGACGATGCGGCTGCGCGCGCTCCTGGAGAACGACTCGCTGGGCCTCGGGCTGCTCGGCGGCGAGGACGAGCTGGACCGGACGGTGCGCGGCGTCATGACCACCGACCTGCGCGACCCCAGCCGCTATCTGTCCGGCGGCGAGCTGGTGCTGACCGGACTGGCCTGGCGGCGCTCCCCCGAGGACTCCGAGCCCTTCGTCCAGATCCTGGCCACGGCCGGTGTCGCGGGCCTCGCCGCGGGTGAGGCCGAGCTCGGCCCCGTCCCCCAGGACCTGGTGGACGCCTGCGCCCGGCACCGGCTGCCGCTGTTCTCCGTCACCGAGTCCGTCGCTTTCGCCACCATCACCGAGCACGTCGTCCGCCAGGTCTCCACCGAGCGCGCCGGCGACCTGGCCGCCGTCGTGGACCGGCACCGCCGCCTGATGTCCTCCGGCCCGGCCGGCGGGGGCCCCGACGTGGTGCTCGACCTGCTCGGCTCGGACCTCGACCTGGCCGCCTGGGTGCTCTCCCCCACCGGCCGCCAGATCGCGGGGCCCAGCCAGGGCCCCGAGCTGCCGCACCCCACCGCGGCCCGGCTGGCGGGTGCCCATATGGCCGCCGTACGCGCCGGACGGCGCAGCCCGCACCGGACCACCGACGAGGGCGTGGCCTACTCCCTGTTCCCCGTCAGCCGCGCCACCGGCGACCCGCGCCGCACCGTCCTGTCCGACTGGCTGCTGGCCGTGGCCGCCGACACCGGCGACTGGCCCGCCGAACGCCTCGACCTGCTGCACGGCGTCACCCAGCTGATCGCCGTCGAGCGCGACAGACGGGATGCCGCCCGCACCGTGCGGCGCCGGCTCGCCCAGGAGGTGCTGGAGCTGGTGCAGACCGGCGCGCCGCCCTCCGAGATCGCCGCACGGCTGCGGGTGGCGGCCCCGGTGCTGCTGCCCGGCCAGGGTGCCGACCCCGCCTGGCAGGTGATCGTCGCCCGCGTCGAATGGGACGAGTCGGACCCGGCGCGCGCCCTGGACGGCGGGTCGATCGCCCAGTCGCTGCTGGAAGAGCTGCTGGTCGACCCGCGTACGACCGGTCCTGACGGCTCGGACCGGATCGCCGTCGCACAGGTGGACGGCGAGGCGATCGCACTGGTGCCGCTCACCGGCGAGGAGCCGGCCGGGCCCGAGGGCACGCACGGCCTCCAGCGCACCGAGGGCTCCCAGCACGGCGCCGGGGAGAGCGCCGGGCGCGGCACGGCTCCGGCCGGGGAGGAGCCCGCCGGGCTCACCGGCGCACCCGGCGGCGAGGGGCTGCACGCCGACTCGCTGCTTGCCGAGGTCAGCGAGCCGCTGGGGCGCGCCCTTGCCGACGACGGCAGGCTCACGCTCGGCGTGAGCGCCGCCGTGCACTCCGCCGAGGGCCTGCGGGGCGCACTGGAGGAGGCCAGGCACGCCCGCCGGGTGGCGGCGGCACGCGCGGGCGCGGTCCGCGCCGCGGGCCACGAGGAGCTGGCCTCGCATGTGCTGCTGCTGCCGTTCGTGCCGGACGACGTGCGCCGCGCCTTCACAGCGCGGCTGCTGGACCCGTTGCGCGAGTACGACCGCAAGCACCGCGCCGAACTGGTGCCCACCCTGGAGGCGTTCCTCTCCTCGGACGGCTCCTGGACCCGCTGTGCGGGCCGCCTCCACCTGCATGTCAACACGCTCCGCTACCGCGTCAGCCGCATCGAACAGCTCACCGGCCGGGACCTGTCCCGCCTTGAGGACAAGCTCGACTTCTTCCTGGCGCTGCGGATGAGCTGAGGGGCGGATGAGCTGAGGGGCGGAACCGACAGGCGGGGACTCCCTCTTACCGGACAGCCCGGGGCCGTCGCAGATACGCGAGGACGGCCAGCACCCGACGGTGGTCGTCCGGCGCGGGCGGCAGATCGAGCTTGGTCAGAATGGAGCGGACGTGCTTGACGACCGCCGCCTCGCTGATGACCAGCGCGCGGGCGATGCCCCCGTTGGAGCGGCCTTCCGCCATGGCGGCCAGCACCTCGCGCTCCCGGGGCGTCAGCCGCCGCAGTTCGGCGGGTTCCCGGTCCCGGGCCAGCAGCCGCCGGACCACCTCGGGGTCGATGGCGGTGCCGCCCGCCGCCACCCGCTCCAGCGCCTCGGTGAACTCCGCGACGTCACCCACCCGGTCCTTGAGCAGATAGCCGACCCCGTCGCCGGTGGCCAGCAGCTCGGCCGCGTAGGAGTTCTCCACGTACTGCGACAGCACCAGGATCGGCAACGCCGGGCGCTCGGCACGGAGTTGGAGCGCGGCACGCAGCCCCTCGTCACGCAGCCCAGGCGGCATCCGGACATCCGTGACGACGCAGTCCGGCGCGTGCTCGGCCACCGCCTCCAGCAGCGCGGGCGCGTCACCGACTCCCGCGCAGACCTCGTGGCCGAAGCGCGCGAGGATCTGGCTCAGCCCCTCGCGCAGCAGTACGGAATCCTCCGCGATCACCAGTCGCACTTCTGCTCCCCCGCCCGGTCCCCCGGTCCCGTGGCTCTCATGCCGTCCCCCGCCCATCCTGCCCGTCGGTCCACGGCAGCTCTATGCGCACCACCGTAGGGCCGCCTGGCGGACTGGAGAGCCGCAGCCTTCCACCGTGCACCGCCAGCCGGTCGGCGAGCCCCGTCAGCCCGGTGCCGCCGTCCGGGTCGGCGCCGCCCCGCCCGTCGTCGCGGACCTCCACCGTCAGCTCCTCGCCGCCGCGTACCGTCACCGCCGCGTACGAGGCACCGCTGTGCTTGGCCGCGTTGGTGAGCGCCTCAGCGACGGCGAAGTACGCGGCGACCTCCAGCGCCTCGGCAGGCCGCCGGGCACCGAGCCCGTCCGCCACCCGCACGGGGAGGGCCGAGCGTTCGGCCAGGGCTTCGACCGCGGCACCCAGGCCCCGGTCGGTGAGCACGGACGGGTGGATTCCGCGCACCAGGTCCCGCAGTTCGGCCAGGACGGCACGGGCCTCGTCCTGCGCCCTGGCCACCAGCGCCGGATCGGCGTCCAGCTTGGCAAGTCCGAGCGTCATGATCAGCCCTGTTAGCCGCTGCTGGGCGCCGTCGTGCAGATCGCGTTCGATACGGCGGCGCTCGACCTCGAAGGCGTCGGCCAGCCGGGCGCGGGACGCGGTCACCTCCGTCAGCCGCGCGTCCAGCTCCTTCTCGCGGCGCGGCCCCACCAGCACGGCCCGCGCGAGCGTGGCCCGCGCTCCGGCCAGCGCCGCGAACAGATAGCAGGCGAGCGCGGCGAAGACCGGCGTCAGCAGGAGCCACGGCAGTACCTGCGCCGCCTCGGTCAGCACGATGCCCTCGCCGTACATCACCTGGTCCCCGCCCACCACGGTGAACAGCGCGAACGGCTGGCTGGCGACCAGGCCCAGCCCCACCACGGCCACCAGCAGGTCGAGCACCGAGAGCACCGCGTTGGGCACGGCGAAACCCAATTCCACCCAGGTCGCGGGCGACTTGGTGCGCCGCCACAGCCTGCGCAGCGCCCGCCGCGCGGCGTTGCCGCCCGCACCCGGTTCGTCGCGGGCCGCTTCGGACGCGTCCTGGTGCGGCGACGGCGCGTCCCGCCGGTCGAGCCAGCGCAGCCGCCGCCGCTCCAGCCCGGCGAGCCCCGCCGCTGACGCCGGTACGCACAGCAGCGCGACCACACCGATCCCGGTGGGCAGCAGCACAATCCCCACCAACACGAGGCCCACGGCCAGGAACAGCCAGCCGAGCCCGAGCACCCCGCCCGCCAGCAGATAGCCCAGTGCGCGCAGCGGCCACAGCGACCCGAGAAAACCCGTGGGCCCGCCCGCCAGTGCCTGCCACACACTTCCGGCATCCGCGACCGGGGCCTCCGCCGCCCTCGTAGCCACCCGCGTATCGCTGCTCACCACGTCTCGACCGTATGGGACAGCAGCGAGCGCAGCCGACGGGCGGTGGCGTCCCAGCTCCACTCGGCCCCGGCCCAGGCGCGGCCCCTGGCGCCCATCGCGGCGGCTGTCCGGGGAGCGCCGAGCAGCCCGATGAGCTTGTCGGCGACGGCGTCGACATCGCGCCCGTCGACCACGTGGCCGCTCTCCCCGTCCAGTACGGCCTCGGGTGCGCCGCCCGACTTCCCCGTCAGCACGGGGAGTCCGGCGGCCGCGGCCTCCAGACAGACGATGCCGAGCCCCTCGGCCTCCAGCCCCAGGCGGCGGGTGCGGCAGGGCATGGCGAAGACGTCGGCTGCCGCGTAGCAGGGCGGAAGCTCCTCGTGCGCCCGGGAACCGGCGAAGACGACCGCGCCTTCGGGCAGCCCCGGCAGCCGCCGCACCATCCGGCGCAGCGCCCGCTCGCGGGGGCCTGAGCCGACGATCAGCAGGGTGGCTCCCGGCACGGCGGCCCGCACCCGGGGCATGGCGCGGATCAGGGTGTCCTGTCCCTTGCGGCGGACGAGCCGCGAGACGGTGAGGATCAACGGCCCCTCGCCCACGCCCAGTTCCCGCCGTGTCTCCCGCGCCCGGTCCCGGCCGCGCGGCCGGAAGAGCGCCGCGTCGACACCGGGCACCAGGCGGGCCGCTCGGGCCCGGGGCCCGAACGCGCCTGCCGTACGGGCCCGGGAGTACGCGGTGAGGTGGGTGACCACCCCGGCGGTGTCGCCGATCCGGCGCAGCAGCTGCCGGGTGCCGGGCAGCGCGGCCCACCACATCTCGTGCCCGTGCATGGTGGCCACCGAGGGGAGTCCGAGCCGTCCCGCGAGCAGTCCCAGGGGGGCGGCCGCGCCGAACCACACCCGGTCGCACCCGTAGCGGAAGGCCAGCGCCCGGGCCGTCCGCGCCACCCGCGGTGTCGGCAGCAGCGTGCGGACCCGCTCCCGTACGACGGGGAACGGCTGGGCCGCGTCGAAGGCGTCCGAGCCGGGCTGGGCCGCCGTGTAGACGACGACCTCATCGGGTGGGAACCGGCGTGCGACCTCGTGGACGAACGTCTCGATGCCGCCCCGGCGCGGCGGGTAGTCGTTCGTCACGATCAGCGTGCGGCCCGGTCGGGGACACGGCTGTTCCCGGCGGGGTGCGGGACGGCTGTCCGGCGCCGCTGCGCCCGGCAGGGGTCGGTCCGGCTGATTCGTCTCGTCGGGTATCCGGTCGGGTATCCGGTCGGTTCTCTCGTCGGGCATCGAGGGTCCTCCAGTGCGCCCACAGGGCGAGTACGGCGGGGTGGACGGCGTGGCCGAAGCGGGAAGCGGGTAGCAGCGCCATGGCCAGCAGCAGCCCCAGCGCGAGCCGGAGAGCGGCCCGGCTCGCGTCCCTGGGCGGCCGCAGCAGCAGCGAGGCGGCTGTCAGCAGGGCGGCGAGCACCAGTGCGGCGACGGCGCACAGGTGCCCGGCCGGGCCGAGGCCGGCGAGCAGCGTGCCCGGCAAGGGGGATGCCGCAGGGGAGGCGGCCTCCGCCATGCCGAGCGGAAAGCGGACCGCGTTGGCCATCAGGCCGGGTCCGTCGGCCAGCGCGGGCAGCACCAGTCCGGCCGCCAGGGGCGGCGCCGCACCGACGAGGAGCCGCAGCACCGCGAGGCGCCCACCGCGTGCTGCGAGGAGTGCCAGGGCAACCGCGAGCGCGGGCCAGGCCGTCGCCTTGAGGGTGCAGGCAGCGCCGATGACGAGACCGGCGGACATCGCGTACCGCGCGGGGCTGCGGCCCGACGACGGCGGCCAGGGGCACCCCAGTGCCAGCCCGAGGCAGACGAGGCCGAGCACCGGCAGGTCGTCCCCGCCGACCGCCATGGGCAGCGCGATCAACGGCGAAGCGGTCAGCAGCAGCGTACGGCGGCCGACGGACCGGGCTCCGGCGATCCGGAGGCTGAGGGCGAACGTGAGCAAGAAGACAGCGGCGAAACAGAACCGCGCGTCCAGACCGATGAGTTGATGCGGTACGCCGAAGACGGCCATGCCGGGCAGATAGGGGTTGTAGGCCGCGTAGTCGGCGCCGGCGAGTCGGCCGGGGCTCTGATAGGGCGTGCCTTCGGCCAGCAGGCGGGCGGCGGCGCGGTGTACGACGTGCACCTCTTCCTGGGCGCTGTGTGTGAACGCGAGCACGAGCAGCGGCACCAGGGCCGCCGACCCGCAGCACAGGTACGTGGCTGTGCGGGTCAGCGGCGTGCAGCGGGGTGACGGCGTGCGGCGAAGTGGCGGCGGACCGGACCGGCACGCCGCGCCCGGCGCCGGGCCGCAGCGGGAGAGCCGGGTGCGCCAGGTGCGGCGGAAGCGCCGGAAGCGCCGGAAGCGCCGGGCACGTCGGGTGGCGGCCAGCGAGGCGAGCGCGGCAGCGGCGTATCCGCACGCGGCGAACGCGCCCCACACCCGGTGTGGTGGCAGCGTGGTCACCGCGGCGGTGAGAGCGGCGAAGACAGCGCATCCGGCCCACAGGGCGGGGACCGCGTATACGGCATGACGTGCGGCTGTGGTGTTCACCCAGCCAGCGAACCGCTCTTCGCCGCGAAGATCGCCACAGTTGGCTGCCGACTTGGGGTAGAGCTGGCTCTACCCCGTGCTCTGCCCCTCGCGCTGCCGCTCGAGCTCCGTCCGGCCCCGGTCAGGGCCCCGCCGCTGCCCCCTCCGGGCTCCGTGCTGCCCTTTTCCGGCCCTCTGGCCCTCGCTTCCGGCCCCTCTCCGAGCCTTGCCCTCTACTTGGCACTCCGTGGTCGCCGGTAAAACTTTGTGAACTGATTCACACCAGCCTCTTGGCCGGGCGGCTCCACCCGTGCTGTGATGCGATCACATCCGGCTCGACGGCGCGCTTGGGGAGGGCACTGTGGCGGACACCGCCATGTCACGTTCGGAAAGGCTGGATCCCGCAGGCACCACAGACCCCATAGGACCCACGGAGCGCGAGGGGCGCCCACCTGCGATGGGTCCTGACACCCCCTTGGGCCGGGCCGTGTGGCGACTGCGCTCACGCGGCTGCTGGGAGGACGCGGCTGCGCTGCTGGAGCCGTACGCCCACGAGTACCCGCAGGCGGCGCTCGGCCGAGCCGCGCTCTTCGTCGAACGGTGCATGTACACGGCGGACGACTGGGCGGCGGCCGAGGACGCGCTGCGCGTCGCCGAGGCGGTCGCGCAGGTGGACGACGACCGCGGCGCCGCGGCCTGCGAACGCGGCCAACTCGCCTACGCGGCCACCGTACTGGGCGTACGCGACCGCACCGACGAGGCGCGGGCCGCGCTCGGCCGGGCCGCGGCGCTGCTGGAGCCCAACGCACCGGGCCGCGCCATGCTGGACTTCCGGCGCGGGCTGCTGGCGGAGAACCTGAGCGAGACCCCGGAGTCGGCGCGGGCCGCGTACCGCAGGGCGCACGCGGGCGCGACCGCACGCGGTGACCTGCTGCTGTGCTCCTCGACCTGGCGGCATCTGGCCGGGCTCGCGGCGCGCGAGGGCGAACTGGCCGAGGCGCGCCACGGCTTCGCCGAGTCGCTGCGGCTGCGCGAGGAGCTGGGGTTCCTGGTCGGTATGGCGCCCGCGCTCGCCTCGCTCGCCGACGTACAGTCGGCGCCGGAGGCGACCCGGCTGCGCCGGGAGGCGGGGCGGCTGTTCCGGCTGCTGGGCGGGGTGCCCACCTGGCTCGCGGGCCGGCTGCCCGACGCGCCCGAGAGCGAGGCGCACACCGGCGGAGCCGAGAGCGAGGCCACCGCGGACGCCGCCGCTGAGGGGGCGTCACCGAACGAGGGGTGACGCGGCGGCCGACGCTTCGGCCTCACGAGCCGTCGGCCGCCCATTCCGAGCGACCGTGTACCGGCCGCCACAAGGGGGTCGCTCGCAGGTCAGAAGTGGCCGCGTACCAGGCGCTCGACCGCGGGGAGGTCCTGGTCCGTCAGCGCGTCCAGCAGTGCGAGGTGGTCGGCGGCCTCGGCCAGCAGATCGGTGGTGCGGGGTGCGGGCGAGGCGCGCAGGGCCGACAGATGCGCCCGCCGCTGTACGTCCTCGGCCACCGCGACCAGTTGCCGGTTGCCGGTCAGCTCCAGCACGCCCCGGTGAAAGGCGCGGTCGGTCTCGGCGTACGCGGTGCGGTCCCCGCACGCCGCCGCCCGCAGGGTGTCCTCGGCCAGCGGCCGCAGGCGGGTCCAGCGCTCCGCGGGCTGGGACCGGGCGAGCGCCAGTACGGCCGGCACTTCCAGCAGGGCCCGGATCTCGGAGAGTTCCGCGAGGTCGCGGGGGCTGTACCGGGCCACGCGAAAGCCCCTGTTGGGCACCGTCTCGACGGCGCCCTCGCTCGCCAGGAGCTGCATCGCCTCCCGTACGGGTGTGGCCGAGACGCCGAAGCGCTCCGCGAGAGCCGGTGCGGAGTAGACCTCGCCAGGGACGAGTTCGCCGGAGAGCAGCGCGTCGCGCAGGGCTTCCAGGATCTGGTCGCGCACGGAGTGCCGCTGTGGCACCACCTTCGGGGGCGCCGGCTCGCTGTGGGTGTGCTCGCCGCGGGTGGCAGGCTCCGGCTCCCGTCCGGTACTCGCTTCGAGCGACGCGAAGGGGACCGCGTCCGGCACGCTCTCGGGCCACACGGCTGTCGGCGAGACGGCTGTCGGTGCGACGGCGGTCCGTGAGACGGCTGTCGGCGCCGTGGCCGACCGCGCTCGGCTCTGCTCCATATGGCCCCCAGCACTCTCCGTACGTCATCACCAGTGCAGGCTGCCGTGCACCCTAGGCCGACGCGACACGAGATCAAACCTCGGGCACAATCCGTTAAGGTAAGGCTTACCTGCTAACGATCGTCGATTCGGTGGTCCTCATGGCCGTGCCCACCCTCGCCCGCGTAGCCCCTGACGTCTCCCCTTTCCGTGCGGCGTACGCGCGGCTGACCGAGGTGTTCCCCTCGCTGCGTGTGACCGAGACCACGGCCGGTGAGCCCCTGCCCGGGGGCGCGGGCTGGGTCCGCGCGAGCACCCTGGCGGCCGGCGGCGAGGCGCTCGACTCGTTCCTGGCCTGGGACGAGGAGCAGATTCTGCGCGACTACGGGCAGCCGGGCCGCCCGGAGGTCATCGCCAGCTTCGGGCTGCACCGTTACGCCTGGCCCGTCTGCCTGCTCGTGACCATCCCCTGGTTCCTGCAGCGGCGGGTACCGAGGCTGCCCGTCGATGCGGTGACCTTCCAGCGGTCGCTGGGCCGGCTGGCGGTCCGTATCGAAGAGTTCGCGTGCCTGCCCGACGACCCGGCGGCAACTGCGCCCGGGGCCCGGGTGGTGTCCGGCGAGGAGGCCCTGCGCGCCGAGGTGCGGAGCGCTGTGGCGGCCCATCTGGCCCCCGTGCTGGAGGGGTTCAGGCCGCGGATGCGGCGCGGTTCGCGGGCGCTGTGGGGGATGGCCACCGACGAGATCACCGAAGGGCTCTGGTATCTGGGCCATCTGCTGGGCGAGGAACCGCGCGCGAAGGCGGAGGCCGAACTCCTGCTCCCCGGCTCGCTGAAACCGTTCGCCCAGCCGGCGGGCTTCCGCCGGCTGACAGCGCCCGACGGCGCCGCGCTGACCACCCGTGACCGGGCGAGCTGCTGCCTCTTCTACACCCTCCGACCCGAGGACACCTGTGTCACCTGCCCCCGTACGTGCGACGCCGAACGTATCGAGCGGATGACCGGCACCCGCTGAGAAGTTCGACCCCACGCACCTCTGTCGGCCCTCGGTGCCCCCCTTTTGGCGTTCTCTTGCCCTGAAACCCCCCATAGGGGTACCGCGCTGCCGTAAAGATTCTCGGCAACACGAAGCAAGCCAGAGCGCGAGCGCGGCACCGCCCCGCGCACGTACGGGCCCGTACGCGGCGTCCGTGATGTGCGCGCCCCGGTACCGCGCGGCAAGGGGCACACCCGATGAGACTGACCGACATATCGCTGAACTGGGTGCTGCCGAGCGCCGTACTGCTCGTCGGCACTCTGACCGCGGTGCTCGTGATGGCACGTTCGCGCCGCCACGGCTCCTCCGCCGAGAGCGGTGCCTCAGCCGGGGACGATGCGGCCACGGCCCAGGGCGGGCACGGAGAGCCCGACTCCTGGGAGCGCATGGAGGAGCGGCGCCGCCGGAAGGAGACCCTCTACGCGACAGCCGCGTATCTGCTCCTGTTCTGCTGCGCCGCCGTGGCCGCCGCACTCTCCTTCCACGGACTGGTCGGCTTCGGCAGGCAGAACCTGGGGCTGAGCGGCGGCTGGGAGTACCTGGTCCCGTTCGGGCTGGACGGGGCCGCGATGTTCTCCGCGATGATCGCCGTACGCGAGGCCAGCCACGGTGACGCCTCGCTGGGATCGCGGCTGCTGGTGTGGATCTTCGCGGGCGCAGCGGCGTGGTTCAACTGGGTGCACGCGCCGCGCGGGGTCGGCCACGACGGCGCCCCGCAGTTCTTCGCCGGCATGTCCCTCTCGGCGGCGATCCTGTTCGACCGCGCGCTCAAGCAGACCCGCCGCGCCGCACTGCGCGACCAGGGCCTGGTGCCCAGGCCGCTGCCGCAGATCCGTATCGTCCGCTGGCTGCGGGCTCCCCGCGAGACGTTCGGGGCATGGTCGCTGATGCTCCTGGAGGGCGTGCGGACGCTGGACGAGGCCGTCGACGAGGTACGCGACGACCGGCGCAGGCGTGAGCAGGAGCGGCTCCGCCGCAAGGACCAGGAGCGCCTGGACCGGGCCCGGGTCAAGGCCATCAACCGGCAGCACCGGCGCTGGAGCCGGGGCCGCGGCCAGCCGGGACCCCATGTGGAGGTCGAGATCGGCAGCCCCGCGACGGCGGCCTCGCCGCCCGCTTCCCCGGCTGCCTCGCCGGTCCCCGGCGAGCGCCCCACCGACCTGCCCGCGGTGAGCGCCGCGCCCGTGCCGCGCAGCAGACCCGCTCTGCAGGCCGTGGGGGACGACAGCGCCGCTGCCCGCGGTGATCTGGGCCGGGAGGGGGAGGGGATCAGCGGTGAGAAGAACGCCGCCAGTCCCCGGCTCGACACGTTGGAGGAGAAACTGGCCCAGATCGAGCGCCAGTTCGGCTGACGGTACGGTCACGCCTCCGGCACCTCGGCGGGGGCGTGATCCGGGCGCCTCACCCGGTGGCGTTGGCGCGCCGTGCCGGGAAGGCGTGGGTGCGGGCCACCAGGACCACGGCCAGCATCGGCGCCATCAGCGCCAGCACGCTCCACGGGAAGGCTCCGGCGCCCAAGGCGTCCAGCAGGAGGCCGCCCACCACGCCGCCGCCCGCCATGGCCGCGTTCCACAGCGTGACGAGCATCGCCTGCGCGGCGTCGGCGGACTCACCGCCCGCCTCTCCGACGGCCGTCTGGAGCAGCGTCGGTGCCCCTCCCCAGCCGAGTCCCCACGCGGCGACCGCGCCGTACACCAGCGGTGTGCTGTCGGCCGCCACCGCCAGCGCGGCTGCCGCGACGGCGACCAGGAGCGCGCCCCCGATCGTGAGGGCGCGCAGCCTGCGCCCGATGTGCGCGCCGACGAACCAGATACTGGCAAGGGACGCGGCGCCGAAGACCAGCAGGACGCGGTCGACCTGACCGCCCAGCCCCGCGTCGCCCAGGAAGGCCGCGATGTAGGTGTAGAGCACCGTATGGGCCAGCACATAGCCGAGCGTGACGAACAGCACGGGTGCCACCCCCGGTATCCGAAGGACGCGCAGCATGGGTGTCCGCGCCTCCGGGCGCTGCCCGGGCTGGTCGGGGACGGCGGCCGTGATCCAGGCGAGCAGTGCGGCGGTGAGCACCGTCATGGCCCAGAAGGCGACCCGCCAGCCCAGCGCCCTGCCCAGAAAGGTGCCGACGGGGACGCCCAGCGAGAGCGCCACCGGAATTCCCGCCATGGCGATGGCGATGGCCCGGCCGCCCAGGTGCGGGGGCACCAGGCGGCGCGCGTAGCCGGCCAGCAGCGCCCAGGCCAGCCCGGCGGCCACCCCGGCGACGAAGCGCGCCACCATGGTGAGGGTGTAGTCGGTGGAGACGGCCGTGACGGTGTTGGCCGCGGCGAAGCCCGCCATCGCCGTCAGCAGCAGCCGCTTGCGCCGCCACCCGGCGGTGAACGCCGTCAGCGGGATGGCTGTGAGAGCGGTGCCGACCGCGTAGACGGTGACCGTCTGGCCCATGGCGGACTCGCTGACGGTGAGATCCGCGCTCATCGCGGGCAGCAGTCCGGCGGGCAGGGTCTCGGTGAGGCTGGTGATGAAGACGGCGGTGGCCAGCGCCAGCAGGGCGGCGAGCGGCAGGCGCTGGCGGTCGCCGGCCCGGGGCGCGGGGGTTTCAGGGGAAGCCGGGGGCGTTGCCCCGGTCGCGGTGTGCGCTGCATGCGCGGTGTCGGTTCGCATGGCCGGTATGCTCGAACCCTCACATTGATGTGAAGGTCAAATCGAACCAGAACCAGAACCAGAAACAGAACCGGAACCGGAACCGGAACCGGGCTCCGAGCCGAACCCGGAACCGCAACCTAACCCGGCCGGTCAGATCGAGGGGCGCGGTATGCGAATCGGAGAACTCTCGGAGCGCACCGGAACGCCCAGGCGCCTGCTGCGCTACTACGAGGAACAGGGCCTCATCGTCGCCGACCGCCTGCCCAACGGCTACCGCGACTACGACGAGCGGTTCGTCGACCGTGTACTGCAGATCCGCGGACTGCTCGACGCCGGGCTCCCCACCCGGATCATCAAACAGATCCTGCCGTGCCTCGACAAGCCCAGGGTCATCCACTTCCAGGACGCCACCCCCGAGATGCTCGCCACCCTCGAGGACCAACTGGAGCGCATGACGGCACGCGTGGAGTGCCTGAGCCGCAACCGGGACGCCATCGCCGAGTACCTGGAGGCGGTACGCGCCACCCGGGCGCCGCAGGCGTGAGACTGCCGGTCAGCTCTCCCAGATGGTGACCGCCGTACGGTCCCCGTCAGAACCCTCACCACCGCGCCCCAACTCGTCGAGGTAGGCGCCGGGTCCGGGCAGTTCCCCTCCCGGGGGCGCCCAGCGGGCGGCGAGCCGGTCCGCGAGGGTCGGCTCGGCGTGCGGCTGCCCGGCAGGGGACAGCGCGGCACGTAGCGGCTCGGCCAGACCGGGACCGCACAGCAGCAGCACGTCACCGGGGTCCGCGGCGCAGGAGCGGAAGCGGAACGGCTCGGTTCGGGCGGGCTCGGGCGGTTGCGCGGGGGTGAACCCGTCCCGGGCCGCCGCGGCGCCGGCGGCCGGATCACGGCCGATCACCGAATCCCGCTCCGGCGGCCACAACATGGTGGCCGGAGGCCCGATGTCCTGCCAGGCGCCGCCGCGCAGCCTGAACAGCCCGCCCTCGCCGGTGCCGAACGCGACACGCGTACGGCAGCGGGGATCGGCGGGCAGCAGCAGGCACCGCAGGTCGGCGGTGTACCGGCCGGGCTCAAGACCCAGCGCCGCCGCCTTGGCGCGCAGCCTGCCGAAGGCGCGGTCCGTCAGCCGGTGCAGGCCCGGCTGGAGCTCGCTCCTGCGGTCCGCGCGCAGATCAGCCACGAGCCGCGCGCTGCTACGGCCCACGGCAGCCCCTACCGAGTGGCACACCTCGCGCGCGGCCCGGTGCCCGCCGGGTCCCGACCCGGCCCCTGCCGCCACCGCGGCCAGCAGCAACCCGTCCTCGCCCGCTCCGAACCGTACGACCAACAGCGCGTCCGTGCGCAACTCCCCTGCACGCCGCGCCGCTTCCCCGCGTACCGAAGCCGCCCGCAGCGCGGCGCGCCCGTACCGCGTCCCCTCCAGCACCGTGTCCGGCACCACCTCGGCCACCGAGCCGGGGTCGGTCATCGGCAGCACCCCCGCGGGCTCCGGGGCGACGGCGCCGGAAGGTCCTGGCTCCGCGCCGGAGGCGTCGGTCAGGGTGCGGCTCACCGAGCGGTAGCGCTCATCCAAGCTGTCCGAGGCCCGGGCCCGGCCCGTATCGGGAGCACGCGGGTCGTACAACTGCGCCCACCAGTCCCGGGGTTGCCCACCACCCTGTGCCCCCTGTCGGCTCATGGCCTCATTGTCCCCTCCTCCGGGTCGGTCCGGCACCGGTGGGGCAGGACCTAGGGCGGAAGGCGGGGACGGGGGTACGACCGGGTTCCGATGCGGGGCCGAGTGGGGGGTACGACACTGCCGGTATGACACAGGTGACACAGAATTCCGGTGCCGCTCCCGCCGGTTCCGGCGGCTGGGAGTTCTCCGCCGCCGAGCGGGAATTCCTGGCCTCCCAGCGGCTCGGGCGGCTGGCGACGGTGGATACGGCGGGGCAGCCGCAGAACAATCCGGTCGGGTTCTTCCCGCAGGACGACGGCACGGTCCTGGTGGGCGGCTACGCGCTCGGTACGACGAAGAAGTGGCGCAACCTGCTCACCCAGCCGCGTCTCTCGCTGGTCGTGGACGACATCGTCAGTCTCAAGCCGTGGCGGGTGCGCGGCGTGGAGATCCGGGGCGTGGCCGAGCTGCGCGAGGGGCCGCACGACCTGGGTCCGCACTTCAGTGACGAGCTGATCGTCATTCACCCGCGGAAGGTGCACAGTTGGGGGCTGGCGGAGGAGTGAGGCCCGTCGCGTACCACAGGTGGTGCAGCGCGTAGGAACGCCACGGGCGCCACTGGTCGGCGTCGCCGGGCGCGGCCCCGGTCAGTGCCAGTCCGTGCCGTACGCCCGCGTCGCCGGGCAGGAAGACGTCCGGGTCGCCCAAGGCGCGCATCCGCATGTAGCCGGCCGTCCACGGGCCGACTCCGGGCAGGGCCAGCAGTGCCCGTTCGGTCTCTTCCCGGTCGGCGCCCGGGTCGAGCACGACGGTGCCGTCCGCGAGGGCGGCCGCGACGGCCCGGATGGTGCGGCGGCGGGTCTCGGGCATGCCCAGCTCGGTCAGTGGTGCCTCGGCGAGCGCGTCGGGCGCGGGGAACAGGTGGGTGAGGGTGCCGGCGGGGGAAGCGAGCGGTTTGCCGTACGCGGCGACGAGCCTGCCGCCCAGCGTGCGCGCGGCACCGACGGTGACCTGCTGGCCGAGGACGGCGCGGATCGCCAGCTCGTGCGTGTCGGCGGCGCCGGGTGAGCGCAGCCCCGGTGTGCGGGCGGCCAACTCGCCCAGCGCCGTGCGGCCGCCGAGCCGCTCGACGACCGCGTACGGGTCGGCGTCCAGGTCGAAGAGGCGCCGTATGCGCTGCACGGCGGTCGTCAGGTCGCGCAGGTCACCCAGGTGCAGCCGGCATTCGAGCCAGCCCTTTCCGCTGCGCGCCGGGCACTCGTCGACCTCCGCGATGCCGGTGCTGTACGGCAGGTTCAGTGTGCGGCGGTAGGTGCGGCTGCCGGGTTCGCCCAGCACTTCCTCGACGCCCGGTATGACGCGGCGCTCGAGGAAGCCGAAGACCTGCTCGGTCGCGTACGCGCCCCGGTAGGCCAGCCGCAGCGGGACCCCGGCTGCGGCCCCGCCACCGTGCGTCGCCGCGTCCCGCACCTCGGGGCGGCCCGCCGGGCCGTGCCCGCCCCGCGCCGAGGCGGCGCGCAATGCGCTGGGCGTACGGGCGTAGATCTCGCGGACGGTGTCGTTGAACTGCCGTACGCTCGCGAATCCGGCCGCGAACGCGACCTGGGTGACGGGCAGCGGCGTCGTCTGGAGCAGCACACGCGCGGTGTGCGCCCGCTGCGCTCGGGCGAGCGCGACGGGACCCGCGCCGAGCTCCGCGGTCAGCTGGCGCTGCACCTGGCGTGGGCTGTACCCGAGGCGCTGGGCGAGTCCGGCGACGCCTTCGCGGTCCACGACCCCGTCGGAGATCATCCGCATCGCGCGGCCCACCAGGTCGGCGCGTACGTTCCACTCGGCGGAACCGGGCACCGCGTCCGGGCGGCACCGGCGGCAGGCACGGAAGCCGGCGGCCTGGGCGGCCGCCGCCGTGGGGTAGAAGCTGACGTTCTCCCGCTTCGGCGTCACGGCCGGGCAGCTGGGTCGGCAGTAGATCCCGGTGGTGCGTACGCCGAGGAAGAACACCCCGTCGAAGCGGGCGTCCCTGCTGCGTACGGCCTCGTACCTGCTGTCTTGTGTGGTCACGTTCCCCAGTGTGGGCAGTGCCCTGGGCAAGAGCTAGCGGAAATCGGACATGGCCGTCGGGACGCCCGTCGGGGGCGCGGGGAACTGCGCGAGCGGCCGCGAACTCACCCGCAGACTGCACGCGGCAGCAAGCGGCGCCCCCTCCCCCAAGAACCGGGAGGGGGCCCAAGAACCGCGCGGCACCATCAGCGGCGGCGACCGCGCTTGCGCTCACTCATGTGCCGCCCCAGTGCCTGCCGCTGCTTGAAAACCCGACGCTGCTCGGCGCGCAACCGCGCATCCGTACGGGCGGCCAAGCGGGCGTTCTCCCTCAGCAGCTTGCGGTAGCTCTCCAGCCGACGCTCGGGCAGCACACCACCCTCGACGGCGGCCAGCACGGCGCAGCCGGGCTCCTCCCGATGCGCGCAGTCCTGGAACCGGCACTCGGCGGCGAGCTGTTCGATCTCGGAGAACGCCTGGCCGAGACCGTCCTCGGCGTCCCAGAGGCCGACACCGCGCAGCCCCGGGGTGTCGATCAGAACACCGCCTCCCGTCTCGGCGGGCAGGGGCAGCAGGTTGCGGGTGGTCGTGGTGTGCCGTCCCTTGCCGTCCCGGTCGCGAATGGCCTGGACGGTCTGCGCCCGGCGCCCCAGCAGCGCGTTGGCGAGCGTGGACTTGCCCGCGCCGGACTGGCCGAGCAGCGCCGTGGTGCCGCCCGCGAGGACGGCGGCGAGGATGTCGATCCCCTGGCCCGTCTCCGCGCTGACCGGCAGCACCTGGACGCCGGGTGCGGCGGTCTCCGCGTCCGTGAGCAGGTGCCCGACGGTCACGGCGTCGGGGACGAGGTCCGCCTTGGTGAGGGCGAGCAGCGGCTGGGCGCCGCTGCTCCACGCCAGCGAGATGAACCGCTCGATACGTCCCAGGTCCAGCTCGGCGCCGAGGGAGACGGCGATCAGCGCGTGGTCGACGTTCGCGGCCAGCACCTGGCCCTCCGAGCGCTTGGAGGAGGTGGAGCGGGCGAAGGCGGTACGGCGGGGCAGCAGCGTCCGTACGTACGGCGGGGCACCGTCCGCGTCGACGACCGCCCAGTCGCCGGTGCACACGACCCGCATGGGGTCGCGTGGGACGACGAACTCGGTGTCCGCACGCAGGGTGCCGACCGGGGTGACCAGGTCGCACCGGCCACGGTCGACCCGTACCACCCGGCCGGGCAGCGGGTCGGGGCCGGCGGTGGCCGGGTCGGCGATCGCCCGTGCGTACGCCGCGTGCCAGCCGGCGTCCCAACCGTAGGCGGCCAGTACGGCGTGATCCTGCGCGGATGTGTGAGCGCGAGTGTGCGAGGTGTGCTGCGACAAGGGGTTGACCCTTCACAAGGGCGGCCCCGGCTCCGGAAAGGAAGAGTCAGCCGGTGGCCGCGGAGGTGAATGTGACGGACTGGTTGTGGGCAGCGCCCAGCGCGATGACAGCCATCAGTGACACCTCCGTTCTTGTCGCAGGGCACGGCGGGCTCGTGCGCCACCGTGCGGGTCCGGTCGGACAGTAGCCCGGCAGGGCGCCACGCCGCCACCGTTTATCTCGCTGTCGTCACCCTGTTATCCCTCGCTGTCGTCACCGCGATCGCGGCCCCGGGGGCGCAGGAGACGGCCCCGGACGTCCTCGGGCGGCAGGAACTTGGTCCAGCGTTCGGGGAACTCGGCGGGAGCGTCCAGGTCGAAGCCGTCGCCCTCGCCGTCTTCGTACTCCTCCATCCGGCGGCGCCGAGCGGCGACCGCTGCGACGACCTCGGCGGCCGCCTCCTCCCGGCGCCGCTCGTTGGCGCGCCGCGCCGCTGCCGTGGCCACCGAGGGCCAGACATGGTCGATCGCCGCGTTCACGGCCGCTCCCACCAGCACGGCGAATGCCGAGACGCCGATCCACAGCAGCACCGCCACCGGCGCGGCCAGCGAGCCGTAGATGGTGGGGCCCTCGACGGTGTTCGTCAGATACAGCCGCAGCAGGAAGCTGCCGAGCACCCACATGACGAGGGCCACCAGCGCGCCGGGGATGTCCTCCCGCCAAGGGGAGCGCACCGGCACGGAGACGTGGTACAGCGTGGTGAGGAAGACGATGGACAGCAGCAGCACGACGGGCCAGTAGAAGACGCCGACCACCCACTCGGCCTGCGGGACCAGCCGCAGTACCGCGTCCGGTCCTGCCACCATCAGCGGCAGCGCCACGGCACCGATCACCAGGGCCACGAGATAGAGGAAGAAGGCCAGCAGCCGGGTCTTGACGATGCCGCGCCGACCGTCCAGTCCGTACATCACGGTGATGGTGTCGATGAAGACGTTCACGGCCCGCGAGCCGGACCACAGGGCCAGCGCGAAGCCCAGCGAGATCACGTCGGGGCCCCCGCCCTTGATCACGTCGTCGATGAGCGGGCGCGCCAGTTGGTCGACGCCCCGGTCGGAGAGGACGGTCGCTGAGGCGTCCAGGAAGTTGCGCCGGATCATCTCGATCGTGTCGGCGCCGATCCAGTCCAGGTAGCCCAGCAGGCCGATCACGCCGAGCAGCAGCGGGGGGATCGAGATCAGTGTGAAGAACGCCGCCTCGGCCGCCAGCCCGAGCACGCGGTACTCCATGCACGAGTTGACGGTGTCCTTGAGCAGCAGCCAGGCCATCCTCCTTTTGGGGACGTCCCGGTACTTCACCCGCGCCCTGCGGAACTGGCTGTGGGACCGCCGGGGAGCCCACCGCGGGGCCCGTCCGGCGGTCTGCTCAGGGGTTTCCTCGACTGCACGCACCTCTTTAACGTATCTGTATGCCACCCTCGACACACACCGTGACCAACCAGGCTCCGCCGCTGGTCGACTACGACGTCTTCGCCGCCGACCCCGCACTGGCCGAAGGCGTTGCCCGCCATGTGGCCCCCGAACACGCCGCGGAGGCCCGCGCCGAGCTGTCGGAGCTGGGCCGCGCCGCGGGCTCGGCCGAGGCGCAGGAGTGGGGCCGGCAGGCCAACGAGTACCCGCCTGTGCTGCGTACCCACGACCGGTACGGGCACCGGATCGACGAGGTGGAGTTCCATCCCTCCTGGCACCGGCTGATGGAGCGGGCGGTGGGCGCCGGGCTGACGGACGCGTGGTCGCGGCCCGACGGGCAGCTGCTGCGTACGGCAGGCTTCCATGTGTGGTCCCAGGTGGAGGCGGGGCACAGCTGTCCGGTCTCGATGACGCACGCGGCCGTGCCCGCGCTGCGCAAGGACCCCGCGCTGGCCGCCGAGTGGGAGCCGCGGCTGAGCTCGCACTCCTATGACTGGGGCCTGGACCGGCCGGCGAGCGCCAAGCGGGGCGCGATCGCCGGGATGGGCATGACGGAGAAGCAGGGCGGCAGCGATGTGCGGGCCAACACGACCGAGGCCGTGCCGCTGACGGGCGAGGGCAGCGGCGAGGGCGAGTACACGCTGCTGGGCCACAAGTGGTTCTGCTCGGCGCCGATGTCGGACGTCTTCCTGGTGCTGGCGCAGGCCCCGGGAGGGCTCAGTTGTTTCCTGGTGCCCCGGGTGCTGCCGGACGGCACCCGCAACGCGTTCCGTATCCAGCGGCTCAAGGACAAGCTGGGCAACCGCTCCAACGCCTCCAGCGAGGTGGAGTTCGACGGCACCACGTGGGCGCGCCGCGTCGGCGAGGAGGGCCGCGGGGTGGCGACGATCATCGAGATGGTGGCGGCGACCCGGCTGGACTGTGTGACGGGCTCGGCCGCGCTGATGCGGCAGGCGGTCGTCCAGGCCGTCCACCACACCGCGCACCGCTCGGCGTTCGGCAAGCCGCTGATCGAGCAGCCGTTGATGCGGAACGTCCTCGCGGACATGGCGCTGGAGTCGGAGGCGGCCACCACGCTGGCGCTGCGGCTGGCCGCCGCGTACGACAGTGCGGCGGGTGAGGGCGAACAGGCGGCGGCTGACCGCGCCTTCCTGCGGCTGGCGCTGCCGACGGCGAAGTACTGGGTTACCAAGCGGGGCGTTCCGCTGGCGGGCGAGGCGCTGGAGTGCCTCGGCGGCAACGGCTATGTGGAGGAGTCGCCGATGCCGCGGCTGCTGCGCGAGTCGCCGCTCAACTCGCTGTGGGAGGGCTCGGGGAACGTCCAGGCCCTCGATGTGCTGCGTGCGCTCCAGCGCTCCCCCGGGTCGCTGAACGCCTTCCTCACCGAGATCGGGCAGGCGCACGGCGCCGACCACCGGCTGGACGCCGCGACGAAGGACGTGTTCGCGCAGCTCGCGGACCTGGAAGGGATCGAGTCCAGGGCGCGGCGGCTGGTGGAGCGGATGGCGCTGGTGCTGCAGGGCTCGCTGCTGGTGCGGTTCGCGCCGACGGCGGTCTCGGACGCCTTCTGCGCCTCGCGACTGGGCGGCGACTGGGGTGCGGCCTTCGGCACGCTGCCCTCAGGACTGGACCTGAGGGCGATCGTGGAGCGGGCGCTGCCGGCGGCGTAGGGCCTTACCGGTCCTGGCCGGCCGCGGCCGGGCGGTCACAGCTGGCGGCGGACGCCTGCCTCGTTCCGCACGGTGACGAGCTGGTCCGACAGGGTTCCCGTGACGGCTGTACGCGCCCGGCCCCGCCTGCCGAGGGGCAGCGGCGACCGCTCGGTCATCTCCTCCAGCAGCGCCGCCGTCCCCCCGTACAGTGCGATGCCCGCCAGAGCCACGCCGAGGCAGCCGGACGCCGTCTGTACGGCACCGACGCCCGTCAGTTCGTAGACGCCGTCCAGCGCGTACCGCACGGCCGCCAGCGTCAGCAGCACACCGAGTACCCGCTTCCCGGCGAACGCGACCAGCCCGAGCATCAGCACGAAGGCGGCGGCGGACAGCAGGAAGACCGCCAGCGCCAGGCTGCGCGCTCCCGGCGGCTGCAACAGCGACAGCACGGCCGTCCCGCCCCAGGTCGCGCCCAGCGTGGGCATCGAGGCGGCGGCGTCGGAGTCGCGCGCGAGGAAGGCCAGCACTCCGGCGAGCAGCTGCAACGGTACGACGAACACCAGCATCAGGACGAACAGCTGGCCGGTGTGCCGCAGCGGCACCCAGTGCAGCTGGTCGGCCGACAGCAGGATCGTGCCCATGCCGAAGGAGAAGAGGCCCAGCGGAAGGCTGCTGGCAACCGGCCGCAAGAAGATCCGGGCCGCGGCGGGTCCGGGTGTCTGTCGCTCGCTGTGCTCATCGTGCACTGTGCCTGCCTCCAGCGTCCGCGTGCGGGGCGCCCGGGTGTCCGTTCGGCTGTCCGGCACACCCCACAGGTCACAGTACGGAACGCCTGCGGGACGGCGCCGCAGGCACACGGAGCGCTCCGCAGGCACCCCGGTAGCAGCCGGCCACCCCGAGGCCAGGCGTCAGCCGCCCGGCGGCGGCGCCAGCAGCCGGTCCAGGGCGCGGCGGGTCCTGGCCGGGGCCGTGGCGTCGGCGAAGAGCTGGAGCTCCTGGTTCAGCCCCATGTAGAGGCCGTGCAGTTCGAAGGCGAGCTGTTCGGGCTCCACCTCGCCGGGGAGCTCCCCCACCTCGACGGCGATCCGCAGGTCGTTCACGAGCAGCCGCCGTCCGCGCAGCATGAAGCGGGCCACCGTGTCGTGCACGGGGCCGCCACGCGCGTCGAATTCGACGGAGGCGGCGGTGAACAGGCAGCCGCCGGGGAAGGCGGTGCGTTCCCGTTCCAGATAGCGGATCCACGCCTCGCAGAAGGCCCGCAGCCGGACCAGCCCGGGCCGCAGTCCGGCGACCGGCTCCCACACCAGGCGGGTGAAGAGTCCCGAGGCGCCGTGCAGTGCGGCCAGCTGGAGCGCCTGCTTTGAGCCGAAGTGGCCGAGCACGCCCGCCTTGCTCATGCCGAGGTCGGTGGCGAGGCGCCCGATGGTCAGCCCCTCAAGCCCCTCGACGGAGCCGATGGCGACGCTGCGCTCGATGATCCGTTCGCGCGTTCTGCGGGCCTCGGCTGCGGACTTGCGTGGACTCATGCACCCATCGTAACCGGCCGGAGTGATTTAACTTCCGATCGATCGGTTGCTATATTCCCGCCACACCGTCCCCTCGACGAGGAGAAGAGCACCGTGCCGGGAACCCGTATCGCAGCGCTGGGCCACCACCAGCCCGACCGCGTACTGACCAACGACGACCTCGCGGGGATGGTCGAGACCAGCGACGCGTGGATACGTCAGCGCACCGGGATCGTCACCCGGCGGATCGCGGCGGAGTCCGAGACCGTCGCGGGGCTGGCCACGGTGGCGGCGGGCAAGGCGCTGGCAGCTTCCGGCCTGGACCCCGCCGACATCGACATGGTCGTACTGGCCACCTGCTCCGCACGCGACCGCTGCCCCAGCAACGCGGCCCAGGTCGCGGGCGCGCTCGGCATCCCCTCAGCCGTCGCCTACGACCTCAACAACGGCTGCGCAGGCTTCTGCACCGCCCTCGCCTCCGCGAGCCACTCGGTGCGCGCGGGCGCGGCACGCCACGCGCTGGTGATCGGCGCGGAGAAGATGTCCGACGTCACCGACTGGACCGACCGCACCACCTGCGTCCTGCTGGCCGACGGCGCAGGCGCCGCGATCGTCAGCGCCGTACCCGACGGCGGCGACGCGGTGGAGCCGGACGGTATCGGGCCCGTCGAGTGGGGCTCGGACCCGACGCGCGGCGACACGGTACGGCTGCTGGGCGACTGGCAGCCGCGCTTCGCCCAGGAAGGCCAGGCGGTCTTCCGCTGGGTCACCACCGAACTCCCGGCGGTGGCCCGCCGCGCCTGCGAACGGGCCGGGCTGGCGCCGGGGGACCTGGCGGGTGTGGTCACCCACCAGGCCAACCTGCGCATGATCGAGGCCCTGGTGCGTCAGTTGGATCTCGCCGAGGACGTGGTGGTCGCCCGCGACGTGGCCGAGTCCGGCAACACCTCGGCCGCCTCCGTACCGCTGGCCCTCGCCAAGCTGGTCGAGCGCCGCGAACTGCCGCCGGGCGCCCCCGTCCTCCTCCTCAGCTTCGGCGGCGGTCTCTCCTGGGCGGGCCAGGTGGTGCACTGCCCCTGAGGGGGCCGGCATCCTCAGGGGGGTGCCCCTTGCGGATCGCGGCTACTGATCGAGGTCCCGCGCCCAGGGCGGGTTGGCGCCGCGTACCGAGACGACCGCGGCAGCGACCCGTACGCCGAAGGCCAGCGCCTCGCTGACCTGGGACCCGGTGAGGGCGTCCAGTCTGCCGCCCAGCGCGCCCGCCCCGCCAAGGGCGTGGAGGAAGCCCGCCATGAAGGAGTCGCCCGCACCGACGGTGTCCACCACCTCGGTGGGCGGCGTCGGAACGCGGAAGCGGTTGCCGTCGAGCGAGGCCATGACCCCCTCCGCGCCCAGAGTGACCACCACCAGCGGCACCCCGTCCGCGTGGAAGGCGTCGGCGGCCTCGTCCGGCGTTGCGCCGGGCCGCAGGTGGGCCAGGTCGTCGTCGGAGAGCCGCAGGATGTCGGCGGCCGCACACCAGCGGGGCAGCGCCGCACGGTAGACGGCCGGGTCGACCAGCAGGGGACGCACATTGGGGTCGAGGGAGACCGTGGCGCGGTCCCGTATCTTCGCCAAAAGCCGCTCGACAGCCGCACCGCCGGGCTGCTGCACCAGCGCCAGCGAGCCGGTGTGCAGGCAGGAGAGGGGGTCGGCGGTACCGGAGGCCAGCTCCTCGTCGGTCCACTGGAAGTCGGCGGTCTGCTGGGCGTGGAAGGCGTAGTCGGCGCTGCCGTCCTCGGCGACGTCGGCGACGGCCAGGGTGCTGGGCTCGGGCGCGCGCACCGTGTGGCTCACATCGACGTCCGACTCCGCGAGTCGGGAGGCGAACAGCCGCCCGAACACATCGTGCGAGAGCCGCCCGAGGAAGCGGGTCGGGGTGCCCAGCCGCGCCAGCGCCACCGCGGTGTTGGCCGGGCCTCCGCCGGGGAAGACGTCGAGCGCGAGCGGTGCGGGGTCCTCGCCGCGCGGCGGCGCCACGAATGCGTCGGCGACGCATTCGCCCAGTACGGCGATGGGGTGTTCAGCGGTCATCTCGGCCCTTTCACCTTGGCACGGTCCAGCCTCTTGGCGGCACTACGGTACGTTCATGCCGGGTGCGGCGCCCCAGGTGGCGGGGAGCCGGCGCTCGGGTCGAGGTCGTTCGCCCGGGTGCGGGCGGGCTGTGGCTAGTCGCGCAGCTCCCCGCGCCCCTTCGGGGCGCGCCCCCTCAGCCGGCCCGCCAGCCCCCGCAGTTCCGGCACCCGCAACAGCCACCCCAGCAGCACATAGCCCAGCGCCAGCGCCACGACGCCCGCCACGAGGGCGGCAGCCGAGCCGGCCGTGCCCTCGCCCGTCGCACCCCGCACCACATCCGCCGCCCACCAGGCGAGCCCCGCCGCGGCAGCCGAGGCCAGGAACAGCCGCCCGTACACGCCCAGCACACGCCCCGAAGGGTCCAGCGGCGCGGCCAGTCGGCGGCGGAGCAGCCAGGCGGTGAGGGCGAACCCGGCCGCGTAGGAGAGCGAATAGCCAGCGGCCATGCCCGTCACGGCCCACCGCGCGGGCAGCGCCAGGTGACAGCAGGTGGCCAGGGCGATGTTGACGGCCGCGATGAAAGCGGCCATGAAGAACGGCGTCCGGGTGTCCTCGAACGCGTAGAAGCCGCGCAGCAGCAGGTACTGCGCCGAGAACGGGATCAGCCCGAGGCCGAACGCCTGGAGCATCTGTCCCAGTGGCTGTGCCGACTGGGCGTCAGCGGCGCCGTGTGCGAACAGCAGCGCGGCGATCTGCGGTCCGAGCGCGAGGAAGAGGAAGGCGGTCGGTACGATCACGGCGCCGGTGAGCCGGAGCGCACGCGCCAGATCGGCGCGCAGGTCAGCGGGGCGCCCCTCGGCCACCGCGCGGCTCATCCGGGGCAGCAGCGCGGTCACCAGCGAGACGGTGACGATGGACTGCGGCAGCATCCAGATCGTCTGTGCGTAGGTGTACGCGGAGTACCCGGCGCCCGCTTCGGGCAGCGCCTGGTCGGCGGCGTTGGCGTAGTTGGTGACGACGGTGAGCGCCACCTGGTTGGCCAGTACGAACAGCAGCGTCCACTTGGCGGCGTGGGCGCTGCTGCCCAGCCCGGTGCCGCGCCAGTCGAACCGCGGCCGGAAGCGGAAGCCGGCGGCGCGGACGAACGGGATCAGCGCCAGGGCCTGCAGGGCGATCCCTGCGGTGGTGCCGAGGCCCAGCAGCCGCACCTGCCCCTCGGTGATGTCGGCGACCCGCTCGGGGACGGTCATCATCCCCAGGTAGGCGCCGAACATGGCGACGAGTACGACGTTGTTGAGGATGGGGGTCCACATCATCGCGCCGAACTTCTCGCGCGCGTTGAGCACTTGCCCGAGCATCCCGAACAGGCCGTAGAAGAAGATCTGCGGCAGCAGGAAGCGCGCGAAGACGACGGTCAGCTCGAACGCCTCGTGCTGGGCCGGGGTGTCCCGCATGTAGAGGCCGACGATCTGCGGCGCCGCCCAGACGGCGAGCGCGGTACCGAGCGCGAGCACGGTGACGACCAGGGTGACCAGCCGCTGCTCGTACGCGCGACCGCCGTCCGGGTGCGTGGCCCGCGCCCGGACCAGCTGGGGCACCAGCACGGCGTTGAGCGCGCCGCCGATCAGCAGCGTGTACAGGCTGGTCGGCACGGTGTTGGCCGTGTTGTACGTGCTGGCCAGCAACCCGGTGCCGAGTGCCGCCGCCTGGAGCACCTGCCGGATGAGTCCGGTGGCACGCGAGACGACCGTACCGGCCGCCATCAGCAACGACGAGCGGGCGAGTCCCGGCTTCGCCGCGGCCGCCGCCGACTGGTCCCCCACCCCGACTGTGGTCTTCGTCCCCTCCGCCATCGGGCCAATCTACGCCGGGCCGATCATGGTGCGGACATCGGCCTACGAGACGGCTCCGGCGGGGGCGGGCAGCCGGTCGGTGCGGGTGTGGCGGTAGGCGTGGGTGTGCTCTCCGGTGCCGGGGTCGACGGTGTAGGCGTCCACGACGACCTGCTGCGCGTTGATCGTCAGCAGCATGAAACCGAGGGTGTCGTACGCCTCCCAGAACGCCTTGTTGCTGGGCTTGTCCGCGCGGCCCTTGGTCTTGGCCGCCGCGCCGCACACGATCTGCTGGGTGCCCCGGTGGTCGGCGCCGGTGTCGAGGATCTGCAGGGTGTGGTCGTGGCCGGAAAGGATGAACTCCGCATTGCCGACGACGACTTGCTCGTACAGCTCCTTGACGTGCTTGCCGCTGAGGTAGTCGCCGCAGGTCACGCCCTCGTACTCGCCGGCGTTGCGGTGCGTGCCGTTGTTGCGGAGCGGGTGGTGGGCGAAGACGAACTTCCAGCGGGCACGGGAAGCGGCCAGCGACTCGGTCAGCCAGGCCCGCTGCTCGCGCGCGAAGGGCCCGTCCCAGTAGTACCTGGGGTCGGTCTGGAGCACGTAGGAGGAGAGCGGCGTGGTGTCGAGCGCGAAGAACTCGGCGACCGGCTCGGCGGCACCACCGGGTACGGCCACCGAGTAGTAGCGGCCGGGCATGTACCAGCGGGCCGAGTGCGCGTGGTAGGCCACCTCGTGGTCGCCCCGCGAGGGCCATCCGCCGCTGCCGGGGATGATGCCACTGGTGTCGTGGTTGCCGAGCACCATCAGCCAGGGGACGTCGATACCGGTGTTGGGGCGTTCGAACTTGGACTGGAACTCGTCGTCGGTGGCGCTCTCGGGGCCGTTCTCGTAGATGTTGTCGCCGAGCCCGATCGCCAGGTCCACGCCGCGCCGCGCGCACACCGCGCGGGCGGCGTCGGCGACCTTCCACTGGCCGTCCTCGCCGGTGCCCGCGTCACCGGTCAGCAGCAGGGTCAGTTCGGCCTTGTCGGGTATCGGCAGTTTGTCGACGCCGCCTTCGGTGCCCCGCGCGGGCTGCGCCGCCGCGCCGCCCGCGCCGAGTACGGCGGCCGCGCCCGCGCCGCCGACGCCCGCGAGCACCATGCGTCTGCTGACTGCGCTGCGGTCCCCCTGAGTTCCCATGCGTCTCTCCTCGCCTGTCTGGCGCGTCGGGTCTGCTGCGTGCAGATGCCACCCCCCACGACTGAAGGTGGCATGTACACGGCGCAGCTAAGAGTGAGCGTGGCGGGAAACACTGTCAACTCGTCGGTAACTTTTTGTCCGGAAGCGGGAGTCGGAGCCGGAGTCGGACCCGGGGCCGGAGTCGGACCCGGGGCCGGAGTCGGAGCCGGACCCGGAGCGGGGCAAGCGGCCGGCCGACAGCAGCCCGGTGGCCGCCACGAGCGCCAGGCAGCCCAGGGCCAGGGGCATCGCCGCCAGAAAGGCCGTATCGGGCGGCTGTCCGGCAGCCGTACGGACGGACATCAGCGTGGTGGCCGCGGCAACGCCCAGCGCGGGGCCCACGTTCACCGCCGTCTGCTTCAGGCCGCCTGCCACCCCCGCCTGCCCGGCCGGTGCCTGCCGCACCACGACGGAGGTGGCGGTGACCATGACGGCCACGAAGCCTCCGCCCAGCGCGAAGAAGGCCGCACCCACCGTTCCCGCACCCACCTCCGCCCCCGCCCGGGACAACAGCGCCACCCCGGCAGCCAGCACCAACGCGCCCGCCGCGGCCGTACGGCGCGGACCGTACCGCCGCAGCAGTACGGCGCACAGCGGAGCGCCCAGCACCATCGTCACCGCGAGCGGCAGCGTGCGTATCGCGCATGCGAAGGGGTCGAGTCCGACCACGTCCTGAAGGAAGTACGTACCGACGAACAGCGTCCCGTGGAGCGCCGCCGAACTCACGAGCAGCAACGCCAGCGCGGGCGTGATGCCCGGTGTACGCAGCAGCCCACCGGGCACCAACGGCGCTGCGGCGTACCGGCGTTCGTGCCGGACGAAGGCGGCGGCCGCCACGACACCGACGGCCGCCACGAGGCCGTTCACCGCCGTCAATCCGCCATCGGGCACGGCGACGAGGGTGTGCACCAGGCAGAGCAGCGCGGCACCGAGCAGGCAGGCGCCCGGCAGGTCGAGACCGGCGCCCCGCGCCGTCCTCCCCGGCGCTCTCCGCGCAGCCAGCAGCGCGGGGAGCCCCACGGCCACCGCCACCGGGACGTTGAGGAAGAACACCGCCCGCCAGCCCGGTCCGACGGCCAGCACTCCGCCCAGCACCGGCCCCGCAGCGGCCGCCAGCCCGATCACGCTCGTCCGCACGGCGATCGCCATACCCAGCCGCTCCGGCGGGAAGACGGCGCGCAGCATGCCGAGCGTGGCCGGTTGCAGCAGCGCCCCGAAGACCCCCTGCACGACGCGCAGTCCGATGACCCAGCCGATGCCGTCGGCAGCCCCGATACCGGCCGAGGCCGCGCCGAAGCCCAGCATGCCCAGCGCGAAGAGGCGATGGTGCCCGTACCGGTCACCGAGCCGCCCCGCGAAGACCAGCAGGCTCGCCACGGCGATCAGATAGCCGGTGCCGGCCCACTGCAACTGCGCGAGCGTGCCCCCCAGCTCGCGCCGCATGGCGGGCTGGACGACCACGAGCACGGTGCCGTCCAGCGCCACCACGGCGGCCCCCGTGGCACCGGCGAGCAGGGTGAGGGCGCGCAGGGCCCCTCCGGGCGGCGGCCCGGTATCAGTGTTCGATTCCGTCATAGACACTGTCTACCAGGGTCGAGTAGACAGTGTCTACGCGCTCCGGACCGGACCTGGCGCCGTACCAGCCCCCGCGCCGTCCGCACCCGGCCCCGCCCGGCCTTCGTGCGGCCTTCGTGCGGCCTTCACGCAAGCCTCAGCGCAGGTCAGGACTGCGGGACCCGGCCCGAGATGCGGACGGCGCCGCGCGGCCGCACCGTGGACCCATGGCGGCACCCGTCACCGTGCACCCGCCCGACGCCGAAGGCGGCCGGCGCGTCGTGGCCCGCGACCGGATCCTCGGCACGGCGCACAACGTCATGGAACTGCTGAACCTGCTCGAAGACGCCGGTATGGACCGCGAACACATCCGGCTGGACGACGCCTCCCTCATCGACTGGCGGGGCGGCGGCGCCTACGAGTGGGCCCCGCGCAAACCCTGACCGGCCGCCCCCGGGCAGCAGCGACCGGCCGGCCACCGCTGCCCGCGGTCACCGGCCCCGCACCGAGGGGGCGCACCCCTTGAGCATCTGTCCAACCGCGGGCGGCAGAGGTGTGACACCTGTACATAGTCCGGGGGAGGCGGCACCCCTACCGTCGGGGTGCGCGAGATTCGCGCCGGGTGACCCCCGGTTTCTCCGCCGGCCGGCCCGGTCCGCCACGGACGGTGGGAGTTTTCCGTCCGCGCTGCTCGCGCTCGCTGCGCACACCGGCATCCTGGAGCGCAGCCGCGACGTCCGGAGCAGCGAGGCGGGCCGGGCGGCCAATGAGCCACTTGCGGCCCGGTCCGCTCGGCCGAGCGTCCAGGCCGACCACCGTGTGCGGGAGCAGGCCCCTTTGCGGCCCCCGCCCTCCCGCTCACCTTTTCGATTCTCCCTGATTGGAGCGTTCATGAGCGCCGCAAGCGGGCGCCCGGCAACGGACACGGAACCCACTGACAAGAGCGGCCCCAGGTGCCACTGCGGCCGATTGCTCACCAGGTGCGACGGCTGCCAGAGCCTGCGTTGCCTCGACTGCGACCCCTACCGGTCCGATGACTGCGCCTTCGGTGTCTGAGGCTTCCGGCGAGCGCCCCGTCGGCCGGACACAGCGGAAGCACTACGTCGTGATCGGCGACGATGCGGCGCGGAGGGTCTGCGGCCATCTGCAGGCGGCCGGGCACAGCGTGTGCCATCTGGCCTATCCCACGGACGCGGCGCTGCACCGGGCCGTGGGCTCCGGGCCCGACGAGGGCCAGCACCTGGGCCGGGTCCGCGAGGTGGCGGGCGTCGCGGTGCTCTTCGACGACGACGCCGAGTCCCTGCGCTACGCGCTGGCCGTCGAACACATCCGCCCCGGAGTACATCTGGTGGTGACGATCTTCGACCGGACGGTCGCGGACCAACTCGAGAGCACGGTGCCCAACTGCCGGGTCACCTCACCTGCCGAGGTCGCAGCCCCCGTCCTGCTGGCCGCCTGTCTCCAGCCCGATCTGCTTGCCCTCGACCGGACTTCCTCGGGACACATCGGCGCCCGCTGGGAGGAGGACACGGTACGGCTCGAACCGTACCGCCCGCCGCGCTCGCTCAGATACCGGGCGCGGCTGGGCAAGATCCGGGGACAGCTGCGACCGCACGACGGCAGCTCGCGGATCATGCTCTCCGGCCTGGCCGGGCTCTTCGCCGTGCTGGTGGCTGACTGGACATGGTCGGTGGCCCTCAACCACCGGCCACCGGTGGACGCTTTCTTCGAAGCCGCGCGCACCCTGGCGACCGTCGGCCCTGCTGCGCCGCACGGCTCGCCTGGCTACCTGGTGTTCGCCGGTATCGCCATGCTGACCACCATCGTCTTCACCGCCGTCTTCACCGCCGGGATGGTCGACCGGCTGCTGGCCCCCCGCTCCATCGGCATGGTAGGCCCCAGGGCGCTGCCCCGCTCCGGCCATGTGGTGGTGGTCGGGCTCGGCCAGGTCGGGCTGCGGCTGTGCACCCGCCTGCAGGGTCTCGGCGTGGGGGTGATCGCGGTGGAACGCGACCCGGCGGCGCCCAACCTCCGGCTGGCGAAGGCACTCGGCGTGCCCGTCGTCGTCGCGGACGCCAAAGACCGGTTCGTGCTGCGCAAGCTCGGCCTTCACCGGGCCCAGGCCATGGCTGCCGTCGCCTCCGACGACCTGGACAACATCTCGGTGGCCGTCGCCGCACGAGCCGTCGCCGACCAGCTGCGCGTCGTCATTCGGGCAGGCGACCACGAGGCCATCGCCGAGACCCGGTCCCTGTTCAGCATCGGAATCGTGCACGACCTCGCCAGCCTCAGCGCCGTCCACACGGCCGCGAGTCTGACCGGCCTGGAGCCAGGCGCTGTGCTGGCGCACGGCAGACGGCTGCTGGTGGAGCGCACGGACGGGGCGTTCGCCCAAGTGCCGCACGCGGCCCGTTGCGACCACCACCGGCACGGAACCCCAGGTGGCCGGCGCACGCCCGCCGGCCACCACCCGCCCGGAAGCCGTGACGACGCGGAACCGGGTCACGGATCGGTACGGGAACCGGCGGCGGGCTGAGCGCGCCGCCGAAACCCGGTCGCCCTCGCCCGTCGACCGCTCTAGCCTTGACGGCCATGAGCAGCAGCGGCCTGGAGACGATCAACGGCGTCACCGTCCTGGTATGGGACGCCGACGGCGAGACCATCGGCAGCGAGAGCGATGCCCTCGATGTCATCGGCAACACCTCGTACCAGGGCGCCGAATGGGCGGTGATCCCGGCTTCACGGCTGGACGAGGCGTTCTTCCAACTGCGCACCCGGCTGGCCGGGGACGTCGTCCAGAAGTTCGTCCAGTACGGGCTGCGCCTCGCGGTCGTCGGCGACATCTCCCGGCATCTCGAGGGCAGTTCTTCGCTCCGTGACTTCGTACGGGAGTGCAACCGCGGGCGGCAGACCTGGTTCCTGACCGACCTGGAAGAGCTGCGGGAGCGGCTGCGCGGCTGACCGTCCGGGGGCCGGCCGCGCTGCTCCGTCGCGGTTGCTCCGTGTTCCGCGTAGCTCCGTGCTGTTCCCTCGCGGTTATTCCGTCGCGCTCCATCCTGCGGGCCGTTAGCTTCGCACTGTGAGAATGCTGCGAACCGAACGCCTGGTGCTCCGCGAATGGCGGGAGAGTGATCTCGGGCCGTGGGCGGCGTTGAATGCCGACCCCCAGGTGCGGGAGCACTTCCCCGGAGTGCTCAGCCGCGCGGAGAGTGACGCGTCCGTCGCACGGTTCCAGCGGGATCTGGAAGCGCGGGGCTGGGGATGGTGGGCGGTCGAGGTCCGGGCGACCGGGGAGTTCGTCGGGTTCGCCGGGCTGGACCCGGTGGAGGAAGAGCTGCCGGTCACCGGGGTGGAGGCGGGCTGGCGGCTGGCACGCTCGGCGTGGGGCCACGGCTATGCGACCGAAGCGGGCCGGGCAGCGCTGGGGTTCGGCTTCGAGTCGCTGGGGCTGCCGGAGGTCGTGGCGATCACCACGGCGACCAACCTCCCCTCCCAGGCGGTGATGCGCCGCCTGGGGATGGCCCACGACCCCGCCGACGACTTCGAGGACCCCACCGTCCCGCCGGGCCCGCTCCGCCCCAGCGTCGTCTACCGGCGCCGCCGCCCGCTCTCAGGGTGAGGTGAGGGGTTCGGCCCGGTGGGCGCGGTGCAGCAGGTCGAGGAACGACGGTGCCGGTGGCATCGGTTCGGGACCGATACGGTGCACCGCCACGCCCGGCGTCCAGGAGTTCAGCACGACGGCTCCGGAGAGCGCGGGCAGGTCGGCGAGGGTGATCTCGCGATCCTGCTGGGGTACGCCGAGGCGCGTCAGCTGGCGGCGGACCACGCCCATCATGGTCCCGCCCAGCATTCCGGCCCGGGGCCACAGCACGGATTCACCGTCCCAGAAGGCGAGGTTCCAGATCGTTCCCTCGCTGAGCCGACCCCGCCGGTCGACGAATGCGGCGTCGTCGAACCCCTCCCCCACCGCCTGTCTGAGGTAGTAGGTCTTGGCCACCTCTCCGACGTGTTTCACCGTCGCCAGCGGCCGTTCGTACGCGACTGTGCCGAGCGCGAGCGGACCCGCCGGGCCGGACGCGGGCGGTCCTGTCCGCACCAGCAGGGAGAGCCCGGCCTGGTCACCGGCTGCGGTGAACTCGCCTGCCGTCGAGAACACGGCCGCCGTCAGGGAGACATCGGCAGGGCCCCCCTCCAGCGCCGTCCGCAGATACGACCGCACCCGGTCGTCGGGCAGCGCCCGGCCGAACAGCTCAACCGAGGCGGAGCGCAGCCGTTCCAGGTGGAGATCGAGCCCCCTCATCCGGCCGTCCCGCACCTGCACCGCGGTGAAGTGCGCGTAACCGGCGAAGGCCAGCGGGGCGAGCTCTTCCGCCGTGGCCGGGCGGCCGTCGAGCTGGGTGGTGTACAGGGTGGGAGCGGCGGGCCGGGACTCCTCGGGGCGCTGCTCGGCGGCGTGTGTGGAATGTGCGTTCATGCCGGGGACGTTAGGGCCTGACATCAATGCGAAGGTCAACCGCGGAAGGCAGGTCACGCTCAGATGCTGATCGGGGAGTTGTCCCGGCGTACCGGAGTCAACAGCCGACTGCTGCGCTACTACGAGGCGCAGGGGCTGCTGACAGCCGCCCGCGGGCCGAACGGCTACCGCCACTACGACGAGGACAGCGTCGTGGTGGTGACGCAGATCCGTGCGCTGCTGCGGGCGGGCCTGTCCACCGAGGTGATCCGTACGGTGCTGCCGTGTGCCCGGGGTGAGCAGCCTGTCCTCCACTGGTGCGCGGAGCTGCGCGAGATCCTGGGCGGTGAGCTGTCAGCGATGGAGGAGCGGATCGACGCGCTCGAACGCAGCCGCGGCAAGCTCGCCGGCCTGCTGGACGGCGCGTGATCGGGCGGCTCCCGGAGTGCCGCCGCCCCCGTCGGCAGGCGGTCCGCGCGCCGTCTCAGCGCGTCATCAACCACTGCGTGCGGCCGGAACCGAGGGTTCCGGCCGTACGCCTGAGGGGGCGGAGCCGCGGTCAGCCGGCCTCGCCGATGTCGAGAGTCGTGCCGTACAGCCGGGAGACGTGGATACGGAGGACGACGCGCTCTTCCTCGACCGCCTCGGCGAGGAACGCGTCCTCGTCCGCCGCTGAGGCGAACCCCCCGGCGATGGCGGCGAGTTCGCGGCCGACGGCGTCGCCGGGCACCGTAGTGGGCTCGGAGACCTCCGCCTCGCCCTCGGCGACCGCGAAGGTCCACACATCCCGGCTCACATGGAGCGCTGCGTGCGGGTCGGCGCGGTAGTGGCGGGGCTTGAGGCGGCTGCGGGTGGTGGAGATCCGCAGGACGCGCGCCGACTCGTCCCACCGGTACAGGACCGTGGTCAAGTGCGGATGACCGGTCTTGCGGACGCTGGCCAGCACACCGAACTGCTGCTCGGCGAGGAGACGGTGGAGTTCGGACTCGGTGAGCGGGCGCGGAGCGGGGCCGGGCATGGGGGTTTCCTTTCACGGTGGGGTTTCGGTGCGGGGTCCGCCTCGTAGGACAAGGCTGCGCCTCGGAGGGCGAGGCGGAACGGCCGCCGCGGGTCGGTCCTCGGGGCGGCCGCGGAGCTCAGTGCACGGGCTGCCGTTCGGCGGTGGCAGGTGCAGGCGCCGCCGTAGCGGTGCCGGTGGTGGCGGTGGCGGCGGTGGCGGCGGGCTTCCGGAGCGCCACGAAGGCGACGGCGAGCGCCAGGACGAGCAGTCCGGTTCCGGCGGCGAAAGCCACGTGGTAGCCCCCGGTCAGCGCTGCGGCACGCGAACTGCCCGAGGCCGTCAGTGCTTCGGTGCGGGCGGTGGCCAGGGTGGACAGTGTGGCCATGCCGAGGGCCATACCGATCTGCTGCGTGGTGTTGAACAGCCCGGAGGCCAGCCCCGCGTCCCGTGCGTCCGCGCCCGACATGCCCAGCGCGGTGAGGGCCGGGAGCGCGAGCCCGAACCCTGCCGCGAGCAGCATCACGGGGAGCAGGTCGGTGGCGTAGTGCGCGCGCTCGGGCAGCCGGGTGAGCAGCGCGAGCACACCGATCAGGAGTCCGAGGCCGGTCAGCAGTACGGCGCGTTCCCCGTACCGTGCGACCAGCCGGGCCGAGACGCCGAGCGAGACGACGCCGATGACGAGCGCTGCCGGCAGCATCGCCAGACCGGTGCGCGCGGCGCCATAGCCCAGCACGCCCTGGAGGTAGAGGGCCACCAGCACCTGGAAGGAGTACAGCGCGGCCACCATCAGCATCTGGACGACGTTCGCGGCGGCGACGGTGCGCGAGCGCAGGATGCGCAGCGGCATCAGCGGCGTACGGGCACGGGCCTGGCGGAGGAAGAAGCCGGCGAGCAGCGCCGAGCCGAGCAGCACCGGGAGGAAGGTGTGCGGTGAGCCCCAGCCGTGGCTGGTGGTGTTGATGACTCCGTAGATTCCGGTCATCAGGCCGACGGTGATCAGCAGCGCTCCCCAGGCGTCGGCTCCGGCCCGGAGTCCCAGCCCGCTGTCGGAGGGCAGCGCCGGCAGGGCGAGGGCGAGCACGGCGGCGCCGATGGGCAGGTTGATGAAGAAGATCCAGTGCCAGGTGAGCAGGTCGGTGAGGACACCGCCGAGGACCTGGCCGATGGAGGCGCCTGCGGCGCCGGTGAAGCTGAACACCGCTATGGCACGGGCTCTTTCGCCGCGTCCGGGATAGAGCGTGACGAGGATGCCGAGCCCCACGGCAGCCGCCATGGCGCTGCCGACGCCCTGCATGAAGCGGGCGGCGAGCAGGACGGCAGGGGTGGTGGCGAACCCGGCCAGCAGTGAGGCCGCGGTGAAGACGCCGGTGCCGGCGAGGAACATCCTCCCCCAACCTCCGGCCGGGGGTGCCCCCAGCGGCCGATCAGGTCGCCGAGCCGGCCGGCGAGCAGCAGCAGGCTCCCGAAGGCGATGAGGTAGGCGTTGACGACCCAGCTCAGCTGCAAGGGGCTGAAGTCGAGGTCGCGCTGGATGGCCGGCATCGCCACGGTGACGATGGAACCGTCCAGGATGATCATCAGCGTTCCGGCGGCGATGACGCCGAGGGCGAGACCGCGTGAACCTCGGGTGCCGAGCGCGGACTTGGAGGACTCGGAGGGCTTCGAGGACCCGGAGGACTCGGGAGATATGGCAGACATGACGGCCTCTCTGGTCGCGCACCCGGCGAACACGGGTGGTGGCGAGGGGGAGCGGAAGCGGAGGTGGAGCCGCGGTGGAGCGGATAGCGAGACCGTAGCAGATAGTTTCGTTGTAGACGATATTTCTCGGAACGAATTTGCCGGTAGGCTGGTCCCATGACCGCCATGACGCCACCGACCCGCACCCAGCCGGACCTCTCCTACCTGCTGGACCACACGAGCCATGTGCTGCGCACCCAGATGGCGGCGGCACTCGCCGAGATCGGGCTCACCGCGCGGATGCACTGCGTGCTCGTCCACGCGCTGGAGCGCGAGTGCAGTCAGAGCGAACTCGCCGAGATCGGCGACATGGACAAGACCACGATGGTCGTCACCGTGGACGCCCTGGAGAAGGCCGGGCTCGCCGAGCGCCGCCCCTCCAGCACCGACCGCCGAGCACGGATCATCGCCGTCACCGAAGAGGGCGCACGGACGGCCGAGCACAGCCGGCAGATCGTCGACGAGGTGCACCAACGGGCGCTGGAGGCGCTGCCGGACGGCGACCGGGAGACGTTCCTGCGGCTCCTCGGCCATCTGGCCACCGGCCACCTGAGCACCCCCGCCCCCACTCCGGCCCCCGCCCGCCGGGCCCGGCAGCGCAGCCGGTGAAGCGGCGCAGGACAGGGCCGCGGGTGTGCCCGGCGACGGCGTTCGCGCGACCATGGAGGGCGACCATGGCGGGCGACCCACCACGCGACGGCTGAGGTGAACCGATGGCTGTGACGTCCAAGCGCGTGATCGTGACGGGACAGGTCCAAGGGGTGTTCTTCCGGGACACCTGCCGGCAGACGGCAGCGGCGCACGGCGTGTACGGCTGGGTGCGCAACCTGCCCGACGGCAGCGTGGAAGCCCTCTTCGAGGGAGAGCCGGACGCCGTCGACGTACTGGTGGCATGGGCGCACGAGGGGCCACCGGCAGCCTTCGTCGACGACGTGAGGGTGACGGAGCAGGAGCCGCGGGGCCACTCCACCTTCGAGGTACGCACCACCGCCCTCTCCTCGCGGGGCCGGCACCGGTGACCCGGCCGGAGCACCGCCCGGCCGCGGGCGAGCGGCTCCGGCTCCACGTCCACGTACCCGACGAACTGCGCTTCTTCCTTCCCACGCGGCTGCGCCGCCGGGCCGGGGGCCAGGAGGGCGTGTACTGCCCGTACGACGGGACATCCTCGCTGGGGCACGTCGTGCAGTCGCTGGGGGTACCGCTGACGGAGGTGGCCGGGCTGCGGGCCGACGGCGAGCCCGTCGCCGACTCCCACCGGCCGGCGGACGGCGCCCACATCGCGCTGGTTCCGGTGCACCGTCCCCAGCCGCTCCCGCCGTCCGCGCCCTCGCCGCCGCGCTTCGTCCTCGACGTCCACCTGGGAGCGCTGGCCAGGCGCCTGCGGCTGCTGGGCGTGGACACCGCCTACCGCAACGACGCGCACGACCCTGAACTGGTGGAGCAGGCCAATGCCGAGCGGCGCGTCCTGCTGACCCGGGACCGGGGCCTGCTGCGCAGGCGGACCCTGTGGCTGGGCGCTTTCGTGCGCGGCAGCCGGGCCGACGAGCAGACCACCGACGTGCTGGAGCGGTTCGATCCCCTGCTCGCCCCCTGGACGCGCTGCCCGGCGTGCAACGGCCCGCTGGCAGCCGTCGCCAAGGAGGAGATCGCCGACCAGCTTCCGCCGGGCACCCGGCGCACGTACGACACGTTCACGCGCTGTGCCTCATGTGGGCGCCTGTACTGGCCGGGCGCCCACCATGCGCGCTTGACGGCCCGTGTGGACGCGGCGCGGCGCCGGGGGAGCTGGTTCCGATGAGAGGGTGCCCCGGCTGTGGATCGCAGACTGCGGGCTGGTGCCGCGCCTACCCGAAGCGCGCCACATACCGGCGCTGCCACGGGGTCTCGACCGCGCGGCGCGCGTAGTGCGCACGGACATACCCGACCGCCTCGTCCGGCGCGACGCCGTCGAGAACCGCGAGGCAGGCCAGCGCCGTTCCCGTACGCCCCTGACCGCCACCGCAGGCGACCTCGACCCGCTCGGTCCCGGCACGCTCCCACACCTGGCGCAGGGCCGCGCGGGCCTCGGCGCGGTCGCTCGGCAGGCGGAAGTCGGGCCAGCGCAGCCAGCGGGACTCCCAGTCGGTGGTGGCCGGTGGGCGGCTCAGCAGATACAGGCCGAAGTGCGGTGCGGGGCCTGACGGCAGGGGCCGGCGCAGCCCCCGCCCACGGACGAGTCGGCCGGACGGCAGGAGCAGGACCCCCGGTGCATCGGGTTCCCAGGTTGCGGACATGCCCGGAGCCTAGCGAGCGGCCGGGCCCGGTGCGGGCTGATCGGGAAGAGTCCCGGCTCCCCCGTACGGACCCGCCCCGGGCGCGGGCGCCGAGCCGCGGCGGGAGACTCGGCGGGACGGTCGCGCCCAGCGCCCGGGGCGGCCCGGCCAGGCGGAGGCGGTGCGTGGGATGAGCATGGAGCTGGGGATTCTGGTGGAGCGGGACGGCCTGCCCGCAGTACGACTGGAGCGCCCGTTCGCCGTGAGCGCGGACGAGGTGTGGCGCGCGCTGACGGAACCGGACCGGATGGCGGCCTGGTTCCCCTCGCCCACCGTGCACATCGAGCCGATGGTGGGCGGACGCGTCGACTTCGCGGGTGACCCGTACGCGGAGGACCACTCCGGGACCGTCCTGGAGTTCGATCCGCCGCGCCGTCTGGCCTACACCTGGGGTGACGACGAACTCCTCTTCGAGCTCGGCCGCCGCGGCGAGGGGTGTGTGCTCGCCCTGACCGACGTACTGGAGGACCGCGAGGCGGCAGCGCGCAACGCGGCCGGCTGGGACGTGTGCCTGGACGAGCTGTCCGAACTGCTGAACGGCGGGAGCCCGTCCGGCCCGCACGCGGCGGGCTCGGCCAGCGACTGGCAGGCCCGCTACGACGCCTACGTCGCCGCCGGTATGCCGTCGGGCGCGCCGCTGCCGGACGGCGGCGACCCGGGCTGAGAGCCGCACCGGCGCGGGGCCGTCACCCCCAGCGGCGGGCCACCAGCAGCGTCCAGCAGGTGAGGGCCGCGCACAGAATGCCGCCGGCGGCGAAGACGGTGGCGTGCCGGCCGTCCTGGAGCAGTGAGCTGGTGAGCGCCACCGCGGCGGAGCTGGCCAGTATGGCCGAGGCGGAGAAGAGGGAAGCGGCGCGGGCCCGGGCCGGGGGCGGCAGCAGCCGGGGCAGCCAGGTCTGCAGCGTGGTGTGGAGGTAGCTCCAGGCGGTGCCCAGCAGCGCGGCGGACAGCATCAGGACCGCCGTACCCGGCACCACCGCGGCCAGCAGCGCACCCGTGACGCCCATCGAACCTCCGGTGGCCAGCAGCCTCCTGGGCCCCCATACCCGGGCGTGCCGACGCAGCACGAAGGTGCTGGTGAGGACGCCGAGCGCGTAGGTGACCAGCACGGCGGTGGTCGAGGTCCGGCTTCCCGCGGTGGCCAGCGCGGGGGCGAGGAGAGCGGGCAGCCCGAGCATGACGGTGCCCTCGGCCGCGCCGAGACCGAGCACGGTGCAGTACGCGGCGCGGCGCCCGCCCGCTCCGGCGCGGGGCGGGTCCTGCGCCGCCCGGGCCGCCTCCGAAGGGCCGGGCGGTGAGCCGGGCAGTGGGCCGGGAAGGGGCCGGGTGGCCGCGCGGATGCGGCAGACGGTGACTGCGGTCAGTACGGCGATGACGGCGAAGGCGGGCCGCCAGGAACCGCAGCGCAGCACGGTGTCGGCGAGTACGGGAGAGGCGATCGCGCTCGCCGCCGTCACGGTGGTGAGGGTGGCGAACGCGCGCTGTCTGGCCTGGGCCGGGCTGAGCGACTCGTAGCAGAGGGAGACCGAGGGGGTGACGGTGGCGAAGCCGGCGCCCGCGGCCGTACGCAGCGCGATCCACCAGGCCGGCCCCGGGCACAGCGCCGAGCCGACGGAGGCGGCCGCCGCCACCAGCAGTCCGGTACGCAGGCTGCGTCCTGGTCCGTAGCGGTCGGCGAACCAGCCCCACAGGGGCAGGGCGAGCCCTTGGCCGAGGGAGTAGGCGGCCAGCCCGGTGGTGACGGTGGCGATGTCCGTGTGCCAGGCCGTGGCGAGGGCGGCGAGCAGGGGCGCGGCCAGGTGCCAGTCGGCGTTGCCGAGGGCGGCCGCCCAGCGCAGCGCGGACATGGTGCCCCCTCTCTCGTGGTCGCCACGGTGGTCGGCCGGGGCGAGGTCGGCTCGCCTGCGGCGACCCCACGAAACGAGAGAATATGGGGGTTTTCCCCAAGAAGACGGAGTGTACTGGAATTTGACCCCTTCTGGGGACCCGGGCAGCAACGCGGGCCCGGGGCTGCGCCACAGCGGCCGGACCGCTTCGGCCCGGCCGGGACTGCGTTGCACAGCTGTCGGTTCAGCCCCGTATCGTCGGGTTCCGCGCAACACCGACCAACGACGGAAAGGCAGGCGAGCGGCGTGCGGGAGCAGTCCTCTGGAGCCGGCGGGCAGCGGCGTGGCGGCGGGCGGCCCTACGCGAGGGGCGGCCACGGAGGACCGCGCGGCGGGCACCGGCCGCGCGGGCACGGCGGCCCGCCGCGTGAGCACCCCGGCCGCTCCGGCTACGACGAGCACCGGCCGCGCGCTGTCCGTACCGGACTGGCGGCGCAGCTGCGGACGCTGGAGGGTGCGCAGTACGGGCGCTACAAGGGCCTGGTCGGACGCTGGGAGATGCCCGGCGGCCTGCTGCTGGAGCTGGTGCGCGGGCAGTCCGACCCGTACGCGCCGCCCGCCCGGGTCGCCCTCCATGTGCCGGACCGGCTCGCCGCGCTGCCGCCCGAGCTGTGGCGGACCGCGACCCGGCGCCGCGCGCTGTCCTCGTACCTGGCGCGACAGGCGGCGGCGGCCGTGCGCGGCGAGAAGGCGCTGCGGGTGGACGCGGGCGGACAGGAGGTGCTGGAGCGCAGCTCGTGCACCGTGAGCGGCGAGGACGGCTCGGTGACCTTGCGGCTGGGCGCCGCGCTGCCGGGACACGGGCGCCGGATCGACGCGCGGGAGGCCGAGCGGCTGCTGTGCCAGGTGCTGCCGCGCGTGGCCGAACAGGCGCTGCACTACGCGTCGTTGGACGCGGCGGAAGTGCGGCGGTTCGTGGAGACGGTCGAGGACTCGGTGGCGCTGCGGGAGGCGCTGGCAGGGCGCGGCCTGGTGGGGTTCGTCGCCGACGGCGCGGTGCTGCCGCGCCGCAGCGGCGTGGACGACCAGCCGGCCACCGGCAGCGGCGTGGTGCCCTTCACCTCGCCCGAACAGCTGCGCGTGACGGTCGAGCTGCCGCACGCGGGAGCGGTGACCGGCATGGGCGTCCCCGAGGGGGTGAACCTGGTCGTCGGCGGCGGGTTCCACGGCAAGTCCACCTTGCTGCGGGCGCTGGAGACGGGTGTCTGGGACCACGTGCCGGGAGACGGACGCGAACTGGTTGTCTCACGGAGTGAGACGGTGAAGCTGCGGGCCGAGGACGGCCGCCGCGTGGAGCGGGTGGATGTGCACGCCTTCGTCGACCATCTGCCCGACGGCTCCGACACCTCGGACTTCTCCACCCAGAACGCCTCGGGGTCCACCTCGCAGGCCGCTTCACTGTGCGAGGCCGTTGAGGCCGGCGCGCGGGTGCTGCTGATCGACGAGGACACCGCCGCCACGAACCTGATGATCCGGGACGCCCGGATGCAGGCGCTGGTCGCCAAGGACCGCGAACCGCTCACCCCGCTGGTGGACACCATCCGCTCGCTCCACCGCGACCACGGCGTCTCGACGGTGCTGGTGATGGGCGGCTCCGGGGACTATCTGGAGGTCGCCGACCGCGTCGTGATGATGGACGCCTACCGCCCCTCGGACGTCACCGCGCGGGCGCGTGAGATCGCGGCTGTGCCCACCGGGCGGCACGCCGAGGCCGAGTCGTTCCCCGGCGTGGTGGCGCGGGTGCCCGACCCCTCGTCGCTCGACGCCGAGGTGCGCGGGCGGCCCCGCATCCGGGCGCGGGGCGAGGACGTGCTCTCCTTCGGCGACCACGAGGTGGACCTGCGCGCCGTCGAGCAGATCGCCGACCCGCGCCAGGTGACCGGCATCGGCCTGGCGCTGGAGCTGATGGTGCGGCGCGGGCTGCTGGACGGGCAGCGCACGCTGGGGCAGGCGCTGGACCAGCTGGACGAGCTGCTCGCGGACGGCGCGACGGGGCCGCTTCTCAGTATTCGGGACGAGGATTTCGCCGTGCCCCGGCGGTTCGAGACCGCCGCGGCGATCAACCGCGTCCGGGGGCTGCGGATGCTCCGCTGAGGGGGCATGGTTGGGTGGCCTCATGAGCGACACCGTGACCGTGACCACCTGGTATCTGGAGCAGACAGCCCCCGGTCAGCTGGCGCCCGCCCGGGTACCGGATCCGTCCGCCGGGGTCGCCGTCCACCGTGCCGAGGCGCCCAGCCCGGAGTTCAGCAGGTTCCTGTACGCCTCCGTCGGCGCGGACAACACCTGGATCGACCGGCTGCCGTGGTCGTACGAGCAGTGGCGGCGCTTCCTGGAGCGCCCGGGGGTCGAGACCTGGGTCGCCTACGAGCGGGGCACCCCGGCCGGTTTCATCGAACTGGACGGCGCCGGGGAGGCGGGCAGGGTGGAGATCAGCTACTTCGGGCTGCTGCCCGCGTTCCGCGGCCGGGGCATCGGTGGCCACCTGCTCTCGGTCGGGACCGCCCGCGCCTGGGATCTCGCCGGCCGCTGGGAGGGCCACCCGGCGACCGCCCGCGTCTGGCTGCACACCTGTTCCCTGGACGGTCGCCATGCGCGGGCCAACTATGAGCGGCGCGGGTTCCGTGTGTACCGCACGGAGACGAAGCAGGAGCCGCGGGTGATCCCGCCGGGCCCCTGGCCGGGGGCCTGAGACGCGCCCCGAAGGGGCGCGGGGAACGGCGCGCTCAGCCACACTCCGGCCGCACACGGAAGGCGTCAGAAGCTCCAACGGCGAGACCCGACCGCCGGCACGCAAGAGGGTGTCTCATGATGCAAGCGGCACATGTCCGCCATGCGGACGCCGGTGGACTGAGGTCAGACGCGCGTGCGAGGCTTCCGTCATGTCTCGCGCTGGAATCGCCTTGGTGAGTCGACGTCACGTCGACCTCGTTCGCGTGTCCAGCGCCATCTGTCCGGCGAGCTGACAGTCACAGCACCGCCGTTCTGACACCCCCCTCCTGACGTCCTCCGACGCCGACCAGGTACCGCCGAACCGCAGCCGCCGCCCTCACCGTCGCGGGCGAGCCGCCCGGGACCGGTGCCGAAACCCCTGCGCACGGGCCCTCGAACCGCTCCCCGTGAGACGGACCCCGCCCGGCGCGCCCCGACCGCACCCGCCCGACGTGTGCCCGCGCCCCCTGCCCGAAGGATCTCCCGCCATGGCCGACACCTCCGAGCGCCCCTCCCCCAAGCTCTCCGAGCAGGGGGTGCCCCCAGCCCCCGCCCGCCGCAAGACGGGACGCCACCGCGGCGAAGGGCAGTGGGCCGCTGGTCACTTCACGCCGCTCAACGGCAACGAGCAGACCAAGAAGGACGATGACGGTCTCAATGTGCGGACACGCATTGAGACGATCTACGCTCATCGCGGTTTCGAGTCCATCGACGGGGCCGACCTGCGCGGACGGATGCGCTGGTGGGGGCTCTACACCCAGCGCAAGCCCGGCATCAGCGGCGGCAAGACCGCCGTGCTGGAGCCGGAGGAGCTGGACGACGAGTTCTTCATGCTGCGCGTCCGCATCGACGGCGGGCGGCTGACCACCGAGCAGCTGCGGGTCATCGGGGACATCTCGCAGGAGTTCGCCCGCGGCACCGCCGACATCACCGACCGGCAGAACGTGCAGTTCCACTGGATCCGCATCGAGGACATGCCGGAGATCTGGCGGCGGCTGGAGGGCGTGGGGCTGTCCACGACCGAGGCATGCGGCGACACCCCGCGCGTCATCCTCGGCTCCCCCGTCGCCGGTATCGCGGCCGACGAGATCATCGACGGCACCCCGGCCATCGAGGAGATCAACCGCCGCGTCGTCGGCAATCCCGCGTACTCGAACCTGCCCCGCAAGTTCAAGACGGCCGTCTCCGGCTCACCGCTGCTGGACGTCGCCCACGAGATCAACGATGTGGCGTTCGTCGGCGTGGTGCACCCCGAGCACGGCCCCGGCTTCGACGTGTGGGTCGGCGGCGCGCTCTCCACCAACCCCAAGCTGGGCGTCCGGCTGGGCGCCTGGGTGCCCATCGAGGAGGTCGCCGACGTCCACGAGGGCGTCACCGGCATCTTCCGCGACTACGGCTACCGGCGGCTGCGCAACCGCGCCCGGCTGAAGTTCCTGGTCGCCGACTGGGGCCCGGTCAAGTTCCGGCAGGTACTGGAGGACGAGTACCTGGGCCGCAAGATGACCGACGGCCCGGCTCCCGAGCAGCCGGCCCAGCAGTGGCGCGACCACATCGGCGTGCACGAGCAGAAGGACGGCCGCTACTACGTGGGCTTCGCGCCGCGCGTGGGCCGGGTCGACGGTACGACGCTCAGCAAGATCGCCGACCTGGCGGAAGCACACGGTTCCGGGCGAGTGCGCACCACCGTTGAGCAGAAGATGCTGGTGCTCGACGTCGAGCAGGACCAGGTGGAGTCCCTGCGCGAGGGCCTGGAGGCGCTCGATCTGACGACCCGGCCGTCCGTCTTCAGGCGCGGCACGATGGCGTGCACGGGCATCGAGTTCTGCAAGCTGGCCATCGTGGAGACCAAGGGCCGCGGCTCCTGGCTGATCGACGAACTGGAGCGCAGGCTCCCGGACTTCGACCAGCCCGTCACCATCAACCTCAACGGCTGCCCCAACTCCTGCGCCCGTATCCAGGTCGCGGACATCGGGCTCAAGGGCCAGCTGGTCACCGACGCCTCGGGCAACCAGGTCGAGGGCTACCAGGTGCACCTGGGCGGCTCGCTGGGCATGGAGCCCGGCTTCGGCCGAAAGGTGCGCGGGCTGAAGGTGACCGCCGAAGAGCTTCCCGACTACATCGAACGTGTGCTGCGCGCCTTCCGGGCCCAGCGCGAGGACGGCGAACGATTCGCCCAGTGGGCGGCGCGCGCGGCTGAGAGTGATCTCAAATGAGCGAGCGGGCCGCGCCGTTCTACTGCCCGTACTGCGGGGACGAGGATCTGCGCCCCAGTGAAGAGGAAACCGCCCCAGGGCAAGGCGCAGCGTGGGAGTGCGTCGCCTGCAACCGGGCTTTCCGGCTGAAGTTCCTCGGGCTGCTGGCCTCCGGGCTGCGGTCGGCACACTCCGACGGAGAGGACCCCACCTCATGAGCACCGCGCACATAACGGAGCAGCGCTCTCCCGAGGAGCTGCGGTCGCTGGCCGAGCAGGCGGGCCGGGACTTCGAGGAGGCCGACGCGCTGGAGGTGCTGCGCTGGGCCGCCGAGACCTTCGGGCACCGGTTCTGCGTCACCTCCTCCATGGAGGACGCCGTGGTCGCCCACCTGGCCTCCCGGGTCTTCCCGGGCGTCCGCGTGGTCTTCCTGGACACCGGCTACCACTTCCCGGAGACCATCGGCACCCGGGACGCCGTCGAGGCCGTGATGGACGTGGAGGTCATCACCCTCACGCCCCGCCGGACGGTCGCCGAGCAGGATGCCGAGTACGGCCCCAGGCTGCACGACCGCGACCCCGACCTGTGCTGCGCGCTGCGCAAGGTGCAGCCGCTGGAGGAAGGGCTGCGCGGGTACGACGCGTGGGCCACCGGGCTGCGCCGCGAGGAGTCCCCGACCCGGGCGAACACCCCGGTGGTCGGCTGGGACGAGAAGCGGCAGAAGGTCAAGGTCTCCCCCATCGCCCGCTGGACCCAGCAGGACGTGGAGGACTACATCGCCGAGCACGGCGTACTGACCAACCCGCTGCTGTCCGACGGCTACGCCTCCATCGGCTGCTCCCCCTGCACCCGCCGTGTACTGGCGGGTGAGGACGCGCGCGCCGGACGCTGGGCCGGCAGCGGCAAGACCGAGTGCGGGCTGCACCTGTGAGGGCCCGGGTTCAGCCAACAGGACCGGAAAAGGAGGGGCGAGACCGATGAGCGAGGCACGCGGCGCCACCGTGTGGCTGACCGGCCTGCCGAGTGCGGGCAAGACGACGATCGCCACGGCGCTCGCCGAGCTGCTGCGCGGCGAGGGACGCCGGACCGAGGTCCTGGACGGCGACGAGATCCGCACCTTCCTCTCCGCCGGCCTCGGCTTCTCCCGTACCGACCGGGACACCAATGTGCAGCGCATCGGCTTCGTCTCCGAACTGCTGGCCTCGCACGGGGTGATCGTGCTGGTACCGGTCATCGCCCCGTACGCGGACAGCAGGGAGGCGGTGCGCAAGCGCCATATGGCCGAGGGCACGCCGTATCTGGAGATCCATGTGGCCACGCCGGTCGAGGTGTGCTCACAGCGCGATGTGAAGGGCCTCTACGCGAAGCAGGCCGCCGGCGAACTGAGCGGGCTGACGGGTGTCGACGACCCCTACGAGGAGCCGGCCGACCCGGATCTGCGCCTTGAGACACACGGGCGCGCCGTGGCGGAGTCCGCCACGGCGCTGCACACCTTGCTGAAGGAGAGGGGACTGCTATGACCACGGCGGTGACCGCACCGGAGGAGACCGACAACCCCTTCGCGCTGAGCCACCTGGACGCGCTGGAGTCGGAGGCGGTGCACATCTTCCGCGAGGTCGCGGGCGAGTTCGAGCGCCCGGTGATCCTCTTCTCCGGTGGCAAGGACTCCATCGTCATGCTGCACCTGGCGCTGAAGGCTTTTCAGCCGGCGCCGCTGCCCTTCGGGCTGCTGCACGTCGACACCGGGCACAACTTCCCCGAGGTGCTGCGCTTCCGGGACGCGACGGTGGCCGAGCACGGGCTGCGGCTGTACGTAGCCTCGGTGCAGCAGTACATCGACAACGGCACGCTGCGCGAGCGCCCCGACGGGACCCGCAACCCGCTGCAGACGCTGCCGCTGCTGGAGGCCATCAACGAGCACCGCTTCGACGCGGTCTTCGGCGGCGGTCGCCGGGACGAGGAGAAGGCGCGCGCCAAGGAGCGGGTCTTCTCGCTGCGGGACGAGTTCGGCGGCTGGGACCCGCGCCGGCAGCGCCCCGAGCTGTGGCAGCTCTACAACGGCCGGCACGCTCCCGGTGAGCATGTGCGGGTCTTCCCGCTGTCCAACTGGACCGAGCTGGATGTGTGGCAGTACATCGCGCGGGAGAAGATCGAGCTCCCCTCGATCTACTACGCGCACGAGCGGGAGGTCTTCTCCCGCTCCGGGATGTGGCTGGCACCCGGTGAGTGGGGCGGCCCCAAGGACGGCGAGCGGGTCGAGAAGCGCCTGGTGCGCTACCGCACCGTCGGCGACATGTCCTGCACCGGCGCCGTCGACTCGGACGCGGACACGGTGGAGAAGGTGATCGCCGAGATCGCCGCCTCCCGGCTGACCGAGCGCGGCGCCACCCGCGCCGACGACAAGCTCTCCGAAGCCGCGATGGAAGACCGCAAGCGGGAAGGCTACTTCTAGACGATGAGCACCACAGCCGACACAGCCCTTGCCGCCGAAGCGCTGGCGGCCACCTCGCTGCTGCGGTTCGCCACCGCCGGAAGCGTCGACGACGGCAAGTCCACCCTGGTGGGCCGCCTGCTGCACGACTCCAAGTCGGTGCTGACCGACCAGCTGGAGGCCGTCTCGCGGGCCTCGCAGGCGCGCGGCCAGGAGGCACCGGACCTGGCGCTGCTCACCGACGGGCTGCGGGCCGAGCGCGAGCAGGGCATCACCATCGACGTGGCCTACCGCTACTTCGCCACCCCCAGACGGCGGTTCATCCTCGCCGACACCCCGGGGCATGTGCAGTACACCCGGAACATGGTCACCGGCGCCTCCACCGCCGAGCTGGCCGTCGTGCTGGTGGACGCCCGCAACGGCGTGGTCGAGCAGACCCGCAGGCACGCCGCCGTGGCCGCGCTGCTGCGCGTCCCGCACGTGGTGCTGGCCGTCAACAAGATGGACCTGGTGGGCTACGCCGAGGACGTCTTCGCCGCGATCGCGGACGAGTTCTCCGGCTACGCCACCTCGCTGGGCGTGCCCGAGGTGACCACCATCCCGATCTCCGCACTGGAGGGCGACAACGTGGTCACCCCCTCCGCGCACATGGACTGGTACAGCGGGCCGACCGTTCTGGAGCACCTGGAGACCGTCCCGGTCACCCACGACCCGACCGACGACCCGGCGCGCTTCCCGGTGCAGTACGTCATCCGGCCGCAGACCGCGGAGCACCCCGACTACCGCGGCTACGCGGGCCAGTTGGCCTCCGGTGTGCTGCGCGTCGGCGACCGTGTCACGGTGCACCCGTCGGGCCGCTCCAGCACCATCGAGGCGATCGACGCGCTGGGCGAGTCGGTGGACGTCGCCTGGGCTCCGCAGTCGGTCACCATCCGGCTCGCCGACGACCTGGACATCTCGCGCGGCGATCTGATCGCACCCGCCGAGGCGGCGCTGCGGCCCAGCCAGGATCTGACCGCCACTGTCTGCCATCTGCACGACCGGCCGCTCAAGCCCGGCGACCGGGTGCTGCTCAAGCACACCACCCGCACCGTCAAGGCCATCGTCAAACAGATCCCCACCCGGCTGACCCTGGCCGACCTCTCGCACCACCCGGCCCCCGGCGAGCTGGCCGCCAACGACATCGGCCGCGTCGTGCTGCGCACCGCTGAGGCGCTGCCCGTCGACCCGTACGCGAGCTCCCGGCGCACCGGCTCCTTCCTGCTGATCGACCCTGCCGACGGCTCCACGCTGACGGCCGGTATGGCCGGTGAGGCGTTCGCCGGCGCGCAGGTGGCGACCGCCGATGCGCCCGAAGACGACGGCTGGGATTTCTAGGCCCATGAGCATCCCAGGAGAGGTCTTCTCGACGTTCGACCAGACCGGTGGCCGCATCGGCAGCGGCGCACGCGGCAGCGGCCAGGGCGGAGTGGGGCGATGCCGGCGGTGACGAGCGTGCGTCCGTACGCCCTTCCCGTCCGCGCCCCCTTCCGCTACCGAGAGGACCCCTCCATGCCCCCTGTCCGCCCTGCGAGGTCACGCCACGCGCGGCGTGCCCTCACCGCCCTGGTGGCCCTTCCGGTGCTGCTGGCCGCCGTCGGCTGCGGCTACGGCTCCAAGGCCGTGGAGAGCGGCGACCCGGAGCCCGTGGGCGGCAAGAAGGTCGACGGGCTCGACGAGGTGAAGGTCGGCTACTTCCCCAACGTCACCCACGCCACGCCTCTGGTGGGGCTGCGCTCCGGCGGCCCGATCCCGAAGGAGCTGGGCGGCACCAGGCTCAGGACCCAGGTCTTCAACGCGGGCCCCTCCGCGATCGAGGCGCTCAACGCCAAGGCCGTGGACATGGCCTGGGTGGGCCCCTCGCCCTCCGTCAACGGATACGTCAAGTCCAAGGGCAGGAACCTGCGCATCGTCGGGGGCGCGACCTCCGGCGGGGTCTCGCTCGTCGTGGACCCGGAGAAGGTCACGTCGCTCGAAGACCTCAAGGGCAAGAAGATCGCCACCCCGCAGCTGGGCAACACCCAGGACGTCGCCCTGCTGCACTACCTCAAGGGCAAGGGCATCGAGGTCGACCACGAGACGGGCGAGGGTGAGACCTCGGTGCTGCGGCAGGACAACAGGGAGATACCCACCACCTTCCAGCAGGGCGGCATCGACGGCGCATGGGTGCCCGAGCCGACGGCCTCCAAGCTCCGCAGCGAGGGCGGAAAGACCCTGCTGGACGAGAAGAAGCTGTGGAAGGGCGGAGAGTTCGTCACCACCAACCTGGTGGTGCGCCAGGACTTCCTCGAAGACCACCCGGACGCGGTCGAGGCGGTGCTGCGCGGCTCCGTCAAGACCAACGCGTGGATACGCGAGCATCCCGGGCCGGCCAAGAAGTACATCAACGACGCGCTCCAGCGGGACGCGGGCAAGCGGCTGCCGGACAAGGTGCTCGACGCGGCGTTCGCCCGGATCGACGTCACGGACGACCCGCTGGCCGCGACGCTGCGCGAGCAGGCGGACGACGCGGCCTCGGTGGGCCTGCTGGAGAACGCGGACCTGGCGGGGATCTACGACCTCGACCCGCTGAACCGGGTCCTCAGGAGCGAGGGCCGCCCCACTGTGACCGATGCCGGGCTGGGCCGGGACGAGAGCCCATGACCACTACAGGAGGTGAACCGGTGACCGTCACCACGCCCATACCCGCCGCCACCCGTATCGCGGGTGTCTCCAAGACGTTCGGCAAGCAGCACGTGCTGGACGACATCACCCTCGATGTCGCCGACGGCGAGTTCGTCACGCTGCTGGGCGCCTCGGGCTGCGGCAAGAGCACCCTGCTCAACCTCGTGGCCGGACTCGACACCCCCACCTCGGGTACCGTGGAGGTGCCCGGCGGACGCCCGGCGCTGATGTTCCAGGAGCACGCGCTGTTCCCCTGGCTGACCGCGGGCAAGAACATCGAACTGGCCCTCAAGCTGCGTGGCATGCCCAAGGCGGACCGCCCGGCTGAGGCCGAGCGGCTGCTGGAGCTCGTACGGCTCAAGGGCGCGTACCGCAAGCGGGTGCACGAGCTGTCCGGGGGGATGCGGCAGCGTGTGGCGCTCGCCCGCGCGCTGGCCCAGGACAGCAAGCTGCTGCTGATGGACGAGCCGTTCGCGGCGCTGGACGCCATCACCCGGGACGTCCTCCACGAGGAGTTGACCCGCATCTGGTCGGAGACGAACGTCGCCGTCCTGTTCGTCACGCACAACGTCCGGGAGGCCGTCCGCCTGGCCCAGCGCGTGGTGCTGCTCTCCTCCCGGCCCGGGCGGATCGCCCGCGAGTGGGAGGTCGGCATTCCGCACCCGCGCCGGATCGAGGACGCGGACGTGGCCGGGCTGTCCGTCGAGATCACCGAACAGCTCCGGGGGGAGATCCGCCGTCATGGCCAGCACTGAGACACAGCCGAAGACAGCCGGCGCCGAAGGCGCGGAGGCCACCACCGCACCGGCCACCACCGTGCCGACTGCCGTCGAGACCGGGGCCGAGCGTGCCGAGACCGGAGCCGAGCGTGCCGAGGCAGCGGCCGGGAACGATCTGGCGGGGCTCGAAGCGGGGCTCGACGCGCTCGACACCCGCACCACCGACCGCACCCCGCTGCCGGTCCTGCTACGCCGCAAGGCGCTGCCCCCGCTGGTGGCCGTCGTCCTCGTACTGGGCCTGTGGCAGGCCGCTTTCGCGCTGCACCTGAAGCCGGACTACCAGCTGCCGAGCCCGTTGATGGTGTGGGACGCGCTGGCCGAGGAGTGGTACAAGGGCACGATTCTCGGCGTCATCTGGCAGAGCGTCTCGCGCGGCGCGCTGGGCTTCGCGGTTGCGCTGCTGGTAGGTACGCCGCTGGGACTGCTGGTGGCCAGGGTGCGGCCGGTGCGCGCTGCCATCGGGCCGATCCTGTCCGGGCTGCAGTCCCTGCCGTCGGTGGCGTGGGTGCCCGCCGCGATCATCTGGTTCGGGCTGACGGACGCGACGATCTACGCCGTGGTGCTCCTCGGCGCCGTACCCTCGATCGCCAACGGGCTGGTCGCGGGCGTCGACCGCATCGATCCGCTCCACCTGCGTGCCGGAAAGGTACTCGGCGCCACCGGACTGCGCGGCATACGGCACGTCCTGCTGCCCGCCGCGCTGCCGGGCTACATCTCCGGGCTCAAGCAGGGCTGGGCGTTCTCCTGGCGGTCCCTGATGGCGGCCGAACTCATCGCCACCTCGCCGGAGCTGGGCGTGGGGCTGGGCAGGCTGCTGGAAACCGGACGCTCCTACCAGGACATGCCGCTGGTGCTCGGTGCCATCCTGCTCATCCTGCTGGTGGGCATCGGTATCGAACTGCTCATCTTCGCACCCGTGGAGCGGCGGGTGCTGCGCCACCGGGGGCTGCTGCGCTGATGGTCCACGCGCCACTGACCACCGCCCCCGGAGGGGCACCCGCCGCTGCCGGAGGGCCTCCCGCGCTGCTGCTGGTCGCGCACGGCAGCCGCGACCCCCGGCACGCCGCGACGGTCACCACGCTCACGGCGCGAGTGCGGCGGCTGCTGCCCGGCGTCCGGGTGGAGGCGGCCTATCTGGACTTCGACGTACCGTCGGTGCACGGAGCGCTGGGACGGCTGTACGCGGACGGCGTACGCGAGGTCGTCGCCGTCCCACTGCTCCTGACCCGGGCCTTCCACGCCAAGACCGACATCCCAGCGGTGCTGGCCGAGGCGACCTCGGCGCTGCCGGATCTGGCCGTCCGGCAGGCCGAGGTGCTGGGCCCGCACCCCCTGCTGACCGCAGCGCTGGAGCGGCGGCTGCGCGCGGCCGGGCTGTCGCCCGGTGCCGCGCCCACGACCGGCGTCGTCCTGGCGTCCGCCGGTTCCTCGGACCCGGAGGCGAGCGCAGTGATCGCTGAAATCGCGCGGGAGTGGCGGCGTACCACCGGTTGGTGTGCCGTGCGGCCTGCGTTCGCCTCCGCTGCTCAACCCCGTACGGCGGACGCCGTACGGGGGCTGCGGGCCGCGGGCGTCCGCCGGGTGGTGGTTGCCCCGTATGTTCTGGCCCCTGGTCGGCTTCCTGACCGGATCGCGGCCGGGGCTCGCGAGGGCGGGGCCGATGTCCTCGCCCCCGTGCTGGGCGCAGCACCGGAAGTGGCCCGCGTGGTCGCGGAGCGCTACAAGCGGTGTCCCTTCACGTTGCCCGCGCCCGGCATGGGGGCTGCGCTTGCCCACCCTGCGCCCCTGGGGTAGGGAGTGACGCGCCCCCTCAGGGGCACGCGGGGAACTGCGCGCGCAACCAGAACGTGCCCGCAGCCCGCGAACGGCCAATAGGGCACCCCCAGCACGGAAAAGCCCGCCGTGCCCCGTGGGGGAAGGGCACGGCGGGCCTGTGGTGCGCTTACCCGGAAATCCGGCGTTACGCACGGGCGGGGGTCAGAAATGACCGTGAATGGACGTCACTTGACCACGCGGAGCAGTTTGTTGGGCGTGCCCTTGGTGGGGTTGGCGATCGCGCCCAAGGTCGCGCCCTTGGCGAGAGCGGAGGCCACCTCGGCGGGGGTGGCGTTCTTGTGGCCGCTCAGATAGAGGGCCGCGGCGCCGGCCACGTGCGGGGAGGCCATCGAGGTTCCGGACATCGTGGCGGTGCCGCGGTCGCTCTTGTTGCTCGCCGAGACGATGTTCACGCCGGGCGCGTACAGGTCCACGCCCTTGCCGTAGTTGGAGAAGCCGGCCTGCCGGTCCCTGCGGTCACTGGCGGCGACGGTGAGAGCCGTGCGGACCCGTGCCGGTGAGGCGGTGGAGGCGTCGGCGCTCTCGTTGCCCGCTGAGACGGCGTAGCTGACGCCCGAGGCGATGGAGCGCTTGACGGCGGCGTCCAGCGCCGCGTCCTTGCCGCCGCCGAGGCTCATATTGGCGACCGAGGGCCCCTTGTGGTGCTTGGTGACCCAGTCGACGCCCGCAACGGCGAGCGCGGTGGTGCCGGAACCCTCGTCGTCGAGCACGCGCACGGCCACGATCTTCGCCTTCTTCGCGACTCCGTAGCTGGTGCCCGCGATGGTGCCGGCGACGTGGGTGCCGTGGCCGTTGCCGTCCTGCGCCGTGCTGTCCTTGTCCACGGCGTCGTATCCGTAGGAGGCCCGGCCGCCGAACTCGCGGTGGCTGATGCGTACGCCGGTGTCGATGACGTACGCGGTCACGCCCTTGCCGGCGGCCGCCGGGTAGGTGTATTTCCGGTCGAGCTTGTTCGTCTTCTGGTCGATGCGGTCCAGTCCCCAGGAGGGCGGGTTGGTCTGGGTGCCCGTGGTGGTGATCCGCTGGTTCTGGTAGACCCGTGCGACCTTGTCGTCGGCGGCGAGCCTGCGTGCCTCCTGCGCCGACATGCCGGTGGCGTTGAAGCCGTTGACGGCCGAGTCGTAAGTGCGGCTGATCTTTCCGCCGTACTCCTCGGCGAGGTCCTCGCCCGCGCTCCCGGCCCGGAGCGAGCCGCCGGTGCCGCCCTTGAGCAGGACGATGTAGCTGCCCTTGACCGCGTCCTCGGAGTGGGCGCCGACGACGGTGCCCTCGGCCGGTGCCGCGTCCGCCGGGAGGGTGAGGAGCGTCGCGCCGCCCGCGACGGCGAGTGCCGCGCCGATCGCGAGGGAGATCCGGCGCTTGGTGTGACGGGCCACGTGGGTTGCCATGGGCGGGGTACCTCTCCTGGTGGGTTGTGGGGGGATGTCCGGGTGCGTGGGTGCGGCCGGGAGCGGTTTGCTCCCGGCCGCACGGACGTCACCTGGGGACGCGCAGCAGCTTGTTGGGCGTGCCGGTGCCCGGGTTGGCGATGGCGCCCTTGGTGGCGCCGTCGGTCAGTGCCTTGGCGACCTGCGCCGGGGTGGCCGTCTTGTGCTTGCTCAGGTAGAGCGCGGCGGCGCCCGAGACGTGCGGCGCTGCCATGGAGGTGCCCCACATGGACCGCGAGGCGGTGTTGCTCTTGTTGCTGGCCGAGATGATGTCCACGCCGGGCGCGTACAGGTCGACGACCTTCCCGTAGTTGGAGAAGCTCCCCTGCCGGTCTCTCTGGTCGCTCGCCGCGACCGTGATGGCCTGGGTCACCCGGGCGGGGGAGGCGGCGGAGGCGTTGCCGCTGTCGTTGCCCGCCGAGGCGACGACGGTGATCTTCGCGGCGACGGCCCGCTTGACGGCCTCGTCCAGCGCGTAGTCCTTGAAGCCGCCGATGCTCATATTGGCCACAGCGGGGCCGCCCTCGGCCTTGTGGTGCCTGATCATCCAGTCGATGCCGGCGACGGCGTCGGCGGTGCTGCCCCGGTTGTCGTTGCCGAGGATGCGCACGGCGACGATCTTCGCCTTCTTGGCGATGCCGTACTTGGTGCCCGCGATGGTGCCCGCGACGTGCGTGCCGTGGTTGGCGCCGTCCTGCGCGGTCTTGTCGTTGTCCACGATGTCGCGGCCGTTGGCGGCGCGGCCCCCGAAGTCCTGGTGGCTGACCCGCACTCCGCTGTCGATGACGTAGGCCGTCACCCCCGAGCCCGCGCTGCCCGGATAGGTGTACTTCTTGTTGAGGGACTTCGACGCCTGGTCGACCCGGTCCTGGCCCCAGGAGGGCGGCCTGGTCTGGGTGGCGTGCGCGGTGATCTCGCGGGCCTGGACGACCTTCGCCACCTTGTCGTCCGCCGCCAGCCGCCGGGCCTCCTGGGCGCTGAGCCCCTTGGCGGAGTAGCCGTTGAGCGCGGCGTGGTAGGTGTGCTCGACCTTGCCGCCGTACTCCTCGGTGAGGTTCCCGGCCTCGGTGGCTGCCCTGACGCCGGTGCCCTTGGCGGGGTCGCCCTTGAGCAGCACGATGTAGTCGCCCTTGACCGCGCCCTTCGCGCCGGCGCCGAGGACGGTGCCTTCGGCGGGTGAGGCCCCGGCGGGGAGCGTCAGCAGCGTGGCGCCCGCCGCGACGGCGACTGCGGCGCCGAGGGCGAGGGATATCCGGCGTTTGGTGTGGCGTGCCCCGTGTTGTGCCATGCCGAGGGAGTCCTCCGAAGTGTACGGTCGAGCGATCCGTCGATGGATCGTTCGAAACCCTGTCGGATTGCTCCTTGTGGCTCAAGCGACTTGGGGGACTGTGACGGACACGACACAGTACAGTCGCGGCCCTCGCCGGTGCCCATCCGGGCACCTACGACACCGGCCGCGAGTCCCCCCAGAACGCCTCGAACTCCTCCCGGTACGCGGGAAAGAGGGCAGCCTCCCCCTCGTCGCGTACCGCGGACGGCACCGTACGGCCGGGCCCGCGCAGCACCAGAACGGGCGTCTCCATACCCCGCGCGCCGCGCAGATACGACTGCACCACGGCGAGGCCGTCGGGCCCGTCCCCGTCGACCATGTACGCCGTGAACCGCGGGGTCTCGTCGAAGACGTGGATCTCGAAAGCCCCCTGGTCCCGCAGCCGGGCGCGCACCCGGCGCATATGCAGGATGTTGGTCTCCACCGAGCGGGCCAGCTCGCCCTTCTTCAGCCCCAGTTCGCGCTCCCGCCGCTTCACCGCGCTGCTCGCGGGGTTGAGGAACAGCAGCCGTACCCGGCAGCCCGCCTCGGCGAGCCGCACCAGGCGGCGCCCGCTGTAGTTCTGCACCAGCAGGTTCAACCCGATCCCGATGGCGTCCAGCCGCCGCGCCCCGCCGAACAGGTCCTCGGCCGGCAGCTGCCGCTGGAGCCGCACCCGGTCGCCGTGCACGCCGACCACATCGGCGAACCGGTCCCCGACCAGCTCCTCGACCGCGTCGACCGGCAGCCGTCCGGCAGCCGCCGCACCCTCGGGCGCGGCCCCCAGCAGCTCCAGCAGCCGCCGGCACATCCGCTCGGCCTGTGCGAGGACCGTCTCGGACAGCGCGCGGTTGCGCGCCACCGCGCTGCGCGCCACCTCCAGCTCGTCCAGCGCCAGTTCCACCTCGCGTCGCTCGTCGAAGTACGGCTCGAAGCACGGCCAGTGCTGCACCATCAGCTCACGCAGCTGCGGCAGCGTCAGGAAGGAGATCAGCGTGTCGTCTGCCGGGTCGAGAAGGTAGCCCTTGCGGCGGCTGACCTCGCGTACGGCCACGGCCCGCTGCACCCACTCCTGACCGGCGGGACCGGCCGCGGCGATCACCCATTCCTCGCCGTGCACGGGTTCGTAGATCGGCCGCAGCACGGCGGCGACGACAGCGCGCATCCGCTGCTCGACGAGATTCAGCCACACATAGGCCCGCCCCGCGCGCTGCGCCCTGGTGCGCACCTCGGCCCAGTCGTCCTCGCCCCAGCCCACGTCAGCGCCGATCTCCATGGGGCGGGCCAGCGGAACGGCGCCCGGCTGCGGCCCGACCTCCCCCAGCCCTCGCCCGGGCGGACCCGACAGACCCGGCCCGCCCGCCGGATCGTCCGCCGTTCCGGGCTCCGACGCGGCACCGCCGCCGTCCGGCCCCTCACCGCCGTCGCCTGGGGGGAGTTCAAACCCTCCCGCGCCCAACTGCGCACCGCCTTCCACGCCCGGTCTCGGCCCCCGCTGTTCGATCAAGGAAGACTACTGCGGCTGCCCGGGGGGTGCATCCGGAACCCCTGGCAACTTCCGGTGCCCGCACGGGCGGACGGGGGAAGATGACGACTGGGACCACCGCGCCCGCCGCGGTGCCGTACCGACTCGTCGATGGGGAAGAGACACTCCTATGCAGGTCTGGCCGGGACACGCGTACCCCCTGGGTGCCAACTACGACGGCGCCGGCACCAACTTCGCCGTCTTCTCCGAGGCGGCCGAGCGCGTCGAGGTGTGCTTGCTGCACGAGGACGGCTCGGAGACCGCCGTGGAGCTGCGCGAGTCGGACGGATTCGTCCGCCACGCCTACCTGCCCGGGGTGCTGCCCGGACAGCGCTACGGCTTCCGCGCGCACGGTCCGTACGCGCCCGGGACCGGCCGCCGCTGCAACAGCGCCAAACTCCTGCTGGACCCGTACGCGAAGGCCGTCAGCGGCTCCGTCGACTGGAACGAGGCCGTCTTCGGCCACCACTTCGACGACCCGGAGCGGCGCAACGACCTGGACTCGGCACCGCACACCATGACCTCCGTGGTGATCAACCCCTACTTCGACTGGGGCGACGACCGGCCGCCACGCACCGACTACCACCGCACGGTGCTCTACGAGGCTCACGTCAAGGGCCTCACCATGCTGCACCCCCAGCTGCCCGACGAACTGCGCGGTACCTACGCCGCACTGGCGCACCCGGCCGTCATCCGGCACCTGAGCGAGCTGGGGGTGACCGCGCTGGAGCTGATGCCGGTGCACCAGTCGGTCACCGACCACCGCCTCGCCGAAGCGGGAATGACCAACTACTGGGGCTACAACACCATCGGATTCTTCGCCCCGCACAACACCTACGCCTCCTGGGGCGAGCGCGGGCAGCAGGTCCAGGAGTTCAAACACGCCGTACGGGCCCTGCACGAGGCAGGCATCGAGGTCATCCTCGACGTCGTCTACAACCACACGGCGGAAGGCAACCACCTCGGCCCCACGCTCTCCTTCCGCGGACTGGACAATGCCTCGTACTACCGCCTCGCGGACGACCCGCGCTACTACACGGACACGACGGGCACGGGTAATTCACTCCTGATGCGCAGCCCCCACGTCCTCCAGCTCGTCATGGACTCGCTGCGCTACTGGGTGCTCGACATGCACGTGGACGGCTTCCGCTTCGACCTCGCCGCCACCCTGGCGCGCCAGTTCCACGAGGTGGACCGGCTCTCGTCCTTCTTCGACCTGGTGCAGCAGGACCCCGTCGTCAGCCAGGTGAAGCTGATCGCCGAACCGTGGGACCTGGGCGAGGGCGGCTACCAGGTGGGCAACTTCCCGCCCCTGTGGACGGAGTGGAACGGGCGCTACCGCGACACCGTGCGCGACCTGTGGCGCGGGCGCCCCCGCGCGATGGCCGAGTTCGGCTTCCGGCTCACCGGCTCCTCCGACCTCTACCAGGACGACGGGCGCCGCCCACTCGCCTCCATAAACTTCGTCACCTGCCACGACGGCTTCACCCTGCACGACCTCGTCTCCTACAACGACAAGCACAACGAGGCCAACGGCGAGGACAACCGGGACGGCGAGAGCTACAACAGATCGTGGAACTGCGGCGTGGAAGGCCCCACGGACGACGCGGCTGTGGTGGCACTGCGGCGCCGGCAGAAGCGGAACTTCATCGCCACGCTGATGCTGTCCCAGGGTGTGCCGATGCTCAGCCACGGTGACGAGTTCGGCCGCACCCAGCAGGGCAACAACAACGCCTACTGTCAGGACGGCCCGCTCGCCTGGGTGCGGTGGCCGGGCGACGGCGCACCCGCCGACTGGTCCGGCGCACCCGACCAGGCGCTGCACGACTTCGTACGCGCCATGGTGTGGCTGCGCCGTGAGCATCCCGTCTTCCGCCGCCGCCGCTTCTTCCACGGGCGGCCCACGGACGGCACCCACGACGAGCTCTCCGACATCGCCTGGTTCACCCCCGAGGGCTGCGAGATGACACAGCGCGACTGGCAGGCCGAGCACACCCGCTCCCTGACCGTCTTCCTCAATGGCAGCGCCATCTCGGAGCCCGGCGAGCGCGGGGAGCGCATCACCGACGACTCGTTCCTGCTGCTGTTCAACACCCACGACGAGCCGCTGGTCTTCGTCATCCCCGTCAACCACGGCAGGGAGTGGGAGGTGATCGTCGACACGGCGCAGGAGGACGCCCCCACGCGGGGAGGGGGTCCCAAGGTGGCAGCGGGCGAACCGCTGCGCCTGGAGTCCCGCAGCATGGCGGTGCTGCAACGGCCGGTGTGAGGGGACCCTATGGCAACTGGGGGCATGGCACATGGCAACTGAGCGCATGACACCTGAGGGCACGCGACCGATGTCGGTGCCCACCGCGACCTACCGGCTCCAGCTCCAGCCGGACTTCCCGTTCGCCGCCGCCGCGCGCGCCGTCCCGCACCTGGCCCGGCTCGGCGTATCGCATCTGCACCTCTCCCCTGTCCTGACGGCCGTGCCGGGCTCCACGCACGGCTACGACGTCACCGACCACGGCACCGTACGGGAGGAGCTGGGAGGCGAGGACGGGCTGCGCGCCCTGTCGGCGACCGCACGCGCGCACGGCTTGGGGCTGATCCTGGACATCGTGCCGAACCATATGGCCGTCCCCGCGGATCTGCGGCTGAACCGTCCACTGTGGGAGGTGCTGCGGGACGGGCCCGGCTCACCCAGCGCGCGCTGGTTCGACATCGACTGGGCGGCGGGCGGCGGGCGGATACTGCTGCCGGTGCTGGGGGAACGGCTGCACGAGGCGCTGCCCCATATGCGGGTCGAGGAAGGCACCCTGCGCTACCGCGCCCACGTGCTCCCCCTGCGCGAGGGTACGGAGGGCCTGCCGCTGCCCGAGCTGTGCGCGGCGCAGCACTACCGTCCGGCCTGGTGGCGGCTGGGCAGGAGCGAGCTCAACTACCGCCGCTTCTTCACCATTTCGGATCTGATCGCGGTCCGTGCCGAGGACCCGGAGGTGTTCGCCGCGACGCACGGCAAAGTCCTCCAGCTGCTGCGCGAGGGGGTCGCCGACGGGCTGCGCGTCGACCACCCGGACGGACTCGCCGACCCGGGCGGCTACTTACGGCGGCTGCACCGGGAGAGCGGGGGACGCTGGACCGTGGTGGAGAAGATCCTCGCCGACGGCGAACCGCTCCCCCGCTCCTGGCCGGTGGCGGGTACGACGGGGTACGAGGCGCTGCGACAGGTGGACGGCCTCTTCGTCGACCCCGAAGGACACGTCGAACTGGCTCGCCACTACCGGTCCTTCACCGGCGCACCGGCGGATCTGGGCGGCGAGTGGGAGCCGACCCGGCGGCGCGCCGCCCACCGCGTCCTGACGCACGATCTGGCGGCAGAGACCGAACGGCTGATCCGTACCGCCGTACGGGCATGTGCCGCCTCCCCCGAGCTGTCGTGGCGCGACCACGCGCCCTGGGCGCTGCGCACGGCGCTGTGCGAGCTGCTGCTGCGGCTGCCGGTGTACCGGCCGTACACGGCGCACGGCGTGACGCCCGAGCCCCGGGACGCCGCGCTGCTGGAACAGGCGGCGGAGGGCGCCCGCGGCGCCTTCCAGGTGCCGGAGGAGGCCACGGCCGTGGACGCCGTGCTGCGCCTCGCAATGGGTGACGCTCCAGGCGACAGCCCGGCCGAGACCGGGTTCCCCGCACGGTTCGCGCAGCTCTCGTCCGCGCTGCGCGCCAAGTCGGTGGAGGACGCGGCCTTCTACCGCCATGTGCCGCTGCTGTCGGCCTGCGAGGTCGGCGGCGAGCCCGCGCTGCCGGTGGTGGCACCCGCGCAGTTCCACGGGCACTGCACGCGTATGCAGCGCGACCGGCCCATCTCGGGTACGGCACTGTCCACGCACGACACCAAGCGAAGCGGCGACGCCCGCGCCACTCTGGCCGTACTGAGTGAGTGCCCCGGGCGGTGGGCGGCGCTGCTGGAGCGCGCTGAGCACTCCGGTGCGCCCGACCGCCACACCGCATGGGTGTACTGGCAGACCGCGCTCGCTCTCGGCGCGTACCCGCCGCCGCCCCGGCGGCTGGCGCCCGCGCTGCTGAAGGCCGTACGGGAGGCCGGGCTGCGCACCACCTGGACGGAGTGCGACGCGGAGTACGAGGCAGCGGTCGAACGGTTCGTGACGGCGCAGCGCGACAGCGCGGGCGCCCGGGCGCTGGCCGGTTTCGCGCAGCGAATCGCGCCCGCCGTACGGGCCAATGTGCTGGGCGCCGCACTGCTGCACCTGACGATGCCGGGCGTGCCCGACCTCTACCAGGGCACCGAGCGGGTCCACCGTGCGCTGGTGGACCCGGACAACCGCGCTCCGGCGGAACTGGGAGAGCGGCCCGAGGACAGCCCGCTGGACGCGGAGAAGGCACGGCTGACGGCAACGGCACTGCGGCTGCGCGCGGACCGTCCTGAGCTGTTCCTCGCGGAGGCCACATATGAGCCGCTGTACGCGGAGGGCGAGCGGGCCGCGCACTGTGTGGCCTTCATACGGTCGGGCTCGGTACTGACGGCGGTCACCCGGCTCTCGCTGCGCCTGGAGCAGCACGGCGGTTGGGGCGGCTCCCGGCTGGCCCTCCCACCGGGCAGCTGGCAGGACGCTCTCGGCGCACGCGAGCTGACGGGCACCATCCCGCTGAACCATCTCTTCGATGGTGCTCCGGTTGCCTTGCTGACCAGGAAGACATGAGCGCACCCCGGCAGGGGCGCGGGGAACCGCTCCCCTGCCGGCGTCCCCTCCCCGGTAGAGCTCACCCTTCCCGCAGGACATCCAGAAACGCCTCCGCCACCCCAGACGGCTTCGACCGGCAAAAGGCAGTCAGCGGGCGGCGCCACGGAGGGCCGATGTCGACAATCTGCCCGGCGGGCACCAGCTCCGGGGTCAGATGCGCCGAGACGAGGCAGATGCCCGCGCCGACGGCCGCCATCCGCGCCGCCGTCGTCGGGTGTTCGACCCGCAGGGCCGTCCGCGGGACGAACCCGGCCCGGCCGCAGACCAGATCGACGAATGGCGTGCCCTCGATCCAGGGCTCCATTCCGCACCGCACCCAGCCGCGGTCGGCCAGTTCCTCCAGTGCGACGGGATCACCGTCGGCTCCGGCGCGGGCACACAGCGGGTCGTCGGGCGGAACGACGAGGACGATCCTCTCCTCGCCGATCTGCCAGCTCGGCCCCGGCCAATCGTCGGTCCGGTAGCCGACGGCGAGGTCCGCGATGCCGCGTGCCATCCGGTCGTGCAGCTCGTCCTCCGTCGCGTACTCGTGCAGCCGCAGCGTCACCCGCGGATGGAGGCGGCGCATCCTGGCGACGGCTCTGGTCAGTACACCGACCGCGAGGCCGTGCACGGTGGCGATCTCCAGTTCGCCGCCTCCCGCACCGGCCGCGGCCCGTGCGGCACGGCGCGCCTGCCGGGCACTGCGCACGGCGAGCTCGGCATCCGGCAGGAAGGCCCGGCCCATCGGCGTCAGCCGCACCCCGCGCGGCAGCCGTTCCAGCAGCGGGCCACCGACTTCCCGCTCCAGGGCCTTGATCTGGTGCGAGAGCGCCGACTGGGTGACGTGCAGGGCCTCGGCGGCACGTGTGAACGAGGTCTCCTCGACGACCGTGACGAGATACTCCATCTGCCGCAGACTCACCCGCAGTCACCCGCTCCCACACGTCGGCGCCGCGCTTCTTGGAGCGCAAGCCATGACCATTCTTCACCACAACCATAGAATTATTGCGTTGGACTCATCACCGCACCGGGCGGAGGGTGAGTGTCATGAGCGGCAACACCACAGACGTGATCGTCATCGGCGGAGGAACGGGCGGCTACAGCACGGCACTTCGCGCCGCGCACCTCGGGCTCGGGGTCACCCTCGTCGAGCGGGACCTGGTCGGCGGCACCTGTCTGCATCGGGGCTGCGTGCCCAGCAAGGCCATGCTGCACGCGGCCGAACTGGTCGACGGGGTGGCCGAGGCCCGTGAGCGGTGGGGGGTCAAGGCGACGCTGGACAGCGTCGAGTGGAGCGCGCTGGTCGCCACCCGCGACGACATCGTCACGCGCAACCACAAAGGGGTCGAGGGCCAGCTGGCGGCGGCAGGGGTGACGGTCGTACGAGGCACCGCCGCACTCACGGGCCCGCGCACCGTCCGGATCGAGGTGCCCGGCGCCGGGGGCACCCAGCAGTGGACGGCGCGGCGCGGTCTCGTACTGGCGACCGGCTCCCGTCCGCGCACCCTGCCGGGCCTGGAGCCCGACGGGGACCACATCGTCACCAGCGACGACGCGCTGTTCGCACCGGGGCTGCCGCGCAGCGTGCTGGTGCTGGGCGGGGGCGCCATCGGCGTCGAGTACGCCTCCTTTCACCGCTCCATGGGGGCCGAGGTCACGCTGGTGGAGGCGGCGGATGGGCTGCTTCCGCTGGAGGACGCGGACGTAGGCCGCCAGCTGACCCGCGCGCTGAAGAAGCGCGGCATCACCGTGCTGACGGGCGCCCGGCTGCTGGACGCGCGGCGAACCGGCGAGGAGGTGAGGGCACGGGTGCGGCCGTCGCGCGGGGACGAGACCGTGATCACGGCGGAGCGGCTGCTGGTGGCGGTGGGCCGGGCACCGGTCACCGACGGACTCGACCTGGCGACGGCCGGTCTCGCAACGGATGAGCGTGGCCACGTGCCACCGGCCGACTGGTCCACCCTTGAGACGGCCGCACCGGGTGTGCACGTCGTCGGAGACCTGCTCCCGCCGCCCTCCCTCGGCCTGGCACACGCCTCGTTCGCGGAGGGGCTGGTGGTCGCCGAGACGCTGGCCGGGCTCACGCCCCGCCCGGTGGACTACGCCGCCGTCCCGCGCGTGACGTACTCCAGCCCGCAGACCGCCTCGGTCGGCCTCAGCGAGGCGGCGGCCAAGGCCGCCGGGCACGAGGTGGCCGTCAACACGCTGCCGCTGACCGCGACGGCCAAGGGGATGGTGCACGGCCAGGGCGGCATGGTGAAGGTCGTCGCCGAACCGGGCCCGGACGGGCGGGTGCTGGGCGTGCACCTGGTGGGACCGCACGTCTCGGAGATGATCGCCGAGTCCCAGCTGGCCGTCGCCTGGGACGCCTCCCCCGCGGACATCGCCCAGCACATCCACCCGCACCCCACACTGAGCGAGGCGGTGGGCGAGACCTTCCTGACCATGGCGGGACGGGGGCTGCACCAACACGTCTGAGCACGCGGCCGGTTGCCCGGCACCCGGCTGAGCGCACCGGGTGCCGGGCGGACGGCTGCGGGCAACAATGGTGTGCATGCTGTTCGACGTCTGGGCTCCCACCGCGCGAACCGTCACCCTCCATCTCCCACCGGCTCCCGGCATCCCGATGACCCGCTCGCCCACCCGCCGGGGCTGGTGGCAGGCCGAGGCACCGGCGGCGGCCGGCACCCGCTACGGCTTCGCCCTCGACGGCGGCCCCGTACTGCCGGACCCGCGCTCGCACCGCCAGCCGGACGGGCCCGAGGGGCTGAGCGCCGTCGTCGACCACGACGCGTACACCTGGCGGCACCCGTGGCGCGGGCTGCCGCTGCCGGGGGCCGTCCTCTACGAGCTGCACATCGGCACCTTCACCCCCGAGGGCACCTTCGCCGCGGCGGCCGAACGCCTCGGCCACCTTGCGGAGCTGGGCACAAGCCACATCGAGCTGATGCCCGTCTGCCCGTTTCCCGGCACCCACGGCTGGGGCTACGACGGCGTGGCGCTGTGGGCGGTGCACGAGCCCTACGGCGGGCCCGACGGGCTCAAGGCGTTCGTGGACGCCGCACACGGACACGGCATCGGGGTCGTACTCGACGTCGTCCACAACCACCTGGGCCCTTCCGGCAATCAGCTGCCCGCCTTCGGGCCGTACTTCACCGACCGCCACCAGACGCCCTGGGGATCGGCCGTCAACCTGGACGCGCCGGGCTCGGACGAGGTGCGGGCCCATCTCATCGGCAGCGCGCTGGCCTTTCTGCGTGACCACCACCTCGACGGGCTCCGGCTGGACGCCGTCCACGCGCTGGCCGACACCCGCGCCGAGCACTTCCTCGCCCAGCTCTCCGAGGCCGTCGACACGCTGGCCGCGCACACCGGGCGCCCCCTCTTCCTGATCGCCGAGTCCGATCTGAACGACCCGCGCACCACCGCCCCGCGCACCGTCAACGGCCACGGGCTGCACGCCCAGTGGAACGACGACTTCCACCACGCGCTGCACACCGCGCTGACCGGTGAAGCACACGGCTACTACGCCGACTTCGCCCGCGAACCGCTGGCCGCCCTCGCCAAGACGCTGACCGGTGCCTTCTTCCACGACGGCACGTACTCCAGCTTCCGCGGCCGCGGGCACGGCCTCCCGGTACGCCGTCCCGGCGGCGCCGAGACCCCGGCCCACCGATTCCTGGCGTACGCGCAGACCCACGACCAGATCGGCAACCGCGCGCTGGGCGACCGGCTGTCCGCGTCCCTGGCGCCCGGACTGCTGGCGTGCGCCGCCGCGCTGGTGCTGCTCGCGCCGGGGACGCCGATGCTGTTCATGGGCGAGGAGTGGGGCGCCCGCACCCCCTGGCAGTACTTCACCGACCACCAGGACGCCGCGCTGGCCGAGGCCGTACGGCAGGGGAGGCGGCGGGAGTTCGCACGCCACGGGTGGGACGCCGAGGAGATCCCCGACCCGCAGGACCCGGCCACGCGTGGGCGCTCGTGCCTGGACTGGAGCGAGCCGCTGCGCGAGCCGCACGCCCGGTTGCTGGAATGGCACCGCACCTTGCTCGCCGTGCGCAAGGCCCATCCGGTGCTGGCGCAGCTGCCGCTGGGCGAGGCGGATGTCCGCTACGCGGACGGCGACGACGGCCGTTGGCTGTTGCTGCGCAACGGGCCGCTGTACGTCGCGGTGAACCTCGCGGAGGACCGTACGGCGACGGTGCGGGTGCCCTCCGGGCATGCGGTGGCGCTGCTGGCGGCCTGGGAGCCGGAAACGCGCGTGGTGGACGGTGCGGTACGGCTGCCGCCGCAGTCCGCCGCCGTGCTGCGTTAGCAGTTCCTACTGCGCTTGGGCAGTCTGCTCCCCCAAGCTCTTCGAGCAGGGGGTACCCCCAGGCGCAGGGTGGGCGAGCGCAGCACCTTTGCGGCCGGACGACGATGGGAGGAACGCCGCGATGAGCAGGCCCAGTAGCGCGGCGCCGGCCGCGATGAGGAAGGACGTACGGAAGCCGTCCAGGTCGGGGACCTGGGTGCGGCCGAGCGGGCTGGTCATACGGGCCAGGACGACCCCGACGACCGCACTCGATGTCGACGTACCGATGGACCGCATCAGGGTGTTCAGCCCGTTGGCCGCGCCGGACTCGGAGGGGTCGACGGCACCCAGTATCAACGCGGGCATCGCGGAGTAGGCGATGCCGATGCCGATCCCGATCAGCACGGCCAGCAGCACCGTCTGCCACACGGCGGACATCAGCTGGGTGCCCGCCAGGTAGGAGACGGCCAGGATCGTCAGCCCCGTCATCAGCGACACCTTCGGCCCGCGTGCCCGCGACAGCCTGGCCGACAGCGAGGAGACGAGCATCATCGCTATGCCCATCGGAGCCACGCACAGCCCGGAGACGACCATCGACTGGCCGAGCCCGTACCCGGTGGCCGCCGGAAGCTGGAGGAGCTGGGGAAGCACCAGGGTGAGGGCGTAGAAGGCGAGTCCGACCATGATGGAGGCGAGGTTGGTGAGCAGCACCTGGCGGCGCGCTGTCGTACGCAGATCCACCAGCGGGTCCTCGGTCCGCAGCTCCAGCACGCCCCAGCCGATGAAGATCACCACGGAGGAGCCGAGCAGCCCGAGCACCGTCCCGCTGCCCCATCCCCAGTCGCCGCCCTTGGAGATGGGCAGCAGCAGCGTCACCAGACCGGCCGTCAGTCCCAGGGTGCCCAGCACATCGAAGCGGCCGGGGGTGCGCAGCGGGGATTCCGGCACCAGGAGCGCCACCAGCGCCATGGCGAGCGCGCCGATGCCCGCGGCGCCGAAGAACAGCACGTGCCAGTCGGTGTACTGGGCGACATAGGCGGCCAGCGGCATGCCCAGCGCGCCGCCCACGCCGAGCGACGAGCTCATGAACGCCATGGCCGAGCCCAGCCGCTCGGGGGGCAGCGCGTCGCGCATGATGCCGATGCCCAGCGGGATGGCGCCCATCGCGAACCCCTGTACGGCCCGCCCCGCCACCATGGGCACCAGCGCGGAGGTGAAGCCGCACACCAGCGAGCCGAGCACCATCAGCCCCAGGCTGAGCAGCACGATCCGCCGCTTTCCGTACAGGTCACCGAGTCTGCCCATGATGGGTGTGGCGACGGCGCCGGAGAGCAGGGTGGAGGTGATCACCCAGGAGGCGTTGGAGGTCGAGGTGTGCAGCAGTTCCGGCAGTTGGGCGATCACCGGCACGATGAGTGTCTGCATGACGGCGACGGAGATCCCGCCGAAGGCCAGCACAGGGACGATCCACCGCCCGCCCGCTCCGTCTGTCCCCGCTTCGTCCCCGGCGCCCACGCGCAGCCCCCGCTCTCTCTCGCTGTCCAGAAGTCAACAATCTCTATGTAGCGTACAAATGAACTGCCGGGGGCGGCTCGTCATTCCCTCGGAGGCGGATGGGTCCGTCCGCCTCACTGCTCCTTGGGCACCAGCTTCAGCGAGATGCTGTTGATGCAGTACCGCTGATCCGTCGGCGTCTGATAGCCCTCGCCCTCGAAGACGTGGCCGAGGTGGGAGCCGCAGCGGGCGCAGCGGACCTCGGTGCGGACCATACCCAGGGAGCGGTCGGTCAGCAGTTCGACGGCGGTGGTGTCGGCCGGGTCGTAGAAGCTGGGCCAGCCGCAGTGCGAGGCGAACTTGGTGTCGGAGCGGAACAGCTCGGCGCCGCAGGCCCGGCACTGGTAGACCCCGGTGGTCTCGGTGTCGGTGTACTCACCGGTGAACGGGCGCTCGGTGCCCGCCTCGCGCAGCACGTGGTACTCCTCGGGCGTCAGCTCGGCGCGCCACTGTTCCTCGGGCTTGTCGATCTCGTAGGCCATCTCGGCTCCTCAGCGTCGTAGGAAGGGTGGTCACTCCGCGAGCCGGGCGAGAATCCTGGGGCCCAGTTCCGTGACGTCACCCGCTCCCATGGTCAGAACGAGATCGCCGGGCTCCGCCATTCCCACGACCGCCTCCACGGCCTCGGCGGGGGTGTCCATGGCGCGTACGGCCGCGCCCGCCGCCTGCGCCGCTTCCGTGATCAGGGCGCTGGTCACGCCCGGGATGGGGTCCTCACGGGCCGGGTAGATCGGCAGTACCACCGAGCCGTCGGCCAGTGCCAGGGCCTCCCCCATCTCCTTGCCCAGCTCCTGGGTGCGGCTGAAGAGGTGCGGCTGGAAGACCACCAGGACCCGGCCGTTGTCAGCGCCACCCCTGATGGCCTCCAGATCGGCGGTCATCTCGGTGGGGTGGTGGGCGTAGGAGTCGATCACCTGCACGCCCCGGGTCAGCCCCTTGAGCTGGAGGCGGCGCTTGACGCCGGTGTACGAGGCGAGGGCCCGGCCCAGGTCCCGCTCGGGCACCCCGAGCGCCGCTCCGGCGGCGAGGGCCGCCACCGCGTTGAGGGCGTAGTGGTTGCCGGGGACCGAGACGTCGAAGGTCAGCTCCGCACCGTCGAGGGCCACGCTGACCTCGCTGGTCAGGCCCTTCGGGGTGATCTCGAGGACCCGTACGTCGGCGTCCTCGGCCACCCCGTAGGTACGGATGGTGAGCGCACGGTCGCGCGAAGCGGCGCGCAGTCGGCGGGTGAGCTCCCGCGCGCCCTCGTGGTCGGCGGAGATCACCAGGGTGCCGCCGTCCACGATGCGTTCGGCGAACGTCTCGAAGGACGCGTAGATCTCCGCCATGGACGCGTAATTGGCGTGGTGGTCGAGCTCCACGTTGAGGACGATGGCGACCTCGGGCGCGTACTTGTGGAAACTGCGGTCGCTTTCATCCGCCTCCGCGACGAAGATCTCCCCGGTGCCCTGGTGGGCGTTGGAACCGGGGCCCTCCAGGTCGCCGCCGATCGCGTAGGAGGGGTCCAGGCCCAGGTCGGCCAGGCTCACGGCGAGCATCGAGGTGGTCGTCGTCTTGCCGTGCGTTCCGGCGACGGCCAGCGGCCGCAGCCCCTCCATCAGCGCGGCCAGCGCGTCGGCCCGGTGCAGCACGGGCAGCCCGCGCCGGTTGGCCTCGACCAGCTCGGGGTTGTCCTCGCGGATGGCGCTGGAGACGACGACCACGGTCGCGTCCGGCGCCAGATGCGCTTCGGCGTGACCGATGTGGACGGTCACGCCGAAGCCACGCAGCGCGTCGGCTGTCGCCGACTCCCGGGCGTCGCTGCCCGCGACCCGGGCACCGCGCACCGCCAGGATCTTCGCGATGCCGGACATTCCCGCGCCGCCGATCCCGACGAAGTGCGGCCGCTCCATGGCGGAGGGGACGGCGGGAGTGGCGGGAGTGGCGGCAGCGGTCATACGGACCTCTCCTGGCTGGCTCGGCGGTTCACGAGGGACGGCGCAAGCCTATGCGGTGCGCCGTCGGGCAGGATGCGAGCCCTCGCCGTGCTGAGGCGTGCTGGGGAGGGGGTGCCCCTATCCGCCGTCCGCAGTCTGCGGGTGGAGTGTGGCCGGTCGCGCAGTTCCCCGCGCCCCTTCGGGGCGCCCCTCTCACTCCTCGTTGTGTGCGAACAGTTTCAGTACCGGGACGCCGACCTTGTGCCGGGCGCGGGAGGCCCAGTCGCGGTGGAAGAACTCCTCGACCAGGTGGGGGGCTGTCAGGACGATGACCTCGTCGGCGCGCGTCTGTTCCGCGACCGACTTCAGGACGTCGAGGGGGTGCTGCTCGATGATCTGGCCGACAGCCTCGCAGCCGGCGTCTCTGAGGCGCTTGAGGGACAGTTCCAGGGCCTGTTCGGCGGGGCCGACGGCCTCGCCGCCCTCGGGTTCCCGCGCCTCGCGCACCACCTGGTCCAGCTCGCCGAGCGCCACATCGTCCAGCGCTCGCAGCAGCCGGTCCTGGTCGCCGCGCGGCTGCATCAGGACGACGAACGAGACCGGCTCCTCGCCGTGCAGCGTCGTCACCATTTCCGCGTCGGCGGACACCAGCGGCTTCTCGATCATCAGCACTGTCGTGATCACGACGGGCGCCCCTTCTCCGGTCGAACGGTCGGAAAGAAACCCTGCTGCAGTGTGCCCACGGGTCCTGCGATTGTCAGTCTGCCCAGCGACACGAAAGCGGAACGTCTCATTCCGTGACATTCCGCAACCGACGGTAACGCGTGAAGAGGAAGCCGTCCTCTTCCAGCACCCCCTCCAGCGTGAACTCGTCCGGGTCCGGCAGCACGGGTCCGTTCATGATGCGCGGCGCCGATCCGGCCACGATCCTCGGAGAGATCGACAGACATAGCTCGTCGAGTACCCCCGCGTCGGCCAATTCCCCCAGCAATGTGGGACCGCCCTCGGTCAACTGGCGCCGCAGCCCCCGCTCAGCGAGCAGGCCCGGCACCCGCGCGGGGTCCGCGGCACCGCCCTCACCTGCGAAGATCACCTCCGCGCCGGCCTCCCTCGCCTGCCCCACCCGGTCGGCGGGGGCGCCGCTGCCGGTGAGCAGCAGGGTGGGGACGACGGGCTCGGTGAACAGCGGGGCCGAGAAGTCCAGCTCCAGGCTGGCGCTGACCACGGCGATGGCGGGCACCGGCGACTGCCCCGCGGCGGCACGCCGGTCCGCGAAACCGCTGCGCCGCTTGGCGGGCCGGTACCCCTCCTGGCGTACGGTGCGGGCGCCGACGACCACCACGTCGGCGAGCGCCCGCAGCACTCCGAAGATCCACATGTCGGCCTTGGAGGAGAGCGGCTGGGAGCGCCCCCCGTGGTGGATGGCGCCGTCCAGGGAGGCGACCATGTTGGCGCGCAGCCACCGGTCGGCCTCGTCGGCGCCCTCGCCGACCGGCGGGTAGGCGTACTCCTCGGCGATCTGAGCGATGCTCCACTCCGGGCCCGCCGCCTGCGGCGCGGGGGACGCCGGCGACACGGGCGCGTCGGCGGCGTCAGCGGCGGGTACGGGGGCTGTGCTCGATGGGAACAGGCGTCGCATGCGCGCAGTGTGGCACGGCGCACGCCCGGCGGGCGGCACGTACGCGGGCGCTGGCCGACTAGCATGACAATCGTGTCAACGACCGAAGCGCACATATCCGAGACCGGCTCCGAGGCCCCCGGCGGCCCCGGCGACGCACCCGTCGCCCTCACCGCACGCGAGCCACACGTCCCGGCCGACCAGTTGGTGGCCGAGATGGTGCCGCCTCCGCGCTTCGACGGTGTGCGCTTCGCCACCTACATACCCGACCCCGCGCAGCCCAGCCAGACCGAGGCGGTACGGGTGCTCGGCGCGTTCGCGGACCGCCTCGGCGGTGCCTCGCGGAGCGCGGACGGCGGCGGACCCAGGCGCTGGTTCCGCCGGGTACCGAAGCAGGCGGCGCCCGCCGGCCCCCGCGGGGTGTATCTGGACGGCGGCTACGGCGTCGGCAAGACGCACCTGCTCGCCTCCCTGTGGCACGCGGCACCGGCCGCGCCCGGGCGCAAGGCGTTCGGCACCTTCGTCGAGCTGACGAACCTGGTGGGCGCGCTGGGCTTCCAGCAGACCGTGCGGACCCTCGGCGACCACCAACTGCTGTGCATCGACGAGTTCGAACTGGACGACCCGGGCGACACGGTGCTCGTCTCCAGCCTGCTGGCCAGGCTGGTGGAGAACGGCGTGGCGCTCGCGGCCACCTCGAACACCCTGCCGGGCAAGCTGGGTGAGGGGCGGTTCGCCGCCGCCGACTTCCTCCGGGAGATCCAGGGCCTGTCCGCGCACTTCCGCACCCTGCGCATCGACGGTGAGGACTACCGCCACCGCGGGCTGCCCGAGGCGCCCGAGCCGTACGCCGCCGAGGAGGTCACCCGGGCCGCGCACCGGATACCCGGCGCCTCGCTGGACGACTTCTCCGCCCTGCTGGGCCACCTCTCCAGCGTCCACCCCAGCCGCTACGGCGAACTGGTGCGGGGTGTGCGGGCGGTCTGTCTGACGGGGCTGACGCCGGTCCCCGACCAGTCGACGGCGCTGCGCCTCGTCGTGCTCGCCGACCGGCTCTACGACCGCGAGGTGCCCGTACTGGCCTCGGGCGCGCCCTTCGACCGGCTGTTCAGCGAGGACATGCTCAAGGGCGGGTACCGCAAGAAGTACTTCCGGGCCATCTCACGGCTGACCGCGCTCGCCAGGGACGGCGGCGCGCTGGTCGGCGCCGACGGCTGACCCGGCCCGGCTCACCGGGGGACACTGCTGACCCCGCCGACACCGCCGAGTGCATGGTCGGTGCGGCCGAGTTCATGTCGGTTGCGTCCTGAGCGGTGTGCGCACGCTGGTGCGCATGGTAAACACGCTGGGTCACCTGTCCGCCAACAGGGGAGAGTGCCCGATGCCCACGAGCCGACGTCAACTGCTGGCAAGAACCGGAGCCGCCGGGGCGGCAGTCGCCTTCAGCGGCGCGCTCTCGGAATTGTTCACAGGAACCGCCGCTGCCCAGTCCACCGGCGGCAGCGCGGGCTACGGCCCGCTCGTCCCCGACCCCGACGGGCTGCTCGACCTGCCCAAGAGCTTCCGCTACAAGGTGCTCTCCCGCGAGGGCGATCCGCTCCGCTCGGGTGAGGGCAAGGTGCCCAGCAACTGCGACGGCATGGCCGCCTTCGCCGGTGCCCGCCGGGGCCGCACCTGGCTGGTCCGCAACCACGAGAACCGGATGAACGCGCGGGTGCCCGTCCCCACGGTCGAGGGGCTGACCTACGACCCCGCAGCCAAGGGCGGCTGCACCGTCCTCGAAGTGGACCGCGACGGCGACGTGTTGGCCGAACGCGTCGGCATCGCGGGCACCTCGACCAACTGCGCGGGCGGGCCGAGCCTCTGGGACACCTGGCTGACCTGTGAGGAAACCGAGCTGCGCGCCGGTGAGGACGGCTACACCAAGGACCACGGCTTCATCTTCGAAGTCGGCTTCGACCGCCGCAGGCCCACCTCCGTCGAGCCGCTCGAGGCAATGGGCCGCTTCCAGCACGAGGCGGTCGCCTTCGATCCGCGTACCGGGGTCGTCTATGAGACCGAGGACGCCTTCGACAAGCCCTTCGGGCTCTTCTACCGCTTCCTGCCGAAGAAGCCCAAGGGCGGTTACGGTTCGCTGCACGCGGGCGGCACGCTGGAGGCCATGCGGGTGCCGGGCGTACCGGACCTCTCGGCCGTCACCGAGACGGGCACCTCCTTCGACGGCGTCGAATGGGTCGAGGTCCCCGACCCGCTCGCCAAGGAGACCCCCATCCGTCTCCAGGACTTCGGCAAGGGGGGCATCACCCACGCGCAGAAGCTGGAGGGCTGCTACTGGGGCGGCTCCTGCGTCTACTTCGTCTCCAGCTACGCGCGCAGCGCGGAGGGCTCGCAGGGTGACCACTTCGGCCAGGTGTGGCGCTACGATCCGCGGAGCCGCCGCCTCACCCTGGTCGTCGTCTTCGGACCCGACACCGATGTGCAACTGCCCGGCGAGGAGCCCGACAACATCTGCCTCGCCCCCGGCGGCGGACTGATGGTGTGCGAGGACGGCGCGGGCGCCCAGCACGTCTTCGGCCTCACCCGGCGCGGCACCGTCTACCCGATGGCGCGGGGCGCCCAGAACATCGGCACACCCGAGGAACCCGAGTGGGGCGAGTTCGCGGGCGTGACCTTCTCCCCCGACGGTCGCACCATGTACGTCAACTGCTACACGCCGGGCACCACGTTCGCGGTCACGGGCCCCTGGAAACACTGAGGGCGCACGCCTGCGGGGCGCGCCCCGAAGGGGGAGCGCCCCGCACCCGGCCGACGGCACCAACCGCAGCGGCGGGAAAGAACTCCCTCACCCGCGGCGGGCAGCCGCAACGCACGCCGCAAGCGCGGCGAGGCCCGCAACCACGACCGCGGCGAGCAACGCGAGCCAAGGCACCTGCACCTCACCCCTGGTGGAGCCGTGCACCAGCCCGGTGACCGCCGCGTTGGCGGGAGAGGCGCCCAGCGCGAGCGCTGCGACGCTCCCCAGCAGGGTGGCGCAGACCGCGTAGCCCCGCGAGCGGATCAACGGCCGGTTGCCCAGGGCCCCCACAGCGGCTCCCGTCAGCACACAGGCCAGGACCCCGCACAGGCCGGCGGCCACGGCAGGCAGCAGCGGCACGGCGGCGGAGCCGTCGGTGCTCCGCGGTGCACTCAGCCAGGCCACCACTCCCGCCCCCGTGCACCCGAACAGCAGTGCCATGACAGCCCCGGCGGTGACGCCCGCGAGGTGCACGCGCCAGGCGCCGGCCGCGGCGGCGGCGCAGTGTCTGGCAGCGGTGGGCTCGGCCGTCACACAGCCGCGTACCAGCCACGCGGCGACGGGCAGCAGCGCGGCGGCGGCGAGCCCGAGCGAGTCCAGCACCGGCTGCCCGGCGCGGACGCCGACAGCCAGCAGTCCGACGTACAGCAGCAGCGGCGCGAGCCACCGCTGGGAGCGCACCAGCAGGGCCAGCTGGTAGCGGGTCAGCGCGAGCGTGGCCTTCATGGCGTGGCCTTCATGGCCTTCATGGCCTTCGTGGCCTTCGTGGCCTTCATGGCCTTCATGGCCTTCATGGCCTTCATGGCCTTCATGGCCTTCGTGACCTTCGTGGCCTTCATGCGGAGTCCCCTTCCCGCTCCCCGAGCGGTCGTACGGAACGGATGTGCCAGCCCGGCCGGGCTGCCAACAGGGCCCGCAGCGCCGCGTCGGAGTCGGCTTCCGGCACCGTCAGCGCCAGCTCGCCGTTCGGCGCGAGCCGCGGCCGCGCGCTTCCCGGCAGACCCTCGGGCGCCCCGGCGCCGGGCGCCCCCAGCGCTTCGATGCGCGTCATCGCGGGCCGACGCACGCCTTCCACCGGCTCGGCCGCGGTGACCAGACCCCCCGGCGCGACCCGCACGGTCAGGTCCGGAGCACCGGCGAGCCGGGCCGGGTCGTGGTCGACGAAGGCCACGGTGGCGCCGGAAGCCACCCGCCCGCGCACCACGGTGTCGAGCACCGTACGGGCGTGCTGGTCGAGGCCGGTCCATGCCTCGTCGAGCACCAGCAGCCCAGGACTGCCGACGAGGGCCTGTGCGACGGCGACTTTCTGTGCGCTGCCCTTGGACAGCTCCCGCATCCTGGTCGCGGCGTACTGCCCGGCGCCGAACCGCTCCAGCCAGGCGGCGCCCTCCTCGGCGGCCGCCCGCTTGCCGAGTCCACGCACGCGGCCGAGATGGGTGAGGTAGCCGAGCGCTGTCAACGGGAGTGCGGCGGGGAAGCGTTCGGGGACATAGCCGCGCGTGCGCGGGCGGGCGCGGACGCGTCCCGCGCTGGGCGCGTCGATCCCCGCCATCAGCCGCAGCAGGGTGGACTTGCCCGTTCCGTTGCCGCCTTCCACGCGCAGCAGAGTGCCCGCGCGCAGGTCGAGATTCACCCCGCGCAGTACCCAGGGGCCGCCCGCACGGTAGCGGCGGCCCACGTTCTCCAGCCTCATGGGCCCGATCCTAGGAGCGGCTCCGGCCGCTGGCAGACTGAACGGTGTGACCGTCTCCGCACCCGCAGCACCGCACCCCGCCGAACCCGACCGGTTCGTCCTGCCCCTCGTCGTCCGTATCGAGCGCACGGCACCGCCGGCGCGTACGGACGCCCTGGAGACGGCGGCCCGCGCGGTGCTCACGCTGCTGGCCGACCCGCGTACGGCCGAGGAGACCGGCGAGTGGCACAAGCGGGTGCGGCTGTGGGAGGAGCGGCAGATCCGCAAGGTGGTACGCCGGGCCCGCGGCGCGGAGTGGCGGCGCACCGAGCTGCTGGAGGGCATCACCGTGCCGGGGCGTACGGCCCAGGTGCGGGTCTTCCCACCGGTTCCGCTGGACGGCTGGCCCCGGGAGCTGGCGCGGCTCCAGGTGTCGGGTACGGAGCTGGACGATCCTCGGCCGCCGGCCGCACCCGCCGCCGGTACGCCCGTGCTGTGGCTCAGCCCGGAGGTGGAGATGTCGGCGGGCAAGGCCATGGCCCAGGCGGGCCACGCCGCGCAGCTCGCCTGGTGGCAGCTGGACGCCGCCGCGCGAACCGAGTGGCGCGCGGCGGGCTTTCCGTTGGCCGTGCGACCGGCACACGGGCACGCGCACTGGGCGGAGTTGACCGGCGGCGGGCTCCCGGTGGTCAGGGACGCCGGGTTCACCGAGGTCGCGCCCGGCTCGTGCACGGTCGTCGCGGAGCACCCGGCGCTGCGGTCCGCGGACTGATCCCGAGCGTGCCGAAGGCCGCTGCGGGAAGCTCGCGTGCACCCGAAGCTCAAGTTCAGCTCTGAACAGCCGCGCTCCGCGCATGAAGCCGTGCCGGCGGAGCAGGAGTCCTGACGCAGCCACGGGGGAGGAGCGGGCCATGGAGAGGCTGGGCACCGGAATCGGCTGGCGTCCCGAGATCGCGGACGGCATCGAGGCGCTGCCGGGTATCGACTGGGTCGAGGTCGTCGCCGAGAACGTGTGTCCGGGCCATCTGCCGGACTCGCTGCTGCGGTTGCGGAAGCGCGGCACCGTGGTGGTGCCGCACGGAGTGTCGCTCGGCCTCGGTGGCGCCGAGCGCCCCTGCCCCGAGCGGCTGGCCGCGCTCGCCGCGTGCGCCGAGGCGCTGGACGCTCCGCTGGTGACCGAGCACATCGCGTTCGTCAGGGCCGGTGGCGGCAGCACGGGCCTCCCCCGGATGGAGGCCGGTCACCTGCTGCCGGTGCCCCGCACCCGGGACGCGCTGGACGTGCTGTGCGAGAACATCCGTATCGCGCAGGAGGCGCTACCGGTGCCGCTGGCCGTGGAGAACATCGCAGCCCTCATCAGCTGGCCCCACGAGGAGCTGACCGAGGGCGAGTTCCTGGCCGAGCTGGTCGAGCGCACCGGCGTCGGCCTGCTGATCGACGTCGCCAACCTGCACACCAATCGGGTGAACCGCGGCGAGGACCCGGTGACCGCGCTGGACCGGCTGCCGCTGGAGGCACTCAGCTACGTCCATGTGGCGGGCGGTGTCGAACGCGGCGGCGTCTGGCACGACAGCCATGGCCACCCGGTGACCGGGCCCGTGCTGGATGTCCTGGCCGAGCTGTGCGCCAGGACGGTACCGCCCGGGGTGCTGCTGGAGCGGGACGAGAACTTCCCTCCGGCAGCGGAGCTGGCCGCGGAGCTGGACCGGATCGGTGCCGTGGCCGAGGCCGCGGCCGACGCCGCACGGCGGGGAGCCACCGGTGTCCGATGACGCGCGGGCCCGGCTGGGCCGTGACCAGGCGGCGCTGCTGTCGGCGCTGGTCGCCGGCGCGGCCGCGCCGCCCGGCTTCGACCGGGAGAGGCTGGAGATCCAGGCCAGGGCGCTGCGGGCCAAGCGCGCCGACATCGTCGCGAAGGTGGCGCCGAGGCTGCCGGAGCTCCTCGGCGCTGAGGAGTACCGGGCCCTGTTCACCGCGTACGCCACAGGGCGGCCCATGACGGCCAACTACCGCTGGGACGCACTGCACTTCGCCGCGTATGTGCTCAAGGAGGCCCGGCTCCCCCGGAGCTCGCGCAGGGAACTCAAGCGCTGGTACAGGCACCGCGCGGGCCCGCGGCCGCGCTGAGACAGCGACACCGGGCAGGGCACGGCGGCGGTGGCTTTCGGCACCAGCCCGGCCGACGGTGGCTCCCAGCGCCGACTCCCCTGCCCGGACCGCCCCGATCGGGCGGTGTTCCGCGACACCGGAAGGGTGATCCTTTACATCTGCGTATGAGCCGCTGAGCATCCAATATGAGCGGCGGTGCCCTGGGGCATGGCTGACGGAGCGACAGCGACACACAGCGGGAGCCTCAGTGCGCGCAGCAGCGATCCCCTCGGCAGTCGGTGCCCTGGCCCTCACCCTGGCGCCCGCCTCCACGGCGGCCGACCACGGCGCCTTGACGCCGTCCGGGCGCGTACCGGAGTCGGCCGGCGTCAAGGCGGCGGCCGCAGACGCGGCGGCGCGCGGCATCGAGTGGCGGCACTGCCCCGCGGCCGAGCGGCTGCCCGGCTTCGTCGAGTGCGGCACCGTCTCGGTCCCGGTCGACTATGCCCGGCCGGACGGCGAGCAGATCCACCTCACCGTCAGCAGGGCCCGGGCCACCGGCGACAGCGACCAGCACCTGGGTTCGCTTGTCTACAACCCGGGCGGCCCTGGGGGCAGCGCCATGAAGTTCCCCCTCTACTCGAAGCTCGGCGGCCTGTGGAAGCGCCTGAACGCGAGCTACGACTTCGTCGGCTACGCGCCTCGCGGCGTCGGCCGCTCCGACCCGCTCTCCTGCCAGGACCCCGCGGAGTTCCTCAGGGGCCCCAACCACTCCCCCGAGCACCCCGGCCCCGAGTTCAAGCAGGCCATGAAGCGGAAGGCCGCGGCCTACGCCGCCGGCTGCGCCAAGGCCCAGCCCGACCGGCTACGGCACTACACCACGCCGAACAACGCCCGCGACCTGGATGTACTGCGCGCAGCCCTGGGGCAGCGCAAGCTCAACTACCTCGGGGTCTCCTACGGCACCTACATCGGCTCCGTCTACGCCACGCTCTTCCCCGGCCACGTCCGCCGCCTGGTGCTCGACAGCGTCGTCGATCCGTCGCCGGAGAGCGTCTGGTACCAGGCCAACCTCGACCAGGACCGCGCCTTCGAACGGCGCTGGGCGGACTGGAAGAGCTGGGTCGCCCGGCACCACGACACCTACCGTCTGGGACACACGGCCCAGCAGGTGCAGCGCTCCTTCGACGCGGTGCGGGCGGCCGTCGACCGGCGGCCCGCGGGCGGCACGGTCGGCTCCAAGGAACTGCTCGCCACCTATCTGGACACCGGATACGCGGACGTCACCTGGGCCCCGTACGCACAGGTCCTCTCCGACTTCCGGGAGGGCGACCCGGAACCGCTGGTGAAGCTGGCCGCGCCCAAGATGGAGAAGGCGCGGAGCGAGGAGAACGGCAACGCCGTCTACAACGCTGTCGAGTGCCAGGACGCGCCCTGGCCGCGCGACTGGGAGCGCTGGGAGAGGGACAACACCGCGACGGCGGCCGTGGCACCGTTCAACACCTGGGAGAACGCCTGGATGAACCTGCCGTGCGCCTACTGGAAGACGCAACCGGACAAGCCGCTGGACGTCGGCGCCGACGCGAGTGAGCTCCCTGACGTACTGCTGGTGGCCGCCACCCACGACGCCGCCACGCCGTACGACGGCGCCCTGGAGACCCAGCGCCGGCTGGCCGGGTCCTCACTCGTGACCGAGCGCGGCGCCGGCAACCACGGGGTCAGCGGGGGCAACCCCTGCATGGACACCCACATCGAGCGGTACCTCCTCGACGGCAAGACGCCGGGCACCCATGCGGAGTGCGCCGCGCGGCCCGAGCCGAGGCCGGGCGCCCGGCAACGTGCGCTGCCGAGCGCCAACACGCGGGTCGCCCGCTGAAGGGCTTACGCCAGCCCCGCGACCAGCTCGCGCAGCGGCTTGCGGCGGCCCGTGAAGAAGGGGATCTCCTCCCGCACATGCCGGCGCGCCTCCGAACCGCGCAGGTGCCGCATCAGGTCGACGATGCGGTACAGCTCGTCGGCCTCGAAGGCGAGAATCCACTCGTAGTCGCCCAGCGAGAAGGCAGGCACGGTGTTGGCCCGGACGTCGGGGAAGCCACGGGCCATCTTGCCGTGGTCGGCGAGCATCCGGCGGCGGTCCTCGTCGGGCAGCAGGTACCACTCGTAGCTGCGCACGAAGGGGTAGACGCTCACATAGGCGCGCGGCTCCTCGTCGGCGAGGAAGGCCGGGATGTGCGACTTGTTGAACTCGGCGGGGCGGTGCAGCGCCATGTTCGACCAGACGGGCTCCAGCGCGCGGCCCAGCCTGGTGCGGCGGAAGCGGTTGTAGGCGTCCTGGAGCGCGTCGGAGTCCTCCGAGTGCCACCAGATCATCAGGTCGGCGTCGGCCCGCAGTCCGGAGACGTCGTACGTACCGCGGACGACCACGTCCTTGGCGGCGAGCCGGCCGAACAGCTCCTCCACCTCGTCCGCGTACCCGGCGCGGTCCTCGGGGAGCACGTCACGCAGCCGGAAGACCGACCAGAGGGTGTAGCGGATGACCTCGTTGAGGTCCTTGGCCTTCTTGCCCGCGTTGGGCGACTTCTGCGGTGCCTCACTCATGGCGTGTCTTCTCACCGTTCTCGTTGACCGACTCAGCCGATGCGGCTGCTTGCAGTACCTGCCGGGCCGCTCGCCGGCCGTCGGCCACGCAGGCGGGAATCCCCACGCCCCCGTAGACGGCGCCGGCCACGGCGAGGCCCGGCAGCGCGTCTGTGGCCGCGCGTACGGCGGCCACGCGCTCGAGGTGTCCGACCGGGTACTGCGGCAGTCCGCTGTCCCAGCGGGAGACAAGGGTGTCGACGGGGCGCGCGTCCAGTCCGGTGGCGGCGCGCAGGTCGCGCAGCGACAGCTCCACCAGTTCGGCGTCGTCCCGCTGGAGCAGGTGTTCCTCGCCGTAGCGGCCCAGCGAGGTGCGCAGCACGAACAGGGAGGGGTCCTGTTCGGCGGCCCAGCTCCACTTGTGCGCGGAGAAGGTGGCGGCCTTGATTGCGCGGCCGTCGACGGGCGGCACCAGGAAGCCGCTGCCATCCGGTACGCGGTCCGCCTCGGACCTGCGGAAGGCGAGGGTGACCAGGGCCATCGAGGCGTACTCGACCGCGTCGAGCGCCGTGGCCGCGGCGGGCGCATGCGGGGCCAGCAGCCTGGCCGCGGCCGGTGCGGGGGTGGCCAGTACGACGGCGTCGGCGCGCAATACCTCGGAGTCGGTCACGGCCAGCCAGCCGGGCTCGCCGTCGGAGGTCGTACGACGCAGCTCGCGCACCGGGGTGTTCAGCCGGATGTCGGCGCCCTTGGCGGCGCAGGCGTCGGCCACGGCCTGGGGCAGCCGTCCGACGCCGCCCTCGATGCCCATGAAGACCGGCCCCGCGGGTGCGGGCGTGGCGGCGGCGCGGTCCTGCACGGCGCGTACCGCGGCCAGCAGGGAGCGTTCGCCGCGCGCCGCCTCGTACAGCTGCGGGACGGCGGCGCGCATCGAGATGCGGTACGCGTCACCGGCGTAGACCCCGCCCAGCAGGGGTTCCACCAGCCGGTCGACGACCTCCCGGCCGAGCCGCTCGGCGACATAGCTGCCCACGGCCACGTCGGCGCCGAGCTCGGTGCGCGGCAGCCGCCCGTCCTCGCTGATCCGGGCCAGCCCCTCGGGCGAGAGCACCCCGCTGACCGCGCTCGGATCGCCGGGTACGCCCATCAGATGTCCCTTGGGCATGGGCCGTACGGCGCCGCGCGTCCAGATCGCGCCCCCGGCGACGGACGGCGGCTGGAGCTGCTCGCCCAGACCCACGGCGCGCGCCAGCTCCACCGCCTCCGGGCGGCGGGCCAGCATGGACTCGGCGCCCAGGTCGACGGCGGCCGTTCCGGCGATGCTGCCCACACGCAGCTTGCCGCCGAGTCGGGTGTCGGCCTCGGCGAGGGTCACCCGCGCGCCGGACGCCAGCAGTTGATGCGCGGCGGCCAGCCCGGAGATACCGCCCCCGATGACAAGTACGTGCATACGGGCAAGTCTCGCAGAACGGCATCCGGCGCATAGCGTGGGCCCTGTCAGTGACAGCGGATCCGGTGGGCGGCGCGGCCCGCACGGCGAAAGGAGCGTCCGTGATGGCGGCAGCGGAGCGGATGGTGGTCATCGGCGGGGATGCGACGGGCATGTCGGCCGCCGCGCAGGCGCGCCGGCTCAAGGGCCCGGGGGAGCTGGAGATCGTGGCCTTCGAGCGGGGCCGCTTCTCCTCCTACTCGGCCTGCGGCATCCCCTACTGGGTGGGCGGTCAGGTCACCGAGCGGGACAGTCTCGTCGCCCGCTCGCCCGAGGAGCACCGCTCACGCGGCATCGATCTGCGGATGCGTACCGAGGCGGTCGAGCTCGATGTGCCGGGACAGCGGGTCCGGGTGACGGAGCAGGAGGGCACCGAGCGCTGGGTGGGCTACGACCAGCTGGTGCTGGCCACCGGCGCCGTCCCGGTACGCCCACCGCTGCCGGGCATCGACGCGGAGGGCGTCCACGGGGTGCAGACGCTGGACGACGGTCAGCGGCTGCTGGACGCGCTGGAACGGGGTCACCTCCCCCACGGAGTCCGGGGGAGGGTGGAGTCCGGCGGCGCCTCCCCGCGCAGGGCGGTCGTCGTCGGCGCCGGCTACATCGGCGTGGAGATGGCCGAGGCGTTCGTGCGGCGCGGCTACCAGGTGACGGTGCTGGAGAAGGCCGAGCAGCCGATGTCCACCCTCGACCCGGACATGGGCGAGTTGGTGCACGAGGCGATGTGCTCGATGGACATCGAGACGGTGCTGGGCGCCTCCGTCACCGAGGTCCGTACCGACGAGCGGGGACGCGCGTGCGCGGTCGCCACCCAGGACGCCGAGTACCCGGCCGACGTCGTCGTACTGGGGCTGGGCGTGCGACCGGCGACCGAGCTGGCGCGCGAGGCGGGATTGCCGCTGGGCGAGTCGGGCGGGCTGCTGACGGATCTGGCGATGCGGGTGCGCGGCCAGGACAACATCTGGGCTGGCGGCGACTGCGTGGAAGTCCTCAACCTCGTCTCCGGCCGCCCTCAGCACGTGCCGCTGGGCACGCACGCCAACAAGCACGGCCAGGTCATCGGCGCCAACATCGGCGGCGGCTACGCCACCTTCCCCGGCGTGGTCGGCACGGCCGTCAGCAAGGTGTGCGACCTGGAGATCGCCAGGACGGGTCTGCTGGAGGCGCAGGCCGCCGCCGTCGGGCTCCGCTTCACCAGCGTGGTGATCGAGTCGACGACCCGGGCCGGTTACTACCCGGGCACCCGGCCGATCCACGTCAAGATGCTCGCCGAACGCCGCTCGGGGCGGCTGCTCGGCGTCCAGATCGTCGGCCGCGAGAACGCGGGGAAGCGGGTGGACATCGCCGCGGTCGCGTTGCACGCGGGTATGACGGTGGAGCAGATGACGTCTTTGGACCTGGGCTACGCCCCGCCGTTCAGCCCGGTGTGGGACCCGGTCCTGATCGCCGCCCGCAAGGCGGCCGCCGCCGTCCGGGAGGGCTGACCCCCGGGGTGTGGGCCGCAGCCGGTCCGTCCGCCCTCAGCCCTCAGCGCGCGCTGTGTTCGTGCACGTACGCCACCAGGTCCGTCAGGGCCTGGGGGTCCGTGTCGGGGAGTACCCCGTGGCCCAGGTTGAAGATGTGCCCCTCCAGCCCGCGTGCGGCCTGCAGGATGTGCGCGGCCTGGCGCTCCACTGCCTCGCGGGGCGCGAAGAGGACGGCCGGGTCCAGGTTGCCCTGGATCGCCTTGCCGGGGCCGACCCGGCGTGCGGCCTCGTCCACCGGCACCCGCCAGTCGGCACCGACGACATCCGCTCCGGCCTCCCCCATGAGACCGAGCAGCTCACCGGTACCGACGCCGAAGTGGATGCGGGGCACCCCGTAGCCGGCGACGGCCCCGAAGACCTTCCGGGAGGCGGGCTGGACGCTGCGCCGGTAGTCGTCAGGGGCGAGCGCGCCCACCCACGAGTCGAACAGCTGCACAGCATTGGCGCCCGCCTCGATCTGCACCTTGAGGAACGCGGCGGTGATGTCTGCGAGCCGGTCCAGCAGGTCGGCCCACAGCTCGGGGTCCCCGTACATCAGGGCCTTGGTGCGCTCGTGGTTCTTGGAGGGGCCGCCCTCGACCAGGTAGCTGGCCAGCGTGAAGGGGGCACCGGCGAAGCCGATGAGCGGAGTGGCGCCCAGCTCCCGGGTGAGGATGCCGACGGCCTCGGTGACGTACGAGACGTCCTCGGGGTCCAGGGGCCGCAGCCGCTCCAGGTCGGCGCGAGTGCGGATGGGCTTCTCGACGACGGGGCCGACGCCCGGCTTGATGTCCAGGTCGACACCGATGGCCTTGAGGGGGACGACGATGTCGCTGAAGTAGATCGCGGCGTCCACCTTGTGCCGGCGCACGGGCTGCAGGGTGATCTCGGCGACCAGGTCGGGCCGCATGCACGAGTCGAGCATCGCGATGTCCTCGCGCACCTTGCGGTACTCCGGCAGTGAGCGGCCGGCCTGCCGCATGAACCACACCGGCGTGTGCGGCACGGGCTCACGGCGGCAAGCGCGGAGGAACGGTGAGGACGTCTTGTCCGCCGCGGCGCCCGCTACGGCGTGAGATGTCTGCGTCGGCTGGCCCTCAGGGCGGTCGTTTCCACTCACACCCGAAGTCTCCCACGGCGTAATGGGGTGTCCCTACCAGCCTCGGGCCCGCCGTCCGCCTACTCTTCGGGCCATGACTGCGGCTCGGGCGGCGAAGGCGGGAGGCTCCGGCGGAGTGGAAGACACCAGCGGGACGGGAGGCTCCGGGGGCGGGGGCGGGGACTCCTCGCCGCCCCCTTTCCGGGCGGCTGTCGCGGCGCTGAGCGAGACCCGGCCGCGCCCCGAGGTCCGGCTCTCGACGCTCCCCGCGCCCCGGCGGCTGGCACCGTACTCCTTCGCACTGGAGGCGACGGTGACGGAGCCGGACGACGCGGGGACCGAACTGGCCGACGGGCGGTTCGTGCTGCTGCACGATCCGCAGGGCCAGGAGTCCTGGCAGGGCACATTCCGGGTGGTCACCCTGGGCCGGGCCGAGCTGGAGCCGGAGATCGCCGGTGACCCGCTGCTGCCCGAGGTGACCTGGACCTGGCTGACCGGAGCGCTGGAGGCGCGGGGCGCCGGGTACGGGGAGCCGAGCGGGACGGTGACGCGGTCGAGCTCCGCCTACTTCGGCGGGCTGGCGGAGCGCGCCGCCGAGGAAGTGCTGGAGATCCGGGCGAGCTGGACCCCGGAGGGCACCACGCCGGATGCGGCCGCGCATCTGACGGCCTGGTGCGAACTCCTCTGCCAATGCGCGGGGTTGCCGCCCGAGACGGGCGAGGGCACCTCGGTGGTGCAGCTGCCGCAGCGCCGGGGCCCGCGCTAGGACCTGGCCCCTCCCCTGTACTGACGGGCACCCCCTTGTGTGACCAGGGGGTGCCCGTTGCTGAGTCGTGCGGGACGGGGCGCGCCCTCTCTTCATCGCCGCACCCTTCGGGTGCGGCGTTTTGTCTACAAAGACGCCGGACAATTCCGGCCGCCGGACCGTCGGTCTCTGTGTAGACAAAGGAATCTTTCCGACGGAGGAAAATGCCCGGGGAAACGGCATTGTGGAAATTCGGGTCACTAATTCGTGATCTTTCTCTAAAGAGGGGTGGAGAAGGTGCCGAAGGAGTCTGTGACCCTTCACGCGGAATACCCGACTCGTTCGGATCCGTCCCCCACAGCCACTCCCCCCAGGAGGCCCGGTGTCTGTTCTCCTTGAGCACCCCACAAGCCTGGTCGCCTACCGCCCGAACAAGCCGACGGCCATGGTCGTCGTGGCCGACCCCCGCGTCCGTTCCACCGTGACCCGCCACCTGTGGGCTCTCGGCGTACGGGACGTGATCGAGGCGTCGTCCATCGCGGAGGCCCGCCCCCGAATCGGCAACCCACGCGACATCTGCGTGGCCGACGTCCACCTGCCCGACGGCTCCGGGCTCAGCCTGCTGTCCGAGACCAGAGCGGCGGGCTGGCCCAACGGCCTGGCGCTCTCCGCCGCCGACGACATCGGCGCCGTACGCAACGCGCTGGCCGGCGGCGTCAAGGGCTATGTCGTCACCGGCACCCGCACCAACCTGGGCGGCCCGCTGCCCACCCGGCACGGTGCCGCACCCATCGGCGCCGCCGCTGCCGCGCGCATGCACCGCAGGCCGGGTGGCGGCCCCGGTGGCCCCGGCCACCCGGGCGGCTACCGGGAGCTGTCGGGCCGCGAGGTCGAGGTGCTGCGCCTGGTGGCCGAGGGCCAGTCCAACAAGGCCATCGGTGTGTCGATGGGCCTCTCGGCGCTGACGGTCAAGAGCCACCTCGCCCGGATCGCCCGCAAGCTGGGCACCGGCGACCGTGCCGGGATGGTCGCCGTCGCCCTGCGGACGGGCATCATCCACTGACCCCCCACCCCTACTCTCCGGTACCCCCTGCCTCCCTCGCTTTCCCCCCGCTTTTCAGCTTTCCGGGCGCCCGTCGACGTAACGTTCCGTCGGCGGGCGCTCGCCATTGCGTGCGCGCGGATACCCTTGACTGGTGACCGACGCCCAAGAGACCGCATCAGCATCCGCAGCTCAGGCCCACCTCCAGGACGCAGCGCCGGCGCCGGTCCCTCTCCTGGAACCACGCGAGGGGATCCCTCCCGTCACGGTGACAGCCGAGGAGCTGGCGCGGATGACGGACGCCTTCGCCGTGGGGAGCGGCCCGGTGGCCGTCGACGCCGAACGCGCGTCCGGGTACCGCTACGGACAGCGGGCCTATCTGGTGCAGCTGCGCCGCGCGGGCGCGGGCACCGCGCTGATCGACCCCGTCGCCTGTCCCGATCTGTCCGGCCTGGACGCGGCGCTCGCGGGCACCGAGTGGGTGCTGCACGCCGCCAGCCAGGACCTGCCGTGCCTGCGGGAAATAGGCATGCGGCCCATGCGGCTCTTCGACACCGAGCTGGCCGGGCGCCTCGCCGGGTTCGCCCGGGTCGGACTGGGCGCCATGGTGGAGAACGTACTCGGATACGCCTTGGAGAAGGGCCACTCCGCCGTGGACTGGTCCACCCGGCCGCTGCCCGAGCCCTGGCTGCGGTACGCGGCACTGGACGTGGAACTCCTGGTCGACCTGCGGGACGCGCTGGAGCAGGAGCTGTCCCGGCAGGGGAAGCTGGAGTGGGCCCAGGAGGAGTTCGCGGCCATCGCGGCGGCCCCGGCCCCGCCCCCGCGCAAGGACCCGTGGCGGCGCACCTCCGGTATGCACAAGGTGCGGCGGCGCCGCCAGATGGCTGTCGTACGGGAACTGTGGCAGGCGCGGGACGCGGTGGCGCGCAAGCGGGACGTCTCGCCGGGCAAGGTGCTGTCCGACGCCGCCATCGTGGAGGCGGCGCTGGCGATGCCCGCCAACGCCAGGGCGCTGGCCGCGCTGCCCGGATTCGGGCAGCGGATGAGCCGCAAGCAGCTCGACCAGTGGCAGGCGGCCGTCGAGCGGGCCCGGGCGCTGCCCGAGGAGCAGCTGCCGCAGCAGTCGCAGACGACCAACGGGCCGCCCCCGCCGCGCTCCTGGGCCGACAAGGACCCGGCGGCTGCGGCCCGGCTCGCGGCAGCGCGCGCGGCGGTCACGCAGCACGCGGAGGAGCTGAACCTGCCGCAGGAGAATCTGCTGACGCCTGACACGGTGCGGCGCCTGTGCTGGGAGCCTCCGGCGGAGGTTTCCGTCGACTCGGTTGCCGGGGCACTCCGCGCACTGGGCGCCCGTGAGTGGCAGATCGCCCAGACCGTCGACCTGCTGCGCGTGGCGCTGACGGCTTCCGCGTAAAGAGCACCACTTCCTGGTTGTGGGCACTCGGACCGCCCCTCGGAACGATTGCCCACAACGGGGTGACGAGGGCGACCCTTGCCAGGTGGTTACCGACAAGTAGCATGGGGAGTGACAGACCCCTGGCCGCACCTGGAGGAGAGCCAAAGTGCCTCGTACCGCAAGGGACGTCGTCTTCGTCGACGGCGTTCGCACACCGTTCGGCAAGGCGGGCCCCAAGGGCATCTATCACGAGACCCGCGCCGACGACCTGGTCGTCAAGTGCATCCGTGAGCTGCTGCGCCGCAACCCCGACCTGCCTCCGGAGCGCATCGACGAGGTCGCCGTCGCGGCGACCACCCAGATCGGTGACCAGGGGCTGACCCTGGGCCGCACCGCCGGAATCCTCGCGGGGCTGCCGAAGACCGTCCCCGGCTACTCCATCGACCGGATGTGCGCGGGCGCGATGACGGCCGTGACCACGACCTCCGGCTCGATCGCCTTCGGCGCGTACGACATCGTCGTCGCCGGCGGCGTCGAGCACATGGGCCGCCACCCGATGGGCGAGGGCGTCGACCCCAACCCGCGCTTCGTCTCGGAGAAGCTGGTCGACGAGTCGGCGATGTTCATGGGCATGACAGCCGAGAACCTGCACGACCGCTTCCCGCACCTGACCAAGGAGCGCGCCGACGCCTTCGCGGTGCGCAGCCAGGAGAAGGCGGCCAAGGCGTACGCGAACGACAAGATCCAGCCGGACCTGGTGCCGATCTCGATCCGCCGCACCTCGCCGGAGGGCGGGGAGACGGGGTGGGGCCTGGCCACCGCCGACGAGCCGATGCGGCCCGGCACCACGCTGGAGAACCTGGCAGGGCTCAAGACCCCGTTCCGGGCGCACGGGCGCGTCACGCCGGGCAACGCCGCGGGGCTCAACGACGGCGCCACCGCCTCGCTGATCGCCGCCGAGGACGTGGCCCAGGAGCTGGGGCTGCCGGTGAAGATGCGGCTGGTGTCCTACGCGTTCGCCGGTGTCGAGCCCGAGGTGATGGGCGTCGGCCCGGTGCCGGCCACCGAGAAGGCGCTGGCGAAGGCCGGTCTGTCGATCGACGACATCGGCCTGTTCGAGATCAACGAGGCGTTCGCCGTCCAGGTGCTCGCGCTGCTGGACCACTACGGCATCGCCGACGACGACCCGCGCGTCAACCAGTACGGTGGCGCCATCGCCTTCGGCCACCCGCTGGCCTCCTCCGGCGTGCGGCTGATGAACCAGCTCGCCCGTCAGTTCGAGGAGCAGCCGCACGTCCGCTACGGCCTGACCACCATGTGCGTCGGCTTCGGCATGGGCGGGACCGTCATCTGGGAGAACCCGCACTGGGAGGGCAAGTAAGAATGAGCACCGCTGAGCTGCTGAAGGGCGCGGCCGAGCTGTTCCCGGACGAGGTCGTCACCCAGGCGCACGTACGCCACCTCGACCTGCCGTACACAGCTTCTGATAACGGCTCCGCCGCGGGCGGCAGGTTCGCCCTGATCACGCTGGACAACGGGCTGGACCACACCAAGCCCACCACCTTCGGGCCCCAGTCGCTGGCCAATCTGAACGCCGCCATCGACCAGGTGGAGAAGGAGGCGGCGGACGGCGAGATCGTCGGCGTCGGGCTGACCGGCAAGCCGTTCATCTTCGCCGTCGGCGCCGACCTCAAGGGCGTCGAGCTGCTGAAGCGGCACGAGGACGCGGTCGCCATCGGCAAGGGCGGCCACGACGTCTTCGTCCGGCTCGCCAACCTGGCCGTTCCGACGTTCGCCTACTACAACGGCGCCGCGATGGGCGGCGGTGTCGAGGTGGGGCTGCACTGCACCTACCGCACCGTCTCCGCCGCGCTGCCGGCCTTCTCGCTGCCCGAGGTCTTCCTGGGCCTGGTGCCGGGCTGGGGCGGCTGCGCGCTGCTGCCGAACCTGATCGGCGCCGACCGCGCGGTCAGCGTCATCATCGAGAACTCGCTCAACCAGAACCGCCAGCTCAAGGGCGAGCAGGTCTACGAACTGGGCATCGCCGACGCCCTGTTCGAGGGCGCCGACTTCCTGGAGGAGTCGCTGCGCTGGACGGCGTCCGTCCTCAAGGGCGAGATCGACGTCGTACGCCCCGAGATCGACCGCGGCGAGGCGTGGGACGCGGCCGTCGAGCGCGGCAAGCAGATCGCGGACAGCAAGGTGCACGGCGCGGCCCCGGCCGCCTACCGGGCCCTGGACATCATCGCCGCCGCCAAGAACGGTGACCTGCGCAAGGGCTTCGAGGCCGAGACCCAGGCGCTGGCCGACCTGATCATGGGCGGCGAACTGCGCAGCGGCATCTACGCCTTCAACCTGGTGCAGAAGCGCGCCAAGCGCCCGGCGGGCGCCCCCTCCAAGGATCTGGCGCGTCCGGTCACCAAGGTCGGCGTCGTCGGCGCGGGGCTGATGGCCTCGCAGCTCGGGCTGCTGTTCGCGCGCCGCCTGGAGGTGCCGGTCGTACTGACCGACATCGACCAGGAGCGGGTCGACAAGGGCGTGGCCTACTGCCACGAGGAGATCGACAAGCTGCTGCTCAAGGGCCGCGTCAACCAGGACAAGGCCAACCGCCTCAAGGCTCTGGTGACCGGCTCCCTGGACAAGGCCACCGCGTTCGCCGACGCCGACTTCGTCATCGAGGCCGTCTTCGAGGAGATGGGCGTCAAGCAGAAGGTGTTCGCCGAGGTCGAGGCGGCCGTGCCGGAGCACGCCATTCTCGCCACCAACACCTCCTCGCTGTCGGTCAGCGAGATGGCCTCCCAGCTCAAGCACCCCGAGCGAGTGGTGGGCTTCCACTTCTTCAACCCGGTGGCGATCCTTCCGCTGCTGGAGATCGTGCGGGGCGAGAAGACCGACGACGCCTCGCTGGCCACCGCCTTCGGCGTCGCCAAGAAGCTGAAGAAGACGGCCGTACTGGTCAAGGACGCGCCCGCGTTCGTCGTCAACCGGGTGCTGACCCGCTTCCTCGGCGAGGTGCTGCGATCCATCGACGAGGGCACGCCTGTCGAGGTCGCCGACCGGGCGCTGGCGCCGCTGGGGCTGCCCATGTCGCCGATCCAGCTGCTGGAGCTGGTGGGCCCGGCCGTCGCGCACCACGTCGCCGGGACGCTGCACGGGGCCTTCCCGGACCGGTTCGCCGTCTCGGAGAACCTGGGCCGGGTGGTCGAGGCCGGCAAGCGGAACCTGTACGTCCCCGGCACCCAGGAGCTGGACCCGGAGGTCGCCTCGCTGTTCGAGGTCGGCACCGACGTGCTGACCGAGGAGCAGGTGCGGGAGCGGGCGCTGAACGCCATCGCCGAGGAGATCCGGCTGATGCTGGACGAGGGCGTGGTGGCTGAGGCCCAGGACATCGACCTGTGCCTGATCACCGGTGCCGGGTGGCCCTTCCACCTCGGTGGCGTGACCCCCTACCTGGACCGCGAGGGTGTCAGCGAGCGGGCCACCGGGCGCCGCTTCCTGGAGCCGGGACTGGCCAGCATCCCCGAGTAAGGCGGTGACCCTGCCCTGCCCTTCCGCCGTTTCTTACGGGTTTCGCCCGTGGTTTCGGCCGGTGTTTTCCTGAAGGGCAGGGCAGGGCTCTTTCACCCCGTATAGGGCTCACGGCCTTCAAAGGCGTTGCCCTGCGGGCCGATGGCCAGGTACTTGGACTTGATGTCGTCGGCGAGTTCTCCGGTCACATCGGGGCCCTTGCCGTACTTCTGCAGGTATTTCTCGGCAGTGGCGCCGAGATCGTGCTCACCGCGAGCGAAGAACTGATCTTTGTTCTGCGGTGGATCGGGCGCATCCGGCCCGCCGAAAACAACGTCGTCGTGGAACTGCTTCGCCCATTCCACGCCGCCCGCCTGGACGAGCGGAACGAGCACGCCCCAGGGCCCGCTCTTGCCCACCACGCTCAGTATTCCGTTGGCGAGCGCTGGTGCCCCGGTGCTCATACCGACACGGGTCCAGTCGGCCGACTCCGCGAACGCCTTCTGTGCTTCGGCGCTGTCGGCCGCGTACTGGGCCTCGATCTGCTGGACCCGGGAGTGGTCCAGCGTGCCCCGTGCCTCGGCCTCGGTCAGCAGCACCCGCCGCCCCGTTGCCCAGGCTTCGTCGCTGCCGGAGGGCGGGTCGTGGGCCAACCGGTCGAGGGTGTAGAGGTGTTCGGCCTGGTTCATCAGGCCGTGCGAGGTCTCGTTCTGGCCGAGGACGCTGAGGAAATCCACCGCCTGGTCGCGGCTGAACCGTGCCGGGGACCGGTAGGCCGGCGGGAAGGCGCCGTCGCTCTGCAGTGAGTCGCCGACGCCCGAGACGGCACGGTTGATGTCGTCCACATAGGCGCCGCCCATCGCGCCCAGGCTTGCGGCGAGGGCCGGCTGGCCGTGCAGGAGCTTGGGGCCGTCCTCGCCGCTGTAGACGTGGACGACCTGTTCCATCACCCCGGCTGTGGCCGCGGTGCGCCGGTTGCCGCCGTGCGCGAAGATCTCCGGGTCCTCGCCGGTGAGCTGCGGATCGTCCCAGGCGTAGCCGGTCGTGGCGGCGGTGAGCGCATGGCCGAGCGCCTCATGGCCGGGAAGTTGGCGGGGGCCTGCCCGGGTGTCGCCGTCGAAGACCCAGTTGCGGTCCTCGGTCAGGTACTTGAGACGGTCGTTGAGCTCCGAGTCCCGGTCCACGGCGCCGTTGACGCCGTCCGGCCGGCCGAAGAACTCGGTGGAGGCGCCCGGGTTGTGGCCCAGCGCCTCCAGGAAGCCGACCATCGCGTCGTGCCCGGTATCGCCGGGCTCGCCGGCCGGGTTGAGGTTGTCGGTGTCGGCGCTGTTGGCCCAGTAGGCGTAGTTGTCGTGGGTGTTGAGCTTCTGGTCCCAGGCCACGAGCCGGTCACCGTAGCGGTTGAGGAAGCCGCTGTCGTAGGTGCCCGAGTGCATGAGGTTGCTCATCAGCTGGAAGCCGAAGGGGTGCGTCCTGCCGCCGCTGCTCTCCAGCCGCTTGTCGCCCAGTGCGATCATGTCGTTCTGCCACTGCCGCATCGCCGGCGAGTCCGCGTGCGAGGCGGTGGCCAGCGTGGTGCCGAGGGAGTCCTGGAGCGTCCTGGCCGACTTCCACCACGCCTTCTCGTCGATCCTCGTGTCCGGGTACAGCTCATTGTGCGGATGGGTGGCGTTGTACCAGAGCTGCAGCGTCCGCTCGGCGCCGAGCTTGGTGGCGAACCGCTCGGCGAATTCCGGGTCCTGGCTGTGCCGGGTGACCAGCGCAGTGAGCCGCTCGAACTGGTCGGAGGACATTTTGCCGTTCTCGGCCTTCGCCAGATGCAGGGCCTCCTTGAGGTCCTGCGCGGAGTGCTCGCGGGCGGCCTTGAGGCTGTCGTACGCGTGGTCGTTGAAGCCGCGCGCGGCGCCGTTGACGTCGGTGGTCAGCGCCTGGGCGAGGTCCTGGTCGGCCTGGTCGGCGCTTTCGAGAGCCGCGCTGGTACGGAACCAGTAACCGGCGATGACCGCGCTGTACGCCTGTGAGTAAGCCACACGGGACTTCTCTTCCTCGGCCGTGAGCTTCAGCTCGACGGTGCCGTCCTTCTTGTTGAGCTTGAGGTGTTTGTGCCCCTCCAGCTCGTCCTCGATGGACTTGAGCTCCTTCTGCGCGGCACGGAACTTCGACAGCGCCTCGGACAGCACCGTGTGCACCCGCCGGGACTCCTCCTGCGCGGCGAGCAGTTGGGCCTTGACCCCGCGGAACTTGCGCCACGCGGCCTCGGCCGTCTCGCCCTCGAAGTCGGAGTTCGCCAGGCCCTTGACGACCTCGGTGTGGAAATTGGTGGCGACCTGCTGGAACTTGCCCGGTGCGTTCCTCCACTTGCCGACCGCCTCGTCCAGCGGGGTGAGGTCGGCATGACGCACGTCGGTGTAGCTGAGCCGGTCGCTCACGAGCGGCCACCTCCGGCCGGTGCGTGGCTGTCCTTCGTACCGGCCGCGTTGTCGATGTCCTTCTTGCGCCGGTGGTCCTCGGTCTCGAACGCGCCCGCGGCGGTACGCAGCGCGGAAGCGGTGCTGCCGAACTGCTGCTTGACGTAGCTCATCTGGTCGCGCCAGCGCTCCTGGAAGGTGGCGATCGCGGCGTCCGTACGGAAGCCCTTGAGGGTGCCGGTGATCTGCCCGGTCTCGCGCATGACCTCGTCGTCCGCCTTGAGGAACTGGCCCCGCACGGTCTCCGCACGGCCCGCGCGGCTCCGCAGCACGGAGCCGGTCACATTGAGCCGCTGCTTCGGGTTCGGCCCGCGTCCGATGCCACCACCGCCGCCTCCCTGCAGCCCGTCGGCCCCGGCGAGCCGCATGTGCGCCGTCCCCTCGGGCGCGTAGGCGGCCTTGAGCCCGGCCCACTCCTGCTCGAACGACAAACTGTCCTCCCCGTTGCCCTGCGTCGTGCGACTTCCCCCGCGCGCGTCGACGCGACGCACGCGGGGCGAACGTAACCGCCGCAGGGAAACAGCAGACGATCAACCGGGGAGCAACAACTGGACAATCGGGCACGGCCAGGCGCGCCGGGCCGGGAGCGCGAGGCAGCGGCGGCACTCGGTCTGCCGCCGGTGCGGTCAGCGGGTCCGGAGTGCGTGGCCGGCCCGGGAGGAAGTGCGGATCTCCGGACGGTTGCGCAGGTAGAACGAGGAGCCGTCGATGGTGGCCACCTTCTCGTAGTGGCGGGCGAGGTGCCGGCGCAGGGTGGGGATCTGCTGGACGCCGTACCGCTTGCCGCGCGAGTCGTCGACGATCAGCTCGGGCGGGCGCCGCCGCAGCTCCCGTTCGAAGTGCGGCCAAGCGCCGTCCATCGCGTACCGCTCGCCCACCCGTGCCTCGCCCCGGCCGCCGCTGAAGTTGGTGAGGAACCCGGCGGTCAGATAGCGGGAGGCGGGCGAGCGCTGGGACAGCCAGTACCCCTCCGGGTGCATGCCCCACAGCAGCACCCGGTCCTTGCGGTCGGTGTAGGAGCGCACGGTGTCGGCCAGCCGGCGCGCGTGGTCGACCTCGGCGCGGCTGTCGGTGAACCCCCAGCCGACGTAGCCGCAGGCCACCAGTGCTGTGGCGGTGAGCGCCGCGGTGGCGGCGCGGGCGGTGAGCTCGCGCAGCGCCGCGGCACCCAGCAGTGCGAGCGGCGGAACGAGTTGCAGGAAGTAGTGCCCGAAGAACTGGAAGCCGACGGTGGCGGCGCCGAGCGAGGCGGCCAGCCAGATCCACAGGTCGGCCGTGCCGCTGAGCGGGGCCCGGCCGGTGGGCGGCACGGCGGCGCGCGAGCGGACGGCGCGGACGAGGGCGACCACCAGCGGAAGAGCGGCGAGCGTCAGCAGCCCGACGCCGGCGAGGGCGCGCAGCACGGGTTTGAGCCCGGCGCCCTCGGCGGACAGGTACGAGCCCGACCCGGTCGCGATCCAGTACAGGAACCGGCCCGGGTCGAAGGCGAGAGCAGCGCTCACGACCGGAAGCGCCGCTCCCGCGGTGACCCGGACGAAGGCGCCCCAGCCCGCCCGGTGCTGCCACAGCAGGACGAGGACCGGCAGCAGTACGGCACCACCGGTCTGTTTCGAGAGCACCGCTCCGGCCGCCGCCAGCCCGGCCCCGAGCCAGCGGGCCCGCTCGGCGTACCAGATCGCCGCGACCGTCCAGGGCAGCATGAAGACCTCGAACGTCGCCGCCTGGGTGTCCTCGGGCTTGAGTCCGATCGTCAGGAAGACGTAGCAGACGCCCGCCGTCCACGCCGACCGCTGCCCCCAGCGCCGCGCCGCGATCGAGGCGGCCAGGGCCGCACCCACCAGCACGGCGACGATGGCCGCCACCCGCACCGGCCACAGCGAGCCGTCACCGAAGACAGCGAAGGCACCACGGTAGAGCAGGGGCACGAAGGGAGGCTTGCGGTCGACCACGGTGTCGTAGAGCACGCCGCCGTCGGCCAGTTGGCGCGCCTGGGTGGCCAGATACCCCTCGTCCGGATTCCACGGGGTGCGTACGAAGGAGGGGATACGGGTGACGACCGTGAGGGCGAGGAGAACGGCGATGAGCCGCGTCCAGTTCACCGCGGGTTCCTTGTGACTCGCGGCGGTGGTGTGGCGCTCCGCAAGAGAGGACAACGGCATCCCCTCAATCTAGCGCCACCGGGCACAGGGCGCCGCCCTGCCCACCCTGTGCATCGCGGAGCGGCGATTCAGGGGCGAGGGCATGCCCGGGTGCCCCTCCCCGGAGCCGGAGAGGGGCACCCCACGAAAAGCGGTCAGTCGCGGGCCACCTCGGCCCGCTCCGCGTCGAAGCGCCCGTCCAGCTTGGCGACGAGCCCCGTCACCTGGCGGGCGATGTCCGGCGCTGTGAGGCCGATCTCGGCCATGATCTCCTTCCGGGTTCCGTGGTCCAGGAAGCGCTCGGGAATACCGAAGTCCCGCAGCGGAACGTCCACACCCGCGTCCCGCAGCGCCTGCGCGACGGCGGAGCCGACGCCTCCGGCGCGGCTGTTGTCCTCGACGGTGACGACGACCCGGTGCTGTTCGGCCAGCGGCGGCAGTGACTCGTCGACCGGCTTGACCCACCGGGGGTCCACCACCGTGGCAGTGATCCCCTGCTTGTCGAGGAGGTCGGCGACCTCCAGGCACATCGGGGCCAGCGCCCCGACCGACACCACCAGGACATCCGCGGCCCCGGCGGCGGGCTCGCGCAGCACATCCATGCCTCCGACCCGGCGCACCGCGGGGACGGCCGGGCCGACGGCGCCCTTGGAGTACCGCACCACGGTGGGCGCGTCGTCCACCTCGACGGCCTCACGGAGCTGGGCGCGCACCTGGTCGGCGTCGCGGGGCGCGGCGAGCCGCAGGCCCGGGACGCACTGCAGGACGGACATGTCCCACATGCCATTGTGCGAGGCGCCGTCCGAGCCGGTGACCCCGGCCCGGTCCAGCACGAACGTCACACCGCACTTGTGCAGCGCCACATCCATCAGGAGCTGGTCGAAGGCGCGGTTGAGGAAGGTGGCGTAGACGGCGAAGACCGGGTGCAGGCCGCCGGTGGCGAGCCCGGCGGCGGAGACCGCGCCGTGCTGCTCGGCGATGCCGACGTCGTAGACGCGCTCGGGGAACTTCTGCGCGAAGGCGTGGAGGCCGACGGGCCGCATCATGGCCGCCGTGATGGCGACGATGTCCTCCCGCTCGCGGCCGAGCTTGACCATCTCGTCGCTGAAGACGGAAGTCCAGTCGGCGCCGGAGGACTTGACGGGCAGTCCGGTGTCGGGGTGGATGACGCCGACGGCGTGGAACTGGTCGGCCTCGTCCTGGCGGGCCGGCTGATAGCCGCGCCCCTTCTCGGTCAGGCAGTGCACCAGCACCGGGCCGCCGAACCGCTTGGCGCGCTGCAGCGCCGACTCCACGGCCGCGATGTCGTGCCCGTCGATCGGACCCACGTACTTCAGGCCCAGGTCCTCGAACATGCCCTGCGGTGCGATGAAGTCCTTGAGCCCCTTCTTGGCGCCGTGCAGCGTCTCGTAGAGGGGTTTGCCGACCACCGGGGTGCGGTTGAGGACGTCCTTGCCCCGGGCCAGGAAGCGCTCGTAGCCGTCGGTGGTCCGCAGTGTCGCCAGATGGTTGGCCAGGCCGCCGATGGTCGGCGAGTACGACCGCTCGTTGTCATTGACCACGATCACCAGCGGCCGGTCCTTCGCTGCGGCGATGTTGTTCAGCGCCTCCCAGGCCATCCCGCCCGTCAGCGCGCCGTCACCGATGACCGCCACGACATGGTCGTCACGCCCCCGCACCTCGTTCGCCTTGGCCAGCCCGTCCGCCCAGCCCAGCACCGTGGAGGCGTGCGAGTTCTCGATCACGTCGTGCGCCGACTCGGCGCGGGACGGGTAACCCGACAGGCCGCCCTTCGCGCGCAGCTTGGAGAAGTCCTGCCGCCCGGTCAGCAGCTTGTGCACGTACGACTGGTGCCCTGTGTCGAAGAGCACCTTGTCCTTCGGGGAGTCGAAGACACGGTGCAGGGCGATGGTCAGCTCGACCACGCCGAGGTTGGGCCCCAGGTGGCCGCCGGTCTTGGAGACCGCTTCGACCAGGAAGGTGCGGATCTCCTCGGCCAGGCTCTCCAGCTGCTCCGGGGTGAGCCGGTCCAGATCGCGTGGTCCCCTGATGCGGGTCAGCAACGCCACCCGTACCTCCTTGCGTCAAGCGTGATCGAACGCTGTCGAGCCGTCGTTGTCGGACCGTGCTGATTCCCCAGAGTCTAATGTTCCGCCATCACCCGGGTTCACCGGACAGTGCCATCTCACTCACACGAATGCCAGCACGCACTCGAGCCGCGGTGCATACATACGTGTAAGTGGCAGGAGTTGACTCCGCCCCCATGCACCCGTCCTCTGGCAAGCACCCCACCCGGAGGCCGTACACCCGATCGAGGGGCACATGTAGCCGATTCAGCCCTAATGCACTTATAACGGACAAGACATAACGAGACCCGTTTCGCGACTTTCGCCCCGATGCACAGGAGGCTCGATGCCGAACCGACTCAAGCGCACCCTCGCTGTCGCAGCCCTGGTTGCCGCACCCCTCACCCTGTCGCTGGCCGGCGCACCGGCCCTGGCCGCCGGCCCGTCGTCGGTCGCCGACGGCGACAAACCCGACAAGGCCGACAAGGCCGACAAGGCCGACAAGAAAGAGAAGCCGGACCCGGCGTGGAAGGAAGCGTACGAACGGCTGCACGAGCCGAAGGAGAAGTCCGAGCAGAAAGAGCTCGCGAGGGAACAGAAGGAGGCCGGGCGGTAGGGCGCCGCCGCCTCACACGTCGGTCCAGGCACGGAGTTCTTCACTCCGTGCCTGGACCGACTGCCCGGACCGACGCCTGCGCGGCTGCGCGCTGCGCCGACTCAGCGCGCTACGCCCGGCCTGCCGTTTTCTGCGTCCTGCGGGAGACGGAGTCGATCACGACGGCCGCCAGCAGGACCGCGCCGGTGATCATGTCGCGGAGCGCCGAGCCGGTGCCCAGCAGCGCCATGCCGGAGTTGATCGACTGGATGACCAGCGCGCCCAGCAGCGCGGACCAGGTCTTGCCCCGGCCGCCGAAGAGGCTGGTACCGCCGATGACGGCTGCCGCGATGCAGTTCATCAGCAGGCTTCCGGCGCCGGAGGACTGGTTGGCCGCGTTGATCTGTGACGCGAAGAACAGTCCGCCGACGGCCGCCATCGTCCCCGCGATGGCATAGACGGTGATCCGCACCATGGGCACGTTGATCCCGGCCCGCCCGGCGGCCTCACTGCTGCCGCCGACCGCGAAGACCTGGCGGCCGTAGCTGGTGCGGCGCAGCACGAAGTCACCGAGGACCACCACCCCCAGGAAGATCACCACAGCCATCGGCAACCCCTTGTAGGAGTTGAAGACGGCCGCTGCGGCGTACGCGGGTATCGCCAGCACCGCCGTACGCAGCAGGATCTCGCTGAGCGGGCGGCTGGGCACGTCCGCCGCCTTGCGTCGGCGCTGGTCCAGCAGGGAGAAGCCGAGGAAGGCCACCACACAGACGGTGGCCAGGCCCATGGCCGCCGCCTTGTCCGAGAAGTAGTAGTTGGTGAGATGCGCCACCACACCGTCGTCATCGAGGTTGATGGTGCCGCTGGGGCCGAGGATCTGGAGCATCAGACCGTTCCAGCCCAGCAGGCCCGCCAGGGTGACCACGAAGGCCGGGACGCCGATTCTGGCGAAGAAGAAGCCGTGCACGGCACCGGCCGCCATACCGGTGAGGATGGCGAGGAGGACCGCGAGGACCTCGTTCATCCCGTGGTTGATGTTGAGGACGGCCAGCACGGCGGCGGACATACCGCTGACCGAGCCGACCGACAGGTCGATCTCGCCGAGGATCAGGACGAAGACGATACCGACGGCGATCAGCCCGGTGCCCGCGCTCTGCACGAACAGGTTGCTGAGGTTGTTCGCACTCAGGAACGCCGAGTCCTGGAGCTGGAAGACCACGCCGATGACCAGCAGGCCGACGATGACCGGGATGGAGCCCAGCTCACCGGTGCGCAGCCGGCGCAGCAGATCCTCCAGATAGCCGGCGAAGCCCTGCTGGCGCACCAGCAGCCGGGGGTCGACGGTGGCGGCGGGCGCCTCCGGGGCCGCCGCCCCGTCGCTCGTGCCGTCCGGGGTCTTCGTGACGTCCACGGGTGTGCCGTCGGTCGGCGTACCTTCTGTGGGGGTGCCGGTGGTCACTTCTGCACCTCCTTTGTGGACGCGTTCTGAGCGGTGCGGGCATTACGGCGGGTGACGACGTTGTCGGTGGCACCGGTGATCGCCGAGACGATCTCCTCCTGGGTGGTCTCGCTCACCGTGAAGGTCCCGTTGTTGCGACCGAGGCGCAGTACGGCGACGCGGTCGCTGACGGCCCGTACGTCGGCCATGTTGTGGCTGATCAGAAGCACCGCCAGGTCCCGCTCCCGGAGCCGCTCCACCAGGTCGAGGACTTGTGCGGTCTGCTCGACACCGAGGGCCGCGGTGGGCTCGTCCAGGATGACGACGCGGGGCTCGCCGAGCAGCGAGCGGGCGATGGCGACGGTCTGCCGCTGCCCGCCGGAGAGCGAGGCGACGGGGACGCGGACGCTGGGTATGCGGATGGAGAGAGTGGAGAGCAGCTCGCGGGCGCGGCGCTCCATCTCCACCTCGTTCAGGATCGTGCGAGCCTTGATCTCGTTGCCGAGGAAGAGGTTGCCGACGACATCGAGGTTGTCGCACAGCGCGAGGTCCTGGTAGACGGTCGCGATACCCAACTGCTGGGCATCGTGCGGCCGTTCGATCCGTACAGGGCGACCGTCCCATTCCACGGTGCCCTCGTCGGCCGGGCCGACGCCCGCGATGGTCTTGACCAGGGTGGACTTTCCGGCACCGTTGTCGCCGACGAGTGCGACGACCTCGCCGGGGTGGATCTCCAGCTCGACATCCGTAAGCGCCTGGACGGCGCCGAACCGCTTGGAGATTCCGCGCAACGCCAGCACAGGCGTAGCGGACACGTGAATCACTCCTTATGCCCGGGGCCCCGCGGCCCCCTGCCGCCGCAGCGGCAGGGGCGCGGGCCGCCTGACGGGTCTACTTGATGCCCGCCTCGGCGCATGCCTTCTTGAACTTGGCGGTGCAGATCTCCTTGGCCGTGAAGAAGCCGGACTTGCCGACGTACTTCTTGATGTCCTCCTTGACCAGCGGCAGCGGCGTGACGATCTTCGTCGGGACGTCCTCGGTGGACTCGCTGTCGGTCTTCGAGGTGGCGATCTTGTCCAGCGACTCGCCGCGGGCCAGCGCGACGGCGAACTCGGCGGCTGCGGAGGTCTCGGGGACGTACGGCTTGTAGACGCTCATGAACTGCTCGCCGGCCAGAATCCGCTGTACGGCGTTGAGCTCGGCGTCCTGGCCGGTGACCGGGGGCAGGTTGTCCTTGTCGAAGCCGGCGCGCTTGAGCGCGGTGATGATGCCGCCCGCCATGCCGTCGTTGGCGGAGTAGATCCCGACAATGTTCTTCTTGCCGAGGGAGGAGATGGCGCCCTTCATGTTCTCGTTGGCGTTCTCCGGCTTCCACTCCTTGGTGTCGTACTCCTTGCCGATCTTCACCTTGCCGTCGAGGACGGAGTGGGCGCCCTGCTTGTACATCTTGGCGTTGGGGTCGGTGACGGAGCCGTTCATCATGACGATCTTGCCCTTGTCGGCCTTGTCGCCCAGCTCGTCGAGCAGGGACTTGGCCTGGATCCTGCCGACCCGGGGGTTGTCGACCGACGTGTACGCCTTGATCGGGCCTTCGGCGAGGCGGTCGTAGGCGACGACGGGGATGTCGCTGTCGTCGGCCTTCTTGACCGAGCTGGAGATGGACTTGGCGTCCACCGCGTCGATGATCAGCGCGTCGACCTTCTTGGCGATCATCGTGTCGACCTGCTGCTGCTGGACGTTGGCGTCCTGCTTGGCGTTGGCGTAGAGGACCTTGGTGTCCTTGCCCGCCAGTTCCTTGATCTTCTTCTCCATCAGCGGCTTGTCGAAGCGCTCGTAGCGCGCCGTCTGATTCTCGGGCAGCAGCAGCCCGATGGTCAGCGGCCCTTTCTTGGACTTGTCCTTGTCCTTGCCGTCCGCCTGATCGGCACTGCCACAGGCGGCGGTGGTGAGAGCTAGCGAGAGAGCGACGGTGCCGAGGACGATGCCGCGCAGCGCTGCGTGCATTGAGAGACCTCCCTGACGGGGCCGCGGCGGTGCGGCCGAGGTAGCGGGAAGTCAACTCGTCGGCGCTTCAGCGGTCAATAAGCTAATACTTAACGAGAAGACAACGATGCCATCTGTTGAAGCCTCGAAGGAGCGCGCCGAGCAGGCTGCCTCCACCTTCGCAGGAAGGAGCCGCGCCCCGAAGGGGCGCGGGAAACCGCTCCCCTGGGGGCCACCTCCCGACCGGGTGCGGCACCGCACCCGGCAGCGAAGCGAGACCGCAACAACGGGTCACCGTCGCAACGGTCAGGTGACAGCAGACGCCGCCGCGTCGACCAGCGTGGTGTCACCCATCTCGTTCAGTACCAGCGCCAGCGCCCCCAGCACCTCGGCCCGGCTGTCGAGTTCACCGGGCAGAACCTTCAGCTGGCGCGCCGCACTGGGGATGGCGTACCGCGCCACCGAGTCCCGTACGGGGCCCAGCACCAGGTCCCCCGCGTCGACGAGGTCGCCGCCGAGGACGACCCGCGAGGGGTTGAGGAGGTTGCACAGGCTGGCGACACCGCTGCCGATGTGCCGGCCGATGTCGGCGACGACCCGTCGGCAGCCCGGGTCGCCGTCGGCCGCCAGCCGCACCATCCCGGCCATGGTCAGGTCCGGGCCATGGCTGGAGTGCAGCAGTGGCAGCACATAGCGGGCCGCGGTGAACGTCTCCAGGCAGCCGCGGTTGCCGCAGCGGCAGACCGGGCCCGACTCGTCCAGCGTGATGTGGCCGATCTCCCCCGCGGTGCCGCCCGGTCCCCGGTAGATCTGGCCGTTGATCACCAGCCCGGCGCCGACACCGCTGGCGACCTTGATGTAGGCCAGGTCGCGGGCCCCGTGGCCGGCACCCCAGACCTGTTCCCCGAGGGCTCCGAGGTTGGCGTCGTTGTCGACGTAGACCGGGACGCCCATCCTGGCGGCGAGCTCGTCGCGGGGATTGGTACCCACCCAGCCCGGGAGGATGGCGGTGGAGCCCAGCACGCCGGTCTCCATGTCGATGGGGCCCGGCACGCCCAGGCCGATGCCGATGACCTTCGCCGGGCTGATGCCGCTCTCCCCCACCAGCCGCCGCACCAGCTGCTCGGCGCGGTCGAAGCCCTGCTCGGCCGAGGCGTCCACATCGATCGGCTCGGCGTCCTCGGCCAGCACCGTGTGCGCCAGGTTGCCGACGGCGACGCGCAGGTGCGAGTGTCCGAAGTCGACGCCGACGACGATCCCGGCGTCCGCGCTGAGCGAGACGGCGCGGGCCCGGCGCCCCCCGGAGGAGGTGGGGGTGACCTGCACGGTTCCGGCGTCCTTGAGCTCACGGACGATATTGGAGACCGTCGCGGCGGACAGCCCGGTGGTGCGGGCGATCTCGGCCTGGGTGAGCGAGCCGGCCATGCGGACGGCCCGCACCACGCGCTCGAGATTCGCCCGGTGCAGCGAGGACTGCGACCCCGGAGTCTCCACCACTGTTCACTCCCCGTTTGTCTCCAACATCTGAACCCTAAGGAGAGCCCCGGCGATTCTTCCCGTCAAGCCCTTCGAGCTCGGCTGGAAGCGGTCGGCGCTCATTTGTGATCATCATACGGAGGGAAACGGGGGAAACGCGGTGGGTCCCCGGCCCTGGAGGACCGGGGACCCGTCGGAGCTGCGGGACCTGTCAGGGACCCGGGGCACCTGTCAGGCGGCGCCCGGGACTGTCAGCGGACCGGCCACCTGTCAGGCGTCCGTACGGTCACTTCACGGAGCCCGCCGTCAGTCCGGAGACCACGTGCCGCTCGATGAAGGCGAACAGGACGATCACCGGCACGATCGCGACGACCGAAGCGGCGAAGAGGTAGTTCCACTGCACCGTGTAGGCGCCGATGAAGTTGTTGATCCCGACGGTCAGCGGCTGCTTGTCCGGTTCGGTGGAGAGCGTCAGCCCCATCACGAACTCGTTCCAGGAGGTGATGAAGGTGAAGATCACCGCGGTGACGACGCCGGGCAGCGCCAGCGGCAGCGTCACCCTGATCATCGCTCCGAAGCGGCTGGTGCCGTCCACCATCGCCGCCTCCTCCAGCTCGGCCGGGATCGACCCGATGTAGGCGGTCAGAATCCACACCGCGAAGGCGAGGTTGAACGCCGCGTTGGTGAGGATCAGCGTCCAGACCGAGTTGAGCATGTCCAGCTGGTGGAACTCCCGGTACAGACCCACCAGCAGCGCGGTCGGCTGGAACATCTGGGTGACCAGCACCAGCAGCAGGAACCACTTGCGTCCCCTGAACCGCATCCGGGCCGTGTAGTACGCGGCCGGGAGCGAGACCAGCAGCACCAGTACCGTGGCGCCGCCGGAGATCAACAGCGTCACCTGGAGGTTGTCCCCGAGCGAGGACTCCTTCCAGACGTCGATGAAGTTGGACCAGTGCAGCTTGTCCGGCAGATAGGTACGGTCGCGCAGCTCGTCCGCCGGCCGCAGCGCGGTGACGATCATCTCCAGATAGGGCGCCAGGAACAGCGCGGCGAGCAGCCAGGCGACCGCGGTGATCACCAGGGTGCGCGGCCGGAAAGTGCGCTTCGTCCGCGTCGGGCGCGGAGCACTTCCGGCGGGCTGCTTCTCGACCGGCTCGGGTCCTGCGGTCTGTGTCGCGGTCGCCATCAGTCCTCCTCGTTCCACCGGCTGACCTTCAGGAAGATCAGCACGAGTACGACGACCATCGCGAAGTTGACCACCGACATCGCCGCGGACTCGCCGATGTCCGTCTCCTTGAGCTTGTACATGAACACCGTGGTCGTCGCGGTATCACTGCCCGGGCCGCCCTGCGTCATCGCCCAGATGATCGGGAAGGAGTTGAAGACGTTGATCAGGTTGATGACCACGCCGACCAGGAACGCCGGCCGCAGCAGCGGCAGCGTGATCCCCCGGTACGTCTGCCAGGCGCCCGCGCCGTCGATCCGCGCGGCCTCGTAGACGTCCGCCGGAATCGTCTGGAGCCCGGCCAGCAGGGTGTAGGTGGTGAAGGGCAGCGAGACGAAGACCGCCACGAACATCATCCAGGGCCAGGCGGTGCCCGCCGAGCCCAGCCAGTCCTTGGACCGGTCGATGAGGCCGAGGTCGATCATCACGGTGTTGAGGACGCCGGCGGTGCGGCTGAGCATCCACTTGAAGCCGATGGCGGTCATCAGCACCGAGGCGGCCCACGGCGCGATCAGGGCCCAGCGCGTGATGCGGCGGCCCGGGAAGCGCTGGTTGAACAGCTGAGCAAGGCCCAGCGAGACGAGCATCGTCACGCCGACGACCACGACCGTCCACAGCACGGTCCAGAGGAGGACGTGCCCGAAGTCGGTCTCGTCGAAGAGCTTCTTGTACTTGTCGGTGCCGGCCGAGCCCCGCACGATCCCCGCGATGCTGATGTTCAGGAACGAGGTCCTGATCAGCTCGATGACGGGCCAGACGACGACAGCGAGAATGAGCAGGACGACGGGGGCGATCCAGGGAAGCGGGCCGAGCCGGGCCAGTCCGCCACGGGTGCGGCGGACCGGCGGGGCCTTCAATGACACGGGGTCTCCTTGCGGTGCGGGGTGGTGCTGCCGGTGAGGGGGTGCGCCCCCCTCACTGCGCGTCGCGGACTGCGGGTGTGTTGTGCCGCGCCCCTGACGGGGCGCGGTAGAGCGAGCGCAGCCGGGGGTCCGGAGGCGGAGCCCCCGGACCCCCTTTCCGCCGCAACAGCGGCGCGCCACGACGGCGAGGGTCCGGCGGAATCAATGGCGGCCCAGCCAGTACGTTCGGGGCCTAATTGTTGGCGGCGGCTTCTTCGGCCTTCTTCTGCAGGTCGCCGAGGACCTTCTTCGGGTCCTCCTTGGCCGCCTTGCCACCGGTCTTCTTGATCTCCGCGGAGACGATGTCCCAGGCGGGGTCGCCGAGCGGGTAGAACTTCGCGTTCTCCAGCTCGTCGAAGAAGGGCTTGAGGTCCTCGTGCTTGCCGTTGGACTGCATCGTCTTGAGCGCGTCCTGGGTGACCGGCGGGAAGTTGTACATCTCGTCGAACTTCAGCATCTTCTTCGAGTACACGAAGTCGAGGAACTTCTTGATCTGCTTCTGCTTGCCGCCGTCCTTGAACGCCATCATCCAGTCGGCGACGCCGAGCGTGGACTTCAGCGGCCCGTCCTTGCCGGGGATGGTGACGACGCCGTAGTCGACCTTGCCCTCCTTGGCCATCTGGACGAGGCTCGGGTGGCCGTTGAGCATGCCGACCTTGCCCGCCGCGAAGTCCGCGAAGGCTTCCTTACGGTCGGTGGTGCCCGGGTTGGAGTAGGTCAGACCGGGCTTGACCAGGTTGTCCTGGAGCCACTTGAAGGTCTCGACGTTCTTCTTGCTGTCGATGGTGTACTTGCCGCTGCCGTCGGTGTAACCGCCGCCGTTGCCCAGCTCCCACATCATCATCTCGCCCTGCGCCTCCTCGGGGCCGAGGGGCAGCGCGTAGGGGGTGTCGGCGGCCTTGGACTTCTTTATCTTCTTCGCCGCGTCGGCGAGTTCGTCCCAGGTCTTCGGCGGGTTCTTGACGCCCGCCTTCTTGAAGATCTCCTTGTTGTAGAAGAGCACCCGGGAGGAGGAGACCCACGGGATGCCGTACTGGGTGCCGTCCACCTCGCCGGCCTTGGCGAAGGAGGGGATGAGGTTCTGCTTCGTCTTGGGCGAGAGCACGTCGTCGGCCTTGTAGAGCAGGTCGTCGGCGACCTTGTCGGCGTAGCCGCCGGTCTGCAGCAGGTCCGGAACGTTTCCGCTCTGGATCATCGTCTTGACCTGCTTGTCGATGTCGTTCCAGTTGATGACCTGGACGTCGACCTTGATGTCCTTGTGCTTCTTCTCGAAGTCCTTGGCGACCTCGTCCCAGTAGATCTTGGAGGCGTTGGACTTCTTGTCGCCGTAGTCGGCGGCCACCAGTTTGATGGTGTTCTTGTCCCCGGAGCCCCCGTCGTCACCGCCACAGGCGGTGACGCTCAGTGCCATGGCGAGCACTGCGGCACCGGCCGCCACTGCTCTCTTGTTCATGTTGCTCAACCCTTCGACATCGGTGTCGACTTGCTCGCAGGTGGTACGTCACTCCGGGCGCGACCCGGTCCCCCAGGCAACGTCGGGCGAGGAGAGCCCCGAACTGCTCGGCGAGGTGATCCCCGTGCCGCTACGGCGCAGAGACTACTCACGGCATATTCCGCCGCACAGGTCTAGGCCACTTTCGTGGCCAACCTGAAATCACTGCCGGGCACCGCAGGTTCGGGCGGACCGTCCGAGGGTATGTCCGGCGCCCTACTTCAGGGCGCCCGCGGTCAGCCCCGCCTGCACCTGACGCTGGAAGACGGCATAGACCACCAGCACCGGGACCATCGCGATGGTCAGCCCCGCGAAGAGGGCGCCCCAGTCTCCCGCGTATCCCTGGGAGACCGTCAACGCCGCCAGCCCCTGCGGCAGGACGTAGTTGTTCTCGTCCTCGTTGTTGAGCAGCAGCGGCAGCAGGTACTGGTTCCACTGACCGAGGAAGTTGAAGATCCCGATGCTCACCAGCCCCGGCTTGGCCATCGGCAGCATCACCTGGAAGAACGTCCGGGTGTGCGAGGCCCCGTCGATCATCGCCGCCTCCTGCACCCCGCTGGGCAGGGTGCGGAAGAACGAGGTGAGGAAGAAGGTGGTGAACGGCAGCGAGTAGGCGATGTAGGCGATGATCAGGCCAGGGCGGGTGTCCAGCAGGGACATGTTGTCCATGATCGTGAACAGCGGGATCAGCGCCAGGATGACCGGGAACATCATGCCGCCCGCGAACAGCAGGAAGATGAACCGGTTGCCGGGGAAGGTGAAGCGGGCGATGACGTAGGCCGCCATCGAGCCCAGCAGCATGGTGCCGGTCAGCGAGCCCGCCAGGATGATCAGGGAGTTGAACGCGTACCGGCCGATCTTCGCCTCGGTCCAGGCGTTGGCGAAGTTCTGCCAGTGGATGGAGGTCGGCAGGCCCATCGGGTCGTTGAGGAAGTCCGCCGTGGGCCGGAAGGCCGTCAGCGCCACCCAGACCAGCGGACCCGCGGCCATGACGACCCACGCGATCAGGAAGGCGTGCGAGAAGACGTTCAGCACCCCGCTCTCGCCGCGCCCGGACCCCTTGGACGAGGACGCGGAGGGGGCCGGGGAGACGGACGCGGCAGCTGCGGAGGGCGGGGCGTCGGCCGACTGGTCGGTGACGGCGTCGGTGGGCATCGGTTCGGCACTCATCGCTTCGCTTCCCGCTTCTCAGTACTCGATCTGGTCACGGCGTCCGATCCTCATCACGATCAGCGTGAAGATCATGCTCAGCACGAGGAGCACCACGCCGATGGCCGTGGCATAGCCGAACTGGCCCTCCCTGAACCGCTCGTACAGGTAGACGGGGGTCACCTTCAGCGCGTGCGGCGGCACCATGATGAGTACCACCGCGAAGGCGTCCAGGGCCTGGATGCCCATATAGATCCAGCCGGTGCGCACGGTGTCCCAGATCAGCGGCAGCGTGACCCGGAAGAAGGTGGCCGCGCGCCCGGCGCCGTCCAGCAGCGCGGCCTCGTAGATGTCCTTGGGGATGGCGCCCATCGCAGCCGAGAAGAGCACCACGTAGAAGCCGACGAAGCTCCAGGCGATCACCGCCATGGTGGAGAACAGCGCCAGCTTGTAGTCGCCGCCCAGCCAGCGCTGCTCCAGGCTCTCCAGGCCCACGGAGCCGAGCAGACCGTTGAGCAGGCCGCTGCGGGAACTGTAGACCTGCTGCCACACAACGGCGATCAGCGCGATGGACAGCACCTGCGGGAAGAAGTAGACGATCTTGTAGACCGAGGAGCCTGCCACGCCCGAGACCGCCCGGCCCCTGCGGTGCCGTCCACCTGCGGTGATCATGTAGGCGAAGAAGATGCCCAGCGTCAGGGTGATCAGCGGAACGACGACCAGGAGCAGCAGGCTGGACTGCAGCGAGTCCCAGAACTTCTCGTCGTTCCACATCTTCACGTAGTTGTCGCCGCCGACGAAATTCGCCGTGGTGCCGCCCGCCCAGTCCGTGAACGAGTAGTAGATCGCCTGCAGGAACGGGGAGATGACGAAGACCGCGTAGAAGAGCAGCGGCAGGGCCAGAAAGCCCACGATGAACCGGTATTTGTCCAGCGTGCGGTATCTGCGGTCGTTGCGCACCCGCTCCGGGGTGAACCGGGGCGGCAGGACGACGGCCATCGCGAAGGCCAACTGGCTGCTCGTCCGTGCTCGCCCGGAAGGCCGCTTCCCGCTCGTCTGCCCGCCCGTGGCCGGCCGTGTCTCAGTCTTCACGCCGCTCCGATTCTCCCCGGGGCTCCGCCGCCACCCCGTCCGCTCAGGACTTCTTGATCTTCGTGACGTCGGGGTCCTTGGCGGTGCGGTCGGCAGCCTTCTGCATCGCGCTCGTGGCCTCCTTCACCGAGGTCTCGCCGTTCATGAACTTCCCGATGACCGCGTCGAAGTCCACCCGCCACAGATCGGCGTACCACTCCTTGAAGAACGCGATCACGATGTTGTCGCCGGCGGCCTTGACCGCCTGCTGCGCGCTGTTCACGCCAGGCGGCAGTTTCATACCGTCGATGGCGCCCTTGACCACGGGCATCGAAGAGACCTCACGGAAGAGGTTCACCGCGGCCTTCTTGCTGTACATCATCCGCATCCACTCCAGGCCGCCCTGCCGGTTCGAAGCCTTGGCCGGGATGATGTACGGCTCGCCGGGCGGCGCGTAGAGGGTGCCGAAGGGCATCGCGTCGCCCTTGTCGAGAGAGGGCGTCGCACCGACCCGCATCTCGAAATCCTTGGGCGTGGTGTCCTTCGCCTCGTTCTCCACCCAGGAGCCGTCCGGAATGAAGACGGCCTTGCCCTTCGTCCAGGCGGTCTGCGCCTCGATATGGGCGTTCTTGCCGTCGAAACCGGTCAGCACGTACTTCTTGGCGAGCAGTTCCTCGTAGGCTTCGAAGACCTGCTTGACCGCGTCGGTCTTCCAGGCGTTCGGCTCCAGGTAGTCGAAGGCGTCCAGCTGCTTGCGGCCGCCCGCCTGGCCGAACATGGCGTACATGCTGAAGAACATGTAGCGGGGGTGGCCCGCCGGGTACGTCCAGCCGTGCAGCCCCTTCTTCTTGGCCTTCTTGCAGAGGGCCAGCATGTCGTCCCAGGTCTTCGGGTACGCGGTCTCCAGCTTCTCGCGGAGCATCGTGTCCGAGTACCAGATGCCGTAGACGGTCTGGGCGATGTTGAGCTGATAGCAGGCGTCGCTGCCGAACTGGCCCATCTCCAGGACGCCGGGCACCAGAGTGTCGCGCACCTTGACGTCCGGGTCGTCCCAACTCGGTGCGTCGAGCAGTTCGGTCACATCGCTGACCTGCTTGTTCTTGACGAGCTTGGAGATGGACATCATCTCGGCGCCGGAGTTGTTGACCACGTCCGGCGGGTCGCCCTTGATGATCCGCGGCTGAACCTGAGTGGCGATTCGCTCGGTCTTCTTCTGGTCGAGCTCCGCCTTGGGATACTGCTTCTCGTACATGTCGCTGACGAAGCGCGCGTACTTGTCGTCGTATCCGCCGTTGAAGACGTAGACCTGCAAAGCGGCGTCTTTTTTGACGGAGAGCGGGTTCTCGGCCGACTTCTTGCCCTTCTCGGCCTTCTTGTCGTCGCCGCCACCGGTGGCGCAGGACGTCAGCGAGCCGAGGGCCGGCACGGCGAGCAGTCCGGCCGCGGTGGCCTTGACGACATCGCGACGGTTGACGCTGTTGGTTCCCATGCTCAAGTCCTCGCCTTCTCCAGGACTCAGGCGGTGTACCGGTCTCCCGTCAACTCGCCACCGGCGAAGGGCCCGACACCGCGGGTCAGTGCAAGCTGGGTGGTGCGGTGGTACGGATCTTGCGGATGGTGCGCCAGTGAAGCGGCGCCCGCGCGCGGGTACCGTTCAAGGTGGGACAGGTATAGTCCACTCTTCGCCACCTGGGCAAGATCGAGAACGTTCCGGCCCGCCATCTTTCCCGAGTTGAGACCTGTGCGGATTTCCACTTCTTCCGACATCTCCAACTCCCTTGACACCAGGGCGTTTACGTACGTTACTGGTCGCTGAAATCCACAATCTGACAACGTTGTCGGCCTGTTTGAGAGGTCCGCGTGCGCCGCAGCCCCCTGCCGTCCTGTCCCCGGTCCGCCCGCGAGGCCCTCGCCGCAATGAGCCGCTCGGCCTCGGTCCTCTCCGGCGCGGGGGTGCCGTTGGCGGTGATCCGCGGACTGCGGGTGGGTGGTGGCTCGTGGGGGCGCCGCCACAGGCGCAGGGCCGGCAAGGGCAGGCTGTCTGCGGGGCGAGCGAGACCGGGCGGGCGGGCGATCTCCGCCCAGCGGGCCCGTCGATGGGCGTTCGCCGTGGTGCTCGCCTTACTTGTCACCTGCACCGCGCAGGTGACGACCGCGACGGCGGCACCCGACCCGGGCACGGGCCCGCGCGGTACGCGGTTCGCGTCGTCGTTCGAGCCGGACACCCCGGCGCCCGACTGGAACGACACCGTGGAGACCGACCCCGACGGCAGGCCCCGTGCCGACGGTGTCACCGCCGACGGGAAGCCGGGCCTGGCCACCCGCACCGGCAGCGGGCCCCACTCCTCGCCCACGGCCAAGACCCGGGCGGGCTTCACCGGCACGCACGCCCTGCGCTTCGCGGGTGAGCACACGGTGCCGGGCCGTGGGTACGCGTACAACAAGGTCTTCGACGTCGATGTCACGGTCACCCGCGACACCGTGCTCTCCTACCGGCTCTTCCCGGAGATGACCGGGGACGACCACTCCTACACCGCCACCCACGTGGCCGTCGACCTCGTCTTCACCGACGGCAGCCACCTCAGCGAGCTGCACGCCGCCGACCAGCACGGCAATCGCCTGAACCCGGCCGCGCAGGGCGCGGCCAAGACGCTGTACGTCAACCAGTGGAACAACGTCGTGGCCGCGATCGGGCGCGTCGCCGAGGGCAGGACCGTGGACAGGGTGCTGCTCGGTTACGACGCTCCGGCCGGACCGGTGAGCGGCACCCGCGCCTTCCGCGGCTGGCTCGACGACGTCCGCCTCGCCCCGCAGCGGCCGGCCGAGCCGAAGGCGCACCTGTCCGACCACGTCGTCACCACCCGGGGCACCAATTCGAGCGGCTCGTTCTCGCGCGGCAACAACTTCCCCGCCACGGCGGTTCCGCACGGCTTCAACTTCTGGACGCCGGTCACCAACGCGGGCGCCAAGGACTGGCTGTACGAGTACGCGCGCAGGAACAACGCCGACAACCTGCCGACGCTGCAGGCCCTCAGCGCGAGCCATGAACCGAGCCCGTGGATGGGCGACCGGCAGACGTTCCAGGTCATGCCGTCCGCGGCGAAGGGGACCCCGGATGTCTCGCGGACGGCCCGCGCGCTGCCCTTCCGGCACTCCGAGGAGACGGCCAGGCCGCACTACTACGGGGTCACCTTCACCAACGGGCTGCGAGCCGAGGTCACCCCGACCGACCACGCCGCGATGATGCGCTTCACCTTCCCGCAGAAGGACGCCGCGCTGCTCTTCGACAACGTCGACGACAACGCCGGGCTCGCTCTCGACACCGGCAGGGGCGTCGTCCACGGCTGGTCCGACGTCAGGAGCGGGCTGTCGGCCGGGGCGACCCGGATGTTCGTCTACGCCGAGTTCGACGCGCCGGTCACCGGCGGGAGCAAGCTGGCGGGCGGCGGCAGCAAGGACGCCGCCGGCTATCTGCGCTTCGACCCCGGCGCCGACCGCACCGTCACCATGCGGACAGCCACCTCGCTGATCAGCGTCGAACAGGCGAAGGCCAATCTGCGTGCCGAGATCCCGGCCGGCCGCTCCTTCGCGCAGGTCGAGAAGCGGGCGCAGCAGCGCTGGGACGATCTGCTGGGTGTCGTCGAGGTCGAGGGCGCCACCCCTGACCAGCTCACCACGCTCTACTCCAACCTCTACCGGCTCTACCTGTACCCCAACGCAGGCCATGAGCGGGTCCGCGGGAGAGTCCGGTACGCCAGCCCCTTCTCCCCCGCCGAGAAGCCGGACACCCCCACCGAGACCGGGTCGAAGATCGTCGAGGGCGAGGTGTACGTCAACAACGGCTTCTGGGACACCTATCGCACCACCTGGCCCGCGTACTCCCTCCTCACGCCCCGGCAGGCGGGCCGGATGGCCGACGGGTTCGTACAGCAGTACAAGGACGGCGGCTGGATCTCCCGCTGGTCCTCACCCGGCTACGCCGATCTGATGACCGGTACCTCCTCCGATGTCGCCTTCGCCGACGCGTACCTCAAGGGTGTCGACTTCGACGCGGAAGCCGCCTACGAGGCCGCCGTCAAGAACGCCACCGTGGCACCGCCCGACCCCGGCGTGGGCCGCAAGGGCATGGCCACCTCCCCCTTCCTGGGCTACACCAGCACCGACACCAAGGAGGGCATGTCCTGGGCGCTGGAGGGCTATCTCAACGACTTCGGCATCGCGCAGCTGGGCAAGGCGCTCCACAAGAAGACCGGGAAGAAGCGCTACAAGGAGGAGTCCGCCTACTTCCTCCAGCGCGCCCGCGGCTACGTCCGTCTCTTCGACGAGAAGGTCGGCTTCTTCCAGGGCCGCGACCGCGACGGCTCCTGGCGGCTCGCACCCGACGCCTACGACCCGCGGGTGTGGGGCTACGACTACACCGAGACCAACGGCTGGAACTTCGCCTTCACCGCGCCTCAGGACACCAAGGGCCTGGCCAACCTCTACGGCGGACGTCGCGCCCTCGCCAAGAAGCTGGATCGCTACTTCGGTACGCCCGAGACCGGCGAGGAGAAGTACGCGGGCAGCTATGGCGGCGTCATCCATGAGATGACCGAGGCCCGCGACGTGCGGATGGGCATGTACGGGCACAGCAACCAGCCGTCGCACCACATCGCGTATATGTACGACGCGGCAGGCCAGCCGTGGAAGACGCAGGCCAAGGTCCGCGAAGTGCTCTCCCGGCTCTACGTAGGCAGCGAGATCGGCCAGGGCTACCCCGGCGACGAGGACAACGGGGAGATGTCGGCCTGGTACGTCTTCAGCGCGCTGGGCTTCTACCCGCTGGTGATGGGCTCCCCCGAATACGCGGTCGGCTCCCCGCTGTTCACCAAGGCCACCGTCCATCTGGAAGGCGGCCGGGACCTGGTGGTCAAGGCGCCGAAGAACAGCGCACGGAACGTCTACGTACAAGGGCTGAAGGTCAACGGCAAGGCGTGGCGCTCCACCGCGCTGCCGCACAAGCTGCTGGCCAAGGGCGGCACCCTGGAGTTCACCATGGGGCCGAAGCCGTCGAAGTGGGGCTCCGGACGTGGCAGCGCACCCTCCTCCCTCACCCACGACGACAAGGTGCCCTCACCGGAGGCCGACGTCAGCGAGCCCGGCGGCTCCCCGCTGCTGGACAACACCTCCACCACGGCCGCCGACGTCACCACCGACCCCGACCCGGTCCCTGTGCACGAGGGCGCCCGCGTCACCTCGTACACCCTCACCTCCGACGACCGTACGAAGGCCCCCGGCAGCTGGCGGCTGGAGGGCTCGCGGGACGGCAAGCGGTGGCGCACCGTGGACCGCCGCACGGACGAGACGTTCCGCTGGGACAAGCAGACCCGGGTCTTCACCCTCCCCCACCCCGCCCGCTACCGCACCTACCGCCTGGTCCCCACCCGGCCGGGAGCCCGCCTGGCGGAGCTGGAGCTCTTGGGTAAACGGTGAGGACACACGAACCCGTCGCAGCAGTGCGTGGGCTCCCTTCACTTCCAACGACCGAAATAACCCTATTTGCCCGGAATGCCACTTCGCCCTTGGGTAAATACGCGACCGCTACAGTCAAGACTGCACCCTTCTGTGACACCTCGCATACAATCTGTTGCGTAGATGCGACCGCTGTCGACCTGTGACCAGGCGAACAGCGCGAGGGGGGAAATGTCGTTCGATAAAGAGTGGGCGAGCCTCAAGTCCGACGCGCAAAGCAAGTCATCGCCCCATATGCAACTCAACGGATACAACGCGGAGAATCGCCAGTCCCCGAAGGGCGGGTACGTCCCCGATCTCGCTGTGAAGCGAGATGATTTGGGGGCCGTCGGCAAAGACGCCTACGAGCTGCATCGCAAGCTTCAGAAGTGTGCGGACATCGACGGAAAGGGACTCGATGGTTCCGGGCGCAGCACCACGGACCGAGCCGCGCGAGAGCTCGAAGACCACGAATTTCAAATCGGTGCGGCACTCAAGACCGCGGTAAAGATCTGGAACACCCAACGTAAAACTCTGCAGCAGGGTTGTGCCCGCATCTCCAACCACCTGGACTACACCAAGGATCTGCATTCCAAGGAGGACGCAGACATTGCCGCATCCCTGACCTCTCGAGACGGAAAACCAGTCTCCACTTCCGCGATTTATAAATGGATCAAGTAGGCGCTCAATATGCCCCGACTCACCTGGCGCAACGTCTATCAGGTCGATCTCGGCCCCTTGAAGTCGGCCATCGGACAGTGGAACACCATGGTCGGCAAGTTGGAAGAGGTTTCCACTGAAGCGCACGACGGCATGCTCAAGAAAGCAAACAAGGCGGAATGGGCAGGCGTCAACGCGGACGTAACCCGTCCCTTCATCAAGGCGATCGCCGATGAAATCACGGACGCCCACACTGAAGCCAAGGATCTGCACAAAGAGTTGAGTGACGCGTACCGCGCGCTGAAGTCGATCCAGGACGAATTGCAGACCAAGGTCGATGACGCCCGCCGTAAGGGAATTGAGATCTCGGACGGCAAGGACGGGCAGATCATCTGCAAGTACCCGCCCCAGCCTGGCCACCAGAACGAGGTGATCTCGGAGAAACGGCGGAAGGAACTCCAGACCCTCGGCGAAGAACTCGCCGCGCTGGTGGCCCGAGCCAACAGTCGGGACTCCTATACGGCAGGAATCCTCGCCAAGATCCATGGCGGTGACCCCCATAATTTCGCCAAGAATGGGTCAATTGACGCCTACAAAGCCAAACGGGCGCTTGAGATCACACGGAAGGGGGCAGAGGCGAGCAACAAGGAGCTCCGCAAGCTCGCAGAAATCCTCAAATACAATAAGGATGACCCGTCCTTCAGTCACGCTTTCTTCAAAGGTCTCGGCGGACCGAAGGAAACCCTCGAATACTACGCCAGGATGTCGATTGACGGGACCGGCGCCTCAGGTAAGGCTCGACTCGACGCCGTGCAGGACCTTCAACGGTACTTAGGGCCGACTCTTGCCACTGCGACAGACCCCGACCACAAGGGCTACTTGAACTGGGGACCCGCATTCCGGCGCCTCGGCACGAAAGATATCCGTATCGACGCGCTGGGCTTCCAGCCAAAAGGTTACCAACTCCTGGGGGGCATCCTCCGCTACGGGAACTACGACAAAAAATTTCTCACCCCCATCGCCGAACATGTCGTGCAACTGCAGCACGATCACCCCACGGGCTACTGGAAAACACCCTTCGGTCCGGACGCGCAGTTCGGACTCGACCCGAACGGGAAGAAGAACTCGGGCTACGACCCGGTGACCAGTGTGCTGGAAGCGCTCGGGCACAGCCCGGAAGCTTCGGAGGCGTTCTTCTCAAAGGATCCCGGTGTGAAACCGGTGTCTGCGTACGACGAAAACGGAAAGATTGATCCGAATAAGTCCATCGATTACTCGTATCTGGATGAGTTGACCCGCGAGGACTACCACTGGAACAACGACGGCACATCGCCCGTTCGCGGAGAGCAGGTGCTGAGCGGCAAGGATGCCCTGGGCCATGCTCTCGAGTCCGCCACGATTGGAAACCCGTACGACGAGCCTGCGGTGGGCGGGAATCCGCACACAGACTCGCGTGCAAGCATCGTGGACAAGTTGATCAGAACTGTGGACAAGAATCATGAGTTCGTCTCTCGCGACATCAGCGACAGCATGGGAAAGATCGCAGGCGAATATATGCCGGAGATCAACAAGGCAGTGGCTGGCGCGGACGGCAAAGTGAACAGCGATTTGTTCATAACTGCTCATACCAGAGACTTCGACACGCAGGCTTCCATCAGGTTCCTGGACGCCCTGGGCAGACATCCTGAGGGACATGCAGAAGCGACTTTGGGCGCACAACGGTACCAAGCCGATCTCATGCGTGAGGTATCACGGCAGCCCGATCATTTCAGTGGCTCCCCAGAAGATAATATGCGGCAGGTGGCGCGGAATTCGGGCACACTCGAGGGAATACTCGGTTCAGCCCGGCACGATGCGGTGATCACGGAAGGCCAGGAAGCCGAAAAGAAGTTCAACGAAGAACTCGAGAAGCGTGGCGAAATAATCAAACAAATCGTTGGACTTCCCGTAGGGGCAGCTGCGGAAAGAGTACCCGTCGGGGGCGACCTCATCACCGGCATAACCGAGCAAGTGATCGACTCGGCGGTGGAGAGTCAGCAGAAGCACACCTTGGAAGACGACGCGAGCAGCGGCGCCACGGTGTCCTTCGAGACGCGGGAGCAGGCAGGCCGCTGGGCTCAATATGCGGCGCGCAACGCCGGCTATCCACCAGGGGTCAACGCGACGGACTTCGCGAGAGACATCTCAAACGAGACGGCCGACGGATACGACCACGGTGAACAGGTCAGGGAAAACGGCTATGACAACAAAGTGCGACGCTCTGGTGATTGATACCGCGAGGACCGTTCGAGTGGTTGGTACGGGCTTTTTGACCATTCTGCTCGTGTCAGGATGCGGTGAGACCAAGCGCGAGTACCGGGTACCTCACGACTTGTGTGGAATGAAGGTGGCCCCAGAATCGATCAAGCCGTTCCTGCCAGGCGGGAAGAACCTCTCCGAGAACGACTGGTTCCGGCACACCGAGGAGGAAGGCACCTGCACCCTGAGTGTGGACGGAGAAAGGCAGCTGCAATTCAGCGGCTCCTGGACACGGCGGGAGTCTGTCGGAGGCTATCACCTAAGGTTCCCCACTCGTCTACAGGGCGGGAAGTACATCGTCGGCGAGAGGGAAGCTGCGGCTCATTTCTCGTGTTTTAATCCGAAAGCACGCTTCAACCTGCGAACCTCTCCGGGGAAGAGTGGCAAGAGCAAGTCGGTGCCGGCCGACACATATGTTGTCCGCATCACGGCCTATCACGAGCCCGAGGGCCGGGAAGAAAGCAAAAAGGCTATGAAAGACTTCATCATCCCCTTCACCAAGGAGTTGAAAAAGCAGCTTCCGTGCCAGGAGAAGCCCACGAAGGGCAGTTCGGCAACGCCGAAATAACGGCGCGGGGACGACGCCCGGAATCGCAAAGGGGCCGCACCCCTCGCGGGGTGCGGCCCTTCGTGGTGGGCATTTCGCCCGTACGGGCTCAGTCGCGGATCAGCGAACGCAGCACGTACTGGAGGATGCCGCCGTTGCGGTAGTAGTCGGCCTCGCCGGGGGTGTCGATGCGGACGGTGGCGTCGAACTCGACGCCGGTGTCCGTGGTCACCTTCACCGACTCCGGGATGCTGCCGTCGTTGAGCGCGGTGATGCCGGTGATGGAGAAGGTCTCCTCGCCGGTCAGCCCGAGGTCGAGCGCGGAGCCGCCGGTCGGGAACTGGAGCGGCAGGACGCCCATGCCGATGAGGTTCGAGCGGTGGATGCGCTCGTAGGACTCGGCGATGACGGCGCGCACGCCCAGCAGCGCGGTGCCCTTGGCCGCCCAGTCACGGGAGGAGCCGGAGCCGTACTCCTTGCCCGCGAGGATGACCAGCGGGGTGCCCTGCGCCTGGTAGTTCTGCGCGGCGTCGTAGATGAAGGAGACCGGGGCCCCGCCCTCTTCGTTCTCCCGGGTGAAGTCCCGGGTGAAGCCGCCCTCGGTGCCCGGCGCGATCTGGTTGCGCAGCCGGATGTTGGCGAAGGTGCCGCGGATCATGACCTCGTGGTTGCCGCGGCGCGAGCCGTAGCTGTTGAAGTCGCGGCGCTCGACACCGTGCTCGGTCAGGTACTTGCCCGCCGGGGTGTCGGCCTTGATGGCACCGGCCGGGGAGATGTGGTCGGTGGTGACCGAGTCGCCCAGCTTGGCCAGTACGCGGGCGCCGGAGATGTCCTCGACCGGGGCCGGGTCCATGCCCATGCCCTCGAAGTACGGGGGCCTGCGCACATAGGTGGACTCGGCGTCCCACTCGAAGGTGTTGCCGGTGGGGACGGGGAGGGCCTGCCACTGGGCGTCGCCGGCGAAGACGTCGGCGTAGTCCTTGGTGAACATCTCCTGGCCGATGCAGGAGGCGACGACCTCCTCGACCTCCTGCTCGGAGGGCCACAGGTCGGACAGGTGGACCGGGTTGCCGTCCTGGTCGGTGCCGAGCGCCTCGGTGGTGATGTCCACCTTCATCGAGCCGGCGATGGCGTAGGCGACCACCAGCGGCGGCGACGCCAGGTAGTTCATCTTGACGTCGGGGTTGATCCGGCCCTCGAAGTTGCGGTTGCCGGACAGCACGGAGACGACGGCCAGGTCGTTGTCGTTGACGGCCTTGGAGACCTCGTCCGGCAGCGGGCCCGAGTTGCCGATGCAGGTGGTGCAGCCGTAGCCGACGAGGTTGAAGCCCAGCTTGTCCAGGTACGGGGTGAGACCGGCGCGGTCGTAGTAGTCCATGACGACCTGGGAGCCGGGGGCCAGGGTGGTCTTGACCCAGGGCTTGCGGGTCAGGCCCTTCTCCACCGCCTTCTTGGCCAGCAGCGCGGCCCCGACCATGACGTACGGGTTGGAGGTGTTGGTGCAGGAGGTGATGGCCGCGACGGCGACGGCGCCGTGGTCGAGCTCGTAGGTGACGCCGTCGGGGCTGGTGACCTGCACCGGCTTGCTGGGCACGCCGTTGGAGACAGCCGGCGCGTCGGAGGCCGGGAAGGACTCCTTGCCCGCCTCGTCGGTGTCGGCCTCGGAGACGTAGTTGACGACGTCCTGGCCGAACTTGTGCGCGGCGTCGGCGAGCGCGATGCGGTCCTGCGGGCGCTTGGGGCCCGAGATGGACGGGACGACCGTCGAGAGGTCCAGCTCCAGGTACTCGCTGTACTCCGGCTCCTGGGCCGGGTCGTGCCACAGGCCCTGCTCCTTGGCGTACGACTCGACCAGCGCGAGCTGCTCGGCGCTGCGGCCGGTCAGCTTGAGGTAGCTGATGGTCTCCCCGTCGATCGGGAAGATCGCCGCGGTGGATCCGAACTCGGGCGACATGTTGCCGATCGTGGCGCGGTTGGCGAGCGGCACGGCGCCGACACCCTCGCCGTAGAACTCCACGAACTTGCCGACGACACCGTGCTTGCGCAGCATCTCGGTGATGGTGAGCACCAGGTCGGTGGCCGTGGTGCCGGTGGGCAGCTCGCCGGTGAGCTTGAAGCCGACGACCCGCGGGATGAGCATCGAGACGGGCTGGCCCAGCATCGCGGCCTCCGCCTCGATGCCGCCGACACCCCAGCCCAGGACGCCGAGGCCGTTGACCATGGTGGTGTGCGAGTCGGTGCCGACCAGGGTGTCGGGGTAGGCCTGGCCGTTCCGGACCATGACGGTGCGGGCCAGGTGCTCGATGTTGACCTGGTGGACGATGCCGGTGCCGGGCGGGACGACCTTGAACTCGTCGAAGGCGGTCTGGCCCCAGCGCAGGAACTGGTAGCGCTCGCGGTTGCGGCCGTACTCCAGCTCGACGTTCTTCTTGAACGCGTCGGAGGTGCCGAAGGTGTCGGCGATCACGGAGTGGTCGATGACCAGCTCGGCAGGGGCCAGCGGGTTGATCCGGTTGGCGTCACCGCCCAGCTCCTTGACGGCCTCGCGCATGGTCGCCAGGTCCACGACACAGGGCACGCCCGTGAAGTCCTGCATGATCACCCGGGCCGGGGTGAACTGGATCTCCTGGCTGGGCTGCGCCTTGGGGTCCCAGTTGCCGAGCGCGCGGATGTGGTCGGCGGTGATGTTGGCGCCGTCTTCGGTACGGAGCAGGTTCTCCAGCAGGACCTTCAGGCTGTAGGGCAGCCGCGCTGAACCCTCTACTTTGTCCAGCTTGAAGATTTCGTACGACTCGTCGCCCACCTGCAGCGTGCTGCGGGCGTCGAAGCTGTTCGCCGACACGACAGTCTCCTTCAGTGCCTTGAGTGCATCGGCCGCCGGTGCGCTATGGTGAGCGGGACACGAGTTAGGTAAGCCTTACCAACCCTTGCCGACGCCACTACTACCGACGCCGACTCGATCTCGCCCTGCGACAGCGACCGCGACGTATGCCGTCGCCAGTTATCTCGATGTCGAGATAACTCTAGTACACGACCGCCCGCCGGTCATGCCTGCCCCCGAGTGCCCACCGCGTGCGGCGCCGACACGTGCGGCGCCGGTCGGTGCGGCGCCGGTCGGTGCGGCGCCGACGTACGCGGCTCCGACACGCGCGGGCCCGTGGACGGGGCCCCGTGGACGAGAGGCCACGGCTGCCCCACAGTGGTCTCCGTGTCCAGCAACGGCCCGCCCGACACCGCACCCCTCGGCCCCCGAGAGCCGCACGAGCCGACGCTCAAGCGGGCCATCGGGCCCAGACTGCTGATCCTGTTCGTGATCGGCGACATCCTGGGCACCGGCATCTACGCCACCACGGGCAAGGTCGCGGGAAAGGTCGGCGGAGCGCTGTGGCTGCCGTTCGCGATCGGTTTCGCCGTGGCGATACTGACGGCCGCCTCGTACGTGGAGCTGGTCGGCAAGTACCCGAAGGCCGCCGGTGCCGCGCTCTACACCCAGCGCGCGTTCAAGGTGCCCTTTCTGACGTTCCTCGTCGCCTTCATGGTGATGTGTTCCGGGCTGTCCTCAGCCAGCGCGGCAGCGCTCGCCTTCGGCGGGGACTACCTGGACGAGCTGACGAACGGCACCGTGCCGGCGACCCTCGCGGCCGTCCTGTTCATCCTGGCGCTCGCAGCGCTGAACCTGCGCGGCGTCTCGGAGTCGGTCAAGGCCAACGTCGTCTTCACCCTGGTCGAGCTGACCGGTCTGCTCGTCATCCTCGGAATCGGCCTGGCCGCCGTCCTCACCGGCGACGGCGAGCCTGCCAGGCTGGGCGACCTGGAGACCGGGGGCACCGGCTACGCACTGCTGTCCGGGGTGCTCGGCGCCACCGCACTGGGGTTCTTCGCTTTCGTGGGCTTCGAGGACTCGGTCAACATGGCCGAGGAGACGGTGGAACCGCAGCGCACCTTCCCGCGCGGCATCTTCATCGGTGTAGCGGTCACCGGCACCGTCTACGTCCTCGTCGCGCTGGTCTCCTCGCTGCTGGTGCCGACGAGCACACTGGCGGCCTCCAGCGGGCCGCTGCTGGAGGTGGTCAAGGCGGGCGGGATCGCCTTCCCGCACCGGCTGTTCGCGCTGATCGCCCTGTTCGCGGTGGCCAACTCCGCGCTGATCAACATCATGATGGCCTCGCGCCTGTGCTACGGCATGGCGAACGAGCGCATCCTGCCCCGCGGAATGGGCAGAGTGCTGCCGGGCCGCCGCACCCCTGTGGCCGGGATCGTCTTCGTGACGCTGCTGGCCCTCGGACTGGTCTCGACGGGCGAGATCGCCGGGCTCGGCGACACCACGTCGTTCCTGCTGCTGTGCGTCTTCGCCGTGGTGAACGTCGCCGTGCTCGTGCTGCGCCGCGACCAGGTGGCGCACCCTCACTTCCGGGTCCCCACCCCGCTGCCCGTACTGGGCGCCGTCACCGCACTGATCCTGGCGAGCCCACTGGCGGACCGCTCCGCCGGGGTCTACCTCAGGGCGGGCGTCCTGGTGCTGCTGGGCGTCGCGCTGTGGGCCGTCAACAAGCTGGTACTCAGGGCGCGCGACGAGGGCCCGGGCGGGTCGCGGCCGTGACCGCCGCGCGAGTGCGCCCGGAGGCGTGCGCTGGACCGGACGGGTCGTGGCATCCACTGGAACGGCCCAGGGTGTGCATCAGGAACGACGCAGGGCCGTGCCACCAGGAACGGCCAGGAACGACCGCCGGTCACATGCACCGGAACCGCCGGGCGCGCAAGTCGACTGCGGCATTCGGGCGGTTGCCCGTCAGTCACACGCGCCTCACCACCCCCGGGCGCGCTCCTATCTCAGATCTGAGATACGGTTTCCTCCATGACCGACGACTACCTCGCACGTATCGGCCAGTTGATCCGCGATGCCCGGCAGCACAGGGGCTGGACGCAGTCCCAGCTCGCGGAGGCGCTCGGCACCAGCCAGAGCGCCGTCAACCGGATCGAGCGCGGGAACCAGAACATCAGCCTTGAGATGATCGCCCGCATCTCCGAGGCGCTGGACAGCGAGATCGTGTCGCTGGGCTATTCGGGCCCGATGCACCTGCGCGTGGTGGGCGGACGGCGCCTCTCCGGCAGTATCGACGTCAAGACGAGCAAGAACGCCTGCGTGGCCCTGTTGTGTGCCTCGCTCCTCAACTCCGGTCGTACGGTGCTGCGTCGGGTCGCCCGGATCGAGGAGGTCTACCGCATCCTGGAGGTGCTCTCCTCGATCGGGGTGCGCACCCGGTGGATCAACGGTGGCGCGGACCTGGAGATCGTGCCACCCGCCGAACTCGACCTGGACTCCATCGACGAGGAGGCCGCGCGCCGCACCCGGAGCATCATCATGTTCCTCGGCCCGCTGCTGCACCGGATGGACCGCTTCCGCATTCCCTACGCGGGCGGTTGCGACCTGGGCACCCGTACGGTCGAGCCGCATATGAGCGCGCTGCGCCACTTCGGGCTGGCGGTCACCGCGACGGAGGGCATCTACCACGCCGAGGTGGAGGCCGGGGTCGCACCCAAACGGCCGATCGTACTGACGGAGCGCGGGGACACCGTCACGGAGAACGCGCTGCTGGCCGCCGCCCGGCACGACGGCGTCACGGTCATCCGCAACGCCTCGTCCAACTACATGGTCCAGGACCTGTGCTTCTTCCTGGAACAGCTGGGCGTACGGATCGAAGGCATCGGTTCGACGACGCTGACGGTGCACGGCGTGCCCGTCATCGACACGGACGTGGACTACTCGCCCTCCGAGGACCCGGTCGAGGCGATGAGCCTGGTGGCCGCCGCCGTCGTCACCGAGTCGGAACTGACGGTGTGCCGGGTGCCGGCCGAGTTCATGGAGATCGAGCTGGCGGTCCTGGAGGAGATGGGCCTCGACTTCGACCGCAGCGCGGAGTACGCGGCCGACAACGGCCGTACCCGGCTGACGGATCTGACGGTGCGGCCGTCCAAGCTGGAGGCGCCCATCGACAAGATCCACCCGATGCCGTTCCCTGGCCTCAACATCGACAACGTCCCGTTCTTCGCGGCCATCGCCGCCTCCGCGCAGGGCAAGACCCTCATCCACGACTGGGTCTACGACAACCGCGCCATCTATCTGACCGACCTCAACCGCCTCGGCGGCAGGCTCCAACTCCTCGACCCGCACCGGGTACTGGTCGAAGGCCCCACCCGCTGGCGGGCAGCGGAAATGATGTGCCCCCCGGCACTGCGCCCGGCCGTCGTGGTGCTGCTGGCCATGCTGGCGGCGGAGGGCACCTCGGTACTGCGGAACGTGTACGTCATCAACCGCGGCTACGAGGACCTCGCCGAACGCCTCAACGAGGTGGGAGCGCAGATCGAGACGTTCCGCGACATCTGAGCGGCGACTCCCCCCGCGGAGTCCCTCCGCCTCAGGCCGGTTCACGAAGTTCATTTCGTTGAGGAACGCCCTGAGAGACGGAACAACTGGCTCCACACCCCCGTACGTGAGCTGCGGACCGTTCGCCGCCCGAGGCATGCCCCGGGCGGCGAGACGTCGTCCTCCGGCGCCCTCAGCGCCGCGCTGCGAAGTGCACGACCTGACTCCAGCCCGCGCGGCCCACTGTGAGAAGCCGGTGGGCCGCGTCCTTGGAGTCGCGTACGTTGACCGCCTCTTCCGCCATCGCAACCTCCACGCGGCTGTCGCCGTCACTACCGCTGTAGCTGGACTTGAACCAGGCGAGTTCCGTCGTGCCACTGCTCATGGCTCTCCCTCCTCGCAGTCGCTCCGGCAGGGCCGGGATTTCTGAGGCTCAGGAACCTGAGCGCGCAGTGTGTCATGGCGACGGCAGAGCAGACTCGCCTCTTTCCGGTCCGAAATCAGTTGCCCCGTTCCGCTCGCTCTGAGCAGCCGGCTGGCGTGCCCTGCTGGCTGGAACGGAGTGGCGGAAGCGGAACTCTCATTGCCACCTTGCGTCACACAGGCGTGGTTGGCTGCTCCCTCGCTTAAGCTCGCTGCCTTGGTGCACATGACAGCTATTGGTGTCACAAGAGCCCTGGGAGGCGGCACATGGGGAAGGTCAGAAAGAGACTCTTACAGGTGGGCGCCGCTGCGCTTCTCGTCACCGTCGCCGCGGCGGTGCCGGCATCCGCCGATGAGTCGCCGAAGCCACTTACGGACCCCGCTCGGGCGGAAGCCTTGGCGACGAAGCTCGGCGAGGACCGGACCGGCGGTGTCTACTACCAGGACGGGCGCCTCGTCGTCACGGTGACCGACCAGGCCGCCGAGCGTACCGTCCGGAATGCAGGGGGAACCGCGAAGCGCGTGAAGCGCAGCACGGCAGAGCTCACGGCCCTCCGCAACGAGCTCGACAGCCTCGGAACCATCGACAACACGGCGTGGTCCGCCGAGGCCGAGACCAACCGGGTGCAGGTCAAGATATTCGACGGGGCGCCCGCCGCCGGGCGGGCCCGGATCGAGAAGGTCGCAGCGGCGCACTCCGACGCGATACGCGTCGACCGGGTCAGGAGCAAGCTGAGCTTCAAGGCCACCGATATCCGCGGTGGCAACGGGATCTACTCCTCGGGCATGCTCTGCTCAGCCGGGTTCAACGCGAAGAACTCCTCAGGGGCGGTCTACACCCTCACCGCCGGCCACTGCGTACCGGGCACCGGCAACACCTGGTACATGAACTGGAACGACCAGAGGATCGGCAACCAGAACTTCTACCGGAACGGGGGCGGAACCGATGCGTCCCCCTGGCGGTGCGGCGACTGTGCCACGGTCCGGGCGAGTGACTCCGGCATCCATCCGGTTGGCTCCGTCCGGTACTGGGGAGGCACCTACAAGGACATCACCAAGTCCCGTTTCGGCGTCGGAGGTGAGAGCGTCGACCGGATCGGCGTCACCAGCCAGGACAAGACGGGCATCATCACCAACGTCAAGGTGACGGTCACCATCGACGGTAAGAAGATGTACGGCATGCACGAGTCCAACGTCTGTGCTCTGCACGGCGACAGCGGCGGCCCCCTGCTCACCGGGTCGACGGCGCTGGGCCTGCTCTCCGGGGGCACCGACGAGACGAAGTGCAGTTCCTCATCCAGCGGCACATACTGGAACTACTTCGAACCGGTACAGCGGCTGTTGAACGAGCGTGGGCTGCACGTCTACTGACGACGCGCCGCCGTCCCAGCCGCCTCCGCCTGCCGGTGAAACCCGCCCTGGTCGGGCTGCGTCAGAAGAGCACCCCCACTTGTTCGTCCGTTCTGGAGCTCACATGCGCATCAGAGCACCGCGTACCGTTGGCCGACTCGCTGCGTGTGCCCTTTTCATGGCTGCCCTCAGCGGCCTTGCCGGGTGCGGCAGCCAGCAGGAGTCATCCAGCGGCGATACGGACGAACTGGCACACCGGGCCCGGCAGGTCGCCGAAGCCTGGGACGGGGCAGCGGCCGCCGCCAAATGGCGCGCCGGCTACCACCCCATGGGAGATGTGATCCAGTTGCCGAGCGGTGGGCTGCACAGCCAAGCCGACAAGCGGGCCCTCAGGGATCGGAACTTCATCTTGCGGGGCGAGCTTCCCGACGCCTCGCCGAAGGACGGCAAGGTGACCAGGAGAGGTGGCCGATCCCTCCAACGGCCCGTGGTCGGGGCCCGCGAGGCGTACAAGAGCCTGGCGGGTAGTGGGGATGAACGGCCACACCTGACGGTGACCGGGGCGAAGCTTGGCACTATGACCGTGGACACCAACCGTGGCAAGGCGACCGTCCCCGCCTGGTTGTTCACCCTGGACGGGTACGACTCCCCCCTCAAACGAGCCGCCGTCGTCCCGTCGAAACTCCCCACGCCGCCCATCAAGCCGACCAGCGACGTTTCCGGCTTCAGCCTCCATCACCTCGTGCGCATCGCCGACGATGGCCGCTCGGTGACCGTGGTCGCTCAGCATGGTGTGTGCGACAACGGGCCCGTGGTGAAGGCGCTGGAGACGCGCGAGAGCGTCGTGCTGTCGGCCACCGTCGGCAAGCGGGAGAAGGGCGGCCACTGCACCAAGCAGGCAAAGCTGCAACAGGTCACGGTGAAGCTGGACCGGCCCCTGCGGGACCGGGTCCTGCTCGACGCCATCACGGGCCGGCCGGTTCCGTTCAGGGGGCTGGTCGGACCTACACCGAGTTGGAGCTGAGCCTGCCCCTCAGCGCCCCGTCGCGAACCGCACGAACTGGCTCCAGCCCTCACGGCCCACCGCGAACGGCTGACGGAACACGTCCTTGGAGTCACGTACGTGGACGGCCTGTTCGGCGATCGCGACCTCCACGCAGTCGTCGCCGTCACTGCCGCTGTAGCTGGACTTGAACCAGACGAGATCCGTCGTACCGGTGCTCATAGCTCTCCTCGCAGTCGCTCCAGCAAGGCCCGGGATTCCTTGGGGCTCAGGGCCTGCGAGCGCAGTGTGTCATAGCGCTGGCAGAGCAGTCTCACCTCTTTCCGGTCCGAAATCAGCCGACCGTTCCGCTGCCCCTCCGAGTAGCAGAGCCGCTGCCCGGCAGGCGTCTCCAAGATGCGCATAGGCCCGTCCAGACACGCATGCAACCCAACCTCCAACGGAACCAGTTGAAGCGTCACATTCCTCGGGGCACTGCGCTCCAGGACGTGGTCCACCAGCTCGCGCATCGCCTCCGCGTTGCCGAACCGCCGCCGGAACACATATTCCTCAACGGTGAAGCTGAACGGCGCCTTCGGCCGTTCCCTCATCGTCGCCTGTCGCTCCATTCGGGCGATGAGCTGCGTCTCCATCTCCTCGTCGGTCCGCAGCGGGATCGTGCCGTCGAATACGGCTCTTGCATACGCCTCCGACTGCAACAGCCCCGGCACCAGTCGGCACTCGTACGTGCACAGGCTCACCGCCTTCCGCTCCAGCCGGGCCCAGCGGCGGAACCACGCGGCGAGCCCCGCCTCGCCCCGGGTGAGGTGGCGAGCGGCCTTCCGCAGGGCGCCCGTGTTGCCCAGTGCTTCCTCCGCGCGCTCCACGAACTCCTCGTCCGGCATGCGGCGTCCCAACTCGACGGACTCCACCGTGTGCTTGGAGAACCGCACGCGGGTGGCCAGTTCGGTACGGCTGAGCCCCGCGTGTTCGCGCAGGGCCTGGACGACCGCCCCGAAGGTGCGCAAGCTGTCCGACGGGTGGGGTTCCCGCTCCCACTCCCCCTCCGGAACCGGCCGTCCGTCGGCGTCTTCCTCAGCGATGTCCATACGCCCGCCCCTCTCCGTCCGTACCGTGACGGCCCCTCACGGCCGTCACGCTCACGACTCAGGGTGACGAGGCTTTCTGCGTACTGTCCACTCCAAGTGCCCGTACGCTCACTCCGCGTACGTGGTGCCACGCTCGCACCCATCGGTTTCCGGACGCCACGCTGGCTCCATGGACCGATCCATTTCCCAACTCGACGCCCCAGCCCGCACCTTCACTCAGCTGCTCTCATCGACGCGGCGTGGCGCCCGGCTCGCCCGGTTGCTCGGTGTGGCCGAACTTCGACGCTGGGGCGTTCCGCAAGACATTACAGAGCGTGCTGAAGTTGTCATCGCGGAGCTCGCTGCCAACGCCGCGCTCCACGGCCGCGTACCCGGCCGCAGCTTCCGGCTCACGCTCGCTTTCGACCCGGCGGCGGCCCGCCTGCGTGTGGAGGTCACCGATGCACGCGGGGAGCTGCGGCCGCACCTGCCGCCGCCGGAGACCGAGCCCGGTGCGCTGCGTACGAGTGGGCACGGTCTGTCCCTGGTCGCCGCCTTGGCCGACCACTGGGACACCGTGCCCTATCCGCCGAGCGGCAAGACCGTCCGAGCCGAGCTGCAAGCAGGGGTCAGCCTTTGAGGGAGGCCAGCCCGCGTTTGACGTCGTCGAGGTTCATCGCGGGCTGGACCGTCACCTCGGCGCCCAGCTCTCGGAAGAGAGGCTCGGTGAGGGTCACCAGTTGGGAGGAGTCCTCCATGTCGAAGACGAACAGGCAGCTGCGGTGCCCTCTGTCCGGGGTGAAGTAGGCGGCCTCCGGTCGGAGTCGCTCAAGCAGGGATTCGAGCACCTGGGCCATCCTGCCGCTCGCGATCAGCTCGGAGCCCTTTTCCGTGTCCAGCCTGGCCTTCAGCAGCATGCGCATGGTGCGGCCTCCTCACGGGGGTGCCGGGCGTTCCCACCCTCCCCCGGCCGGGATCGCCTCGCGAGAGGACAGCGCCCAAGGGGGTGACCGGGCGGGCGACGCGGCGTCAGGTCGGGGCGAACCGCATCGGGTCGTACGGTGTCAGGTCCAGCTGGACGGCAGGGTGGGGTTCCGGGACGCGGCCGAGGGCCAGGCGAGCGGCGACGGCGCCCGCGTACGGACCGGCCGTCAGGCCCCCTGAACCGAGGCCTCCCCCAGCCTCCGGCCGGGAGGTGCCCCCAGCGACCACCAGGCCCTGCAGCGGGGCGACGGTGCCCAGCAGGGGCTGCCCGTCCGGGCTCGTCGGGCGGAAGCGGCCCGGGTCTCCAGGTGTGTGGCCCCCGCCAGGCCCGGAGCCACCGCGAGAGCGTGCCGGAGGACCTCGGCGAGGCCACCCGCCGTGACGCGGTGGTCGAAGCCGGTGCCGTCCTCGCGGGTGGCGCCGACGACGACGCGGGAGTCGTCGAAGGTGAGCAGGTAGTGGCCGCTGCCGCTGGGCAGGACGACCGGCCAGTCGGACGTGTCCGAGCCGGGCAGCCGCAGGTGCACGATCTGGCCTCGCTGCGGTACGACGTCGATGTGCACCCCGGCAGGGCCCAGCAGCGCGGGAGACCAGGCGCCTGCCGCTGCCACCACGGCGTCGGCCGATACCAGTTCACCGGCCACCCGTACGCCGTGCACCCGGCCGTCGCGGGCCTCCAGGCTTGCCGTACCGGAGAGGGTGCGCAGGCCGTGTCGTTCAGCGGCGGCGACGAGCGCCGCCTGCAGCCTGCGGCCGTCGAGCCGCGCTCCTCCGGACAGGTGGAGGGCAGTGCCCTGGAAGCCGCCACCGCTGTGGCCAAGGGCGGGGGAGAGCCGTCGGGCCTCGGCTGCGTCGAGGGTGGTGACCTCGCCCGCGTGTGGGTCGGCCGCCGCGCGCCGCCACCCGGGCCCGCACCTGTTCGGCGGCTTCTTCGTCGGGTGGGGAGCAGGACGAGGGCGCCGACCTCGCGGTGGCCGACGTCGGTTCGGCCGTCCTCGGCCAGGGCCGCGAGGAGGCCCGGATAGTGTCCGGCACCGGCCACGGCGAGTGGGTCGGCCATCCGGCCGGTCCAGGGGCAGATGATGCCCGCGCCCGCCGCGGTGGCACGGCCCTCGTGTACGGCGTCGACCAGGACCGCCTCGGCGCCCGCCCTTACCAGCTCGTACGCCGCGGCCGCGCCGACGATCCCGGCCCCGATCACGACAACTCGCACCCTGCCTCCTCCGCCCGGGCGGCAAGCACGCCGACCTGACCTGATTCCACGGTCACAGGCCATCACCCGGCACGTCAGGCGTCAACGGCCCGTCGGTGCTGATCCCCGGACCGGTCGGCTTGCGGACCAGAGCCGGGCCCAGTGCCCACAGGAGCGCACCGGCAGCCAGGTGCAGCGCCGCCACGAGCAAGGTGAGGGCCCCCGCCGGGAGGTGGGCGAGGGTGCCGACGAATGCGGTGCCCAGGGCTGCCGAGGTCAGCTTGAGTCCTGCGCCCAGGGTGAAGACCTGGGTGCGGGCGCCCTCGGGTGCGTGGTCGGCGCGCAGGCGCAGGGTGGCGGTCAACAGCGGACCGTCGCCCAGCCCTGCGAGGGCGAACAGCGCGACGACCAGCGGGAGTTGCGGGATGAGCGCCGCAGCCGCCAGCGCGGTGGCGGTCAGCAACAGGCTGAACAGGGCCAGCCGTACCGGCCCTGGCGCGCGCCGCCACCGCGCCGTCCCCAGCGAACCGGCGAGCCCGCCCACCGCGAACGCCGTCATCAGCACCCCGCCCGCACCCGGCCCGCCCCGCTGCTGCGCGAGCAGCACACTCGTGACCGGGAGCGCACCGACGCCCAGAAAGGCCACACAGGTCGCCAGAGTGATGGCCCGCAATGGACGAACGTGCCACAGGGCGCGGAAGCCGATGGTGAGCACACCGGGCCCAGGGGCGGGGTCGGGCGCCCCCGGCGCGTGCCGGTCCGTGGGCAGCCGCAGGGCAGTGGAGAGCAGGGCCGCGCTGGTCGCTGAGGCGGCGAGCAGCGTCGTCGCCAGGCTCGCGGAGGCGGCTGCCGCGATGGCGCTGACGGCGGCCGGTGCGGTGACGGCGGCGGCGTTGTAGGTGGTGGCGTCCAGGGCGAAGGCCCGGGTGCGGGGCTGTCCGGCGGGGCCGAGGGAGGCCACCAGGCTGGAGAGGCCGCCGCTGACGACAGGGCCCACGCTGCCTCCGACCAGTGCGGCGGCCAGAACCAGTGGCAGTGGTGCCCGCCCCAGGGTCAGGCCCAGCAGGGCGATCGCCGCGCCGAAGACGGCCAGCGCGCAACAGTGGAAGAGGCGCGGCGCTCCGGCTCGTGCGGCCAGTGCGCCGACCAGCGGCGCCGCCACCGCGTGCGGTGCCAGCCAGGCGGCCAGGACGTAGGCGCCCAGTTCCGGGCTGTGGCCGGCCGTCCGCTCGACCGCCAGCAGTGCCAGCGCGATGCCGACGCCCTCGTCCGCGAGCCGTGCCAGGAAGGCCGTGGCCAGATACGTCGTCATCCGCGCGGCTCCCCGCTCCGGCACCCATGTGTAACGGCTTACTTATATAATGCGTTACATGGAGCAGCGTGGGGAACCCTGGGGCGGGTTCCGGCCCGGTGAGAGGCTGATCGAGCTGGCGAACGCCGTACGCGCGGACCCGGAGCTTCCCCGGGAGGCGATGGCCGCCGTCCTGGCCAGACACGGCGAGACGGAACGGGAGTTGCGCGGCCTGACGGAGGGCGAGGCGGCAGCGCTGCGCCGCGCGGTCGCTGCACTGACGGAGCAGGTGCTGGCCCAGACGGAGACCGACCGTGCGGCCGAGGCGCTCAACGTGCTGCTGGAGCGCTGTGCCGCGCGTCCTCGGTTGAGCCGGCATGACGGTCATGCCTGGCATCTGCACGTCGACCGGGGCGACGACGCGAGCTGGGCCGACTGGTTCACCGCGAGTGCCGCGCTGGCTCTCGCGCGGCTGCTGAGCGAGCGCGGCGATGTCGCCTGGGGCGAGTGCGCGGCGCCGGGCTGCCGACGGCTCTTCCTCGGGGCCGGACCCGGTGCGCCGCAGCGCTATTGTTCGCGGGCCTGCGCCACGCGCAGCCGCGTTGCGGAGCACCGGCGTCGTAGACGGCGCGAAGGGTGAGTGCGTGCAGGGGGAGGGCGCGGCGTCATTACGGCAGCACCGCGACGCCGTCCAGTTCGATGTGCGCCTCCTCGTCCCAGAGCCGGACCGCGCCGATGACCGCCATCGCGGGGTAGTCGCGGCCCGCGAGTTCGCGCCAGATGCGGCCGAGTTCGGCCGCGTGAGCGCGGTAGCCCGGCACGTCCGTCGTGTAGACGGTGACGCGGGCGAGGTCGGCAGGGGCACCGCCGCACGCGGCGAGCGCGGCGAGAAGGTTGCCGAGCGCGGTGCGGAACTGGCCGGGGAGGGTGTGCGCGGCGATGCGGCCGGCGCCGTCCAGGGCCGTCTGGCCCGCGAGGAAGACCAGCCGCGAGCCGGTGGCCGTCACCGCGTGCGAGAAGCCGCGTGGCGGGGAGAGCTCCGCGGGGTTGATCCGGTGCAGGGCGCTGCCGTCGGCGGAATCGGAGCTCGTGCTGCTCATGGGTGCCGCGCCTCCTTGTTCGTCTCCTTGTACAGCTCCTCGGGCTTCTCCTTGTGCTTCTCCTTCTCCTTGTACAACTCCTTGGCGATGAGAGTGCGCTGCACTTCGCTCGCGCCCTCGTAGATGCGGGGTGCGCGCACCTCGCGGTAGAGGTGTTCGAGCAGGTGCCCGCGCTGGAGCGCCGCAGCCCCGTGGATCTGGACGGCGGCGTCCACCACGTACTGCGCGGTCTCGGTCGCCAGCAGCTTGGCCATGGCCGCACGCAGCGCCACGTCGTTGCCGCCCGCCTCGTCGCTGTCGTACGCGCAGGCGGCCGCGTACACCAGCAGCCTCGCCGCCTCCGTACGGGTCGCCATCTCCGCCAACTGATGCGAGACGGCCTGCAGATCGCGCAGGACGCCGCCGAACGCGGGCCGCCGACCGGCGTGGGCCAGCGAGGCATCCAGCGCCGCCTGCGCCATGCCGACGGCGAACGCGCCGACGCTGGGCCGGAAGAGGTTGAGGGTGCGCATGGCCACCCGGAAGCCCGCGCCGGGCTCGCCGAGCCGGTCGGCGCGTGTGACGGGTACGGCGTCGAAGGTGAGGGTGCCGAGGGCGTGCGGCGCCAGCATGTCGAGCGGCCTGCCGCTGAGCCCCGGCCGGTCGGCGGGGACGAGGAACGCGGTCACTCCGCGGGAGCCGGGCGCCTCGCCGGTGCGGGCGAAGACGGTGTAGAAGTCGGCCCAGGGCGCGTTGGAGATCCAGGTCTTGGTCCCGGTCAGCCGCCAGCCGCCCGTACCGCCGGTCGCCCCAGTACCGCCCATGTCGTTCCGACTGCGCGCCTCCGGCTCGGCGCGCAGCGCCAGCGCCGCGGCATCGCTGCCCGCGTCGGGCTCGCTCAGTGCGAACGCCGCGACCGCCTCCCCCGCGGCGACGGCGGGCAGCCAGCGCGCCCGCTGTTCGGCCGTTCCCACGTCCGCGACGGGTCCCGCGCCGAGCCCCTGGAGGGCGAGCGCCGTCTCGGCCTCGGGACAGGAGTACGCCAGGGATTCGCGGAGCAGACACAGGTCGAGGGCGGCGACCCGGCGCCACGGGGGTGCGCCGGGCACCGCGCGGGCCAGCAGTCCGAGCTCGCCGAGGGCGCGCAGCAACGTCCTGTTGACACGCCCGGCCTCGCCCTCGGTGACCAGCGGGGCGAGCCGTTCGGTGCCCAGGGTGCGCAACTGTGCGCACCAGGCGCGCTGTTCGGGGGTGAGCGCGAACGAGGTGGTGGGTGGCGGGGTGGTGGTCATGGCGGCTCCCTCGGCCGTGGCCCGGTGCGACCCGATGCGGCCCGCACGCGCGGGCCACCATCTCCTGTCTATCGCGGACCATTGACTGTCGTCACCAACGCGTTACGCTCATCGCCACCTGCCGCACCCGGCGCCGTCGGCGGCCCGCCGACCGTCGGCCGGCGTTCGGAAGGCCGCCCGCGAGGGGGTAGACCGGTCATGATTCCGACTCCGTCCGCGCACGTCGACACCTTCGTACGGGACCATCTGCCGCCCAGCGACCAGTGGCCAGAGCTCCTGCTCGACGACCCGGACCTGGCGTATCCGGCCCGCCTCAACTGCGGTGCCGCACTGCTGGACCGCACCGTCGAGCGGCTCGGCGCCGACCGTCCTGCGTTCCACTGCGGCGGACTCCCGGCGGCCGAAGAAGAGGGCGGGCAGGTACCGCGCAGCACCTGGTCGTACGGCGAACTGCGCGCCACCGTCGACCGGCTGGCCCATGTGCTGACGCGGGAGATGGGGGTGGTGCCGGGCAACCGGGTGCTGCTGCGCGGGCCCACCAGTCCCTATCTGGCCGCCTGCTGGCTGGCGGTGATGAAGGCGGGCGCCGTGGCGGTGACCGTGCTGGCGGCGCACCGGGCGCGCGAGTTGGCCACCGTCTGCCGACTGGCACGGATATCGCACGCGCTGTGCGACGCGCGGGTGGCGGACGAGCTGGCCAGGGCCGAGGTTCCGGGCCTGCGTACGAGGCTGTTCGGCACCGGGGACACTACCCACCACCCGGGAGGAGGCGAGGAGGATCTGCTGCGCACGGCGGCCGCCATGCCCGACCGGTTCGAGGCGGTGGACACGGCAGCCGACGACGTGGCGCTGATCGCGTTCACCTCCGGCACAACCGGGGACCCCAAAGGCTGTGTGCACTTCCACCGGGACGTGCTCGCCATAGCGGACACCTTCGCCACGCGGGTGCTGCGGCCCAGCGCCGACGACGTGTTCGGGGGAACGCCGCCGCTCGGCTTCACCTTCGGGCTGGGCGGGCTCGTGGTCTTTCCGCTGCGGGCGGGCGCCTCGGCGCTGCTGGAGCAGTGGAGCGGTGCGGCCCGGACGCTGGAGGCGATCACGGCACACCGGGTCTCGGTGCTGTTCACCGCGCCGACCGCCTACCGGGCGATGCTGCCGCTGCTGGACGCTCCCGGCCCCGGCGGTCCGTACGACCTGTCCTCGCTGCGCCGCTGCGTCTCGGCCGGTGAGCATCTGCCCGCCGCCACCTGGGAAGCCTGGCACGCGCGTACGGGGCTGCGGATCATCGACGGGATCGGGGCAACCGAGATGCTGCACATCTTCATCTCCGCCGCCGACGAGGCGATCCGGCCCGGCCGTACGGGAGTCCCGGTGCCCGGCTACCAGGCGCGGATCGTCACCCGGGACGAGCGGGGGTCGCTGGTACCGGTGCCGGACGGTACCCCGGGGCTGCTGGCGGTGCGCGGCCCGGTCGGCTGCCGCTACCTGGCGGACGCGCGCCAGCGCGTGTACGTACGCGACGGCTGGAATCTCACAGGGGACACCTATGTGCGCGACGCGGAGGGTTACTTCCGCTTCGTGGGACGCGCCGACGACATGATCATTTCTGCGGGGCACAACGTCTCCGGCCCCGAGGTCGAAGAGGCGCTGCTGCACCACCCCGACGTGTGCGAGGCCGCCGTGGTGGGCCGCCCCGACGAGCGCCGGGGGCAGTTGGTGGTCGCCCATGTGGTGCTCGCCGCCGGGGTCGAGCCGGACAGCGGCACGGCCGAGCGGCTGCGGCAGTTCGTGAAGGCGGAGCTGGCCGGATACAAGTGCCCGCACCGGTTCGTCTTCACCGGCGCGCTGCCGCGCACCCCGACCGGCAAGCTCCAGCGCTTCCGCCTGCGGGAGCTGGAGCGGGACCGTGCGGGCCTGCCGCAGCCTGGCGGCGGTCCTGGCGAGCGGCAGCCCTAGAGTGACGGCGTGGTTCAGAACGTGTTTCCGCAGCTCGGCGAGGCTGCTCAGGCCCCCGGTGCGCCGCAGCCGAGAAAGCCCTCACCCGGTTCCCTCATCCTCACCTTCTACGGTGCCTACGGGCGCGAACTGGAGAGCGCGGACGGACGTGCGGGCACCGTCCCCGTCGCCGCGCTCATCCGGCTGCTCGGCACCGTGGGCATCGACGCGCCGTCGGTCCGCTCCGCGGTCTCCCGGCTCAAGCGGCGCGGACTGCTGACCGCGGACAGACCCGGCAGCAAAGTGGCCGGATACCGGCCCTCGCCCGCTGCCGCCGAACTCCTCGCCGACGGTGACCGCCGGATCTACAGCCGTCCCGAACCGGACGGCGACTGGCTGCTGGCCGTCTTCTCCGTGCCCGAGAGCGAACGCGACCGGCGGCATCTGCTCCGCTCCCGGCTGGCCCGGCTCGGGTTCGGCAACGCCGCTCCGGGGGTGTGGATCGCGCCCTCGCACCTGGAGGAGGAGGCGCGGCACGCCCTCGACCGGCTGGAACTGGCGCCCTACGTCGACCTGTTCCGCGGCCGCCACACCGGCTTCACCCCGACCGCAGAGGCGGTGGCGCGCTGGTGGGACCTGGCGGCGGTGGCGGAACGGCACCGCGCCTTCCTCGCCGAGCACGAGCCGGTGCTGCGCCGCTGGACGCGGCGCAGCCGGGTACCGGGCGAGGCCGCCTACCGTGACTACCTGCCGGCGCTGGACGCCTGGCGGCGGCTGCCGTACGCGGACCCGGGGCTGCCGCCTGCGCTGCTGCCGGCGCGCTGGCCGGGCGAGCGTTCGGCGAAGGTGTTCTTCACACTGCACGAGAAGCTGCGGGACGCCGGTCTCGGGTATGTGCGCGAGACGCACGCGGAGGCGCTCGGCCGCTGAATGCGGGCTCGCCCTTACGGGGCGCCTCCTCCCTCGTCGTCCGGCGGCTCGTCCCACCAGCGGTCGTCGGACTCCCGCCGGTTGCCGACGATCGCGGCGAGCGGCGGGATGACCATGGCGACGACGCACATTCCGATGGCGGCGGGCACCGACCACAGCCGCACGAAAGCCCAGGCGCTGATGAACAGTGCCAGGCAGATGGCCATCAGCGTGAAGTAGCGCCGCCGCCTGCGTGCGTACATGTTTCCACCGTACGGCGGCGGCCCGCGCCAGTCAGTCGGGGCACACGGCGAAGCGCCGGGCGAGCTTCTCCAGGGCGTCGGCGGTGGCCTCCGGGTCGGTGAGCGGGCTCAGATGGTGCGAGGTGAGCCGCAGTACGCGGTGGCCGATGGCCTCGGCGCGCATCGCGGTGCCCTCGTGGCGGGGGCTCAGCCGCAGGTAGGCGGTGCGGGCGTGGTCGGGGTCGGGCGCTGCGTGCGGGGCGCGCTCCTGGAAGTAGGCCAGGGGCAGCCGCGGCAGACCGGCGCGGAACCGTTCGCGCAGCTCGGGGTCGGGTACCTCGTCTCTCAGCATCCGCTCCGGCAGCCAGCGGTCCCAGGGCGGCAGTATCCCGTCCTCGACCAGCTCGCGCAGCTGCCCGGCGAGGTCCGGCGGAGCCGCCTCCAGCCAGCTGCGGCCGGGGTGCGGCCACTGTGCGTCCACGTAGACCGTGCCGGCGACCGTGCGCGGCGGGGAGTGACCGTGGGTGAGACGGGCGCGGAGTCCGGGCAGCAGCGGGCCTGCGCCGCTGTGTCCTGCCAGGACGACCGGCCACAGGGGCGCGCGCTTCGGGTCGGACGGGCGCGCTGCCACCTGCGCGATGAGGGCGTCCAGCAGCTTGGGGTAGTACGGGCCCGGTCCGTCGAAGGCGCCGACCAGGGTGGGAACGCTGACGGTGCGCCCCCGTGCGCGCAGTACCTCGGCGACCGGCTGCCAGACGAGGTCTCCGGTCAGCGGACTGTGCACCAGCACCAGTTCGACCTGGTTCTCAGCGGGCACATCTCCCCCTTTTCCGGCTCTCGGCGGGTGTCCGCGCTGGCTCGCCCGTTCGCCCCCCGGGGCGCCTGCCTCCCGGAGGCCGGGGTTCGCGAACGAGACCGCTCAGCCTAGACCCGCTCCGGGCCCGAACACCTGGGGATCACTACATACCGAAGGGTATGTGCCAACTGTGCTCAGAGTGCCAGCCGAGGCTTGGGGGCGTCTGTGCGCCCGGTGGGGGGCCTGCGGCTGCCCGCCTGGTACGGCTCCGGCCACGGCGCACCCTGCCCCTCGTACCCCTGCTCGGCCGCCGCGTGCAGCGTCCAGTGCGGGTCGTACAGATGCGGCCGGGCCAGTGCGCACAGGTCGGCGCGGCCGGCCAGCACGAGCGAGTTGACGTCGTCCCAGGAGGAGACGGCACCCACCGCGACGACGGGGACGCCCAGCACGTTGCGGATGCGGTCCGCGTAGGGGGTCTGGTACGAGCGCCCGAAGTCGGGCCGCTCATGGGCGACGACCTGCCCGGTCGAGACGTCGATCGCGTCCGCGCCCCGCTCGGCGAAGGCGGCCGCGATCCGTACCGCGTCGTCCCCCGTCGTACCGTCCGGGGCCCAGTCGGTGGCGGATATCCGTACGGTCATGGGGCGTTCGGCGGGCCAGACCTCGCGCACCGCGTCGAAGACCTCCAGGGGATAGCGCAGCCGCGCCGCCAGGGAGCCGCCGTAGGCGTCGGTGCGGCGGTTGGTCAGCGGCGAGAGGAAGCCCGAGAGCAGATAGCCGTGCGCGCAGTGCAGCTCCAGCAGATCGAACCCCGCGCGTGCGCCCCGCCGGGCCGCGGCGACGAACTCCTCCCGGATCGCGGCCATCCCCCTCGGCGTCAGCTCGTGCGGGGTCTGGCTGACACCGGGGCGGTAGGGCAGCGGCGATGCGGCCACCAGCGGCCAGTTGCCCTCCGGCAGCGGCTCGTCGATGCCCTCCCACATCAGCCGGGTCGAGCCCTTGCGCCCGGAGTGGCCGAGCTGAAGGCCGATCGCGGCGGTCGGCGACTGGCGGTGCACGAAGTCGGTGACGCGCCGCCAGGCCGCCTCCTGCTCGTCGTCCCACAGCCCCGCACAGCCCGGTGTGATGCGGCCCCGCGCTGAGACGCACACCATCTCGGTCATGACCAGCCCGGCCCCGCCGAGCGCCCGCGCGCCCAGGTGGACGAGGTGGAAGTCGCCGGGCACGCCCCGCCGCGACTTGTACATGTCCATCGGGGAGACCACGACCCGGTTGCGCAGCTCGAGACGGCGCAGCCGGAACGGGGTGAACATGGGCGGCGTCTTCGGCCGTATCCCGGCCTCGCGTTCGGTGGCGGCGACGAAACCGGCGTCCCGCAGCCGCAGGTTGGCGTGGGTGACGCGGCGGCTGCGGGTGAGCAGATTGAAGGCGAACCGGTACGGCGGCTGAGCCGTGTACCCGGCCAGCTCCTCGAACCACGTCAGGCTGGCGTGCGCGGCGCGCTGCGTGGACGCCACGACCGGGCGGCGCTCGGCCTCGTAAGCGGCCAGTGCGGAGGACAGGTCGGGCTGTTCCCGCAGGCAGGCGGCGAGCGCCAGGGCGTCCTCGACGGCGAGCTTGGTGCCCGAGCCGATGGAGAAGTGCGCGGTGTGCGCGGCGTCGCCGAGCAGCACGATCTTTCCGGCGTCCGTCCCGTGCCACCAGCGCTCGTTGACGACGGTGCGGAAGGCGGTCCACTGCGAGCGGTTGCCGCGCAGCGTGCGCCCGCCGAGCGTGTGCGGGAAGAGCGCGGCGCACCGCTCGGCGGCGCCGTCCTCGTCCAGCCGGTCGAGGCCGGTGGCCCGCCACACCTCTTCGCGGGTCTCGACGACGGCGGTGGAGCGGCCGGTCGGAAGCTGCGGCCCGGAGGGCCACGATGAGGGGTGGTGGTCGGGTGACGGATGGACCTGCGGCCCGGAGGGCCACGATGAGGGGTGGTGGTCGGGTGACGGGCGGGAATAGGGGTACGCGTGCAACTGGAGGACGCCGTGCGGGGTCTCGGTGATCTCGAAGCGGAAGGCGTCGAGGGCGAAGTCGGCGGCGAGCCAGATGTAGCGGCACCGGTGCGTGGTGACCGTGGGCCGGAAGATGTCGGCGTGTGCCGTACGGGTGGCGCTGTGCACCCCGTCCGCCGCGATCACCAGGTCGTTGGTGCGAGCCAGCTCCGCCGCCGCCGGCGCCTGGGTGCGGAAGCACAGGGTGACACCGAGCCGCCGGCACCGCGCGTGCAGCACCGACAGCAGCGTACGGCGGCCGAGCGCGGCGAAACCGTGCCCGGCGCAGCTGAGGGTGCGGCCGCGGTGGACGACCTCGATCGCGTCCCACCGCACCATGTGCTCGCCCAGGGTGGCGAACACCTCGGGGTCGGCGTTCTCGATACCGCCGACCGTCTCGTCGGAGAGCACCACGCCGAAGCCGAACGTGTCACCGGGCGCGTCACGTTCGTAGACGGTCACCTCACGTGCCGGGTCGAGCCGCTTGAGCAGCAGCGCCGCGTACAGCCCTCCGGGGCCGCCGCCGATGACGGCCACCCGCAGCGGCCGGTCCCCGGCCCGTGGCACCGTCACGGCAGTGTCACCTGCCCCGCCAGGCAGGCGGCCGCTTCTCGGTGAAGGCCGCGTGGAACTCCTTGTAGTCCTCGCCGTGCATCAGCAGCGCCTGGGTGGCCGCGTCCAGTTCGACGGCGCCGGCCAGCGGGAGGTCCAGTTCGGCGGTGAGCAGCGCCTTGGTCTGCGCGTGGGCGAGCGCAGGACCGTCCGCCAGCCGCCGGGCCAGCGCGTGGGCGGCCTGCGCGGTCTCCCCTTCGGGCACCAACTGGCTGAGCAGTCCGATCCGTTCGGCCTCGGGCGCCCGCACGGGCTCACCCAGCATCAGAATGCGGGTGGCGTGGCCGAGCCCGACGACGCGGGGCAGCAGATAGGCGGCCCCCATGTCCCCGCCGGACAGGCCCACCTTGGTGAACAGGAACGCGAACCGGGCTGTGGGGTCGGCCACCCGGAAGTCCGCGGCCAGCGCCAGCACCGCGCCCGCGCCGGCCGCTGCGCCGTGCACCGCGGCGATCACGGGGAACGGCGCCTCTCTCAGCGCCCGCACCACGTGCCCAGTCATCCGGTTGAAGTCCAGCAGCCGCGCCGTGTCCATTCCGAGCGTGGCGCCGATGATCTCCTCCACATCGCCGCCCGAGCAGAAGCCGCGTCCCTCCCCCGCCAGCACCAGCGCGCGGGTGCGGTGCCGGTGCGACAGCTCGGCGAGCAGATCGCGCAGGTCGGCGTACGCCTCGAAGGTCAGCGCGTTCAGCTTCGCGGGCCGGGCGAGCGTGACGGTGGTGACGCCGTCCTGCTCCTCGACGCGCAGATGCCGCCACTCCTCGGTGCGCCGCGCTGATCCGGTGAACGGGCTCATTCCGCAGCCTCCGTCGCTCCGTCGGCGAACCGTGAACCGCCCTCCCCGGGGGGCGTGCGGCTCCACTTGGTGAACGTATCACTCGCCCGTGACTGTCGTCACCAGTGCGCGATAGTCACTCGAACGCCTCCCCGAGCGCCACCTGGCGGGCCCTGCCGCACCGCTCGGCAGCCCAACTGCCCGTCTCCGCACCGGACTCGCGCGTCATCCGATCGGGGGAGCAGGCGCGTGCGGGAACGGTTCGCCGCACGGCGGCGTGCGTACGGTCGCCGGCATGGGAGCGTCACAGCAGGCCGGCCCGACGGCCGCCCTGGACGGCCCGGTGGCCGCTCCGGGCTACCCCGGGCAGAGCGTCCGGGCACCGGCCGTCAGCGCACTGCGCCTGTCCGCCTTCCGGTCGCTGCGCGCCCGTACCGTCCCGCTGGACCCCGTCACGGTGCTGACCGGGCCAAGCGGCAGCGGCAAGTCGACGGTCCTGGAGGCGTACGAGGCACTGGCCCGGCTCGGCCAGGGCGGGCTGCTGGAGGAGGTGTTCGGACACCGGGCCACCACGCCCGGCCGCCCCTCCCCGTACGTACCGCACACCGCGCAGGCCGACCGGCAGGGGCGGCGCGGCTTCCGGCTGGGCTGCTCCGTGACGGGCCCGGCCGGACCGCTGCACTTCGACGTCGCCGTACAGGCCGAGCCCGAACTGCGGGTCGTGGGTGAGCGGTTGTCCCGCCCTGCGGGGGAGACGCTGGTGGCGACAGCCCTGCTGGACCCGGCCCGGCGCTCGGTGACCGCCACCCGGCAGGTGGCGGGGGTGAGCCGGGCGCTGCGGACGCCCTTCCCCGACGACCGGCTCACCCTCCCGCTGCTCCCGCTGCGGGTGGCGGGCAACACCGCAGAGGACCGCGCGCTGTTGGCGGCCGTCGAACAGGTCGTCGTCGCCCTGCGTTCGGTCTTCGGGTGCGACCCGGTGCCCGCGCGGATGCGGGGGCCCGTCGCGGCCCGGGACGGCAGACTGGGCGGCGACTGCGGCAACCTGGCCGCCGTGCTGCGCCGTACGCACGCGGAGTGCGCCACCCGGCACGCCGCGCTGCTCGCCATGGTGCGGGAGGGCTGCGCCGGGCCGGTGACCCAGCTGCGGTCCGAGACGGCCGGGAGCGGGGACAGCGCCATGGTACGGGGTGTGCTGGAGCGGGGCGTCAGCGCACCGGCCACTCCGCTGGAGTGGCTGGGCGAGGGCGAGTTGCGTTTCCTGGCACTGGCTCTGGTGCTGGTGACCGGCCCCGGAGTGCTGTCGGTGCAGACGGTGGACGAGGTGCCGGCTGCGCAGCAGGCGCTCACGGTGCTCGCCGACGGCCTGGACCGGGCGTTGGACGCACGGCAGACGGCCGAACTGCTGGCCCTGGCGGGCCGGATGGCGCGGCGCGGCCATGTGCGGCTGCTGGCAACCGGCCCTTCGGGAGGTGTGCTGGCGCGGGAGGCGGCGCGGACGGAGGGCCTGGCCCTGGTAGACCTTGGGAGGTGAACGAAGAGCACGACGAGACACGGGCGGCCGAGCAGACAGCCGAACAGGCGACCGACCGCACTGGACACCAGGACGGCCCGGCAGCGGCCCCTCGCACCGTCGCGGGGCTGCAGCAGCGCCTCGCACGGTTCGCGGAGGCGCGGGACTGGGGGCAGTACCACACCCCCAAGAACCTGGCCGCGGCGCTGAGCGTGGAGGCGGCCGAACTGGTGGAGATCTTCCAGTGGTTGACTCCGGAGCAGTCGGCCCGGGTGATGACGGACCCGGAGGCGGCCTCGCGGGTCGAGGACGAGGTCGCCGACGTCCTCGCCTACCTCCTCCAGTTCTGCCATGTGGTGGGTGTCGACCCCCTCGCGGCGCTGGAAGCAAAGATCGAGAGGAACGAAACGCGTTTCCCGAAGCCCGGAACCGGTCACTCTATGGAGTGACGAACTTATTCACACGAGCCTTTTATCCAGGTAATTCCGAAACCTCCTGGCGGAGCTGACCATTTGCAGTCACGCTGGGTAACGACCAGTGAGGGGTAGGCAGATGGATGCAGTCCGGCTCATCGCCGCCACACGCCAGGCCCTCGCGCTCAGCGCGGACGTGTCCGAGATCCTCGCCGAGGCATGGCAGGCGCAGGCGATCGCAGCGGCGGTGGGCAGCCACCTCGCGATCAGCGGTCCTCCGGCAGTGCGGTCCGAGGCGCTGGGGCTGAGCGAGGTGGGCGGCAGAGCAGGCGGTTCCAGGAACCACGCGCTGCGCGCGGGCGCCGTACGAGCAGCACGGCTTTCGGTCATCGAGGACCCCCGGCGCACGCTGGACGACCTGGGCGCCCTGCTGGGCGAGGCGGGGGTCGCCCTGGTGGGGGTGGCCGTCACCGCTGAGGACGAGACGCTGTACTGGCAGTGCATGGAAGCCATCGACGCGGCGGACGAGTCGGGCGACCGGATCGCCTCGATCCTGCGGACGCTCTCCATGCGCGAACGCGGCAGCCTCGCCTGAGGCTGCCGCGCCCCTGGGTGGCTACCCGCAAGCTTGGGCAGTCTGCTCCCCCAGCCTCCGGCCCGGAGGTACCCCCAGGGCGCAGGGTGGGCAAGCGCGGCGTCATTGCCGGGTACGCGAAATGTTCACCCGGCCACGGGCACCGCCCGCGTCAGCATGTGAGCCCGCCGCAGGCGCCCGTCGGCGGCGAAGTGACCGAAGAAGCAGACCTCGATGTCCAGTTCGCGCTTCGGGTCACGCACGTGCATCGTATAGCGGGCCGCGAGCCGGTCGTCGTCGGCAAACGCCTCATGCACCGACATCCGAAGCTCGGGCCTGCGCTTACGGATGGGACGGGTGTGGGCGACGAGCTTCGCGCGGTCCATCCAATGGCCGTCGGCGATCTGCACGACGTCAGGGGCGTGGTAGCGGTCGACGACCGCTTCGGCATCCTCCTCGCTACTGAGCAGCTCCTCGTGGAACCCCGTGATGAAGTCGGCGATGAACCGCCCGGGGTCGTTCGCGTCGAACGTGCGCATGGGGCCTCGGCTTTCCAAGGAAGTCTTACACGCTGTATGAGTTGTAAGGTATGACTCCAGCGATAACTTTGACAAGGTGTCAATGATGACTCCCCCGCCCGCCTCCCGGACCGCCCGGAACCGCCGCGCCGACGCCCGCCGCAGCAGGACGTCGATCCTCGACGGGGCGATCCAGCTGCTGAACGACCGTCCCGACGCCAGCGTCGAAGCCATCGCCGCAGCCGCAGGCGTGACCCGGCAGACCGTCTACGCCCACTTCCCTTCCCGCGAGCAGCTGCTGACCGCCGTGCTCGACCGGCTCACCGAGCGGACCGTCGCCGCCATGGCAGCGGCCGACCCCGACTCCGGCCCGCCCGCCGAGGCCCTGCTGCGCGTGCTCGACGCCGCCGAGCAGACCGCCGGGGCGTACCCGGCCCTCGTCCGACTGCTCGGCACGCTGCCCATGAGCCCTCCGGACGACGCCGAGCGGCACGCCCCGGTCACCGCGCTGCTGGAGCGCGTCGTCCGGCGCGGGCAGGCGAGCGGCGCCTTCGACGACCGCCTCCCGACGGACTGGCTGGTCACCGCCACCATCGCGCTGGCCCACGCCGCGAGTGAACAGGCGGAGGGCGGCCGGCTGTCCCGTCGGCAGGCGAGAGACGTCCTCCGCACCAGCGTGCTGCGGCTGCTGGGCGGGGATTGAGGGAAACGCCCTTCGGGGCCGGTCCGGCAGTAGCGGGCGAGGGTCCGGCGGGAGGCGCGGCGGTCCTGTCCCACCGGGCGCGGCAAGATGGGACCATGCGACTGCGAATCTTCACCGAGCCCCAGCAGGGGGCCGACTACGACACGCTGCTGAAGGTCGCCAAGGCCACCGAGGACCTCGGCTTCGACGCCTTCTACCGCTCCGACCACTATCTGGCGATGGGCGACTCGGACGGCCTTCCCGGCCCCACCGACGCGTGGATCACCCTGGCCGGCCTCGCCCGTGAGACCAGCCGCATCCGGCTGGGCACGCTGATGACGGCGGGGACCTTCCGGCTGCCGGGGACGCTGGCCATCCAGGTCGCGCAGGTGGACGCCATGTCGGGCGGCCGGGTCGACTTCGGGCTGGGCTCGGGGTGGTACGAGGCCGAGCACACCGCCTACGGCATCCCCTTCCCCAAGGAGAAGTTCGGCCGCCTGGAGGAGCAACTGGAGATCATCACCGAGCTGTGGAAGACCCCGGTCGGTGCGAAGTTCGACTACGAGGGCACCTACTACCAGCTCAAGGACTGCCCCGCGCTGCCCAAGCCGCACCAGGAACGTATCCCGGTCCTGGTCGGCGGTATGGGTGCCAAGCGCACACCGAAGCTGGCGGCGCGGTACGCGGACGAGTTCAATGTGCCCTTCGCCTCACCGGCCGACAGCGAGCGGCAGTTCGACCGGGTGCGGGCCGCCGCCCAGGAGCGCGGCCGTGACGCCTCGGAGCTGACCTTCTCCAACGCGCTCGTGGCCTGCGTCGGCAAGGACGACGCCGAGGTGGCCCGCCGCGCCGCCGCCATCGGGCGCCAGGTGGACGAGCTGAAGGAGAACGGCCTGGCGGGTACGCCCGAGGAGGTCATCGACAAGATCGGCCGCTACGGTGAACTCGGCAGCACCCGTATCTACCTGCAGATCCTCGATCTGAGCGACCTCGACCACCTGGCGCTGATCGCGGACCAGGTGCAGGCCAAGCTCTCGTGACGGCCGCCGACGCCGCGACCCCGCTCGCCCACGCGCTCGCCCGCGGCACCGTGCTGCTGGACGGCGGGCTCTCCAACCAGCTGGAGGCGCAGGGCAACGACCTGTCCGACGAGCTGTGGTCCGCCCGGCTGCTGGCCGAGGCGCCCGGGGAGATCGAGGCCGCGCACGCCGCGTATGTACGGGCCGGTGCCCGGGTGCTGATCACCTCCAGCTACCAGGCGTCGTTCGAGGGGTTCGGGCGGCGTGGGCTGTCGGAGGAGGAGTCGGCGGCGCTGTTCCGGCGCAGCGTGGAGCTGGCCCGTACGGCCTCCGGCGACACAGCCGGCGGGCCGGTGTGGGTCGCGGCGTCGGTCGGCCCGTACGGTGCCGTGCTCGCCGACGGCAGTGAGTACCGGGGCCGGTACGGGCTGAGCATGGCGCAGCTGGTCGCCTTCCACCGGCCGCGTATCGAGGCGCTGGTCGCGGCGGCCCCGGATGTTCTCGCACTGGAGACGGTGCCGGACGCACTGGAGGCCGAGGCCATGCTGCGGGCGGCGGACGGCTGCGGGGTGCCGGTGTGGCTGAGCTACACGGTGGCCGAAGGGGCTGCGGCCCGAAGGGCCACAATGAGGGGTGGTGGCCGGGTGACGGGTGGGCTGACTCGTGCCGGCCAGCCGCTGGCTGAGTCCTTCGCCGTGGCGGCCGGCAATCCGCAGGTGCTCGCGGTCGGTGTCAACTGCTGTGCGGCCGACAAGGTCGGCGAGGCGCTGGAGGCGGCCGCTCAGGCGTGCCCCGGCGTACCGCTCGTCGCCTACCCGAACAGCGGCGAGGGCTGGGACGCCGGGCGTGCGGCCTGGACAGGTGCGGCATCGTTCGACGCGGCGCTCGCCGCGGAGTGGGTGGCGCTCGGAGCCCGGCTGGTCGGCGGCTGCTGCCGGGTGGGCCCGGACGCCATCACCGCGCTGGGAGAGGTATTGCGGCAAGCCGACTGAACCCCGCACATCGCAGGCGTCCTCGCAAAGCGGCCGACGCTCCGCGAGGATTGCCGCATGGGATTCCATGTCGACTCCGAGACCGGGCGGCTGCGCCGCGTCATCGTGCACCGGCCGGGGCTCGAACTGAAGAGGCTCACCCCGACCAACAAGGACGACCTCCTCTTCGACGATGTGCTCTGGGTGCGCCGGGCCCTGGAGGAGCACGACGCGTTCGCGGGCACGCTGCGCGAACTCGGCGTCGAGGTACACCTGTTCGGGGAGCTGCTGGCGGAGGTGCTCGATGTGCCGGCGGCCCGCGCCCTGGTCCTGGACCGGGTCTTCGACGAGAAGGAGTACGGTCTGCTGGCGACCGACCATCTGCGCGACTCCTTCGACCGGCTGCCGACCGCCGAGCTGGCCGAGGCGCTGATCGGGGGCATGACCAAGCGGGAGTATCTGGAGGGCTGCCCCGAACCGGCCTCGGTGCGCTTCCATGTGATGGACCTGGACGACTTCCTGCTCGCCCCGCTGCCGAACCACATCTTCACCCGCGACACCTCCGCCTGGGTCTACGACGGGGTGTGCATCAACGCGATGCGGTGGCCCGCCCGGCAGCGCGAGACCGTCCATTTCGAGGCCGTCTACCGGCACCATCCGCTCTTCGCCGCACCAGCGCGTGGCGGGGCCGGCGGAGGCTTCCACACCTGGGCGGGCGGCCAGTCGGCGTATCCGGCCACCATCGAGGGCGGTGACGTCCTGGTGCTGGGCAACGGGGCTGTGCTGGTCGGGATGAGTGAGCGCACCACGCCGCAGGCCGTGGAGACGCTGGCCCGGGGGCTGTTCGAGCAGGGGTCGGCCCGTTCGATCGTGGCGCTGGACATGCCCAAGCGCCGCGCATTCATGCATCTGGACACGGTGCTGACGATGGTCGACGGTGAGACCTTCACCCAGTACGAGGGGCTGGGGATGCTCCGCTCGTACACGATCGAGCCGGGCTCGGGCGCAGCCGAGCTGAAGGTCTCCGACCATCCGCCCGAGCACATGCACCACGCCATCGCCGCCGCGTTGGGGCTGGACCGTATCCGGGTGCTGACACCGACGCAGGATGTGCGTTCGGCCGAGCGGGAGCAGTGGGACGACGGGTGCAACGTGCTGGCCGTCGAGCCCGGTGTCGTCCTGGCGTACGACCGGAACGTGACGACCAACACCCATCTGCGGCGGCAGGGTGTCGAGGTGGTGGAGATCCCGGGCGGCGAGCTGGGGCGGGGGCGTGGCGGGCCGCGCTGTATGAGCTGCCCGGTGGAGCGCGACCCGGTCGTATAGGAATTCGGTAGCTCGTATACTATTGCGGCCCTACCGTTCAGCGCGTGCAGCTAGGAGCCCTCATGGCAGCAGACCTCACAGGCCGCCACTTCCTCAAGGAGCTGGATTTCACGCCGGAGGAGTTCCGCGCCCTGGTCCGGCTCGCGGCGGAGCTGAAGGCCGAGAAGCGGGCCGGGACCGAACGCCCGCGGCTGGGCGGACGCAACATCGCACTGATCTTCGAGAAGTCCTCCACCCGTACCCGCTGCGCGTTCGAGGTTGCCGCCGCCGATCAGGGCGCGCACACCACCTACCTCGACCCCACCGGATCGCACCTGGGCGCGAAGGAGTCCGTGAAGGACACCGCACGCGTGCTCGGGCGGATGTTCGACGGCATCCAGTACCGCGGCAGCGGCCAGGAGGTCGTCGAGGAGCTGGCCGCACACGCGGGCGTCCCCGTCTACAACGGCCTCACCGACGAGTGGCACCCCACTCAGATGCTCGCGGACGTGCTCACCATGACCGAGCACGCGCCGGGCGCCCCCGGCCGGGCGCTGTCCGAGCTGGCGTACGCCTACCTGGGCGACGCGCGCAACAACATGGGCAACTCCTACCTGATCACGGGCGCGCTGCTGGGCATGGACGTACGCATCGTGGCGCCGCGCTCGCTGTGGCCCGAGGAGTCGGTGACCGCACGGGCGCGGGAGCTGGCCGAGGAGACAGGGGCCCGGATCACCCTGACCGAGGACGTGTCCGAGGGCGTGCGCGGCGCCGACTTCCTCGCCACGGACGTATGGGTCTCGATGGGCGAGCCCAAGCAGGCGTGGGACGAGCGGATCGAACTGCTGCAGCCCTACGCGGTGACCATGGACGTGCTCCGCGCCACCGGGAACCCCCGGGCGCGCTTCCTGCACTGTCTGCCCGCCTTCCACGACCTGGGCACCACGGTGGCCCGGGAGATCCACGAGCAGTACGGGCTGACCTCGCTGGAGGTCACCGACGAGGTGTTCGAGTCGGAGCACTCGGTCGTCTTCGACCAGGCCGAGAACCGGCTGCACACGATCAAGGCCGTCCTGGTGGCGACGCTGAGCTGAGGCCGACAGAGGCGACCTCGCCATGTGTGCATAGTCATACGGATGAGTGCGGGATCATGCAGAGATCGCCGTTACGCTGGACTCCAGCCTCGAAGGGTCCGGGCCACCGCCCGGGCCCTTCCCTTGTGCACGTCCGCGTGTGCACACCACCCCGTGCACACCCCGCACCGCCCTGGAAGTTCCATGCCCCGCACCGGCCTGCGCCTGAAGTCCCCCGATCTGCTGGTCGCCGAATCCGGCGCCGACCTGGAGGGACACGGCCTCAAGCGCACCCTGGGCCCGTTCCAGCTCGTGTGCTTCGGCATCGGCGCGATCGTGGGAACCGGCATCTTCGTCGGCCTGTCCGACACCGTGGCCGAGGCCGGACCCGCCGTCGTCGTCTCCTTCCTCCTCGCCGCCCTGACCTGCGTCTTCACTGCCTTCTCGTTCGCAGAGCTGGGCGGCGCCATCCCCGTCTCGGGCAGCTCGTACTCCTACACCTACGCCTCGCTGGGCGAGCGCGCGGCCTTCCTGGTCGGCTGGTGCCTGCTGCTGGAGTACGGGGTCTCCGTCTCCGCCGTCGCCATCGGGTGGGGGCAGTATCTGAACGAACTGCTGGAGAACACCGTCGGCCTGCGCATCCCCGCCTCCCTCGCCGACGCTCCCGGACACGGCGGCGTCGTCAATGTGCCGGCCGTCGTGGTGATGCTGCTCGCCGCCGTACTGCTGGTGCGCGGGGTGCGGGAGAGCGCGCGGGCGACCGCCGTGATGGCGGTGATCAAGGTCGGCATCCTGGTGCTCTTCTGCGCCATCGCCTTCACCGCCTACGACGCGGGCAACCTGATGCCCTTCGCGCCGGAGGGCATCGGCGGTATCGGCGCGGGCGCCTCGCTGGCCTTCTTCTCCTTCATCGGCTTCGACGCGATCTCCACCGCCGGTGAGGAGGTCAAGAATCCGCGCAGGAACATACCGCTGGCCATCATGGTGACCATCGGCTGTGTGGCGCTGCTCTACTGCCTGGTGTCGGTCGCCGCGATCGGTGCGATGCCCTGGGAGCAGGTGGGCGGCAAGCCGGCGGCGCTCTCGCTGATCGTCGACCACGCCACCGGCTCCGCCTTCGGCTCCACGGTGATCGCGCTGGGTGCGGTGGTGGCCATCGCCTCGGTGGTGCTGGCGGTGATGTACGGGCAGACCCGCATCCTGCTGTCGATGTCCCGGGACGGCCTGATGCCGCAGGTGTTCGAGCGGGTCTCGCCGAAAACCTCGACACCGGTCGCCAACACCTGGATCGTCGCGGTCGTCTTCGCCGTCCCGGCCGCCGTCGTACCGCTGGACGTGGTACTCGACATGACGGTCATCGGCACGTTGGCGATCATGGCTGTGGTGAACGTCTGCGTCCTCGCCCTGCGGCGCTCGCACCCCGGCCTCCAGCGCAGGTTCCGGGTGCCGCTCTACCCGGTTGCGCCGCTGCTGGGCGTGGCCTTCAGCCTGTACCTGATGTCCGGGCTGCCGTTGGTGACGTGGATACAGTTCGCCGTCTTCGTGGCCGTCGGAGCGCTGGTGTACTCGGCGTACGGCCGGCGCCGCTCACGGCTCGGGGCCGCCGCCGCGCCGGAATCCGCCCCTTCCTTGGTCCGACAAGCCCGGTAAGAACTGCCCTGCCCTAGGTGTCGCCGTTGCGGCGGGCCAGTTCCTCCTCCGTGAGCCGCTGGAGCAGCGCCACCCGGGCGGCCAGATCGGGATCGTCGTCCTCGTCCTCGTCCTCGACGTCCAGGTCCTCGGCCCGCATCCGCTCGTCCTGGACCAGGACCGGCTCGTCCGGGTCGTAGTCGCTCGGGCGGGGGCCCTCCGGACCGTCGGGGCCGATCCGGACGAACCGTTCGACGCGGACGAGGCGCAGCCGGCGCCCCGCGAAGCGCAGCTCGACGCCGCGCTCCTCGTCGAGCCGGTCGGCCGCTTCCTTGTAGACGGCGCGGGTGGCCTCGTCCAAGCTCTGCAAGGCGGGTGCCAGCACCCGCAGCAGCATGGTGAGGGAGTCGCGGGCCTCCTGTGGGGTGCCGCTGTCGCCGGTCTCGGAGCGCCAGGCGCCGCACTCCTCCTCGGCGAAGAGGAACGCCGGCGGCAGCAGCACGCCCCCCGGGTGGGTGACGGCAGCCCGCCGTGCATCCTCACGGACCTGGGGGTCGTCCCCCTCGCGGTGGGCGGAGGCGAGCAGCTCGGCTTTGAGGAGGCCCTCGGAGGGGCCGGTGGGCGCGGCCGCGTCCAGTACGAAACCGGCGGTACGGTCGGGCAGCCGGCGCGCTGTGCCGGGCGCCGCCGGATCGGGGTCGGAGGGGCGGGGCGGCTCGGGGCCCTCCGGCCCTGCGCGGATGACGTTCTCGGCCCGTACGACGCGGTAGCGCTCACCGAGCACGGTCAGCTCGTCCAGCGCCTCCCGGTCCAGGCGCTCGGCGGCCGCCTGGCAGGCCGCTCGGGTCTCCTCCTCGCCCGCCTCCTGTGCCTCGTGGGCGCGGCGGCGGAAGTGCGAGCCCAGCCCGTCGCGGGCGCTCTGCGGGGTGGGCGCGCCGAAGTACGAAAGCAACTGCCAGCCGGCCTCCCCGTCCGCCTCCCTCCGTTCCCTGGCGGGCCCGAAGACGGGGCGGAACCCCATCAGCACGGGGTAGCGCTCCCGCGCCAGCCACGCCTCCTCATCCGCCATGGCGGCCACCGGCTCCGCCAGGGGGGCCACTCTGATCGTCCGGTAGGGCGGTACGCGATCCGTCCCGTCACACTCTCCCTGCATGCGGCAAGTATGCGCACGACTACCGTACGTACGGGCCGAGTTCGCGAAGTTCGGCCGTACGGCTGGTTGGCCCGCCGGCCGCGGGGCACTGTGTGCGGGTGGGCCGGGAGCACCGCAGGAGAGGGATGCGAGAGGGAGGCCGGGTGAAACCTGTGACGCGCGTGGGACTGCTGAGGGCCGTGGGCGCGGCGACCGCCTGCTACGGGGTCGCCGTCGCGGCCTGGCCGCAGCTGTTGGCCAAGCCCTCCGGACTGGTGACCGAGGACGGCCGCACCCCACAGGACACCCGCACCGCCCTGCGCCCGCTGGCCTGGCGGGACGCGGCCTGCGGAGTGGCCCTGATGCTGGCGCCCGAGGGCCCGGCGCTGACCACCGCCGCCTGGCTGCGTGCCGCCGCCGACCTGGGCGACGCGGCGCTGCTGGGCGCGACACTCCCTCGCGAGGCCCGCGCCAAGGCGGTCGCCGTCTCGGTGGGCTGGGGCGCGCTGTCGGTGGCGGCGCTGTGCGCGGGCCGGACGCGCTCGCCGGGCGAGGACACAGGGCCGCGGCTACGCTCATGACATGGGTGGTCGGCACCGTCATGCGCGGCCGGCGAGCGCCGACGATCTGCTCTCGCAGCTCGGACGGCTCACGGCCAGGGTCCGCGAAGAGGTCGAGGTGCAGCGCGCCCGGGTCGAGCTGGCCGAAGCCCTGCAACGCGGAATGCTCCCCTCCACCCTGCCCACCGCACCGGGCCTGCGCGTCGCGGCCCGCTACGCCCCGGCCCGCAACGGCCTGGACATCGGGGGCGACTGGTACGACGGCTTCCGGCTGTCCGACGGGACCCTCGGCTTCTCCATCGGCGATGTGCAAGGGCACGATGTGGAGGCCGCCGCCTACATGGGCCAGGTGCGGATCGCACTGCGCGCCGTGGCCGCCATGGGCACAACGGACCCCGGCGAGATCCTGCACACCGCCAACGAGCTGCTCGCGGCCACGGACAATCCGCTCTTCGCCACCTGCGTCTTCCTCCGCTTCGACCCGCGCACGTGGAGTGTGCACACCGCGCGGGCCGGACACACGGGAGCCGTGTGGGCGCGGGCCGACGGGGTGGGCGGGGTCATCGACCACCCCCCGGAGGAGATCGGCCTCCCGCTGGCCGTCATGGAGTGCCAGAGCTACCAGGTGACCGAGTACCACCTGACCCAGCCCGGTGCGCTGGCGCTGCTGACCGACGGGGTGGTGGAGGGGCCCCGGTTCCCGCTCGAGGAGGGCCTGGCCCAGGTGGCGCGGGTGCTGCGGGACGGCGTCCGTGACGACCCCGAGGTGCTCGCCGACCGCGTCATGGAGGTGGCGGAGAAGACCGGCCACACCGACGACGCGGCGGTGCTGGTGCTCAGCTATGAGGGGCCGGAGGCGTGTCAGACGGCCGACACAGCACCCGGCGTTGTCTGATGAACGGTGTGGCACCACCCAACGAGACGACGGCGGACCGGACACCGGAGCCCTCCCCCTTCCCGGTCTGGCCACTGACCGGCGGCACCAGGGGAGGCATGGTCGCCGCGTACGTGCTGTGCATCGTCGTACTGGCCCTGTCCTACTACGCGGGCGGACGGCTCGGCCTGCTGTGGCGGGTGGAGGTCGAGGGAGCGGTGGTCACCCCGTTCTGGCCGCCGACCGGTATCGCCGTCGCCGGCCTGCTCTACTTCGGGCTGCGGGTGTGGCCGGGCGTGGCGCTGGGCTCGCTGCTGGTGCTCCTCTACATGGGACCGCTGAGCTGGACGGCCGCCGGGTCCGTGGCCGGGAGCACGCTCGCGCCCGTCGTCGCCTGCTTCCTGCTGCGCCGGGTGGGCTTCCGCGAGCAGGTCGACCGGCTCAGGGACGGGGTGAGCCTGGTCTTCCTCGGAGCGCTCCTCGGCATGCTGGTGAGCGCGACCGTGGGCTGCCTGATGCTGGTCGCGGGCGGCAATCTGCAGCTGCGGGAGTACTGGCCGGTCTGGTCGGCGTGGTGGGCCGGCGACGCGGTCGGTGTCCTGGTCGTCACCCCCCTGCTGCTGTCCCTGCCCAAGCTGGGCCGCCCGCGCAACTGGGTGCAGGCCGGCGAAGCGGTCGGCCTGGCGGCGGCGACCACCGCGGTGGCCATCGTGGTGACCCGCGCCCCGATCGACCTGCTGTTCCTGGTCTTCCCGCTGCTGGTGTGGGCGGCGCTGCGCTTCCAGCTCGCCGGGAGCGCGGTGAGCACGACCATCCTCGCCATCGCCGCCACCTGGGGAGCCACCGACCGTGCCGGGGTGTTCGCACGGCAGGACCTGATCACGGACATGGTCACGCTCCAGGCGCTCAACGGCTCCGCCGCGCTGACGACACTGCTGCTGGCCGCCGTCACGGCGGAGAAGCGCAACACCCACCGCAGGATCGCCGCCGCCTGCGACGACCTGGCCGAAATGGTGGAGGTCCTCGCCCCCCAGGGCCGCGGCCCCCGCTCCTTCCCCGCGGGCGGCCGCACGGGCCAGCGCCAGGGGTAGGGCTCGGGCTTGGGCTCGGGCTCGGGCCGAGCTGTCTCGCCGCACGGCTGGGATCTGCCGCCGATCTACCCGGCCGGGTACAGCGGCGGGGCCCTCAGAGGATTTCCAGCGGGCGCCTGCGGCTCGGCGGGGGGAACGCCTCGTTCAGCGCGGCGAGGTCCTCCTCGGTCAGGTGCAGGTCGGCCGCCGCGCGGTTCTCCTCGACATGGGCGCGAGAGGAGGCTTTGGGAATCGCGATGACGTCCGGGTGGCGCAGCACCCAGGCCAGCGCCACCTGCGCGGGCGTCGCACCGTGCGCGTCGGCGACCGAGCGGAGCGCCGGGTGGTCCAGGAGCCGTCCCTGCTCGACGGGCGAGTACGCCATCACGGGCACCGACAGCTCCCGGCAGCGGGGCAGCAGGTCGAACTCCGGGCCGCGCCGGGTGAGGTTGTAGAGGACCTGGTCGGTGGCGGGCACGGCGCCTTCCGGGAGGTCTGCCAGGTCGTCGGTGTCCAGGTTGCTGACCCCCCAGAAGCGGATGTCTCCCTCGTCGACCAGCCCGTCCAGCGCCTCGACGGTCTCCGCCAGCGGGACTCCGCCGCGCCAGTGCAGCAGGTACAGATCGATGCGGTCGGTGCCCAGCCGGCGCAGGCTGGCCCGGCACGCTTCGACGGTGCCGCGCCGGTCGGCGTTGGACGGCAGCACCTTGCTGACGAGGAACACCTCGTCCCTGCGCCCCTTGACGGCCTCGCCGACCAGCTCCTCGGCGGCGCCGCTGCCGTACATCTCGGCCGTGTCGATGAGCGTCATGCCCTGGTCGATGCCGGTGCGCAGCGCGTCCAGTTCCTGGGCGCGCCGGGAGGGGTCGTCGCCCATGTGCCAGGTGCCCTGGCCGAGCGCCGGGACGGGCGTACCTGAGGGAAGGTTCACTGTGCGCACGACGTTCGCGGTCCTTTCCTTCGGCGGCGGTACTGCACGGACTCCGACCCATGATCGCTCAGGCGGCCGCGCCCTCCGGTATCCGCTCCCCGCTGGCGAGGCCCGCGGGGTCGAGTCCGAGGGCCGCCGCGGCTGTGGCGCCCACATCGGCCAGGCTGCCGGCGTCCGGCAGCAGATCGACGGTGGCGGCGCCCGGCCGGTGGATGAGCAGGGGCACATACTCACGGGTGTGGTAGGCGTGCCCGATCGTGGGGTCGTTGCCGTGGTCGCCGGTGACGACGAGGCGGTCGCCGGGCCGGTCCAGCAGCGCGACCAGTGCGGCCAGGCCCGCGTCGACCTGCTCCAGGATGCGCGCGTACCGCTCCGGGTCCCGCTGATGGCCCGCCAGATCGCTCTCCTGCACATTGGCCACGACCAGCGACTCGCCCGGCGCGCGAGCGGCCTCCACGGTGTGCGCGAGCACCTCGGCCGTGGCCACGGCGGGACGGCGGACGGCCGCCTCGCACGCCAGGATGTCCGCGGCCTTGCCGACGAGTGTGACGGGGACTCCGGCTCGCGCGGCGAGTTCCGGGAGCTGCCGGGTGTGGTCCAGCTCCGCGCCCAGGTGCCGCACCTGGAGACCGCCGTTGCGGTAGAGGCCGCTGGCCGGGGTGTCCAGGCCCACCGTTCCGCCGTCGCCGTCGCGGACGAACTCGCGCAGCGGGCCGTCCGCATGGCCGCCGACCGCGATGACCCTGGCCACCGGCGCCACCTCGCGCACCGTGCGGGCGACGCGGAGGATGCCGTCGAAGGCGAGGTCCTCGAGCCTGGCCGAGGCGTTCCAGTTGATGCCGGGGTCAGCCTCCAGGTTGTCGTGCACCAGCACGCTGCCGTCGACCAGCAACAGCGCCCTGCCGTCGAGGCGTTCGACGCGGTGGTCCGCCGCCTGGAGGGCCTCCGTCACCTCCCCCAGGTGGTCGCCGAGCCGGGCGACCGTCACCCTGCTGAAGTCCGCGCCCATCATCGTCTGGTGGCCGGCGAACGTGTCGGCGCCGGGGTAGCCCAGCGCGGCCCGGCCTGCCGCCACCGGCAGCCGGGCAGTGCGCGCGAGGTCGGGGTGCGGGTGGACCAGGCCGAGGCCCAGCGCGCCGAGCACCGGCAGCCGCAGCGGCCGGCCGAGCGACTCGCGGGCGTGGTCGAGCACATGGCCGCAGGTGTCAGCGGCGGCGTCGCCGGGCCGCAGCGCCCCGGCGTCCGGCATCGCGCCGATGCCGAACCCGTCGACGACGACGATGACGGTACGGCCCCGGCCGGGCACCTTCCCCGAACGGCCACGGTCCTGCGCTTCTTGTGCCGCTCCCCGACCGTGGTGGGCCTCCTGGGTCCCGCTGGTCACAGCGCCCTCCCGTGTGCGTCGTAGAGCCCGGTCAGTCGAGGTTTTCCGGACGAGAGGCCGGCCACCACCGCCACCGTGGAGCGGGTCACGAAGATCTGCGTACGGAACGCCAGCAGCACCGTGTCACCGGCGCGCACCTGTCCGCCTTCCCGCGGCCCGTCCCCGTCCCCGTCCCCGGGCGCGTCCCCGGGCGCGGGCGGCGCGGACGCGAGCGGCGCGGGCGCGGGCGGGGGCGCGAGCGGCGCGGGCGGGGGCGCGGACAACAGCCGGTAGTAGTCGATGTTCTCGGCGGGCGCACTCTGCACGGACAGCCGCCGGCCGGTGCGCGGCAGCAGCGCTGAGGCGATACGGGCCCGGGGATAGAACCCGCCCCCGAACACCGCCGGGCGGCCGTCGGCCAGCGTATGTGCGACCTCCGTGACGTACACGTAAGCGGGCCGCTCGGGCTGACCGGGATCGAGCGCGTGCAGCGGAGTGGTGCCGGTGAGGGCGTGACCGGGCTCGCCATGGGTGGCGCCGAGCCGGGCGAGCAGGGGCAGGCTGGCCATGGAGGTGGCGCTGGGGGCACTGAGCTTGAGGTCCTGGTGGCCACGTGCGGCGAGCAGTTCCCGGGCCTTGAGGGCGACGTCGAAACCGGGGGTGGGTGCCGGGGCGCCGGTCTCCGGGTCGCACAGCACACAGGGGAACGCGGTGACGCCCGCGATTCTGATGCCCGGCAGCCGCTCGGCCTCCTCCGCGAACGCGTCGAGTGCGGAGAGTGGGACCCCGCCCTCCTGGCCCGGGTAGCCGGCGCCGGCCGGGCCTTCGAGCCGGATGAGTACGTCCTGGACGTGGCCGAGGCCCTGGGCCGCCGCCGAGACGGCTCGCGCGTTGGCCAGGTCGAAGACCGTGACGGCCTCCGGCCGCCAGCCGAGCATCTCGGGCAGTGCCCGGTGCGGGACCTGCACGAGGTGGCCGAGGTTGCCCGCGCGGGCGCCCGCGGCGTGCAGCGTGCGGGCCTCGGCGGGGTCGATGGCGGCGAAGGACGGAATGGCGCGCGAGACGGCGCGGATCAGCTCCGGGTTGCGGCCGAACTGCTTGACGACGAACCAGAGGGACAGGCCGAGCCGTTCGGCCTCGCCCGCGAGGAGGGTGGCGTTCTCCGCGACGGCGTCCAGGTCCATGACGTAGGTGTCGGGCGGGATCTCGCCGCGCCGGTGGAGGTCGGCCGCGGTGTCGGCGAGCTCCGGGTTGCGGGCGAGGAGGCTGTCGAGGAACACGTCAGTCCTTTGTGCGGTGCTTCTCAGCTTCGTGCGGGGCAGCGGGGGCGGCGGTCGGGGCACCGGCGGAGGTAGCGGTCGGGGTAGCCGTGGGGGCGTCGGCAGGGGCGGCAGTGGGTGATTCGGCGCGGAGCACTTCCAGGGAGCGGCGCAGGATGCCGAGGACGAGCTCGGCGCCGGCGCGCATCGGATTGACGCGGACCACCCAGTCGGCCAGCTCCGGTGCGTCCTCCAGGGCCGAGCTGGACATCCGGTAGAAGAGCGGCGCGATCTCGTACCGCGAGTTGGAGCCCACCGGATAGGGCGCGGCACCGAACCGGGCCGCCACCTCGGGGAGTCGCCCGGCCAGGGGTGCGTCGAGCTGGATGAGCAGGCATCTGTCCTGCGCGTTGGCCAGGCGCACATCGGCGACTCCCGGCACCTCGCCGGCGGCGAGGCGCTCGGCGACCTCGGCGCCGACGCGGGACTGCACCGCCCACATCACCGGCACATGGGTGAGGGCGCGCAGCGCGTCCAGCGCCTGGTGGCCCTGGACTTGGCCGCCGCCCGAGTAGTTGTCGGCGTGCACGCGGGCGACCAGGTCCGCGGCACCGACCACAGCGCCGACGCCTTCCGGGCCGTGCAGCTTGAACAGCGAGAAGCAGGAGGCGTCGGCCCCCAGTTCCACGCCGGAGGCGGGCACCCGGAAGACGGCGTAGTTGTCGTCGGTGAGCGTGCGGACCCCGGCCTCGCGGCAGGCGGCCAGGACCTCGCCCGGGTCGTAGGAGTCGGCCAGCCGCTGCCGGGTGTGCTGGACGTACGCCCAGCGGAAGCGGCCGGTGGCGAGTGCGGCCCGCAGCGCGCCGAGGTCGTTGAAGTCGGCCTCGACCGTCTCGACGCCCAGCCCGCGCAGGGTGACGGCTGTGGTGCGGTAGACGGGTGCCCGGTGGATGAGCAGCGGCTCGCCCGATCCGACAGCGGCGCTCAGCGCGGCCCGGATCGCGCCGGTGCCCGCGCCCTGCACCAGCGCGGCGTCCTCGGCCCCGAAGTAGGTGGCCAGCACGGCCTCGACGCGCGCGGTGGTCTGCGGCCGCCCGAGTCCGGGCACCACTCCGGCGTCGGCGGCGAACAGTTGTGTCCCGCCGAAGTGCGCGGTGGTTGCCTCCAGCAGCCGGAACTGCTGTTCGACCGCCTCCTCGACCGGAACAGTGGCCAGCGGGAAGGTAGGGGGCAGCGGCGGAGGCACCGGCCCGGGGACGGCCGTCGGGGCGGTGTTGCCCGGCGTCTCGTCGGCCAGTGTCTCGTTGACCGGCGTCTCGGTTGCTGGTGTCTCGGCCATCTCAGATCTCCTCCGGGCTCGCGCCGGTCAGAAAGCGCAGCGGGTTGCGCCGGGTCAGCACATCGATCAGGTCGTCGTCGACTCCCGCGTCGCGGGCGGCGGGAAGGAAGGAGCGGAACAGATGGCCGTAGCCCTGGCCGCCCTCGGACCGCAGATAGCCGTGGCGGGAGATGTCGCAGCTGAGCAGCGCCCGGTCGGCGTGGCCTGCCTCCAGCAGCGCGAGCAGCAGCCGCAGCCGCACCTCGTCGCTCTGGTAGCTCTTCTTGCCGACGGTGTCGAAGGCGACGTACGCGCCCTCGGCGGCGAGCCGTCGGTGGACGGCCGGGGCGGTGAGCAGGTCCTGGTGGCCGACGCAGATCCGGTGCGGGGCGAGGCCCGCGCCGGTCAGCACGTCGAGCTGGGCGAGTCCGCCGTGGCCGAGCTGGGCGTGGGTGGCGACGGACAGGCCGGTGGCGACGGCCGCCCGCGCTGCGGCGCGCAGCGAGCGGGTCTCCGGCTCGCTGGGGACCTCTCCGTGGCTGCCCACCTCGCCGAGCACTCCGGGCCGGATTCCGGTCGGTCTGCCGTCAGGGCCGGTGATCCCCTCGTGGATCTCCCGCACCAGAGTGGCGGTGAGTTGTTCGACGGAGGCGCCCGCCAGGTCGGCCGCCGGGTGGTACGGCTCGTAGTACCACCCGGTCGCGGCGACGACGGCGACCCCGCTCTCCTCGGCGATCCGGGCCAGCGCTCCCGGGTCCCGGCCCATGCCCCGGCAGGTCTGCTCGATGACGAGGGCCAGCCCGAACTCCTCGCGCAGCTCGGCGAGCTCGCGGCTGACGGCCGGGCCGTGCCGCCGCGCATCGAGAACGGCGGCGCCGTCGCCCTTGCGGTCCAGGTCGAGGACGAGGTGCTCATGGGCCAGCGCTGGACCGCCCACGGAGGCTGCGGGCAGCGCTCCCGCGACGGTTTGCAGCAGCGGTTCGGTGCCGTGGGGGGTGGCGGTGGAGCTCATGGTGGGCCTTCCTGTGGCAGCACGGCCTGGGACGCCGGCCGGGAGGGGCCTGCCCCTGGCGGGGCAGGCCATGACGGCCGGGCCGGCCCTGGGAGCGGACCGGCGGATTAGCTCTTGAGCGGGGTGAACAGGTCGAGCCAGTGGAGGACGTTCAGCAGGACACCGCCGACGAGCACCGCGGCAGGCGCAGCCGCCATCCGTACGACGGGCCGCCCCATCGCCTCGTTGAGCAGGTAGAGCCCGCCCACGATGAGGATGCCGAGCCCGGCGCCCATCGCGTTGGCCGCCATCAGCGAGCCGAAGAGGATGGCCAGACGGAGGCTCTCGCCGATGGCGTTGCGCAGGTGTTCGGACGAGTCGCGGACGCTGGGCAGCTTGCCGAGGACCTTCCCGATCGAGGAGAGGGCCAGGATCTCCAGGGCGAACACGGCCGCTCCGGCTATCGCCGCCAGAACGGGGTTCGGCATCAGGTAGCCGATCGGGTAGACGAGCGTGAAACCGGCGATGCCGTAGGCGCCCGAGGCCAGCGCCGTCGTCGCGATCAGCGGAAGGAAGCCGAAGAAGCGGTAGAAGTCGACCTGCGCCGCCTCCGATATGTGGCCCTTGGCTATCAGGAAGCTGGTGGCCTCACCACCGCCGAATATGTGCATCTGCGCCAGCACACAGACACCGGCGCCCAGCACCATGAACAGCGGGAGGTAGCGGCGCAGCCGGGCCGCGCTGCTGGTGAACAGCGAGGCCATCGGATCGTCCTCGGGCGGGGCCGGGGCGGCGGCCTCCGCCCGGGCTCCGGCTTCGGCTCCTTCTCCACCCCCGGACCCGGCCGCACGGCCGGCCTTGGCCCGGGCCTCGCGGTCGGCCTTGCGCTGCACCAGATCCCGGCGCACCGCGAGGCCGATCAGCAGCAGCACGCCGACGGCCATCGCGAGAGCACCCGCGAACATGTTGGGCCACACCTTCATCGTCAGCACCACGAGGGCGAGTTCGACGACGCCCGCCGCCGCGCCCCAGGCCCGGCCGAACTGCTTGGTGATGGCCAGCACCGGGAAGAGCGTGAAGAGGAAGAGGATCGGCGTCGACATCTGCTGCATGGCCGTCAGGAAGTCGACGGGCAGGTCGTGTGCCACCTCGTTGGCGCCGTTGAGCCCGAAGACGACGACCGCTCCCCAGCCGGCGCCCAGCAGCGGCGCCAGCCACTTCTTCGGCGCCAACAGGCCCAGGATGTCGGTGGGCAGGAAGAGCAGCCACGGGTTGAGGACGCCGGAGGAGAGCGCCATCGGCGCGCCGAGGCCGAAGATGAAGCCGGCGGAGAGCCCGAAGGAGACCGCCGTGGTGGCCGAGCGGGTGGTGCGCCCGTGGATGAAGTCCAGCATGAAAGGGCGCACTCCGTCGTTGAAGACGGCGAGCGCCATGTGCGAGACCAACGCGGTCAGCGCACACAGGAGGATGACGGTCAGCTGCTGCGGCAGCGAGAGGTCCAGTCCGGCGTCAGCGGCCAGTTGGAGGCCGGCGGTGCTCTTGAGGCTCACAGGGTCGCTCCTTCACGCCCGGGGTGTCTGTGCCGGACCCGGTCAGGCGCGCGCGGCGACGGCGCGGGCGAGCAGGGGGGCGATGGTGTCGATCTGGTCCATGGAGAAGCCGAAGACCTTCTTGCCGTCGGCCAGCAGCGCAGCGACCTGCTCCTCGGTGGGCACCGAGCGCCCGAAGGTGTGGCAGGCGGGCTGCCCCAGCAGGCCGACCAGCACACCCAGGGAGGCGCCGGCGCCGGTGTGACAGGTGCCGAGGAAGTAGTCGGCCTGGCCGGAGCGGAGCTTCATGGCGGCGTCCATGTCGCTGGAGACCGCGACTTCGACGCCGTCGAGACCGAGCGCGTCGACGGCGTTCGCGACCTCGGTCTTGCCGACGCCGCCGGTGAGGATCTTCGTCATGGGTGGGTGCCTCTCATGTGTGCTGTGACCGGTGGGCGGGTGCGGCCCGTCGGGTGGGGTGGGTGGAGGCCGGATGGCTCAGCCGGATATGCGCTGGGCGAGAACAGCCAGGTGCAGGGCGAGGAAGTTGATTTCGGAACGGGGCAGAGTGGCGCCGAGCTCCGCCTCGGCACGGGCGGCGACGCGGCGGGCCCGCTCCACGGCGGCCGGGTGGTCGGCCAGCTCGGCGATGATCTGTTCGTCCGTCTGGAACTTCTCGATGGGCTCGCCGTCCAGCAGCCGGGTGAGGGCCATCACCAGATGGCTCGTCAGCATGCCCGCCGTCTCCTCGGTGACCTGGGCGCCCTCGGCGGCGAGGGCGGACAGCTCGGCCGTCACGAAGTCGACCACTTCCGGCCGGACGTGGCCGCCCTCGCGGAAGAGCTGGAGGCGGAGTGCGAGCTGATCGTCCACGGGTTCTCCTCGACGGTGACAGAAAACGGCAGAAATCTGGATTCTGGATTCTCGCGGCGGCCCGAGCCCTGTCCGTCCGCGTCCGTTGTGGGTGCCGCCCCGGCCGTCCGGAGACGGGACCGGCCGCCCGTAGGCGGGCCGGCCGGGTCAGTAGGAGGGCATCAGGTCTCCTCTGACGACCTCGCCCTGAAGCTCCGTCACCCGTTCGGTGTCGATGGCGTCCCGTATGGCGTGCAGGGCGGCCACGCTCTCGGCTCTGCCGATGACGGCCGCGCTGGAGTTCCGCAGCGAGAGGTCGCGCGTTATCTCGTCGCCGAGCGGCAGCACCTCGATACCCGCGTCGATCCGGCCCTGCACTTCGTCCAGATTCCAGACGGTGGCGTCCGCCTTGTTCTGTGCCAGCAGGTCGGGCAGCTGCATGTAGGAGCACTCGATCCACTCGACGTCGTCCCGCCCCGAGAACGCCCGTTCGGCGAGCATCCGCTGGTCTTCCGAGGCGTGGTCGACCGCGACGCGCAGCCCGGGCACGTCCAGCGAGCCGCCCTCCCGCAGCAGCACCCCGTGCGCCCCCACATATGTGGTGGGGCCGAGATCGACCACCAGGGAGAGGTCTTCCGGATACTCCTCGATCAGGCGGTCGGCGGCGAAGCGGGAGAGGACCACCAGGTCCGCCTTGCCCTCGAGCAGCGCCGTGGCTCTGCTGCCCGCACCCCGCATGAAGGTGATGGCGAACGGCGTCCCGGCGTCGTCGAAGGCGGCGCGCAGCCCGGTGGCCAGCCCCTCGTAGCGGCGGGAGTAGGGCAGCGGCATCGCGGCGAGCAGGGTGCCGAGGCCGGAGAGCCGCCACAGGACCGAGCGGTCCGACCGGACGAGGAAGGTGCCCAGATGGCCGCGCGCGGCGATCTCGATCGCCCCCGCCTCCTCCAGCAGCCGCAGCGCGGCCTGCACGGTGCCGTTGCCGCATCCCAGTTCCTCGGCGAAATCCCGCACGCGGGGCAGCCGCGTCTCCGGCTCGTACTCCAGCAGGAGGAGCGCGAGCTGGCGCGCCGCCAGGCCGTTGCGGGTCAGGAACCGCTCGTCGTAACCGTTCACGAAGGAACAGTAAACAGAATCTTGGATTCTTGACAAGCCCTTGCTCGTGGCCCTCGACTGCCCGTTCCCCGGAGGCGAACGCCCGAGTCGACGGAGGCTCAGAATCCGACGAACTGCTAGAAAAGGGGCATGCGCGGACTCTTCGGGCGCCGGTCGGCTCGGCGCGAGCGGCACCGCCGACTGCCGCCCGCCTCCGCGCGCTCCCGCGGCCCCGGCGCCGAGCGCACCACGGAATCGGGAACGTCCGGCGCCGGACAGCCACCGCCCCGCAAACGCCGCTTCCGGCTCCCCTTCGGTCCCCGTACCGTCGCCGGAGAGGTCTTCGTCCTCCAGGTGACGGTCATCGTGCTGCTGATGGTCGCCGTCGTCATCGCCTTCGTAGTGCACGCCCGGTGGGACAGCATCCGCCAGGCCCGCAAACAGGCTCTCGCCGTCGCCAGGACCTTCGCCCAGTCACCGGAAGTGATCTCCGCACTGGACGGGAAGAACCCCACGGCCAAGCTCCAGCCACGTGCGCAGGCGGTACGCGCGGCGACCGACGTGTCCTACGTCGTCGTCTGGAAGCCCGACGGAATCAGGGTCACAGCGCCGGAGCCCGGTCTGATCGGCAAGCGTGTCAGCGGGCCCTTCAAGGACGTCGTCGAGGAGGCCCGCGAGGGACACTCCACCACCGAGACCCTCCAGGCGGCACCCGGCCCGACCGTGAACTCCGCCGTTCCCGTCACCGACCCGGACGGCACCCTCATCGGGCTGGTGTCCACCGGAGTCACCGTCTCGCGGGTGAACCAGGGAGTGAAGGACCAGCTCCCCGTGCTGTTGATGTCGGCCGCCGGGGCGCTGGCCCTCGCCTCCGGGAGCTCCGCGCTGGTGAGCAGACGGCTGCGGCGCCAGACGCACGGGCTGGGCACCGAAGAGATGACGCGCATGTACGAGCACCACGACGCGGTGCTGCACGCCGTGCGGGAAGGAGTGCTCATTCTCGACGACACGGGGCGGCTGGTGCTCGTCAACCACGAGGCCAGACGGCTGCTGGAGCTGCCCGAGGACGCCGAGGGCCGCCGCGTCGACGAGGTCGGCCTTGGTGCCGGAATGGCGACGCTGCTGGCATCGGGCCGTACCGCCTCGGACGAGGTGCACCTGGCCAGGGGCAGACTGCTGGCCGTCAACGTCCGCTCCACCCGCGGTGGGGAGGGTCCGCCGGGCCGAGTGGCGACCCTGCGGGACACCACCGAGCTGCACGCGCTGGAAGGCCGCGCCGAGGGGGCACGGGAGCGGCTGCGGCTGCTGTACGAGGCCGGGGTGCGGATCGGCACCACGCTGGATGTGGCGCGCACCGCCGAGGAGCTGACCGAGGTGGCCGTGCCCCGGTTCGCCGACTTCGCCACCGTCGAGCTGTCGGACCCTGTGCTGCGCGGGGAGGAGCCCACCGCCGCACGCACCGACATCCGCCGCACGGCCATCAGCGGCATCCGCGACGACGTGCCCCTCCGCCCGGTGGGGGAAGTCGTCCGCAGCGTCACCGTTCCCAGCACCGGCCAGACCGTGGAGGAGAGCGGGCAGGCCGTGCTGGAGACCGACCTCCGGGAGGCGCACGACTGGCTGGCGCACAACCCCGAACACGGCAGACGGGCCCTGGAGTACGGCATCCGCTCGCTGATCAGCACCCCGCTGCGGGCGCGCGGCAAGGTGCTGGGCACCGCCGGCTTCTGGCGTACCGACCAGAGCGAGCCCTACGACGAGGAGGACCTGGCCTTCGCTGAGGAGCTGACGGCGCGCGCCGCGGTCAGCATCGACAACGCCCGCCGGTACACCCGGGAGAACGCCATGGCGGTCACCCTCCAGCGCAGCCTGCTGCCCCGCGGGCTGCCCGAACAGGACGCCCTCGAGGTGGCCTCCCGCTACCGGCCCACCAGAGCCGGGGTCGGCGGCGACTGGTTCGACGTCATCCCGCTGCCCGGCGCCCGGGTGGCGCTGGTGGTGGGCGACGTGGTCGGCCACGGGCTGCACGCTGCCGCGACGATGGGCCGACTGCGCACCGCAGTGCTCAATTTCTCCTCCCTCGACCTGACCCCCGAGGAACTGCTGGCGCACCTGGACGAACTGGTCGACAGGATCGACCAGGACCAGACAGCCGAGAGCAACGGCGCGATGGTCACCGGAGCCACCTGTCTGTACGCCATCTACGACGCGGTCTCCGGCCGCTGCACCATGGCCCGCGCCGGCCACCCGGGACCCGCTCTCGTGCTGCCCGACGGCTCCGTGGAGTTCCCCGACGTGCCTGTCGGGCTGCCGCTCGGGCTGGGCGGCGCACCGTTCGAGACGGCCGAACTGCTGCTGCCCCGCGACAGTCGGCTCGTCCTCTTCACGGACGGTCTCGTGGAGGACCGCGAACGGGACATCGACGACGGTCTCGCCCTTCTGCACGAGACGCTGACCGGTCACCCCGGCGAAACCCCCGAGGAGACCTGCCGGGCCGTGCTGGACGCCCTGCTGCCCGCCGAGCCCAGCGACGACGTGGCACTGCTGGTGGCCCGCGCCCGGGTGCTCGCGCCGGACCGGGTCGCGCAGTGGGACGTGCCCGCCGAATCCGGCGCAGTGGCCCCGCTGCGCGCCAACGTGAACCGCAAGCTGACCGAATGGGGGCTGGAGGAGGCGTCCTTCACCACCGAGCTCATCCTCAGCGAGCTGGTCACCAACGCCATCCGCTACGGCAGCGAACCCATCCGGGTCCGGCTGCTGTATCAGACCTCCCTCACCTGCGAGGTCGCCGACGGCAGCAGTACCTCGCCCCATCTGCGCCGCGCGGCCGCAACCGAGGAGGGCGGGCGCGGCCTGTTCCTCGTCGCCCAGCTCGCCGAGCGCTGGGGGACCCGTTACACGCCGCACGGCAAGGTGATGTGGACCGAGCAGAACCTGCACCCCGAGGCGAACGGCGCCGAGCAGGACGCCGACAGCCTCCTCGACCAGTGGAACGAGCAACTGTGACGCCGCCCGGTTCCCCTTCGGACCCCGGGACCGCCACCCCACTGGCGCCGGCCCCGCCCCACTGGCGCTGATCCCAACCTGGCGCTGATCCCGCCCCACTGGTCTCGACCTCTCGGCCCATCGCCTGGTTGACTGCCTGGGCCACCGCCCGGTTCGACTACCTGGGCGACCGCCTGGTTCGATCTACTCGACCGGCGCACGAGAAGGGAGCGACGAATGGTGCTGGACACCGTGACGCGCAGACAGGACGCGATCGTCGCAGGAGTCCGCGAGCGGTTGCTCGGCCCGCACGCCCCGGTCGTAGCGCTGCTGGACGTGGAGGGCATCAGGGAGGCCGCCCGGCAGCTGCACACCGCGTTCGCCGGCCCCTCCCCCGTGCTGCACACCTTCGCCGTCAAGGCGGCCTCGCTGGTGCCCGTACTGGAACTGCTGGCCGCCGAGGGGATCGGCTGCGAGGTGGCGAGTCCCGGGGAGCTGGCACTCGCCCGCGCGGCGGGCGTACCCGCCGCGCGCACAGTCCTCGACTCCCCCGCCAAGACCGTGGCCGAGCTGCGGGACGCGCTGGAGAGCGGTGTCGCGGTCAACGCCGACAACCGGCAGGAGCTCGCCCGCCTCGACGCCCTGGTCGCCGAGCGCTCCGCCGCCGGGCAGCCTCCCGGCGCCCCGCTCGGTCTGCGGATCAACCCCCAGGTGGGCACCGGTTCCATCGGCGCCATGAGCACCGCGACGGAGACCTCGAAGTTCGGGGTGGCGCTGCGCGACGAGGGTGCCGAACAGTGGATCGTCGACAGCTTTCTGGCCCGCCCCTGGCTGACCCGGCTGCACACCCACACCGGTTCACAGGGCGTGCCCCTGGAGCTGATGGCCGAGTCCGTACGAGTCGTCTTCGAACTGGCCGAACAGATCAACCGAGCGGCGGGCAGACAGCAGATCGACACCCTCGACATCGGCGGCGGCCTCCCGGTCAACTTCACGGGTGACGAGACCGAGCCGTCCTTCGACTCGTACGCGCGGCTGCTGCGCCACACCGTCCCGGGCCTGTTCGACGGCCGGTACACCCTCGTCACCGAGTTCGGCCGCTCGCTCCTGGCCAAACAGGGCTTCATCGCCGCACTGGTGGAATACACCAAGACCTCCGGGGGCCGGCGGATCGCCATCACCCACGCGGGAGCACACGTGGCGACGCGCACCGCGTTCGCCCCTGAGTCGTGGCCCCTTCGGGTGGGCGCCTTCGACGCGCAGGGCGCACCGAAGAGCACACCTGAGGTGGTGCAGGACGTCGCAGGACCGTGCTGCTTCGCCGGGGACCTGCTGGCGCGCGAGAAGGCACTGCCCGAACTGGAACCCGGCGATGTGGTCGCCCTGTGGGACACCGGCGCCTATTACTTCTCCACGCCCTTCCAGTACAACAGCCTTCCCCGGCCCGCCGTGCACGGCTTCTGGCGTGACTCCGACGGCGGTATCCGCTTCGCACTGGTGCGGCCGGCGCAGCAGCTCGATGAAGTGCTGAGGGACAGCGGCGCCGCACAGGTCGGTGCGCTGACCGCCGGGACCGCACCCGCACGCTGATCCGGGCCGGCAGCACGGATAGGCTCCCGCACTGTTCTCGGAAAGGTCCGTTCCGCACGGGGGTCGAGTGTGTTTGGTTTTCTCCGCAAGTCTCCGATATTCCCCTGGGTGGGCAACCGGCTTCGGTCGGCCCGCTCGGGAGGCGAGACGGAGCAGGCGGTGCTGCGCGGGCTCGCCTGCGGGGCACATCTGAAGTACGCCAACGGCAACCCGTGGAACACCGTCGCCGACCCGCGCCCGGCGCCCAATTGGGAGCGCACCCGGCTCAAGGCCATGTGGGGCGTCACCGACGCGTATCAGTGGCACGAGATGGTGCAGGAACTGCTCGACGGCCAGGTCTCCACCCCGCTGTGGGACACGGCCATGGGCGCCCGCGCCGCCCTCCTCGTACGACAGGAGGTCACTCCGGCGGCCGGCCGGCCGATCTCGGAGCAGGCGTGGAACGACGCCGTCGGCCAGTGGCTGGTGAACCGGCTCGGCCCCCGCCACCCCGAACTGAAGGAGACCTCCGCCGCCCTCCGCGAGACCATCGGTCGCGTACTGCGCTACGAGGCCCGCTTCCGCGAGGACGGTCTGCTCGCCCCGCACGACACTGTGCGCCGCACCCTGGCCTGGGACCTGGGCCGGGCCGCCAACATGGCCTGCTGGGGCGTCGACGCGGGCTTCGCCGACCCGGACGAGGCCCGCGAAGCGCTCCGCGTCGTCGGGACCGCCGCAGCGGAGGAGTACGGCAACTGGACCAACTTCTCCCTCGGCTACGTCCTGGGCCGCTGCCTCCACTTCGACGAGGACACCTTCGGCTCCTGGTACCGCGAGGTCCGCGACTCCCACCGGCTGCTGACGGCCGACCCCAAGAGCCCGTGGACGGCGCTGTCACTGGGACGCTGAGACGCGGTACCTATTGCGGCTCGGGGCACCGCCACGGTGCGGTGCCCGGGATCGCTGCCGCTGTCGCCGTCGCCGTCGCCGTGAAGCATGGACACGGACTGGTCTCCCCCAGGGCACGAGTGACTCGTGCGGGTGGGGGCGTGTCCTGCTGGAAGCCCGTCGGGCCGCGAATGTTCCCGGCAATCCTAGTAAACAGGCACGACTCAGCGCGGTAGTGGCCGCGTCACACGGCGGAGGTCTCGCGCTGAGCGCCGACCAGTTCGCGGAGCTTCGCCTGCGTCTCGGGATCGGTCGAGTACACCACAGTGCCGACCATGCCGCGTGTCAGCAGGACCTTGTAGGTGTTGCGGATGAGCCGGTCGACATCGTCGTCGGATGTCGACTTGCTGAAAGCCGGGTCCTTGGACGCCGTGCGGTCCGTGACCCACTGGTCACCGCGCCAGACCAGGTCGGGGCCGATGATGACGCCCGACCAGTCGTACTCGAAGCCCTGGGCCGTGTAGACGCACCCGACCTGCCCGAACCCGGCGGGATCGGTCGCCCAGAGGGCGGATGGGGGTGCGCCTGCCACCCCGCGGTCGCCCCGCAGGTTCCAGGGACGCGCCCAGTCGCCGATCACCACGTCTGTCGGCAGGGAGTCCCCCGGCTTCGGCTCGGGGGACCACTTCCAGCAGAAACCGGCCGACATCCGCGCACCGAAGCCCTGGGCGCGCCGTTCGTCGAGGAAGCGCTCCATCTCCTCCGGACCCTCGGCGATCCGCAGCTCCATCCGGTCGTCCGGCTCCCAGACGACGGGGCCGCCCTCCTCCAGTCCCAGGAGCCGCACGACCCACCGGAGATACGCGTCGCTGCCGCCGCAGCGGAACTGGCTGTCCAGGGGGATGACGGTGCAGTTGAGGTTCTTCTTCTCGGCTGCCGCCCTGATCTCGGCCTCGGTACCCAGTTCGCCGGGGCGGACGACCTGATGCTGGTCGAGGAGGAAGACAGGCACGCGAGCGGCGTCGATCAGCTCTTCCACCTGCGGTTTGCCAGTGCGGAGAGCGGCGGAGGTGTAGCGGTTGGCGGAGGTCTCCCGCATGCGGTGCGCCTCGTCGCAGATGAGCACATCGAGGGAGTTCTTCTCGGCGGCCATGAAGCTGTTGAAGTATTTGAAGAGGTCCTGCACCTCGCGCTTCCGGAAGCCTGCCACCTTGCGCATCGTCTTGGTGAACGCCTGCGAGCCGGTGGCGTGCAGCGCGGAAATCCCCTGCCGGTAGAGCTCGCCCAGCAGGGAGAGGGCGATGACGCTCTTGCCCGTGCCGGGCCCGCCGGTGACGACAACGACCTCCTTGCTGTCGGCCTGCTTCCCCCTCCGGACGGCGTTGAGGACCATGCGGTACGCCACCTGCTGCTCGTCCAGGAGCACGAACTGCTCCCGCTCGCGCACTTCCTGCGCGGCGACGGACATCAGTTGCTTCGACGGGCCCTGCTTACCGCTGAGAAGCTCATCGGCCATCGGCGCCCCGGGAGCCGTGTCGCTCAGTTTGGAGCGGAGGTACTTCAGGAACTCGCCTCGCTGCTGTCCGGTGAACATCTGGCCCTGGTCGTCCCGCTCGATCGCGCGCAGTCCGGCAACACCGAACTCGGTGGCGTTGTGCAGGTAGGCCACGCCACTCACACGGCGCGAGTGCTCGGCCAGAGCACCGTTGAAGTTGACGAGGTACTGGCAGTATCGGCGGACCTGTTCGATCGGGTTGAGGACGGGCCGTGCGTACATGTCGATGCGGCACAGTTCCGGGTCCTCCTCGTCCGGCTCCGCCTGCCCCCACTGCTTGAGCTCGACGACGACGTAGGAGGGCTCCCCCGTGGCCGGGTGCCGACCCGCGAGCACGGCGTCGGCCCGCTTGCTGTTGAGCGGGAGGGCGTACTCAAGGAGTACCTCGACATCGCCGAGGCCGGCTTCGTTGAGTGCGGTCACGAGCGCGGGGATGCTCCGTTCCCAGGAGCGGGCCTCCGAGGAGCCGACCCCGTGGCCGTGCTGGTGGAAGAACTGCTCGTTCAACTGGAAGAAGAGGGAGCTGTCCATCGCCATGGCGGCAACCGTCTTGGCGGACGCACGGAACAACAAGAGATGCCCCCAGGCAGCACGATGTGACTCGTGCGGGTGGGGGCATGTCCGTGTGTCTCCGGATGAACGGAGCGGAAGCCCGGCGGGCCGCAAATGACGATGCGATCGAGGATACCGGCGCCGCGTAGCCGTGTCGTAGAGGGCGTCGGCGATGACTGCAGCCGCGGAGCATCTGCACGTGAGCGGCGCGGATGTCGGCTCCCGCAGTTACGATTTTCACCTTGGTGGTGATCGCCTTGTGGGGGGCGGCAGTGGCTGGCGGCCCGTCAACCATCCACAGCAGTTTGAGAAGGCGGGGACGCGACGATGCGGGAAGGCCGGTGGACGACGGTCACCGAGTCCGAGTTCGACCATGAGCGGCGCGGTCTCGAGGCCATCCGCCGGCAACTGCCGGACGCGGACCCCTGGCGGGCCTGGTCGAACTTCACGTTCACCGCCAACACCGGTCATGTTCGGGAGGTGGACCTGCTCGTCGTCGCGCCCAGCGGCGTGTGGATGATCGAGCTGAAGAACTGGCACGGCTCACTGACCAGTGAAAACGGCACCTGGGTACAGACCACCCCACAGGGGCACCGGCGTCCGCACGGCAACCCGCTGCATCTGGTGAGCAAGAAGGCCCGGGAGCTGGGCGGGCTGCTGCGGCAGCGCGGTGGGCGCGCGTGGGTCGGCGAGGCCGTCTGCTTCACCGAGGACTCGCTGCGCATCCGGCTGCCCGGCCATGACCAGAACGGCGTGTTCAGCGTCGACCAGTTGGTCGCCATGCTCAAGCGCCCCCCGCGGGACGAGCGGCACCGCGTCACGCCGACCACCTCCCGCGAGCTCAAGGGGGCGTTGGACCGGGTGGGCATCCGGCGCAGCGACGCCGAGTACCGGGTGGGTCCGTATCAACTGGAGCGCAAGTCCTTCGACTCCGGGGAGACGTGGGCCGACTATCTCGCCCAGCACAGCGAGCTGCCCGAGTCAGCGCGGGTGCGGGTCTATCTGCGGGAGCGCGGCTCGGACGCCACCATCCGGCAGTCGGTGGAGAACGCTGCCCGGCGCGAAGCCGCCGTGCTGCAGCGGTTCCGGCATCCGGGCGCGGTGCAGTACAAGCAGTACCACCCCTCGGGGCACTCCGCGGGCCCGGCGCTGATCTTCGACTACCATCCGCAGACGCTGCGTCTGGACGAGTACCTGCTCCAGTACGGGGAGAAGCTCGACATCCTCGGCCGGATGGCGCTGGTGCGCCAGTTGGCCGAGACGATGCGCTCCGCGCACTCCAGCCGCATCCACCACCGGGCGCTGGCCGCCCGGTCGGTGCACGTCATCCCCCGCAACCGGGGCCGCCGGGGGCAGACGGTCGGGGAGGATGCCGCGTGGCAGCACCCGCATCTGCAGATCTCCGACTGGCAGATCGCCACCCAGCGCAGCGGCACGGGTTCCTCCGGCGCGGGCGCGACCCGGTTCGCGCCGACGGCGCTCTCCGCGATGCACCTCGCCGACGTCTCCGACCCCTACCTGGCCCCTGAGTTGACGGCGCTGAACGCCGACCCGGTGTCCCTGGACGTCTACGGTCTGGGCGTCCTCACCTATCTGCTGGTCACGGGCAAGGCCCCGGCGGCGAGCCAGGCGGAACTGGTCGCCCGGTTGGAGGCCGGTGAGGGCCTACGGCCCAGTGCGCTGGTGGACGGGCTCTCGGAGGACATCGACGACCTGGTGCAGGCGGCCACTGCCTATCGCCCGGAGCGGCGGCTGTCCACGGTGGACGAGTTCCTGGAGATGCTGGAACTGGTCGAGGACACCCTCACCAGCCCGGCCGACCCCGCCGTGGCCGAGGAGCCCGAGGCTCCGGAGAAGGACCCGCTCGAAGCCGTGACCGGGGACGTGCTCGGCGGGCGCTGGGAGGTCCTGCGCCGACTGGGCACCGGCTCGACCAGCCGCGCCTTCCTCGTCCGCGACCTGGAGCACGAGGCGCGCAGGACGCGCCCTCTTGCCGTACTGAAGGTGGCGCTGTCCGACAGCCGAGGCGAGGTCCTGGTCCGGGAGGCCGAGGTGATGGGGCGGCTGCGCCCCGACTCCCGCGTCATCCGGCTGGTGGAGCCGCAGCCGCTGCACCTCGGGGGCCGCACGGTGCTCGCCCTGGAGTACGTGGGCGACGAGCGCGAGGAGGCCGTCGAGTCGGCCTCCTCGGGCACCGGTCGCCGTCGGCACCGCGGGGAGACGGTCGCCCGGCTCCTCCGCGAGGGCGGGCGCCTGCAGATAGACCAGTTGGAGGCGTACGGCGACTACCTGTTCGGCGCCGTGGACTTCCTGGAGGGCGAGAGCGTCTGGCACCGGGACATCAAACCGGACAACATCGCCATAAGGGTCCGCCCCAACCGCACCCGGGAACTCGTCCTCATCGACTTCTCCCTGGCCGGCTACCCGGCCAAGAACCATGAGGCCGGTACGGAGGGCTATCTCGACCCGTTCATCGGCACCCTGACCCGCACCGCCTACGACTCGCACGCCGAGCGGTACGCCGTCGCGGTCACCCTTCATCAGATGGCCTCCGGCGAGCTGCCGAAATGGGGCGACGGCTCGGTCCTGCCCCGGCAGACCGACCCGGAGGAGTTCCCCTGCCCGACCATCGCCGCCGACGCCTTCGAACCCGCCGTACGCGACGGCCTGGTGCGCTTCTTCCGCAAGGCGCTGCACCGGGACGCCGCCGAGCGCTTCCCCGAGCTGAAGCCGATGCGGGACGCCTGGAAGAAGATCTTCCTGGACGCCTCGCAGACGGTGCCCTCCAGCCACCGCTCCCGGCACAGCAGCCATCCGGGACGCCCCGGCCAGGACGGACAGGAACCGCAGGAACAGCGGGCAGGGACAACGGAGTCGGCCGAGAGGACGCCGGACGGCACGCCCGCCATCGCGGACGCCGAACCGCTCTCCGCCGAGCAGCAGCGCGAGCAGTTGGCCCAGCAGGTCACCCGGGACACCCACCTGTCGGCGGCGGGCCTCACCCCGGCCGCCGAGTCGTTCCTCTACGGCCTCGGCATCACCACGGTCGGCGGTCTACTGGACTACAGCCGACGCAAGCTCCTCAACGCCCCCGGTCTGGGCGCCAAGACGCGCGGTGAGATCCAGCGCCGTCAGCGGCAGTGGGGTGAGCTGCTGCGCGAGGTCCCCGTATCGCCGTTGACCGCGCGTGGCAGGGCCGAGGCCAAGGAAGAACTGGCGCAACTGACCCGCGCCGAGTCGGCCGTCACCAACGCGGTCGCCACGGCCACCGGCCGGTCCGATGACCTGTCGGAATCCGCGCTGCGCGCCGTCAGCCTCGACACGCTGGCCACCGTCCTGGTCCCGGAGCTGAACAACAACGGCTCCAACCGCAACAAGGTCGAGATGGTCCGGCTGCTGCTGCGGCTGCCGGACGACCACGGCGCCCTGCCCGGTATCGGCGTCTGGCCCATGCAGAAGGAGGTCGCCGACGCGCTCGGGCTGTCCGCGGGCCGCATCCCCCAGATGCTGAAGGAGGAGCGCAAGCGCTGGAAGAAGCACCGGGGGGTGCAGGCGCTCCGCGACGAGATCATGGAACTGCTGGCCGGGCTGGGCCGCGTCGCCTCCGCCGTCGAGATCGCCGACGCGCTCGTGCTGCGCCGCGGCACCCAGCTCCCCGAGCGCGCCCAGCGGCGCGCGCTGGCGCTCGCCGCGGTCCGGGCCGTGGTGGAGGTCGAGCAACTCGAACCGGAGAGCGCCCAGTTCCAGCACCAGCCCAACCGCAAGGCCACCGAGGAGGCCCTGGGCGCCGGGCTGCTCGCCCTGGACGTACGGGAGGCCGACGAGGAGACGGGCACCGAAGGCGACCCACCCGACACCCCCACCGCCCCCGGCCTGCTCGACTACGCCTCCCGGCTGGGCAAGACCGCCGACCGCCTCGCCAAGCTGGACACCCTGCCGACGGCCACGACAGTCCTGGCCGAACTCGGCGCCCTCACCCCACCGCCCGGCGAGGTCGAATGGGACGAACGCCGCCTTGTCGAGCTGGCCGCCGCCGCGTCCACCAACGCGGCGGCCACCCCCCGGCTGGAGATCTACCCGCGCGACCTGGACCTGGTGCGGGCCCTGCGGCTCACCCAGGCGGGCCTGGTACGCCTGAACCCCGGCGTACCGGACGAGTGGCAGCCCGGACTGACAGGCCAGGACGTGCACGAGCGCGTACGCACCCGCTTCCCCGAACTGGTCGTCCCGGACGGCCGGGGCGGCACCACCCGCGACCTGCCGACCGCGGGCCCGCTGACGAAGGCCCTGCGCAGCGCCGGCTTCGACCTCACCCTCTCGCTGCGCGAGGACACCAAGACGCTGCGCTATCTGCCCACCCGGATGGACTCGGCCTCCAGCTATCTGACGACCGGCGCCTGGCGCCGCTCCACGGACGTCGGCACCGTCACCCGCTACTCCGACGACCCGACACTGGCCGACGCCGTACGGACCGACGAGCGCCTGCTCGCCTCCGCGCGACGGGACGGCTACCGCGTCCTGACCGTACGGGAAGCCCGCGCCTGGCAGGCCACCCAGGAACTCGGCGCGACAGACGGCCGGTTCCGCGCCCAGGTCGTCTCGGTGACCGAACTCTTCCTGGAGGCCATGCACGCCCTGGTCCCCGAGGGCACCAAGCCGACCTGGGAGACGCTGCTCAAGGCCGATGTCGCCGAGCCCGGCTCCCGGGGCGCGATGAAGTTCGCGGAGTACGCGCGTACGGCGTGGGGTTCAGTGGAGCCACGCGTGCGGGAGCTGCTGGGCGGCGGCGCGGGCGGCGGCTCCCGCTCGGGCTCTGGCTTCGGCTCTGGCGAGGGGCCGGTGCTGCTGACCGACGCCGCCGTCTTCGCGCGGTATGACGCGATGGGCGTGCTGGACCGCCTCGCGGAGGCGGCCCGCCAGGGCGGGCGCGGCCTGTGGCTGCTGGTCCCGCAGAGCGACCCGGCCCGGGAGCCGAAGTTGGGGTCCGTCGCCGTCGCGTACCAGGCGGGCCTGGGCGAGTGGATCACCCTGCCGGAGTCGTGGGTGCAGAACGCGCACCGGGCGGGGGCGAGCAGCAAGTGAGCGGCGAGCGGATGAAGCGTGCAGTTCGAAGGTTCGAGTTAGAGGGAGACGTCGCGTGATCGACCGCAAGGCTCTGTTGAACGACCTCAAGCAGCAGGTCAAGGCGGTCGAGAGTGATCTCGCACAGCAGGTGAAGCTGGCGGGTGACGTCGGGGCCAAGCTGCGGAGTGAGTACGACCGGGCGAAGAAGCTCGGGCGTACGGCCGCCACCTGGAACAGTTGGCTGGACGAGCGGGTCACCCAGGTCGCGGTGGCGTGGGTGCTGGGTACGGTCTTCGTCCGGTTCTGCGAGGACAACCGGCTGATCCCGGAGCCGTATCTGACGGCCCCGGAGGACGACCGCCGGGATCTGGCGCTGGCCCGGTACGAGGACTATGTAGCCACGGCCGACGACCCGACGTACCGGGGTTGGATCGAGCGGGCCTTCGACGAGCTGGGCGCCGGGCAGGCCGGCCGACTGCTGTTCGACCGCCGCCACAATCCACTGTTCCAGATCCCGCTGTCGCACGACGGCGCCCGGGAACTGGTCGAGTTCTGGCGGGAGCGGGACGAGGCGGGCGTCCTCGTCCACGACTTCACCGACCCGCTGGAGGAGGACGGCGACGGTACGCGGGGCTGGGACACCCGGTTCCTGGGCGACCTGTACCAGGACTTGAGCGAGGCAGCGCGGAAGACGTACGCGCTGCTCCAGACCCCGGAGTTCGTCGAGGAGTTCATCCTCGACCGGACGATGACCCCTGCGGTTGGGGAGTTCGGCTATGAGGGCCTGAAGATGATCGACCCGACGTGCGGGTCGGGACACTTCGTGCTGGGTGCGTTCCGGCGGTTGGTGCGGTTGTGGGCTGAGGGCCGCCCCGGTGTCGACTTGCACGAGCGGGTGCGGGCTGCGCTCGATTCGGTACACGGGGTTGATGTGAACCCGTTCGCAGTGGCCATTGCGCGGTTCCGGCTGCTGGTTGCGGCGATGGCGGCGAGTGGGATGCGCACGTTGGAGGAGGCCGGGCGTTACGAGTGGCCGATGCACTTGGCAGTGGGCGACTCGCTGATCAAGCACCGGCATCGGCAGGGGAACCTGTTCGATGAGTCGGAGGAAGAGGGCGCCGACGAACTCGCGGACTTCAAGTACCAGACGGAGGACGTGCACAAGCACCCGGACATCTTGAAGCCGGGCCGGTACCACGTGGTGGTGGGGAACCCGCCGTACATCACAGTGAAGGACAAGCGGCTCAATGAGCTGTATCGAGAGCTGTACAGCGCTTGTGCGGGTACCTACGCCCTGTCGGTGCCGTTCGCTCAGCGGTTCTTTGAGCTGGCGATGGAGAGGGAGAAGGAGAGCGGGCTCGGGTACGGCATGGTCGGGCAGATCACGGCGAACTCCTTTATGAAGCGGGAGTTCGGAGCGCGACTGATCGAGAGCTATTTCGGGCACGAGGTGGAGCTGACGGAGGTTATCGACACCTCAGGGGCGTACATTCCGGGGCATGGGACGCCGACAGTTGTCCTGGTCGGTCGACGACGAACAGGAACTGTTCGAACGGACACCGTGCGAACAGTTCGTAGCGTACAAGGTGAACCGCGCGCTCCGGAGCTAGGCAAAGAGGGCATGGTATGGAAAGCAATCACCGACCAGATCAACGAACCCGGGTCAACTGGTCAGTGGGTGGCTGTCGATGATCTGAGCAGGGACGCATACTTCCGCCGCCATCCCTGGATTCTCTCCGACGGTGGAGTTGAACTGGTCTCGGCAATATCACTCGTATCCACCGAAACTCTCGGGCAGATCGCGCAGACCATCGGCGCAGGCGCGGTAACGCGCGAGGACGACGCTTACATGGTCGGAGCAGGATATTTGCGACGCCACAGCATTCCACCCTCGCAGCAACGTCCCATTATCGAAGGGATTCACGTTCGCGATTATTCGATCTCGAATGGCACGTCTTCCATCTGGCCCTATTCCGACCGGACCCTCAAGCCGGAGGCCACAAACTCATCCCTCATCTCGCTCTGGCCGTTCCGAACACTACTCCAAAGTCGCATCGCGTTCAGCAAGACACAAGCACAGAGAGGGCTAGCATGGTTCGAATATTCCATGTTTTTCAGAGATCGATACCGAACTCCTCTATCGATCGCGGCACCCGAAACGGCTACGTTGAATCATTTTGCCCTCGATCGCGGCGGAAAGGTATTCAAAGACACGGCACCTGTCATTAAACTCGACGAAAATGCCTGCGAGGAAAGGCATCTGCAACTCCTGGGGGTTCTGAACAGCTCAACAATTTGCTTCTGGCTGAAAATGAACTGTCACGACAAAGGGATCAGAGGTGAAGGAGGGGGTTTCACGAGTTCCGAGTGGGAACGCTTCTACCAGATCAAGGGCGCCAACCTGGCACGCATTCCATTGCCGCAAACCTTTCCGACTACTTTTACGACTGCCGTTGACACCCTCGCCCAGCAACTGATGGCAACCGGCCCCTCAACCTTCGCGCCCGAGACAACCCCCACCGCCCCAATCCTCCGCGAAGCCCGCGAAACCTGGCACTCCACCCGCGCCCGGATGATCGCTCTCCAGGAAGAACTGGACTGGCAGGTCTACTCCCTCTACAACCTGCACCCCGAAGACCTCCGCGTCTCCGAGGACCCTGACTCCCCCGACATCCCGGAACTCGCGCTCGGCGAACGCGCCTTCGAGATCGTGCTCGCCCGCAAGGTGCAGGCCGGGGAAGCCAGCGACGAATGGTTCAAGCGGCACGGCTCCACGCCCATCACCGAGATCCCCGAGCACTGGCCCGTCGCATACCGCGAGGTGGTGCAGAAGCGGATTGATGCCATTGAGTCGTCCCGGGCCATCGGCATGGTGGAAAGGCCCGAGTACAAGCGGCGGTGGGCGACCGAGGGGTGGGACGCGCTTCAGGAGAAGGCCCTCAAGTCGTGGTTGCTCGACCGGATGGAGAACAAGGAGCACTGGTACGACGAGAACGGGATGCCCGCGCTCGTCACCCTCTCCCGGCTCACCGACGCGCTCTCCCAGGACGAGGACTTCGTGTCCGTCGCGAAGATCTATGCGCCCCGCAGGGAGCTGGCGACCGTCGTCGGCGAGCTGATAACCGACGAGCACGTGCCGTTCCTCGCCGCCCTGCGCTACAAGCCCTCCGGGCTGAAGAAGCGGGAGGACTGGGAGCACGTCTGGGACCTCCAGCGGGAGGAGGACGCGGCGCCGGACGAGCCGACCAAGCGGAAGATCCGCGACAGCATCCCCATGCCGCCCAAGTACACCTCCGCCGATTTCCTCCGCCCCTCCTACTGGCGGGCGCGCGGCAAGCTGGACGTGCCGAAGGAGCGGTTCATCTCCTACGGACAGACCAACGTGGCGAAGCCGGAGCTGTACGGCTGGGCCGGGTGGGACCACCAGGAACAGGCGTACGCCCTCGACGCCTACATCGCCGCGCACGAGGAGCTGACCGCCGAGCAGGTGGCGCCGTTCCTCGCGGGGCTGCTGGAGCTCCAGCCCTGGCTGGACCAGTGGCACGACGAGTTCGACGCCACGTTCGGTGCCTCACCCGCCGCCTTCTTCCGAGGCGACCGGCAGATGGTCCAGGGCCAGCACGGCCTGACAGACGACGACCTGCGCGCCTGGCGGCCGGCTACCGCCGCCCGTGGACGGCGGGCCACCAAGAAATAGCCGGACGGTCCCGCCCTGCTGCCCGCCCCCGCCCAAGCCGGCTGGGGGCGGGCAGCGGGACGGAGAGCCCGGCGGCCCTGCGCGTGGGCGGCAAACTCACATCTGACGTGGCCGCACCCATTGGCGAGTCTCTGTGCACCAGAACCAGAGTTGCTTCCCTGACCCCTCTTGCACCCATGCCTGCCAAGTTTCGCGATGAGTGTCCCAGGACACCCCGGCAGGCTGGTCGCCAAAGTGGTCGAACGTGACCTCGGGCAGCAGAGCCACAGCCTTTATGACCTCGGAATCATCGACTGGCAGGCTCACCTTGACCTGCGTATCTTCGACTTGCAGCGTGTACCGGAAGCGTCTGTCCCCGACGGTAGGGGCGGTCTCTTCTCGTCGTCTTCGAAGGACTTTGACCAGCCGTTCCGGGATCTTCGTGGTCAGCGCATCACCCGCTTTGCTGCCCAACGTGCCTATGACTGACTGCAAGAAGGGCGCTAAGGCCAGGGTCACAGTGACCGTGTAAATGTAGTCACTACCTGCTGACTGTGTCCCTTCACCACCGCTGCCAAAGCCGCCGTGGAAGAACTGCTCTGTCACTTCCACGCACAGCAGTTCGGGATTGACCGCCGCGACTCGCTGCCACTCCGGGCCTTCCGTATATGTCCGGGTCGTCACCGCAGGAGTGTCACATGACTCGATCGGGCGAACAAGGCGCACGGGAGTACGACTGACAGCCGTCACAAAATGTGGAGACCGCCTACAGGGTCCCACAGCTCTCTGCCCCGCCTGTTGGGCGAGGCAGAGAACTCAGCAGCATCGTGGCCTACAGCCCGCGAGACGCATAGTCGTAGCGGTCGTTGTAGCGGACATACGCCTTCTTGCCCTCGAAGTACTCGAAAGGGTCGAGCTGGTGCGCCTTTGCGTCCTTGAGGAAGTAGTTGCGACTTTCGCAACCGCCGCGCGCCCAGAACGACGACACCTTGTTCCGCCAGTACTTCGTGAACTTGAACTTCTTGCAGTGCGCGGCCGTGGTGCTCCACTTGGCCATCGCGCCACGCCAGTTGCTGTGCTCCCACACGCAGTACCATCCCGCCGTACAGGACTTCGCGGTGGCGTTCATGAGCACCCGCACCTGGCCGCCCTCGTACGAGATCTCGTTGTTGCTCAGCTTGGTGCCATGCGGGACCGCAGCCATGTAGCTGTCGACCTTCGCTGAGGCCGCGCTGGGCGCTGCCTGGGCCGGCAGTACGGTCAATCCGCCGGCGATGATGCAGCCGGTACTGATCGCGACACCGGCCTTCTTCAGAGACTTCATAAGACGTGTTTCCCCCTTCCGCGCCGAAAGAAATCGGCACGGCGAACACGCTACGCAGCGCAGGTTCGCGCGGACAGCAACCACGGGTCGAATTCCCCCATCCCCCCAGCGCGGTAGTCGACACAGGTCCTGCCCAGCGAATTACCGCACGGGTTTACACGCACTCCTGCACTGGTTCGTCGGTCGCGCCCCGGGAGTGCCACCACGGCAGAAGCTGCACGACACCGAACGCCACCTCCACGACCAGGAAGGCCCACAGCAACCGCGTGGCTCCGTGGGTCAGCGCGTATGCCTGCCACATCGCGAACAGTGCCCGCGCCGCACCGTCGAACAGTCCGTGGACCGGAAGTGGCCTGACGATCCGCAGCAGCGCCCAGACGACCACCACCGAGCCCATCAGGTTCGCGTACAGGATCTGCATCGGATCGAGGGCGGGCAGGCCGCCAAGCTCCAGCGCATCGCCCACCCATGACAGTAGGCCGTGCAGGTGCGCGTACGTCCATGGCGTCGCGAATCCCGCCGTGACGACGAGGTCATACCAGGCGCTTGCCCGTATGACGCGGAGATACGTGCGACCGGAAGGGTGGAGTGAACGCGTCATGGTCAGGAACTCCTGCTGTTCTGCTGCGCTTCGGCAAGGACAGCGTCACGCTAAAGAGTGGAGTACGCTCCAAGGTCAAGTCCGAGGGGGCGGATACTCATGCGCATCGGGGAGTTGGCCGCACAAACCGGCCTGAGCAAGGACGCCATTCGCTTCTACGAGAAGATCGGTCTCGTCACCGGCCGAAGGCTGGCCAACGGCTACCGTGACTTCCCGCCGGAAGCGGTGCTCTGGCTGCAGTACGTCCGCACCGCGCAGAAGCTGGGCTTCTCGCTGACCGAGATCGCACAGCACGGCGAGGAACTGCGTGACGCACCGGATTCCGCCGACGCACTGTCCGCACTTCTTGCGGAGAAAATCCAGCTCATCGACGCCCGCATCGCCGAGCTCGCCACCCTGCGGGCCGACCTCGCAGCGCGCGTCGGTACGGGGTGCCCCTTGCGAGCCGCCGAACAAGTCGGCTGAGCACACACGACGACGGCCCCCGCGCCGTCGACCGGTCGCGGGGGCCACCGCCAAGAATTGACAGATGCGGCCCCTCGCGCCTCTCCGCCCCCACCCGCTGGTCGTTCTCTTGGGCGGGCGGGTCGGAGCTGCATCAGGTCTTTAGGGTCAGAAGCCCCCACAGTCTGCCCGTTGACCCAGAGACCTGTGCTTGACTACTCGTCAGTGACTGGTTGCTACGCGTGTCTGGTTCCGCTTGTTGAGGAGTAGCTTCTGTATGACTAGGCCGGATTTGCGTGCGTTGTTCCGTTCGAATGATCGCGAAGTTAAGGCGGTCGACTTCTTCGCCGACCGGCGCGACGAATGGGACACCGTGGTGGCCAGCCTCGTACGGCACACCCAGCGGGTGCAGAGGGCCGGGTTCGATGTCGAGGACCTGGAAGCTCCCCGCCGGAACGTACTGGTCTTCTACGGCGTCGGCGGAATCGGCAAGTCCACACTGTCGCGTGCCCTGACTGAGCATCTGAGAGATCGTGAAGGTGGCGACAGCGGCTGGTCTCCTCTCGATCCACAGGTGGGGCGAGTGGTGCCGGTCCGCGTGGATCTGTCCCGGGACTCGGGCGGGGACTTCGAGTCCCTGATGCTGAGCCTTCGGCTGGCAGCGGCGGATCTCGGGCAACCGATGCCGACGTTCGACATCGCATTTCAGCGCTACTGGGACCGCAACCATCCAGGTGAGCCACTGGATGAATATCTGCGCCGGCGTACGTGGTTCAGTCGTTTCTCGGGGACCCAGTCGCTGTCCGAACAGATGCAGTCGGCGTTGGCAGATGTTGCGCAAGCGGTGGCTCTTCCCGGAACCACGGGCGCCTTGGTCGGACAGGGGCTGCGGTCGCTGGTTCGCGCTCTGCGCGAGCGGCGGCATCAGATCCGTTCCCTCGCCGAGTGCCAGCGCCTCGCCGACCTGCTCGAGGCTGAGCCCGACCTCGAGGCGCTCAGCTACTACGCCCATCTGCTTGCTTGGGATCTCGACAGGGTTCCTGCGAAGCACCGGGCGACGCCGGTCGTGCTCCTTGACACCTTCGAGGACGTCGGAGATCGCGTGCATCGTGATCTCGAACGGCTGATTCAGCGTGTGGTGTGGCTGATGCCGAACGCCCTCTTCGTCATCACTGGACGCAATCGTCTGCAGTGGGACGATACGCGGCTCGAGGGCCAGTTGGATTGGGCAGGGCCTCAGTTCTGGCCTCAGCTCGCCGGAGGCGCGACTGAAGAACCGCGGCAGCACACCGTGGGCTACCTGTCGGCAGAAGACTGTGAGACCTACCTGTGCAAGCGGCTCACCATGGCCGGGCAACCACTGATGGATGACCGCACGCGGCACACCGTCACAGCCAACTCCCACGGACTGCCGCTGTATTTAGACCTTGCTGTCATGCGCTTCCTAGATCTCTACCGAGAGTATGGGCGGGCCCCTGAGCCGACCGAATTCAACTTCGACTTCCCGGCCCTGGTCGCACGGACATTCCGGGACCTGTCTCCGAACGTGCGACAGGTTCTGCGGGCCGTGAGTCTGTTGGACTCCTTCTCCGTCGAGCTGGCTGTCGCTGCAGCAGGACTCGACCACGATGCGCCCGCCCTGGAACTGGTGGAGCGGCCCTTCGTGGATGCTGATCCAGGCGCGCCATGGCCGTACCGCGTTCATGCACTGGTCCGGGAAGCGGTCCAAGAAGCCGATTCCACAAGCGAGGATCGCTGGAGTACGGCCGACTGGCAGAGAGCGGCGCAGCGGACGTTCGACGCCCTGGGTCGTGAGGCGTCCGGCGATCGGATCCATCTGGTTGCTGCGTTGCGCCAGGGTCTGAAGCTGGCACGTGATTACGGCTTGGAGCTCGGCTGGTTGACGGAGGCGGCGTTCCGCTATGTCGACGACTTCGTCTGGGAGCCCATCGAGATTCCCGCCCTTCCGTCTGCCGAGCCTGGCAGCGAGGAGATCAGCAGTGCTGCGGAGGCCCTGGCTGCGGCGCTGCGCGCGATCGCGCAACGCCAGCGCAGGCACCGCAGCTGGACCGCCGAGCAGCTCCGTATGGTCCTGGATTCGGACCTCCTCCCCGAACCCTTGCGGGAACTCCCGCGATACTTCCTCGCGGAGTGCGATCGGGATCTGGGCAACCTCGACGACTCTCTGGACGGTATGCAGCGGGTTGTCGATGCTGGCGGGCGACTGGCTCCTACAGCCGCTCGGGGCCTCGCGCACTTGGCCCGCCGGGTGGGGCGATTCCCACAGGTACGGGACGTGGCGGAGACCCTCGGGGCGGAGGGCCGCAAGGACCGCGTACTCGGCGATCTGTGGTGGACGCAGGGAAGCATGGCCTTGGCCTGCTCGGCGTATGCAGTGAGCCGTGATGAGGCGCTGCAACTCGGCCACGCGGGTGAGGCCGCCCTGTCCCAGGCATGCCTGGCCTTCGCGTCCGCCTATCAGGACCGCCCTCGTGCTGCGGAACAGATCGCACGCGCCCGAGATCTGCTGGGCGGCGTCTCGATCCGGTGGGCGGAGGTCCAGACACGCATCGCCGAACTCGTACGGGACGCCGGCGTCGAACCCGATCTCCCGGAGCGGGCCGAGGAGGTGGTTGCGCTGGCGAGTGAAGCCGGGCTGTCGTCTTCGGTCGCCTACATCCGCTTCGCCGTTTGTCTGCATGCAGCGGTCCTGGGCTCCGCCGAACTGCTGTCCCAGGCCAGGGCGACGTTGAAGGAGTGCGTCCGTGGTGAAGAGTTCGCCTATCTGGCAGAACTCTCCTACCTCATCGCAGACGATGAACCCCCTGCCGAGCTCCCCCGGGCACAGTGGCTGGACGGGCAGGACCAGGTCCGGGCACGCTGGACCGCCATCGCAGAGGATCGGCGTCGGGAAGCCGCAGTGAGCAGAGGAGAGTGACCGGGTGGCGAAGTACACCACCTCAGACCAGCTCGATGTCTCCGCCCTGGCCGAGCAATACGCTCTTGATCAGGTACGACTTACGCCTCTCGCGGGTGGGGCGGCGAACTCCAGTTTCAGGCTGTCCAGCGTCTCCGGTCAGTTCGTCCTGACGATCCTCGACAACCATGACTGGCCCAGCGCTCGGCGTCTGGCGGCGCACACTCAGGCCGCCTTCCGGCTGGGCGTGCCCACCACGGAAGTCGTCCCCTCTGTCGAGGGAGCGCTGATCATCGAGATGGGCGACCGACCCGCGATCCTCAAAAAGTGGATCCCAGGAGAGGTGCAGCAGCCATTGCCGGTGCCGCTCCTCCCTGATGCGGGACGCATTCTCGCTCAGTTGCACGCGCTTTCACCGCGATCGCCGGGCCTTGAGGACGTCCCAGCCGGGACCCGGAGACTGTCCAGCAACCACATGGCGGAAATTGCGAAGTTCGCCGACCGGGACTTTGCGCTCTGGCTGACGGGTTGGCTCGAGCGTGTCGAGGCCGTCGAAGCGGGGCGTGAACGCCGCAGCGCGGTGGTGCATGGCGACCTCTTCGCGGACAACGTCGTCGTACGTCGGGACGGTCACCTGTCAGTGCTGGACTGGGAGACGATCTCTCTTGACGATCCCCTCCTCGATCTCGGAATGGCGGCCGTAGGACTTGCTCAGGACGCCGGGAACCTGGTCCCGGCGCGACTGGACGCCCTTCTCTCCGGATACCAGGACATCGCACCGCTGTCGGACGAGGATGCGGCAGCCCTGCCGATGGAGATCGTGCACGCTGCGTTGATCATCGCCACCGCTACTACCGGCACAACATCCGCTTCCCCGACCCGGCCAAGAGCTCCATCCACAACGAGATGCTGCAGTTCGTGGATTCGGTGGAGAAAGCGACCTCGTTGCGAGGCTGAGAGGGGTCGGAACAGACTCTCACCAGCGCCAGGTTGGGCT
>NZ_JAFFZN010000050.1 GCF_017676385.1 Streptomyces spirodelae
GGCCGACCGGGTGCGGGTGGTCAGCGACGATGACACGGAAACGGACACCACGCTCCGTTCCCTCCGGCCGTCAGGAGCTCTCCGCCGCGGCACCGGTCACCGGTGTCGCGGCGCCGTCCGCACCCGGGGTCTCCAGGGCGTACCCGACGCCGTGCACCGTGCGGATGCGCTCGGCACCGATCTTGCGCCGCAGCGCCTTGATGTGGCTGTCGACGGTGCGGGTGCCCGAGGCGTCGGCCCAGTCCCACACCTCCGCCAGCAGCTGCTCGCGCGAGAGCACAGCCCGGGGTGAGTGCGCCAGGCACACCAGCAGGTCGAACTCGGTGGGGGTCAGATGGACGTCCTCACCGGTGACCCGCACCCGCCGCTGCGCGTGGTCGATCTCCAGCTCGCCGAGCCGGAGTATGCCGCTGCGCGGCGTGTGCGCGGCCAGCGTCGCCCGCTCCACCCTGCGCAGCAGTACGTGCACCCGCGCTGCGACCTCCCGCATGGAGAAGGGTTTGGTCATGTAGTCGTCGGCGCCCACGCCGAGGCCGACCAGCATGTCCGTCTCGTCGTCCCGTGCGGTCAGCATCAGCACCGGCACCGGGCGCTGGGCCTGGACCCGGCGGCAGACCTCCAGGCCGTCGAAGCCGGGCAGCATCACATCCAGCACCAGCAGGTCCGGCTGCCATGCCTCGGCGGTGTCCACGGCCGCGGGCCCGTCACCGGCCGTCTGCACCTGGAAGCCCTCGGCGCGCAACCGCCGCGCGATGGCATCGACGATGGTGGGGTCGTCCTCGACGACGAGGATCCGGCGCTGAGCGCCCGGGGTGGTCGCGGCGGCAGCGCCGCCAGGTGTCTGAGTAGTGTTCTTCTGGTCCATACGACCCCGCCCCTGTGGCTCTTTCCGGCTTTCCTGGGACAGCAGCGTAAGGGCCTGCTACGGGCCTCGGCTACGCCGGTCGTGCTGCGAAGTGGACCACGTCGGGGACGCCTCGGGCGACCGGGATCTCATCCGTCCGAACACGGCAGAATCCCGCATTACGCAGACATCCCTCGAATCTCTCGGACGGCTGTGCCGACCACACGGCGAGGATTCCGCCGGGTGCCAGCGCCGCCCGGCATGCGGCCAGTCCGGCGGGGGAGTAGAGACCGGTGTTGTCCTCGGTGACCGTCCAGTCCGGGCCGTTGTCGACGTCCAGGCACAAGGCGTCGAAGTGCCGCCCCGCGGCCCTCGCCTCGTGGACGTACTCCACCAGGTCGGCCTCCACCAGTTCGGTGCGCGTATCGGCCAGCGCCTCTCCCGAGACGGCGGAGAGCGGTCCTGTGCGGTGCCAGTCGAGGATCGCGGCCTCCCGCTCGACGACGGTGATCCGCCCCCAGCGCGGCTCGTGTGCCGCCTCCACCAGCGAGAAGCCGACCCCGAGCCCGCCGATCAGCAGTCGCGGCCGGTCCCGTTCGCCGAGCTCGTCCAGCGCCGCACGCACCAGCAGCCGTTCCGAACGCCCGTCTGAGGTGTCCATCAGGAAGCAGCCGTTGGCGATGATCTCGAAGTGCGGCCCGCGCCGCCGCAGCACCACCTCGCCGTGCGGCCCCTCCCGCCGCTCGACGGTGACCGTCTGCCCGGCGTCCGCCGGGTCCACAGGAAGCACGGCATTCGACATGGGGGCAGGGTAGGCCGCTTGCTGCTCTCCGCGGGGCCGGGGGAGCACGGGACTACCGCTGCCGCACGGGTGGTTGAGCGGATACGGGCACCCTCGGCCCCCGGCGGCGTGTCCCTCGGCGGGCGATCGCTGACAGCGAACAGATCTCTCCCGCGACCGGGGGAACATACGGAGCCTCAAAAGCATTGAGTGGGTATTACTCAACTTGCCTGCCTAGGGAGAGATCATGGCTGCTGAGTCCCTGGAGTCCACACCGCTCACCCTGCCGGTGCTGCCCATCGACGCCGAGGACGGCGTCGTGCTGCCGGGAATGGTGGTGCCACTGGATCTCTCGGACAGCGACGTGAGAGCCGCCGTCGACGCCGCGAAGTCCGCCGCCTCGGACGCGCCGGACGGCGAGAAGCCCCGGGTGCTGCTGGTCCCCCGGGTCGAGGGGACCTACGCCGAGATCGGCGTCGAGGGCAGGGTGGAGCAGATCGGACGCCTCGCCGACGGCGACCCGGGCGCACTCATCCGCGGCCTGCGGCGGGTCCGGGTCGGCACCGGGACGACAGGGCCCGGAGCCGCGCTGTGGGTCGAGGGCACGCCGGTCACCGAGACCGCGCCCGAGCCCCTGCCCGGCCACGTCACCGAGCTGATGAAGGAGTACAAGGCCCTCATCACCGACTGGCTGCGCAAGCGCGGCGCCTGGCAGGTCGTGGACCGGGTGCAGCAGATCGACGACGTCGGCCAGCTCGCCGACAACGCGGGCTACTCCCCGTTCCTGACCACCGAGCAGAAGCTGGAGCTGCTGGAGACCACCGAACCGGTCGAGCGGCTGAAGACCGCCACGAAGGCACTCCGCGACCACCTGGCCGAGCAGGACGTGGCCGAGTCCATCGCCAAGGACGTCCAGGAGGGCGTCGACAAGCAGCAGCGCGAGTTCCTGCTGCGGCGTCAACTGGAAGCGGTCCGCAAGGAGCTGGCCGAGCTGAACGGCGATCCCGAGGACGAGAGCGAGGACTACCGCGCCCGCGTCGAGGCCGCCGACCTGCCCGAGGAGGTCAGGAAGGCCGCCCTCAAAGAGGTCGACAAGCTCGAACGCTCCAGCGACCAGTCCCCCGAGGGCAGCTGGATCCGCACCTGGCTCGACACCGTCCTGGAGATGCCCTGGAACGAGCGCACCGAAGACGCCTACGACATCTCCGGCGCCCAGGCCGTGCTGGACGCCGACCACGCCGGACTGCAGGACGTCAAGGAGCGCATCACCGAGTACCTGGCCGTACGCAAGCGGCGCGCCGAGCGCGGTCTCGGTGTGGTCGGCGGACGGCGCGGTGGCGCGGTGCTGGCGCTGACCGGGCCCCCCGGGGTCGGAAAGACCTCGCTCGGCGAGAGCGTCGCCCGCGCGATGGGCCGCAAGTTCGTCCGCGTCGCGCTCGGCGGCGTCCGTGACGAGGCCGAGATCCGCGGCCACCGGCGCACCTACGTCGGCGCCCAGCCCGGCCGCGTCGTACGGGCCATCAAGGAGGCCGGTTCGATGAACCCGGTCGTGCTGCTGGACGAGGTCGACAAGGTCGGCTCCGACTTCCGCGGCGACCCGGCGGCGGCCCTGCTGGAGGTGCTGGACCCGGCACAGAACCACACCTTCAGGGACCACTACCTGGAGGTCGAACTCGATCTGTCGGACGTCGTCTTCCTGGCCACGGCCAACGTTCTGGAAGCCATCCCGCAGCCGCTGCTGGACCGGATGGAGGTCGTCGAGCTCGACGGGTACACCGAGCACGAGAAGATCACCATCGCACGCGACCACTTGGTGCCCCGTCAGCTGGAGCGCGCGGGCCTGGAGAGCGGCGAGGTCACCTTCGACGAGGCGGCGCTGCGCAAGCTCGCCGCCGAGTACACCCGGGAGGCGGGCGTCCGCTCCCTGGAGCGGTCCGTGCAGCGGGTGCTGCGCAAGGTCGCTGCCAAGCACCAGCTGGGCGACGCGCAGCTGCCGTACACCGTCGGCGTGGACGAGCTGCGCGAGCTGATCGGCCGCCCACGGCACACCCCCGAGGCCGCACAGGACCCGGCCGAGCGCCGTACGGCGGTGCCGGGCGTGGCGACCGGACTGGCCGTCACCGGCGCGGGCGGTGACGTCCTCTTCGTCGAGGCGTCGCTGGCCGACCCGGAGACCGGTGCCTCCGGACTCACTCTCACCGGTCAGCTTGGCGACGTGATGAAGGAGTCCGCGCACATCGCCCTGTCCTACCTGCGCTCGCGCGGCGCGGAGCTGGAGCTGCCGGTGGGCGACCTCAAGGAGCGCGGCATCCACCTGCACGTGCCGGCAGGCGCCGTGCCCAAGGACGGGCCAAGCGCCGGTGTCACGATGACGACCGCCCTTGCCTCGCTCCTCAGCGGACGCCAGGTACGGCCCGAGGTGGCGATGACCGGCGAGGTCTCGCTGACCGGGCGGGTGCTGCCCATCGGAGGCGTCAAGCAGAAGCTCCTGGCCGCCCACCGCGCCGGGGTGACCACGGTGGTCATCCCCAAGCGGAACGAGCCCGACCTGGACGACGTACCGGCCGAGGTGCTGGACGACCTCGACGTCCACCCGGTCTCCGACATCCGCCAGGTGCTGGAGCTGGCCCTGACCCCCGCACAGACCCCTGCGCGGGAGGCGCCGGTCGCGGCGTGACGGACGTGACCGGCAACAGAGTGGCCCCCACCGCAGGGTGGGGGCCACTCACGTACGAGGGCGCTCAGCCGCCGTTGGCCAGGGCCTTCAGCTGGTCCATCGCCCCATTGCTGTGTTGTGTGGGGGCAACCCCCACGCCCCCGGCCGGGGGTGGTTGCGGTGTCAGCCGCCGTTGGCCAGAACCTTCAGCCGGTCCATCGCCCCATTGAAGTAGTCGTGGTCGCCCACGGTCGGGCCGGAGGAGGTGTACTGCCAGAAGGTCCAGAATCCCCAGCCGGCCGGCAGGGTGCCCGGCGAGGAGGCGTAGCGGGCGATCCAGAGGGGGTTGGAGTTTCCGAAGGCGCTGGTGTTGCCGGTGCACTGCGTCCACCAGCTCGTGGTGGTGTAGATGACCGCGTCACGTCCGGTCCGCGCCTTGTACGTGCTGGTGAAGTCCCTGATCCAGTTCACCATCGCGCTCTTGCTCAGGCCGTAGCAGGTGGCGCCGTAGGGGTTGTACTCGATGTCGAGCACACCCGGCAGCGTCTTGCCGTCCTTGCTCCACCCGCCGCCGTTGCTGGCGAAGTAGTTCGCCTGCGTGGCACCGCTGGAGGAGTTGGGCAGCGCGAAGTGGTAGGCGCCCCTTATCATGCCGACGTTGTAGGAGCCGTTGTACTGCTGTGCGAAGTAGGGGTTCTTGTAGCTCGTGCCCTCCGTCGCCTTCGAGTAGGCGAAGCGCACCCCGCTGTTCCACAGGGTCGACCAGGCGACGTTCCCCTGGTGGCTGCTGACGTCCACACCGTGGACCGACGCGAGCAGCCCCGCGCGCTTCTTGTCGGGCGGAGTGCCCTTCGTCGAGTCCGCCTCGTGCATCTGGACGCCCGCGCCCATCCAGGCTTCCCCGGGCTTGCCCGGCGCCTTGGGGTTGCTGCGCAGGCCCTCAGCGCCCTTGGCCGATTCCGTGGCCTTGCCGGACTCTGCGGCCGTGGCCGACTTCGTACCGCCGTCCTCGTTGTCGGGGACAGCCGACGCCGCCCCCGGGAGTGCCAGGACGAGCGCGAGAAGGGAGACGAACATCCCGATGACAGCCGCGATTCCGCGTCTGCGACGGGCCGTACCGGATCTGAAGCTGGGCATCGCTGCCTCCGGAGCCTCGGTGGTGGGGGTCTGGTACGTGCGTAGTATTTACCGACGTGGGGGGTTTTGCCCCGCGACGCGCGGAGCGACAACACGCCACTGGTGTGGTCATGTCAGGGCGAAGGTACGCGCGTAGACCGGCCACGCGGAAGACGCCCCACCGTCTGCCGTTGGTCTACTCCTGCGAAATACTGGCGGAGCTGGGACGATCGGGCTGGCTGGAGATAAGTTTCTGCATGGAAAACCACGGAGACACCACTGACGTGCACAAGAACTCCACCGACTCCCCGAACGGCGCCTCCGCGGTCGACGACCCCGTGGAGGCGTTCGGCCCCGAATGCCTGGATGTGGAGCGGGAGTTGGCCGTCTTCCTGCGCCGGGCGCGCGCCTCGTCCGGTGAGATGGCCCGCCAGGTCCACCCCGATCTGGAGCCCGCCGCCTACGGGCTGCTGGTACGTCTCGAGGACGCCGGGGAGCAGCGGGCGACCGAACTCGCCGGATATTTCGGCGTCGGCAAGGCGACGATAAGCCGCCAGCTGCAGGCGCTGCTCCAACTCGGACTGGTCGACCGGCGCCCCGATCCGGCCGACCGCCGCGCCTCACTCGTCCATCTCACCCCGGAGGGACGCCGGCGCTTCACCCGCGTGCGGGACGCGCGCCGTCTGTCGTACGCCCGCAAGCTGGCCGCCTGGGACCGACGCGAGATCGCCGAGTTGGCCCGCCTGCTCCACCGCCTCAATTCGCTGGCGGACCAGGAGGAGTGAACCAGGAGGCATGAAGGGGGCAGCGGGCCCTCACCGGGTCGCAGCCGCCCCGACCTCCCCCCTCAGCTCGTTCCGCAGTTCAGGGGTGAGCACATGGCCGGCCCGGCCCACGAAGAGACCCATCTGATAGCCGACCGCCGCCAGGTCGCCGTCGGCCGCCGCGTGCACCCCGAGCAGCGAGCCGTCCCCGATGGCCATGACGAGCAGCGCGCCCTCGTCCATGGACACCATGGTCTGCTTCACTGCGCCACCTCCCATCAGATCGGCCGCCGCGAACGTCAGCGAGGCCACCCCGGAGACGAGGGCGGCCAGATCGCCGCTCGTGCCCCTGGGGCCGCGCGCCCGGGAACCTCCGCGCCGCCTGCGCACCGGCATCCCGGGCATCCCGTTCCGCGGCCCCTGCTGGTCGCCGGGCGGGTGTTCGCGCGGCTGTTCGTACGGCTGTCTGTGCCGCTGCTCCTGGGGCTGTGCCCGCGCGGCGCCCAGTGTGACGGCTCCGTGCTCCGTCCCCAGCGCCGGATCGGACGCCAGCAGCAGGAGCCCGTCCGACGAGACGACGGCCACGGAGCGGATACCCGGCACCTCCTCGACCAGTTTGTCGAGGAGCCAGCGGAGGTTACGTGCCTCCGCGCTGCCGGAGATCCCTGTGGTGAGCGGATTCACTTACGTGCCTCCTCGGCGGTACCACCGTCAACCTGCGCCCCCGCTCGCTCTTCCGCATTGCCGGTGTCCTCAGTCTGCTCGTCCCGTGCGGCCTGGCCAGTCTGCCGGGCCGCACGCTGCTGCTGTTCGTGCTGGGGCCGCTGATCGTGCTGGGCCTGCTTGCTGTGCTGGTCCTGTCGAGGCCCTTCGGCCTCGGCGACGGAGCCGGGGGCTGAGGCGGCGGGGGTCACCCCGGTGTCCGTGCGCATACCCGACTCCGGAAGCGCCGCGTCCGACACACCCGCGTCCCGCAGGCCCTTCTTGGTGCCCTGCTGGAACCCGTCGAGCTTCCGCCGCAGCTCCTCCGCTGAGGCGCCGCCCTTGCGCGGACGGGGTACGGACGGCTCATGCGCTGTCTCCCTGCGGACCCGCTGGGGCAGCCCCGGATGCACGGCGGAGCCCTGCGGCTCGGCCGGCTCGGCGGACGGTGCCGGCTCGGTGGACGGCGCCGACTCGGCCGACTGCGCCGGTCCCTCTTCCGTCCTCCGTTCCGGGATCGGAGCCGCGGCCGGAGCCGGGGTCGCAGCCGCGGCTGGAGCGGGGGCCTGGTCCTCGGCCCTGGCGTGCTCGTCGCCCTCCGGGGCGTGCTCGTCCCCAAGGTGTGCGTGCTCGTCCTCCGGCGCGCCGTGGCCGACCAGCAGTGCACCCGGGACGGTCACATCGGCAACGGTGCCGCCGCCCTCCCGTGCGCGCAGCCGCACCCGTATCCCGTGCCGTGCCGAGAGCCGGGCGACCACGTACATGCCCAGCCCCCAGGACACGCCCGCTTCCTGCGCCGTCGTCACGGTCAGCGGTTCGGCCAGCCAGGTGTTCAGCTCGGTGAGCTGCGCCCCGGCCATGCCCTCGCCCGCGTCCTCCACGGACACCACGGCCTCGCCCGTTGCCCGCGTCCGTGCGCTCAGCAGCACCGCGGACTCGGTGGAGGAGAAAGCAGCGGCGTTGTCGAGGAGTTCGGCCACCAGGTGGCTCAGGTCGTCCGCCGCCGGACCGCTCACCCGTACATCGGGCGGGAGCGTCCCCAGCTCGACGCGTTCGTACTGCGCTATCTCGCTGACAGCCGCGCGCAGCACGTCGAGCAGCGGTGCCGGGCCGGCAGCCTCCGGGACTGCGCCGCGCTCCCCGCGCTCCGTGCCCGCCAGCAGCAGCAGATTCTCGCTGTGCCGTCGCATACGGGTGGCCAGGTGGTCCAGCTTGAACAGGGTTTCGAGCCGGTCGGGGTCGGCCTCCTTCTCCTCCAGCCCCTCGATGATGCCCAGCTGCTGCTCGACCAGCGTCAGCGTTCGGGTGCCCAGGTCGGCGAAGGTGCTGTGGTCCGCCTCCGAGCCGGCCGCGCGGGGTGCTTCGCCCACCCGGGTGTCGTCGGCCACAACCGAGCTTGTGTCGAGGACGCTGCCGTGCGGTTGCCGGGCGGCCGACTGCTCGCGTGCGGTCTCCAGCTCGGCCCGTAGGGCGGCGAACTCCTCGCCCAGCAACCGGTGCTTCTCCGTCAGCTTGGCCTTCTCCACCGCCAGCTCGTCCTGCTCGCGCTCCGCGCAGGCCGATCGGCGCTTCAGATCGGCAGCCGTGGTTCGCAGCGTGTTGAGTGCTCTCACCACATCGGCGAACTCGTCGTTCCGGCCCTTGAAGGTGATCGGCTCCTCTGCCGCCGGGTCCTGGGCGATCCGCTTCGAACCGCGCTTGAGCACCGACAGCGGCCGGGTGAGCGAGCGGGCCGTGGCCACGCTGACCGCGACGGCGAGCAGCAGACAGCCTCCCACCAGCCCGGCCCGCAGCTGCAGAGCCGTCACATCGTCGTCCCGCAGTCTCTCCAGCCGCTTGATCTCCGCGGCCGCGAACGACGACTGCACTCCTCGCATATGGGCGAGTCGGGCCGAAACGGAGCTGTCGAAGCGCTCCCGGTCCACAGCGCGGGCAGCGGGCGTGAGGCGGTTCTGCGCGGTGACGACCTTCAGATAGCGCTCGGCGACGTTGACGTCCGCGCCGTTGACCGTCGTGTTGTAGGTCTCGCGGGCCTTGGTGTCAGCCGTCTCCTCGAAGTCCGCCAGCGCTGCCTGCTCCCGCACGCGCGCCTGTCCCGCCGCCGTTACCAGGGAGCGCTGGGTCCCCTGCCCCGCGAGCGCCGCCTCCAGCAGGCCACGGGTGGCCGATGCCTGCTCCACGGCGCGTGCCAGGTCGGGCAGGGCCGCAGCCGTCCGGTTCTCAGCGCGCGCCGGCAGTCCGTCGGCGATGCCGCGGGTGAGCTGACGGAGTGTCTTGATGAGTGCGGAGTAGGACTCGTAGGCGTCCAGCGGGCCGCCCTTGCCTGCCATGGCGCGCTGCCGGACGGCGGGCAGCTTCTTGAGGGCCTCCACGACCGTGCCGGGGGAGGCGGACGGGGCGGCGGACCCCGACGGTGCGGAGGAGGCGGCCACCCGCAGCTCGCGGACCCGCCTGTCCACCCTGTCGCGCTGGGCCTCCGTGACGCCCGTACCGCCCTTGCCGCTGCGGCCGGCCGCGAGGTGCTCCACCATGCCGTCGCGCTCGTCCGCGAGGGAGTGGGACAGGGCGATGGCCTGCTGATCGAGCCGGGCCAGATCCACGAGGGCCTGCGCGTCAGCGGCGTCCTGGGAGCCGGCCACCAGGGTGGGCGCTCCCGCCGCCACGACGGCCACCGCACCTACCGCGACGGACATCAACAGCCTGTTGCGCACCCGCGCGCGCCGACGTCCCACCGGGGTGAGCGCCTCCGCTTCCGCGGAGGGAGTGGCGCCGGTGCCGGTCGCCGTGGCCTGGGGAACGTCCGCACTGAGACGTTGCTTCTTCCGCACCCGCACTCGCAATCTCGTCCCGCCTCTCCCGGAGGGCCCGGGCGGCACAGTCCAACGTGTGTGGCGAGAGGGTGGCCCCGCCCCCGCGCCGGCACCCTCTGCGACCTTCGGTTCCCAGCTTTCTCTCCGGGCCTTGGGCCGCGCGGTGCTCCGCGGTGTCCCCACACTCGACGACCGACCTTGGCAGTGCGCTCCTGAGGCGGGTGAGAATCCCCTGCTGGGCCACCCGAAGGAGTGAACATCACTCCTCGGCGGCGGAACAACTCGGCCTGAGCCGGGCGCTGTCCGCACCTCGGGCGCTGGTTGGAAATCCGTCCCGCGTCCTGGCAGGATGCCTGTCGCACTTTGTGGAGGGTCTGATTCCGCTCTGCGCCCGGTCGCTTTCCGGCCGACCTCGCCTGCCTGCGCCCGGGCACCCGGCAACGCCCGAGAGTGCATCGGCACCGTCGCGCACGCCTCCGAGGCGGGACGTGGAGCAGCCGTCACGGCGGTCACGGGCCGCTCGAAGATCGACGGTCCGGCAGACTGCCGTCATGCGCATCGACATGGTCACCGAACCCGGCAATCCTCAACGCCTCAACGAGGATTACGCGTCGGCCGCCCTGCCCGCCTCCGGCACCGGCGGAGCCCTCGTGGTGCTGGACGGTGTCACCCCGCCCGAGGGGAATGACGGGTGCCGCCACGGAGTGCCGTGGTTCGTGGCGCGGCTCGGTGGTGCCTTGCTCGAACTCGCGGGGGCGTGCGGCAACATGGGCTTGGCCGAATGCCTCGCTGCCGCGGTGGCCCGCACGGCTGACGCCCATCGGGAGACATGTGATCTTTTTCACCCGCGTACTCCTCAGGCAACCGTCGTCGTGGCCCGCTGGGACGAGGAGCGCGTCGAACACCTGGTGCTGTCCGATTCCGTCCTCCTGGTCGAGGCCGCCGACGGCACGGTCCGCCCCGTACTCGACCGGCGGCTGGCCGAACTGCCGCCCACCGTGCGGGCGCTGCGCGACCGGGTGCGCCGTACCGGTGAGGCATCGGACCGCGCGGCCTACGTACGCGCCGTCGAGGACCTGCGGAACGCTCCGGACGGCAGCGGCTTCTACACGGCCGCCGCAGACCCGGGCGTCGCGGCGCACGCGGTGACGGGCAGTGAGCCGAGGGCGGACGTCCGCGCCCTGCTCGCCCTCACCGACGGCGCCACCCGCTGGACGGAGACGTTCCACCTCGGCGACTGGACCGGGCTCTTCTCTCTCGTCCGCAAGGAAGGGCCGCGTGCCCTCGTCAACCGGGTCCGTACCGCCGAGTCGGAGCACGCGCCGCTCCGCGGAAAGCGGCACGACGACGCCACAGCGCTCCTCGCCGAACTGGAGTGAGGCCGACGCCCGCCTCCTGGGCCCGCAGTCGGCCACCGGGCCCCGGACCGCCGGTCCGGTCGCCGTCCCGGGAGGCGGTCCACCCCCTGTCGTCACCCCGATCCGCCTCACGCGCGCCGCCCGTCCGGGCGCACCGCGCCGATGGGCGGGCTCGCGGCGAGCGGGGTCAGCCGCACCGCGCTCCCCGGCCGGGGAGCGTGCACCACGCGTCCGCCTCCCGCGTACATGCCCACATGGGTCGCTCCCTTGAAATAGATCACCAGGTCGCCGGGGCGCAGCTCGTCCAGCGGCACCTTCGGCAGCCGGCGCCACTGCTCCTGGCTGGTCCGTGGAATGTCGCGGTTCGCATGGCGCCACGCCCGCCAGGTCAGTCCGGAGCAGTCGAAGGCGCGTGGCCCCTCGGCGCCCCATGCATAGGGCTTGCCGACCTGCTTCAGGGCCCAGTGGAGGGCTTTCCGTCCCTGCGCCGAGGCCGAGCCCCTGGCACCGCTGGGGTCCAGCGCGCCCGAGGCCACCAGCTTCTGCTGCGCCGCGTCAGCGCGATCCTGCTCCAGCTCGCCCAGACGAGCGCGCTGATCCCCGGTCAGCGAGGAGAGCAGCCGCTCGACCTTCCGCAGCCGCTTGCGCACCTCGTTTCGCTGCTCCTTCTTCCGCTTCGCCAGCCGCTCCTGCCGCGCCAGTGCCTCCCGCGCCCGTTTGGCCGCAGCCGCGTGCCGCCGTGTGCCGTCGCTCAGCCTCCGTACCGTGGCCGCCTGGTCGCCGGCGGCCCGCTTCAGCAGATGCCCCCGCTCCAGCAGCCGGTGGGGGTCCTGGGCGAGCAGCATGTGCACCGTGGGCGGGAGGCCGGTGCCCGCGCCCCGGTACTGCTGGCGGGCCAGCTCACCGGCCCGCCGCCGCTCGGCCGCCAGCGTGGAGCGGGCCCGCGAGAGCTGGGCCTGCGCCCGGCGGGCCGCCGCCCGCTGGGTCTTCAGCCTCTCCGCCGTACGGTTGTACGCCTCTGACGCCTCCTCAGTGCGCTGATACAGCAGCCCCAGCTCGCCCAGCAGTTCGCTGACCGACTTGCGCCCCGCGTCGGGTGGCCCCGGCGCAGGTCCGGGTCCCGGCGTGCCGGGCGCCCTCGCACCCGCCGCCTGAGCCGAACCGAGACCGGGTGCTGCGGGCACCAGTACGGCCACGGCCGCCAGCACGAGCCCGGCCGACACCGCGCCGATGCCCGGTCCGGGCACGCCGTCCGGCCCCCGTCGGCGCCCCTCCCTGCCCCGTCCGCTCACCGGTCGCCCTCCTCGGCGAGCCGGCCACGCTTTCGTCTGCCACAACGCCCTCAACACCGCACACCTCGCTCCCGAGCGGCGTCTCCCCGTCATCGACCGCTCTGCGGCGATCGTGGCACGGCCGAGGCCACCGGCTCAGGGCGAGCTGAGCGGCTGGGCGGACGTCTCTCACTCGATCGAGACAACGGCGAACCCGTATCCGGGTCGGAGGCCCCCCGGCGGCGCCCGCTCGTACTGCGGAGAGCGATGCGATCCTGGTCCGGCCGCGTGCCTGGTTACGCGGGCGCTCTGGGCCCGGTATGGCACCAACGAGCAGAAATCGCCGGTCTCTACCGCTGCCGCGCCGCCGTGTCCAGCACCCTCGGCCGAGCCGTCTTCACCCGCAGGAGTGACCAGGGCGGGTTGGCAGCTCACGCGCACCGCAACTCAGCGGCCCTCATGCCCCTCAGGTCCCTCAGGTTCCTCAGACCCCTCGGGTTCCTCAGACCTCTCAGGTCATCCCGACCGTCAGTGACCCCAGCCCCACCGCCCGGCCAGGGCCCGGGCCTCGTCCGCACGACTGCCGATCTCGTGGAGATACGGCTCCGGAAGCCACTCCCGCGCCGGGCGGTTCGCGGTGCCCGAGATGTCCAGTGTGTGGGCCAGCGACTCGGGGTGCGGGCGGGTCTCGGGCGCTTTGTGCAGGCAGGCGAGGAGCGGCACGCACAGCGAGTCGGGCACCGCCGCCAGATCCGGCCCCTCCCGTGCCGAGGGCAGCGCGCTGTCCTCGAAGGGGTGTCGGGCACTCGCTGCCAGTGCCAGCACGGTGCCCAGCGCGAAGACGTCCTCGGCCCTCCGCGCCGACGGCCCGAAGCCCGCAGCGCCGACGGCCGCCGAGCGTCGGCCCAGCGCGATTCCGTAGTCCACCAGGCGCGGCCCGTCGGCCGTCAGCAGCACATTCGAGGCCCGCAGGTCACCGTGTGCCGTTCCGGCAGCGTCCAGCGTGGCCAGGGCACGGGCGAGGGCGCCGCCCAGCGCGCGGACGGACATTTCCGGCAGCGGCCCGTACCTGGCCACCAGCGCGGACAGCGACACCCCCGGCACGAACGCCTCGGCGATCCACGGGTGCTCGCTGTCGAGTTCGCAGCCGAACGCGTGGGCGACGAAGGGGCTGTCGACGGCGTCGGCGACCCGCGCCGTCTCCTGCCGCAACCGCGCCCTCAGTTGGCGGTCGCGCAACAGTTCGGGGCGCACGGCGCGCACCGCCACCGCCCTTTTGCGCGCACCCCGTCGCGGGGTGCCCTTGCCCAGGTAGACGGTGCCCGCCCCACCGTGTCCGAGGACTCCGAAGAGCCGGAAGGGGCCGAGCCGCCGAGGGTCCGTCTCGCGCAGTCGCGCGATGCCTTCGATCACGCCAGCAGGAAACCTTCTCCCTGTGACGCTGTCCAGGCTGCGCGGCGCCTCCCCGCGCCCCCCGCCGGCGCCGCGCGGAGCGAGCCTCCGGGGTAACCGGTCCAGACCACTGGCGTCAGCTGCCGCGCCTCTTGCGCCACGGCAGCCGCTCCAGCGGGCTCTTGGCGGGCCGTCCTTCGGGTTCGTAGACGTACTTCCAGCCTCGCGGCAGCCCCAGGCGGTTCACGGCGGCGGGTTCGAGCCGGTAGACGTGGACCACGGTCGGGCCGCCCTCCGGGTCGGGTACCGGCACCTCGTAGCTGCGCGGCGGCCTGCCGGTCGGTCCCAGGGGAACGGAGAGCGTCCTTCCGTCCAGCGGCCCGCCACTGAAGGCGGTCTCCTCGCTGCGCACCGTCTCAGACCGTTCCGCTGTCGGACCCGGCGGCAACCACCGCGCGGTCACCGGAGTCCGTGCCCGGCGAACCGTCCTCCTGGGTGACGCACGAGTCGGCCTGGGAGGCACACGAATCCGCCCCCTTCCGCGCGGCACTGGAGCCGCGGTCCGCGGAATCCTCCTCGCCCCGGCAGCCGGAACCGGACTGCTCGCCGCGAGCCGGGTCCGGGCCGCAGGGCTGGGCGAGCTGGCGGGCTCCAGGTCCCTGCTCGCCCAGTCGGTCCATGGGATTGACCAGTGCGCAGGACGTCAGCGACAGGCAGCCGCAGCCGATGCAGTCGGTGAGGTGGTCGCGCAGCTGCTCCATGAGGGCGATCCGCTGGTTGAGGTCTTCTCGCCAGCACTCCGAGACGGCCGCCCAGTCGTCCCTGGTGGGCGTGCGGCCCTCCGGCAGCAGGGCGAGCGCGTCCCGGATGGCGGCGAGTGGCAGGCCGAGCCGCTGGGACGCCCGGATGAAGGCGACGCGGCGCAGCGTGTCGCGACTGTAGCGGCGCTGGTTGCCCGAGGTGCGGCGGCTGCTGATGAGCCCTTCGCGCTCGTAGAAGCGCAGGGTGGACGTGGCCACACCGGCACGCTCCGCCAGCTCTCCGACGGTGGCTTCCTTGGCCTTCCATGACAGCTGAGTCGGCATGGGCTCAGCCTAGACCAGGCTTCAAGTAATCTTTAAGTCTCAGTACGTGGCAGCCCGGTACGCGCCCCACGGCCCGGTACGCGCTCCACGGCCCGGTACGTGCCCCACGGCGCGTACGCCCAGGCGCCCCCTCACAGCAGGTGCCCGGAGTCGGCGACCACCGGCAGCACCCGGCGCACCAGCTGTGTGACGGCACCGTCGGGCTCCTCCAGCGCCAGCGCCCGCCGGGTCACGGCAGCGGCCTGCGGGTCGCCGGCCGCCGTCGCGGTCAGTACGGCGACGAAGTGGTCGACCAGCCAGTCCCGCAGCTCCGGCAGCGGGGGCTGCTTGCCCTCGTCCAGCCAGATCAGCGAGGCGGCCTCCACGGCGGAGATCCACGTCCGTACGGCCAGCCGCAGCCGCGGTGACCCATGGCCCTGGCTGCCCTGCTCGGCTTCCAGGTGGGAGAGGATCTGTTCGGCGGCGTCCCTGCGCACCTCGTCGACAATGGCGTTCGTGCGGGAGGTCTCCACCACGCTGCCGCCCTGCAGCAGGGCCATGAAACCCGCGTCGTGTTCGTCGACGAAGGCCAGGTAGCGGTCCAGCGCGCGGGCCAGCCGTGTGGTGAGCGGCCCGGTGGGCGGCTCGGCGAAGCACTGTTCGAGCTGATCGGCCGCGCTGCGCAGCGCGGCCTCGTACAGCTGCTGCTTGCCGCCGGGGAAGTACCGGTAGACGAGCGGTCGCGACACCCCGGCCGAGACCGCCACGTCGTCCAGCGACACATCCTCCGGCGGCCGGTTTGCGAACAGGCCCAGCGCGTGTCCGAGCAGTTGGCTGCGCCGCTCGTGCACGCTCAGCCTGCGATACGCCGGGGCGGTGCCGCTGCTGCTCATGCAGTGCAGCGTAACTGTCCCGGCGGCGTCGGTGTTCGCCCCGGGCCCCTGAGTTCCGCACGGTTGCTTCACGGGGCCCTCATGAACCGCCCACGGCCCCTCGGGGTCACTTGGCCAGCAGTCCCGAACTGACCCAAAGCTTGCGGCCGACGCCTCGCAGTACGCCGATGTCGTCCAGGAAGTCGGTCAGCCGCTTGGCGCCGGCCTGCATGATCTCGCGGCGGTGGCCGCTGGCCTTCACCTGGGCGACGGCCTCCTTCTTGTTCAGTCCGACGTTCTCGTAGACCTGCGGGTTGACGAAGGAGATGGAGAAGACGCGGGCTGCCTCACCCGAGCTGATGCGGGTCAGCTCGGCCTCCCACCGCGGGCACTTGACCATCTGACGGCGCAGCTCCTCGCGCGCGTAGCGCACATGCCGGGCCTCTTCGATGACGTGGATCCGCGTGACACCGCGCACCAGCGGCTGGATGCGCTCGTCCGGGAAGGTGAGCCGCTGCATCCAGTCCAGGATCTCCTCGCCCAGCAGCGTCGCGGTGAACGAACCGGGCGTGGTGGAGACGGTCTTCAGGAGCCGCGCCATGTTGTGGTGCAGCCGGGAGACGGGGTACGCGGGCGCCCCGCCCCGCTTGATCATGCGTGCGAACATCATCGAGTGCCGGCACTCGTCGGCGATCTCGGTCAGTGCGTAGCGGACGTGGTTGCTGGTCAGCGGCTTGTCGTAGATGTGCCGTACCAGCAGCTGCATCAGAATGACCTCGAACCAGATGCCCAGTGAGGCGAGCGAGGCAGCCTCGTGGCGGGCCAGGTCCATCCGCTGCTCCTCGGACATCCGCTTCCACAGCGGGGTGTCGTAGAGCGACACCAGCTCCGGTGGCCAGAACCACTTGTCGTCCTCGAACGGGGCTTCCCAGTCGAGTTCGGTGTCGGGGTCGAATGAGTGCTTCCTGGAGGACTCGAGGAGGCGCTCGGCGACCTGCTCGCGGTCCTTGAGCAGACCGAGGGCGTCCCTGAGCACCTCGCGTTCCATATCGGCGATGTCAGGCGCTGTCGTCATGCTGGGGCACCTCTTCGTTGCGGGTGCCGGCGATCTCGTACGAGTGTTACCGGCGGTCACCTCTGCTGTCATCTCTTATGAGACTGCCTGTCAGCAAGGACGTCAATCCCCCGCGCACGACTTGTTGACCGGGCGGTAACACGCGTGTGAGCCTGCCAACTACCCGCCCGTACGGAGCAACGCGGGACCGGTCCCGGTCCCGTACCGGGCAGTTCGTGGACTGAAGGAGACGTCTGTGTCCTCACACGATCTCTATACGCACGCGACCGACGCCCCCCTCTGGCAGATCCCCGCCTCCGGCAGTGCGCGCTTCTCCTGGGAGTACGACGACGGGCGCGACCGCCTGCTGGCCCTCTACCAGAAGGGCAAGGACAAGCAGTGGGACGGGCAGCGCCGCATCGACTGGGACCTGGAGGTCGACCCGAACGACCCGCTGGGCACCCCCGACGAGGCCATGACGCTCTACGGGACGCCCTACTGGGACAAGATGAGCGAGGCCGAACGCGGCGAACTGCGCAAGCACTACGCCTCATGGCAGTTCAGCCAGTTCCTGCACGGCGAACAGGGCGCCATGGTGTGTGCCGCACGGATCGTGGAGTCCGTGCCCGACATGGATGCGAAGTTCTACTCGGCGACACAGACCATGGACGAGGCCCGGCACGCGGAGGTCTACGGCCGCTTTCTCCACGAGAAGGTCGGCATGCTGTACCCGATCAACGACAACCTCCAGTCGCTCCTCGGCGACACCCTGAGCGACTCCCGCTGGGACATGCCCTACCTGGGCATGCAGGTGCTGATCGAGGGTCTGGCGCTGGCGGCCTTCGGCATGATCCGGGACACCACGGACAAGCCGCTGCCCAAGCAGATCCTCGCCTACGTCATGCAGGACGAGGCCCGCCATGTCGCCTTCGGCCGGATGGCGCTGCGGGACTACTACAAGCAGCTGTCCGACGCCGAACTGCGCGAGCGCGAGGAGTTCGTCATAGAGGGCTGCTACCTGATGCGCGACCGCCTCAAGGGCGCCGAGGTGCTGGAGAACTTCGGTATCCCACGGGCCGAGGCCGACACCCTCAGCGAGCAGTCGGAGTACACGCAGCTCTTCCGCAGGCTCCTCTTCAGCCGCATCGTCCCCTGTGTGCGGGACATCGGCCTGTGGGGTGAACGCCTCCAGCGGGCCTATGTCGACATGGGTGTCTTCGAGATGGGCAACCAGAATCTCGACCTGCTGATGGCGCAGGACGAGGAGATCGCCGAGAAGCTGGACGCCGAGCGCTTCGCCGCCGAGGAAGCCGAACGGACGGCTGAGGTGGCCGAAGCCATCGAGGAGGGCAAGACTCAGGTGTAGCCCAACCGGCACTTCGTCGGCTCGCGAAGATGCCGGCACTCCTGAGGAGGACGGCCATGGCACGCGCTGTCGGAATCGACCTCGGCACCACCAACTCGGTGGTCAGCGTCCTGGAGGGCGGCGATCCCACGGTCGTCGTCAACGCCGAGGGTGCCAGGACCACGCCGTCAGTGGTGGCGTTCGCCAAGGGCGGCGAGGTGCTGACGGGTGAGGTCGCCAAGCGGCAGGCGGTCACCAACGTCGACCGCACCGTCCGCTCCGTCAAGCGCCACATGGGTGAGGCCGGCTGGCGCTTCCCGGAGTCCGGCAGCATCGACGGCAAGTCCTTCACGGCCCAGGAGATCTCGGCCCGCGTCCTGCAGAAGCTCAAGCGGGACGCGGAGAGCTACCTCGGGCAGGACGTCACCGACGCCGTCATCACCGTGCCGGCGTACTTCAACGACGCGCAGCGGCAGGCCACCAAGGAGGCCGGCGAGATCGCGGGTCTGAAGGTGCTGCGCATCATCAACGAACCCACAGCGGCCGCGCTGGCCTACGGGCTCGACAAGGAGGAGGAGCAGACGGTCCTCGTCTTCGACCTCGGGGGCGGCACGTTCGATGTGTCGCTGCTGGAGATCGGCGAGGGTGTGCTGGAGGTGAAGGCCACAGCGGGCGACACCCACCTGGGCGGTGACGACTGGGACCAGCGCGTCGTCGACCATCTGGTCAAACGCTTCCAGTCCGGCCACGGCGTGGACCTGTCCAAGGACAAGATGGCCGTCCAGCGGCTGCGCGAGGCCGCTGAGAAGGCGAAGATCGAGTTGTCCTCGTCCACCGAGACGACGATCAACCTGCCCTATATCACCGCAACGGCCGAGGGGCCGCTGCACCTGGACGAGCAGATGTCCCGCACGCAGTTCCAGCAGTTGACCGAAGATCTGCTGGAGCGGTGCAAGACGCCGTTCCACCAGGCGGTGAACGACGCGAACGTCGAGCTGTCCGACATCAACCATGTGATCCTGGTCGGCGGCTCCACCCGGATGCCCGCGGTGACGGAACTCGTCAAGGAGCTCACCGGGCGGGACCCGCACAAGGGCGTGAATCCGGACGAGGTGGTCGCCGTCGGTGCGTCCCTGCAGGCT
>NZ_JAFFZN010000051.1 GCF_017676385.1 Streptomyces spirodelae
CGGGGGGGGCTGCCCCATGCGACTCAGCTGCGGTAGGGCTTGGCCTCCAGAATGCGGACGGAGGCCATCTTGCCGTTCGGCAGCTCGTACTCGGCGTCCTGACCGACCTTCTTGCCCATCACACCGGAGCCCAACGGCGACTGCGGGGAGTACGTCTCGATGTCCGAGCTGGCGTACTCGCGGGACGCCAGCAGGAAGGTGACGGTGTCGTCCTCGTCGCCGTCGAAAGCGATCTTGACCACCATGCCGGGCTCCACCACACCGTCGTCCGCCGGAGCCTCACCGACCTTGGCGTTCTCCAGGAGCTGCTGAAGCTGGCGGATCCGCAGCTCCTGCTTGCCCTGTTCCTCCTTGGCCGCGTGGTACCCGCCGTTCTCGCGGAGGTCGCCCTCCTCGCGAGCCGCCTCGATCTTCTTGGAGATCTCGGTGCGTGCAGGACCCGACAGGTACTCCAGCTCGGCCTTGAGCTGGGCGTACGCCTCCTGGGTCAGCCAGGTGACGTTGTCGCTGGTCTGGGTCACAGGTGCTCCTCGTCGGTACTGGGGATATCAGCTGATGCAGCAAACGCCCTACCAGAAAGGGTGCGCCTTCACTGGTGGGCGAAACCACGAGCTTAACAATTTCGGCGGAAAAGGGAAGAAGACCCGGACTCCGCCGCAGGTCAGCGTGGTCGACCGGACATACCGGTGAGCCCCGCCGCCACCGGGCTCACTTCTTCTGGCAGCCCACCAACTCCACGCTGGTGGCGCGGTCCGTCGAGCGCATCGGGACCACCTTGTCGACGCGGGAGGCCCCCGCGGGGAACTCCGCGTCCTTGCGGGCTACCTCGCTGCCGTCCTCCGCGCGAGCACGCAGCGTGCACACACCGGCGACGTCCGCGTCCTTGCGCACCTCCAGATGCACTTGCACCGCGCTGTCGGAGGCGACTTTCCACTTGATCACCTCGCCGCTGACGTCCTGGCCCGAGACGTAGGAGATCCCGATCCAGCCGACCAGCGCGAGCAGCAGCACACCCAGCACACCGCCGGTGATCCTCAGTCGACGGTCCGTGCGCGCCTCGGCGCCCGCTGTCCCACCCCCGGCGCCGCTCGACGTACGCCCGTAACGCCCTTCGGGGACCTGTTGGCGCAGGTCAACCATGGTCCGTTCCTCTCGGCATGGGCTCCGGCGGCTCCTTGCGGGCCCGGCCGGAGCTGAGCGGGGTGTACCGGGAATACATCGCGGTGCTGATTCGGTCACTATAGAAGCCGTTCCCGAAACCGCCGCGGGCGGGCCGGGCCGATGGCGGAGCCGCTTTGACCTATGAGGATTGAGTTGTGACTGAGCAACTGCGACTGATGGCCGTGCACGCGCACCCCGACGACGAGTCGAGCAAGGGCGCGGCCACCATGGCGAGGTACGTCGACGAGGGGGTGGACGTGCTCGTCGCGACGTGCACGGGGGGAGAGCGGGGCTCCATCCTCAACCCGAAGCTCCAGGGCGACACCTACGTCGAGGAGCACATCCACGAGGTGCGCCGCAAGGAGATGGACGAGGCCCGGGAGATCCTGGGCGTGAAGCAGGCGTGGCTGGGCTTCGTCGACTCGGGCCTGCCCGAGGGCGACCCGCTGCCGCCGCTGCCGGAGGGCTGCTTCGCCCTCCAGGACGTGGACGAGGCCGCCGGCGCGCTGGTACGGCTCATCCGCGAGTTCCGTCCCCAGGTGATCACCACCTACGACGAGAACGGCGGTTACCCGCACCCCGACCACATCATGACCCACAGGATCTCGATGGTCGCCTTCGAGCACGCCGCCGACACCGAGAAGTACCCGGAGGCGGAGTTCGGCCCCGCGTGGCAGCCGCAGAAGCTCTACTACAACCAGGGCTTCAACCGGCAGCGGACCATGGCGATGCACAACGCCATGCTGGAGCGCGGCCTGGACTCGCCGTACACCGAGTGGCTCGAGCGCTGGGAGAAGATGGGGATCAAGGAGCGCCAGATCACCACCTTCGTACCCTGCGGCGAGTTCTTCGAGATCCGCGACAAGGCGCTGATCGCGCACGCCACGCAGATCGACCCCGACGGCGGCTGGTTCCGGGTCCCGATGGAGATCCAGAAGGAGGTCTGGCCGACCGAGGAGTACGAACTGGCCAAGTCCCGGGTGGAGACCTCCCTCCCCGAGGACGACCTCTTCGCGGGGATCCGCGAGAATTGACGGTATGAGCCCCACGCAGACAACGCTCGTCCAGGTCCTCCCGCTGGCCAAGGACCTGGACGAGAACAAGGTGACCCCCGGTGTGCTCGGCTTCATCGTCTTCGCGGTGATAGGCGCCGCCGTGTGGATGCTGATGAAGTCGATGAACAAGCACATGAATCGCGTCGACTTCGAGGAGCAGCCCGCGGAGGGCGAGAGCTCCGCGAAGTCCGCGGGGGCCTCGGCGGACGACTCCGCCTCCGCCGAGGCCCCCGCCGAGGCCGCCGCCTCGGCACCACCGAAGCGAAAGGGCTGACGCCCCGGCCGCCGCCCGGCCGCCGTCCGCCCGCCGTCCGTCTGGAGAACGACATGCTGTTCGGCAGGTTCAAAAACCGCGTCCCCTCCCCCGATGAGGCCCTCAAAGGCCGCCCGGAGCCGGAGTACACGGTGCCCGAACGCCACACCGTGCTCGGTACGGCGCTGCAGGGCCCGTACCCGGAGGGCCTGGAGATCGCCGACTTCGGCATGGGCTGCTTCTGGGGCGCCGAGCGGGTCTTCTGGACGACCGACGGTGTCTGGACGACTCTGGTCGGCTACCAGGGCGGCTCCACCCCCAACCCGACGTACGAGGAGGTCTGCTCGGGCCTCACCGGGCACACCGAGGTCGTACGCGTCGTCTTCGACCCGTCGAAGATCTCCTACGAAGCCCTGCTCAAGCGCTTCTGGGAGGCCCACGACCCGACCCAGGGCTTCCGCCAGGGCAACGACACCGGCACCCAGTACCGCTCAGCGGTCTACACCCACTCCCACGCGCAGGCTGCCACCGCCGAAGCGTCCCGTACCGCCTACCAGCAGGTACTGACCTCCTCCGGCCTGGGCGAGATCACCACCGAGATCCTCCCCGCCACCGACCGCCCCTTCTACCCCGCCGAGGGCTACCACCAGCAGTACCTGGACAAGAACCCCGGCGGCTACTGCGGCATCGGTGGCACGGGCGTCAAGCTGAGTGACCCGGGTGGTGGGTCTTGCCCCACCGGCATAACCCCTGCTGGAAGCTGAAGCACCGCACCCTCACTCGTTCGGGCGACGTATTCGGGCCCGCACTCGATACGCTGCTCCCAGGGATCGGAATCTCGCCCATGGGAGCAGCAATGACCACCTCCAGTGCCGGGCAGCCACTCATCCCTCAGCCGCCTGCCACCGTCACGGCCCTCCGCCAGGCCATCGCGCAGATCGCACCCGCCGCCCTGCCGGCCTTCACACGGGAGCTGGACCAGGCCGCCGATCAGTCCCGTCAGGCTTCCGACCTCGCTCCTCTCCAGCGGTTCATCGCTCAGTGGGCCGTCCACGTCCACATTCAGCGGCAGCCGAGTCTCGCGGAAGAGTTCCGTCGCTGGGAGGACACCGCGGAGACCGGTGACGCGCCACAGGCCCGACGCGCCGCGTCCGCTATCGGCAAGATCCTCGATGATGCACACGCCGCGCTCGGCCTGCCGGCGCGGTGAGCACCGACTGGCGCTGGGAGTACGACCCCGATCACGCGCACGTGGCGGGCGGCATCCCCGCTCACGTGGTGACCGAAGTGGAGCGTCTCGCGGGGGAACTGGCCGACCTGGCCGGGATGGGGGTCGACGTCAGCCACTTCGGCAACAGCCCGCGACCGGGCGGTCTGCGTCGTATGGACGCGGCCGGCGGCTGGTTCTACTTCCTGGTATCACCCAGAGACCATCTGATCGTGATCGTCCGCATCATGCCGCCGTTCCCCGAAATCTAGGCCGACCCACCACCGAGCACAGCGGACGGGCACCTGGCAGCTCACCCTCGTAGGCACGGGCGTGACCTGTCCGGTAGGGCTTGACTCCACGGACGAGTGACCCCTGTGACGAACGCCCCCGCTCAGGCGCGAGCCGGGGGGCGTCAGGGGCCTGAGGTCGGCCCCTGACTGGCAAGGCTTCTCGACTCCGAAGCAGGACGCTTGTGTGCGGCGCCGTTCGTCCTCACTGCTGTCAGTCGTGGATGTCAGCTGGGTCGCAGTCCCGGCTCGTTGTCTGTGGCATGTGTTTCACTCTCTGACCATGGGCGAACAAGAACTGCTCGACGCCGTTGACTCCTTGGTTGGGCCGGGCGGGCAGGAATTGGTGTGCGGCCGGTCCGGGCACCCGGCGGGGCATATATGCCTGCCTGTTTCCGACGCAATCGACCTGTCGACTCTCCTCAAGGCGTTCAGCCGTCGGTACGGGCAGTTGCGCAACCTCGCCATGGGCGGTTACGCCGATCCGACGGTGACCGAGCGGACCGGGCTGCCGCTCCTTGCTCCGTTCGCCGGGGAGCTGGTCGAGATGCGCGGGTGGGCGTCCGGCAGTCGGTGGATCGGCTGCGGTGTGGTCCGTGCCGGGGACGGCGAGCAGCTGGTGGCGCTCGTGGCGGAGGGGGCTGCGCCCTCGCCGGACGCACCGCCACGAGACACCGCGCAACCCTGGGCGGAGATCGCAGCAGAAGTGGGGACCGAACTGCCCGAAGATGGTTCCACGTGGGTTCAGCGAGTGATCGAGTCGACCGGGTGGAAGCCGCTCGGGCTCTCCGTCGACTGGGCGGCGATCGAGGGAGAGCTGGGGGTCGCGCTGCCCGCGGACTACAAGGAGCTCTGCGAGGCGTTCGGCGGCGGCGTCTTCAGCGAATGCGTCTACTTTCTGGGGCGCGACCAAGGCGTCTCGTTCAACTTCCTGACGCAGTGGCGGCTCTCCCTCTCGGTCGACCAGGACAACAGGTACGGAGACATCTCCGCCGTCGAGCCCTATGCGGTCTACGCGCCGGGCGGCAAGGGGGTGGTTACGTGGGGCTCCACCGAATGGGCCGACGAGTACTGCTGGCTGATCGATGCCGAGCGGCCGGGCGATCACCCCGTCCTTGCGCGGTCCCATGACGGCGGCCCATGGCACCGGTACGCCATGTCCACCTCCGAGTTCCTCTACCGCGTCCTTGCCGATGCCGATTTTCCACCTTTCGGGATCGCGCAGTACGACCTGGGCGCGACGTTCGAACCCGGCTCCGACGGCCCCTTCGATGCCCGGCCGCTCTGATGAGAGGCGGGCCGTCTCCCGTTCGTGGCCACGGCAGTGCCGCCGTTCCTCGTGGCGGCATTCGAACGCCTGGCTGACGGTGGTGGATTGGGATGGCCGCGGAGGGGGCAGGGGCGCTGATGCACTGTGCACTGTCATGAGCATGATTCCCCACCCACCCCCACACCTTCCCCCACAGGAGGATCACCGTGACACTCAGAAGCGCCGCGCGGGTGTTGACCACCATGCTTGTGGTGGCTCTGTCCTGGACCGTCAGCCAGGCATCCGCCGCACCCCCACCCGCATCCGTACCCGCGTCCGCGCCCGCGCCCGCAGCGCACACCGCCGCAGTTGTCCTGACGTACGACGCCTCGGGAGCCGCGGAGTTCGTCGACGCGGTCGACAAGGGCGCGGCGGTCTGGAACGGCAGCGTGGAGAACGTCCGACTGAAGCCGGCCGCGTCGGGCGACCGGGCCAGCATCGAGATACTCGCCGACGACGGCTGGCCGCGAGCGCGCACCACCAGCCTGGGCAACGGCACCATATGGATGGGGCGGCAGGCGGTTGACGAGGGTCACGACACCGTCCGTATCGCCGCGCACGAACTCGGCCACATTCTGGGGCTTCCCGACATGAAGCCAGGGCCGTGCAGCAGCCTCATGTCCGGTGCGTCGGCCGGTGTCGAGTGCACCAACGCGCAGCCCGACGCCGGAGAACGGGCCGCGGTCGAGGACAACTTCGCCTCAGCGGGCGCCAGTCCGGCGGTGTACGAGCCTCGGCTGTACCAGGACCGACCCGTCGCCGCCTGATCACGGCGCGGACACGGTGCCTCCCGTCCAGCGGGGCGGGGGCACCGTGCGGGCCGGGAGAGCTGCTGCCGGCCGGACCAGCCGTCCGGCTGCGGCACCGAGGCCGGGCCTCAGTTCGCGGCGGCGTTCTGGGCTCGGGTGAGGGCTACCTCGAGGACGACCAGCAGGGCGTCGCGGACCGAGCCGGTTTCGCGGGCGTCGAAGACGATCAGCGGGACGTGGTCGGAGATGTCCAGGGCCCAGCGCACCTGGTCGAGGTCGTGCTGGAGCTCCCCGTCGAAGGCGTTGACGGCGACGGCGAAGGGGATGTCCTTGTGCTCGAAGTAGTCGACCGCCGCGTAGCAGTCGTCGAGGCGGCGGGTGTCCACGATCACCAGGCCGCCGAGGGCTCCCTCGGTCACGTCGTCCCACATGAAACCGAACCTGTCCTGGCCGGGTGTGCCGAACAGATAGAGCTTCAGGGTCGGGGAGATGGTGATGCAGCCGAAGTCCATCGCGACCGTGGTGGTGGTCTTGCCGGGCGTGTGGGTGAGGTCGTCCACGCCCGCCGCGACCTCCGTGATCGCGGCCTCGGTGGTCAGGGGGCGGATCTCGGAGATCGCGCCGACGGCCGTCGTCTTGCCGACCCCGAAGCCACCGGCGATGACCAGTTTGACCGGCAGCGGCGGCTGTTCAACCGCTGTCCCGGAGTGAGCCCCGTGAGTCGGGGACGGCACGGAGACCATCGATAACCCTTCGCAGTACGGAGATGTCCTGGGCTGTCTTCGCGTTCGGCACATGGACCGTCAGATGCCCTGCGGTACGCAGGTCGTCGGCCAGTACGCGGACCACGTTCAGGTGCAGCCGCAGCCGGGAGGCCAGTTCCGCCACCGACTGCGGCCGTCGGCAGGCGGCCACGATGTCGTGGTGCTCGAACGTGAGCGAGGGGAGGGCGGCCAGTCCGGCCGCGGTCGCCAGGACCTGGGTCTCGACCGGGAGTGGTGTCGCCGCGCCGCGCCCCGAGACGCGGCCGGCGGTCAGCAGGAACGGCCGGATGGCGGGGGCGCGGCCGACCGGCTCGTCGGCCGGGGCGTCGACCGATACGTCGACCGGACCGGGGCCAACCGGACCGGGGCCAACCGGCTCGGGGCCGCCCGGCCCTGAGCCGCCGGGCACGCTGCCGCCGGTCCCCCTGCCCGGCGCGCCGTCCGGCGTACCGTCCGCCGCGCTGCCCGCAGCCTCGTGCGGTACTGGTTCACCGGCGGCCATCACGATCCCTTCCGAGTGCCTGCACCCCTGTCTCCGCGTCGTGTCCTGGTCCGACCGGGCGGCCGGTCACGGGCGGCCGGTCAGCCGGCCGGTGCCGCACCGGCGCTCTTCTTGAGCTCCAGCACCAGTTGGGGGGTGAGCGCGGACCCGGCCCGGTTGGCGAAGAGGGTCATCTCGTAGGCGATGTTGCCCAGCTTCGCCTCCTTGGAAGCCACCACGCCGAGGACGGCACCGCAGCCGATGGCCGAGACGAGGACGTGGCCGCCCTCCAGGTCGATGATGACCTTGTTGAGGCCGCCGAGGCCGTAGTTGCCGGAGGCTCCGGCGGCCAGGCTGGTGATGCCCGAGACGATAGCGGCGAGCCGCTCGGAGGCGTCCTGTTCGCGCGGCTGGGAGACGGCGATCAACAGGCCGTCCGAGGAGACCGCGATGGCGTCGACGACGCCTGCGGTCTGGGTGGCGAACCTGTCGAGCAGCCAGGTGAAGTCGGCCACCGCGGCTCGCAGGTCGGTGGCCTCGGCCCGCTCGGAACTGCTGTTACCTGTCGGCGTGCTCACTGCCCGGCTCCTTCGGGGGTTGCTGGTGTTGCTGCGTCGGCGGCTGTGCCGGGGCGGAGGCACTGTCCTGCTCCGCCCTGTGCACGGCCGCCTCGAACTCGTCGAGTTCCGAGCGGACCGCTTCGGCGTCGACGGGTTGGCGCACGGCCGGGATGCCCCGGTCGGCCGGTGGGGTGGTCATGGTAAGGGTCGCTCCTCGTACTCGCCGTCGCAGTGGCCTGGGGGTCTGCGCTTCAGCGGGCTGCGGCCCCTGGCCTGCCGGGAGCGGCTGCCCCTTGTCGGACAGGGCCTGCTGCTCCTGCCCGGACGGGGGCTGCTGCCCTTGTCCGGACGGGATACGCCGGGGAAGGCCACCGTCCCGCGCCGGGGCCGCCACCCGCCGCCTGGGCGTGCCGGAGGAGGCCGGAACGGGGGCGCCGGACTTGCCGGGCTCGGCGGACTCACCGGTCTCCGCGGATTCGGCGGACTCACCGGCCTCCGTGGCAACGGGCACCACCCCCGGCGCGGGCGCGACAGCAAGCTCCGTGGAGGCTCCCTGTTCCGCCGGCCCCCGCTCCGACGTGGCCGGGAGTCCCGGCGCGGCCTCGACTGCGCCGTCCATGGGCCGGACCGGTGTGGGCTCCGTGGGGCTCGGGCTCAGCAGCAGTGCGGAGGGCACCCACACGGTGCCGGTGATACCGCCGCCCGGGGTGCGGCTGAGGGCGACGCGGATGCCCCAGCGCCGGGCGAGGCTTCCGACCACGAAGAGGCCGAGCACCTTGGTCGGCACCAGGTCGAGCCGTTCGCGGCGGATCAGCCGGGCGTTCTCCTCGTCGAGGCGTTCCGCGCTCATGCCGAGACCGTGGTCGATGACCTCGATCAGCGCGCCGCCGTCGGAGGTGACGTCCGTTCCGGGCCGGACGACGACCTCGACAGAGGTGTTGGACGGGGAGAAGGTGACCGCGTTCTCCAGCAGTTCGGCGAGCATCAGCGTCAGGTCGCCGGTGACGTCGGGCGCGACCGTCGGATCGGCCTCGGCCCGCAGGGACACCCGCTGGTATGCCTCGATCTGGCTGAGCCCGGCCCGCAGGACGTTGGCCAGCGTGGTCGGCCGGGCCTCCACCTCGGTCTCGCGGATTCCGGCGAGCAGCATCAGGCTGTCCGCGTTGCGCTGGAGCCGTACGGCGAGGTGGTCGATGCGGTAGAGCCGCTCCAGCACCTCGGGGTCGCTCTCCTCGCGTTCGACGGCGTCGATCAGCATCAGCTGACGGGAGGTGAGGTTGCTGACGCGGCGCCCGACGTTGCCGAACATCTCTGCGACATTGCGGCGGCTGAGCACCTGCCGCTCCAGCAGCGCCGCGGCGGTGACCTGCACCTGGTTGAACGCCTCGGCCAGGTCGCCGACCTCGTCGCGGACCGGCACGGGGATCGGGTGCGGCCGCAGCGGGGTGCTGTCCGCAGACTCGTCGTCGTCCTCGTCGACCCGGGCGAGTTCCTCCCCGGTGACTTCGACGACCTCCTGGGCCGCTCCGGTCAGCGCCGTGAGCGGGCGGACGACCGAGCGCCGGACCAGGACGGAGAACGCCAGCCAGGCCACGAACCCGAGCAGCGCGAGACCGAGCAGGGCCAGCGCCTTGCGCAGGGCGCTCTCGGAGAGCTCGTCGGCGCGGGCCGCTGTCTGTTCGATCAGCGAGCCGGTGATCTCCAGTCGGGCCTCGGCCTGCCGCGTACCGGCGGCCATCGACTTGCGCAGTGCGCGCGGGGACTGACCCTGCAGCGAGCTGGGGTCGATCCGCAGCTCGGCGAACTGGGCGTCCACGCCGTTCTCCTCGGCCTGGCGCTCGATCCCGCTGAGGGTGAGGACCTGTTTCCGGGTGGCGATTCTGCTGAATCGCTCCGCCTGGTGCTGGAAGAGTTCGTGTGCTCCGACGGCGCGGGTGTACTCGGTGAGCGCGTTGGCGTCCTGGGTCTGCGCGGAGAACACCCCGCTCTCGAAGGCCGCGTGAGCCGCGTCGGCGCGCAGTACCGCGTCCAGCAGACCGGTGACCGTGGACGCCTCGGTGCCGGAGTAGCGGTCGAGTCCGACTCCGTCGATCAGGTAGCCGACCGCAGCGGCGTACGCGGGCGAGATGCCGGCCGCGGGGACCGAGCCCCGCTCGACCTTGTCGCGGAGTACGGCCAGGCCCTGGATGTACTCCAGCGCCCGCTTCTCGTCCTTCGGCAGGCCGGCACCGAACGCCGAGCGGACGGCTTCGGCCTGCTTGTCGGTGGTCCGCTGCGCCCGGCGGTAGGCGGTGGTGGACGGCAGGGTGCCGCCGGGCCGGGTCGACTCGTGCCGTACGGACAGCAGCAGCGCCTGCCGCTGTTCGGCCTGGAGTTCGTTGATCAGCTGGGTGACCTGCTTGCTGTCACGCACCAGATCCGCGATGCGGTCGGCGTCCTGAGCGCGCTGCACCTGGCTGTTGACGCTGAGGCCGAGCAGCACGCCGACCGCCACGACGGGCACGATCACCAGGACGTTGAGCTTCCGCCGGAACGGCCATCGGTCCAGGAGGACTCCCGCCCGTCGGCGGAACCTCGGTGTCAGGGGTGCGCGCGAGGAGAAGTCTCGTTCGCGCGGTGGGTCCACTGTGTCCACAGACGCCCCTGGCCTCCTTCCGTGCACTTCGAGCGATGACCGAGGTGTGGCTGTCGCCGGCCGTCGGCGCCCCGGGGCGCGCGGCGGCGCACATCCCTGCGAGCGCACAGCGCATACGAGCGCGCAGCCCGAGGCGAGCCGAACGCACAGCGCATGCGAGCGAAAAGATCGCGCCACATGCCCGGGGGCGGTGAACACTACCGTCCGGGCGCGTACATGCAAGACATCGCTCACTTCGTGACACGAAGTCTGCGCCCTTTGTGGCGTTTTCGTGCATGGGAAAACCGCTCAGACCTGGAGACGGGGTGCCCACGGCTGCCCGTCGAGCCGCCACCACCCGTACGCTGTCCCTCCCCCGCGCCTTCGGCCAAGCCGTCCGTATCCTCTCTTGCCCTGCGAGGAGAACTGTGTACCCCACCCCCAAGGCGGTCGTATCCCGCAAGGCGGTCGTCACGGCCGTCGTGCTCATGGCCGTGGCCGCCACCGCCGGCTGCGAGCCCGACACCACCGCGTCCCACAGCCGCACCGTCGAGCCCGGGTGCCCCACCGCCCTGGCCAGGGCCGAACGGGCGGTCAAGAAGGCCGAGGACGTCGACGCGCCCTGGACCGGTCCCACTTCAGGGCCCCGGGCCGTGCGGGGAAAGAGCATCGTCTACCTCGCACAGACCCTCAGCAACCCCGGCGTCACCGGGGTCGCCCAGGGCGTCCAGGAGGCCGCCAAGGTCGTGGGATGGCGCGCCCGCACCCTGAACGGCAAGGGGACGCCCGAAGGCTTCAAGGCCGCCTTCGACAAGGCCCTGGCCCTCGATCCGGACGGCATCGTCGTCGGCGGCTTCGACCCGGGGACCGTCAAGAAACAGGTCGAGCAGGCCGAAAGGCGCGGCATCCCGGTGATCGGCTGGCACGCCACCCCCGCCCCCGGCCCCAGCGAAAAGCTGCACCTGTTCACCAACGTCACCTCACGCGTGGAGGACGTCGCCCGCATCAGCGCGGACTGGATCATCGCCGAGTCCAACGGGCGCGCGGGCGTCGTACTGTTCACGGACGCCTCGATACCGTTCGCCAAGCGCAAGTCCGACCTGATCAAGAAGCGGCTCGACGGCTGCTCCGACGTCAAGCTGCTGAGCTACAAGAACCTCCCGATCCCCAAGGCCAACGCCCGCTCCACCAAGGAGGTCTCGGCCCTGCTTTCCCGGTTCGGGGACAAGTGGACCCACTCGGCCGCCATCAACGACCTGTACTTCGGCCACGCGGCGCCCGCGCTGCGCGCGGCGGGCAAGGACGGAGCCGGCGCCCCGCACAACATCGGCGCCGGTGACGGCGACCCGTCGGCCTTCGAGCGCATCAACGGCAAGAAGTACCAGGCCGCAACCGTGCCCGAGCCGCTGTCCGAACAGGGCTGGCAGATCGTCGACGAGTTCAACCGCGCCTTCGTCGACGCACCGGCCAGCGGATACGTCGCCCCTGTCCACATCTCCACCGCCGCCAACAGCGGCGGAGCGCTCTCCTGGGACTCCGAGGGCTACCGCCAGACCTACCGCCGGATCTGGAACTCCTGAGGCGCCTGCCCGCCGCTGTCGGCGACTGCTGACCGGTGATTCTGAGCCGAAGTCCGTGCGGGTGCCGTCGGAACCGCTGACAGCGCTGCGGGGCTGACCACCCGGCGGGGCGGTACGGCGACGCGCCAGCCCGGGTTGTAGGTGCCCGGCACAGGGTGGAGGTGCCAGCCCGCCCGGGCCGCCCAGGCGGGGAGCGGGACCTGACGCAGCACGAGGGCGTGCGGGCGGCCCACGGAGGCGGGACGGCAGCCGGCGGTGTGGGCGACGGGAACGGTGGAGCTGTTCCCGGCCAGCAGACAGGGCGGGCGTACGCCGTGGGCGCGCAACACCCCTTCCATGCGCTGCCAGTCGTGGCGGGCCGCCGCCTGGATGCCGGAGTGCAGCTGCAACTGGTGCAGCTGGAAGGCGAGGTGCGGCAGTGCCACCGCGGCGCCGAGCGGCACGAGCACTCGCAGCCGCCCCGCCCGGCGGGCCCACCGCAGGGCACTGCTCACCCCCAGCGCCGCGACCGGCGCCAGCAGCGCGTAACAGGGCAACAGGAAGCGCGGGGCCGCGTAGTTCATGAGGAAGAGGTACGGGGCCGCCACGGCCACGGCTGCCAGGACCGGGAGCAGCGCGAGCGCCGTACGGCCGTCCCGGCGCGCCGCACGGATGCCGAGGGCCACCAGCGGCGGGACCAGCAGCCACCAGCCTGCGGACGCCCACCCGACGTCCACGCCCGTGCAGGGGCGGCACAGCAGCGGCCCGTCGAGGGCGGCCGCGTGCTGCCACAGGGTGTGGAGGGAGAGGTGGGGGCGCATCCCGCCCTGGATCTCGCCGGCCTCCCGCACGCGCTCCAGTACGCTCCCGAAACGGAGCCGCGCCTCCACGGCCCAGGGGAGCACCCCGAGGAGGAGGCCGCCGGCGAGGGCTGCGCTGCCCCGCGCTGCCCGGGCGCGGGACAAGCGCCCTCTGCCGACGGCCCACGTCGCCGCCACCAGCAGCACGGCGGCGGGTCCCACCGTGTCGTTGGGTCGCATCAGTGTGGCACCGCCGAGCGCCAGTGCCATGGCGGCGTACGTACGCGACCGGGGCTCGGCCGCAGCGGGGCGTACGCAGCAGCCGACGGCGCCTGTCAGACCCATCGCCACATAGTGATTGGGCATCGCCGCACCCGCGTAGAACAGCGCGAACCACACGCTTGAGTACAGCGCTGCCGCCAACGGCACGACCCAACGGCGCCCGACCGCCCGCACCCATGGCAGATACCCCAGGTAGAGCGCGAGCGACGCCACGACGGTCAGATAGCAGCGCAACAGCACCACGGAGTCGCTGATGGCTGCCACCGGAGCGATGAGCAGCGGGGCTCCCCTCGTCCGGGGCGCGCTGAACGGCGTTTCCGGCCCGAACGCGGGAAAGCGGCTGGCATAGACGAGCTCGTCCCAGCCGAGGGGGAGTTCGGGCGGCACGATGGCCAAGGAGAGTGCGCCGAATGCGGCGCACGCTGCGGCCAGCCATCGCCGGTCGACCCGCACAAATGATGACATGGCGGCATCTTTTCGCTGGCGCGGCGCGGGTCCGGGTAGGCCACGCCTGGTGCCCCTCCCTTGGTGCCCCCGCTTGTGGACGCGGGCCCCTCACGGGGTGGCCCGCCGCGTTGTGGACGCACGCCCCGTTTGTGTTTCGGCTTGCGCCGAGGGG
>NZ_JAFFZN010000052.1 GCF_017676385.1 Streptomyces spirodelae
GCCGAACGATGCTATGCCGCTGAACTGTCAGCAGCACCTCCGAGCCCCGGCCAGCCGTCTTCCTGGCACGCCATCTCTGCCGTGAGCCCAGTCGTCAGCAAGTCGGCCAGCAGCCGCGCCGCGTCCGGACGCACCGTGCCGAGAGTGACGACGCCGTCCCCGAAGACGTTCACGTCGGCCTTGAGCCCCGGCAGGTCCACTTCCAGGCCGACCGCGCGTAGCACCTGCGCGAGGCCGTCAGCGGCGCGCTTGCCATCGGCCCATCCGCGTACGTAGGCCACACCTGGGGTGAGGCAGTCCGCAGGTCGAGCGCACACGCCCTTGGAGTCCGTCACGTCGTCCACCTCATCCGCTCTGCTCAGTCGTTCCGCTGCTGACGGCCGTTCGTGCCCGTGCCCGGCACCTCGTACGTGCTCTCCAGTGCCCGCCGCAGCAGCTCCGTGAGCCGTTCGGCCGTCTCCGGCGAGATGCGGCCGAGTTCGATCAGCCCGTGTCCGAAGGCGTTCAGGTCGGCGCGCAGGTACGGGAAGTCGCGTTCCATCCCAGCAGCGATCAGTACGTCCCGGAGCCCGGCGGCCGCGTCCCGCGCCGCGTACCACTCCTCGCTGTCGAGCGGGGACCAGCTCGCGCTGTCGCCACTGTGTTCGTGGTCAGCCGGCATGGGTGGCCTCACCTTCCGCAGAGGCAGCCGTCTGCTCGCGGCCGTACCGGTCCGCCCGAGCCACGACAGACGACGCAGCGACGAACATCGCTGCCAGCGCCGCAATGCGCGAGGGGGACGCTTCCGGTCGACGCATCGGAGCCCGGAGCCAGATGTAGCGATCTCCCGTCAGCGGCATCGGCCCGGGAACGACCACTACCGAGCCCTCACCCAGATAGCGGTACTCAGGTGCTTCGTCCGTCGACTCCTGCTGGACCATGCGGCGGAACGGCTCGCGCGCCCAGGTGGGGACGAAGAAGCCGACCTGGCCGGAGGCGCGGTCCGCCATCACGGGCCCGAGCGGCATACCGTGGCGCTGGAGTTGGTCGAAGGTCTCCAGCCCGACCCGCTGTCCGACCACGACGACGTCGAAGAAGCGCCCAGCCGGGAACGCGTAGGGGCGTCGAGGGTCAACCAGCCAGGCTTCCCGGCACTCGTCCGGGTCATCGGCTGCGCAGGAGATCCACTGAACTCCCCTTCTTGTCATCATCTGCACGTCGAATCACCTCAGTTGGTCCAAGCCCCAGCCGTTTGGCCGCGTGGGAACCACTTTCGGCCGCACCGCCCTGAGCTGGGCAGATGACGAGAGGTGACGGGGGATGACGTGCCCTCCAGCCCCGCGTCACCCTGGATCATCTGCCGAGGGAGGCAAGAGGTGCGCATTACGAGCAGACAGCGCGGCATCACATTCCGTAGATTCGGAGAGGCCAGCAGGGCATCGCATCTGGTCGGAAGCGCGGGGAGGCGATCAGAACGGAAGCGAACCGGTCCTTTGGGGAACTCCTCCGCGCGGCTCGCAAGGCCCGCGGCTGGGGACAGCTCAGGCTCGTCAGCGAGATGCGACTGTGCGCGAAGCGCCACGGGAAGGCGCTCCCGTCCGACGACAGCGTGAAGCGCCGCATCGCAACCTGGGAGAACGGGCACAGCACGCCCGACGAGTTCTACGGGGCACTCATCTGCGAGGCGTTCGACATCGCTCCGGCCGAGTTGGGGCTGAGTGCCGCCGCCGGCCAGGACTCCCGATTGCTGGAGACGCGGTATCCCCCGACCCCGGAGGAGGCGTTTCAGACCGTCAGCCAGTTGTGGCGCGCTGACTTGCACGGTTACGAGCCGCTGTTGCTCTCCGAGGCGTCACAGCACGCGTGGAGCGAAGCGTCCCTGCGCTGGCTGGTTGCACCGGACCCCTCGTTCCCGTCGACCGCACGCACGGATGGCGCACGGGTGGGACTGGCCGACGTTGCGATGATCAAGACGACCAGTGACATGTTCGCCGAGATGGACGACCGGTTCGGCGGCGCGCATGCGCGACAGTCCGTCGTCCAGTACCTCAGTCGGGATGTGGCGCCCCTACTCACGGGCCAGTACACGGAAGCTGTCGGCCGGGCGCTGTTCTCCACCGTCGCGGAGTCCACTCTGCTGGCCGGATGGATGTCGTACGACGCGTGTCACCACGGCCTGGCTCAGCGGTACTTCCTCCAGGCGCTTCGTCTGGCCCAGGACGGCGACGACCGCCGACTGGCGGGGAGCATACTGTCCGCGATGAGCCACCAGGCCACGTTTCTCGGCAACTACACCGAGGCCGCGACACTCGCCCGAGCTGCACGTATGGGCATCTCAGGCGTGGCGACACCGACCCTGATGGCCCAGTTCCATGCGATGGAGGCCCGTGCCCTTGCCCGTACGGGTGACATCCGCGCGTGCGAACAAGCACTCAGCGAGGCCACCAAGGCACTGGAGAGCCGCAACAGCAGCGACGAGCCCGAGTGGATCACCTACTTCGACGAGGCCGAGTTGGCAGCCGAGGCCGCCCACTGCTTCCGCGACGTGAACAGCGCCCGCCGAGCCGTGGCCCATGCTGAGAACGCCATGAGCGGCAGCCACGTACGGAGCGACTTCTTCGCCACCATGGTCCTTGCCGACGCCCACCTACGGGCCGGAGACCCCGAGGAGGCATGCCGCGTAGCCCTTGATGCTCTTGATCTTGGCGAGCAGCTCAAGTCGGCGCGCTGTGTCAGCTACCTCAAGGAGTTTCGGGACGGCTTGTCGGCAGTGGGAGAGACAGCCGCTGTCCGTTCCTTCCGCGAGCAGGCGAATGGGCACCGGCTGTGGGCCGCTGCGGAGGGACAGCGCGACGGAAGCCGCTGATCAGTACGGCTGCCAATCCTTCCGGCTGCCTCCGGTCCGGATGCTGTCGACCCGCCGGGGGAACTCTTCCGCTGCCCTGCTGTTCGTCGTCACCTGGTGCCCGAGCCACAGCGTCATCATCAGCTCACGCACGTCGGCCAGCACCGGGTAGCCCGGCCAGTTCATCAGGTCGAATCCGTAGTGATGCACGAAGGACTCATACTCGGTCCGCGTGTGCCAGCCGAAGCGCTCGTAGTAGAGGGAGGTGAGGACCAGGTCCCACTCACGAGGTGCCAGCGCGAAGCCGTCGAGGTCGATCAGGACAGCGCGCCCGGTCCGGTCGCGGAGGCAGTTCCCGACGTTGGCGTCCCCGTGGATCATGCCGAAGGGGAGAACGAAGTCCAAGCGGTCGTACGCCTTGTTCAGCTCTCCGGCCCGCTCCTCCAGGAAGGACCGGTCCCCATCCGAGACAGCGCTACCGAGACCACGCAGCGAGTCCCACACCTTGCCGAACGGGTCGTAATGCGGCAGCCCGAGCGACTTCGGCTCTTCCAGCCAGTGCAGCCGCTTCAGCAGGTCGGCCAGCTCGTCCAGGCGGGCGTACTCGACTTCGTCCTGAAGGTTCACCCAGTACGTGACGACCCGGCCACCGATGACGGCCGGCTGTTCCACGTCGCCCAGCACCCGCGTCGCGGGGAAGTCCTCCGTCTCCAGCCAGCGAGCGACCCCGACCGCCCGCGTCATCTCGTCCAGGGCATCGGTGTCCCGCGCGATCCGGACGACCACAGGCGCGGTCGACAGCCGGTACACCGCGTTGGAGCCCAGCCGCAGCAGCTCCGCGCCCGTAGGGTCGAGCCCCGCCGAGCGGCACGCCTCCCCCAGCACCGCGCCCGCCGACTCAGCAGTGAACTCCGCCGTCATGCTCGCGCCTCCCCGCCGCATAGATCATGTCGACGGTATCGCTTCGCAGTCGCCGCATACAGAGCGCCCACGGCGTATGCGCGGCGTGACGCACCTCCAGCCCGAGTCGATCAGTGCGTCGACCTGCACAGACGTAGAGAAGCGCGTCGGCCTCCGGAGCCGTGTGCGCAGGTTCGAATCCTGCCGGGGGTACTTCCCGTGAAGTGCTACAACGCCCTGTGACCAGGCTTGATGCTGGTTGCGGGGCGTTTGTCGTTGGGTAGGGGGCTGCGGCTGCCGGGCAGCGCCAGTACGACGAAAGCCCCGGATCAGACCGGGGCGTGGGGCTGTCGCTCGCTCTTCAGCTGCTGTCGTGACATAAAACAGTCCCCGGAGTCCTCACCGTTGCCATCTGCCTCAGTCGTCGCTGAGGCTCCGGTAGCGAGGGGCTTCGGGGGCCTGGCCAGAGCCTGCGGGAATCTCCTGCCAGTGGACGTCTCCACTGCCGGTGCAATTCCCCGGTTTTCTGGTGTAATTCCTAGTTTCCACGCATTGTGGCCCATGTCAAGAGACCCCGGGAGACCCGTTGGTTCCGCCCCTGATGGGGGCGGCTCCGGCGCATAGGGCGTGAGGTGCGTGTGCTCGGCAGCAGAGGGCACCGGTTCGACCTCGGCGCCGCCGTATCGGCCTGTCCGGGCCTGATCGACGGGGTAGCGTGCAGGTGGCGGGCTTGAAGGCACCGAGCGCCGATTTCCGCGCCCCTCGGGGGGCCGCGGTGACTGATGCGGCCGGCGAGGTGAGCGCGGAGGGCCGTCGTACTCGCTGCTTGCGCTTCTCCGTACGCACTGCGGCGCGGGCCGTTCATCCTCCGCTGACGGTCACCAGGTGTTCCGAACCCTGACCTCAGGTAGTCGGTGGCAGGTTCGGATCCTGTCGGGTGCAACTGACCGAGCCCATGGTGGCCGCGGGGTGATCTTTGTGGTGTGCTGCTGGTCGTGGATGGCGCTCTTTCGACTCTCATCGCGGTGTGCGGAACGCTCCTGGGTGCGGGTCTGACGCATGTGTTCCAGCGCAGGGCAGCGGCGCGGGATCAGCGGTTCGCTGTTCAGCAGCAGTTGCGTGCCGAGCGGATGGCCGTCTACAGCGACTTCGCCGGCGCGGTGACCGAGTTCCGTCGTGGGCAGCACGACCGCTGGCACCGCAAGGACGAGGACCCGGAGAGCGCGGCCTGCTTCGACGCCCGGGTCGAGGCGTATCGTCTGCGTGGCGTGGCTCTGCATGCCCTGTTCCGGGTCCAGCTCATAGCGAGTGAGCAGTCTCTGACGGACGCGGCCCAGCGGGCCTACGACCTCACCTCCACGGCCCACAAAGCCACCGACAAGCGAGAGCTGAACGCTCGTGGCACCGGTGCGCGGGAAGCGCTGGAGAGCTTCATAAAGCTCGCGTCGTCGGACGTGCGGTGATTTCACATCCTGCGACGAGGTGCCGTGACCTCTTCCGAGTGGCAGTGGGGTCGAATGCGGCTCAGCCGGAGCCAGGGGCGGGGCGGTCCAACGTAAGGGGGAGCCAGGGGAGTTGGGCGCCCAGGTGAGTCGTGGTGAGGGCTTGCGGTGGGGTGGGGGTTGGGTGAGGATCTGGCTCGGTGGCCGTGATCGGCCGAGGCCAGTCACGTACGGGATCGTGCGTACGTAGGTCGTGTGGCGGTTGGTCGTTCGGCGGATGGTCGACCGCCGGTGAGGGCGCGTCCGGGGGTGCGGGTCGGACGGTGACGTCTGTTTCCGCACCTGCCAACGGGGAGGACCGTTCATGTTCCGACTTCCGCGCGCTCTGGGTGCGCTGGTGGCCGGCGCCGCCTTGGTCGTCGTACCTGTTCAAGCCGCCGGTGCCGCCGAGCGCGGGGCTGCGGCGCCGCATGTGCTGGGTGCCTGCGCCGAGCTGACCGATCAGGGTCCGGGCTGGGCCTCGCTGCGCAATGACTGCGGCGTGGAGATCGACGGCTCCGTGCAGTTGAGCTCCGGTAAGAACCCGAAGTGCGTGACGATTCCCGCGTACGGAACGGGCACCGTGTACTGGAAGGGCAGGGGTACCGCCGAGTACGCGTACGACTGCTTGACGTAGAACTGCGAGGGGGTGCGCGCGGGCGGCCGAGCGCCGGTACACGCGCCACCCTCCAGCCCCCGTTCAGCGGCTACCGACTCGCGGCCAGCGCCCAGCGGCTAGCAGCCAGCCGCCAGCGGTCCAGCCGCCCCCGGCGCGCCGTAGGCGCACGCCTCGCCGTGCCGGGTGCAAAGCCGTGTCGTGGAGAGGTCCTGCGACTTACGATGCCCGGGCGTCGTACGGCGACAGCGCCCGTACTGATGACGGCGCTGGGCGGCGGGTGCCGGGCGCCAAATGGCGGGTGGCGGCGGGAGGAGTCGGTGTGAGTGCTGAGTTTGCCGTGGTGCGGAGCGGGCGGCCCGCCGGGGCCGAGGAGCGGGCGGCGATCCTGGCGGCGCCCGGATTCGGGCAGCACTTCACCGATCATATGGCTGCGGCCACCTGGACAGCCGAGGGCGGCTGGGAGGGGCACAAGGTGGGCCCGCTGGAGCCGTATCAGCTCCATCCCAGCGCCGCTGTGCTGCACTACGCGCAGGAGATCTTCGAGGGCCTGAAGGCGTACCGGCACGATGACGGCAGCGTGTGGCTGTTCCGGCCGGAGGTGAACGCGCGCCGCTTCGCCCGCTCCGCCCGGCGGCTGGCACTGCCGGTGCTGCCGGAGGACGATTTCGTCACCAGTGTCGCGACGCTGGTGGAGGTCGACGAGCCGTGGGTTCCGGCGCCCGAGGGCGAGGAGAGCCTCTATCTGCGGCCGTTCATGTTCGCGTCCGAGGCGTTTTTGGGCGTACGACCGGCCTCCCGCGTCGAGTACGCCGTGATCGCGAGCCCGGCCGGGCCGTATTTCGAGTCCGGTGTCACCGGCGTGACCCTCTGGGTGACCAGCACATACACACGCGCGGCTGAGGGGGGTACGGGTGCTGCCAAGTGCGGCGGCAACTACGCCGGGAGCCTGGCCGCACAGCGCGAGGCGGCGGAGCACGGCTGCGACCAGGTGCTGTACCTCGACAGCGCGGGCAAGGGGAATCTGGAGGAGTCCGGCACGATGAACCTCCTCCTGATCACCTCGGACGGCCGGCTGGTCACCCCCGAACTCGGCACCATTCTGGAAGGCGTCACCCGCGACACCCTGCTGGCGCTGGCCGGCGAGCACGGCCTGACCCCGGTGGAGCGCTCGGTCAGCATCGGGGAGCTGCGCGCGGGCGTCACGGACGGCACCTTCGTCGAGGTGTTCGCCGCGGGTACGGCGGCGGTGGTCACCCCGATCACCGGGTTCAAGGGGGAGGGAGGCGGTGGCGAGGGATACGAGTTCACCGTCGGTGACGGCTCACCGGGCAGGAAGACGGTCGAACTGCGCGAGCATGTGCTGGACATCCAGTACGGCCGTGCCCAGGACACACACGGCTGGCTGCACCGTGTGTGCTGAGGCGCCTCGTGAGGGCCTCTGACAGGCAGTTGCCGCGTTCAGCACTTTGCAGCATTTCTCGGCCACCTCCGCATGGGCATTTCGAGCCCTCGATCGAGTGCTCAGCGTGAGTCGACAAGTGCGTACTTCGCCGACAGCACAGTCGGCCGTCCACTGCGCGGCAGGTGGGCGAGAGCTTGGCCGTGAAAGGTGCTGATGACGGTGGAGCGCGGCGTCGGGTCGTAGACGGCTTCCTCGCCGGACGGCGTGAGCTGGTAGCCGGGGCGGGTGACGCGCAGCCGCTGCTGGTGTGCGAGGGGTACGACCGCCAGCACTCCCCCGTCCGCGGTGCGCAGCGCATAGCTGTCGCGATGGCGCGGCCGCGTCGGTACGAAGCGTCTTCGCGCCCCCTCGGCGCCGAGTTCGTCGTCACGGTGCCGATAGGTGGACCGGGCCTCCTTCGTCACAGCGTTGGGGGCGAGTGCTGCGGCCTCTTCCGTGCCGCCCGTCTGCCACAGGTCCTCGTACATCGTCGGGATGTCGTACGGGCGCGGCGTACGAGCCCGGGAGGTGGGGTCGGCCTCGGTCGCCAGCCCTGACGGTGTCGTTGCGATGTGCGGCAGGCGTCCGTCCTGCAGCGGGAGCGCGGCGCGCAGGCGCCACGCGGCCGCGTGGCCGACGCTCTTCCTTCGGTCGGCTCCCTGAGCCCGCTTGTCCGCTTGCTCGGCGCGCTCCGCGCTCTCTGCGTCCTCTGCGCCCTCTGCGCGTGGGGGCGGCTCGGTGACCTTGGTGTGCTCGGTGTGCTGCGGGGGCTCTGCGCTCGCCCTGTGCTCTGGGCGCGCCCCGTGCTCTGGGCGGGCGGTGCGCTCTGGGCCCGCGGTGTGCTCGGTGTGTTGAGCCTGCCCTCCCCGCTCCGCTTCGAAGACCAGCACGGTGGGCTGCGGGGTGGGCCGGGTACGGGTGGCGGTCACCAGGAACCACGAAGCGCCCGCAGGGATATGGAACTTCGGGTCCCGGTAGTGGGCGGGGCGGGCGAGCGAAGCCCGTTCGCGCTCCGGGAGTGAGGCGTACTGCTGGTAGGCCGCCTTTGAGCGCTCCAAGGCGTTGCCCGCAGCGACCTCGGCCAGCAGGGTGGCGTCCCGGGCCCGGTCGGCCCTGGCTGCGACTCTCTCGTAGCGGCCGAGGATACGGCGCGCCTGTGCGACGGTCACGGCTGCGCGCGGGCGGCACGTCGGATCGCTCGTACCACTGTTGGCACGGCCGTCGGTACTGCTGTCTCCGCTGCCGCATCCGGTCGCCGTACCGATGAGGAGAACAGCCGCGACGGCCAGCACGGCGGCGATGGACGCCCGGGAACGGCTCGCCCGTCGGTGGGGGTTGCGACGCGGCTCGCCGCGCGCCGGTTTGCGGCGTTCAGGGCTGCGCTTCGGGTGCCGGGACGGGCGTCGGAGGAGGAACGGGCGACAGCAGGCACACATGGTTGTGGGGGCTCCTGGGTGCAAGGCCGACGGTATGGTCGCGGTCGGAGTCGCCGGGCAGCGGACGCGGACCCCCGTCGGTGTCCGGGCCCGGAACATACTGGTTCACGCTCCGAGCAGGATGCCTCAACTCCCCTACTCAGGAACCGGATCGGCTGGAAATCGAGCCAAGCGACGCGCAACACCAGGCAACCGGGCACGGAATGGCACGCCCCTCCGCCGCCTTCGCCTCAGTCCGCGGCGCCGTTCCCCTCCGTGGGCCCGCACCGATGTCCCCCATGTCCGTGCCCGTGTCCCCGCCCGTGCCCGTGCCCGTGCTCGCGGTGCGCCCGTACGACCGCTACCGGGCAGTGCGCGTGGTGCAGCACCGCCTGGCTCACCGACCCGAGCAGCAGCCCGGTGAAACCGCCCCGGCCGCGCGCACCCACGACCAGCAGCTGGGAGTCCTCGCTGGCGGCGATCAGTGCCTGCCTGGTGTACTCCTGGACGAGCCGGGGCGTCACCTCGACGTCCGGGTACTGTTCGCGCCAGCCGACGATCGCCGCCGCCAGTACCCGCTCCTCCTCGGCCCGGTAGAGGTCCACGTCGTAGTAGGTGGGCACCTGGATGCTGGGGCCCGCCCCGATCGGTCCCGTCCAGGCGTTCCAGTTGTGCAGTGCCACAAGTTCGGCACCGCGCAGTGACGCTTCTTTGAACGCCCAGCCGACAGCCGCGTCGCCCACTTCGGAACCGTCGACTCCGAGCAGCACCGGCCCGGCGGGGTGCTTCCTGCCGCGGGTGACCAGCACGGGGCACTCGGCGTGTGCGGTCAGGTACACGGCGACCGAGCCGACGAGCAGCCCGGTGAAGCCGCCGAGCCCGCGTGTGCCGACGACCACCAGCTCGGCGTCGCGCGACTCGGTGGCGAGGACGGAGAGCGGCTCGCCCGGCACGACCGCGTGGGTGACCTCGACGGTCGGCTGGACGCTCTTGGCTCGGGCGGCGGCCTCCTCTGTGGTGCGCTCGGCGAGGCTGCGCATGCCCTCTTCGGGCGGGCCCGTGGCGGACGAGCCGAGCGGGACTTTCGTCGTCGGCCAGACGAACGCGTGCACGACGCGCAGCGGACCCCCGCGGAGCCTCGCCTCTCGCGCGGCGACATCGACGGCCTCCAGGCTCGACGGAGAGCCGTCGACGCCCACCACAACGGTCCCGCTCACGGCCGTGCTCCCTTCCGGGACCCGCCTGCCGCCGCACCCCGCGCCTCGTTCTCCGTGCCTCGCGCTGCGCGGTGCCGCACGCCCCTGCGTGACTCTCCATGCATATCGCCCTCCATGCATACCGCCCATGGGCCGTCACGGCAGGAACGGCTGCACCGAACGGGCGGGCTCTTCGGTCGGGGACGGCGATCGGGGGGCGGCGATGACTCGGCCGGAAGACGGTCGCCGGGCGGTCGGCAGGCGGCTGGCGGCTGGCGGCTGGCGGCTGGCAAACAGCCTTCAGAAGGCGTGCAAACGACCCAATGAACAGCCCGCTGAACGGCTCCGAGCAAGGTGGGAAAAGGGATCGGAAAGAGGCGGGAAAGGGCCGGAATGATCAGCCGAGGATCACATATCGGCTGGTCAGAGTGTTGTCGTCCGGGTGAATATGCGCAACTAACCCTGTTTAGCCAAGTTGTCCAGTGCGCTCCGCGTCCGAGCTCCACGTCAGGAGGACTTCAATGATCAAGCACGCGCTCGCCACTGCGGCGGCGGCCACGGCCATCGTCGGCGTGGCCGCCCCACAGGCCATGGCCACCGGCAACGACCACGGCCCGACCACGGTCAACGGCAACGGCGCCGACCAGATGTACGGCAACTCGGCCACCTACGGGAACTGGAGCCCGCAGTTCGCACTGATCCAGGGTTCGCTGAACAAGCCGTGCATCGCCCTGCCGGACAAGCTCAACCTGGGCTCGCTCATCGGCCTCATTCCGATCACGGTTCAGGACATCAACCTCCTGTCCAGCAAGCAGACTCAGACCTGCGTCGAGAACTCCACCCAGACGAAGGGCGACGAGCCGCTGTCGCACTTCCTGCAGGACATTCCCCTCCTCTCCGGTAACGGCACCGGAAACCGCTGAGCGGCACGGCCGCGGCCAGAGCGGAACGCGGGCAATGGGCCCGGGGCGTGCGCCCCGGGCCTTCCGCTGTTTTCCGAGTCAATTACCGGACGTCATGCCTCAGGTGGAGGTGCATATAGGCGCACACACTCACATCGAGTGACGCAGCCGTGCCCATCATTACGCCAATGGAGGGATGAAGAAGGTAATTCGGCATAACTCGTGTCGTACGGAACGCGGCATCGTTACGAATGGCGACAGCGGAGTTGCGGGCGATCAGCCAGCACTCGTGGACATACGAAATCCGTGGTCCAGGGAAACCCCGCTTGAGAAAGGACTCCCACGTGAAGTACACGAAGGTCGCGACCGTTGCCGCAGGCACGCTGATGGCCCTGGGCACTGCCGCTGCTCCGGCCCTCGCAGACTCGGGCGCCCAGGGCGGCGCCGCCGACTCCCCCGGTGTCATCTCGGGCAATGTCATCCAGGTTCCGATCCACGTTCCGGTCCAGGTCTGTGGCAACACCGTCAACATCATTGCCCTGCTCAACCCGGCGTTCGGCAACACCTGCGTCGCCGACTGACATTCCCCGCCCTCGTGCGCGGGAACCAGTTCGGACGGCTCCGGTGCGGGGAGTGGAGCCCACGCGCCGGAGCCGTCCGGTTTCCTGATACGCGGATACGGGATTTCGAGAATTCCGCATCTTCCGCACCAGACTGAGAGCAGGAAGAGACCATGCGAAAGGTCTTGAGCAACAGCCTCCTGACCGCTGCCGCTGCTACGGGAGCGCTCGCGAGTGCAGCAGGATACGCCCAGGCCGATGCGGGAGCCGGTGGTGGCGCCGCCGGCTCCCCCGGCGTCGGATCGGGCAACGTGGTCCAGGCTCCGGTGCATCTACCGGCCAGTGTCTGCGGCAACACGCTGAACATCGTGGCGCTGCTCAACCCGGCGTTCGGCAACAACTGCTTCAACGGGCACGCCCCGGCCAAGCACCCTCCGCACCACCACAAGCCGGAGGAGAAGCCGGCGAAGCCGCCGCAGCAGGCCGAGGAGGAGCAGCCGCCGGGAAGCGCCGAGGAGCAGCCGCCCGAGCGCGCTCCGGAGCGGCCCGCTGAGCCAGTGGAGAACCGAGTCGAGAAGCCGGCGACCCCGCAGGCCGACGAGCGCGCTCCGAAGGCCGAGAAGGAACTGCCGCCCGCCGGTACGGCCCACGAGGCCGCCCCGAGCGCTCCCCAGCCGGAGCACGAGGCCCCGGCGTCCGGCGTCCTGGCGGCGACCGGCGGGGGCGGCACCTGGGGTACGGCGGCGCTCGGTGTGGGCACGCTGCTGGGCGGCGTGGTGCTCTACCGCCGCTCGCTCCGGCGCGGCGCCTGATCCGTCCGGTCAGCCTGTCCCGTCGACTGTGGCTCGGTGCGCGGTCGGCCGGCTCTCTTCGCGCGCGAGGACATATGCGGATCGCGGAACTCGCTTTGTCAGCAGTTCCGCGATCCGCGCGGTTCAGCGCAAGCGCAGAGCCCCGAAAAAGGGTGAGGAGTCGCGCGCTGTGCGGTCCGAGCCGTACGGCCCGATGCGCAATGCGCGCCGCGTGCGGTTTCCGGCTTGCCATGCACCATCGACCGCCAGGCGGACCTTCGGAACATCACACAGTTTCCGGGAGAAGAAAGAGCCTATGAAATACAGAAGGACGGCCGCCGCCATCGCGGGCTCTGTGGTGGCTCTGGGAGCAGCGTCACCCGCCTTTGCGAGCGGGCCGCCTGTCGGGCCCCGCGCGAGTTTGAACGGTGGTCTCGATTACGCGCTCGGAAGTGGCGAGCTGCTTTCCGCCTCTCCTCCGGTGGGTGTGGAAGGCCCGCAGTTCGACGCATTGGTGGAGGCGGTGAAGCGTCCTCTCAAGACCGGGAAACTGATCGACGGCCGGAATCTGCTGGGAGGACTTCCGCCGGTCGAGTGAAAGCCCCGCGCCGGTAACGGATTTTCGGGTCACGGCGCACTCACCATTCAGGTGAAAAGGAAAAACTCATGAGGCGGAAGTCAGTTAGACCCGGCGTCCCAGACTTCCGCACCATTCCAGGAAGAACGGTAGAACCCATGATGAAGAAGGCCCTGTCCACCGCAACGGTGGCCCTGTCGCTCGTCGGCATCTCCGCCATGGCCGCCCCGCAGGCGCTGGCCACCGGCAACGACCACGGCCCGACCACGGTCAACGGCAACGGCGCCGACTCCAGCGACAGCAACTCCGCCACCTACGGCAATATGAGCCCGCAGAACCAGCTCATCCAGGGCACCCTGAACAGGCTCTGCCTGCTGCCCATGGAGAAGATCAACGTGGGCTCCCTCATCGGCCTCATCCCGATCACGGTTCAGGACATCAACGTTCTGTCCTCGTACCAGTCGCAGAAGTGCGCGGAGAACTCGTCCCAGACCAAGGGCGACGAGCCGCTGTCGCACGTCCTGGACGACATCTCGGCCCTCTCGGCCAACGGCGAGCGCAACCGCTGAACCGCGGCGTCGCGGCTCGAGACGAGGACCGCATAGAAGAAGCCACCGGCAGCCAGCCGGTGGCTTCTTCGTGTTCTGTGGCGGCCGCGTGACGCCGAATCATTGAGCTGCC
>NZ_JAFFZN010000053.1 GCF_017676385.1 Streptomyces spirodelae
CCGTCTCGACAGTCTCCCGGGGGGAGCTGGAGCCTGTCCGGCGGATTTTCCGAGCCGGACAGGCCCCAGGATCCTGACGCCGAGAAGGGGTCAGCGTTTGAGTGTGAAGGTGAAGTCGGCGGACAGTCTGGCGTTCAGCCGGACTGCTGAGACGAGTCTGCCCTCCTTGAGGAGTCTCTCGACCTCGGCCCGTGAAAGGGCGCAGCCTTCAGCGATCAGCCGTACCGGCCGGACGGGTATCCGGGCCGCGAAGCGGACGGAGATGTCGATTACCTCGTGATGCAGGTGATCCGATCCGCCGGTGTCGAGGCGCCAGGTGTTGTCCCAGTCGAGGGCGATGCAGTTGCGGCGCCGTACGGCCGGGTCCTGGAGCAACTCGGCGGCCAGGCCGAGGTCGTTGTTGTGCAGCCGGTCCAGCAGCTCGGGCCGTATGGAGCGCACATTCCTCCGCTCCAGAACCGTGAGCTTTGTGGTCCCCCCGCAAGCGGTGCAGAGCGCGAGGAGCCAGGCGTCGAGGAGCTTGTGGTTCGCGTTGACGCGAAACTTTCCGTTTGTCCGGAAGCGCTCGGACCCGCAGATATGGCAGCGACGGAGAACGAGCGGCAGGCAGGTGGGCATGACCACCCAGGTGTTGAGCACAGAAGTACACCGGTTTCAGTGAGAAATCCGCAGCAAGAAGCAGCGCGGCGCACATGTGCGACGCGCGACCAATCAGCGCTCGGGAAAACTCACAGGGTGTACAACGGCACGTCCTCGAGTAGACGACTCGGTCCGGCAGCACGGTAGGGGCGCTCAGCGGCGCCGTGCCACTGGTTTTCGAGCGCGCCTCACCGCCTCACCACCTCTCACCGCCGGGCTCGGTCCTGTGAGGACCGCTCGGGGGCGGTGGAGGACGGTGTCCTTGATGTGGCGTCCGGCGCCAGGCGGCCGGATGGTTGCGCCGTCAGCCTGTGGACGCGGCAGGGGACGGAATCCACATCGCCGTGGACGGCCGATGCGCCCTGCCGCGTCGGCGTCGGTCTGGTCCCTGGCCGCTGCCGGCTGCTAGCCGCCAGTTGCCTCGGGACGCACCGCGCGCGCGTCCGGAACGGGCCCCTGTCCATCCGCGGGCGGGAAGTTGTCGTCCTCCCCGAAGTCGGGGGCCTGGAAGGGGTTTGTCGTCGGAGGCGCCAATGCCGCAGCGAAGCGGCGCGAGTGCTCTTCCGGGGCGGAGAACAGCGAGGTCGGGTCGATGAGTGGGGCTTCCTTCCGGTACAGGCCCTCGAAGGGGCCCGGCGTGCCGTGACCGGGCACGTTCGGTCCTACAGCTTGGTCATCTTGGTGTAGGGGCTCAAGATCCGCATTTGCGCGGGGCCGAAATCCACGAGTGCCGCGACTCCGTCCTCGACGCCGATCACCCGGCCGAGGCCGTGGGTGTCGTGTGTGACCTGGTCGCCAACGGCGAAGTGCTTGGGAGCCGGCGCGACTGGAGCTTTGAAGGGGCTGCTGGGCAGATGACGCTTCGGTGCAAAAGGCTTTGTCATTGCGCCCAGTATGCGCCTGCACCGGCTCGTCCGCTGTGCTGTCCATGTCACCCGCTGGCGGACTGGCGTGCCGGCCATGTCGATGGCCCGGTCCGAGTCGTGTGCCGGGGCCGTGCTGGTGATCGTGGTGCTCATAATGCTCGCGGGTTCTCATAGAGCTAGTGGTGCTCGTGGTGTTCGTGAGGGTGTGGCACGTAAGGGACGCTGGTGACCATGACGCCTGGGGTGAACAGCAGGCGGGCTTTGAGCCGGAGCGCGCTCTGGTTGTGGAGGAGCTGGCCCCACCAGTGGTCGGGTACGTACTCGGGGATGAAGACGGTGATCACGTCGCGGGGGCTTTCCTTGCGGAGACCGCGTACGTAGCTCAGTGCCGGGCGGCTGATCTCGCGGTACGGCGATTCCAGCTCGACCAGCGGCACGCCCATGTCGTGGTGCTCCCACGCGTCCCGCAGGGCGGCGGTCTCCTGCGGCTCCTCGGCGACGGTCAGAGCCACCACGCTGTGGGGGTGGATGGACTGGGCGTAACCGATGGCCCGCATGGTGGGGGCGTCGATTTTGGAGACCAGGACGATCGCGTGGTTGCGGGAAGGGCGCTCCGGCCGCGCTTCGGGCGGTACGGCAAGCTCGGCCGTGACAGTGTCGTAGTGCCTGCGCACACCTTTCATGGCGAGGAAGAGCAGCGGCATGGCGAGGATGACGATGTAGGCGCCGTGGGTGAATTTGGTGATCAGCACGATCACCAGCACGATCCCGGTGAAAGTCGCCCCGGTGGCGTTGATCAGGCGTGAGCGGTGCATACGTACGCGCTCCGCCCTGTCCGAGGTCTGCGGCAGCAGCTTGTTCCAGTGCTTGACCATGCCGGCCTGGGAGAGGGTGAAGGAGACGAAGACGCCGATGATGTAGAGCTGGATGAGCGCGGTGACGCTGGCGTTGAAGGCGACGATGAGTCCGACGGCGGCCAGCGACAGCAGGATGATGCCGTTGGAGAACACCAGCCGGTCGCCGCGGTGGTGCAACTGCCGGGGCAGGTAGCGGTCCTGGGCGAGGATCGAGGCGAGGGTGGGGAAGCCGCTGAAGGCGGTGTTGGCGGCCAGGATGAGGATGCCCGCGGTCGCCGCCTGCAGGTAGTAGAAGAGGAAGTGGACGTCGCCGAAGGTGGCCCTCGCGATCTGGGCCAGGGCCGTGGGCGGGGAGGCGTCGGCCGGCAGCCCGAGTGCGGTGGGGTCGTCGGCGACATGCACCTGGTAGACCAGCGCCAGGACCGTGATGCCGGTGAACATGCTCACGGAGATCAGCCCCATGATCGCCAGCGTGGCTGCCGCGTTGTGGGATTTCGGCTTGGCGAAGGCCGGTACGCCGTTGCTGATCGCTTCCACCCCGGTCAGCGCCGTACAGCCGGAGGCGAACGCCCGCATGACCAGGAACACCAGCGCCACTCCGGCGAAACTGCTGGTGGCGTGGATGGGCAGATCAGCGGATTCGGCGCGAATGGTGGCACCCTTCGCCATCCGTACAGCGGCGAAAGCGAACATCACGTAGATGCCGAGCACGAACCCGTAGGTGGGCGCCGCGAAAGCCCGTCCGGTTTCTCTGACTCCGCGCAGGTTCACCAGCGCCAGCAGCACCACGAAGCCGACCGACATCCCGACCGCGTGGCCCGACAGGGCAGGGGCGGCCGAGGTGACGGCGGCGACGCCCGCCACCACGGAGACGGCCACGGTCAGCACGTAGTCGACCAGCAGCGCGCTGGCCGCGGTCAGTGCTGCGGTGGCGCCGAGGTTGTCGGCGCTGACGGCGTACGCGCCACCGCCGTGCGGATAGGCGTGGCACGTCTGCCGGTACGAGGCGATCACCACGGTCAGCAGCAGCACGATGACGAGGCCGATGTACCAGGCCAGGTCCAGAAAGGCGGTACCGCCGAGAGCCAGGATCAGCAGCGTCTCCTCGGTGGCGTACGCGACCGAGGAGAGCGGGTCGCTGCAGAACACCGGCAGGGCCAGCCGCTTGGGCAGCAGCCTTTCCCGCAGTTGTTCCGTACGCAGCGGCCGACCGAGAAGCACCGTTTTTGGGAGCCATGTCACACAACCGGATGGTAAAGACGGGCAGCCGGAAGACGCCCTCTGCCACACGGTGATGTCGCGCAGGAATGCGCCGGTGGAGACGGAGAATTTGGAAGGCCGACGGTTTCCAGGAATTTCCCGGAAATGGGCGCGCCGGCCCTCAGCGGTACCCCGCCAGTGGCGGGAAGTGGCGTCAGGACCGGCGCGATGTCGAGTCCGGCAGGGAGGGTGGAGGCAGGATCGGGTCGGATCGGACCCATCGGGGTCGGGTGCGTCCAGGAAAGGGTTCAGCGCACGGTGAGTGGGGTCTCGGACGTCAGGTGGGACAGTTTCTCCGGGTTTCGGACGTAGTAGAGGCCGGTGATGAGGGAGTCCTCGACGCGGAGGGCCATGACACCGTCGATCTCGCCGTCCAGGCGGACCAGGAGTGCCGGGCTGCCGTTCACCACGGTCGGTTCGGCGGTGATCTTGCCGGCGAACTTGCCGATGCCGCCGGCGAACATACGGACCACCTGCTCGGCGCCGGTGACCGGCCGCAGCGCGGCGTGCTTGATGCCGCCGCCGTCGCTCATCAGGACGACTTCGGGGGCGAGCACATCGAGGAGCGCCTGCGGGTCCCCGGTGTCGACAGCGCGCCGGAACGACTCCAGGACCGCCTGACCCTCCCGTGAGGAGACCACCCGGCGGGGGCGGCGGGAGTCGACGTGCCGACGGGCGCGGTGGGCGATCTGGCGGACGGCCGCGGGGCTCTTGTCGACGGCGGCCGCGATCTCGTCGTAGCCGATGTCGAAGACCTCGCGCAGCACGAAGACGGCGCGCTCGGTCGGGGAGAGCGTCTCCAGGACGAGCATGAGCGCCATCGACACGCTTTCGGCGAGCTCGATGTCCTGTGCCACGTCCGGCGTGGTGAGCAGCGGCTCGGGCAGCCAGGGGCCGACGTACGCCTCCCGGCGACGCTTCACGGTGCGCAGCCGGTTGAGCGCCTGGCGGGTGGTGATCCGCACCAGGTAGGCGCGCTGGTCGTGCACCTGCCGCTGGTCGGCCTTGACCCAGCGCAGCCAGGTCTCCTGGAGGGCGTCTTCGGCGTCGGCGGCCGATCCGAGTATCTCGTAGGCGACGGTGAAGAGCAGGTTGCGGTGGGCGAGGAACGTCTCGGTCGCCGGGCCGGTGGCCTCGTCGCTCATCTCTCGTCCCTTCTCCTCGTCCTTCGGGGTCGGCCCGGATGGCCGACCACGTTCGCGTGTGTCCACGGCAAGAGCCTCGCGGCAGGCACCGGTCAGGCTGCCCGGCCGGCGGCGGTCGGCGCCTCGGCGCCGTGGGTGCGCAGCAGTTGCCGGCGCTTGGCGACTCCTCCCGGCGACTGGTGCAGACGGAACGAGCCGGGCTTCTTCGCCTCTGTGGCCAGGTGTTCGAGGGTGGCCGTGCAGACCTTTTCCTTGATCCTGACGCCCAGGCCGCCGTCGATGTGCACCCCGATCGCGACATCGGACCTGTTGGCGAACTGGTAGATGCCCGCGCTGCGGCCCAGGCTGATGCACTGGGCGTAGAACGACAGGCGGAGGCTCTCCGGCTGCTCGCCCGCGAGTCGGCTGAACACGGTCTCGACGGCCCGGGCGGCCAGCGGCGACGCGTTCAGGCAGCTCATCCGCAGCGGCAGGCCGGAAGGTGACGCCGCGTCCCCGGCGGCGAGGATGCGTGCGTCGTCCACGCTGGTCAGCGTCTCGTCCGTGAGCAGGCGGCCCTCGGCATCGGTGCTCAGCCCGCTGCGGGCGGCCAGATCGGGGACGCCGAATCCGGCCGCCCACACGGTGATCTCGCTCGCCACTTCACGGCCGTTCGCGAGCCGTACGGCCTCGCCGGTCACCGCCGTCACCTTCGTGCCGGAGCCGTCGACGACCGTCACACCGAGTTTGGCGAGCCCTTTCGCAACCGAGCGCCGGCCCCGGGTGTGCAGATACGGGCCGAGCACGCCACCGCAGACCAGGGTCACCCGGCGGTCCCGCTCCGCCAGCTCGGCGGCGGTCTCGATGCCGGCGGGACCGGCGCCGACCACCGTCACCTCGGCCGTGGCGGGCGCGGCGTCGAGGACCGCGCGCAGCCGCTGTGCCTCCTCCAGGGTGGCGACCGGGTAGGCGAACTCGGCCACCCCTGGCATGTCCGGTTCGGCGCTGCCACTGCCCACGGCGTAGACCAGATAGTCGTAGTCGAGGGTGGCGCCGCCCGCCTGTGTCACGACGTTGCGCTCGGCCGCGTCGATACGGGTCACCGTGTCGACCACCAGCCGCACGCGCTCGGCCAGGACGTCCCGGTAGGCGACGACCGCGTCGTGGGTCCCGCCCACCAGCTGGTGCAGACGGAGCCGGTGGACGAAGTCCGGGCGCGGGTTGATCAGCGTCACGCTCACATCGTCGCGCAGCGTCAGCCGGTTCGCGGCCATCACGCCCGCGTATCCGCCACCGATCACGACCACATGCGTGTTCCCAGCCATGGTGCCTCCTCCGATTCCAGGTGCTCGGCCTCAAGACACCGCGCCTTCGGGCGCTGTGACAGCTTGTGGCTCAGCTCACTTCACTGGAGCTCGGCTGGAGTGCGACCGCGGCGATGGGGACCGCACGCGTCGTAGGGCTACCGCCGGAGCGGGGCTTGTTGGACAGCGGCCCGGCACGGCTTTCGTCAGTGGGGGAGCCAGGAGCGGGTATGGAGCCGCGGTCAACGTCGGAGCGGTGGCCGGGAACCGCGGATCAGAGCGGCGTGGCTGCCTGGAGGATCAACGCCAGGGTGATGGCGGCGTTTGCGGATGACAGGGCGGAGGCTGCGGCGCCTGCCGCTGCCAGCCAGGTGGCGAACGCGGAGGCGGTGACCGGAGGGCGCCACAGGCGGGTGGTGGGCGCGGGGGCGAGCAGGGCTTGAACGCGGCGCGGCACCTGGCCCGCGGCTGCGAAGGCGAGAACACCGCTCAGCGGGCCGGATGCGGCGATGAGTGCGGCCTTGCCCACGGCGCGGGCTGTCAGGCGCCGGTCGCCGACAGAGTGTGCCGCCTCTTCGTCGGCCCAGCGTTCGACGCCGAACTCGACGGCCGTTCGCAGCGGCCGCAGGAACGGGTGGGCGTTGGCGGACAGCCGCGCGAGCAGCAGAAGACGGTGGTGGCGGGCGGCCAGATGCGCCCGCTCGTGAGCGAAGAGCGCGCGCCGCTCGGCGGGTTCCAGGGCGTCGAGCATGCCGGTGGATACGACGATCCGTTTCCGGCTGCGCCGGGTGCCGGGCAGAGCGAAGGCGTACGGGGCCTTGTCGGGAAGGACCGCGACAGAGGTGTTCCGCACCCCCTCAAGCGCCAGTAAAGCCCTTCGGTGGACGCGCCGGTGGCGGACGAGGGTGGCGCCGCACGTGGCGAGAAGGGCGGCGAGCGCCGGAATTGAAACCTGTCCCAGCACCTCGTCGTAGGGGACGGCCTGCCTGACTTCCGGGTCCGACCAGCCGTCGGGCAGCGGGTTGCCCGGCAGTTGCGCGGTGCCGACGACGACCAGGAGCCCGAGGCACAGGGTGCTGCACGCCGCGAGGACCGCGCCGACCGCGGCCAGCAGGAGCGTCGCCGTACGCGGGTGCAGACGCCGCTCCGCGAGCCGGGCCACCGGCCAGGACGTCAGGGGCAGCACGAGGGGGAGGAGGACGAACAGGCCCACGGCTCAGTCGCGCTTCCTTCGGGTGCCGTCTGTTTCCGGGCCGGTGCCGTCTTCCTGAGCGCCGTCTGCCGCAGAGCTGTCGTGGCTCTTCGTCAGCAGGTCCCGCAGCAGTTGCTCGTCCTCGCCGGTCAGCCCGGAGACGAAGCGGGTCAGGACTGTTCCCCGGTCGTTCTCCTTGTCGAGGAGCTGGCGCATACGGTTCGCCGCGAGGCCCGCCGCATCGGCGGAGGGTGTCCATACGAAGGCGCGTCCGGCCTTCTTCCGCGTCACCGCGCCCTTGGCGAGCAGGCGGGAGAGGATGGTGATCACGGTGGTGTAGGCGAGGCCGCCGCCCATCCGGTCCCGTACCCATGCAGCGGTCACCGGTTCGTCGGCTTCGTGGAGCGCCGTGAGCACCATGGCTTCGAGCTGCCCCTGCCCGCGCCGCCGCCCCGGTTGCTGCCCTGCCCTGTCCATGGCTCCTCCCTTGCTGCCTGGTGACCTACGTTAGCCAATTTGCCGCGTGAGCCGAGCGACATGGGCTCCCGGTCGCGCGGGACTGGCGAACGGAAGAGACGGAAGCAGGCAGAAGGCGGCACGCGGCCTGGCGCGCACCGCCCATCGGTCTTCTGCCGACCGCCTTGACCACATCGCCTTCCCAAGAGGCGGCGGGCGCGGTGGAGGCAGCCGGAACCGCCGCGGGCGTCCTGGCGGTCAGGCGTGGGTACGTGCGGTCAGAGGTCGAACTCGTGGGGCGGCAGCCCGAGTGCGTAGCACGCTTCGCGGACGACGGCCTGTTCGTCCTTGTCGAAGTGGCCGTCGGCGCCGCCGATGACGATGCCGATCTGGATGACGGCCCGCGCCTCGGCGGCCTTCTTCTTGGCCTTGCCGACCTCCTGCATCACGCTGACCTTGCCGAAGTCGAAGTCGGCGGTCAGCTTGTCGCAGTTGGCCTCGAACCTGGCCTGCAGGTCTTCGGCGGGGAAGTTCCGCAGTACTTCGTTGGTCGCGATGAGCTGGGCGACCTTGCGCCTCTCGTCGGGGTCGATGCTGCCGTCGGCTGCGGCGACCAGGGCGCACATCGCCATGCTCGCGTCCCGGAAGGCTCCGCTCTTGAGATCGTTCTTCTTCGCCTCCAGCTGGCTCTGCATCGTCTGCGCCGATTCCTTGATGCGGTCCCAGAGGGCCATGCGAACTCCGTTCTCCTTGTCGGCCCCGGTTGCCTGTGCGCACCGGGGACGGGAATTCTACAGGCTGTAGAAGTAATCGGCGGCGCCCTCTTTCCTCTTCCGAGGCGCTGGGGCAGGGGCGGCTGAACCGTGCACAGGCTGCCGAGTGCAGAGGGGGACGGCAGGGCGGACACTTTGCGGCTGCGGCCGGAAGGCAGAGCGCCTTGCCGGCCACCGTTCACCCATCGGCCGCCCCCTGCTTGCGGGTGCACCCTCCCCTACAAGGGCACAACGAGTCCCCGCCGGGGCTCAGTCCTCCTCTTCCTCCTCGTCATCGTCGTCGAAGACCTCGTCGATGACCTCGGCGGCCACGAACCCGCCGGCCACGCCGACGGCGACACCGGCCGCCGCGCCGGCGACGACGGCGCCTGTGCTGGGGCCGGAGCGGTGGTGGCCGCCATGGGAGTCGTCGTGGTGGAATCCATGGCCCTGGTGGGGCGGGTGCGGCCCGACGTGGTCCGCGGCGTAGCCGCCATGGTGCTCAACCATCCGCCGTACCCACGAGTCGACTTCGGTGTTCCAGTCGAGGTGCTCGACGCCCTCGTGGCTGACGGTGAAGCGGTTGACGGCGTCGTGTCCCTCGGAGAAGAGTCCGCCGCGCTTGTCGGCCTCCAGGACGACCTCCATGCCGCCCGGGGTGGCGAGGAAGGTCACCTCCACCTCGTTGACGGCGTGCGCATACTGCGGGGCCGGGGAGAGTTCGATCTCCTGGTAGAAGGGCAGCGCCTGTCCCGTGCCGTGGATGTGGCCGAGTTCCAGGTCCGCGGACTTGAAGCCGAACCCGAGCTGTCCCAGAGCCTCCAGTACGGCTTCCTGCGCGGGGAGCGGGGCCACCCGCAGGGGGTCGAGGTCGCCTTTGTCCTTGGCTCCCGCCACGGCCAGCTCCGTACGGACGCCGAGGATCACGCCGAGGGACTGGCCGTGCAGTTCCGTGATCGGTGTCTCCCACGGAAGAGCGACCGTGAACGGCACGTCGCGCCGCTCGCCCTCTGCGAGGCGGAATCCGCCGCCGACCGTGATGCGGTCGAAAGCGATCACGCCTTCGTGCTCCTCGTCACCGTGCTCCGCCTCCACCCGGGCGACGAGCTCGAGGATGATCTGCTCGATCTCGCAGTCGGCGGAGCCGCCTTCGAGATGCACCTCGCCGGAGAGCGGGCCGCCCGGCCGTACTGGTCCGTCGTCCAGGACCGTGTCCACCGAGGGGCCGCCGACTCCGAGAGCCCCGAGAAGCCGTTTGAACACCATCGCGGGCGTTCTCCTTCGTATGCCGTGCCAGCACTTGAGTGCGTGCAGTCCTGCCCCGGTCACGAGGCGTACTTGCCGCAGGCCCTACGCTACGCCAGGCTTCTACAGCACTGTAGTTTTCAAGTCACTGCCGGTGTCGGCGTGTTGTGCCATCTGTCTCAGGAGAGTGGACCTGGTGTTCGGGCTGAGTGAACTGGCCTTGCTGCTCATCGTCGTTCTCGTGATCGTCGGGGCCAAGAAGCGCGGCGGGGAACCTGGAGCCCCGCGAACGGGCTCTGCAGCTCGTTCTTCAGCCCGTAGTCATCCGGTTGACGGGCCCCAGCCGCGCGGAATCGACCACGGGGTGGGCCAGTTGCTCCCGGTTTTGCACCACCCGTGACCGACTGGCCCGCGGACGTCACAGGTGACGGGCGATCACAGGCAGCAGGTCCTGGAAGGTGCGTCCTTGTGCCGGCTCGCCGATGGCGGCCATCTGCCACCCTCCGCCGGACCGGTGGACCTTGGCCATGATCTGCGCTGTGTGCGGCCCGCCTCCCGTGAGGGTGTAGCGGGCGAGTTCCTGGCCGGAGCTTTCGTCGATGAGGCGGCAGTAGGCGTTCTGCACCTCCTCGAAGGTCTGACCGGTGAAGGAGTTCACCGTGAAGATGATCTGGTCCACCCGGGACGGAACACGTTCGAGTGCCACGCTGATGGACTCGTCGTCGCCCGCGCCGGTGCCACCGACGAGATTGTCGCCACTGTGCTGGACCGAGCCGTCGTCGCTGACCAGATGCTGGAAGAACACGACGTCGACCGGCTCACCGGCCGCGAACAGTACGGCCGAGGCGTCGAGATCGATCTCTCGGGCTCCGGCGAGCTTTGCAAGGAATCCTTTACGCGGTGCGGCCTGCCAGCCCAGCCCCATCCGCACGTTGGTGAGCGAGCCACCGCCGGACTTGGTCAGGTTGATCTGCTGGCCTTTGGACAGGTTCACGGACATCTCAGGGTCCTCGGTTCGAGTGGCAGTGGGTCACGGATCAGGGGAGCGCCCCACGGCACACCGGCCGCGGGGCAGCGGTCTCGTGCGGCGATATCAGACGTTGACGCCGAAGTCGGCCGCGATCCCGGCAAGGCCGGACGCGTAGCCCTGGCCGACGGCGCGGAATTTCCACTCGGCGCCGTGCCGGTACAGCTCTCCGAAGACCATCGCCGTCTCCGTCGCGGCATCCTCGGTCAGGTCGTAGCGGGCGATCTCCTGGTTGTTCGCCTGGTTGACGACCCGGATGAAGGCGCCTCGCACCTGCCCGAAGTTCTGCGAGCGCGCCTCGGCGTCGTGAATGGAGACGGGGAAGGCGATCTTGGCGATCTCAGCGGGGACAGCAGCCAGGTTCACCTTGATGACTTCGTCGTCACCCTCTCCCTCGCCGGTGAGGTTGTCCCCGGTGTGCTCGACGGAACCGTCCGGGCTCTTGAGGTTGTTGTAGAAGACGAAGTGCTGGTCGGAGACGACCTTGCCGGCCTCGTCGCACAGCAGGGCCGAGGCGTCGAGGTCGTAGTCGGTGCCGGTGGTGGTCCGCACGTCCCAGCCCAGGCCGACCAGAACCGCGCTCAGCCCCGGTGCCTCCTTGCTGAGCGAGACATTGCCACCCTTGGCCAGGGAAACTCCCACGTTCTTCTCCTTTCGTGCCGTTGGCGGACCCGGCGGCCTCGGCTTGAGGCCCCGACGGAAAAACTACAGCACTGTAGAAAGAGATGTCCGGGCGATCGGGCAACCACGTTCTGACGAGTGAGGGGCACTTCAGCCGTCGGCATGCCGTGGGCGGCAAAGCGAGCCGATCAGCGCACCGAGCGGTCCCGCTTCGGCCGCTTTCCGTGAGCCGCGCCTCCTGCCTGCTGGCCGGCCCGGAAGAACCAGGGCATGGCTGGTTCCATCAGGGACCGGAACAGTTTGCGTACGGGAGAGGTGCACAGGAGCGTCATCATTGCTGCGACGAGCACCGTCAGGGCGACACGGCTCGCCGGGTGGCCGACCCAGCCGAGGCTGTACCAGTCCAGCTCGCGGGAGAGCTTGATCGGATACACATGCAGCAGGTAGGCGCACAGCGTGCCCGCGCCCAGGGCGGTGAACCACATGTGCCGACGGGGAACCCAGGCCAGGAAGCACACGGTCAGCACCAGGCCACAGCCGAAGACGGCCAGCACCATCGTCGCGTCGACCCAGGCGGGCACCCCCATCTCCGCCGCGGACTTCTCCCGCAGGAACCAGTCGGAAGACATCCGGGGCACCGACCAGTACGCCAGCAGCAGTGCACAGGCCGTCACCGGCACCGCGATCCGGCGGGCTGCACGACGCTGTACGAGTTCGAAGTGCTCCGGCCGCAGTTGCAGCCCCAGGACGAAGAAGGGCAGGAACTGCGCGATGCGCATCAGGTCCAGGTCGCTGCTGATGCTCGGCGTGACACTCGCACCCACGGCGATCGCCAGGGCCACAGGCATCGGCCAGCGCAGGTTCTTCCACACCGGCGTGGTCAGTCGCCACACGAACAATGCGACGAGGAACCAGAGCGCGAACCCCGGCTCCTGGTAATGGAACTCCCGCTGCGGGTCGTCGAGCCACCGCATGAACAGCGTGTAGACCGTCTGGAACGCCAGATACGGCACAAGGACGCCCGTGACGAGCCGCTTGATCTGGCGCGGGGTGCCCTCGTAACTCCTGGAGAGAAAGCCGGAGATGATGATGAAGGCCGGCATGTGGAAGGCGTAGAGCGTGGCGTACAGGGCGCTGACGGTGCGGCTGTCGCCCTGCATGGGTGCCCATAGGTGCCCGACCCCGACCAGCACGATGGTGAGGTACTTCGCATTGTCGAGGAACGGATCGCGGCGACCGGACGGCCGGTCGGCCTTCGCAGGTGCAGGTGGCGCTGACGGTCTCTCCGCCGGAGGTGCGGGGGATGTCCGGCGGACGGAGGGCAGTGGCGCTCTCGTATAACCATCCTGCAACATTAAGAGCACGATAGCGGTCAGGTCTGTGTAAGGACATACCCGAGCGGGCACTGGGCGGGATTCGGCTGATATGCCGGTGTCTTCGCGCTTCCGCTCGCCTGACGCTTCCGCTCGGCTGGGGCCTGCGGTCGGCTGGGGCCTGCGGTCGCACCCCCGGAGTCGGTCCGGACCCTGTGCCGCAGCCTCCGCCCCCTTGCGGTGCATCTCGCGACGGCTGCTCCGCCGAGGTGGACCTTGTGGGCCCAACTGAGGCCAAACTGAGACCAGCCAACGACAAGTGCCCCGACCGCTGAGTGGTCCGGGCACTTCGTTCAGCCCGGTGAGGCTGGGCGGAGGATACGGGATTCCAACGCGTGAGGGGTTGCCCCCAGCACGCTCTCGAACTGTTCGTCCGGGGGTTCGGGGCCCCAAGTGTGGGGGCGTGGGCGAATGTGGAGCCGTCGCGGGGG
>NZ_JAFFZN010000054.1 GCF_017676385.1 Streptomyces spirodelae
GATTGAGGGCCATCTTGTCCTGACCTGCGCAGAGGGGCTTTGCCGCGTACAGGTACTCAGAAGTCGAGAATGGGCGACGCTTCCCTTGCGAGCTAGCGATGGCTGCAAAGGCGTGTGTTGCCGTACGCGTGACCGCTGAACCGCAGCACCTGACCAGAGTCTTGGTCTGGTGATCTGAGGCATGAGCGTCCACAATCTAGTGACATGGGGGACAACGGATTGTGGATTGCAACGCTGACAGGCTTCACGGCTGTGCTGGCGAGCTGGGTAACGAGCCGCGGGCACATTCGAGCGGCACAGATGCAAACTGAGGCTGCAGCAGCCACTCAAGACAAGGCACGTCAAGAGGAATTGCGACGGACGGCTTATCTTGCCTTTCTCGAGCAAGCTCACCTCATGGGCGATGAGTACCGCCATACTCCAACCATTCTGAGCATGGAAGACCAGCAGGAACGCAGCGAGCGCCTTTTGGAGCATCGGGTGCGCTTACGCGAAATCTATGGGGCATTCACTAAAAGCTGCGACACGGTGACACTCTATGGTCATACTAGTGCGATTCTAGATGCCTGCAATAATGTTTCTACCTTATCTACAACGGTTTACATGACTCTCGGAGAGATCGTAGAAGGAACACAGCCCGTAGCGGCCTTCACCCGAGCCGTTGACGACTACTGGTCAGCGGTCAGCAAATTCATCGATGCTGTTCGGCGAGACATATGAGCTTGCCGTCCCGCTGCCGGACTCAGGCTGGCGGCGTACTTTGACCGTTTGGATCTTCCAGATCGCTTGAGCCGGTGGGGAATGGATCGGCAGGTGGAGGCGACTTCCGCAGTATAGAAGGCAAGTTCAGGTACGTAAGTTTGACTAACTCCACAAACCGTTGCTCGCTCAATCTGTCATCGTGACGTAATTGCATCGCGCCGATTGTTCCGATGCCGAATAGGGAACCCACTACGACTATGGGGACCGCCCATGGAGAGGTCAGCCGACTAATGCCGATCATGGCGACTATGATTGCGATGATGGCAACAAGATAGAACGACCCACTCAACCAAGGGCCTCGACGCTGTGCTGTCGCGCCCTGATTCGCTTCTCGGTGTGCTTTCAAGACATCTTTGACGTTTGATCCTTTGATCTCACGCACACGACCACGACGGTCGATCCGCATCTGGCACCCTTCCAGACCGCAGACGCCCTGCTTATTACGATCAAGGGCTTGATCCTCGGCAGTGTCGCGGTTGAATGCGCCGGGCTGGTGATGGTGGCAGTAGCGCGGACTCTCTCGATCTTCGGGGCGTCGACGTCTCATGAGGTCATGCTGCCCAATCAACTGTCTCAGCGCTGGGTGAACGCCGAAAAGCTGGCTGGACTTCCGCGGAACTGTCGTGGGCGTCTCCTTGCCCTGGGCCTTGCCAGGGATCTTGATAAGCTGGGTTTTCTGCTGGCCAGGGGCGATGGGCGTGCGCCCGTTGATCGGCGTTGGCCGTCGTCGAGCGGCCTCGGACGACCCGCCGCCCCAACTGTGCCGCAATCGACTGCGCTGAGCACCTTCGGTAGGCCCCGCTAAACCTCGTTCGATGACAGTCAGCTACGACGGCTGGAACGCCTTCGACCAGAGGTAGCCACGATGGCCGGTCTGGTGACGACGGCGCCTACTCCTCCGGCTTGGGAATCAAGGGGCTGAGATTGGCCTCTGGCCTGCACGGTCAGATCGGCGGGCCATCACGGTTGGCTTCCATGTTGTTGTGGTTGACCGCTGCTGACCGTCCTGGCTTGCCTATGGCACGAGGACCTGTCGAACTGCGAGCGGGGCGGGGTGGTCGGCTTGGGGCCGGTGGCGGGACTTTGGCGGCTGGTGCGGGCTGCCTGCGGTTGCGGGGGCTGTACTTCGCTGCTGTACCGCAGAGGCATCCTCGTCCTGACCTCAGCCGGAGAAAGCCCGCCACGACGGCGGGACCGCCGAACGACAAGGCACGCGTATGCTCCGGGCGCCGACCACCACGCTCAGCCGAGCAGCATGGAAGAACGGATGTCGCGAGGCAAGGACGTCCGGAAGCATGCGGCTATGGACCACCCCGTCTACCGGGCGTGGTTGCTGCATGTCTCCGCCGTCCGAAGCTCCATGGTGTAAGCGCTGCTTTTTATCGGGACAACTGTCGCATTGCTATCCAATGCCACCTGTTGCGTTCACAGGTCCCTGGGCCTCCAACCTGCTGCATACAGTTCAAAAGCCGCGATGGCTCTTTGCAACCGTGGGCGTACTTCCTGATCTGCTATGGATTCCTTTACCTGCTCTACAGATGCCATGAGTTGCCCTTCTCCGCCAAAAATGGCAACCAGCGGATCCCACGCGAGGCGGTCTTCATAATTGACGACGACGCTGCCCAATGTGTTACTTCGGCACGAGGTAAGGGCGGTTTCGAGAAGGCGGGCGGCCACTGTTGGGCTGGTCGCGGAATCGATCGCGGGATTGCCTGACTCTCCGTCGCAGTCGACGGAATGAAAGATCGTCAGAAGCAAGCCCCTCTCGGAGCTTAAAGACTCTGCCGGTGCGGACTTGAGATAGTCGCGGAGATCGGCTCTGAGTTCCTCTTCCAGTTCCGGGCTAATGATGCGATCTCCGGAGCCTTCGTGTAGCCCTGCGATACTCAGAAACTGGAAGCGCGCGTATGGGCTCGGCGTGGCACTATATACCGTTTGCGCCACCAGGTCGGCATTATTTGGTTCGACGCGCTGCATCAGCTTACGGACTGGCCTGAGTGCCGTCCAATCACGACCGAAGTCAGTCATTCCCTTTGGCTCTTCGCTAAAGCGCGGAAGCAATCCAAGGAGAGCTTTCGCAACATTTGGAATGCTGTCGCTGTGGACTTTGTCTACGTGTGCGAGGAAACGGTCTAGTGCGTCTTCTAGATACTCATCCGGGATCGCTGAGAGCGCAGCCGTAAACGCCTGCTCATCGTCCGTACTGCAAGCGATCGAGTTGACCTGATTGGCTGGCGCAGTTCCTGCTGCCAGTTCCCGATGTAGGTAGTACCTCAATACAGCCGGATGGGCAACCCTGTTATCGCGTCGCCACGATTGGACTGAGTCGTCACCGTGCCATACGTTACTCGTGTGGAGCTGAGCAGCCGGAAAGAGGTAGCTAATGAGTGCTTGGCCCACTGCATCTGGGAGCTCAGATTTGATGGCAGATATCTTTTCAGCGTCTGCGGCGAGTGCGGCCTGGTTGGGTGAGCCAAATTGCCACTTGTGGACATCGGTCAGCGCTTCAACACTTTGTGCGATGAGTTCGTGTGCGGCTGGCTTCATAACGCGGAGTGCTTCCAGGGCTACGAGATCCGGGAGCGCGACCTCGTCGCCGGCAGATCGAAGCGCGAGACTGAGAGATGACAGGAATCTCTTGACCCCCCGGATTGTGTCAAAGAGCGGCCTGACGACTTGCCAGAACACGTCAGAGAAGCGATCGTCTCCGGGATCTGACGTTGGTATATCGTTGAGAACCTGAAGCATTCCAGTGCGGAGAACTGAGGCCAGAACCTCCTCTGTAGCTGGCGGCACCGCTATTGAGGTTTTTACGATCTTCTCCAAGTAGGCCGAACCATCGAGTCCTTCTTCGCCGAGGGCGTTTTCTACCACGCAACGGTCGAAACAGAGTAGGTACACGACGTTAGGGAATGACCCATTGAGCCTTACTAGTCTAAAGAGGTCTCGAACCTCGTGACGTGTGAGGCGGTCAATATCGTCGATGAGTACGACGATTCGCCCTTCCAGTCGACTCAGAGCGTCCGAGATTTCTATTCTCTGCTCATGGATGCTCGTGCTGAGAGCTTGAGCCATTTCCCCGGACGTTTTCTGGGCTGTCTCGATTATGGATGCCGCTCCGGGTACAAATTTGAGAGGCGATAGGGAGGCTGAATATTTGTTGAACTTGTCCGCGATGGCCGCGGTCGCATCCTTTATTCGTTGCTTCCTTGTTCTCTCGCTGCTCAGTTGCCGGGCCATCTCATCGAAAAAGAATCGGATCAAATGGTCAGTTCCGGAGAAGAACCAGGGATTAAACTCGACTACTTGAATGTTCGTTTGGTTGCTCAGTATTTCAGCAGTCAGGTTGAGAAGTGACGTCTTTCCGGTGCCCCATTTTCCGGTAATTGCTACGACTGCACCGCGTTCGGCGTTCATCGCTTGCAATTCGTCAGCCAATACGGTTGCCAGAAGTGACCGGTTCAGCAAGTCATCTTCGGCGTTGAGGATCGGGTCGTCGCCTGCGAAGAGGGAGGGGGTGGGGTTCGGCTCGGCCATGGAGTCCACCTGACTTGGGTAATTACCGAGGGGACACCCTATGCCGCAGCGGTGTGTCTGTCTGCGGGTTGGCGAATTTCGGTCTGTGCTGTGCGCTCTTGAGTGATGGAGCGGCTTTGAGGTCGAGCTGTTTTGACGAGTGATCACGGTCACGAAAGCTTCCGGCGCGTTTCGGGCAGCCTGGGGGCCTGCCCAGCGAAGCACAATGTGGGGGGCCAAGACCTGAGAGACTCGCCCTCAAGTGGCTACCTGCTGGGGTAGAGCCGAGTGCTGGGACACGACGTACTTCTCCCTTGATGCTATGCGGCTGATCGCATAGAGCGCGACGGGCGCTGGCAGGGGTGGAGCGGGGCGGAGACAGAAGTGCAGGCCCGGTCGGCGCCCGCGCCGCGCGCGGGGAGCGGAGCGAGCCGCCTTGAAGACGTGGAGAAAGTCTGAGCCACATCCGCTCAGAGGGGGTACGTCAGCTCCAAGTCGTTGCCGGGCAGGTGTAGCTCCTCCAGGGCGAGCGGTTGGCCGTCAGAGTTCCGTGTGACTCGGAGGAGTTGGAGGAGCGGGACGCCATCTGGTAGGCGCAGCGCTTCCGCTTGGTCTGGCAGCGGCATGCGGGTGCGGACGTGCTCGGTGAAGTGGAGTTCGTGGCCTAGGGCCGACAGAGCTCCGTAGAGCTCCGGCGCGGGTGGCGGGGGCTCTTCCTCGTACTTGGTGTCGACCAGTACGGAGAATGGCACGTATGTGCGGTGGAGCTGGCGGAAGGGGCTGCCCTCGGCGGTCTGGAGCACGTCGTAGGTGAACAGCGGCTCGCCCGGTGGCACGCGGAGTAGGTCCGCCAGGGCGACGGGGGCGTCCGTACGGGTGGCCGTGGGCTTTTCGGCGTTGGTCCAGCGGATGCCGTCCGCCTCGATGTAGCGGCCGTCCGGCTCGCGGCGTACTCCGCGTGGGCGGGTGAGGCTGGGGCGGCTGTGGGGGGAGCGGACGAAGCCGCCGCGGCCGGCCATGACTTCGACAAGCCCGGAGGCTCGTAGCTCTGCGATGCCCTGGCGCACGGTCGGGCGCGTGACGCTGAACTGCTTCGCCAGGGTTTCCTCCGACGGCAACGGCTGGCCCGACGGGTAGGTGCCGTCCATGATGCCGGCACGCAAGTAGTCCGCGATCTGGCGGTACTTGGGCTGTTTCTGCTGCTCGTGCGGCTTCTGCTTCGGCATCGGGTCTCCGGTTCTCGGGCTCGTCGTCAGCGCGTACAGCGTCTCTCATCCCAACACGGTTGACAACCCGTACTACGGGTGGTCACTCTGGACTCTCCGCAACCCGTAGTACGGGTTGTCAAGCAAGCTGGAGGAAGGGCCTTCGGCTGCGACAGACAAGGAGTTCAGATAGTGGTAGCTCTACCGATCGATACGGCGAAGTTCACGGGGATCATCTGCGCCGTTGCCCCAACGCCGCGCATCGCCAACCGGGAGACGGGACAGGTCCGGGTCGACCGGGACACCGGCCAGACCGTGTATCAGGTGGGCCTCTGCCTCATGTCCGGGCGGTCGGCCGATGTCGTCACGGTGAACGTGCCGGGGGAGCCGTCGGGCGTGCAGAACGGGGTGCCCGTTCAGGTCCGGGACCTGGTGGCCACGCCGTGGGAGAACGAGGGGCGGCACGGGGTCTCGTTCCGGGCGACCGAGATCAAGCCCCTGACGGCTCCGGCGGCCTCGTCCGCGTCCGGCTCGTCGGCGACGGCGTCCGGGAAGGGGGCCGGACAGTGATTGTCCCGGCCTCTGCGGACTCGGCGGGGTCCGCCTCGTCGAGCTGGGTGCTCGTGGTGGCCGCAGTGCTGGTGTCGGGTCTGCTTCTGGCGGGCCCGGCCCTGCGCCGGCGCTATCCGGTGGCCTGGTGGGTGTGCCTCGGGTTTCCGGTGGTGTGCATACGGGTCGTGCGGACCTGGCGGCCGTTGATGGCCGGTTGCGGGCTGGCGGTGAGCCGTAAGGCGGCGCTGATGGTCGTCTCCGGGCTCGTCGGCAATGGTTCCGCTCCGCCACAACCTCGGGTGCCTCACCGCGGACTCATACGGCCGACTCGGGGCGGCTTCTGGTTCCTCGTCCGGCTGCTGCCGGGGCAGGTGCCGGAGGACTTCGTCAAGGCGGCTCCTGCCATGGCGCACGACTGGGAAGTGCACGCGGTCCGCGTGACGACCTGGAAGCCCGGTCTCGTTCGGGTGGTGGCCTCGGCCAGTGATCCGCTCAAGGCGCCACAGATGCCCAAGCAGCGGGGTGCGGGGCGACTGCTGCGCGTTGCCGTCGGGGTGCTGGAGACCGGTGCTCAGTGGGTCATCGACCTGCGGCAGGTACCGCACTGGCTCATCGTGGGCGCCACCCGGTCCGGCAAGTCGACGCTGATCAATGCCCTCGTCGCGGGCCTCGCTCGGCAACCCGTCGCGCTGGTCGGTATCGACTGCAAGGGCGGGATGGAACTCTCGCTCTACGGCCCGCGGCTGTCCGCGCTGGCGACCAACCGGGCACAGGCGGTCAAGCTCCTGGGCGCGCTGGTCGACCTGACCTTGGACCGGATGACCGCCTGCCGCGCTGCACGGGTCCGGAACGTCTGGGGGCTGCCGGATGACGAACGGCCCGTGCCGATCGTCGTGATCGTGGACGAGCTGGCGGAGCTGTTCCTGGTCGCCAGCCGCAACGAGAAGGAAGAAGCACAAGCGGCGAGTACGGCGCTCATCCGGCTGGCGCAACTCGGTGCGGCGCTCGGCGTGTTCCTCGTCGTCGCCGGGCAGCGGGTCGGCTCGGATCTCGGACCGGGTGTTACGGCTCTCCGTGCTCAGCTCGCCGGCCGCGTCTGCCACCGGGTGGCCGACCCCGGTACCGCGGAAATGGCGCTCGGTGACCTCAACCCCGATGCGCTGCACGCGGCGCAGTCGATCACACCCGAACAGGCCGGTACGGCGGTGCTCGCCTCGGCCGACGGCTGGGACCGTGCCCGGTCCCACCTGGTCTCGGAAGCCGAGGCGGAGCGCGTGGCTGCCGAGTACGCGCACCTCACGCCCTACGTGCCGGAGCTGGTCACAGCAGGGGGAGGAACCTCGGCGGACGACGCTCCCCGCGTGCGGCTCGAACGACTCGACGGCGAAGAGAACGAGTGAGAGAGGGAGTGGATTCCCGTGATCGTTTCCGTATCGGCGGTGGTGCTGCTCGGCCTCCTGATCTGGTTCCTGCTGCGCATCCGGTACTTCCGGTGGGCCGAGGTGCTGATCTGTTCGACCTTCGGCTTTCTCCTGGCCGAGACAGGCGCCGGACCCATCGTTCAGGGGGTCCTGGACGGGCTCGGCGGACTCCTCAGCCAACTGAGCTGAAGGGAGGAGTCGCCCAAATGATCTCAATGAAAAACGGCTCCCGACGGGGCGCGAAGTCGCCAAACCCGACCCCGTCAGGAACCCACTCCATCCGCTACGTCAGCAGTGAAAGGAGCAGTCTCACTTTGTCCACTGCGCATCGATCGCGCAAACCGTCGCGCCGCCCCTGGTGCGACCTGAAGGACGACGCTCACCTGAAGTGCCAAGGTTCCGAACAGGTGGTCCTGGCCGACCGCGAGGGCGCTGAGCGGCGCGTCTGCCCTGCGCACGCAGCCTCGCTCTGGCTGACGGACCCGAGTCTGCGCTTCTCCGCGAAGACTCCGCCGGAAGCCATCGCCGCAGTGATGCGGCAAGCGTTCGGGGGTGGCCGATGACGGAGGCCAGTGAGGCAGTCGCGGCGCTTGTCGAGCGCGCCGGGAGGTCGGACTTCGACGGCTGGCGGCGGAGCGTCCTCCGCCTCGGCGGCTGCACCAACCCTGTTCACCTCGTCGGCTCCGCCGCGTACGTGGACGTTGCCACGGGGGCGGCGCTCCACTCGTACACCTCGGAAGCGCTCGGCGGTCGGCTCCTGGTCGCGTGCGGCAACCGCCGGGCGACGGTCTGTCCGACCTGCGCTCAGCTCTACCGGGCGGACACGTATCAGCTCATCCGGGCCGGGCTGGTCGGCGGTAAGGCGGTCGCGGAATCGGTGAGCGGGCACCCTCGGGTGTTCGCCACCCTCACCGCTCCGAGCTTCGGTCCCGTCCACTCGCGGCGGGAGCGGGGCGGCCGGGTGCTGGCCTGCCGTCCGCGGAAGGCGGGGGAGTGCTGTCCGCATGGCGCTCCGGTGGGGTGCCATACCCGTCATGCGGCAGACGATCCGCGACTCGGTGAGCCGCTGTGTCCGCGCTGCTACGACTACGCCGGCGCCGTGCTCTGGCAGGCGCAATCCGGCGAGCTGTGGCACCGCTTCACGCTGGAGCTGCGGCGGGTGCTGGCTCGGCGTGCAGGGCTGTCCCGTTCGACGCTGGCGGATGCGGTGCGGCTCTCGTACGCGAAGGTGGCGGAATACCAGCGGCGGGGCCTCGTGCACTTCCATGCCGTCGTCCGTCTCGACGGTCCCGACGGGCCGGGGGAGACGCCTCCTCGCTGGGCAACGTCGGGCCTCCTGGCGGACGCGGTGCGGGAAGCGGTCGGCCGGGTGCGGGTGGTCGCATACGGGGCCGACGTGGTCGGCTCGCGCGTCCTGCGCTTCGGCCGGCAGTTGGACATCCGTGCCGTTCCGGCGGCCGAGTCGGCGGACGGCCTGTCCTCGTCGGCGGTCGCGGGCTACATCGCCAAGTACGCCACCAAGGGGGCCGAGTCGGCCGGGGCCGTCGACGGGCGTATCCGGCACGGCAAGGACCTGGCCACGCTGCCCGTGCGGGATCACGTGCTTCGCATGATCGGCACGTGCTGGTGGCTCGGCGCACTGCCTTCCTTCGAAGAGCTGAGGTTGCGGCGCTGGGCACACATGCTCGGCTATCGGGGCCACTTCTCGACCAAGTCCCGCCACTACTCCACCACCCTCGGCGCGCTGCGCTCGGCCCGTGCGGAGCACCGTGCGCGCGAACAGCGGTCCGCGCTGGGCCTGGACGACCGGGATGTGGTCCTCGTCGGCCAGTGGCGGTACGCCGGGCGCGGCTACAGCCCGGAGGCCGCCCTGCTCGCGGCCTCGGTCCGGGAAGGCGGTGACGGACATGGCGGCTGATGAGCTGATGACCGTTCCGCAAGTTCTGGCCGAACTGGGCGGTGTCTCCCGGCGCACCTTCTACCGCTGGCGCGAGGTGGGACGTGGCCCTGCCTCGCTCAAGCTGCCGAACGGTGAGATCCGCGTCTGGCGCAGTGAATTCACTGCATGGCTCCGGCGTCGTGAGGAGGAGGTCGTATGAAGTCGCAAGACGTGCGGGTCTGGGAGATCCGGCGCAACAAGTCGAGCAAGCGGCCCTCCTACGAGGTGCGGTGGAAGGTGGCCGGGAAACCGTTCTCGAAGACGTTCCGCACCAAGGCGCTGGCCGACAGCTACCGGGCCGGCCTCGTCAAGGCGTCTCGGGCAGGGGAAGGGTTCGACACGGAGACCGGCCTGCCGGGCTCCTTGGTCGAAGCGGCCCCTTCCCTCACCTGGTACGAGTTCGCACTGAAGTACCTCGCGATGAAGTGGCCGCATGCGGCCCCCAACTCGCGCGACAGCATGAACGAGACGCTGACGCTGGTGAGCACGGTCCTCGTGGGCAAGAAGCCCGGTCGGCCTGCGGACGCGGTGCTGCGCAAGGCGCTGCGGGGCTGGGCATTCGTGCACGGGTCGAACGAGGGCAAGGAAGAACCACCGGCCAAGGTGAGCAACGCGCTCGCCTGGGTGGCCAAGGCATCGCTGCCGCTTGCCGACCTGAAGAATCCGGCTGTGATGCGCAGCGTTCTCAACGCGCTCACGCTGAAGCTGGACGGGACTCCGGCCGCGCCGGAGACGGTCCGGCGTAAGCGTGCCGTCCTGTCCAACGTCCTCCGGTACGCGGTCGAGATCGGAGAGTTGAGCGAGAATCCGGTGGCGTCAGTGCAGTGGAAGCCGCCGAAGCTCGCCAAAGAGGTGGACCGCCGGGTCGTGATCAATCCTGTACAGGCTCGTGAGCTGCTGACCGCGCTGTCGTACGTGGGCCTCTACAAGCGGGCGCGGGGGCGTCGAATGGTCGCGCTCTTCGCCTGCATGTACTACGGCGGACTGCGTCCGGCGGAAGCGGTCGGCCTCCGTATCCAGGACTGCGAACTGCCGGAGAAGGGATGGGGACGCTTCATCCTGCACAAGACGCGTCCCACGGTGGGGAAGCGGTGGACCGGAACGGGCAAGGTCCATGATCACCGTGGGCTCAAAAACCGTTCGGAGGACGAAGTCCGGCCGGTGCCGGTGCCGCCGCAACTCGTGCGCATCGTCCGCAAGCACGTGGCGGAGTTCGGCACGGCCGAAGACGGCCGGCTGTTCTTCAACGAGCGGGGCGGTGTCATCGGCTCGTCGTCGTACTCCCGTACCTGGGAGGAAGCGCGCGCCCTGGCCCTCACCCCGGAACAGGTTGCTTCACCGCTCGCCGGTACGCCGTACGACCTGCGGCACGCTGCCCTGTCCTCCTGGCTGAACGCCGGAGTCGATCCGGCCGAGGTCGCGGAGCGCGCGGGCAACAGCGTGGACGTGCTGCTGACCCGCTACGCGAAGTGCCTCGACGGTCGGCAGCACGTAGCCAACCAACGGATCGAAGCGCTCTGGGACGACGGTTCCGGCACCGAAGACACGAGCGAGACCGACTGACAATCGACTGAGAGCTGAACGGCTACCGTCAGGCCCCTGGGAACCATCCCGGGGGCCTTCTCACGCGTCGGCTCTGACCTGCGGAAACGGGACCGAAATCCATCCCGCGGATACGCCGCGACCACCGACAAACAGCGGCTCGCAGCCGCATCCGGCTGCGCAACGACAAACGCCCCGCAACCAGCATCCAACCTGGTCACAGGGCGTTTCAGCACTTCGTTCAAAGTACCCCCGGCAGGATTCGAACCTGCGCACACGGCTCCGGAGGCCGTTGCTCTATCCCCTGAGCTACGGGGGCGTGGCCGTCTTGGCGGCGACAGGTAGAACACTACCAGGTCACCGAGGGTGGAGAGGAACGGGTTGTGCGGGAGGGTGGGGGCGGGGTGGAAATGGGCAAAACCCGGACGCAGGTGGAGAGGCGCGCCTACGCTTCTGGATGTGCCAGGTATGTCCGGCCGGGTGCTTGTTGTGGACGACAGCAGCGTCATCCGGCAGTTGATCAGGGTCAACCTCGAGCTCGAGGGCTTCGAGGTGGTGACCGCCGTCGACGGTGCCGAGTGCCTGGACGTGGTGCATCGAGTTCGGCCCGATGTCGTGACGCTCGATGCGGTGATGCCGCGTCTGGACGGGGTGCGTACGGCGGAGCGGCTGCGGGCCGATCCGCGTACGCGGCACCTGCCGCTCGCGCTCGTGAGCGCGTGCACCGAGCTGGAGGGTGGGGGTGTGGTCGGCGGTGAGAGAGGCGTGGACGCGTTTCTCGGGAAACCGTTCGAGCCCTTGGACCTGGTGCGGATGGTGCGCCGCCTGATGCACGGGAGATCCGGCGGGGCGGGTGGAGACGGTGACGGTTCCGCGGGTGCCGCCGATGCCTTCGGTGTCGTCTCCGAGGTCGTCGAGCCGTAGAGCTAGCCGTGGCGCGGCACGTGAGGGTGGAGGGGGTCGCCGGTGAGCCGGAGTGGTTGAGGAGCCGGGGCGGGCTCGCCGTGAACACTCCGCTCTCGGTGCCGAGCGTCGTGCTTTTGCCGCACTGCGTGACCAGTACTGCCGTGACCGGCCGCGCCCGCGTCCAGGTGCCGAAACCGGCTCGCGCGTACCCACCCCACCTCCCATACGCTTGCTCTGTGACCCCCGCCCAGCTCTCCCGCGCCATCCGGCACACGCTGCCCCGTGTGCTCCCGGGTGGAGGCGCGGACGATCTCCGCGCCCGCATGCGCGTGGTCGTTGAGGCCCCGCCTCGGCGCGGTGACGGTGACTACGCGACCGGGGTCGCGTTCCAGGCCGCCGCGGCCTGTGGGCGTCCGGCGAGCGAGGTCGCGGAGGCGCTGGCCGCGCGGCTGGTGCGGGACGAGGAGGCGATCGCGGCCGCCGAGGTCGTCGGCGCCGGGTTCGTGAACGTCACGCTCACTCCCGCCGGGCGTACAGCGCTGCTGCGCACCCTCACCGAGTCCGCCCCGGGCGGTGTCGTCGCCGAGTGCGCCCTGGTTGGCCATGCGTCCGCCGAGTCCGCCTCCGTCGGCCACGGCTCCGCCGAGGCCGTATCCGCAGGCCACGGCTCCACCGAGCCCGCCGCGGGCGGCGCCCCCGCCGGGTCCGCCCCTCCCGTCGAAACCCTCGCACCCCTCGCCCGCCCCGCACCCCCCGCGCCCAGCGAAGCCCCCGCACCCCCAGCCCACCCCACCCCCACCGATCACCCCGCTCAGGACATCGCTCGGTGGGCGGAGGTGACCGGGGAGGATTCCGTGTTGCTGGCCGTGCGCACCGAGCGGTGCAGCTCGCTCTTCCGGGTGCAGTACGCG
>NZ_JAFFZN010000055.1 GCF_017676385.1 Streptomyces spirodelae
GGTCCTGGTCGGCCTTCTGCCGGTTGGAGCGCGCCGTCACCGCCACCAGCGACCGCTCGCTGCCCAAATCGTTGGCATAGTGCTCACGCTTCTTGGCCGTCCACCCAGTTGGCGGGGAGCGTCATTCCTCATGTGCCATATTCCCGCTCAGAGGTCTGAACCGCGGTCCTGCTGCCAGGGCCGCGAATTCCCATCTCAGCTCTCGGCCGCAAGATGACTGCGGTGTCCCGTCTTCCGTCGCCTCCACCATCTCGTTGGGCCGGACGGGTGGGGGCCTTGAGGAGGGACTCGTAAGGAACGACGGGCGTGCGGCAGTAATGGGCACCGGTGTCGACCCGGCCACAATTCAGCGCATCGTGGAGGGTGCCGTGACCACGCCGATGCTCGGGCGCCAGTGTCAGGTCGACCAACGTCTGACCGCTCCGTCCGCGCACAGCGATACGTCGGTGAGCTCGAACAGGGCGTCTGCGCGAGCGGTCAGGCCAGCGTGAAAGTCGGTCCGGAACTGGGGCAGCAGAGGCTGAGCTCCAACACGGGGGCATCGTTCAATAGTGAGCGCGAGGAGACATCTCGCGGTATCGCGGGCTGGTGAGTCCGCCCGCCGGGCAAATCCGCGTCGACTGTCTCCCGTGAGACTGCTCACAACGGCGGCTGGCCGCTACCGGCTGCGTTCGCAGACTTTGGTGCCGCGAGCAGCGGTCCGACCAGTGCGGCGGGATCGGTTCCGGCGGGCAGGTCGCTGACCTGCCCGTCGCCGACCTCCATCACTCGCCAGGTACCGTCGGCGCGCTGGGCGAGGTCGGTGGTGACGAACCGGCATCCCAGTGTGCCCACCAGCGGCCGGATGCTCTCGAGGGCGGGTTGGGGCCGGAGCTCAGGAGTGTCCGGGTGGGCGGTGGTCAGCACCGGCTCGCCGTCCAGCCACCACACTCTGGCTTCGCCCACCTCCTGCCGGAACACCTCGAAGGCGCGCAGCACGATGCCACCCGCCAGCGCGTCCTCCTGGAGATCGACGAAGCGGGAGACGACGTGTTGTACGGCTGTGGTGTCGGCGAGGTCGGGCAGGTAACAGGCATGGTCCCAGTCGTGTTTGCGGGACTTGACGAAGTCCTTGACGATCCCGGGGCCGGGCGGAAGGGCTGCGGTGATGCCGACCAGTACAGCGGGCCGGGGGGGTTGGTATGGGGCGCAGGCCGTCCAGGCGCTGGGCGGGGTGGCGTCTGCGAACGTGCCGTACCAGCCGGGCAGTTCGTGCGCGGTCCGGTACATCAGAGCACTGGTGCACAGGCGGACGTCGCGCACGGCCAGCGCGGTCTCCAGGTCCGCGTAGGCCGCCGCGGGGATCATCCAGCCCCGGTACCAGGCCGCCCCGATGTCCCGGGGCACACGGCGCACGGCCTCGTCCGCGCGGCCTGCGAGCAGAGCGTCGTGGTCGATCAACGCCACCTGCGCACCGGCCTCGCGGGCGGCGGCGGCCTGCAGCGCGAAGTGCGGTTCACAGTGGGTGGGGCGCAGCGGATCACTGCACATCAGCAAGGAGACGGTCACCGCCCCCACGGTACTCGAACAGCGCATCGGCACGGGCTGTCAGGCAGGCGTGAAGTCGGTCCTGACCTCAGAAAACAGAGAAGCGGACTGACGCACGCAGCCCCTTCCAGCGACTCACCCTCACAATCTTGGTATCGATCAGGGGCTTCTGGACGACTTGCCTGATCACGTCACAGTCGCACTACTGGCTGACGAACGGCAGAACCCGTGGTCAGCGCAGGACTAACCACGGGCAGAGGTTATACAACAAGCTGACCGCTACTTTGCGGCTCGGGGTTGCGACAAGAGTCCGGGGCTGCCAGGGCGCGTCCACGTGCCTGGAGGTAGGCGGTCCAGTCGGTTACCGCGCGACGGCGCCACTGCTCGGCAGTGATGACGTGCAGGCCGAGCAGCGGTGCCAGGACGGCGGGTGGCATGTCCTGGGCCAGCTGGATCAGGGCGGTTCCCCGCGATGCGCGGATGGGGATGCCGTGCGCCGTCAGTGTCCGAGCCAGTGAGGCAGAGGATCGGTGGGCGCCGGGCTGTGTGCCGGGGAAGAGCCACGGCATGGGTGAGTTGGCGCTCCAGCCGGGCTCAGGCGACTGCTCTACGAGTTCGGTGAGCAGCGTGGCGAGCGGCACCGGAAGGTGCACAGGGCTGCGGTCCAAGAGGAGGGCAGTGCGCCCGTTCTTGCTGATCAAGTCGCTGTCGGTGAGGGTGACGATACGGGTGAGGTGCTGGCCGAGGAAGAGTAGGAGCGCGCCCGCGGCACGAACGTCCAGCGGGAGTTCTTCGTCATAAAGGCACTGCTGGAGCAGGTCCCAGTGGGAGTCCTCATCCAGGCCCACAGGCTCTGGCTTGGCGCGGTGCGGGACGAGCAGGTCTTGGCTGTGGCCGCGGCGTGCTGCCCAGACCAGGAAGTCGCGGACCTCGTAGCGGGTGCTGGCGCCGCCTGCGAGCCACTGGTCGACCTGATGCTGAGTGACCTCCCTTAATGCGAGTCCGCGCTCGGTTGCGAAGCTTAGGAAGTCGGCGGCGGCGTTGATACGGACGTACGCCCACTGGGCACGGCCAGGGGTGCTGGGGCTGTGGGTGGACCGGCGGCGTGCGCGGGGCATGACCGACCAGCGCACGTACGGCCGTAGGAGCGGTGCCTGCTCGGGCCACCTTGTCAGGACGTGGCCGAGGTGGCGTTCGATGCGGACCAGGTACTCGTCGCGTGCGGGTAGGACACCGAAGGTGACCAGGACTTGGCGCAGGTAGTCGATGGTTTGGGCTGTGCCACGGCCGGCTGTGGCGAGCTGGTCAAGATCGGCGTGAGTGAGCTGCCTGCTGGCTGCCGCAGTATTTGCGAGAAGCCGGGCGGATGCGGAGTTCAGCAGCCAGCGCAGGGCCGTCCGCGGGTATTCGCAGTTCATCAGCGCTTGATGAAGCGGGCCGAGCTGTCGGCTCGAAACGGGTTCTAGGTCGGCCCGCAGGGCGGTGAGCCGCTCGTCGATCGCACACCGATCACACGCGTCTGACACGAGGATGCTGCGGGGTTCGCCGCATCGGACGCATGCGTAGGGGGCGGTGTGACCGTCGCATAGCGCACAGACCCTCTGACCAGCCACCCGACTGATCAGGACCCTGATGCGCGCGCAGGCCGGGCAGGGCGCTGGCTCGCGCCGGACCTGCGCGTAACAGGACTTGCACACCGGACCGAGCGGCCAGCGTGCGCAGACCGGTGCACTGGTGCCGCACAGCGCGCACGGCGCCAAGGGCCGTGATCTGCACGTCGTGCATGGGTCCATGTGGCTGGGGCGGCCACAGCTTGAGCAGGTCCGCGAAGCCGCGACTTCGCGTTGGTGGCATGGCGTGCAGGAGTCGCCAACGGGCCGCGGGCGGGTCCGTCCACAGGTGTCGCAGATGCCGACATTGGCCTGAGCCGCCAGCGTTCCTTCACAACCGAGACACAACCGGCCGCCGGGCACCAAGCGGCGAAGCCGGCGCACCCGCCCGCACCGCAGGCACGCCGGAGTCCGAGCCCGCTCGCATCCGACTTTCCGCAGTCGGGCGATCAGGCGCTGGAGCGCCGGCGGCGCGAGCGACGAACCGCTGACCAGCGCGTCCGGATGCTCCGTGAGGTGAGCGCGCACCACAGCACGCGCCTTGGGCGCCATCTGCGCAATCAAAGCCGCCGCATCAGAAGAGGCGAGTTCGGGCAGGTGCGCGCAGATGAGATCGGCCAGTTCGGTCCAGCTGGCCGGCACCTTCGATGTGGCCATCACAGGCCCTCCGGTCGCCGCAACCTGGTCCGCCGGGCAGGCGGCACCGATCTGTCGGCCGCCTCACCCGAAGCGGCCGGCTTGACAACCTGCCGTCGCACTTCCTCGACGTCGATCAGGTCGGTCGGTGTGCACTGCAGAATCCCGCACAGCGCGGCGAGCGTGTCCATGGACAGCCGTTGCGGGGGCTGGGTCACCAGGCGGAACACCTGCTCTCGCGAGAGATGCACCCCGTACTCGGCCAGCAAAGGCAACAGGTCACTGGTTTGGTACATGTCCCGCTCGGCCATCAGACGGCGCAGGTTCCAGCGAAACCCCATCCGCTTCGTCACCGCTGACCCACTTCCTCTCGTGCGGCCATTCGTTCGACACGGCGCGCAAGGGAGTCCTCGAGCAGCCGGTTGCGGTACTCGTCCGAGACCCACGTGTACAGGGCGGTCGTCGATGCGTACCGATGACCGACCTGGTCCTGCACGAACCGTTCCGGGTAGCCGAACTCGATCAGATGCGTGATGTAGCTGTGCCGCAGCGAGTGCAGCTCCAGTTCCTCAGGCAGGCCAGCATGCTGCCGCACGAGAGCAAAGACCTCGTCCAGGCGCCGCAGCCCGAGCCGACCGCACCGCTCAGTGACCCACAGCGCAGGATGCTTCCCGGCCCCGAACCGCCCACGGACCTCATCGACCCACTCCTCCAGCAGCGGCACGATCCAGTCCATCTCCGGAACGGTGAGAACTGTGCGCCTCTTGGACGGACTGCCGCGGGGTGCCTTCCCGAATCTCACCTCAAGAGCCCCGAAGCGGCCGTAGTCCTTCGCCCGCGGGTTGTGCCGCAGATCATGCAGGTCCAGCATCGACGTCTCACGCCGCCGCGTGCCGTACGTGTACACGGACTTCAGCAGCACCGCGTCACGCCAGGCCGCCAGCACTCCCTTCCGCCGGCGCTTGCGGGCCTGCTCCACACGGTCATCCGCGGCATCGAAGAGAGCCTGCAACTCGTCGTAGGTCAAGGCCCGGCGGCCCGGGTTACCCTCGAATTCGGCAACGTGATCAGCGGTGTTCCAGTCATGACAGATCTGGGCGGGAACCTGCCCGAACTCCTCCTGGCACGCAGCCGCCCACCCGTACCGGCCATCGGTGATCAAGGTGCAGAACAGCTGCAAGTCGTTCTGCTGACCACGCACGGTCGAGTGCGCGAGCGGGAGCTCACGCGACATCTGCGTGGAGAAGTACGCTTCCATGTCCTCCGCGTTCCACTCCCACGGGTAAGTGCCCGTGTAGTCGGCGAACCGCCGCACCAGGCTCAGTCGATCCGAGATCGTCTTCTTCGCCAGCAGCCGACTCTGCTGCTGTTGCTCCCACCCCTTCAACATGGCCTGGAACATCGCCGCCGCAGGATCCAGCGCCCGCACGTTTCCCAATACCACCAGGCGCATTGCGCCGGGTACATCGACAGCTCCCATGCTCACTCCCGCGGTTGCACCTGACGCAACATCGTGGCGTCGGATACGCGTCCAATGAGGAGAGAGCAGCCCCCGCCACCCAAACGAGTTACAGCCTCCGGGGACAAGAGCAGGCCAGAACGTTCCCACAGGCCGCACGCAATGATGCAGCGGACACAACTCCGCCTACTTGGAATCCCATGCCTCGGCCAGGGCACCATGTGGTCGATATCCAGGGAGCGCGGGTTGTCGGTGGTCTTCGCGTCGTCGTAGCTGAACCACTCGCCGTCCGTCAGGAAACAGCCCGGCCCGACCTTCGGCTCCTCGGTAGCTTCCTCGATCAGGACTTCCTGCCGGGTGTTGCAGCCGTCCTTGCCGGCGTCGATCCAGTGCTTGAACTTGCTGCGCTTGTAGCCAGCGCGGGGGCAGCGGCGGTGAGGAGGGGAAGAGTCAGTGCGGCGGCCGTCAGACCGCGAGCCAAAGTGATCACAGCCGGTGTTGTAGCCGCACCCACTCCCAGACCACGCCGGAGACGGCACGGGTTCACTCAACCGAGGCCACAGGGAGCCGGATGGGCTCGAGGTGCACCGCGCACGCCCGGGAGGGCGTTGCCGACATTCAGGCGGCCGACGAAGCCCCGCCGCCGACGAGATGATCGAGACGCTCATAGAGCGCGCGCTGCAGACGGGCGTGCCTATGGGCACCACCTTGAAGGGTGCCGCTCAGCGGTGCGGACAGCCGCTGGGCGCTTCGCCCGGGAGGAACTCGGCACGGGCCCACGCGCTCGCTGCCGGCCGGCGACCGGTGGGCAAGGCGGCGAGCGTCAACCTCAGCCCTCTTCGTGCCGGGGCGCTTCGCCCCGGCCCTGGAGGCGCCGGCGCCCTAGATATATATGCAGGCCGATGGCTACTCCCGCGGCGGCAGTCCCCGCTGTCAGCGCTTCGAGGGCCGAGTCCATCCGATCGCTCCGGGCGGAGTCGCAGATGCGTGTGTGCGAAGCGACCGACTCCTCAGCATCGGCGGGGCCACCCTGGGCATCGCGGTAGTCGTCCACGTGACGGGTAGTGGGGGAAAGCAGGGAGCCGCACTCCGCATGCACACTGGCCGTCGGGTCGGCGGGGTCTTCGTCTGCGTAGACATCGGTCAGGGCGAAGGCGAGCGAGACGAGGAGCAGCACTGCCGAGAGGCTCCACAGTACGGCCCTTACTGCCAATCGCTCCCGCTGCTGGGGCGTCTGTCCTGCCCTGGTCCGGGTCATCGCCCCTCTTCTCCCTGCTTCGCGCGTTCTCACTGGCCTCGCCGGCGAAGGCTGGTCCCGGTGGTTCAGCCCCGGCGTCGCATGGGTGAGGGTAGCCGCGGTCGGCTGACGGTGATACCGGTGCTGTGCAATTCCGGCAGGCGGGGCCAAATACCTCACGCTGTACGCATGCGTTGGCGGCTGAGGTGTTCTTTACGATCGGCCCGTCGTCCGGATGGTCGGGGATACCATGCTCACGTCACAGAAGGTGAGCTGGGGGTTACGTTGAACTCGTTCCAAGCGGAGTGGGATGCACTGGTCTCGCAGGCGCACCAGGCGCAGGGCGCGCGGACGCAGCTCAACTCCGCGCCCCCGGCGGGCGGCGCGGGAACCGGGCCTGGCGGGCCGGACCGGCTGGCCACGGACCCCACGGCGAAGAAGGCATCGGCGAAATACATCGACGAGGAACTGCTTTCGCATCTGCGCAGCGCGGGCCGCATGGCGTCCGAGGAGCCTGCGCCGGGGCTGCTGGGCAGCGAGCGTTCCCAGCCCGGCGGCATGATGCAGAACTGGGAGGCGTGGCAGGGCGTTGAGTACGTGCTGAGCAAGCGGGGCAAGCAGGTCCGCAACCTCGAACAGAGACTTGAGGGCGAACGGGACGCGCTGCGGGGCACTCGGGTGCTCTTCCAGACGCAGGATGGTCTGGTGCACAACCCCCTCACAGCGGTATCAGGCCCTTCCTCTTCCCTCCTGCCGGGGACCGAGCCCACCAGCCTGCGGCCGGCAGAGTGAGACGGACGGGCGATGACACTCTCCTTCCGCGACATCATGGCCGCCGACCCCACCGAACTGGACGACGCTGCCAAGGCGTTCAAGCGCATGAGCAAGCGTTTCGGCGAGCTGCACACCGACTACGACACACGCGTGCGCGGCACGCTGTCGCGCAGCTCCTGGGCAGGCATCGCGAAGGTGAGTTACGACGAGGTGGCCCGGGTCTCCTCCGGGCAGTTTGACAGCGCCAAGCGCCAGGCCAAGAACATCGCCACCCTGCCGACCCGTGCGTACCACGACCTGGCAGACAGGAAGGAGACCCTGGAGAGCCGAGTGACGGCCGCCCAGGACGACAAGATGAGCGTGGACGGCGACGGCCGCGTCACGCTCGACACCACGAAACTCAACGAGGGCGAGCGCGTGGCCCGGGGACATGACCCCACCTACGCGCAGTCCCTTGATGAGGAGGTGGCGGCGTGGCAGTCCAGGATCGACAAGGCAGTCGAGGCCGTCAACGACGTGGACACCGCGGTCAAGAGAACTCTCATGGCCGCTGTCGAGCCGCCGGAAAATCGGGCGGCCGGGGCGCACGGCTTCAACCCTGACAAGGTCGATTACGTACCGCCGGGGACCAAGAAGGACGCGGACCGGATCCTCCGCGACTACCAGGTCGCTCCGGACCCGGACGGGCTCGTCCTCTACCCCGCCACCCTGAGCTGCTCGTGGGCCCGTTGTTCGCCGAGGACGTGAGGAAGCTCCAGCAGAGTGTCACGGCGCGAGAGGCGGACATGCTCGACGGGCTGGGCCTCAGCGGTCTGCAGGACTTCCGGGGCGTCAAAGACAGGGCATTCAACACCGCCGACGCCCGCTTCCGTCCCGGCGACTGGAACGACAACCACAACGACGCGTTCCGCCACACGTACTGGAACGCGCTGATGACGAAGGAGTACGGCGCCGAGTGGGCCGCCGAATACGCCACGGCACATGAGGCCCGGCCAGGCAACCGCCCCGAGCGTGAGGCGATGGACCTGTACAACAACGAGGCCGGCAGGCGCATCGCCCAACAGCACCCCGGCGCGAGCGAGGAGGAACTGGCCGACTTGGTGGAAAAGGCCGTGCGGGACGGCGACCTGGTGGTGATCGACCGCGGCGGCCGTCTGACATTCACCGACCACATCGACTCCGCTGAGACAGGCGATCCGAAACTCAAGGCACCTGAGAAGGCACAAGAGCACCAGTCAGACCGGAACACCGGCGGCTCGGTAGCAGGTGAGCACAGTGGAGAATGAACCGCCGTAGCGCGCACCCAGCAGCCCCGAACCGCCATCAGACTCACCCATCAGGTCCTCGGAAGCTCCGAACGTGTCCTCGGGCGCGAACGCCCCGACACTGTAATGATGAGTGAGATGCTGGCTGGAGGGAGAACTGGAGGGAGAAGATGCCTGGGGACGTCAGGTCAGGAAGCCGCCCGCCCCACGAACGCCAACCGCGTCACCGACATCCTCCCGCTCAGACGCCTCCAGTGAGCTTCGGCTGACCGCCACCGATCACCGGGCCCGCCGACCTGCTGGCCGGCGGGGCCCCACAGCGGTCAGGTCACCGAGCGCAGATGGTCCAGTTCGTTGCCGATCGCATCCCGCAATACGTCGTGCTGCGGACCGAGCCTGAACTGTTCGTCACTCCACCGTTCGCGCGGATAGAGCCACACAGGCTTGCCCACCAGATCGGCCGGCTCCCAGTCAAACCGCGGCCAGACATGCGCATGCAAGAACGGGTCCGTGTTCCCCAGGATCTCCAGGTTGACCCGCCGGAAAGCCGGGTCCAGCCGCCGACAGGCACGCTCGACCGCTTCACCGAGCTGGTCCATGTCGGACAGGAACGACAGCCGCTTTGCCTTCGGCAGGTCCGACAGACGCTGCACATCCGGTTCATCCCCGAGCAGAACCGAGTAACCCGGCAGGAACTGAACATCCCCGATCACCGCGAACCCCGCCGTCAGCCGTCGCAGCACGGTCGGGTTCTCGCCGCTCAGCGCAGCCTTGATCCGATCCATCCGCCAGTCACCAGTCATGGCCAAAACCCTACATTCCGGTGATCAAGGACTGCTTCTCAGAGGTCATCTCATTTGGTGAGTCTGCGGTAGCAGATGAGAGTGCAGGCGATGCCGGTGAAGGCGAGGAAGTGCTCGGCCTTGCGCTCGTAGCGGCGGTGGAGGCGGCGGCAGCCGGCGAGCCAGGCCATGCTCCGTTCGACGGTCCAGCGGTGACGGCCGAGTCGTTGCGAAGTGTCGGTGCCCTTGCGGGCGATGCGGTGCCGGATGCCCCGCCCCGACAGCCATCGCCGCAGGTGGGTGTAGTCGTATCCCTTGTCGCCGTGGAGTTTGCCCGGCCTGCGCCGCCTCGGTCCCGGCGGAGCCGGATCGGTGGTATGCCCTTCACCAGCGGGATCAGAGCCTGACTGTCGTGCAGGTTGGCGCCCGAGACGCCGATGGACAGGGGCAGACTGGTCCGCTCGGTGATCAGATGGATCTTCGAGCCGTACTTGCCCCGGTCAACAGGGTTCGGACCCGTCAGGTCCCCCTTTTCAGGGCCCGCATGTTCACCGAGTCGACCGCGCACCGGGACCAGTCCAGGCCGCCACGGGAGCCAAGTTCGTCCAGGACCAGCCGGTGCAGCTTCGCCCAGACACGGGCCTTCGACCATTCGGTGAACCGGCGATGAGCCGTCGCGCCGGACGGCCCGAATGACGCAGCGGGCAGTTGCTGCCACGTGCACCCCGACGTCGCCACGAACACGATCGCGGCCAGGACCTCGCGATCGCCATGGCGACGCCGGCCACCGCCCTGAGGGCGCGACGGCACATCCGGCACCACCTGCTGGAACAGCTCCCACAACTCATCCGGCACCAGCCGCTCAACTCTTCCCACCACACCCAACAGCCTACCGAACCAAATGAGATGACCTCTAA
>NZ_JAFFZN010000056.1 GCF_017676385.1 Streptomyces spirodelae
TGTGCTCCTCGTCGTTGCGGGTGGTGATGGTCTCGGCCGTGTCCAGGGCCTGCTCAGCCAGATGGAGAGCGGCCGCCAGGGCCTGCGGGTCCTCCTCGGCGTTGCGGGCGCGGTCCAGCGCGCGCACGGCCTGCCGCGCCACGTGGTGGCCGGTCTCGTGCTGGCCCTCGGCCCAGCAGGCGAACAACAGGAGTTCGACCTCGACGCCGTTGATGGCCTTGCCCAGCGGGCCGTCGCCGGTCCGGGCGGCGGCGAGGGCCTGGCGGCCGGTGTCGATCCGGAAGGCAGGGATGTTGGACAGGAGCGCGGTCCCTTCGGTGAGTCCAGCTTGGGCCGGGAGGGGGAGAACGGTCTTCTCCAGGGCGATGGCGGCGGCGGTCAGCATGGCGACTGCTGCGCCCGCGTTGGGCACCGTGTGGGCGAGGTGCCTGCCTGCCCGCCCGTAGGCGGTGGCGAGGGCGGACCACCGGGCGGCCTGGGCCGGCTGGTTGTTCTCGATGGCCAGGGCCTGCTCGTCGGCGGCGATCCGGGCCCGCTGGTGGCACACGGCGGACTGCACCCGCAGCCAGCGGCTGTCGGGCGCGTTGCACCGGTTGTTCTCGATGTCCTGAACGGCGGCGCGGTAGGTCTGGGCAGTCTGGCGGGCGCGGAGGACCGGGCGGCCGATGGTCTCCGCGAGCATCCGGCCGCCGTTCCCGGTCACCAGCAGGTCCCTGCGGTGGCGGGCTGCGGCGGCGTCGCCGCCGGTGAGGGCCGGAGGCGGAGTGGCGGGGGTCATGCGATCTTCTCCTAGGGGTGAGGGTTTCGAGGGGGCCGGGGGCGGCGGTGCCATCCGCCGCCCCCGGGCAGGGGCGCCGCGTACTACTCGCTGCGGCGGTTCTGCGGGGGGAGCTGGCCGTCGTCACCCTCGCCGTGCGGGGCGTCGGCGTCCACGTACCGGGCGTTCAGCTCGGCGGGCAGGAACGCCCAGTCGGTCGCGGGGGTGGTGTACCGGACGACAGCGACACGGCCCGGCCGGGGCATCGTGTCTCCTTCGCGGGTGTGGACACTCGGGCCGACGTAGGTGATGTGACCGTGGCCGTAGGGCTCGGGGATCGTCTGGCCGGGTTTGATCTCCTTGCCCGTGGTGAGGTCGACCAACCGGACGCCGGAGTTCTGGCGGGGGAAGGCGGGGATGACTCGGGCGTTGAAGTCGTCGTTCACGCTGCGGTGCTCCTTGTGGGGTGTGGGGGTTTCGAGGGGGCCGGGGGCGGCGGTGCCATCCGCCGCCCCCGGGCAGGGGCTGGCTACTGGAACGATCGGGCCAGGGCGTCCCGAAGGTTGCGGGTGTCGGTGCACACCGCGTACATCGGGGCGTCGAGCGCCGACCCGAAGGCGATGGCGTGCAACTCGGTGCTGTTGAGGCCGCTGCGGCTGGCGGTGAGGTAGCCGTGCCAGTAGGCGGCGAGCACGCTGTCGCTGAGACCGTCCAGCTCCTCCTGCGGAGCGCGGTCGTTGTCGGCGGCGGTGGCCAGGAGGCGGTCCCGCAGAGCTGCCAGCGGGGCCTGCGGGAATTGTGTGGTCGTGGTCATGTGCGTATCCCTCGGGTGGGTCGGGTTTCGAGTGGTGGTGCTGGTCGGGGTGCCATCCCCTGCCAGCAATGACAACAATACCAGGTTTACCCCGGTGATGGAAGGGCTGTCCGCACGTTTCCTGGGTCTTTTTCGCAGCCGGCCTCCGACCCGTTACCCTGGGAGTACCTCGTATCGCGTGGAAGTAGCGCCCCTTTTGGGATGTCGCCACCACGCGCGGTGCGGGTTTCGAGGAACCGGCGACCGCGCCAGCCTGCCGCACTTGTGCGGGGGGTCCTGCCTTATGGCAGGGCGGTCGCCGGTTTTCGTCCCGGACATTCCGCCCGGCGCGACGCTCCACTCGGGAGCTCACATGACGTTGATACTGCGGGCGGCGCCGCACTGGACGACGGCGACCGCCGGGGCGGCGGTGCTATCCGCCGCCCCGGCTGGGGCGGGCCCGCCCTGGCGGGCCCGGTGACTGCTGCTACTCGCCGTCGCCTTCCTGGCCGTCGGCCGCCTCCGCTCCGTCGTCCTCGGCGGGCTCGGTGTCGGTCTCGCGCCCCTCGTCCTCCTGGGCGTCCTCGACCTGCCGCGCATCCTCCTCCTCGGCCTCCCGCTTGACCCGGGCGGCCTCCTGGCGCTCACGCTCCCGGCGTTCGCGCTCGGCCTTGCGCTCGGCCTCCTCCTCGGCCTGCCGCTGGGCGGTGGCCAGGGTCTCCTCCTCGATCTCGGCGAGGCTGTAGCCGTGCTTCTTCAGGAAGCTCAGCCATTCGACCGTCTCGCGCTCGATGGGCTTGCGCCGACCGAACTCGTCCTTCTTGCCGCGCCATGCCTCGTCGGTCATGTGCTCGAACTCGTACATGCCCGCCACGTGTGCATACAGGAGCCACCAGTACCGCCGGGCTCCCGTGCGCTTGACCAGCTTGGCCACCACGTCGGCCGGGGCGTGCTTCAGGTTCGCGTCCTTCAGAAACGTCGACAGCAGCCTGCCGTAGTCGGCCGTCACGTAGTGGGTGTACGTGTAGCGGCCCGTGAGGATCGTCGCCAGCACCAGGTCCTTCACGTCGGCCGGGGCCTCGCCCTTGTCCTGGCACATGTCGGCGATGAACGCCTGCCGCACTTCGCGCACCGACCGCCAGGCGGCGTTGTTGGCCTTCACGCGCCGCGCTTCGGCGCGGGCGGCCTCGCGCTCGGCGTCGGCCTCCTCGCTCGGGCCGTCCTGGTTCTGAGCAGCTCCGATGATCCGGTGCCCGTGCTTCTTGAAGTCGCCGCACACCCACACCACTTCGCCGTCTGCCGGGTCGAACGTGGCCGCGTGTCCCTCGCAGGTCTCGTTGTGACCGGCTTCGGTCAGCGGGCGGCCGATCGAGCTCTCCAGCTCCTCCAGTGGGCGAGCGGTGCTGAAGTGCCAGTTGTAGGGCCAGCCGATGACAGGGATCATCTTCTTGGCCAGCTCGGCCGTGGTCGCCGCGATGCGCTCGGCCTTCTCCTTCTCGGTCTTCAGCGCCTGCATGGCCTGACGCCACGCGCCCCGCTTGGCGTTGCCCTCGGCGGCGTCCTTCCGCTTGGCCTGCTCCAGCTTCCACAGGGCGTTGGGCACGTCCTGGACCTCGGCATAGTCGGCCTGCTCGACCCAGTCGAACTCTGCCCCCTCCTCCCACAGTTCCTCGATCACCTCGGGGGCGATCACGGCCACCCGGGGGGCGGCGTCCAGCTCCTCCGTCGTCCGGCCGATAGCGGCCGCGAGCTGGGTCTTGCGGGCCTTCGGGACCCGCTTGGCGTTGACCATGAGGGCGAGCTGCTGGGCGGCTTCCAGGTCGTCCTGGACGCTGGCCGCCGCGCGGTGGACGTTCTCGACCATGGACCCGGCCAGGGCCTCGTCGTTCACACCCTTCAGGTCGTCGCGGACGATCACGCGGACCTTCCGGTACTGGCGGCCCTCGGCCACGGCCTTCTCAGCGGCGGCGCGCGCCGCCTTCATGCGGCGCTGTCCCATGACGATGCCCAGCTTGCTCTCGTACTCTCCCACCTGGGGCCGCAGGACCGGAGCCTGCTGGACGCCCACGGCGTCCACGCTGGCGATCAGGCCGGGGTCGGGCTCGGTGGTGTCCTCCTCACCGTCCTCACGCTTCTTGCGGTGGTTGAACGGGTCGACGATGACCCGGCTTTCCTCGGGCTCGTCGGGACGGAAGTCGGTGAGCGGGTCGATCCACTCCAGCCGTCCGGCGTCCGCCTCTTCTGCGATGGCGGCCGGGACCTGCTCGTTCTGCGTCACGGTCAAGGTGATTCCCTTCGTTGATGCGGGTTTCGAGTAGTGGTGTTGGTTCGGGGCGCCACCCCCTTCCAACGAGATCAACATTACCAGTGCTGGACCTGATTTCCAAGGGCTTAGGTCCCATGCCCAGGGTTTTTCGGGAAATCGAGCCGGGCCGCCCGCCAGATCCTTCACGCAGGGCTGACGCCGCGCCGCCCGCCACCGGCAGGCGCGGCCAGCGACTCCGGCGCGGTCCGGCCGGCGGTCGCGGACAGTTTGCCCGAGAGGCGGCGCGGCCACCCCAGCGAACGACGGCGGCCGTCGCGCTCGGCGCGTTCCGACTCCGCCCCGGCCGTGCTGGCCGGAGCGGAGTCGGAGAACTTCTCATCGCGCGATATCAGGGAAGGGGGTCTTGCTCGGCCCTTTCCCCGCCGTGCTCCTCGATGAGCGCGCGGACGGCAGCAACCGGAACGTCGTAGAACAGTCGCCCCTCAATGAGCTCTTCACCGGAGATCAGCCAGAGCTCGATGTGGTCTTCCAGTTCCTCCCACTGCTCATCGGGTGCGTCGAGCCCTTCAGCGAGATAGACCTCCTGGAACTCAGCGGCTCCGGGCTCACCCTGGACCCTGAGCCAATTCCCGTCGGCCAGGAGGACGCGCGGGTTCCTGCCGCCCGTGCCGTTCGCCGTGAAGTGATCGAGTCGGGGGGTAGCGATGGTCATGATGGTGTGCTCCATTCTGCGGATGTCGGGTTTCGAGGGGCCGGGCGGCGGTGCCATCCGCCGCCCGGCCGGACGGTCTCAGTAGGGCAGGCGCTCTGTGGGGCGCATGATGGTGATGACGCGCTCGCCGTGGTCTCCGGGCGATGACTCGGCCACGAGGGTCACGCGCCGGGCGTCGCGGGTGATGCCGTCGGCGGGGACGCGGTAGAAAGTGAGCGCGAGCCGGGGCTGGCGGCCGGAGCCTGCGGCGGCCTTGATCGCGCGGGACGCGGTGAGCAAGAGGTCCCATTCCCGCTCGGTCTCGTCCAGCCGGATACCGGTCGTCCAGGCGTACGCCTCGGGGACTGCGACACAGTCGCGGTGGACGGCCTCGGTCATGGCGACCGGGGCGGGGAACTCCATCTCTTCGGCAATCCCGGGGTCTGCCTCGATCAGTAGGCCGTCCTTGATGGCGTGTGCGCGGGTGTAGACGGTGCCAGTCATGGCCATGGGAATGCCTCTCTTCGTGCGGGTTTCGAGTCGTGCCGGGGGCGGTGCCATCCGCCACCCCGGCGGGGTGTTCAGAAGTGGCCGGGCCTGCGAGCAGCCGTGAGCTGGTCGGTCCAGCAGCGCAGGGCCTCCGCCGCGCGCAGGGCGACAACGAGGGGCCATAGCGAGAGTGCGGCGCACCACACGGCCAACGACAGGGCCAATTCGGCGCGACGGGCAGGCCGTTCCCCGGCCGTGAGGTCCTGGGCCAGGTCGAACGGCGAACTTACGCCTGTGAGGTACAGGAACCCGAACAACAGGTAGAACGCCACAGGGTGACCTTTCGTCGGTGGGTTTCGAGGGGGCCGGGGGCGGCGGTGCCATCCGCCGCCCCCCGGGGGGCAAGGCTTCAGTTCCGTGCGAGCCGCGCGGCCCTCGCGGCCGCCAGCTTCCGCGCGAACCTGGCCCTGTCCTCCTCCGTGGTCGGCGGGGTTGGGTTGGGTTCGTACACCTCAACCGCCGCGCCCCCGTTCTGGGCGACTCGCTCGCTCCAAGTGGTAATGGCCTCGCGGGGGGTTCCGGCGGGGAACTTCATAACAGCGAGCAATCCACCGTCCCTGTGCCAATGCAGGTAGCTGACCGACTGCTCGGTGATCTGCTGGTTCATGGTTGGTGTCCTCCGGTGGTCGGGTTTCGAGTGGTTCGTGTTGTTCGGGGTGCCATCCCCTTCCAACAAGACCAACATTACCAGCGTTGGGCCTGATCTGGCAAGCCGGAAACGGCCTCCGACCAGAGCTTTTCCCCGGATTTCCAAGATCGTTTATTCAGCCCGGGAAGGCGAGCGGAACGGCGAGCTGCCGTTCCGCTCGTGGCCGACTATGCCGCTACCTGGTCGCTCTCCTCGGCTGTTGCCAGGAGGGTGACGCGCGGTCGGGCCACGGGGGTCTGCGGCGCGCCGTCGTACCGATCGTCCTGGGGCGCCTTGGCGGTACCCGCGATGTGCAACCGGTCCCCTTCCTCGGCCCTCCAAGCTGCCTTGCTGGTGCTGAAGACCTTCAGGGTGAGGCCGTCCCCTGCGTCGACCAGCAGGAGCTTGCTGGCTCCGTACGCGCCGTCAACAACCTTGGCGAGCGTGACCGTCCCCTCGTGGGCGACCGTCTCCCCCTCGGCCAGCGGACGTGCGGTAGCGATGCGCTCGGCTCGCGCAGCGGCTTCGGCGGCTGCACGCTCGTCGCGCCGGGCGTAGTCCCCGGCGGCGCGGCGAGCGGCTTGCGCCTGGCGGGGTGTCATGGGCTTCCCGGAGAGAATCAGCTTCCTCATGTCACGCGCGAATTCGCTGTCATCGCCCTCTATCCACTTAGCCATTTCGGGCTCGGCGGTGGCGTACGCGGTCCACGCTGCCCGCCGCCTGGCAGTGTCGATGATGAAGCGCTCATCGCGCTTACGGGTGTCGTCGGCCAGGCGCCTCACGTCATTGACTCGGTCCTCCAGGGGCAGCGGGACATCGCGCGATCCAAGCCCCCGGCAGTTGAAGCACACGCCACCCTCCACGTACTCATAGCCGAGGATGTGGCCTTTACCGGAGCACTTGCCGCACGGCTCGACGTATCCATCCCGCTCCAGCCGGTAGAACACCGACACCACACCCTCGACGGTGATGTGTACGCCGCCGTCCCGTGCGTTCTCCCTGGCGCCGACATGGGTGACGCTGGGTTCGGGGAGGGCCAAGGACACTGAGAGCACGGTCAGGGCTGCGCTGAGCGCTTCCTTGCGAGTACGGCCGGAGGCGACCGGGGCCTGGTCAGCCGATTCGGCGGCGCGGGTGACGGCCCAGGTGCGGCCGGACTTGGTGACCGTGAACAGCTCACCAGAGATGACGCAGTGCCAGATTCCGTCGATCTTCGCAAGGGCGGGAAG
>NZ_JAFFZN010000057.1 GCF_017676385.1 Streptomyces spirodelae
ACCGCCGCGCCTCCCGGCCGTCACCCTCAGCCGTTGCCCCGGCCGTCGCGGCGGACCGCTACACCGGCCCGGCCACCGCCGCGATCTGCTTCTTCAGCGGCAGCCCCGAACCGTCCCTGCGGGGGTCGGGCTCGGGCAGTTCGACGGGGGCGCCCGTCTTGGTCGCCGCCAGCGCGGGTGTGGAGCCCGCCCACGCCAGCCGCAGCCGGTCCTCGCCTTTGAGGAAGCGCTGGCAGCGCACGCCGCCCGTCGCGCGCCCCTTGCGCGGGTACTGGTCGAAGGGGGTCAGCTTGGCAGTGCTCAGCGAGTCGTCCAGCGTGCCCTCGGAGCCGGCCGCGGTGAAGACGGCTCCTTCGGTGGCCGGGTCGACGGCGCCGAAGAAGATCACCTTCGCGTCCTGCCCGAGCTTGATGCCCGCCACGCCGCCCGCCGGACGGCCCTGCGGGCGCACCTGACCGGCCTGGAAGCGCAGCAGCTGCGCCTCATCGGTGATGAAGACCAGGTCCTCCTCGCCGGTGCGCAGCTCGGCGCCGCCGACGATCCGGTCGCCCTCCTTGAGGGTGATGACCTCCAACTCGCCCCGGTTCGACGGGTAGTCGGGCACCACCCGCTTGACGACGCCTTGCTCCGTGCCGATCGCCAGCCCCGGCGAGGACTCGTCCAGCGTGCTCAGACAGATCAGCGTCTCGTCGTTCTCCAGGGTGAGGAACTCCGAGATCTGGGCTCCGCCCGCCAGGTTGGGCGCTGTGGCCGTCTCCGGCAGCTGTGGCAGGTCGACGACCTGGAGCCGCAACAGGCGGCCTGCCGAGGTCACGGCGCCGACCTCGCCGCGCGTGGTGGCGGGCACGGCGGAGACGATCACATCGTGTTTGACGCGCTTGGCGGACTCGCCGAACTCCATCCCGCCGTTGGCGGTCCTGGCCAGTAGACCCGTGGAGGAGAGCAGCACCCGGCAGGGGTCGTCGGCGACCTCCAGCGGCACGGAGGCCACCGGAACCTCGGCCGAGTCCAGCAGCTCGGTGCGGCGCGGAGTGCCGTACTTCTTGGCGACGGCGGACAGTTCGGACGAGACGAGTTTGCGCAGCTCCGCGTCCGACTCGAGGATGCGGGTCAGCTGCTCGATCTCGCCCTTGAGCCGGTCCCGCTCGTCCTCCAGCTCGATGCGGTCGAACTTGGTGAGCCGGCGCAGCGGGGTGTCCAGGATGTACTGGGTCTGGATCTCGCTCAGGCCGAAGCGGGAGATGAGCGATGCCTTCGCCTCGGCCGCGTTCTCACTCGACCGGATGATTCTGATGACCTCGTCGATGTCGACGAGCGCCACCAGCAGGCCCTCCACCAGGTGCAGCCTGTCGCGCCGCTTGCCGCGCCGGTACTCGCTGCGACGCCGCACCACCTCGAACCGGTGGTCGACGTAGACCTCCAGCAGCTCCTTGAGGCCGAGGGTGAGCGGCTGGCCATCCACCAGGGCGACGTTGTTGATGCCGAAGGACTCCTCCATCGGCGTCAGCTTGTACAGCTGCGAGAGCACGGCCTCCGGGTTGAAGCCGTTCTTGACCTCGATGACCAGACGCAGTCCGTGCTCCCGGTCGGTGAGGTCCTTCACATCCGCGATGCCCTGGAGCTTTTTCGCGTTGACCAGGTCCTTGATCTTGGAGATGACCTTCTCGGGGCCGACGGCGAACGGCAACTCGGTGACCACAAGCCCCTTGCGCCGGGCCGTGACCTGCTCGATCGACACCGTGGCGCGGATCTTGAAGGAGCCTCGCCCGGAGCGGTAGGCGTCCTCGATGCCCTCCCTGCCGACGATCTTGCCGCCGGTCGGCAGGTCGGGGCCGGGGATGAAGTTCATCAGCGTCTGCAGGTCGGCGCCCGGGTGCTTGATCAGGTGCCGGGCTGCCGCGATGACTTCGCTCAGGTTGTGCGGTGGCATGTTCGTCGCCATGCCGACCGCGATCCCCGAGGAGCCGTTCACCAGCAGATTGGGGTAGGCGGCGGGCAGCGTGACCGGCTCGTCCTCGCTGCCGTCGTAGTTGGCGCCGAAGTCGACGGTCTCCTCGTCGATCGACTCCACCATCAGCCCTGCGGCCGGGGCCGAGCGGCATTCGGTGTACCGCATTGCGGCGGGCGGGTCGTCGTTGCCCAGCGAACCGAAGTTGCCGTGCCCGTCGACCAGCGGCAGCCGCATCGAGAAGTCCTGTGCCATGCGCACCAGGGCGTCGTAGATGGGCGAGTCACCGTGCGGGTGCAGCTTTCCCATCACCTCGCCCACGACGCGGGCGCACTTCACATACGACCTGTCGGGGCGCAGGCCCATCTCGTGCATCTGGTACAGAATCCGGCGCTGCACGGGTTTCATTCCGTCGCGGGCGTCGGGGAGCGCGCGCGAGTAGATGACCGAATACGCATACTCCAGGTAGGAGCCCTGCATCTCGTCGACGACGTCGATGTCGACGATGCGCTCCTCGAAGTCCTCTCCCGGCTCCGGTGCCGGTGTACGGCTTTTACTGCGGCGGGCCATCGCGGCTGCGGCTCCTTCGCTGCTTCGTGCTTCGCTCTTGTGCTGTGGCTCTTGTGCTCTCGGTCGACCATTGTGGACCGGCCCACTGACAGGGCGGTCGCTCGGTAGACCGTACGGGAACTTCGCACCTTGTCGGCGTGGTTGCATACAGTGACAGGGCCGCCGGTCGCGTGAGGCGCCAGGCGGCCGGCAGTTCCCGGCGCCCGGCCGGGATCCCCCGCTACCGAAGGGACTCCACGCCCATGGGTCACACGGCCACGCCCCCGCCGGCCACCGGTGGGCTGACAGCGACGGAGCACCGGCTGGCCAACGGCCTGCGAGTGGTGCTCTCCGAGGATCATCAGACCCCCGTTGCCGCTGTCTGCCTCTGGTACGACGTCGGTTCCCGCCACGAGGCAAAGGGCCGCACCGGCCTGGCCCACCTCTTCGAGCACCTGATGTTCCAGGGCTCGGCCCAGGTGAAGGGCAACGGCCACTTCGAGCTGGTGCAGGGCGCGGGCGGGTCGCTGAACGGCACCACCAGCTTCGAGCGCACCAACTACTTCGAGACGATGCCGGCCCACGAGCTGGAGCTCGCTCTGTGGCTGGAGGCGGACCGGATGGGCTCGCTGTTGGCCGCGCTGGACGAGGAGTCCATGGAGAACCAGCGCGACGTGGTCAAGAACGAGCGCCGCCAGCGCTACGACAACGTGCCCTACGGCACCGCGTTCGAGCGGATGACCGCCCTGCTCTTCCCCGAGGGTCACCCCTACCACCACACCCCGATCGGCTCCATGGAGGACCTGGACGCGGCCTCCCTCCAGGACGCGCAGGAGTTCTTCCGTACGTACTACGCGCCCAACAACGCCGTGCTCTCCGTCGTCGGTGACATCGACCCGGAGCAGGCACTCGCCTGGATCGAGAAGTACTTCGGCTCCATCCCGGGCCACGACGGCAAGCGCCCGCCGCGGGACGGCTCGTTGCCCGAGGTGATCGGCGAGGAGAAGCGCGAGCTCATCGAGGAGGACGTGCCCTCACGGGCGCTGATGAACGGCTACCGGCTGCCGCACGACGGCACCCGCGAGGCGGACGCGGCCGATCTGGCGCTGACCGCTCTGGGCGGCGGTGAGTCCTCCCGCCTCTACGCCCGGCTGGTGCGGCACGACCGCTCGGCCGTTGCTGCCGGGTTCGGCCTGCTGCGGCTGGCGGGCGCCCCCTCGCTGGGCTGGCTGGACATCAAAGCCTCCAGCGGGGCGGAGATCGCCGACATCCAGGCCGCTGTCGACGAGGAGCTGCGCCGGTTCGCCGAGGAGGGCCCCAGCGAGGAGGAGATGGAGCGGGCCCAGGCGCAGTTGGAGCGCGAGTGGCTGGACCGGCTGGCCACGGTCGGCGGCCGCGCCGATGAACTGTGCCGGTACGCGGTGCTCTTCGGTGACCCGCAGCTCGCGCTCTCGGCGGTGGGGCGCGTGCTGGAGGTGACCCGTGAGGAGGTGCGGGAGGTGGCGGCGCAGCGGCTGCGCTCCGACAACCGGGCCGTGCTCGTGTACGAGCCGCTGGCGCACGAGGACGAGGCGGGGAACGACGAAGAGGAGACCGGGCAGTGAGCGAGACACCGGCGAGCAGCAGCCAGAGCGCCGCGGCGACGGCGGGCGCGAGCCCCGCGGGGGTCGCGGAGACAGCAGGGAAGAGCATGGAGTTCCACCCGCAGCCGCCCAGCGGCACTCCGAAGCCGTGGGCCTTCCCCACGCCGGAGCGCGGCACGATGGCCAACGGGCTGACGGTGCTGCGCTGCCACCGCCCTGGCCAGAAGGTCGTCGCCGTCGAGGTGAACCTGGAGGCGCCGCTGGACGCGGAGCCCGAGGGGCTGGACGGGGTCGCCACCATCATGGCCCGCGCGCTGAGCGAGGGCACGGACAAGCACACCGCCGAGGAGTTCGCCGCCGAGCTGGAGCGGTGCGGTGCCACGCTCGACGCGAACGCGGACTATCCCGGAGTGCGGGTCTCGCTTGAGGTGCCCGCCTCCCGGCTGCCCAAGGCGCTGGGTCTGCTGGCCGACGCGCTGCGCGCCCCGGCGTTCCCCGACAGCGAGATCGAGCGGCTGGTCGCCAACCGGCTGGACGAGATCCCGCACGAGCTGGCCAATCCGGCCCGCCGTGCGGCCAAGGAGCTGTCCCGGGAGCTGTTCCCCGCCGAGTCGCGGATGTCGCGGCCGAGGCAGGGCACCGAGGAGACGGTGCGGCGGATCGACGCGGCCGCCGTGCGCGCCTTCTACGAGGCGCATGTGCGCCCCGCGACGGCCACCGTCGTGGTTGTCGGCGATCTGGAGGGGATCGAGGGCGGCGTCGAAGCGGCGCTCGACGAGTCCCTCGGCGGCTGGACGGGGGCCGCGGTGGCGTCGAGTCCGATGTCGCCGATCACCGCGGACGACACCGGCCGGGTCGTCATCGTGGACCGGCCGGGCGCTGTGCAGACGCAGCTGCTGATCGGCCGGGTCGGACCCGACCGGCACGACCGGGTGTGGCCCGCGCAGTTGCTGGGCGTCTACTGCCTGGGCGGCACTCTCACCTCGCGGCTGGACCGGGTGCTGCGCGAGGAGAAGGGCTACACCTACGGCGTACGCGCGTTCGGGCAGGTGCTGCGCTCCACAGCGGACGGCGGCGGTGCCGCGCTGCTGGCCATCAGCGGCTCGGTGGCCACCGATGTGACCGGGCCCGCGCTGGATGACCTGTGGCAGGTGCTGCGGAAGCTGGCAGCCGAGGGGCTGACCGACGACGAACGCGACGTGGCCGTGCGGAACCTGGTGGGCGTCGCGCCGCTGCGCTACGAGACGGCAGCGGCCGTCGCCGGGACGCTGGCCGACCAGGTGGAGCAGTATCTGCCGGACGACTTCCAGGCGCGGCTGTACGCGCAACTCGCCGAGACGGGCACGGTGGAGGCCACGGCCGCCGCGGTCAGCGCCCTGCCCGCCGACCGGCTGGTGACGGTACTGGTCGGCGACGCGTCCCAGATCGCCGATTCCGTACGGGAGTTGGGCATCGGCGACGTCAAGGTGGTCTCCGGCTCCTGAGCCCGCCGACGGGTTCGGCACGGCAGACGAAAAGTGGGGCCCGGGAGGAGGAACTGCTCCTTCCGGGCCCCGTGCGATGTCCCTTTCTGTCGCGATTGCTGCCGAGTTGGAGTGTGGCGAACGCGACAAAGTCAGGGATTCGTTTGCCGCCCGTAGTTGGCCCCGTTTAGCGTCGTTGCCGCTGTCCGTCAGAAGTGACCGCACCCGCGGCCGACGGAGAGCGATCGCCGAATCCCCGAGGCGAAGTGCCGAGGGGGACCGGGGACCCAGGTCCCATTGGGGTGAATCGGACGGCCTCGCAAGAGGCGGCCCGTAGGAGACCTTCCTGCTCCGAACCCGTCAGCTAACCCGGTAGGCGAGAAGGAAGGAAAGGAGTACGCCTCCGTATGGCGTTCACCCGTGCCACTGGCAAGCACAGGCGTCCGAGCAAGGCTCGCAGGGCCGCAGGGGGAGCAGCAGGCGTAGCCGGGCTCGCCACCGTGGGCGTCGTCGGGTCCATCGCCTCTCCCGCCTTCGCCGCGAGCGGAGACCAGAACCACGCCCCCGTCCGGACCGACGCCAAGGTGAGCGAGGCCGTCGGCGGCCCGATCTCCGAGACGCTGGACGAGCAGGCATACCAGCAGGCCCTCCACGCCGAGCAGGCCAAGGCGGAGACAGACGCCAAGGAAGAGGCCGCCAAGGCGAAGGCCGAGGCCAAGCGGAAGGCCGACGAGGCCCGGCGCAAGGCGGCGGCCGAGAAGGCGGAGAAGGAGCGCGAGGCGAAGCGCAAGGCGGCCCGGGAAGCGGAGCGGGCGAAGCTCAACGCCTATGTGCTGCCCGTCGAGGGCTCCTACGTCTCGACCGGCTACAAGCAGGGCGGCGGCATGTGGTCGTCCGGCAGCCACACCGGCGTGGACTTCCACGCGGGCATGAACACCCCGGTGCGCTCCGTCGCCGCCGGTGAGGTCGTGGAGGCCGGCAACGGCGGGGCCTACGGCAACAACATCGTGATCAAGCACAAGGACGGCACGTACACGCAGTACGGCCACCTCAACTCGATCGGCGTCTCGGTCGGCCAGGAGGTCAAGTCCGGCCAGCAGATCGGCCTCTCCGGCTCGACCGGCAACTCCTCCGGCCCGCACCTCCACTTCGAGGCCCGTACCGGTTCCGAGTACGGGTCGGACATCGACCCGGTCGCGTACCTGCGCCAGCACGGTGTGAAGCTCTGACCGAACGCTTGGGCTGAGGCGGTCGCGGATTCCGCCGGACCCGCACCGTC
>NZ_JAFFZN010000058.1 GCF_017676385.1 Streptomyces spirodelae
AACCCCGGCCTCGCCTCCGTCGCACGCACGCAGCACCAGCAATTGCTCACATCAGGTCACCGTCTGGCCCCTTGTTCCTTCGTCCAGGAGGATGGGTCCATGGACGAGGCGACACTGCGCGCTCTCTACGAGCGCTGGCTCAAGGAGCTGTGGAACGGTGACCTGTCCGTCGCGAAGGAGATCGCGGCCCCCGGGTTCACCATCCACCACGGAGCCATCCAGCCGGGCGGAGACCGCGAGCTGAAGGGCCCCGAGGGAATCACGAGCCTGGTCTCCATGAGCCGGGAGTATTTCGACGGGCTGACCTTCGAGACCGAGGTGGGACCCGTGGTGCAGGGGGATCTGATCTGCGCCCGCTGGGTCGGCCGCGGCAGATACAAGGGAGGCTTCCCCGGGGCCACCGCGAAACCGGGCACTGAGGTGGTCTTCCGCGGCAACGACATCCTGCGAGGTGCCGACGGCCGGTTCGTCGAATACTGGGTGTGCTCCGACGGCCCGTATCTGGCCGAGCAGCTCGGGGCGGGCTGACCTCGGCGCCCCGCACAGACCACAAATCACCGGAAAGGATCGAGTCGGGTCGTCACGCTCTGGAGTCCACCGCTGCCGTCCGTGCGGCCAGCTCCACGAGTTCCTCGGCGGCGTCGGCACGGAAGGCGGCCCGCGCTGCCGCCGTCTGGCGGTCCCGGGCCGGGCCGGGGAAAGCCAGTTCGTGGGCGCTGCGAGCCGGTTCGCCCTTCCCTCCCGTGCACCGGGAGAGCCCGGCCCGCGCCATGGCCCGCACCCCGGCTGCGGCGTGTCCTGGCAGCGGGCGGTGGCCGATGACGGGCAGGCCCGCAGCCAGGGCCTGCGCGGCGGTCTGTCCTGCCGCGTTGTCGAGCAGTACGTGCGCCTCAGCCATCAGACCGGGCAGGTCGGTCACCCAGCCGAGCGGCAGCAGTCCGGGATGGCGGGCCGCGCGGTGCCGCAGGCGGTCGTCGTTCCCGCACAGCAGCACCGGTACACAGCCGTGGCTCACCAGGTGCCGTGCCGTCTCCAGCAGCCGGGTGCCGACTCCCCACGCGCCGGTGGACATCAGGACGGCGGGGCGTCCGGGCGAGACGGGGGTGGTGTGCTGCGCCGCCGCGGCGACGTGCCGGTCCAGCAGAGCCCGCCAGTAGCCGTCCACGTCGCGGGGCCGGAAGAACCGCGCCGGTACGACGGGGCCCGTGGCGTGCGCGGGACCGCCGGTCGCGGTCCGTACCTCCTCGGCTGCGGTCTCGGTGACACACAGGTGGAGGTCGTTTCCCGGGTGCAGCCAGCCCCGGTGGACGGCGAAGTCGACCACGACGACCGCCGCGGGCACCTGGAGGGCACCACGTGCCCGCAGCCGCCCGGTCACCTGGGCGCTCAGATGGAAGGTGGGAACGACCACATCGGGGTGCCAGTCGGCGACCGTCCGCAGCAGGGGCCGCTCGGCGAGGGCCGCCAGGGGCGCGCTGCTCGGGCGTGGCCCCGGCGCTGCGGCCGTCGCCAGAAAGCTCGCGTACACGGCGCCGTACAGCCTGGGCACATGCCGTACCGCGCCCCGGTAGCAGCTGCGCAGCAGGCTGCCGGTGCCGGCCGGCAGCAGCGTGAGGATGTCGCGGACGACGGCGGTGTGACCGCGGGCCCGCAGCCGGTGCGCCAGTTCCTGTGCGACCGCGTCGTGGCCCGCGCCCATGCTGGCACTCAGCAGCAGGAAGCGGTGCGGCATGGGGCTCCCGGGGTCGTCGGTGGGCGGACCGGCGCGGACCCGGACGGGGTCGGCCCGGGAACGTGCCCTCGGGCTCTGCGGGCGGCTCGGCGCGTCCGTAGACCCTCGGCACATCCGTAGACCAGTGTGCTGTCTCCGGCCGTCAGCGGCGGCGTAGCGACACTCAGTCGAAGTCCACCCGGCCAGGCGCCCACCCGGCCAGGCGCCGCCCGGCTTCCGGGCCCGGACCGCAGCGGGAGAGTCCGGCCCCGGGCGCCGCCGAGTCCCCGGAGGGGAGCCAAATAGGTGGTTCGGTCGGCCCGGGCAGGGCTCAGGGCGGGTGCGCGGCACGGTTGCCACCATGCTGGAGCCGGGGCCTGTTCGTGCCCCGGCACTCCCATCCCGGCCCCTCGCGGCCCGTACTGCTCACCGGAGGCGTCTGTGTTCGACAGGCTCGGCAGCTCCGACCGCCGCTCGACGCACCCTCTGCTCCGAGCCCCCGCGGTGCGGCACCGCCACCCGAGGCATGCGGCGGACCGGCTCTCGCGGTCGGCACGGGCCCGGCCGCCGGAACGCGCCCAGGCCGAGCCTCAAGGGGACTCCGGCCCTGACGGGCACCGTCCGGTGGCGCTGGTGACCGGCGCGTCGTCCGGCATCGGCGCGGCCGTCGCGGAGCGGCTGGCCGCCGACGGCGACTGGCGGCTGCTGCTGAACGGCCGGGATGAAGGGCGGCTGATGGAGGTCGCGACCCGCACCGGTGGCGTGCCGCTGGCCGCCGATCTGGCCGACCCCCGGGCGCGGGAGCGGCTGGCCGAGGAGGCTCTGGTACACAGCGGCCGGGTGGACGCGCTGGTGGCGGGCGCGGGTATCGGCTGGGCCGGCCCGTTCACCACGATGCCGCACAGGGACATCGACGATGTGCTGGCCGTGAACCTGAACGCCACGCTGCACCTGGTGCGTCTCCTGCTGCCCGGCATGGTGGAGCGGCGCTGCGGGCGGGTGGTGCTGATCGGTTCCCTGGCGGGCAGCGTCGGCGTACGAGGAGAGGCGGTGTACGCGGCGACGAAGGCGGGGCTCGCCGCGTTCGCGGACAGCCTCCGCTACGAGCTGGCCCCGAGCGGGGTGCGGATCTCGATGGTGCTGCCGGGGGTGGTGGACACGCCGTTCTTCCAGCGGCGCGGCGCTCCCTACCGGCGCGAGCGGCCCCGGCCGGTGCCTGCGCTCCAGGTGGCCGATGCGGTGTACCGGGCGCTGCGCACGGGCCGCCCCAACGCCTTCGTACCGTCCTGGATGGCCATGCCCGCGTGGCTGCACGGGACGGCGCCCGGGGTCTTCCGCAGCCTGGCTCAGCGCTTCGGGTAGGCGCCCACGTGCTGTGGACAGCGGTCTCGGTCCTGCTGGCGGTGCTCGCCGCGCTGGGCAACGCCGCTGCCTCGGTGCTCCAGCGGCGGGCCGCCGCTGTGGAGCGGCCCGGCCCTTCGGGGCGGCGGTTGTCGTGGCTGCCGGGACTGCTGCGGCGCCCGGTGTGGCTGTGGGGCGCGGCCACGCTGGTGCTGTCCGCCGTGTGCCAGGCGGGGGCCCTGGCGACGGGGCCACTGGCCGTGGTGCAGCCGGTGATGACCACGGAGCTGCTGTTCACGCTGATGCTGGGCAGCCTGGTGTTCCGGCAGCGTCCCGGGCAGCGGGCGTGGGCGGCTTTCGGGGCCATGGTGCTGGGGCTCGCGGCGCTGCTGTGGCTGGTGTGGCCGTCGGGCGGGTCGGCTTCGGTGCCCTCGGGCCGCTGGCTGGTGGCGGCCCCGCTGATGGCGGCGCTGGTGGTGGTGCTGGTCGTGGTGGCCTTCCGGCTCCCCTCGGCTCCCCGGGCGACCGTGCTGGGTTCGGCCACCGCCGTGCTGTTCGGGGTGACGGCGGCGCTGATGAAGGACGCGATCTCGCATCTGGCCGACGACGGACTGGTGGCGCTGCTGACGGCGTGGCAGACCTATGGGGTGGCCGTCGCCGGAACGGCGGGGTTCCTGCTGCTGCAGCTGACGCTGCACGCGGGCACACTGGTGGCGTCCCAGCCCGCGCTCACGCTGGGCGACGCGTTCTTGAGCGTGGTGCTGGGCGCGGCCCTGTTCGACGAGCGGCTGTCGCTGGGCTGGCGGGTGGTGCCCGAGTTGTTCGCGCTGGCGCTGATCAGCGTGGGGAGCGTGCAGCTCGCCAGGTCCCCGGCGGTCGCGGGAACCTCCGAGAAGGAGATCTGGTGAACCGTCCGCGTCTCCTGGCCGCCCTGGCGGCCGCCCCGGCAGCCGTCGCGGTGGCGGACATCCTTCCGGCGGCGACCTGGCTGCCGACCGTGCGGGCCGTGCTCTTCCCCGCACTGGACGGGCGCGGCAGCCGCGACCACGTCGCCCTGACGTTCGACGACGGGCCCGACCCGCGCTCCACGCCGTACTTCCTGCGGGAGCTGGACCGGCTCGGCGTGCGGGCCACCTTCTTCCTGCAGGGCGCCGCGGTACTGCGCCATCCGGCCCTCGTACGGCGGATGGTCACCGAGGGTCATGAGGCCGCCGTGCACTGCTGGGAGCACCAGCCGCCCTGGCTGCCCCGCCCGCTGGCGGACCGCGCCGGTCTGGAGCGCGCGGTGGCCGCCGTACGGGAGACCACGGGGACTCAGCCGCGCTGGTACCGGCCGCCGTTCGGGGTGCTCACGGCCACCCGCTGGTGGGCCGCGCGGCGACTGGGGCTGCAGCCGGTGCTCTGGACCGCCTGGGGCCGCGACTGGCAGCCGGGCGCCGACCCGGACAGCGTGCTGGCGCAGCTGTGTGAGCGGCTGACGGGCGGGGCGACCGTCCTGCTGCACGACAGCGACCGCAACAGCGCCCCCGCTTCGTGGCGGACGACGCTTGCGGCCCTCCCCCGTCTGGTCGCCCGCTGCCGCGCCGCCGGGTGGACGGTGGGGCCGCTGGCGGAACACGGGGTGCCGGTGGCCCCTCAGCGGTTCTGGCGGGCCGCCAGCGCGTGGGCCACCTCGGCCGACGCGGGGTAGAGGTCGCGGTAGAGGCCGTAGAGCTCGTCGTACCGGGCGGTGGCCTCGGGATGCGGGGTGACCGTCTCGCGCAGCGGGTTCCACGCGTCGATGGAGGCGTCGGTCACCAGCTGTGCGGCCAGCAGCGCGCCGCCGTAGCAGGCACCGATGGAGGTGGCGCGCAGCTCCTGGGGCCGGCCGGTGACATCCGAGACGATCCGCGTCCACAGCCCGCCCTGGGTGCCGCCGCCCACGGCGACCACCCTGCGGATGTCGCCGCCCGCCTTCTCCAGGACCTCGATGTTGTGCCGTACGGCGTAGGCGGTGGCCTCCAGCGCGGCGCGGTACAGGTCCCCGCGGGTGTGCGAGAGGGTCAGACCCGCGATGACGCCCCGGGCCAGCGGGTCCATGACGGGGGTGCGCTCCCCCGCGAAGTACGGCAGCATCAGCAGCCCGTTGGCGCCGGGCCCGGAGTCCTCGGCGAGGCGCAGGAGTTCGGGGTATCCGGGGTTGCCGAACAGCTCCCGCAGCCATCCGGTGACCGCCCCCGAGGTGGCCATCCCGCCCGCGAGGTTGCGGGTGTCGGGGAGGGCACCGACGGTGCTCCACAGCGCGGGGTGGGTGAGCAGCCCTCGCACGGTGTGGACCAGGAACATCGTCGTGCCGTACATCAGCATGAGGTCGCCCGGCCGGTGCGCGCCCACGCTCAGCGCCTCCGCCCAGGCGTCGACAGTACCGGTGATGACGGGGATGCCGTGCGGCAGCCCTGTGCTGCGGGCGGCCTCTGCGGTCACGGTGCCGGCCGCCTCGCCGGACCAGCGCAGCGGCGGGAGTTCGATACCGGGGGCGATCCGGTCGGCCCACGGGGCGTACCAGCGGCGGGCTTCGGTGTCGTAGAGCGGGGTCGCCTGGCTCGCGGAGTGGTGGTCCAGGACGTAGGCCCCGGTCAGCTTGCGGACGAGCCAGGAACTGGCCATGTAGAGGCGGCGGGCTCGGGCGAAGAGCTCCGGTTCCTCGTCCGCGATCCAGGCGACCTTCGCTCCGGCGGCCTGGCTGGACAGCTCCGAGCCGCAGCGGCGCCGGATCTCCTCGGCGCCCAACTCCTCGTTGAGCCGGGCGATCTGTTCGACGGAGCGGGTGTCGACGCCGTAGAGGACCGCTGGGCGCAACGGCGTGTCGTCGGCGTCGGTGAGCAGGACGCAGGGCCCCATACCGCTGAGCCCGACGGCGACGACGTCCGCTTCGGCACCGGTGGTCAGCTCGCGGGAGAGGGAGACGAACTCCTCCCACCACACGGCGGCGTCCATCTCCACCTGGCCGGGAGCCGGCCGGTCGACGACGTGCTCGCGTACGGCCGAGCGCAGCACGGTGCCGTCCAGTGCGACCAGGACGCCCTTGCTGCTGGAGGTGCCGATGTCCACGCCCAGGACTGCGTTGAGGGCCATGGCGGCAGGCTTCCAGGAATCGTTTTCAGCAGTCAACGGCGGCCGGCCGGCTCCTTCGCCTGCCGGTCGGCCGAGTTCCGCTCCGACGCCGTCGCCATATCACCAAGTGTCAACGTATGCCCAGTTTTCCGGCCGGACCGTCGGGGAGGCACGAGGCGGCGCAGTCGATTCCAGCACTCCAGGTTTCCGAGCAAGGAGCAGTCCATGACGCTTGTCACCGCACCACTCTTCCGCCTCGCCGCCAAGTCGGCCGCCGCCCCGGCCCTCGCCGCGGTGCTGCTGACCCTGCCGGGCAGCACCGCGGCGGCCGCCGCGGGCGCGGCCACCCCGCCCGGACTGAGCTGCCACACCGGCAAGCACCACAACGACAGCTACACCGGATTCGCGCTGTGCAAGAACAACGGCCGGTCGACGCAGACCTTCTGGGTGCACCTGGTGTGCGGCTGGGCACCGGACGTCGACGGCAACCGCGTCACCCTGCGGCCCGGCCAGTCGGGCCAGTCCACGGCGCACTGCGGAGCGCTGGGCACCGGCATCGGGAGGATCGAGGTACGACCGTGAGCCCGGCCGGCGGGGCCGGTTCCTGGGACCTGTTCCGCAGCCCTGACGGGGGCGCGCCCTAGG
>NZ_JAFFZN010000059.1 GCF_017676385.1 Streptomyces spirodelae
ATAGAGGATCAGATCGTCATCGAGGGTGATCCGGCCGAAATCCATGGCCACCGTGGTGGTGGTCTTGTCCCCGGTGTGGGTCAGATCATCGATACCGGCCGAGGCAGAGGTCATCACGGCCTCGGTGCGCAGCGGGTTGATCTCCGAGACCGCACCGACGAAGGTCGTCTTGCCCACCCCGAATCCGCCGGCCACCACGATCTTCGCGGAGGTCGTGGACCGTCCGGCCGCAGGCGTTCCATAGCCCTGCTGGCTCATCTGCCCCATGGAGCCCATCGGCCCCACCGGCGGGGTCGGCTGCCGCCCGGCAGGGTCCATCTGCGGGCTAGAGCTTACGAAGTCCACTGAGCACCCTTTCCAGCAACGTCACGTCGGGGGCGCCGCCCGGGTCCGAGGAGCTGCCCGGCTGGTGGATGGCCACCATCCCGGCCTCGGCGAGGTCGGCGACGAGAATCCGGGCCACCCCGAGCGGGATGGCGAGCAGCGCGGAGATCTCCGCGACCGATTTGACCTCCCGGCACAGGTGGCAGATCCGCTGGTGCTCGGGGAGCAGCCCCTGGAGCTGCATCGGGTCCGCGTTGCTGCTCACCAGAGCCTCGATGGCGAGCTGATAGCGCGGCCGGGTCCGGCCGCCCGTCATGGCGTACGGACGCACCAGAGGCTGGTCGCCCTCACCTCCGTACGGCGCATGCGAGTTGTGCACGCCGTACGGATCGTGCGAAGCGGGCGGGGTCATGGCTCCTCCGAGCGAGGCATGGGGTCGGCGAACGGACTGTGGTGCTCAAGTGGGGGGAGCGTGATGATCAGTTGAGAATGCTTCCCTGGAGTTCCGCGCGTACGTCGGGAGTGAGTACGCTTCCTGCACGGTCCACCAGGAGCGCCATCTCGTAGCCGATGAGGCCGATGTCGGCCTCGGGGTGGGCGAGCACGGCCAGCGAGGAGCCGTCGGAGATCGACATGATGAAGAGGAATCCCCTCTCCATCTCCACAACCGTCTGGTTGACCCCACCGCCCTCGAAGATCCGGGATGCGCCCGCGGTCAGCGAGGTGAGCCCCGAGGCGACCGCCGCCAGCTGGTCGGCGCGGTCCCGTGGGAAGCCCTCCGACATGGCCAGCAGCAGGCCGTCGGCGGAGACCACCACCGTGTGTGACACCCCAGGGGTGTTCTCCACGAAGTTGGTGATCAACCAGTTCAGATTCTGCGCAGCCTGGCTCATCGGACTCAACTAACGCTCCTGCTGATAGGTGGGATCTGCGCCGCGGTTGTCCGGACCGGCCTGTCGGCCCTGCTGGATACCGCGACGGAGATTGGTCAGCCGACCACGCACGTCGTCCGGCGCGCGGGAGACCTGGGGACCGGCCTGTGCGGAGGACTGCTGCTGAGCGGTGCCCGCGACCAGGTTGGCGCGGGGCACCCGGCGCGGCAGACCGGAGGTGGTCACTCCGCCGGCTGCGGGCTGGCGGAGCTGCTCGGCGCGCCGCCAGCGCTCGTCGTTGGGCGAGGCGCCCCAACTGGGATCGGCGGCGCCGTTCTGCCCCGCACCGGCGGTGCCGCCACCGGGGCCCTGGGCCCACTGGCGCTGAGGCAACGGAGGCACGGCAGCGGCGGGCTGTCCCGGGCGGGGCGCGGGCGAGGCGCCCGGCTGCCGGCCGGGAGCGCCGTCGGCACCGGTGCGCTGGAAGCCCTCCGAGCCGGTGCCGCGCGCCTGGTCGGGACGGTCCTGCTGGGAGCCGATCTGCTGAGGACCGGCCTGCTGGGGGGTGGCCTGCTGGGGCCGGTCCGGCGACTGCGGAGCCTGACGGCCCGGCCCGCGGAACCAGTTGGACTCCATGGAGGCGAAGATCGGCGTCGGTGCGTCCGCAGGCGCCGGAGGACCGGACGGTATGCCCTCGCCCGGGTCCTGGCCTTGCTGGGGGCCGGAGGCGTCCTGGCCCCGGCCGGGCAGCGCCGCGTTTCCTCCCGGGTACCCCGGCGCCGCGTACTCGCCGGTGCCCTCGGGCTCGTCGTGGCCGCGCGGGGCGTCCTCGTCACCGGGACCCTGCTCGGGCCGGGCCCAGCTCGGGCGGTTCTGCTCGCCGTCCGCGGGGCGGCCGGACGGCCCGTCGCCGAAGGAGGGCCGCGCGAACTGGGCCGTGTCACCGGAGCCGCCCTGCTGCGGCTGCGGGAACTGTCCGGTGTGGCCGGGCCCGTCGGGGGCTCCCGGGGGCGCGTATTCACCGGTGTCGGCTGGGCCGTCGGGGGTGATGCGCGGTATCTCGCTGGTGCTGCCCGGACCCTCCGACGGAGAACCCGGACGCGCGTACTCACCCGTGGCAGCAGGACCACCCGACTGCGGCAGCGCGAACTGCCCCGTACCGGAGCCGCTCGGGGCGCCGGGGCGCGGGTACTGACCCGTATCGGCGGGAGAGCCCTGGGAGATCTGCGGGAACTGACCCGTGCCCGGCCCCTCCTGCTGCGCACCCGGACGGGCGTACTGACCGGTGTCGGCCGGACCGTCGGGGGTGATGCGCGGTATCTCGCTGGTACTGCCCGGACCCTCCGACGGAGAACCCGGACGCGCGTACTCACCCGTGGCAGCAGGACCACCCGACTGCGGCAGCGCGAACTGCCCCGTACCGGTGGACGACTGCGGCCCCTGGCCCGTGGGAGCGCCGGGGAGCTCGGGCGCCGGCTGGTTCTGGGCGCGGTTGGGCAGCGGCGAGTTGCCCGCGCCAGGACCGGGCGGTGCCTGCCCCGGGCGGCCCGGGTTGGGCGGCGCGCCGAAGAAGTCGACGGCACTGCCGCCGCCGCTGCCTGCCGGGGTGCGGTTGCCGTCCCTGGCGGGGAGCGCCGGGCGGCCGCCGCCCGCGTCCTGGCCGCGCGCCGGCAGGGCGCCCATCCGGGAGCTGTCGCCGGAGCCGAGACCGGGGCCGCTCTGCTGTCCGAGGCCGGGGACGCCGGGTGCGCCGCTCTGCGGACCGCGCTGGAGCGCCGCCGCGAGGTTGCCGCCCTTGCTGCCGCCACGGGTCTGCGGGGGCGGCGGTCCTCCCTGGCCGCCGGGCGCGCCCGTGCCGGGGCGGCCCTTGGCGTTCTGGGCGCCACCCTGTGCGACGTCGACGGGGAGCATGACCAGCGCGGTCGTACCGCCGGAGTCGGAGGGGCGCAGCTGGATGCGGATGCCGTGCCGAAGAGAGAGTCGGCCGACCACGAACAGGCCCATCCGGCGGGAGACGGAGACATCCACCGTGGGCGGGTTGGCCAGCCGCTCGTTGATCGCGGACAGGTCCTCGGGGGACAGCCCGATGCCGGTGTCGTGGATCTCGATGAGGACCCGGCCGTCGGGCAACGCGTGGCCTGTGACCTTGACCTTGGTCTGCGGGGAGGAGAACGAGGTGGCGTTCTCGAGCAGCTCGGCGAGCAGGTGGACGAGGTCGTTGACGACGCGTCCGGCGACCTCGGTGGTCGGCACCGAGTTGAGCTCGATGCGCTCGTACTGCTCCACCTCGGAGGCGGCGGCGCGGAGCACGTCGACCAGCGGGACGGGGCGCGTCCAGCGGCGGCCGGGCTCCTCGCCCGCGAGGACCAGCAGGTTCTCGCCGTTGCGGCGCATTCGGGTGGCGAGGTGGTCGAGCTTGAAGAGCGAGGAGAGCTGGTCGGGGTCGGCCTCGCGGGACTCCAGTTCGGAGATGAGCGAGAGCTGACGCTGGATCAGGCCCTGGCTGCGGCGCGAGAGGTTGGTGAACATCGCGTTCACGTTCCCCCTCAGCAGCGCCTGCTCACCGGCGAGCCGGACGGCCTCGCGGTGGACGTCGTCGAAGGCCGCGGCCACCTTTCCGATCTCGTCCCGGCTGTGCACGCCGACGGACTCGACGGAGGTGTCCACGTCCTGCGGCTCGGCCTCGGACATCTGCTTGACCAGCTCGGGCAGCCGCTTGCGCGCGACGTCCTGCGCCGTGTCCTGGAGGCGGCGCAGCGAGCGGACCATGGAGCGGGCGACCACGAAGGCGCCGACGAGCGAGATACCGAGGACGAGCAGGATGAGCGCACCGCTGATCAGCGCCTCGCGCTGGGCCTCGGAGCGCAGCTCGCGCGCCTGCTGCTCCATCTTCTCCAGCAGCGTGCGCTCGATCTTCTCCATCGCGGTGATCTTCGACTGGTCCTGGTCGATCCAGTCGACGTAGGTGCGCCGCTGCTTCCGGATCGCGTCCGGGCTGTGCAGCATCCGCTTGCGGTAGTTGTCCGCGAGCCGGACGTTGACGTCGCCGCTGAGCGGCTTGAGGAGGCCGTGGGCCTTGTCCCCGTAGATCTGGCTGAAGCTCTCGAGCTCTGCGTCCTCGCTGTCGACAGCGGTGCGCGCGTAGAGCCTGTCGTTCTCGGACAGCTTCGGATTGGGCTGGTGGGCCAGTCCGGCGGAGATGATCGCGCGCTGCATGGAGGCGTACTCCTTGGCGCTGGAGAACGCGGCCAGCGCGCGGGTGCTGCGGATCATCTCGGAGTTGCTCGTCGCCTGCGCCATGTCCTGCGAGAGGGAGAGCAGCGAGTCGATGAGCTGGTTGTAGGCGTTGACCGTCTGGGAGACGTTGTCGGGGTTCTCGTAGGCGCGCTCGCGGATGGTGTTGATCGCGTCGAGCTGACGGACGATGTCCAGGACGGTGGACTGGACGCCCGCCATCACCTTGTCGCTGCCGTCGATGTCCCCGGTGGCCTTCTTGAAGGACTGGAACGCCTTGTCGGTCTTCTCGCGCGGGGCGACGACTGACTCGTCCTTCTCGTTGCCGGTGCTCACCAGTGGGCCGGCCGACTTGTCGCGCTCGTCCTGAAGCTTGGCCGCCAGGTCGGTGGCCTGCTCCGTCATCTCGGTGAGGAGCTTCATGTTGTCGAGCTGGTCGACGTTCTGCAGCGAGCTGGAGATCCGCATGCCACCGAGCGTGGTGGCGGCGATGACGGGGAGCGCGAGGAGGGAGACCAGGCGGGTGCTGATGCGCCAGTTGCGCAGGGCTACCCGGGACCCGAGGTCGGGGCCCTCGGCCGCGTCCTTACCGTCGGCCGCGCCGCCGCCCTTGGCGGCCTTTCCGGCCTTGCCCTGCTTGTCGCCCTTGCCCGTGTCGCCCTTTCCGGCGCCGCTGGCGGCGCTCACCTGCGCGCCGGAGGGCGTGCCCTGCTCACCACCCGCGGGCCCGCCCTCGTGGGCGCGCTGGGGCTGGGAACCGCCGGCCGAGCCTTGCGCCTCCGGGGCTCCCTCAGCGCTGCCATCCCTCTTGAAACGTCCCTGCACTAGCGTCGCAACCTCTGGACCAGGCGTCCCCCCGCTCGCGACGGGCGGGACGGTATCGAGTCGTGGGGGTCCAGGCCCCCCATGGCGGTCGTGATGACCGACGCGTCCCCTCATCACCGTCACGCGGCGCCGCTCTGTGTGCGCGACGCGCTCCGGTCTGTTTCGTCCTGCGGCGGTCCGTGGAATTCCAGCACAGTGCCGGATCTCCAACAAGGGCTGTGGATAACCCTTGGGCGTCGGTAACGCAACGCACAGGAAAATGTACAGCACGTCCGAAATCCGTAGCGAAATGCCGGGTTTCTCCTGGTCGGGGCGCGCGGGGCGGAGCGACGCATGCCGTGCCCAACTACCCGGCGCTGCGCGTGTAATGCCCTCTTGGCCCGCTGTGCCCGATTACGCTGCCGGTTTCAACGATTACTTATGTCTGTTTTGGTAACGGCCTCGTGAGCAAACTCACATGCCGGACGTTGCCTAGATCACGTTCCGGTGGGGAATAGCGTGCCTACTCTCGGCGTTTACATCTCACGTTGAAATGACAAGCCGAGCGAGGTAAGGGCACCAGTGACGTCCACTCTGACCATGCGGAACATAGCCAACCCGCGGCGCACCACTCTGGCACATCTCAAGGATGCCGACGAGCTGACGACCGCGGCGGTCGCCGCACACGAGGGCGCCACCGATGAAGGGGAGACCCTGCCGGAGCGCACCGCCAACCCGCGCCGCACCGTGCTGGTGGACTCCCCGGTGAGCTGATCCCTCCCGCCTGTTCCGGGCAGGGCTGTCCCTGTTCGACGTCGCAGGGTGCGGGTTTTCTCTTGCTTGGCGCGCACCCACGCGGCGGAGCCGCACACAGGCTGAGCCCCGCGCCCCTTCCTCG
>NZ_JAFFZN010000006.1 GCF_017676385.1 Streptomyces spirodelae
GCCTGTCGTGGTCCGCGAACGTCCCACGCGCAGCAGAAGTTCCCCGCACAGGGTCACAAAAGTAAAACTATTCAGAACTCTTCTGAAACAACCTGCTCAGAGTGCCCAACCCTCGCCGGTACTTAACGGTCTAGCTCGGTGGCAGGCGGACAGAGGGGGACTGACCGCGAGGATGCGTGGGACTCGGGTAAAAATGCACATTTCTTTTTTGCTCCACAACGGGTATGCCATCGGGGGAACCGTCCGCACCACCTACAACCTGGCCCGCACCCTGGCCGAGCACCACGACGTGGAGGTGGTCTCGGTCTTCCGGACCCGGGACCGCCCCGTCTTCGACCCGGGGCCGGGGGTGAAGCTGCGCCCTCTCCTCGACACCAGGGGAGTGCGGACCCCGGACGCGCTGGGCACCGACCATGCCCGGCCCGCCGAGGTCTTCCCGGAGGCCGACGGCAAGTACCCGATGTACAGCGCGCTGACCGACCGCCTCATCGGGGACCACCTGGGCAGCACCGAGGCGGACGTCGTCATCGGCACACGCCCCGGCCTCAACACCCATATCGCACGCCAGACCAGGCGCGGTCCCGTGCGGCTGGGGCAGGAGCACCTCACCCTCGCGACCCACTCCCGCCGCCTGAAGCTCGTACTGCGCAGCGTCTATCCCCGGCTCGACGCACTGACCACCGTCACCGAGGCCGACGCCGCCGACTACCGCCGCATGCTGCGGCTGCCCGGGGTGCGGATAGAGGCCGTGCCCAACAGCGTGCCCGAGCCCGGCGTCACCCCGGCCGACGGCAACAGCAAATGGGTCGTCGCGGCCGGCCGTCTCGCCCCGGCCAAACGGTACGACCTGCTCGTGCGGGCCTTCGCCAAAGTGGTGGCCGAGCGCCCCGACTGGCGGCTGCGGATCTACGGGGGCGGCCGGGAGCAGCCGGGACTGCGCGCGCTCATCGACGAACTCGGCCTCTACAACCACGTCTTCCTGATGGGGCCCATCCACCCCATCGAGCCGGAGTGGGCCAAGGGATCGATAGCCGCCGTCACCTCCAGCCTGGAGTCCTTCGGCATGACCATCGTCGAGGCCATGCGCTGCGGACTGCCCGTCGTGGCGACGGACTGCCCGCACGGCCCCGCGGAGATAGTCCGCCCCGGGGTCGACGGCCGCCTGGTGCCCACGGGCGACGAGGACGCCGTCGCGGGGGCGCTGCTCGGCCTCATCAACGACGACGAACTGCGGCACCGCATGGGCCGGGCGGCGCTCGCCGACTCCGCGCGCTTCGATCCCGCGCACATCGGCGCCCGCTACGAGTCGATACTGCGCGACCTGGTCGGCAAGGGCAGCCGCGGCATGCACCGCACCCGTGCCTCGCTGCTGGGCGGGGCCTACGCCGTCAAGGACGCCCTCACCGGCACCGGGCCAGGAGCGCTCCAGGGAGGACACACAGCATGAGCGGCAGCACCACCGAGACCGTTCCACCGCCGGCGGCCACCACCGCCGACAGCCCGCTCGCGCCGCTGGCCACCACCGCCAGGGAGAAGCACCGCCACAACGCTGGAGAACCGTTGCCCTCACAGTCCGCCCAGCGCGGCCCGGCCGTCGACTGCACCGCCGACAGCGCCGGGGGCCTCACCTTCGATCTGAGACTTCCCGTCGCCGAGGCCCAGGGCGGCGACGTGGGGCTGCTGCTGCGTCGCCGTCCGGCCCTCTCCGGCGAGACCGAGGAGATCCGGCTGCCGCTGACGCCCGTACAGGAGGCGGAACCCGGCACTCTGCGCGCCGCGCTGCCCAGCACGGTGCGGATGGCCGAGGGCCGCTGGAACGTCTTCCTCGCGCTCCCGGGGCGGCCACCGCGCAGGCTGGCGCCCGGCGTCAACGACCTGCGCTCGCTGGTCGACCGCGTCCCGCAGGAGACCCGCAACTGGCTGGGCGTCCGCATCCCCTACGCCACCAAGCACGGCAATCTCAGCGTCCGCGCCTGGATGCGCTGGCCGCACGCCGAGGCCGGGACGCTGCGGGTGGGCGACGGCGCACTGGAGCTGGCGGGGCGGCTGTACGGAGTCGAGGTCACCGACACCGCGCGGCTGGAGGCGTGGCCGCGCCGCGGCGAGACCGAGCCGGTCGTCGTGGACGCCCTCGCCGGTACCGACCTGCGGGAGTTCACCGCCGTCCTGCCCTACTCGCCACTGGCCGCCAACCGGCTGTGGGACCTGTGGCTGCGCCCTGAGAAGGGCGCTGAGGCGGTGCGGATCGCGCGCATCCTGGACGACGTCCCGGACAAGAAGCGGATCTTCACCTACCCCGCGCACGCCGTCGAACCGCTCACCGGACCGCAGCCGGCGAACGAGCAGCCCACGGCCAGGGCCAAGCCCTATTACACGCTCAACAACGACCTGGCCGTACGCGTGGACCGCGTGGATTGAGCAGCCCCCAGGCCCCGCCGGTGAGTGCCGGCCCACGGCAGGCCCTCGCGGACGCAAGCTGTCCGCGAGCGGTGTCAGACTCGGCGCATGCTGGAGACCTCGGCACGCCTGCTACGGCTGCTCTCACTGCTGCAGACCCACCGCGACTGGTCGGGCACCGACCTGGCCCGGCGGCTCGATGTCAGCCCCCGCACCGTGCGGCGGGACATCGACCGGCTGCGCGAGCTGGGCTACCCCGTCCACTCCACCAGCGGCACGGCAGGCGGCTACCAGCTCGGCGCCGGAGCCCAGCTGCCGCCGCTGCTGCTGGACGACGAGGAGGCGGTGGCCGTCGCGGTGGGTCTGCGCGGCGCGGCCGACGGCGGCGTGGACGGCATCAGCGACGCCTCTGCCCGTGCCCTGGTCAAACTGGAACAGGTCCTCCCGCACCGGCTGCGCCGCAGGGTGAGCGCGCTCAGCGAGTTCACCGTGCCGATGGGCGGCGCCCACCGCGGCCCCGCGGTCGACGCCGCCACCCTGGCCGAGCTCGCCCACGCCTGCCGCGACCACGAACGGCTCCGCTTCCGGTACGAGACGCACGACGGCGCAACCGGCCGTCGCGCCGTGGAACCGCACCGGCTGGTGACCACACACCGCCGCTGGTACCTGGTCGGCTGGGACCTGGACCGGGCCGACTGGCGCACCTTCCGGGCCGACCGCATCACGCTGACCCCGCCGCACGGGCCGCGCTTCGAACCCCGCACGCCCCCGGCGGAGGACCTGGCAGCCTGGGTCTCCGAGGGCGTTTCCACCCGCGTCTACCCGGCGCGGGCGACCGTGCTGCTGCGTGCGCCGATGGAACAGGCGGCCGAGCGGATCTCCATGTCCTCCGGAACCCTGGAGCCGCTGGACGAGCACAGCTGCCTGCTGCGCACGGGAGCCGTCTCGCTGGAGGGGATTCTGGTCCACATCCTCATGCTCGGCTTCGATTTCGAGGTGCGCGAGCCCGCTGAGCTGACGGAGTACGTCGGCACCCTGCGGGACCGGCTGTCCCGCGCGCTGGCCCCCGCGGTGCCGGGCGGGGAGGGCAGGTAATCGGCTCTTCGGTAACTCTTCCACCGCTTTTCATATGTCCTTCCCCCGCAGTTCGGAAATACGTGAGAGCGACGTCGACGCCGCTGATTCCGGAGCGGGAAGCGGAATATCGAATGCGTCGAATTGCGAGTGGGACGAGTGCGCGGAGGCCACGGACGAGTGAAGCGGACAACGCATGGGCGTGCACCGAGTGTTGTGACGCAAGCGTGACGCCGCCGCTGCGGGGACGGGACTTCCGGCTGCCTTCCCGTCCGCATACGGTGGCCCCATGGAATCCTTCGCACCGCAACCGCCCGACGACGACCCGGACAGCTATGTCGGCCTCGCCGCACAGGAGGCCGAACGGCGCGCCCGGGAACGCGGCTGGTCCAGCGTGCGTCACCTGGCTCCGGACGCGATCATCACCATGGAGTACGTCACCGGGCGGCTGAATCTGACGGTCGAGAACGGTCAGGTGGTGCGCTGCTGGGCGGGCTGAAGGGCCGACTCAGCCGCCGGCAGCTCCCGGTAGCAGCCGGCTCACGGTGGGGGAGAAAAGCCCTCAGCCGGCGCCTCAGTACCGCGAGGAGGCCGGAGCCCGCGTCTCCTCGGCCGTACGCGGCAGCGCCGCGCGGGTCCCGCTTCCGGAGTCCTGCGCCGGTACCCGCGCGCCGACCAGCGGCTGCCGGGCCGGCACCGGCTGCGCGGCGGGTGAGGACGCCGCGGACGGTTTGGGCGCCAGCGGTGAGCCGGCGGTGCCGAATCGCTCCCGCAGGGCGAAGACCAACGCCTCGACGCGGGCGATCGCGGGCTCGCACCAGGGCAGCCCGAGCAGGATCAGCAGCCCGGCTGCCCAGCCCAGGAGCACGTCGCTCACCCAGTGCGTACCGAGGTAGACGGTGGTCGCTCCCACGCCGAGCGCGAAGACGGCCGCCACCACGGACAGCCATCGGCGAGCCCGCGGGGTGGTGGCCAGGTAGGCGAGGATGCCCCAGGTCACCACCGCGTTCGCGGTGTGGCCGGAAGGAAATATATCGCCGCCGGCCCACAGTTCGGCCGAGCCGATCTCCGTGGCGTAGTGCGGACCCAGGCGGCCCAGGCCGATCTTGACGGCGCCCACCGAGACGTTGAGCAGCAGCAGGGCGAACCCCAGTGCCAGCAGCGGCCGGAGCGTGCGCTGCCGCCAGGAGCGCCAGCCCAGCCAGGCCGCCACCAGCACCGCGGTGGGGCCGCGCTGTCCCAGCACCACGAAGGCGTCCAGGAAGCCGTGGATCTGAGGCCACTGCTTGTACGGGCGGAAGAGCATGACCTGCCAGTCGAGCCGCACCAGCCACGTCGTACCCAGCACGGCCACCACGATCGCCAGATAGAAGGCGACCGTGGCGCTGAACAGGCCCAGCCGGACAGGGCTCATGCGCGGGAAGGGCCCGCGGGGGCGATGAGGCTCCTGCTCCAGCCGGGAGAAGATTCGGTCGGTACGCACCTAATCGAGATTACCGGGCGTGAAGAGCCGCTCCGGCGATGACGGCCCGTTCGTGATGCCGATGTGATGTGCAAAAGCGCCTCACGCGGGCTTAGGTTCTGTTTATCTCCCGCGTTTCCGGCGCCGATTGATTGTCGGACGGGGCCATGAAGCGACTTCGGTCACAGGCGGGTTGACGGGAAATTTCTTCATTCCCCGCTCCCGCGCGCTGTTTTCCGGGGACAAACGCTCCTTGCGCACCTCCTGCCCCCAGTACACCTCCCGCCCCTCCGCGTACCTCCCGTCCCACTTCTCACGGCGGGCCCGAGCCGTTGAGCCACCAGGCGCCGTAGCAGGCCGACGCGACCGCCAGCGCGGCCAGCGCCGCCGCGGCGCGTGCCGGACGCCACCGCGCCAGCGCGGCCGCCGCCGGCAGCAGCAGCGGGAAGGCGGGCAGCAGCAGCCGCGGCTTGGAACCGAAGTAACCCTTGGCGCACAGCGCGAGGGTCACCACCACGCCCGCGTACACCAGCAGCGCGGCGGGCTGCCGTTGCCGTACGCACAGCACGTACAGCCAGATCACCAGCGCGACACCCGCGAGCAGCCCGAGGCCGCCGACGACCGTGCCGGTCAGGTTCTCCCAGATGAAACCGGCGAACGCCCAGCCGCCGTCGAAGCCGTTGCCCCACTGGCCCTGGATGTCCAGATATCCGGTGACACTTCCGGTGCGCACCCCCACCCACGCGACGTACCCGAACCAGCCCACCGGCGCCAGCAGCAGCCCGAGCACCATCCGGGCACCGGGCGCCCGCCGCCCGCCGCGCAGCTCCAGCAGCGCCGCGATCCACACGGCGGCGACCACCGCGGCCCCGACCGGGCGGGTCAGCCCCGCCAGCGCCGCCAGCGTGCCGGCCCACACCCAGCGGCCGTTCAGCACCGACCACAGCGCCCACGCGGCCAGCGCGGTGAACAGCGACTCGCTGTAGGCCATCGACTGCACCACACCCACCGGCACCGCCGCCCACAGCACCGCGAGACACACCCCCGCCCGGTGCCCGTGCAGCCGCGTGCCGGTCAGATACAGCGCCCAGGCCGCCGCCAGCGAGGAGAGCCAGCTCACCGCCATGCCGGCGTCGGGCGCGGCGAGCGGCGAGAGCTGCGACAGCCCTCGCTCCAGCGCCGGCAGCAGCGGAAAGAACGCCAGGTCGGAGTGGACCCCGCCGTCCGGCAGCCGTACCTGGTAGCCGTACCAGCCCTCGGCGACCCGGGCGTACCACAAGGAGTCCCAGCGGCCCGTGAGCAGCGTGTGCGCGCTCGTGCCACGGGTCGCGCTCCAGACGGCCAGCGCCAGCAGGCCCAGCGCGCGCACGCCCACGTACGCCAGCAGCGCGTGGGCGGGCCCGGGCCGGGTCCTGGTGGGGCCGCGCGCGGCGGACCCGCTCCGCGTCCGGGGCTTGCCGGGGTCGGCGAGGTCAGTCATTCGGACGATTATTGGCCACCGCGGCGCAGCGCCGCTCGGCGGGACGGAAACCTCCGCGAAGGTGACCGACGCGGGGAAACCGCTGGAAAATCGCGGTCATGGACGGCTGCGTCCCGGGCAGATGCACCGGCGACGGTCCACCAGATGCATGGGGGAGCGCTGGACGCCTGCGCCGGTTCGCGTACGCTGACCGGCACTCGCCCCTCTCCATCGGGGCCGGACGCCGACGCCGAACGGGCCGCGCGGGCAGGTGCCGCGACCCGGGTGACCGTCCCCCACCCCCACGGTCCGCCCCGCGGGTGCGAGAGCAACAGGAGGTGCGTACATGTCCGGGACGACCACGGCCATATCGCGGAAGGCGGCGGACGTCCCCGTAGGCGGAGCGGGAGCACGGCGGCCGGGCCGGGACGTGAGCCGGTGGACCGTGCTCGTCGTGCTGTGCGCGAGCCTGCTCCTGGTGGCCGTGGACGCCACCGTGCTGCATGTCGCCGTGCCCGCCGTCTCCGAGGACCTGCGGCCAGGCTCCATCGAACTGCTGTGGATCGTCGACACCTATCCGCTGGTGTGCGCCTCGCTGCTGATCCTCTTCGGCACGCTCGGTGACAAGATCGGCACCCGCCGGGTGCTGCTGTTCGGCTATGCGCTGTTCGCCGCGGCCTCGGCCGTCGCCGCCTACGCGGCCACCCCCGCCGTACTGATCGGCGCCCGGGGCCTGCTCGGTGTCGGCGGCGCCATGATCATGCCGGCCACGCTCTCGATACTCCGCCAGGTCTTCCCCGACCGCCGCGAGCGCGCGCTGGCCGTCGGCATCTGGAGCGCCGTCGCCGCGGTCGGCGCGGCCGTCGGACCGCTGGTGGGCGGGGCGCTGCTGGAACACTTCTGGTGGGGCTCGGTCTTCCTGATCAACATTCCGCTGATGGCCGCGGGTCTGCCGGTGGGACGGTGGCTGCTGCCGGAGTCCGCGACCGGCAGCGACGGCCCCTGGGACGTGCTGGGCGCCGGCATGGCGGCGCTCGGCCTCTTCGGGGTGATACTCGGCGTCAAACAGGCGGGCGGCGGCGAGGTGCTCACCCCGCTGTGCTGGCTCCCGCTGCTGACCGGCGCGGTGCTGATCGCGCTGTTCGTCCGCAGGCAGCAGCGGCGCCCCCACCCGCTGATCGACTTCGGCACCCTGACCCGCGCCGCCTTCGGCACCTCCGTCGGCTGCATCGTGCTGACCGTCCTCGCACTGGTCGGTCTCGCGCTGATCGCGGCCCAGTACCTCCAGCTCGTCCTCGGGCTCTCCCCACTGGAGACCGGGCTGCGGCTGCTGCCGCTGTCGGTCGCCGCCATCGCGGCCGGACTCCTCGGCTCCCGGCTGCTGGCGCTGCTGGGGCCGCGCCTCATGGTCGCGCTCGGCTTCGTGGTCACAGCGCTGGCGGTGCTGTGCCTGACCGGAGTGGGCGAGCACGACCGGCCGGGCCTGCTGATCGGCGCCTTCGTGCTGCTGGGCTTCGGCCTGGAGACAACTCTGTTCGGCTGCTACGAATCCATGCTGAGCGAGGCGCCGCCCGGCCAGTCCGGCGGCGCGGCGGCCGTCGGTGAGACCGCCTACCAGCTCGGCGCCGGCATCGGCATCGCCCTGCTGGGCAGCGTGATGAACGCCGCGTACGGCCCTGGCGTCCGCAGCGCGGCGCACCGCCTCGGGCTGCCCGGGACGACCGGGGCCGACGCCAGCCACTCGCTGGGGGAGGCGTACGAGGTCGCCGGACATCTCGGCGGCGGCCCGGGGGAGGCGCTGCGGTCGGCGGCACGCTCCTCGTTCGTCACAGGACTCCATGTGACGCTGCTGGTCAGCGCCTGCCTGCTGCTGCTCGGCGCGCTGGCCGCGCTGCGGCTGCCGCGCCGGATGGAGGGCACCGGAAGCGCCACCCGCGGCGGTGCGGGCCACGAGGCCGCACACGGCGGTGCGGAACAGCGCGACAGTGCGCCACATGACCGGCCACGACGCTCCGGGCACCCCTTGTCGCGGGGCGTTACCGGGTCGTAGCGTCGGTTCGGTGTCCGGGACCGTCCCTCCGGGTGATCCGCCACCGCGTGCTCTCTTCACGACGCGTGCTCTCTTCGACGCGTGATCTTCACGACGCGTGATCTTCACGAAAGGCGCTGCCCATGAGCTCACTGCCCGCGTTCGACGCGCACGATCCGCTGGGGATCGACGACCTGCTCAGCGACGAGGACCGCGCCGTGCGCGACACCGTGCGCTCCTGGGCCGCCGATCGCGTCCTGCCGCACGTCGCCGAGTGGTACGAGCGTGGCGAGCTGCCCGGCATCCGTGACCTCGCCCGTGAACTCGGCTCCCTCGGCGCCCTGGGGATGTCGCTGACCGGCTACGGCTGCGCGGGCGCCAGTGCCGTCCAGTACGGCCTGGCCTGCCTGGAGCTCGAGGCCGCCGACTCCGGCATCCGCTCCCTGGTCTCCGTCCAGGGCTCGCTGGCGATGTACGCCATCCACCGGTTCGGCAGCGAGGAGCACAAGCAGCGCTGGCTGCCGCCGATGGCCGCCGGCGAGGTGATCGGCTGCTTCGGGCTGACCGAGCCCGACCACGGCTCCGACCCGGGCGGCATGCGCACCTTTGCCAAGCGTGACGGCTCGGACTGGGTGCTCACCGGGCGCAAGATGTGGATCACCAACGGCTCGGTCGCCGGGGTCGCCGTGGTCTGGGCCCGCACCGACGAGGGCGTGCGCGGGTTCGTCGTACCCGCCGACACCCCGGGCTTCTCGGCACCCGAGATCAAGCACAAGCTCTCGCTGCGCGCCTCGGTCACCAGCGAGCTGGTGCTGGACGAGGTGCGGCTGCCGGCGGACGCGGTACTGCCCGGCGCCGAGGGGCTGCGCGGCCCGCTGAGCTGTTTGAGCCACGCCCGGTACGGCATCGTATGGGGCTCGATGGGAGCGGCCCGGTCCTGCTTCGAGGCGGCGCTGTGGTACGCCAAGGAGCGGGAGCAGTTCGGCAAACCGCTGGCGGCCTTCCAGCTCACCCAGGCGAAGCTGGCCGACATGGCGGTCGAACTGCACAAGGGCGTGCTGCTCGCGCACCACCTGGGACAGCGGATGGACGCGGGACGGCTGCGGCCGGAGCAGATCAGCTTCGGCAAGCTCAACAACACGCGGGAGGCGATCGAGATCTGCCGCACCGCACGGACCGTGCTGGGGGCGAACGGGATCTCGCTGGAGTACCCCGTGATGCGGCACAGCACCAACCTGGAGTCCGTCCTCACCTACGAGGGGACCGTGGAGATGCACCAGTTGGTGCTCGGGAAGGCGTTGACGGGGATCGACGCGTTCCGGGGGTAGCGGGGCTCCGTCTCCCCTCGGGAGACGCCCGCCGGCCCGCAGGGGCTACCGGGTAGCCCCTGCGGTGGTCAGCTCTGGTTGAAGAAGCCGCCCGGGTCGCGGCGGTCCTCGTTGGTGACGACGCTGTAGTCGGGCGGCGTGAGCAGGAAGACCCGGTTGGCGACCCGTTCGATGGAGCCGCGCAGCCCGAAGGTCAGCCCCGCCGCGAAGTCGACGACCCGCTTGGCGTCCGCGGGCTCCATCGCGGTGAGGTTGACGATGACCGGTACCCCGTCCCGGAAGAGCTCGCCGATGCCGCGGGCGTCGCGGAAGCACTCCGGGCTGACCGTCGCGATCTTGGTGCCCTGGTCCTGCGCCGTCTCGGCCGTGACGCGCACTCTGGGGTCGGTGACCCACGGCTCACGCGCGGCGTCCCCGGGCTCGGGAGCCTCGGCGGGGCCGTCCGCCCCGTCGGCGTAGTCGTAGTACCGCATCTCACTGTCGTCGACGAGGCCCAGCCAGGCACTCGCCTTGCGCACCGATCCCATGGACGCCTCCTCTCCTCTGCGCGGTGTCCCACCGTTCTCTAGCGCTCCGCCGCGGGTCCGCAACCCCTATGGTCGTCCATGATGCTGATGATGCGCCAAGCGGTTACCCGTCCAGCACGGCATTCGTGACGGTTCTGGTGCACAACGGGGTGGCGCTCGACCAAGATTGTTGTTCCGAGCGGCTGGTGACGGGGTGCGGGATGTTCCGCCTTGTCCCGTTCCGGCCGGACGGGTGGCCGTCGATGCCATCCGAGTGAGCGACTGCCCCGCCGTGCTCCCAGGTTGACCGGGGGCTGGCCGGCTGTAGGCCAGAATCGTCTCCTCCCCCACTCCTCCCGTTGTCAAACGGCGTGGACGGCACGCGAACTGGACCCAAGGAGTCCGAAAGACGCCCTTGCGGGGCTGGAAAGCCGCTGCGAATACTCCATGCAGCGTTTGTCAGGAGCACGCTTGGTTTCCCTGATCGGGAGGAAAAGTGAGGACCAAACGCACAAAAGCCAACGGCAGCTTGGCACGCCGGAGACGCAACGGGCTGATCGCCGTCGCGTCGGGCATGGCGGCGGCGGGGGCGCTCATCGCGCCGGCCACCGCTTCAGCAGAAGCTCCGGCCCCCCACACCTACACCGCAAGTCAGCTCAGCACGGCAAGTGACGCCGTGCGGGCCGCCGATGTCGCGGGCACGGCGTGGCACGTCGACAAGAAGAGCAACAAGCTCGTCGTCGCCGTCGACAGCCGCGTCTCCCGTGCCGAGATCGCAGAGATCCGGCAGACCGCGGGCAAGAACGCGGGCGCTCTGAAGATCGAGCGCGTCAAGGGCAAGTTCCAGAAGTACATCTCGGGCGGGGACGCCATCTACTCCGGGTCCTACCGCTGCTCGCTGGGCTTCAACGTGCGCAGCGGCAGTACCTACTACTTCCTGACCGCCGGGCACTGCACCGACGGCGGAGGCAACTGGTACACCAACTCCAGCCACTCCACTCTCATCGGTCCCACCGCCGGCTCCAGCTTCCCCGGCAACGACTACGGGATCGTCCGCTACAGCAACTCCTCCGTCTCGCACCCCGGCACCGTCGGCGGCCAGGACATCACCAGCGCCGGCACGCCGTCCGTCGGCCAGGCGGTGACCCGGCGCGGCAGCACCACCGGCACCCACAGCGGCACGGTGACCGGGCTCAACGCCACCGTCAACTACGGCGGCGGTGACATCGTCTACGGCCTCATCCGCACCTCCGTCTGTGCGGAGCCGGGCGACAGCGGCGGCCCTCTCTACCGGGGCAGCACCGCCTACGGTCTGACCTCCGGCGGCAGTGGCAACTGCCGTACCGGCGGGACGACGTTCTTCCAGCCGGTGACCGAGGCGCTCAGCAGGTACGGCGTGAACGTCTACTGACGCTCCGTCACCAGTAGCCGCGCTGAACGCGGCGCGGTCACCCTGTGCCCGTGCACGCCCCCTGGGTGCGTGCACGGGCACTTCCGTGTGCAAGGGGCCGGTGCCGGTGCCGGTCGGCCTCCGGTCCGGCGGCAGGCGCACATCTCTCTGGGCGCGCGTCTTTGTGTGCCGCTGCGCGGGTGTGTTCGCGCGCGCGAGCGCGGACGCGCTGTCCGCGCGGGCGTCGGCTGCTGCGGATGCTTCGATCCCTCGCCGGAATCCGGCCGTTGAAGGGGACGAATACCGGACAGGTCCATGCCTTACGTACTGAACACACCACGTTGCCCCGCGTGTTCGTTCTACCGGACGTCAGGGGACAGGAAGGGACGTTCGGCCCCTTGACCGGCAGACCGAACTTCCGGTCGGCTGACGCGATCTGAGTCTTGTGCGGAGATCGCCGACTCGCAATACTCGGCGCACAAGTTGGCATGGACGCGACTTCCTCTTGGGTAAGAGGGGCGTGTCCGTACATCCTCCGGGCCCGCCCACGCCTCGGGCGGGCCCAACCCCCCACTGGAGGTATCACGTTGTCCAACCACCGACGCGTACCCAAACGGCGGATTCTGCTCGCCGGCGCGGGCGCCGCCGCCCTCGCCGCCGGAGCGCTGACGGTCACCACCGCCAACGCCGCACCCGAAGCCCCCACGGCCAAGACCCTCTCCTCCGCCTCGGCAGCCAAGCTGGCCTCGAAGCTCACCTCGGGCCTCAAGGGCCACGCGGGCTCCTACTACGACGCCAAAGCCAGGCAACTCGTCGTCAATGTCACCGACGACGCGGCCAAGAAGAAGGCCGAGGCGGCGGGCGCCAAGGCACGGGTCGTCGACCACACCCTCTCCCAGCTCGCCTCCGCCAAGGAGACCCTCACCGAGCACGACGTCACCGGCACGGCCCGCGCCGTCGACGTGAAGGCCAACAAGGTCGTCGTCACCGCCGACAGCACGGTCAAGGGCGCCAAGCTCACCGCGCTGAAGAAGCAGATCAAGGCCCAGGGCGGCAAGGCCGAACTCAAGCGCACCAACGGCAAGTTCACCACCAAGATCGCCGGTGGCGACGCCATCTGGGGCGGCAGCGGCCGCTGCTCGCTCGGCTTCAACGTCACCACCAAGGACGGCAAGCCCGGCTTCCTGACCGCGGGTCACTGCACCACCGCGATCTCGTCCTGGTCCGACAAGCAGGGCGGCCAGGAGATCGCCAAGAGCGGTGACGGCAAGTTCCCGGGCAACGACTACGGCATCGCCACCTACACCGGCGACACCGATCACCCGAGCGAGGTCAACCTCTACGACGGCGGCACCCAGGCCATCTCCGGCGCCGGCGAGGCGCAGGTCGGCCAGAAGGTCACCCGCAGCGGCAGCACCACCCAGGTGCACGACGGCACGGTCAAGGCGCTGGACGCCTCCGTCTCCTACCCGGAGGGCACCGTCAACGGGCTGATCCAGACCGACGTGTGCGCCGAGCCCGGCGACAGCGGCGGCTCGCTCTTCGCCGGCGACAAGGCGCTGGGTCTGACCTCCGGCGGCAGCGGTGACTGCTCCTCCGGCGGCGAGACCTACTTCCAGCCGGTGCCTGCCGCGCTGGACGCGCTCGGCGCCAAGATCGGCTGACGTCTCTGGCTGATGCCTCTGGCCGATGCCTCTGGCTGATGCCTCCCGGTTGACGTCTCTGGCTGATGCCTCCGGCTGACGCTTCCGGCGGTCGCGTCGGCCGGTTCGGCGCCCGGCCCCCACGCGGGATCCTGGTGAGCCCCTTTTGCCGAGGGGCTCGGAACCCCCCACAGCGGAACCCCCCCGGACGAGGTCCGGGGGGTTCCGTGCGGCTTTTCAGCCGGGGGCTGTCAGCTCAGCTCGGCCGCGACCAGCTCCGCGATCTGCACGGCGTTGAGCGCGGCACCCTTGCGGAGGTTGTCGTTGGACAGGAAGAGCGACAGGCCGTGCTCCACGGTCTCGTCAGCGCGGATACGACCCACATAGCTGGCGTCCTTGCCCGCCGCCTGGAGCGGGGTGGGGATCGGCGAGAGCTCCACACCCGGCGCCTTTCCGAGCAGCTCGGCGGCGCGCTCCGGGCTGAGCGGACGGGCGAAACGGGCATTGACCTGGAGCGAGTGGCCGGTGAAGACGGGAACCCGCACGCAGGTGCCGGATACCTTCAGGTCCGGAATGTCCAGAATCTTGCGGCTCTCGTTGCGGAGCTTGTGCTCCTCGTCCGTCTCGGCCAGACCGTCGTCGACGATCGAGCCGGCCAGCGGCAGCACATTGAAGGCGATTGGCCGCTTGAACTTGTCCGGCTCGGGGAAGTCCACCGCCTCGCCGTCGAAGGTCAGCCGCGCGGCGTCGTTCTCCACCGCCTTGCGGGCCTGGCTCTCCAGCTCCGCGACACCCGCCAGACCGCTGCCGGAGACCGCCTGGTAGGTGGCGACGACCAGCGCCGTCAGCTCCGCCTCCTCGTGCAGCGGACGCAGCACCGGCATCGCGGCCATGGTGGTGCAGTTCGGATTGGCGATGATCCCCTTGGGGCGGCGCTTGGCGGCCTCCGGGTTCACCTCGGAGACGACCAGCGGCACCTCGGGGTCCAGCCGCCAGGCCGAGGAATTGTCGATGACGACCGGACCCTGCGCCGCGACCTTCTCGGCGATCGCCTTGGAGGTGGCGCCACCCGCCGAGAACAGGACGATGTCCAGTCCGCTGTAGTCGGCCGCCGCCGCGTCCTCGACGGTCACCTCGCCGTCCTTCCAGGGCAGCGTGCGGCCCGCGGAGCGGGCGGAGGCGAACAGGCGCAGTTCGTCGACCGGGAAATTGCGCTCGGCCAGAATCTCGCGCATCACTGTGCCGACCTGACCGGTGGCTCCGACAATCCCGACCTTCATGGGGCTCCTTTTGCCTTGCTGAGCGGGTGGCGGCCTGGGGTCGCCGCTGTGCGCTCGGGTTACGTGCGTGTTCCGCTTCTACCCTGCCTGGTGTCGGGTACGGGGGGCCAGCACTTTGATTTGAGTCACAGCTGCCATTGGCTGAGGGCCGCCGCCATTGGCTGAGGGCCCGGCCCTCTGACTCTCTCCCCATGTTGGGGGCTCCGCCCCGAACCCCCGGGTCCTCGCCGGACGGGCGTCGGGGGACTTCGAAGCAACAAACGGGGCGTGCGTCCACAACGCGGGGGGCCACCCCGTGAGGGGCCCGCGTTCACAAGCGGCGGACCCCGAAGGGCGGGGGTGCCAAGGGGGGCGGCGAGATTCGAATAAAGTTTCGATGGCTGGTTTATTGTGGTGGCTCGGGACAGCGAGAGGGGGCACAGAGGCAGGAGGTGGCACAGATGAGGCCAGGCTTCAGCTTCACGCACCTGCACGTGACCTCGGGCTTCTCCATGCGATACGGAGCCTCCCACCCCGAAACCCTCGCGGAGCGCACCGCCGAACGGGGGATGGAATCGGCCGCCCTCACCGACCGGGACAGCCTCGCGGGCGCCGTCCGCTTCACCAAGGCATGCGCCCGCGCCGGCGTACGCCCGGTGTACGGGGTCGAGCTCGCCGTCGAACAGCAGCCGGACCGGAGAGGGGGCACCAGCAGTGGTGTCACCAGTAAGGGGCGAACGCCGGCCAGAGGCGGACGCTTCATCGATGAGTCGGCCCAGCGGGCCGTCTTCCTCGCCCGCGACGGCGCACACGGCTGGTCCGAACTGTGCCGGATGATCACCGCAGCCCACGACCACGGGGCTGGGACCTCCCAAATGGGAAGCAACCAGGAAAAGCCGCTCCTCCCATGGGCGGCGCTGCACGGCGAAGCCGTAATCGTGTTGCTGGGCGCGGAGTCCGACATCGGGCGCGCCCTCGCGGCGGGCCGCCCCGACCGCGCGGCGGCCCTCCTCGCCGGGTGGCGGGAGATCTACGGGGACGCGCTCCGGTTGGCGGTCACCGGTTCCGGGCCGCTGCGGGAGGCGGCCAGGATGCTGGGGCTGGCGGCCCAGGAGGGGGTGAAGCCCGTACTGACCAACGCCGTGCGCTACGCCGACCCGGCCCCGGCAGCCGAGGTGAACGTCGCCGATGTGCTGGACGCCGCCCGCTGCCTCGTCCCCGTCGACCCGCGCAGAGGGCTCGACGGCGGTGAGCGCTGGCTGAAGGGGCCGCAGGAGATGGCCGAGGCGGCGGAGCGGATCGCCCGGGCCGCCGGGTACGGGCACAGCACCGCACTGCGGCTGCTCGCTCTCACCGAGGAGACCGCGGCGGCCTGCCGGGTCGATCCGGAGGAGGACCTGGGGCTGGGCAGGGTGCACTTTCCCGAGCCTCGTCTGGCCGGGACCGGCGGCCGTACGGCGGTGCGGGCCCTGCGCTCACGGTGCGCCGCCGGGATGATCACCCGGCGTTACGAGCGGGATGCGAAGCGGTGGCGTCGGCTCGACGAGGAGCTGGCCGTCATCGAGGGGCTCGGTTACTCCTCGTACTTCCTGACCGTCGCGCGCATCGTCGAGGACATCCGCGAGCGGGGCATCCGGGTGGCGGCCCGCGGCTCGGGTGCCGGGTCGTTCGTGAACCATCTGCTGGGCATCGCGCACGCCGACCCGGTCGAGCACGGGCTGCTGATGGAGCGGTTCCTCTCGCCGCGCCGGGTCGAGCTGCCGGATATCGACATCGATGTGGAGTCGGCCCGGCGGCTGGAGGTCTACCGCGCCATCTTCGAACGGTTCGGCGAGGAGCGGGTGGCCACCGTGGCGATGCCCGAGACCTACCGGGTGCGGCACGCGATCCGCGATGTGGGCGCGGCCCTGGGCCTGGACCCGGCCGAGACCGACCGGCTCGCCAAGGCGTTTCCGCACATCAGGGCGCGGGACGCGCGCGCAGCGCTGGCCGAGCTGCCGGAGCTGGAGCAGCTGCGGCGGGAGGGGGCGCCCGCGGAGCACGGAGAGCGGTTCTGGGAGCTGGTGGAGGCGCTGGACGGGCTGCCGCGCGGGGTGGCCATGCACCCGTGCGGGGTGCTGCTGTCGGACGCTTCGCTGCGGGCCCGTACGCCTGTGGTGCCCACCAGCGGCGAGGGCTTCGCGATGGCGCAGTTCGACAAGGACGACGTGGAGGACCTCGGGCTGCTCAAGCTGGATGTGCTGGGTGTCAGGCTCCAGTCGGCGATGGCGCACGCGGTCGCCGAGGTGGAGCGGGCGACGGGGGAGCGGGTCGAACTGGACGCGATTCCGGAGGGCGACAGCGCCACCTATGAGCTGATCCGTTCCTCCGAGACGCTGGGCTGTTTCCAGATCGAGTCGCCGGGGCAGCGCGAGCTGATCGGGCGGCTCCAGCCGGAGACCTTCCACGATCTGGTCGTCGACATCTCCCTCTTCCGGCCGGGGCCGGTCGGCGCCGACATGGTCCGCCCCTTCATCGAGGCGCGGCACGGGCGGCGCCGTATCCGTCATCCGCACCCCGGCCTGGCCGAGCCGCTGGCCGAGACGTACGGGGTGGCGATCTTCCACGAGCAGGTGATCCGCATCCTCTCCCGGCTGACCGGCTGCGACCGGGGCCGGGCGGACGAGGTGCGGCGGGTGCTCAAGGACGACGAGCAGCGGCCGGGCGCGAAGCTCTGGTTCGAACGGGCGGCCGCACGGCGGGGGGTCGCGCCGGAGGTGATCGCACACGCCTGGGAGGTCGTGGAGTCGTTCGGTTCGTACGGGTTCTGCAAGGCGCACGCGGTGGCGTTCGCCGTACCGACCTACCAGTCGGCATGGCTCAAGGCGCACCATCCTGCGGCTTTCTACGCCGGGCTGCTGGAGCACGATCCGGGTATGTACCCCAAGCGGCTGCTGCTGGCGGACGCGCGGCGGCGCGGGGTGCCGGTGCTGCCGCTGGAGGTGAACCGGTCCTCGGTCGCCTATCGAATCGAACTGGAGTCCGATTCCGGCGTATGGGGGCTACGACTCGCGCTCGCGGAGGTGCACGGCATCAGCGAGGCCGACGCCGCCCGGATCGAGGCCGGGCAGCCCTACGAGTCGCTCGCCGACTTCTGGCGCCGGGCCCGCCCCTCCCGGCCGGTGGCCGAGCGCCTCGCCCAGGTCGGCGCGCTGGACGCCTTCGCACCCGGCGGCAACCGCCGTGACCTGCTGCTGCACATCGCCGAACTGCACCGGGCGCAGCGCGCTGCCGGGGCGCGCGAGGGACAGCTGGCGCTGGGGGAGGGCGCCGCTGCGAGCGGGACCGCGGGCACGGCCCGGCAGGCGGAGCCCGTCCACCTGCCCGACCTGGACAGCGAGGAACGCCTCGGCGCCGAACTCGACGTCCTGGGCATGGACACCTCCCGTCATCTGATGGCCGACCACGTCGCCTTCCTGCGGGAGCTGGGCGCTCACTCGGCCCGCACCCTGCGCTCGGCGCGGCACGGCGAGACGGTACTGATCGCGGGCGCCAAGGCCGCCACCCAGACACCGCCGCTCGCCTCGGGCAAGCGCGTCATCTTCACCACCCTGGACGACGGCACCGGCCTGTCCGACCTCGCCTTCTTCGAGGACTCGCACCCGGCCTGCGCTCACACCGTCTTCCACTCCTGGCTGCTGCTGGTGCGCGGCGTCGTCCAGCGGCGCGGCCCGCGCAGCCTCACCGTCGTCGGCTCCGCCGCCTGGGACCTGGCCGAGCTGGTCGAACTGCGCCGCGAGGGCGGCCTGGAGGCGGTCACAGCGCGGCTGGGGGAGCCCCCGGGAGGTGTGGGGGAATCCGCCACCGGGCCCGGCCGCACCATCGAGGTCGCGCCAGGCTACGAGATGCACCCTTGGGCCGACCTGCGTCCCGCGGGTGAGGCCGCGGGCTCTCCCAAGGCGCTCCGCAAGATGTGGCACTCCAGCCCGGGGAGCGCGGGATGAGCGGGCACGCGGGGGAGAACGCGCGCCAGCGCGGGGAGACCCATGTGCTCTACGTGCACTTCGGCGGTCTGACGGCGGACGCCGGGGGTGAGTACTACGAGGCGCTCCTGGCGCTGCTCACCGACATCACCCCGGTGGTCCAGGCCCTCCCGCCGGACGCTGCGCTCGCCGATGTCCGGGGGGCACTGCGGTACTTCCGGCGGGACGCCGTCGAGCTGGCGCGGCTGGTGAGGCTGCGCGCGCTCGCTCTGTACGGCGTCGACTGCACCGTCGGCGTCGCCGCAGGGCCGCTGCTCGCCCGGATGGCCGCACAGGCAGGCGAGCCGGGCCAGGTACGTGAGGTGCGCCCGGCGGAGACCGCCGCCTTCCTCGACAGCAGACCGGTGGCGGCGCTGCACGGGGTCGGTCCGGCGACGGCGCGGGCGCTGTGCGGATACGGGCTCGACAGCGTCGGCCGTCTCGCCGCCGCGCCGCTCGCCACCCTCCAGCGCATCCTCGGCGCCGCGGCCGGCCGCCGGCTGCACGAGCGGGCGCGGGGCATCGACCCCACGCCCGTCACCCCTACGGCGCCACCGCGCTCGGCGAGTGCCGAACACCTCTTCGAGCGGGACGAGCTCGACGCCGGACGCCGCCGCGGCGCCCTGCTCACCCTCGCCGACGACCTGGGGTTCCGGCTGCGTGCCGAGGGGCAGGTGGCGCGGGCGCTCACACTCACCGTCCGGTACGCCGACCGCACCGCCACCACCCGTACCCGCGCGCTGCCCGAACCCACCGCGCACACCCCCGCGCTGGCCGCCGTGGCCTACGCCCTGCACGACGCGCTGGCCCTCCAGCGTGCCCGGGTCCGCGGTGTCACCCTGCGGGCCGAGGAGCTGACGGCCGCGGAACTCGCCGCGCATCAGCTCTCGTTCGACGTACGGGAGGAGAAGGCCCGCCGGGCCGAGGCGGCAGCCGACCGCGCCCGCCGCCGCTTCGGCGTCTCCGCCGTACGCCCAGCCGGTTCGAACCCACCGCGGGCGGCCTAGCCAGCGGGAGCCTCGGCGGGAGGGACGCGCGCCCCGCCAGGGACTCAGAGCGGGACGTCGCTCAGGTCGGTGCACTTCGACTTCTGCGGGATCTTCTCGACCGTTCGGTTCAGGACAACCAGCGCGTCGCCGCTCAGTCCGCTCTTCGCGTCGATGGCCACCTCGACGGCGGGGTCGCGGCCGAAGGTCCTGAGGACCTTGTCCCCGTCGCTGTCGAGTCTCTTCTCGTCGAGCACCCAGTGCACGCCGTCGACGTCCACGCACACATCGAGGGTGGAGGACGGGGGTTCGACGCCGCACCGCAGGACGACCGAGGCGTCACCCCACGCGGCGGCGCTCTTTCCGTCGACCTCGTCCCGGCCTTCTCCCAGCAGGGTCCGCGGAGCCTTGGACAGCACGTCCGAACAGGCCGGGTCGCCGGCGAAGGGCGCTGCCTCGACCGAGTACGCCGACGGGGACAGGGCGTACCAGCCGCCGGCGGCAGCCAGAGCCACGATGCCCGCTCCGACGGCGATTCCCGCTCTTCTGTTCCCCGTTCCCCACCGCATCCCGTCAGGATGTCATGCGAGAACCCGCTGCCGTGGCCGGTCGCCACGGCAGCGGGAGTCGTACGGATCACTGGCCGGTACGGATCACCGGCCGTGCCGGCGTCGGCTCACCCCGCCGCCCGGAAACTCCGCAGCCGCAGGCTGTTGCCGACCACGAAGACGGAGGAGAAGGCCATCGCCGCACCCGCGATCATCGGGTTCAGCAGCCCCGCGGCGGCCAGCGGCAGCGCGGCGACGTTGTAGGCGAAGGCCCAGAAGAGGTTGCCCTTGATGGTGCCCAGCGTGCGGCGGGAGAGCCGGATGGCGTCGGCCGCCACGCGCAGGTCGCCCCGCACCAGGGTGAGGTCACCGGCCTCGATGGCCGCGTCGGTGCCGGTGCCCATCGCCAGGCCGAGGTCGGCCTGGGCGAGCGCGGCCGCGTCGTTGACGCCGTCGCCGACCATCGCCACCGAGCGGCCCTCGTCCTGGAGGCGCTTGACGACCCCGACCTTGTCCTCGGGCATGACCTCGGCGATCACGTCCTCGGCAGGGATGCCCACCTCGACTGCCACCGACTCGGCCACGGCGCGGTTGTCGCCGGTCAGCAGCATCGGCGTCAGACCCAGCTCGCGCAGCCGCCGGATGGCCTCGGCGCTGCTGGGCTTGACCGCGTCGGCGACCTCCAGGACGGCGCGCACCTCGCCGTCCCAGGCGACGGTGATGGCCGTACGACCGGCACGCTCGGCCGCCTCCTTGGCGGCGGCCAGCGGTTCGGGGAGCTCCAGCGCCCAGTCGGCCAGCAGCTTCTCGCGTCCCACCAGCACCGCGTGGCCCTCGACCACGCCCTGGACGCCGAGTCCGGGGACGTTGGCGAAGTCCTCGGGGGTGGGCAGCGTGCCGTACTCCCGCTCGGCGCCCTTGGCCACGGCCTGCGCGATGGGGTGCTCGGAGGCGTTCTCCAGGGCGCCCGCCAGCCGCAGGACCTCCTCCACGGTGGTGCCGTCCGCCGCGTGTGTGGCCAGCAGCGTCATCTCGCCGGTGGTCACGGTGCCGGTCTTGTCCAGGACGACGGTGTCGGCCTTGCGGGTGTTCTCCAGCACCTCCGGGCCCTTGATCAGGATGCCGAGCTGGGCCCCCCGCCCGGTGCCGACCATCAGCGCGGTGGGAGTGGCCAGCCCCAGGGCGCAGGGGCAGGCGATGATCAGGACGGCGACCGCCGCGGTGAAGGCCGCGGTCAGCCCGGCGCCGCTGACCATCCAGAAGCCGGCGGTGGCCAGAGCGAGCAGGATCACCACGGGAACGAAGACAGCGGAGATCCGGTCAGCGAGCCGCTGCGCGGCGGCCTTGCCGTTCTGCGCGTCCTCGACCAGTTTGGCCATCCGCGCCAGCTGGGTGTCGGAGCCGACGCGGGTGGCCTCGACCACCAGCCGGCCGCCCGCGTTGAGCGTCGCACCCGTGACGCTGTCGCCGGTGCCGACCTCCACGGGCACGGACTCACCGGTGAGCATCGAGGCGTCCACGGCTGAGCTGCCCTCGACCACGGTGCCGTCCGTGGCGATCTTCTCGCCGGGGCGGACGACGAAGCGGTCACCGACGGCCAGCTCCTCGGTACGGATCAGCACCTCTCGGCCGTCCCGCAGGACGGTCACCTCCTTGGCGCCCAGCTCCAGCAGCGCCCTGAGCGCCGCGCCCGCCTTCCGCTTGGAGCGGGCCTCGAAGTACCGCCCGGCGAGGATGAAGGCGGTGACTCCGGCGGCGGCCTCCAGGTAGATGTTCCCCGCGCCGTCGCTCCGTTCGATCGACAGCTCGAAGGGGTGTGTCATCCCCGGCATCCCCGCCGTGCCGAAGAACAGCGCCCACAGCGACCAGAGCATGGCGGCCGAGGTGCCGAGTGAGATGAGGGTGTCCATGGTGGCCGCGCCGTGCCTGGCGTTCGTCCAGGCGGCGCGGTGGAAGGGCCAGGCGCCCCAGACGACGACGGGCGCCGCGAGCGTGAGGGACAGCCACTGCCAGTACTCGAACTGGAGCGCTGGGATCATCGCCATCGCGATGACCGGCACGGCGAGGAGCACGGAGCCGATCAGCCGCTCGCGCAGGGAGCGCAGCTCGTCGTCCCGGCCGCCCTCCGCGGCCGCGCCCTCGCTGCTGTGGTCCTCTCCCGGGTCCGGGCGGCGCGGTTCGGGGGGCGGGGCCGCGGTGTAGCCGGTGGCCTCGACGGTGGCGATCAGGTCGGCGACCTGGATGCCCTCGCCCATGCTGACCTTGGCCTTCTCGGTGGCGTAGTTGACCGTGGCGGTGACGCCGTCCATCCGGTTGAGCTTCTTCTCGACGCGGGCGGCGCAGGAAGCGCAGGTCATACCGCCGATCGCCAGCTCGACCTCGGTGCCGGCGGCCGGGCCGCCGGTGGCCGTGGTGCTCTCGGTGCTCTCATGCGTCGCGGTCATCGTCTCTCCTCGGTGGTGCCCGGCGCGGCCCGGGTCACGAGTGCCTCCGCACTACTGTTTCATACCCGCCTGGGGTATGAGTAGCGCTGCCTTCATGTATACCCCCCAGGGGTATATAGCGCAAGGAGTGCGCGGCTCGCCGACTGTCCGAAATTGGTCGTACGCGGGTACTGGTCAGTGACCTTACTCGCGCGTAAGTTGACGACGTTTCCAACAGCTCCGCTCCCACCCCCCTCCCCTCACAGCACGAGGAGCCGGACATGAAGCCGAAGCAGTCGATGCTGCCGTCGAAACGCGTACGCAGACCGTCGAAGCCGGCCCGCAGACCGTCGAAGCGAGTGCGCGGATCAACGGCCACGGCTGTGGCCATGGCCGTCGCGGTCGTGGCCCTGCCCGCCACCACCACAGCGGCCGCCACCCCCACCGCCGCCCCCGCGTCCGAGAGCGCCGGGACGCTCAGCGGGACCACCGGCGGCTGGAACGACTACTCCTGCAAGCCCTCGGCCGCGCACCCACGCGCCGTCGTCCTGGTCCACGGCACCTTCGGCAACTCCGTGGACAACTGGCTGGGACTCGCCCCCTACCTGGTCAAGCGGGGCTACTGCGTCTTCTCCCTGGACTACGGGCAGCTGCCTGGCAAGCCCTTCTTCCACGGGCTCGGCCCCATCGAGGACTCCGCCCGGCAACTCGCCGCCTACGTCGACAAGGTGCTCGCCGCGACCGGCACCGAGAAGGTCGACATCGTCGGCCACTCACAGGGCGGCATGATGCCCCGCCAGTACCTCAGGTTCCTGGGAGGCGCCCCCAAGGTGAACGCGCTCATCGGTATCGCCCCCAGCAACCATGGGACCACCCTCAGCGGTCTGGCGGAGCTGGCCGACCGGTTCCCGCCCATCGGCGACGTGGTCGAGGAGATCGGCCCGGCGCTGCTCCAGCAGAAGGAGGGATCGGACTTCCTCAAGAAGCTCAACGCGGGCGGCGACACGGTGCCCGGCGTCAAGTACACCGTGATCGCCACCAAGTACGACGAGGTCGTCACGCCCTACAAGACACAGTTCCTCGAAGGCCCGAACGTGAAGAACGTGACGCTCCAGGAGCTGTGCCCGCTCAACATCTCCGAGCACCTGGCTGTCGCGCTCGCCGACCGGATGGCGTGGCACGAGACGGCCAACGCACTCGACCCGGCCCACGCCACCCCCACGACCTGCTTCTCCTGAGGAGAGGGGGTCAGCCCTCGGTGTGGATCTTCTCGGCGTACGACGGGCCGTAGTACTCCTCAAGGAACTCCAGCGAGTCCTCGGCCCGGTCGAGGGCCTTGGCCAGCCGGGCGCGGTTCGGCAGCGCGTCCGGCTGCCAGGTCTCCGGCTGCCAGGTGCCGGAGCGCAGGAACGCCTTGGAGCAGTGGTGGAAGATCTCCTCGATCTCCACCACCAGCGCCAGCTTCGGGCGGTTGCGCCGCGCCACCATCTCGTCGAAGAACGGCGCCTCGCGCACGATCCGTGCCCGCCCGTTGATCCGCAGGGTGTCGCCGCGGCCCGGCAGGAAGAAGATGAGGCCCACATGCGGATTGGACAGGATGTTGCGCAGGCCGTCGATGCGCTTGTTGCCCGGCCGGTCGGGGATGGCGATCGTGCGGTCGTCCAGAACCTTGGTGAAGCCGGGCGGGTCGCCCTTGGGGGAGACGTCGCAGCTTCCGTCGGCCGCCGAGGTGGCCACCAGACAGAACGGCGAGTGCGCCAGCCAGTCGCGGTCCAAGGGGTGCAGCGCGGTCCTGTTCTTGTTCACCGTGTGCGAGGCCGGCTCCCCGACAAGGCCGCGCAGCTCCTCCTCGCTGGTGACCTCCACCATCGCTTCCGGAATCGTCATGAACGCTCCGCCCTTTCGGCCGTAGAGGGATAAGAGCGTACGACGCCGCCTTCCCCGGGCGCACCGGGGAAAGCGGGGTCCGGAGGTCGTGCCGGCTCAACGGTCGTGCCGGCTCAGCCGCGTGACCTGGCGGCCCGGCGGCGCGCGGTGGCGAAGAGTACTCCGGCACCGGCGGCCAGGACGGCGGCACCCCCGATGGCCAGCGGCGCTGTGCTGTCGTCGCCACCGGTCTCGGCGAGGTTCGCCTTCTCGGCACCCCCGGCGGGCGCGGGCGCGTTGGGGCCTGAGCCGGCTTCGGCGCCGGGCTCCGCCGACCGGTCGTCGCCGGCCGACGCGGGCGCCGTGCCGTTCCCCGCCCGGTGCCCGGCGCCGTGCTGGTCACCGCCGTGGCCGCCGTGGTCGACGGTCGACTTGTCCCTGTCCGCCGCGATCTGCTGCTCGTCGGGGACCTCGGGGCTGCTTCCTGCCTTGGCGCCGTCCTTTCCGCCGAAGGTCACATCCGAGCAGGTGTAGAACGCCTCGGGGCTGTCCGAGCGCTGCCAGATGCTGTAGATCAGATGGCGCCCTTCCTTCTTCGGCACGGTGCCGTCGATGACGTAGCTGCCGTCCTTCAGTGCTGGTTCCGTCACCTTGGCGAACGGCTTCGGCTCCAGGTCGGACCACTTGAGCGGCTTGCCCGGGTCGTAGCCGTCCTTGGTGATGTACAGCTCGAAGGTGCCCTTGTGCGGTGCCGTGGCCTTGTAGCGGAAGGTGTGCTCGCCCGGCTTCATCGCCGTGGCCGGCCAGTCCGCGCGGGGCAGGTCCAGCCCCTTGTACTTGTCGCGGCCCGCGCTGCACAGCTTTCCGTCCGGGATGAGCTCGCGGTGCTTGCCCGCCGCGTCGGGGATGTTGACCTCGTTCCAGTCGTAGAACGCCTGCGTGCCGCTCGCGGCCACCGCGGCCTTGCATGCCGCCGAATCGGGGCTCTCGGGCCCCTCGGCGAAGCAGGTGGAGACCCGGCTGACGGGGTCCTCCATGGAACCGTGCGCGGTGGCGGGAGCGGCCGTCGCCAGGTTGAGCGCCAGCGGAGCGAAGCCCAGCGCGACGATCCCGGCGGCGGTACGTCCTGCGGCCGTGCGGCGAACGGTCATCTGATGGCTCCTTGTCACGGGGACGGAGTGCCACACGGGCGTGGCACGTGGGGGGTCCGGGACAGGCCCACGGGAGCCGCCTCCCCAGCGGCGCACCGTGCGACCCGCCCCGGTGACCGGCACGTTAGCCACGGGAGAGGCCCGAAAGTGCCCGCCGAGCACCACTCCGGCGATCTTTAGGGCTCGCTTAAGGCGCGTCTAAGCACCCGGACAGACTGCGGACCGGGTGCGCTCTCTCACACGGGTGGGATCGCCGGCCGGGGGAACCGCGAGCTGGTGTTGTGCGTTTTTCTCCCTGAACGCCCCGCCTGGCCGTGCCTGCGAACAACGGTGCGGGCCGACGGTGAAGAGGGCGAGAGCACGAAGGGAGGGAGCAGGCCGTGAACCTGCTGGATCTGCTCCTGATCTTCGCAGCGCTCGCCTACGCCGGCTCCGGATTCCGCCGGGGACTGGTCGCGGGGCTCGTCTCGCTGGTCGGCTTCGTCTCGGGCGCAGTCCTCGGCGTCTGGCTGCTGCCGTTCGTCCTCGACCTCGCGGAGCGCGGTACGACGGCCGCCACCGTCCTGGCGCTGCTGACCGTGCTGGTGCCCGCGCTCGCCGGGCACGCGCTGGCGGCCCCGCTCGGCTGGCGGATACGTGAGGCGCTCGACCGCACCCCCGCCCGCTGGGTGGACGGGGTGGGCGGCGCCCTCGTCAACGTCGTCGCCGTGCTCGTCGTCGGCTGGGTGGCGGGCAGCGCGCTCGCCGCCTCGCCCTCACCGGCGCTCAACCAGGCCATAAGAGGCTCCTCGCTGCTGGAGGGCGTGCACGAGCGGATGCCCAGCAGCGCGGCGACGTGGTTCAACCGGGCCACCGGAGCGCTCACCACCGCGGGCTTCCCGCCGGTCTTCAACCCGTTCGAGCAGGAGCCAGGCGCCTCGGTGCCCCAGCCCTCCGGCGACGCCGTCACCAGGGCGGCGACGGCCGCGGCCCAGCGCAGCACCGTCAAGATCGAGGGCGTCGCCGATGTGAACGGCGGCCGCCAGGGGCAGGAGGGCAGCGGCTTCGTCTATGCCCGCGGCCATGTGATGACCAACGCGCACGTCGTCGCCGGGGTGGACGAGCCGACGGTCCGCGTCGGCGGCGTCGGCCGCCCGTACGCGGCGAAGGTCGTCCTCTTCGACCCCGAGAAGGACATCGCCGTCCTCGACGTGCCGGGCCTGGACGCGCCGGCGCTCCACTTCGCGGGCGACGCGAGCCGGGGCGACCAGGCCGTGGTCGCCGGATACCCGGAGAACGGCGGCCTCGACCTGCGGGCGGCAGCCGTGGCAGCCCGCACCCCGGCGCGCGGCCAGGACATCTACGGCGACGCGCTGACCACCCGCGACATCTACGCCGTCCGCTCCCAGGTCAGACCCGGCAACTCCGGCGGCCCGCTGCTGACGCCTGCCGGACGGGTGTACGGAGTCGTCTTCGCCCGCTCCACCACCGATGCGGGAACCGGGTACGCGCTCACGGCCGACCAGGTGCGGGCTGCCGCACAGCAGGCCGAGCACGCCACCGCCGCGGTGGACACCGGGGACCGCTCGGCGCTGTGACGGCGGGTCAGCCTCGCCCGGCAGGCCCCCTTTCTGTCGGCCCTCACAGCCGCTTGACGCACCGCCACTCCGTGGCGACCTCGGTGTAGCCCAGGCGTCGGTTGACGGCCAGCATCGGCGCGTTGTCCGCGTCGTTCCCGGTGTAGGCGTGCGCGTAGCCCGCGGCCCGGGCCCGGCGCAGCGCGGCCAGTTTGGCCAGCCGCGCCAGGCCCCGGCCGCGGAAGGCGCGCCGGGTGCCCGTCATCCCCGACCAGTAGCGGTCCACCCCGTCCGTCTGCGCGACGCTGTACGCCGCGACCTGCCCGTCCACCAGCACCACGCTGCTCAGCTCGGCGTTCCAGTCGGGCCGCTGCCAGTTGTGCCGCAGCCACTCGGGGAACCGGGTACGGCCCACGGGCACCGCGCCCGGCTCGTCCGCCGAGCACTCGGTGTCCGCCTCGTACAGCGGCCGCAGATCGTGGGTGAACTCCGCGACCCGGTGCAGGGTGACGCCCGCAGGCAGCGGATCGGGCAGCGCGGGAAAGGCGGCACGGCGCAGCTCCAGGCCGAGGAAGCGGGCCTGTCTGGAGCGGGCGTATCCGCGGTGCGCGGCGAAGCGCGCGGCACACTCCGCGTCGGCCACCCAGCTGAGCACCCGCCGCACCCCGAGCCCCGCCAGATACGCCTCGCCCGCGGCCACCAGCGCGGAGCCGGCGCCCCGGCCGGTCGCGCCGGGCGCCACCGCCGTGTGCACGAACCCCTGCCCCGGCTCGGTGCTGCCCGCGACCAGGCCCGCCTCGATACAGCCCGCGACCGTGCCGTCCGGCCGTTCGGCGACGAACCGGTGCAGCCGCTGGCCGGCGGCACCGTGCGCCAGCTGCCAGGCGAGCGTCTCGGCGGTGCAGACCAGATACGGAATCGCCGCGCGGCGGACCGCGGCACAGGACTCGGCGTCCCAGGGATCGTCGGGGCGCAGGGAGCGGACCGTGAACGTCATGGCGCGGAGGCTACGGCGGCGACACGGCGCGCCGCTCCCCGATTGCCCGGGGTGGGGGAGAATCGGCCCCCGAAACCCCTCGCTCCCCGGAGGACCCGTGCCGCGGAACCCATCGAACCCCCTGAGCATCATCATCGACGCCGACGTGCCGGAGGCACCGTACGAGCAGGTGCGGGCGCGGATCGCCGCGCTGGCGCGCGGCGGTGAGCTGCCCACGGGGTACAAGCTCCCGACCGTGCGCGGGCTCGCCGAGGAGCTGGGGCTCGCGGCGAACACGGTCGCCAAGGCCTACCGGGCGCTGGAGGCCGACGGCGTGATCGAGACCCGGGGCCGCAACGGGACTTTTGTCGCCGCTGCGGGAGGTGTGGCCGAGCGTGAATTGGCGGAGGCCGCACAGGTGTTCGCGGCCCGCGCTCGGCGGTTGGGCGCCGCGCAGGACGCGGCGCTGGGTGCCGTGCGGGACGCGCTGCGCGCGCAGTACGGTACGTAGGATCGGACGGTTCCCTTTTGTGCACCCCTCCCGGCTGCGTGGTCAGCGTCTGCCTTCGGCTGTTGTTTGCAGGCTGCGGGCTTGGTGGGCGCGCCTCCCTTTCAGAGGCGGGCTGCCGCCATGGTGGTCGTGTGGCGGAACGCGGGGACCGGGGCGTCCGGGAGGGTGCCCATCTGAGCCCAGCGGACCACGGTGACCTTGGTGCCCTTGCGGACCACCGCGAACAGGTTCACCCCGTGCTCCGACTCCGGCGGCGCGGTGTGCACGCCGTAGATGTGGGCGCTGTTCCCCGCTTCCACCGTGCCGTAGTCGTCCCAGGACGCCGTGGAGCCGGGGTTGTCGCGCAGCCAGTCGGCCGCGCAGTTGGCCACCCGCTTCTCCAGCTTGGCCGCGAGCTTTCCGGCCGCCTTCGCGGACGCGGTCTTGACGGCGACCTGCGAGGCGTGGGTGTCGTACTCGGTGTGGAAGGTCCGGTGGTAGGCGCCGGGCCGCTTCGGGAGCGCGCCGTCCACACAGAAGAGCTCCTCCGGCAGGCCCTTGGTGACCGGGCCCGCGTACCACGGCGAGGTCGAGTGCGGCGGCAGGTCGTCGGCGGTCAGGAAGCCGGGTGCCGCGGCACGGGGCGAGGCCGGCGCCGCGGTGGCGGTGGCCGTCGCGGAGGTGAGCAACGCGGTGGCCGCGACGGCGGTGGCCGCGACGGCGATCGGGCGAGTGCGCATGGGTGGGTCCTCCCCCTGAGCGGGCTGTTGTGGGAACAGACCGCCGAGCGCGCCCGATGGTTGTCCGCAGGCGGCCGGGCCGGCCACCTGCGGTCGGTCACAGATACAGGCCCGAGCCCTCTCGCTCCTGGTGGGGGACGCCGGCGGGGCGCTTGCCCTTCTTGAGCGCGTAGAGCTCGGCCAGGGTGGCGCCGTCGCGGCCGATGCCCTCCTCGGTGCCGAGCCAGGCGACGGCCTCCTCCCGGCTGAGCGAGCCGACCTCGATCCGGGCCAGGCACCGCCCCGGCCGGACGACCGCCGGGTGCAGCCGCTCCAGGTCCTCGTTCGTGGTGACGCCCACCAGTACGTTGCGGCCCTGCCCGAGCAGCCCGTCGGTGAGGTTCAGCAGCCTGGAGAGCGCCTGCCCCGCCGCGTACTTGGCCTCGCCGCGGATCAGCTCGTCGCAGTCCTCCAGAAGCAGCAGCCGCCAGCGCCCCGCCTCCGGGTCGGAGTCGTCCGAGCCGATGGCGATGTCCATCAGATAGCCGATGTTGTTGAACAGGTGCTCGGGGTCGAGCACGCAGTCCACCTGGCACCAGTCGCTCCACGAGCGGGCGAGCGTGCGCAGCGCCGAGGTCTTGCCGGTGCCCGGCGGACCGTGCAGCAGCAGGAGGCGCCCCGAGATGTCGTCCGGGGTGACCTTCATCAGGTCGTCCATGGCGGTGGCCACCCGCGTGGTGTAGTTCTGCCGCACATCGGCCCACGACCCGGCGCTGATGGTGCGGGAGGTGCGGCGCGGGCCGCGCATGGGGGAGTGGTACCAGAACCCCATGGAGACCTGGTCCTCCTGGGGCTCGGGCTCGTCCTCCGCGCCGTCGACGGCCTGCTTCAGCCGCTGCTCGGCCAGCTCGTCGCTGACCGCCGTGACCGTGACCTCGGCGCCGCGGTTCCAGCGCGAGACCCGTACCGTCCAGCCGTCCCCCTCGGCGAGGACCGAGCCGGAGTTGTCGTCCTTGGCCTCGCGCAGCACCTGCGCGCCCGGCGGCAGGAGCGTGCGGCCCTTCTTGACACGGTCGACGGTGTGGCTGCGCGAGTACGGCTGTTCCCCCAGGGTGAAGCGGCCCAGGAAGAGGGCGTCGATGATGTCGCTGGTGGAGTCGCTGTCGTCGATCTGCAGCCGGGAGACCAGCGCCTGCTCGGGCGGGGTCGTAGGATGGGGCACGGCCTGCGGTGAGGCGTGCGCGGCGGAGCCCGGGTCAGGCGTGGTCGGGGGCGTCGTCGAGGTCTCGGAAGCCAGGGCCGCGCTCCTGTCGTCGGGTCGGCGGTCGGTACACATGAGGGCCATGATCCGGCATCATGGCTTCCCTTGCACGCGGGTTTCGCGGCGCGCCACCCGCGCACCGGTAACTGCCATCCGCCCCCTGGGTGCGCCGGTCGGCTTCCGAACTCCGGCTGGTATGTCCGGTTTTGCTGCGTTTCCCGGGGTGCCCGGCAGGTGCCTGGACGGCGTACCGTGTGGGTCAACAGCCTTGTGGGGCAGGTGAATGCTGTGGCCGAGATACACGCATGTCGTAGTCGGGAGATAGGGTTACTCTGCCCGGGCCGGGTGCCCTCGTACGGGTGGGGAGTGACATGGAACAGATAACAGTCGGCAGCAGGGCGCGTGTGCCCGCGATCAAATGCGGTACGGGTGCGACGAGTTCGCGCCTCGACCGGCACCTCTCCGTGCTCGCAGGCCCCGCCGTCCCCCAGGGCGAGACGGAGGACGCGACCACGCTGATGCGTGAGATCACGCAGCGCGACGCGGTGCGGAGCCGGGCGAGCAACCGCGGCGCGCGGGTCTCGCTCTTCGCCCCGCTGCGCAAGCTGCGCCGAACGCTGTTCGGCGGGCGCGGCTGAAGACGGCCGCCGGAAACTTCTCCCGGCGGCCGTTCTCCCCCGGGCCCCACCCCGACTGCTGACAGGGTCACTCCGAGGCAGCGGAATCAGTCCGAGACGTTCTCCAGCGTGACGGAGAAGGCGAAGCGGTCGCCCCGGTAGTGGATGCGTACGACGTCCACCACCGCTCCCTCCCCGTCGTAGGTCACCCCCGTGTAGTGCAGGATCGGGCTCAGCAGCGGTACGCGCAGCAGCCGGGCCGTCTCCGGATCGGCCAGTCGCGCCTCGACCGTGTCCGTGATCCTGCTGATGCGCACCCCCACCCCGTCCCGCAGCACCTTCGTCATCGGCCAGCCGCGGCGCAGATCGGCCGGGTCGATGCGCTCGGCCACGTCCCGGCGGATGAGGTTGAGCGCCCAGTTGGTCGGCTCACCGCTCTCCCGCTCGCAGCGCAGCCTGCGGTAGGCCATCGCCTCCTGCTGGCCGGGGAAGTGCTCGGCAAGCTCGGCGGGCACCGGCTCGGGGCCGTACCCCAGCAGCGTGGTGGGCTCCCCGGACTGCTGGGCCACGATCGTGTCGACCGAACCCAGCAGCCGCACCGGACGGGAGCGGCGCGCGTCCGGCTCGATGAAGGTGCCGCGCCGCCGGTGTCTGCTGATCAGCCCCTCCGCCTCCAGCTCCTTGAGGGCCTGGCGCATGGTCAGCACGCTGACCCCGTAGTGGCCGGCCAGCTGGTCCTCGGGGGGCAGCCGGTCGGGGGCCTGTGGCGGCCGGCCGAGTATGGAGGCCCGGAGCGACTGCGAGACCTGGTACCACAGCGGCAGCTTCCGGTTCAGTTCGACGGAGTCCGGGGTGAACAGCGGCGTCATGGGCGGTGCCTCCACGGGTGAGCTCGGCCCTTCCGGCGGTCAGGACCGGCCGCGCGCACGGCAGGTCCAGACCGCCCCAAGCGTCAGGGGGCCGGGAAATGGCGCTCAAGACCCTGCCACACAGCGTCGTAGTCCGGCTGCAGCCGGCCGGCTCCGGCCGCCTGCTCGGTGAGCGTGACGGGCCAGCGGGTCTCGAACATGAAGGCGAGTCCGTCGTCGACCTTCTGCGGCTTCAGCTCGGCGGCCGAGGCCCGCTCGAAGGTCTCCCGGTCGGGGCCGTGTGCCGACATCATGTTGTGCAGCGAGCCGCCGCCGGGGACGAAGCCCTCGGCCTTGGCGTCATAGGCGCCCTCGATCAGGCCCATGTACTCGCTCATCACGTTCCGGTGGAAGTACGGCGGCCGGAAGGTGTCCTCGCCCACCAGCCAGCGGGGCGCGAAGACCACGAAGTCCACGCCCGCCAGCCCCGGGGTGTCCGAGGGCGAGGTCAGCACGGTGAAGACCGAGGGGTCCGGGTGGTCGTAGCTGATGGTGCCCAGCACATTGAAGCGCCGCAGGTCGTAGACGTACGGGAGGTGGTTGCCGTGCCAGGCGACGACGTCCAGCGGCGAGTGGTCATAGGTGGCCGCCCACAGGTTTCCGCAGAACTTGTTGACGACCTCGACCGGGCCCTCCACGTCCTCGTAGGCGGCCGTGGGCGCCAGGAAGTCCCGGGCGTTGGCCAGCCCGTTGGCGCCGATCGGCCCCAGGTCCGGCAGGGTGAAGGGGCGTCCGTAGTTCTCGCAGACGTACCCGCGCGCGCTCTCCTCCAGCAGCTCGACACGGAAGCGCACCCCGCGCGGGATCAGTGCCACCTGGCTCGGCTCGACGCGCAGCAGGCCGAACTCGGTGCGCAGCAGCAGCCCGCCGCGCTCGGGGACGATCAGCAGCTCGCCGTCCGCGTCGCTGAACACCCGGTCGGTCATCGAGGTGTTGGCGGCGTAGAGGTGCACGGCCATACCGCACCGCTGCCGCGCGTCACCGTTGCCACCCAGCGTCCACAGGCCCGCCAGGAAGTCGGTGCCCGCGGGAGGCTCGGGCAGCGGGCTCCAGCGCAGCCGGTTCGGGTCGGGCACCGTCTCCTCGAAGGGGGCGCTGCGCAGATTGCCGTTGCCGGTGCGCGAGAACCGCGGGTGCGCCGCGGAGGGGCGGATGCGGTAGAGCCATGAGCGCCGGTTCTGCGCCCGGGGCTCGGTGAACGCGCTGCCGCTCAGCTGCTCCGCGTACAGCCCCAGCGGGGCGCGCTGGGGAGAGTTGCGGCCGAGGGGTAGCGCACCCGGTTCCGCCTCGCTGCTGTGCTCGTTGCCGAAGCCGGACAGGTAGGCCAGACCCTCGGCGGCCTCGCGTGCCCGCTCCCGGGTCCGGTCGGTGGAGGTGCTGGTCGTACTGGTGGTGCTGTCGGTGCCCTGGCCCATCGCCAACTCCCGCCGCATCAAGAATTCCTATAGATGACCATAGGAATATCCCGAGGGCCCGTCAACGCGCCACCGGCGCGGGCCGTGGCGCCGTGCGCCGGTGACCCAGGGCACTCCGACGCCGTGCTGACACCTTGGTGACTCGACAGTAGGTTGGCCCCATGAAGGCACACGATGGCATGTACATCGACGGCGCCTGGCGGCCCGCAGCGGGCACCGGGACGATCCAGGTCACCAACCCCGCCGACGAGAGCCTGCTGGCCACCGTGCCCGCGGGCGGGCCCGAGGACATCGAAGCCGCCGTGCGCGCCGCCCGCGCCGCGCTGCCCGGCTGGGCCGCCACCGCACCCGCCGAACGGGCCGCCCGCCTCGAAGTGCTGCAGGGGATACTCGCCGACCGGCGCGAGGAGATGGCCGAGACCGTCACCGCCGAGCTGGGCTCCCCCCTCACCCTCTCGCGGAAGGTGCACGCCGCCGTGCCGATCGCGGTGTGCGGCAGCTACGCCGAGCTCGCCGCCGAGTACGCCTTCGAGCAGGAGACGGGCAACTCCCGGGTGCTGCGCGAGCCGGTCGGTGTCGTGGGAGCCATCACGCCGTGGAACTATCCGCTGCACCAGATCGTCGCCAAGGCGGCCCCGGCGCTCGCCGCCGGCTGCACCATGGTGCTCAAACCGCCCGAGGACACGCCGCTGGTGGCCCAGCTGTTCGCGGAAGCCGTACACGAGGCCGGAGTGCCGGCCGGTGTCTTCAACCTCGTCACCGGGCTCGGGCCGGTCGCCGGGCAGGCGCTGGCCGAACACGAGGGTGTCGACCTGCTCTCGTTCACCGGGTCGACGGCCGTCGGCCGCCGCGTCGGCGCGCTCGCGGCAGCCGGCGTCAAGCGCGTCGCGCTCGAACTCGGCGGCAAGTCGGCCAACGTCATCCTGCCCGGTGCCGACCTGGCAAAGGCGGTCAAGGTCGGCGTCGCCAATGTGATGTCCAACTCCGGCCAGACGTGCAGCGCCTGGACCCGGATGCTGGTGGACGCCGAGCGCTACGACGAGGCCGTACGGCTCGCGGCCGAGGCCGCGGCCAAGTACGTCACCGGCGACCCCTTGGACGAGGCCACCCGCGTCGGCCCCGTCGTCAACGCGAAGCAGCGCGAGCGCGTGACCGGCTACATCCGGCGCGGCCAGGAAGAGGGCGCCCGGCTCGTGGTGGGCGGCGCCGAACCCCCCGAGGGGCACGGGCGCGGGCACTATGTGCGGCCCACCGTCTTCGCCGACGTCACCCCGGAGATGACCATCGCGCAGGAGGAGATCTTCGGCCCGGTGCTGTCCGTCCTCGAGTACCAGGACACCGAGGACGCGCTGCGCATCGCCAATGGCACCGTCTACGGCCTCGCGGGCGCCGTGTGGTCCGAGGACGAGGCCGAGGCCGTCGCCTTCGCACGCCGGATGGAGACCGGGCAGGTCGACATCAACGGCGGCCGGTTCAACCCGCTGGCGCCCTTCGGCGGCTACAAGCAGTCCGGCGTCGGACGGGAGTTGGGCGTACACGGCCTGGAGGAGTACCTGCAGACCAAGTCCCTTCAGCTCTGACACCCTCGTCCGGCCGGCTCTGACGTCCTCTCGACCCGCCGATCGGCTGAGGCACCCCCCGACCCCGCACGCCGCTTGGAGCTCCCATGGTTCGCGCCGCCGTACTGCCCGCCGTCTCGGCACCGCTCAAGGTCACCTCGATAGCCCTGCCGGAGCCCGGCCCCGGCCAGGTGCGGGTGCGGCTCGCCGCCGCCGGGGTCTGCCACTCCGACCTGTCCCTGGCCAACGGCACCCTGCGCCAGCCCGTACCCGCCGTCCTCGGCCACGAGGGCGCCGGCACCGTCGTCGCCGTCGGCGAGGACGTGCTGGATGTGGCGCCCGGTGACCGCGTGGTGCTCAACTGGGCGCCGAACTGCGGCGAGTGCCACTTCTGCGCCCAACTGTCGGAGCCGTGGCTGTGCGTGCGGGCCAACGAGGCCACCACCACCCCCTACGCCAGCACCCGCAGCGGCGACGGCCTCTACCCCGGGCTGAGCGTCGCCGCCTTCGCCGAGGAGACGATCGTCCCCCGGCGCGCGGTCCTCCCGCTGCCCGCCGGGGTGCCGCTCGAGGACGCGGCGCTGCTGGGCTGCGCCATGCTCACCGGGTACGGGGCCGTGCACCACAGCGCCCGGGTGCGGGTGGGCGAGTCGGTGGCGGTGTACGGCGTGGGCGGGGTCGGCCTGGCCACCTTGCAGTCGGCGCGGCTGGCGGGCGCCGGGCAGGTCATCGCGGTGGACGTCTCGGCGGAGAAGGAGGAGATGGCGCGGGCCGCCGGGGCGACGGACTACGTCGTGGCCGGGGAGAAGACCGCCAAGGCCGTCCGCGGGCTGACCGAAGGCGGCTTCGGAGCCGATGTGGCCATCGAGTGCGTGGGCCGTGCGGCGACCGTCCGCGCGGCCTGGGACTCCACCCGGCGGGGCGGGCGCACCACCGTCGTCGGTATCGGCGGCAAGGACGAGCAGGTCTCGTTCTCAGCGCTGGAGATCTTCCACTTCGCCCGGGAGCTGCGGGGCTGCGTCTACGGGGACTCGGACCCGGCCCGGGATGTTCCGGTGCTGGCACAGCACGTGAGAGACGGGCGGCTGGAGCTCGGGGCGCTGGTGACCGAGCGGGTCGGTCTCGAGGGCATCGGTGAGGCTTTCGCCGCGATGCGCGCCGGGCGGGGCGGGCGCACCCTGGTGGTGTTCTGAGGCCAGGGGAGTGGCTGCCGGGGCCAGGGGGCTAAGCGATCGCTCAGTTCCCGGTAAGCTGGCCGGATGACGACGGGTGAGATCGACGAATCGTTTGGCGGCGTCACCCCGGACGCCGCCCGCCGCCTTCTCCTGGGCGCTGTACGGGCCTTCGCCGAGCGGGGTTTCCATGCCACCACCACCCGCGACATCGCAGGCCGCGCCGGGATGTCCCCAGCGGCGCTCTACATCCACTACAAGACCAAGGAAGAGCTGCTCTTCCACATCAGCAGGGTGGGTCACGAGCGGTCCGTCGCGGTCCTGGAGGAGGCCGTCGAGGGCGCGGCCGACAGCGCGGAGCGCCTCGCCCGCGCCGTCCGCGCTTTCGTGCGCTGGCACGCTGAGCACCACACCACGGCGCGCGTCGTCCAGTACGAGCTCGCGGCGCTGGGGGAGGAGCACTACGCGCGGATCGTGGTGCTGCGCCGCCGCAGTGAGGAGATCCTGCGCGGGGTCCTCGAAGAGGGCGTCAGGTCAGGCGAGTTCGACATTCCGGACATCCGGGGGACGGCGCTGGCGGTGATGTCACTGTGCATCGACGTCGCCCGCTGGTTCAGCCCGGAAGGGCGCAGGACGCCGGACGAGATCGGCGAGCTGTATGCCGACCTCGCCCTGCGGATGGCGGGCCACCGGCCCGCCGGTCTCACCAGTAGTAGCGGCTGAGGCTCTCCGCCACGCACACCGGCTTGTCGCCGCCCTCCCGTTCCACGGTCACCTGCGCGGCGAGCTGCACTCCGCCGTCGGGCGTCTCGCTGACGTCGGACAGGGTCACCCGGGCGCGCAGCCGGGAGCCGACGGGCACGGGCGCGGGGAAGCGCACCTTGTTGGTGCCGTAGTTGACGCCCATCCGCATGCCCTCCACGCGCAGCACCTGCGGCACGAGGGCGGGCAGCAGGGAGAGCGTCAGATAGCCGTGCGCGATCGTGCTGCCGAACGGCCCCTCGGCGGCACGCTCCGGGTCCACGTGAATCCACTGGTGGTCGCCGGTGGAGTCGGCGAAGAGGTCGATCCGCTTCTGGTCCACCTCCAGCCAGTCGCTGGTGCCCAGCTCCTGGCCGACCGCGGCCCGCAGTTCGTCGGCCGTGGTGAAGACCCGGGGTTCCGCCATGGAAACAACCTCCCACGCAGCTGTGTCACGTGTGTACGGAGCAGGTGCGGATGAGCGCCCGGCGAATAAGCGACCGCTCAGCACGTGCCACGTCAGCATGCCAGCAGCGCCGGTAGGGCGCCACCCCGCCCCCGGGGGCCCGGCCCCTGGAGGTCACCCCGGAACATGTGCGGGCCGTCCCCGGGAGGTCACCCCTGGGAGGGCAGCGGACTGCCGAACCCCAGCCGGGGGCCGGCGCCCTGCCGGTGCGGGTTGCGGCTCTCGCGGCGGCCGGTGCCGTCGGTGCGGATCTCCGTGCGCACACCCCGGTCCATCAGCAGGCCGCGGCGCTGCGGCGGTGTCTCGCACAGGTCGTCCGTCATGGCGATCATGCGCCGCAGCACCTCGGCCAGCCGGGGCGTGGGCGGCTGCGCCGGGTCGCACCGCATCAGCGACCTGCCGCCCCAGGTGCGGCGGTGCCACTCGTCGAGCGCGGTGGGCTGTCTGATGCCCTCGCGCTTCTCCCGCTTGCGGCGGGCCGCCACTTCGGACTCGTAGGCGAGCCAGACCGCGCGGGCCTCCTCCAGCTCCTCCAGGGCCGCGACGAGCAGCGCGGGGTCCGGTTCCCGGTCGTCGGGATGGAACCCGGCGTTTCTGCACAGGTGTTGCCAGGTGGCGCGGTGGCCGTAGGGTGCGAAGCGTTCCAGGCACTTGCGCAGTGCCTGCCGCCGCTGGGACGGATCTCTGTCTGGGTCACGGACTTGTCGGGCGAGCGCTCTGAAACCGGCCAATCATCCCACCTCCGGCGGAGAGGACCCGTGTCGTCGGGGATGTGACGTACGGCCCCGCAGTTCGGATCCGTCTCCGGCGATGCTTTTTTCGCGCGGAGAGCGCGCACTTGCTTCGGCGTGGCGGATTACCCCGGATGTGGCCCTCTATTCCTGTAAGGGCCGGTTTCCCACCTCAGCGGGCGCAGTCGCTTCCGGAACTCTCCACCTGTCACGCATGGGCGGCGCCGCGCGCCGCACACAGCAGAAGAACGAGCCTCGCACCGCTGTCGTTCCCGGGCCGGCGGGGGGCCGGCGGGGGGAAGGCGCGTGACCGGCGTGCGATCGACGCGAGGACCGGCGTGGGATCGGCGCGGGACCGGCTCCCGGGATCGACGGGCGCCCCTTCCGTAATCACATACCGACTGGTTAGTCTGCTCGGCGGATGCGGGTCCGGCCACCCCGTCGCGCCGTACGCATCCGAACGGGGCCGCAGGAGCACAAGTCCGAGGAAGTGGGAGGCGCAGCCGATGGAGTCCTTGCGCGACAGTGGCGTCGTCGTCACCGGAGCCGGCGGCGGCATAGGGGCGGCCCTCGCCCGCAGATTCGCCGCCGAGGGTGCGCGGGTCGTCGTCAACGACCTCGACCCCGGCCGGGCACGCGCCGTCGCCGAGGAGATCGGCGGGATCGCCGTACCCGGCGACGCGGCCACGATCGTCGCCCACGCGCAGGAGGCGCTCGGCGGCGCCGTCGACACCTTCTGCGCCAACGCCGGTATCGGCACCGAGGGCGGCCCCGAGGCCCCGGAAGCGCAGTGGAACGCGGCCTGGGACCTCAACGTGATGGCACATGTGCGGGCCGCGCGTGAACTGCTGCCCGGCTGGCTGGAGCGCGGGCGGGGCCGCTTCGTCTCCACCGTCTCGGCGGCCGGTCTGCTGACCATGGTCGGCTCGGCTCCGTACAGCGTCACCAAGCACGCAGCGCTCGCCTTCGCCGAGTGGCTCTCGGTCACCTACCGGCACCGCGGCGTGGACGTCCACGCCATCTGCCCGGAGGGCGTACGCACAGACATGCTGGAGGCCACCGGCACGGCGGGCGATGTGGTGCTGCGACCGGGCGCCATAGCGCCCGAGGCCGTCGCCGACGCACTGTTCGCCGCGCTGGCCGACGGGCGCTTCCTCGTCCTCCCGCACGCCACCACCCAGGGCCACTACACCGCGCGGGCCACCAGCACCGACGACTGGCTCGGCGGCATGAACCACCTCCAGCAGAAGGTCGAACGCCGCACGGGCGCCGCCGCACCGGACACCACGTGCAACGCACCCGCCGCGCCCGCAGCAGCGCGAGAGGGGAAGCAGGCATGACACCGGTGGCCGCAGCGCGCTACGAGGACAAACCCTGGCTCGCCCAGCTGACGGAGGCCCAGCGCGCCCCCGTCACGCCTCCCGAGACGGTGCTGCACGCCTTCCGCGCCGCCGCCCGCGAAGTGCCGGACCGCACCGCGCTCACCTACTTCGACGGCCGGCTCGGCTACGCCGAGACCGACGCGCTCTCCGACGCCGTCGCAGCGCACCTGGCCGAACGCGGGCTGCGCAAGGGCGACCGGCTCGCCCTCATGCTGCAGAACACCCCGCACCACGTCCTCGCACTGCTCGGCGCGTGGAAGGCGGGCGCCACCGTCGTGCCCGTCAATCCGATGTACAAGGAACGCGAAGTGGCGCACGTCCTCGAGGACGCCGAGGTCGCCGCACTGGTGTGCTCCGACCGTGCCTGGGAGGAGCGGCTGCGCGCCACTGCGGCCGGCAGCACCGTGCACACCGTACTGACGGCGTGCGAGCTGGACCTGCAGACCCGCGACGACGCCCGCGTGCTCGGCTTCGAGCGGTGTGCGCCCGCCGACGACGCGCAGGACCTGCTCGCGGTCGCGCGCACCGGCGCGCCCGCGCCCACCGGGCGCGAGCCGGCCGGCGACGACATCGCCCTCATCAGCTACACCTCCGGCACCAGCGGAGCGCCCAAGGGCGCCATGAACACCCACGCCAACCTCGCCCACAACGCCGAGCGGCAGCGTGTCGGTCACGCCATCCCGGAAGGCTCCTGCGTCTTCGCGCTGGCACCGCTCTTCCACATCACCGGCATGGTCGTACAGCTGTGCGGCTGCATCGTGAACAGGGGCACTCTCGCGCTGGCCTACCGCTTCGAGCCCGGCGTCGTCCTCGACGCCTTCCTCGAGCACCGTCCCGCCTACACGGTCGGTCCCTCCACCGCGTTCATGGCGCTGGCCGCGCACCCGGGCGTGACCCGCGAGCACTTCGCCTCCTTCCACCACATCTCCTCCGGCGGCGCACCGCTGCCGCCCGCGCTGGTGGAGAAGTTCCGCGCCGCCTTCGGCCCCTACATCGGCAACGGCTACGGGCTCACCGAGTGCTCGGCCCCGTGTGCCTCGGTACCGCCTGGAAGGCAGGCGCCGGTCGACCCGGAATCCGGCACCCTCGCGGTGGGGGTACCCGGCCCGGACACGGTCGTCCGCATCCTGGACGAGGCGGGCGAGCCGGTGCCCTTCGGACAGCAGGGGGAGATCGCCGTACGCGGCCCGCAGGTCGTCCCCGGCTACTGGCGGCGGCCCGCCGAGACGGCCGCCGGGATGCCCGACGGCGAGCTGCGCACCGGCGACATCGGGTTCATGGACGAGGACGGCTGGCTGTATGTCGTCGACCGCAAGAAGGACATGATCAACGCCTCCGGCTTCAAGGTCTGGCCGCGGGAGGTGGAGGACGTTCTCTACGCGCACCCGGCCGTCCGCGAGGCAGCCGTGGTCGGTGTCCCGCACGAGTACCGGGGCGAGACCGTCAAGGCGTACGTCAGCCTGCGCGACGGGGCCGACGCCGCGCCCGAGGAACTGAGCGCGTACTGCAAGGAGCGGCTGGCCGTCTACAAATACCCGCGTGAGGTGGAGATCCTGCGGGAGCTGCCCAAGACAACCAGTGGCAAGATCCTGCGGCGGGAGCTGCGTTCCCGGCAGCCGGGCGGCTCCCGGCACACGAGCGAGGACCGGGAAGAGCCGAGCGACCCCGGTCGGTGAACGATGAGCGAGAGGCAGGTGGCGGCCATGGCGACCAGGGCCGGTACGGGACGTCAGGCGCGCGGGGGCGAGACGGGAGCGGCGGGCCCCGACTCCCGGGGCGGCACCCCGGCCCCCGTACCGCAGCGGCTGATGGCGGCCGCCACCCGCCTCTTCGCCGAGCAGGGCTACGACCGCACCTCCGTACAGGAGATCGTGGAGGCCGCGGGCGTCACCAAGGGCGCCCTCTACCACTACTTCGGCTCCAAGGACGACCTGCTGCACGAGATCTACGGCCGCCTGCTGCGGCTCCAGCAGGAGCGCCTCGACCTGCTCGCCGAGCGCGAGGCCCCGGTCGAGGAGCGGCTGCGGCAGGTGGCGGCCGACGTCGTCGTCACCACCATCGAGAACCTCGACGACGCCATGATCTTCTTCCGCTCCATGCATCAGCTCTCGCCCGAGAAGCAGAAGCAGGTGCGGGCGGAGCGGCGCCGCTACCACGAGCGGTTCCGTGCCCTGATCGAAGAGGGCCGGCGTGCCGGGGTGTTCAGCGACGCCACTCCCGCGGATCTGGTCGTGGACTACCACTTCGGCTCCGTGCACCACCTCAGCAGTTGGTACAGCGCCGACGGTCCGCTCACCCCGCAAGAGGTCGCCGACCACCTGGCCGATCTGCTGCTGCGGGCACTCAGGCCGTGAGGCCGCCGCATTCGATCCCGCCGCAACGGCGACCAACCACAACGTTCGGCAGAGAGGAAACCCCATGCAGGGCTGGCGCGTGCACAGCAATGGCGAACCCCGCGATGTGATGCGGCTGGAGGAGATACCGGAGCCCGAGCCGGGCCCCGGCCAGTTGCTGGTGCGAGTGCGGGCCGGCAACGTCAACTACCCCGACGCCCTGCTGTGCCGGGGCGAGTACCAGGTACGTCCCCCGCTGCCGTTCACTCCCGGTGTGGAGCTGTGCGGCGAGATCGTCGAGGGGCCCAGGGCGGGGGAGCGGGTACTGGGCCAGCCGGTGCTGCCCTGCGGAGCCTTCGGTGAACTGGCCGTCATCAGCGAGGAGAGCGCCCGGCCCGCGCCCGAGGCGCTGGACGACGCCGAGGCCGCCGCGCTGCACATCGGCTACCAGACCGGCTGGTTCGGCCTCCACCGGCGCGCCGGCCTCCAGAAGGGCGAGACCCTGCTGGTGCACGCCGCGGCAGGCGGCGTCGGCAGCGCCGCCGTCCAGCTCGGCAAGGCAGCGGGCGCCCGGGTGCTGGGCGTGGTGGGCGGCGCTGCGAAGGCCGAGGCGGCCCGCGAGATGGGCTGTGACGTCGTCATCGACCGGCGCGCCGACGACGTCGTCGCCGCCGTCAAGGAGGCCACCGGCGGCAAGGGCGCCGACGTGGTGTACGACCCGGTGGGCGGCGACGCCTACAAGGCGTCAGCCAAGTGTGTGGCCTTCGAGGGGCGCATCGTGGTCGTCGGCTTCGCCAGCGGCGCCGTACCCACCCCCGGCCTCAACCACGCCCTGGTGAAGAACTACTCGATCCTCGGTCTGCACTGGGGCCTGTACGCACAACGGGACCCCTCGGCGGTCGACCGCTGCCACGAGGAGCTCACCCGCCTCGCGGCGGAGGGCACCGTCAAGCCCCTGGTGAGCGAACGCGTAGCACTGGACGCCGCCGCCGACGCCGTCCAGCGCGTCTTCGACGGAGTGACCACGGGGCGCGTGGTGGTGACGCTCTCCTGACGCGTCAGCCGACCGCCCGCGCTGCGGCGCGGCCCGCTGTGCGGCCCGAGAAGAGGCAGCCGCCCAGGAAGGTGCCCTCCAGGGAGCGGTAGCCGTGCACCCCGCCGCCGCCGAAGCCGGCGGCCTCACCTGCCGCGTAGACGCCGGGCAGGGGGTCGCCGCCCTCGGTGAGCACCCGCGAGGACAGATCCGTCTCCAGGCCGCCCAGCGTCTTACGGGTGAGGATGTTGAGGCGGACGGCGATCAGTGGCCCGGCGGCGGGGTCGAGGAGGCGGTGCGGGGGTGCGACGCGGATGAGGCGGTCGCCGAGATAGCGGCGCGCGCCGTGGATCGCGGTGATCTGGAGGTCCTTGGAGAAGGGGTTGCGGATCTCGCGGTCGCGCGCGGCGATCTCGCGGTGCAGCGCGTCGGCGTCGATCAGCTTGTCGCCGGTCAGTTCGTTCATCCGGCGGGCCAGTGCGGCGGCATCGCGTTCGATCACGAAGTCGGCGCCGTGGTCCATGAACGCCTGCACGGGTCCTGGCGCGCCCTGGCGGGCCCGGCCGAGGACGTCGCGTACGGACCGTCCGGTCAGGTCGGGGTTCTGTTCGGAGCCGGAGAGGGTGAACTCCTTCTCGATGATCTTCCGGCTCAGTACGAACCAGGTGTGGCCGTAGCCGGTCCGCATGATGTGGTCGAGGGTGCCCAGGGTGTCGAAGCCGGGGAAGAGCGGTACCGGCAGCCGCTTGCCGGTGGCGTCCAGCCACAGCGAGGAGGGGCCGGGCAGGATGCGGATGCCGTGCCGGGCCCAGATGGGGTTCCAGTTCTCGATGCCCTCGGTGTAGTGCCACATCCGGTCTCGGTTGATGAGCCGTCCGCCCGCCTGTTCGGTGATGCCGAGCATCAGCCCGTCCACGTGCGCGGGGACGCCCGAGAGCAGCTTCCCGGGTGGAGTGCCCAGCCGCTCGGGCCAGTTGGCGCGTACCAGGTCGTGGTTGCCGCCGATGCCGCCGGAGGTGACGATCACGGCCTGGGCGCGCAGCTGGAAGCTGCCGGTCACCTCGCGGCTGCTCGCCGTGCCGCGCCGCGCGTCGCTGGGCACCAGTACCTCGCCGGTCACGGTGTCGACCGCTCCGGCCGTACGGGACAGCCCGGTGACGCGGTGCCGGAAGCGCAGCTCGACCAGGCCCTTCGCCACGCCCGCTCGCACCCTGCGCTCGAACGGCTCGACGAGTCCAGGACCGGTGCCCCAGGTGATGTGGAAACGGGGCACCGAGTTGCCGTGGCCGCCCGCGTCGTAGCCGCCCCGCTCGGCCCAGCCGACCACGGGGAAGAGCTTCAGCCCCTGGGAGCGCAGCCAGGCACGCTTCTCGCCGGCGGCGAAGTCCACGTATGCCTCGGCCCAGCGGCGCGGCCAGTGGTCCTCCGGGCGGTCGAAGCCGGCCGTGCCGAGCCAGTCCTGCCAGGCCAGCTCGCGGCTGTCCTTGATGCGCAGCCGGCGCTGTTCGGGGGAGTCGACGAAGAAGAGGCCGCCGAAGGACCAGTGGGCCTGGCCGCCGAGCGACTGTTCGGGCTCCTGGTCGAGGAGGATGACGCGCCGTCCGGCGTCGGCGAGTTCGGCCGCCGCGGCCAGACCCGCCAGCCCGGCTCCGACCACGATCACATCGGCGTCGTACGCCATGCTCCCACCTCTCCTACGGCTGCACCGGCTGGTGACCGGAGAGTAACCTTCCCGCCGTCCGACGGGCACCCCTCCGGAGCGGTTCGCGCCCCCTCGCGCTGCTTGGATGGGGACATGACGGAGCGACAGCGGATGCAGGGGCGGGCGGCGGACGAACTGCTGGACATCGTGGACGAGCAGGACCGGGTCGTCGGGCAGCGGCCGCGCGGCGAGGTCTACGCGCGGCGGCTTCGGCACCGCAGCACCTCCATCCGGGTGCGGGACGCGACGGGCCGGATCTTCGTACACCGCCGCACCCCGACCAAGCTGATCTTCCCGGGGATGTACGACGTGGTGGTGGGCGGCGTCGTGGGCGCGGGCGAGGACTACGACACGGCGGCGCTGCGGGAGGCCGAGGAGGAGCTGGGTGTCAGCGGGCTGCCGCAGCCCGAGCGGCGGCTGAAGTTCCTCTTCGAGACGCCGGAGTTCTCCTGGTTCCTCCAGGTGTACGAGGTGGTGTGCACGCTGCCTGTCCGGCCGCAGCCCGAGGAGGTCGAGTGGTGGGACTTCCTGCCCGAGGAGGAGCTGGAGCGGCGGCTGACCGGCTGGCAGGCCCAGGAGGAAGTCGTCCCGGACGGGCTGGAGTGCCACCGCCGGCTGACGGCGCGCTGATCCGCTCCCGGCGCTGCTGCGCCCCTGGAGGGGAAGAGCCGCAGGTCACCGCGTACGGTTGGAGCATGCTTGACCGGATCCGGGTGACTGCCCGGCTGTGGCTCGCCCCCCAGCGGCTCAGGGAGGAGGGCGCCACGCCCGACTACCGCTTCTCGCTCGCCAACGAGCGCACCTTCCTCGCCTGGATACGCACGGCCCTGGCCCTGATCGCGGGCGGGATCGCCGTCGACCAGTTCCTGACGGACCTGCGCTGGGAGGTGCGGACGGGCGTCGCGATCGTGCTGCTGGCCGGTGCGGCGCTGTGCGCCTTCCGTGCCGTGAACCACTGGGTGCGGTGCGAGCGGGCCATGCGGCGCGGCGAGGACCTGCCGGCTTCGCGCTTCCCGGTGCTGCTGGCGAGCGGCACGGCGTTCGCGGCGCTGCTGATCATCGCCGTCGTGGTGCTCGGTCTGGCGGGCCGGTGACCGGGGAGCCGCCGCGTGATCCGGGCGCACAGCCGGAGCGCACCTGGCTGGCCTGGCGGCGTACGACCCTGACCTGTGCGGTCTCGGTGGCGCTGACGGCGCGGGTGGCGGTCGAACGGCCGTCCGGTCTCGCCGCGGGCGCCGCCTGCCTCGGTGCGCTGGCCTGGATCGGCCTGCTGGTGACCGCGCACCGGCGAATCCGCCGGCTCTCGCGGCCCAGGCCGGAGACGATGGGTGCGGCCGAGACCGTCGGAACGCTGGCCTGTGTGCTGGTGCTGATCGGCGTGGGAGGGATGATGGTGCTGTGAACGGCGCCGAGAGGGAGCAGGGGCCGCTCGTCGTGGTGATGGGGGTCTCCGGCTCGGGCAAGAGCACCGTCGGCGAGTGGCTGGCGCAGGTGCTGGACCTGCCGTTCGCCGACGCTGACGACTTCCACCCCGAGCACAACATCCGGAAGATGTCGGCCGGTGTCCCGCTGGACGACGCGGACCGGGAGCCTTGGCTGGACGCGATGGCCGACTGGCTGGCCGACCGTACCGCCGGTGGCGCCGTACTGGTCTGCTCGGCGCTCAAGCGCCGGTACCGCGAGCGGCTGCGCCGCGCTTCACCGCGGCTGTTCTTCGTCCACCTGGACGGCTCCTACGAGCTGATAGCCGCCCGGCTGGCCAGGCGCCGGGGCCACTTCATGCCGCCGAGCCTGCTGCGTTCGCAGTTCGAGGCCCTGGAGCCGCTGGGCCGGGACGAGCGGGGGGCCACGGTGTCCGTCGCCGGTACGCCGGACGAGACCCGCGCCGCGGTGCGTGGTGCGCTGGCGGACGCGGGGGAGCGCTGAGCGGACGTCAGGCGAGCGCGACGGCGGTCAGGATCAGCACTCCGACGGTGAGGACGATGATCAGGGCCAGTCCTGAGGGGTTGCGGTGGTTGAGTACGTAGCCGTTCCTTGAGCGCTGGTCGCGTACGAACAGCGGCTCGTTGTCACCCATGGGCATGCCCCGAGGCTAGGGCGCGACCGGGGCGTGTGTCATGGGCCTACGGGCGGAAAGCGGTGCATCGCACACCGAGCCGGTCACATACGGGTCAAACAGGGCGCTCACCGATGTGGTGGGAACAAGGGGTGGACGCACATACCGACTAGTCGGCATGATCGGGGGCGACCGATGCTGAAGGAGCGCGCACGATGAGGGAAGAGAATCCGCCCGGGCTCGATCTGGCACGGCTGGCCGCGCACCTGGAACGCGAGCGCCCGGGGCTGGTGCGGGGGCCGCTGAGTGCCGAGGTCGTGCAGGGCGGCAGGTCGAATCTGACCTACCGGGTCACCGACGGACGAGGCCGGTGGGTGGTGCGGCGGCCGCCGCTCGGGCACGTACTGGCCACCGCGCACGACATGGGCCGGGAACACCGCGTCATCAGCGCGCTGCGCGAGACCCCCGTCCCGGTCCCGCGGACCGAACTGCTGTGCCAGGACCCGGAGGTGATCGGCGCACCGTTCTATGTGATGGAGCACGTCGAGGGCACCCCGTACCGCACGGCCGAACAGCTCGCACCGCTCGGCGCTGAGCGCACCCGCCAGGTCGTGCTGGCGCTGCCCGAGACACTGGTGGCGCTGCACGCCGTCGAACCCGAAGCGGTCGGACTGGGCGACTTCGGCCGCCCCGAGGGCTTCCTGGAACGGCAGCTGCGGCGCTGGAACAAGCAGCTGGAGGCGTCCCGCAGCCGCGACCTCGCCGGAATCGACGAGCTGCGCGCGGGGCTCGGCGAGAGACTGCCCGACTCGCCCCGGCCCACTGTCGTCCACGGTGACTTCCGCCTCGACAACGTGCTGGTCGGCGCCGACGACAAGGTGGCCGCGGTGCTGGACTGGGAGATGTCCACGCTCGGCGACCCGCTGACGGACCTCGGGCTGCTGGCGATGTACAGCGAGCGCCAGGAGGTGCCCGACTCACCTGTCAGCACCACCAGCGGGGCCCCGGGCCACCCTTCGGCGGCCGAGCTGATCGAGAGGTACGCCGAGCTGTCCGGACGCGATGTCTCCCGGGTCCACTGGTACACCGCGTTCGCCTACTTCAAGCTCGCCGTGATCCTGGAGGGCATCCACTACCGCTTCACGCTCGGCCAGACCGTCGGCGCGGGCTTCGACCGGATCGGCGAGCTGGTGCCGGTCTTCATCGACAACGGACTCACCACCTTGCGGAAGGGCTGAGCAGCACATGGACTTCGCATACGACGCGCGCACCGAGGAGCTCAGCGAGCGGCTGCTCGCCTTCATGGACGAGCACGTGTACCCGGCCGAGCAGGTCGCCGAGGAACAGCGCGCCGCGCAGGACTCCCCCTGGGCCACCGTGCCGGTCCAGGAGGAACTCAAGGCCACGGCGCGGAAGCTGGGGCTGTGGAACCTCTTCTTTGTGGACCAGCACAGCCTGCCCGATAAGCGGTACGGTGCCGGGCTCACCAACCTCCAGTACGCGCCGCTGGCGGAGATCACAGGGCGCAGCCCGCAGCTCGCGCCGACCGCGCTCAACTGCGCGGCCCCGGACACCGGGAACATGGAGCTGCTGGCCCAGTTCGGTTCCGCCGAGCAGAAGAAGCGGTGGCTGGAGCCGCTGCTCGCGGACGAGATCCGCTCAGCCTTCGCGATGACGGAGCCCCAGGTCGCCTCCTCGGACGCCACCAACATCGCCACCCGCATCCGGCGGGAGGGCGACACCTATGTCATCTCGGGCCGCAAGTGGTACATCTCCGGGGCCATGCACCCGGACTGCGAGATCTTCATCGTCATGGGCAAGACCGACCCGGACGGCGAGGACACGCGCCGCCAGCAGTCCATGGTGCTCGTGCCGCGCGACACGCCCGGCGTCGAGGTGCGCCGTGCGATGTCCGTCTACGGCTATGAGGACCACTACCACGGCGGCCACGCCGAGGTGTTCTTCCACGACGTACGCGTCCCCGTCGCCAACCTCGTCGGCGAGGAGGGCGGCGGCTTCGCCATCGCCCAGGCCCGGCTCGGCCCCGGCCGTATCCACCACTGCATGCGGCTGATCGGGATGGCCGAGCGGGCCATCGAGCTGATGTGCCGGCGTGCGGTGGACCGTACGGCATTCGGCAAGCCGCTGGCCCGGCAGGGCGTGGTGCACGAGTGGATCGCCGACGCGCGAGTGCAGGTGGAGCAGCTGCGGCTGCTGGTGCTGAAGACGGCGTGGCTGATGGACACGGTCGGCAACCGGGGTGCGCACACCGAGATCCAGGCCATCAAGATCGCCACCCCGCGTGCGGTGGTTCGCATCATCGATGACGCGATCCAGTTGCACGGCGCCGGTGGGGTCTCGCAGGACTTCCCCCTCGCGCACCTGTGGGCCTCAGCGCGGACGCTGCGCTTGGCCGACGGCCCCGATGAGGTCCACCAGCGCTCCCTCGCCCGCCGCGAACTGAAGCGGTACGCCTAAGGGTTGCTCCGGCGCATCGTGCGTACCCCGTCAGGGGCGCGCGGAACTGCGCGACAAGCCACGACGCAAGCCGCAGCCCGCAACGAACGGACCGGGGCAGGACAGGGGTACTACTCCCGCGCCCCGACACCCCCGTGTCGCCGTATGGGCCGGCGCCCCGGCGGCGGCGCCGGCTCATCGCGCGGCGGCGGCCTCCGCACCCGGAAGGACCGGGCTTCACCGGCCGTGACCGTGAACGGCTGCCCACAGTGGCACAGCTCGAGCGGCTCGCCCTCCAGCAGCGTGTACGTCGCCTGCGTACCGCTGATCTCCACCCGTAGCCGCCGCCCCAGCACCTGTACCCGGAAGGCCAGCCGGGTGAGCTGGTCGGGCAGCAGCGGGGAGAAGTCGAGGCCGCCGTGCCGCAGCCGCATCCCGCCGAACCCGGCGACCAGCGCGATCCACGCGCCGGCCAGCGAGGCGATGTGCAGCCCGTCACGCGTGTTGCTCTCCAGGTCCTCCAGGTCCATCAGCGCCGCCTCGCCCACATAGTCGTACGCGAGCCGCAGATGGCCGACCTCGGCGGCCATCACGGCCTGGCAGCACGCCGAGAGGGAGGAGTCGCGGACGGTCATCTGCTCGTAGTAGGCGAAGTTGCGTGCCTTCTCCTCCGCGTCGAAGGCGTCGCCGCGCTTGTAGAGGGCGAGCACCAGGTCGGCCTGCTTGATGACCTGCTTGCGGTACAGGTCGAAGTAGGGGAAGTGCAGCATCAGCGGATAGTGGTCGGGACGGGTGGCGGCGAAGTCCCACATCTGGTGCCCGGTGAAGCCGGCCGACTGCTCGTGCACCCCCAGCGTCTCGTTGACCGGTATGGCCACAGCTTCGGCCGCGTCCCGCCAGGCCGCCGCCTCCTCGTCGTCCACGCCCTGCGCGGCGGCCTGCTCGGGGTAGCGCTCCACCGCGTCGGCGGCGGCGCGCAGATTCTGCTGCGCCATCAGATTGGTGTAGAGGTTGTCGTCGGCGACGGCGCTGTACTCGTCGGGGCCTGTCACCCCGTCGAAGTGGAAGGTGCCGTGGTGGTCGTGGTGGCCCAGTGAGTGCCACAGCCGGGCGGTCTCGACCAGGATCTCCACCGCCGTCTCGCGCTCGAACTCGGTGTCGCCGGTGGCCTGCACATACCGGATGACAGCGTCGGCGATGTCCGCGTTGACGTGGAAGGCGGCGGTCCCGGCCGGCCAGTAGGCGGAACACTCGCTTCCGTCGATCGTCCGCCAGGGGAAGGCCGCGCCGCGCAGGCCCAGCTGGCGTGCCCTCTCGCGCGCCGGAGCCAGCGTCTCCTGCCGCCATCGCAGGGCCTCGGCCACCGAGTCAGGTGAGGTGTAGGTGAGCACCGGCAGGACGAACTGCTCGCTGTCCCAGAACGAATGGCCGTCGTAGCCGGAGCCGGTGAGCCCCTTGGAGGGGATGGCGCGCTTCTCAGCACGCGCGCCCGCCTGCAGCACGTGGAAGAGCGCGAAGCGCACCGCCTGCTGGATCTCCGCGTCGCCGTCCACCTCCACATCGGCGCGCGCCCAGAAGCTGTCCAGGAATTCCCGCTGCTGGTCGACCAGTCCCTGCCAGCCCTTGTTGCGGGCACCGGCCAGGGCCGCGTCGACCTGGTCACGTACGGCGGGCAGCGAACGGACGCCGGACCAGCCGTAGGAGACCAGCTTCTCCACCCGCAGCGGTTCGCCGGGCCGCAGCTCGGAGGTGACGGTGAGCCGGGCGACGTTCTCCCCGCTCTCGCTGGAGGTGCTGGTCGACTCGGGGCCGTGCACGGTGTGGTCGGCCGCGGCGCCGACCCGCAGCCCGCTGCGGTCGGTGCGGTGCACCAGGCGCAGCCGCATGTCGGAGGCGAAGTCCTCCTCCGGCAGCAGCACGTTCTCCAGCGCGGCGGCGACCCGCGGGTCCTCCCCGCTCTTCTGCGGCAGTTGTTCGTTCGCGACGAGCTCGGACTGCACGACCACCCGCGCGTCGGTGTCCAGGGGCTCCACTTCGAAGGCGACGGCGGCGATGGCGCGCTGGCTGAAGGAGACCAGCCGGGTGGAGGTCACCCGTACGGTGCAGCCGGCCGGTGAGCTCCACTCGCAGACCCGGCGCAGCAGCCCGGTGCGCAGGTCCAGTACGCGCTCGTGGAAGCGGAGTTTGCCGTAGCGGACGTCGAACGGCTCATCGTCCACGAGCAGGCGCATGATCTTGCCGTTGGTGACGTTGATGACGGTCTGTCCGGACTCCGGATAGCCGTAGCCGGCCTCCGCGTACGGCAGGGGGCGCAGCTCGTGCACCCCGTTGAGGTAGGTGCCCGGCAGGCCGTGCGGCTCGCCTTCGTCGAGGTTGCCGCGCCAGCCGATGTGGCCGTTGGAGAGGGCGAAGACGGACTCGCTCTGCGGCAGCACATCGAGGTTGAGCGTGCTCTCGCGCAGCGACCAGGGCTGGACGGCGTAGGACGAGTGGCTGATCACGGGCGCTCCTCCTGTCCCGGCACCTGCTGCTTCTGCCGCACCTGCCGGGCCTGCTGCGCGGCGCCGTCTTCGAGAAGTTCCCGCAGGTCCTGGACGACCGCGTCGGCGCCGTGTGCGCGCAGCGCGTCGGCCTGTCCGGTCCGGTCGATGCCGACGACGTACCCGAAGTGGCCGGAGCGTCCGGCGTCCATTCCGGCCAGCGCGTCCTCGAAGACCGCCGACTCGCCCGCCTCGACGCCCAGTTCCCGCGCGGCGGCGAGGAAGGTGTCGGGACGCGGCTTGCCGGGCAGGCCGCGCTCCCTGGCCACGATGCCGTCGATCCGCACGTCGAACCGGTCCTCGATGCCGACCGATGCGAGGATGTCGCGGCAGTTGGCGCTGGAGGAGACCACGGCCGTGTACAGCCCGGCCTCCCGTACCGCGCGCAGATAGCGCAGTGAGCCGTCGTACGCCTCGACTCCGTCCGTGCGGATCTTCTCCAGCAGCAGCTCGTTCTTCCGGTTGCCCAGCCCGTTGACGGTCTCCGCGCCGGGCGGGTCGTCGGGGGTGCCCTCGGGCAGCCGGATGTCGCGCGCGGCGAGGAAGGTGCGGACCCCGTCGGCACGCGGTCGCCCGTCCACATACGCGTCGTACTCCGCCACCGGGTCGAACGGGCGGAAGCCGGGGCCGTCCCTGCCGCGCAGATAGGCGTCGAACATCTCCTTCCAGGCGGCGGCGTGTACGACGGCCGTCCTGGTGAGGACGCCATCGAGATCGAACAGACATGCGCGGATGCTGTCCGGCAGACCGAGGTTCGTCATGCGTGCCGGGTCCCCCGGCCGTCCGCTCGCCATGCCTGCCCCCGCGTTTTGCCGCCCGGCTGGGCGCCTGTTCCGGTGCGGGGTGCCCCTGTCCGTCGTTCGTGGGCTGCGGGGCGGCTACCCCTGGCGCAACGGCACCTCCCACACGATGTGGGTGCCGTCACCCGGGCCCGGCACCGAGGACAGCGTCAGCGTGCCGCCGAGCAACTCGGCACGCGACCGCATGTTGGCGAGCCCTCCCGCGTGCCGGCCGGTCCGGCGTTGCGCCGTGTCGCCGAGCCCCACGCCGTCGTCGGTGACTGTCAGGACGATCGTCTTGCCGACGTGCAGCGCCACATCCGCCCGGTGAGCGCGCGCGTGCCGCACGATGTTGCTCAGCGCCTCGGCCAGCACCGCGCTCACCTCTTCTGCCACCTCGGCCGGTACGTCCGTGTCGACCGGCCCCTCCATCCGCAGCGAGGGCAGGAAGCCGAGCCGGTCGGCCGCGTCGCTGACGGCCTTCGCCAGGGTTCTGCGCAGGCTGGGGCCGGACTGCGCGCCCTTTCCCGAGGTGCGCAGGGCGAAGATGGTGGAGCGGATGATCTTGATGGTCTCGTCCAGGTCGTCCACGGCGCGGTTCACCCGCTCCGCCGCCTCCGGCCGGTCGATGAGGCGCCCCGCGCTCTGCAGCGTCATCCCGGTGGCGAACAGCCGCTGGATGGCCAGGTCGTGCAGGTCGCGGGCGATCCGGTCGCGCTCGTGCAACAGTGCCAACTGCTCGGACTCGGCACGGTGCTGGGCCATCTCCAGCGCGAGGGCCGCCTGCGCGGCGAAATCCTTGAGCAGCCATACCTCGGTTTCGTCGAACGGCGGACGGCCCTTGAGCCGGCTCAGCCGCAGCGCGCCGGGCGCGTCCTGCTGCGCCAGCAGCGGTACGGCCACGACGGGGCCGTGCTCCACCTCCCCGTCCGGGAACGCGTGAGTACGCGGGTCGCTGGAGATGTCCGCCGTCACGGCCGACTCGCCGGTACGGGCCGCGAGCCCGGAGAGCGTGTCGTCGTAGGGCACGACCACTCCCGTCTGCTCCTCGGCCAGGTCGCCGACCGCCACCACGACCCGCAGCGCCTCGGCGTCGCCCTCGGTGTCCGGCAGCATCACACACGAGGTGTCGGACTGCGCGACCTCCAGGGCCCGCTGCGCGATCAGCCGCAGCACCTCGTTGGACGTCGCGCCGCTCAGCAGCAGTCGGGTGATCTCGCCCAGCGCCTCCAGCCACTGCTCGCGGCGCCGGCTCTCCGCGTACAGCCGGGCGTTGTCGACGGCGACGCCCGCGGCGACGGCCAGGGTGGTGACGACGGCCTCGTCGTCGGCGTCGAAGCGCGCGCCTCCGCGCTTCTGGGTCAGATACAGGTTGCCGAAGACCTCGTCGCGCACCCGTACGGGCACGCCCAGGAACGTGCGCATCCGCGGATGGTGTTCGGGGAAGCCCTGGCTGGCCGGATGTTCGCTCAGATCGGTGAGCCGTAACGGCCGTGGATCGCGGATCAGTTCACCGAGCATGCCGTGTCCCGAGGGCAGCGGTCCGATGCGTGCGGCCCGCTCGGGCGAGATGCCCACGGGCAGGAACGTGGCCAGCCGCTGCCCGTCCCCGATGACGCCCAGCGCCCCGTACTCGGCGTTGGTCAGCGCCAGCGCCGCCTCCACGATGCGGCGCAGCACCTGGGACAGATCCAGCTCCCGCCCGACGCTGAGCACCGCCTCCAGGAGACTGTGCATCCGGTCCTGGGTGAGGCGCGCGGCATCCAGCCGGGTCTGGAGCTCGTGCAGCAGTTCGTCCAGTCGGGAGTGCGGCAGTTCCTCGCGGTACTCGGCCTCGGTCCGGCCCCCGTCGCCGTCGCGGCCCGGGCTCTGGCCCGCTCGCCGGTCCGGATGCCGCTGCCCCGCTCTGGCAGCCTCTGCCATGCGCACCTCCGCAGGCCGTACTTCCTCCAGGCCCCCGCACGAACCCCGGAACCGGCAGTCTACGGCCGAACAGGCGACAAATCTGCGGTCGTTCCCGGCTCGGCCTCGGAGCTCTCGGACTCGGATCCGCTGCTCGTACCGCTGTTCCCCGTCCGGCTGTTCCCGCTCCCGCGGCGGGAGGGCCGCGGCCGGTCCATCTCACGCCACTCCGGTCGCAATCCGGTCAGGTTCGTGGTGAGGAAGTACCCCGCGCCGCACGCCAGCAGTACCGGCACCAGCCCGAAAGAGGCGACCGCCGCACCGGCCAGGAGGCCGCCGAGGGGGATACCGGCCCACGCCAGCGAGTCCCCCAGCGCGTTGACCCGGCCCCGCAACTCGCCGGGCACCCGCTCGAAGTTGAGCGCCCCCAGGATCGGGTTGAGGAAGCCGGCCCCGAAGCCGCCGAGCGCGAAGACCCCCAGCACCGCCCACAGCGGCACGTCCACGGCCAGGATCAGGAACCGGGGCGCGCCCGCAAGCAGGAACCCGGCGAAGAAGACGGCACGGCGGCGCATCCGGTGCCCGATCGCGGCGGCCACCAGACTGCCCGCGACCGCCGCGATCCCCAGCGCGCTGTTGGCCAGTCCGATCGCGGCCGGGCCGTTCCCCGACTCCCGGGCCCATACGGGCAGCAGCAGCGTGGCGAAGGCGGCGTCCAGCAGATTGGTGACCCCGACCATCGCGATCACCGTCAGCAGCAGCGGGTCACCGCGCAGGAAGCGGAAGCCCGCGGCCAGGCGCCGCCAGTAGCCGGCCGGTTCCGCGGCCGCTGTGCCGGGGCCGTCCTCCGGGCCGCTGGTCCTGCGGCGCGGAGCCAGCACGACGATGACGGCAGAACCCGACGCGAAACAGCAGGCGATGGCGAACAGCGCGGCCTGCGCGCCGAGCAGGGCCACCACGGCGCCGCCGGCCGCCGGGCCCACCGTGGAGGCGAGCCGCTCGGTCACCCCGGCCAGCCCCGCTGCCCGCTCCAGTGGCACCCGGGCGCGCTCCGCGGCTTCCGGGACCATGATCTCTTTCGACAGGTCGCCGGGCCCGCGGGCCGCTCCGATCACGGCGACGAGGAGCAGCAGCAGCCAGAAGGAGAGCACGTCCACCAGGTGCAGCAGACCCACGGTGGCCACCGCCGCCGCGCTGGCCACATCGGTGAGCCAGGAGACCGTACGCGGCCCCGCCCGGTCCACCAGCGGCCCGGTGAAGGCTTTGACCAGTACGTACGGGGCCATCTCGCACAGGACCACCAGTCCCGTCCGGGCTGTGCTGCCGGTGGTGACGAGGACGAACCAGGGGAGAGCGACGGCCGAGATACGGGTGCCGGTCAACGACACGGCCATCGCCGCCAGCACGCCCGCCAGCGGCCGTCGGCTCCGCTCGGTCATACCGGAACCCTAGACCGCCCCCGTTGAGCAGGACCGAACGGCCCCTACTCTTCCGGCCACCGGTGGCGCAGGCTGGAAGCCGCCCGTCCCGAGGAGGTCCAGTGCCGGGTTCCGACAGCCCGGGCGGCGAGTCCGTCCATCCCACAGCCCCTGTCCGGGTCTTCCTGCTCGACGATCACGAGGTGGTGCGCAGAGGGCTGCGCGATCTGCTGGAGGCGGAGCCGGACCTGCAGGTCGTCGGCGAGGCGGGCGGCGCGGAGGAGGCGCTGGCCCGGGTACCGGCGGTGCGCCCCGACGTCGCGGTGCTCGATGTCAGGCTGGGCGGCGCCGAGCCGGACGGTGACCACGCGGGCATCGAGGTCTGCCGCGAACTGCGGACCGGGATGCCCGACCTGGTCTGCCTGATCCTGACGTCCTTCGACGACGACGAGGCGATGGTGGACGCGGTCATGGCAGGGGCCGCCGGCTATGTGCTCAAGCAGATCAGGGGCGCTGACCTGGTCAGCGCCATCCGGACGGTCGCGGCCGGCATCCCGCTGCTCGACCCGGAGACGCGGGAGCGGGTCATGGCGCGGGTGCGGGCCCGCGAGAACCGGGCGGCCCCGCCGGAGCTCGCCCGGCTCACGCCCCGCGAGCGGGAGGTGCTCGCGCTGATCGGGGAGGGGCTGACCAACCGGCAGATCGGCGAGCGGCTGTTCCTCGCGGAGAAGACGGTGAAGAACCGGATCTCCGCCATCCTCGCCAAGCTGGGCGTGGGCCGCCGCGTCCAGGCGGCCGTCATCGCGGAGCGCCTGCGCGAGACCTGAACGCCCTGTCAGGAGCGCGGGGGTGGCGCCTGAGGCGCGGCTCCGCTTTGCACACCGCGGAGCCGGTCCAGCTCGCGCCGGTCGCGCTTCGTGGGGCGCCCGGCCCCCCGCTCGCGGCGGGCGACAACAGGGACCTCCACCGGTGACGGTGGCGGCGGGCTGTTGTCCTGATAGCACTCGACGGCGACCGGGGCGCCCACCCGCTTCTTGATCAGCCGCTTGACGATCACGATGCGCTCCCGCCCCGCCTGGCGCACCCGCACCTCGTCGCCCACCCGGAGGGCGTGTGCGGCCTTCACCCGCTCGCCGTTGACCTTGACGTGTCCACCGCGGGCCGCGGTCGCCGCCTGGGAGCGCGTCTTTGCCAGCCGTACGGACCAGATCCAGCTGTCGACCCGTACCGACCCCTCGTCTGCCGTCATGGTCCCGACCTTAGGCGAGCGGGGCTGCGAGTGTGCCCCGATCGGTCTCCTGGGCGGCTCGTCACTCGGCGAAGAAACCCCGCGAGGGCGACAATGGGGACATATGAACGCCTCACCTGTGGAGCGCGACCCCGCAGCCGCCGCGGCAGTCCCGGAGCGGGCGCTCCAGGAGCTGAACCAGGTGGCGATGCGCACGGTGGCGCGTGCCCGGCACCGAGCCCGCGTCCGGATCGCCGAGGCGAACCCCGCGCACCCCCCGCACCCCGCACGCACCGGCCCCTCCCGGGACCGGTCGGGCCGGCCGACGACCGGGCCGTTCGCCTACGACGGCGCGGAGACCGCACCGCCCAGCGATGTGGCGGTACTGCCCGGACTGCCGTCCTGGATGCCGGCTGTGCTGGGCGTGCTGCGGGGCAGCTCGACGCTGCTGCGCCCCGAGTACGCCCCGGACGGCACGGTCTGCGACTTCATCGTCGTCGGCGCCAACCATTTCGAGCTGAGCGGGGTCGAACGCGGCTCCTACGACTTCCTCGGCAAACGGCTGTCCGAGACCAGGCCGGGCGTCCGCACCAGCGGGATGTACGACGTCTACCGCGCGGCCCTGGCCAGCGGCGGCCCGGTCTCCGGCGACACCATCGACTACGTCGACATCATCGACGGTGTCCTGCAGCGCGCCCGGCTGCGCGGCACCGTGACCCTGCTGCCGGACGAGGGGCTGCTGCTGACGAACTGGGAGCCGATCGGCGAGGCCAGGCTCAGCCGCCGTATCCAGGAGCGGGGCCGCCTCGGATGGGCGGAGTGGGACCTGGTCACCGGCCGGATGCGCTGGTCACGGGGGATGCGCGAGCTGCTGGGCCTCGTCGCGCCGCCGCCGGAGGGGTACTCGGCGGAGGAGAGCCACGAGCTGGTGGGCGCAGCGCGCTCGGTGACCTCGGCCAAGGAGGTCGCCACCGACCTGTTCACCGTGGGGCGGATGGTCGACGTGGCGGACCTGCCCGCGTTCGTCGACGACCTGCGCACTCTGCTGGCCGGCGGCGAGGTCCCCGACCGGGAGCTGACCGTGCACGTGGGGGAGGCCACCCGCCGCGTGCGCTGGCTCGGTCACGCCCAGCCGGAAGGCGCCGAGGTTCCCGAGTCCGTGCTGTTCGCGGCGCGGAACGTCAGCGGCCAGGAGGAGCAGCTGCGCCGGGCGTTGAGCGAGACCGAGCGGCTGCGCGAGGAGGCGGCCGCCGAGCACCGCGTCTCCGAGACCTTCCGCAAGGCGCTCACCCCGCCACTGGGCGTGCTCACCCCGCGGTGGCTGTCGGTCAGCGCCGCCTATGTGCCGTCCGACTCCGGGGTCGGCGGCGACTGGTACAAGTGCCGGGAGCTGCCCGACGGCCGGGTGCTGCTGGCCGTCGGTGACGCCTCGGGGCACGGCGTGGACGCGGCGCACCGTGCTGTGCAGCAGCGCTCCGCGCTGGCCGGGCTCGCCTACGCGGACCAGGACGCGGCCGAGCTGACCATGGCACTGGGGGAGGTCGTCTACTACGGCGGACTGGACACCACCGCGACCTGCGTGGTGGGGCATCTGCACCCCGACTCCCGCGTCTTCCGCTGGGCGAGCGCCGGGCACCCCGCGCCGGTCCTGGTGCGGGACGGCGTACCGCGGCTGCTGGAGGCCGAGCACGGCCTGATGCTGGGCGTCACGGCCCACACGGCGTACCAGATCAACGAAACCCAGCTGCGCGCCGGTGACCTGCTGCTCTGCTACACGGACGGGGTCATCGAACGCCGTGGCAAGGACCTGGACGAGGGGGTCGAGGCGCTGCTGGCGGCGGCAGGGGAGTGCGCGGCGCGCGGCAGGTCGGCCCAAGTGGCCACGGACTGCCTGGTCGCCAGCCTGCTGAGCGACGAGGCGGAGGACGACGCGACCGTCCTCGCCCTGTACCTGTCCTGATGTCGATCGCCTGGGCCGTCCGTTGCCCGGGCCCCGCGCCTCAGCGCGGGTCGGCCTTGCCGCGTTCGTAGCGGCGGAGCCTGCGGTAGCCGGTCAGTTCGCCGTCCGGGTCCAGGGTCATCTCGTACGAGCCGAGCATGCTGACGCTGTCCGGGATGCGGCGCAGCTCGACGACCTCGACGTGCAGCGTCCAGCTTCCGTCCTCGCCTCTGGCCACGGACGAGACCGACTCCGACTCCAGACCGGTGAGCTCCTCGATGGCCTCCCGCGCGGAGCGCAGGATCTGTGCGGTGCCGGGGGCCTTGGGCTCGACGGCGGGCGTCTTGTCGTCACTCACGCGCGATCCTCCTCCTCGTCCTTCCCCGTCCTTCCCCATTGCTGTGGGAGACCGGGTGCCCGCCGCACGCCGAGTGAACCGGCCGGAGCCGGGTACCTGGGACGAAGTGGAAGAGCGGCCCGCTCAGTCGCCCGCGGAATCAGTCCTCGCCGCGGAAGATGTGGGACTCGGGGTCCCGGTCGCCGGACGTGGCGTGCGGCCCGTAGCCCATGGGGCCGTCGCGTACCGTCCGTGAGACGTTCACCGTCGTGCTGGATTCCAGGGTCGTCTCGTCACGGGTGGTCGACTGGTCCTGCTGCACGTGAGATCACCTCCGTTGTCGGCTCACGCTGGCGGGTCCCCAGCCTCCCAGGGGCGAAACGGCGACCGGGAGGTAACGGTCGCCGTGGCCGGAAGCGGACCAAGGAGGGGCGATGGCGCACCATCCGGACCTGCTCGAACTACTCACGGACGAGCGCGCGGAGACCGAGCGCCTCGTCGCCGCCTACGAGGCGGCCCGCGACCCGGAGCGCCGCGCCGCCCTCGCCGCGGAACTGGCCGCCGGCCTGGAGCGGCACGCCCTCGCCGAGGGGCACGCGCTGTACCCCGCCGTCCGCCGGGTGCTCCCCGACGGCGACCGGCTCGTCGCCGCGGCTCGGCGGCGCTGGGAGGACACGGCCGCGACCGTGCGGGAGCTGCGGGCCGCCGAGCCGGACTCGGCCACCGCGCGGCACCGGATGAGCGCCCTGCTCGACCAGGTGCGCGAACACGCCGCACGCGAGCAGGACGAGGTCTTCGCCCCGCTGCGGGAACGACTCGGGCGCCGGGAGCTGCGAGCACTGGGCGCCGAGGCGGCCCGCCGGCTGACGGACGGCTGACCGGCGGGGACGGGTGAGGGGCCGGGCGGAAGACGGGCCGGGTGACCGGCCGGGGACGAGCGGCTCCGGGCCGCCGCGGGTTTGGCCCCGGGCGCGGAGGCTACCCGTTCCGGGCCGCACGGGAGCTTCCCGTGAAGCCAAGCCACAAGCGGCGCCAGAAGAAGCGAAGGAGGCTCTGCCTCATGACTGTCGCTCCGGCACAGCAACAAGGCGGCGGAACCGGCAATCTCTACGACGTACTGGAACTCGTCCTCGACCGCGGTCTGGTCATCGACGCGTTCGTGCGGGTGTCCCTCGTCGGCATCGAGATCCTCAAGATCGACGTCCGGGTCGTCGTCGCGAGTGTCGACACCTATCTGAAGTTCGCCGAGGCGTGCAACCGCCTCGACCTGGAGTCGGGCCGCAACAAGAGCCCCGGCCTGCCCGATGTGGTGGGCCAGGTCACCGAGTCCGGTGCTCAGGCAAAGACCAAGGGGGCGCTCAGCGGCGCGGCGCAGACCGTGTCCGACGCGTTCCAGCAGGCGCGTGACGAGTCACAGGAGAGCGGCACGCGCAGGCGGACCGCCCCCCGCAAGAAGGAGGAGCGGGAGTGAGCACCTACGTCTACGGCATCACCCGGACCCCGGCACCACCCCTGCGCGACGGGCTGACCGGGGTGGGCGACCCGCCGCGCCCGGTGCGGGTGCTCCAGCGGGACGGCCTGGTGGCGGTGGTCAGCGACGCGCCCGCCGACCTGCGGCCCAAGCGCCGTGAACTGCTCGCGCACCAGCAGGTTCTCGCGCAGGTGAACGCCGAGCGCGTGGTGCTTCCGATGCGCTTCGGCAGCGTCTCGGACGACGACAGCACGGTCGGCGAGGTGCTGGTGGAGCGCGCCGAGCACTTCCTGGAACGCCTCGACACGCTCGAGGGCAAGGTCGAGTACAACATCAAGGCCAGCCACGACCAGGAGGCCGTGCTGCACATCGTGCTGGCCGAGCAGCCGGAGCTGCGCGCCGAGAGCGAGGCCAACCGTGCTGCTGGCGGCGGGAGTTACGAGCAGAAGCTGGCGCTGGGCGAGAAGGTGGCCCGCGCCGTCAAGGCCCGCGAGCCCGTGGATGCGGCCCTGCTGCGCCGCGCGCTGGAGCCGCTGGCCGCCGAGGTGAGCGAGGGCCCGCAGAGCGCGGGCTGGCTGACGAACCTCTCCGTCCTGGTGGAACGGGAGGCGGCCGACGAACTGCTCGCCGCGGTCGAGGAGCTGGACACCTCGGCGCCGCAGCTGGAACTGAAGGTGAACGGGCCGCTGCCGCCCTACAGCTTCGTGGAGAAGACCGACGCCTCGGCCGACCCGGCCGCGGGTGCACGCACCGCACCGGCGGCCGGCTGACGGGGCGACAGCGGCCGGGAGGTCCGTATGGGGCTGATCAGCGAACTGCTGCTGCCCGCGGCCCCGCTGCGCGGCACCGCCTGGGTGCTGCGCCAGGTGCAGGCCGAGGCGGAGCGCCAGTACCGCGACCCCGCCACCGTCCAGCGCGAGCTCGCGGAGGCGGAGCGGCAGTTGCTCGCCGGCGAGATCGACGAAGACGAGTTCGACCGCCGCGAGGACGAGCTCCTCGCGCGGCTGGAGAACAGGAACCCATGGACATGAACAACAGATTGACGACGGCGCTGGCCGTCGGCGGGGGATATCTCCTCGGCCGGACGAAGAAGGCCAAGTTCGCCTTGGGCGTCGCCACGATGGTGATGGGCAAACGGATGCAGGTGAGCCCTCAGTCCGTCGCCCGCTTCGCCACCGAACAACTGGCCAGGAACCCGCAGTTCAAACAGCTGGGCGACCAACTGCGCACCGATCTGCGCGGTGCGGGCAGGGCCGCGACCGGCGCCCTGGTCAACCGCCAGGTCAACGCGCTGGCCGACCGGCTGCACGAGCGTACCCTCGACGTACGTGATCAGCTCGCCGGCGTCGGGGAATACGCCGAGGGCACGGCGCGGGACGCCGCTTCCACCGTTGCGGACACCACCGAGGGGAGCGGGACCGAGGCGGACGACCAGAGCGCATCCGATGCGCCGGGCGCCCGCGCCTCGAACGCAGCCGACAAGAGCGCCGGCTCGGCGCGCAGGGCCACTGGCACCGCGAAGAAGACTCCGGCCAAGCGGCCCGCCAAGAAGCGGACGGCGAGCCGGGCACCCGCGAAGCAGGCCGCATCGTCCTCCTCGGCGGCCTCGGGCCGCTCCCGGCCGGCGAAGCGGACCGGCACCGGTACCGAGTCCACCGCGAAGTCCTCCCCTACGAGGGCGCAGAGCAGCGGTGCGAAGGGAGGCCGGAGCCGTGGCTGAGACGCGGACGGACAACGGTGGCGGCACACTGCCCGGCGGTCTCGACCCCGAGGCGACGGACCGGCTGAAGTCGGTGGCACGTGACTTCGCCATGGCCGAGGCGGAGAGGCTGCTCGCCGGGCTGGGCCGCAAGCTCGGCCAGGCGACCGGGAAACTCAACGATGTGGCGGAGGGCAACAGCCCCGGCTTCGCCGAGCTGGTTCGCGAGGGCGTACGGAAGACAACCGAGGGCAAGGGCCCCCTGCGTACCGCGTTGGAGGTCGGCGGCGGCCGGCTCAAGGACAAGGCCGTCGAGGGCGTCAAGGGCATGTTCGGCGGCGCGGGCAAGCAGCGGAAGGGGAGCGGCGGCCAGAAGCCCGTCGTGATCCTGGAGTACGTCGATGTGGGCGTGCCCGTCTCCGACGCGTACAACCAGTGGACACAGCTTCAGGACTTCAGCTCCTTCACCAAGGGCGTGCAGGACGTCACGGTTGCCGACGACACCACCTCCGACTGGAAGGCGAAGATCTTCTGGTCCAGCCGGAGCTGGAAGGCGACCACCACCGAGCAGATTCCGGATCAGCGCATCGCCTGGACGTCGGAAGGTGCCAAGGGCAGCACCAAGGGAGTGGTGACGTTCCATGAGCTCACCGAGCGACTCACCCGCGTCGTGCTGCTGATCGAGTACTACCCCAAGGGGTTGTTCGAGAAGACCGGCAACATCTGGCGCGCCCAGGGCCGCAGGGCACGGCTCGACCTCAAGCACTATGTGCGCCACATCTCCATGAAGGGCGAGGCGGACGAGGGCTGGCGCGGGGAGATCCGCGACGGCGAGGTCGTCGTCACCCACGAGGACGCGGTCGCCGAAGAGGAGCGAACCGCCGAGGAGGACGCGGAGGACTACGACGAGGTCGACGCCGAGGCCCCTGAGGACGACTACGGGGACGAGTACGTCGACGAGTACGTCGACGAGCCGGAAGAGTACGAGGAAGAGCCTGAGGAGGACTACGCGACGGCGGGTGAGCGCCGATGAGTACGCCGATGCCCGCCGGCAGCAGGCTGCCCGAGCGATACGAGGGCGGCAGCAGCGCGAACCTCGCCGACATCCTGGAGCGGGTTCTGGACAAGGGCGTGGTGATCGCGGGTGACATCCGCATCAACCTGCTCGACATCGAACTGCTGACCATCAAGCTGCGGCTGATCGTCGCCTCCGTCGACAAGGCCAAGGAGATGGGCATCGACTGGTGGGAGACCGACCCCGCGCTCAGCTCCCGCGCAAGGCGGGGGCAACTGGCCGAGGAGAACGAGCAGTTGCGCCGCCGTATCGCGGAACTGGAGCAGCGCGGGCCGGAACGCCTGGAGGGAGAGCGCCATGAACGGTGAGCTGCGGTACGTCTACGCGGTGACCGCGCCCCTCCCGGCGCCTCTGCCCGACGGAGTACGGGGCGTGAGCGGCGCCGTCCCGTACGCCGTCCACCACGCGGGACTGCAGGCCGTCGTCAGCCGGGTCCCCGAGGCGGACTTCGCCGAGGAGCCGCTCCGCGCCCACCTGGAGGACCTGGCGTGGCTGGAGGAGACGGCCAGGGCCCACCAGGCCGTGGTGGACGCGCTCACCGCCCTCACCTGCCCCCTGCCGCTGCGCCTGGCCACCGTCTACCGGGACGAGGAGGGCGTGCGGCGCGCGCTGGAGGACGGCGGTCAGGACTTCAGAGCCACGCTGGACCGGCTGGACGGCCGCGTCGAGTGGGGCGTGAAGGTCTACGCGCGCCCGGCCACCGAACCGGCCGCAGCGGCGGGGTCGGCGCCGGCCAGCGGGCGGGAGTTCCTGCGCCGGCGCAGGCAGGAGGTCACCTCGCGGGAGAACGCGCTGGCCGAGGCCGAGGAACTCGGCCGTACGCTGCACGCGGCGCTCACGGCACAGGCCGAGGACGTGCGGGTGTACCCCGCGCAGAACCCGCAGCTCTCGCGGGTGCCCGGGCAGAATCTGCTGAACGCCGCCTATCTGGTGCCCCGTGAGCGGTCCGAGGAGTTCGTCGGCCGCGTGGAGCGGCTGGGCGCGCACGATCCCACGGTGCGGGTCGAGCTGACCGGCCCGTGGGCGCCGTACTCGTTCGCGGCGGCGGACGCACCGGGCCGGGAGGGTGCCCATGACAGCGCCGTCTCCTGAGCCGTACGAGCCGTACGAGCCGTTCGAGCCGCCGTACGAGCCGGGCGGCCCGGTGGCCGTCGACTCCCAGGAGCCGCTGGCCAGGCGGCAGGTGGCCCTGGTCGATCTGCTGGACCGGCTGCTGGGCACCGGCGCTGTGCTCACCGGGTCGCTCACCCTGGGAATCGCCGATGTGGACCTGGTGCGGATCGATCTGCGCGCCCTGATCAGCTCCGTCAACGCGCGCGTCCCCTCGCCCTGGGAGGGAGGGCAGCCCCTGTGACACGTACGACCGAGACCCGCTCGGCGCCCCGGCGGCTCGACTTCGACCCCGACACGGTCGAGCACGACCTCGCCGCGCTGGTGCTGACCGTCGTCGAGCTGCTGCGGCAACTGGTGGAGCGGCAGGCCCTGCGCCGCGTGGAGGTGGGGGACCTGGACGAGGACCAGGAGGAGCGCATCGGGATGACGCTGATGCTCCTGGAGGACCGCATGGAGCTGCTGCGGGAACGATTCGGGCTGACACCCGAGGAGCTGAACCTGGACCTCGGCCCGCTGGGTCCCCTGCTGCCTACCGACTGAGTCCGCCCCGAGCTGTTGGATCTCGCCTATGAACGACGCGTTCTTCTCTTCGCTGGGCCAGGGCTGGCCGCAGTTCGCCGACCTCGCCCTGGCCTTCGTCCTGACCTCGCTGATCGGCCTGGAGCGGCGGGCCAAGCGCAAGAGCGCCGGGCTGCGCACCCATACGCTGGTGGGGCTCGGTGCCGCGCTCTTCATGCTGGTCAGCAAGTACGGCTTCGCCGATCTGATGGGCATGGAGGACGTCTCCTTCGATCCGTCCCGGATCGCGGCCCAGGTGGTCTCGGGCGTCGGCTTCCTCGGCGCCGGCGTCATCTTCCTGCGCCGTGACGTGGTGCGCGGGCTGACCACGGCGGCGATCGTCTGGCTCTCGGCGGCGGTCGGGATGGCGTGCGGCGCCGGGTTGCCGCTGCTGGCCGTCGCGGTGGTGGCGATGCACTTCCTCACGGTGTGGGGGTTCACCAAGCTCAGCGACCTGCTGCCCGGCGTGGAACCCGGCCGGCTGCGGCTCACCTACGAGGAAGGCAGAGGAGTGCTGGCCACCACGCTGACCCTGTGCACGGAGCGCGGTTTCGTGGTGACCGAGACGAACGTCGAGCAAGTGGAGGAGCCGCGCCCCGACCTGACCAAGCTCACCCTCTCGGTGTCAGGACCCGGCTCGGTGCCGGAGCTGGTGGGCGAGCTGATGACGGTGCCCGGTGTGCTCGCGGTCAACGGCAGGTCCGCCGCCGGCGCGCACGAGGGGGACTGAGCGTCGCCCCGCCCCGGGTCCCGTTCAGTTGTTCGCCTCCGGAGCAGGAGCCAGGTTTCCCTTCGTCCCACACGGAAACCCCGAGTGGTGACACCGCGAGCCGAAGGGGGCTGAGCACATGAACGCGGACGTCACCGCGACGGCCATGGACCTCGCCGCTCGTGACCACCTGATCGGCCTGGTGCCCGGGCTCATCGGGCTGCTGATCGTGGCCGCGCTGATCGGTGCCGTCTGGCTCGGCATCCGGATCAAGAACCGCGAGCCCGAACCGCCCGAGCCCGACGAGCAGCCGCACCTGCCGGACAGCGGCCCGACAGTGGAGGTCACGGAGAACCGCGAGCCGGACGAGTTGCCCCGCGACGGCATCCGCAGGCTCCCGCACAGCGGTGTGTACGACCACGGCGACCGCGAGAGCCACCCCGACGAGCCGCCCAGGCGCAAGAAGTGGGAGCCCGGCAAGAGCGGATCCTTCGGCAGCGGAGGTCCCGGCTGACCCGGACACTCCGCCACTGACGGCCACCAAGCGCATCCGGCGCCGGTACGCAGGCGCTCCCGCAGCAGTCCGGGGGCTCCCGCTCCGGCGCCGAAGTACACCCGTCCTGGGGACAGCACGCTGCGACGAACGGCCCAAGCCCCCCGCGTGCCGCGTCGTCGCACCCGCTCTCACCCGGTGCGCGGCCCCACGATCGTGGCATGACTCAGGTCGTACGCAAGAGACGGACGGCGGCTCCGCTGACCGCACTGGTGTGTGCCGTGGTTCTCGCAAGCGGTGCCCCCCGGGCGGCGGGAGACGCCCCCACGAAGGGCGCGGCCGAGGCCGCGCAGCCGATGCCCGCCCGGATCGCCTCGCTCTACCGGGAGGCTGCGGTGGCCTCAGCGCGCTACGAGGCCGCCCACCGCAAGGCGGCGGCGCAGCGCGCGGATCTCGCCCGCACCAGCCGGGCCGTCAGAGCGGGGGAGCACAAGCTGCGGCGGCTGCACCAGCAGCTCGGCGCCGTCGCCCGCAAGCAGTACCAGGAGGGCGGCTGGGCCCCCGCCACCCGGCTGCTGACGACCAGCGCCCCTGACACCCTGCTGGACAAGCTGCGCTCCCAGCGTCAGGGCGATCACGCCTTCCGGCGGCTGCTGCACGCCACCCGGGACACCCAGCGCAACCTGGTCCGCGACCGGACGCGACAGCGGACCCAACTGGCCACGCTGCAGGCCGGCGCCGAGCGGCAGCGCCGCGCCAAGCACGTCGTCGAACAGCGGCTGGCGCAGGCCAGGGAGCGGATGCGCCAGGCGCGGGAGGAGCGTGCGGCGCGGGCAGCGGGCCCGATCTCCCGCGCGGCGCTGCGGGCCGAGCCCGGCTCCGGTGGCTGCGCCTACAGCCCGCCGCCCAAGCACCGGCCCGTCGGCGCGAGCTGGGTGACGCCGGTGGAGGACTACCAGCTGTCGGCGGGGTTCGCCTCAGCGGGCAAGCGCTGGGCCGGCAGCCACACGGGCCAGGACTTCGCGGTCGGCGTCGGCACCCCGGTGCGGGCCGTCGGCGCGGGCACCGTCGTCAAGACGAACTGTGGCGGGCCGTTCGGCAACCACATCGTCATCAGGCACCCCAACGGCTACTACACCCAGTACGCGCACCTGTCCCGTATCCAGACCAGGCCGGGCGACCGTGTACGGACAGGGGAGCAGATCGGCCTGTCCGGCAACACCGGCAACTCGACCGGCCCGCACCTCCACTTCGAGGTACGGCTCACCCCCGAGGTGGGCTCGGGCATCGACCCGGTGCCGTGGCTGCGCAGCCGCGGGGTGAACGTCTGAGCAGACCCGGTCCGCAAGCACATCAGGGTGGAGCCCGACCGCCGGCTCCACCGCACACCCCGCACCGACCGGCGGTTCAGGCGGTCACGGCTGTGCCATCGTGCGGTTCATCGCCAGGTTGGAGACCAGCAGTCCGCCGTCCACCGGAAGGCTGACGCCGGTGATCCAGGCGGCGTCCCGGGAGGCCAGGAAGGCCACGGCGGCGGCGATGTCGGACGGCTCGCCGACCCGGCCCAGCGGTGGGGGCACCTCCCGGACGGAGTCTGGGGAGAGCCTGGACCTCCTCCAGCACCTGGGCCCGGTCCCGCCACACGTCGGTGCGCACCGTGCCCGGCTCCACCAGGTTGACCCGCACCCCGCGCGGTGCGGATTCGACGGCCAGGGTGCGGGTGAGGGAGGCCAGCGCGGCCTTGGCGGCGCTGTAGGCGTGGTTGCCGAAGTGCTGTTCGGCGTTGACCGAGCCGATGTTGACGACGGCGCCCCGGCCCGGGGCCCGGGTCAGCAGCGGCAGCGCAGCGCGGGCGCACCGTGCGGCACCGTGCAGGCAGACCTCGAAGTCCTCGTACCAGGGTGCCTCTTCGCCCTCCTCGAAGCGGGCCGGGTCGCGGTGGCAGGCGTAGGCGTTGTTGACGAGGACCTCCAGGCCGCCGAACGCCTCGGCGGCGCGGTCGACCGCGGCCTGCACGGCCGCGCCGTCGGTCACGTCGCAGCCGTGGGACTCGGCCCGGCCGCCGTCGGCGCGGATACCGGCGGCGGCCCGGGCCGCACGCTCCGGGTCCCGGTCCGTGACCAGGACCCGGGCGCCCTCCTCGGCGAGGCGGCGTGCGACGGCCGCCCCGATGCCTTGTCCGGCGCCGGTCACCAGCGCCCCGTACCCGTCGAATCGCATCATCCGATCATGTCAGAAGGTCCTCTCCCTCGCGCTCGGCCGCGGCGGGTTCCGCTGTCCGGGACCGCTCCGCCGTCTGGTCGGCCATCTTGTTGTGCTGCTCCTCCCAGGTGGACAGGGCGAGTCCGCAGGCGTGGTCCATGTGCCGCAGCTTCTCCAGGCGCAGCTCGACGCGGCGGCCGGCGGGGAGCGCGTCCAACTGGTCCTGGAGCTTGGGGAGCCGCAGGAACGTGGCGTTGCCCAGCACGGTGACCCGCAGCGGCAGGTCCTCGCCCGGGTCCTCCGTCTCCACGTGGATGTGCGAGGTCTCCCAGGCGGTCTTGACGACCGCCATCAGCAGCCCGAGCAGCACGCCCTCGAACATGTTGGTGAGGACGATGGCCAGCGCGGTGACGGCCAGCACCACCGCCTCGGCCCGGTGCTGGCGCCACATCGGGCCCAGCTCGCGCAGCGGGATCAGTTTCCAGCCCGCGTGGACCAGGATGCCCGCCAGCGCGGAGAGCGGGATCATGCCCAGTACGCCGGGGATCGCGGCGGCGAACACCAGCAGCCACACGCCGTGCAGCACCCGGGAGACCTTTGTCTTCGCACCGGCGGCCACGTTGGCCGAGCTGCGGACGATGACCGCCGTCATGGGCAGCGCGCCCAGCACCCCGCACACGGTGTTACCCGCGCCCTGGGCCATCAGCTCCTTGTCGTAGTCGGTACGCGGCCCGTCGTGCAGCCGGTCGACGGCGGCCGCGCTGAACAGCGACTCGGCGGAGGCGATCAGCGTGAAGGCCAGCACCGTGCTCAGCATGCCGATCGAGGCCAGATTGCCGAAGTCGCCCAGCCCCGGCGGCTGTACGGCGTCCAGCAGTCCCTTGACCTCGACGCGTGCGATGGGCAGGTCGAAGACCGCCGTAGCGGCGGTGGCCAGCAGAACGGCGGCCAGCGGCGCGGGCAGCACCCGGGCCCCGGCGGACCACTTGGGCCACAACAGCAGCACGGCGATCGTCCCGGCGCCGACGGCGAACGCCGTCAGCGCGGCGCTGTCGCCCACCGTGTCCAGTACCAGCCCGCCCAGACCGAGGATCTTCTCCGGGCCGCTGCCGGGGGCCTTGGCGTCGGCCAGCGAGTAGAGCTGACCGGCGATCAGCACCAGGCCGATACCGGCGAGCATGCCCTGGACGACCGATACGGAGATCGCCCGGAACCAGCGGCCGAGCCGCAGCGCGCCCATCAGCAGCTGCAGCAGCCCGGCCAGCAGCACCAGGACACCGAGCGCGCTGACGCCGTAGGTCTGCACGGCCTCGTACACCAGTACCGTCAACCCGGCGGCCGGGCCGCTGACCTGGATGCTGCTGCCCGGCAGGAAGCCGGTCACCAGCCCGCCCACGATGCCGGTGACCAGACCGAGTTCGGCCGGTACCCCGGAGGCGACGGCGATGCCCACGCACAGCGGCACCGCGACGAGGAAGACGACGAGCGAGGCGGTGAAGTCCGCCCGCAGCAGGTTTTTCGAGTACGTCATGACGCCACCTCTCAGAGCGGGAGGAACGCGCCGGAACGCGTGTCGAGTTCGAGAATCCGTCCGGTGTCGACCGTGTAGAACCAGCCGCGCAGCCCCAGTCGGCCGGCTGCTTCCCGTTCGGCGACGCACGGGTATTCCCGCAGCCGTGCCAGCTGCGCCCGCACGTGGCGCTGCACGGCGGCGGCCACATCGGGCTGCCCGCGTTCGTCGTCGCTGGGCGCCAGTTCGCCGGGCGGCGGCAGCTGGGTGGTCAGCCAGCCGCGTACGGCGGGCACGGCCGCCAGGTCCTCGTCGCGCACCCGGGCGCCGACAGCGCCGCAGTGCGAGTGCCCGCACACCACGATCTCGGGCACTTCCAGCACCCGGACGGCGTACTCGATGGTCGCGGACTCCCCGTGCGGCCGGTCGGTCCCGCCGTAGGGCGGCACCGCGTTGCCCGCGGTACGCAGCTCGAACAGCTGTCCGGGGCGGGCTCCGGTGAAGACGGCGGGCTGTACGCGGGAGTCGGAGCAGGAGATGAAGAGGGCTTCCGGTGACTGGCCCTGGGCCAGCCGGCGGTAGCTTTCGCGTTCGTCGGTGCGGTCGCCTATCCGTGCGGAGAAGGCACGTGCGTGAGGAATGAGAGAGCGCATCAGGGTTACCTTGCGTTCAGGTGCGTACGCAGTCGGCGTACGGAGTCGCGTACGGACCCCGCGGCACCGGGGAGCCGGGGGAGGACTCCGCGGTGTGCTTGGTCGCGGTACGGACTCTGCGGTCGGAAGTCGGCGAGAAGTCGGGCACGGCAGCGTGGGCCGGTACCGGCTGGTCGCGGACAGGCGCGCCGTTACGCGGCTGCCGCGGCCGATGTCAGTGCCGCAACACCTGGTGCAGTACGGGAACCTCTACGGATCTGCGCCACGGCATGCCGGCACTGCCGTTCCCGGGCAGCGCGGCCGGAAAGTCCGCGGCGAGGGACCGGGCCTGGCGGCCTCCGGCGTAGAGCGGACGCTCGCCGGGAGCCGGGGGCGTCTGCTGGTGGCGGACGGTGCGGCGTGGATGACAGTCGTCGGCACCGTGCTCGGTCTCGTCGGCCACGGGGGCCGAGGCGGTTCCGGTGGCGACCTCGGTGCCGCCCGGCGGAGCGGGCCGCGCTTCGGCGCAGTCGACGGTCAGCAGGACGGAGAGGAGCAGGGCGAGGGCGGAGACGCATGTCCGGATGACGGTCACGCAGCGTCGCATCGTCCTCCCCTCGATAGATGGCTCCGAGCTGGGCCGATTCCATCCTCACCCACAGAGTGTGACGAACCCGCACGGCGAAGGTGAACGGGAGGTGAACTCGCTTGGGAGATACGGGGAGTTCTGCTTACAGCCTCTTGTTTTCCGCCGCAACGGCGAGAATTGATCCCTCGAAAGGTCCGCTCAGGTGGCCGATATCCGTACAGGTGTGCCTCTGACCCGCGATGCCGACCCTGGAAACGCCACCGCAACAAGCCTGGGGAAGAGCTCAACCGCTACCCCGAGTACGCGATTGCGACCGGCGACAAACACCTGTACGGCCCCGGGGCGCCTCCGCGAGGGGCGGGGGAGGCGGTGCCACCATGGGTGCAGGGCTCCCCGACGTGGAGGAAGAGATGTTCGAGCCGGACGACATCCGGGAGTGGCGCGGGCACGACGTGGTGGACGAGGGCGGCAGCAAGATCGGCTCGCTGGAGTCCGTGTACGTGGACACCGCGACCGACCAGCCGTCCTTCGCGACCGTGACGGTCGGTGCGCCGACCCGGCGCCGGCTCGTCTTCGTGCCGCTGGCGGGGGCCGGCGTGGGGCCCGGATATCTGAAGGTGCGCTACCCCAAGAACCTGGTGAAGGGCGCTCCGTCCATCGGGACCGACGATGTGCTGCCCGCCTCGGACGAGCCCTCCGTCTTCGCGCACTACGAGATCGAGTACATCCCGGGCGCGGGCGGCGAGCGCCGCCTCGCGCGCCGCTGAGAAGCCGGGAGGCCGACATGGCGCTGTTCTTGTTCCTGGTCCTGGTGGCGCTCGCGCTGGGGATCTTCGGCTCGCTCATCAAGGGGCTTTTCTATCTGCTGATCATCGGCATCTTCGTCGCGCTGATCGCCTTCCTCTACGCGGCCTACCGGATCACCGGCAAGGCCACCCGCCGCCGACCACGCTGACCGTCGGCGAAGCGCTGCCGCAGAGGCCCGGAAAAGCGGCTGCTCGCCCCCGTCGCCCCGCGCTAGGGTCCGCCGTGTGCGACTCACTGTTCTCGGCGGCTGCGGCGCCTGGCCCACGGCCGACCAGGCGTGCAGCGGCTACCTCGTCGAACACGAGGGATTCCGGCTGCTGGTCGACCCCGGGTACGCCACGCTGCCGCGGCTTCTCGCGAGCGGCACGGCGGATGCGGTCGACGCCGTGCTGGTCAGCCACGGCCATCCCGACCACTGCGCCGACCTCAACCCGCTGCTGCGCGCCAGGGGCCTGAGCGACACCCCGCCGCCCGCGCTGCCGGTCCACGCCCCGCACGGCGCCCTCGACGCCGTCCTCGCGCTGGACAAGCCGAGCATGCTGCGAGCGGCCTACCGGCTGTGTGAGTTCCGACCCGGCGACGAGTTCGAGATCGGTCCGTTCGCGGTCGACACCTGGCTGCTGCCGCACTTCGTGCCCAACGCCGGTCTGCGGCTGACGACCCCGGACGCCGTGCTCGCCTACACCGGCGACACCGGGCCCAGCCCCGACATCCCCGACCTGGCACGCGGCGCCGACCTGCTGCTGTCGGAGGCCACCTACGTCCACCAAGTGCCGACCGCCGACGCACCGTATCTGCTGACAGCACGCCTGGCGGGCCAGTACGCGGCCCAGGCGGGCGCCGCCGCGCTCCTCCTCACCCATCTGTGGCCGGGAACCGATCCGCACGCCGCTCACGAAGCCGCCGCGCGAGTATGGCAGGGGCCGCTCGGTGCCGCTGCGCCAGGTCTTGTCCTCGACCTGACCGCACTCGGGGGGCACTGTGGGGTGCTCGGCGGCAGCGTCTAAGTTGTGCGGGTCAACACCGGCCCGCACACCTGGAGTTCACATGGCTGACGACCTGACAGCAGCGCCCGGCGAGCGGCCGGAGGAGATCGACCCCGACCGGCCGCACTCCGCGCGGATCTGGAACTACTGGCTCGGCGGCAAGGACCACTACGAGGCCGACCGGGTGGCGGGCGACCAGTTCCGCAAGGCGTTCCCCGGCATCGTGGAGAACGCCCGCTCCTTCCGGCTCTTCCTCTCCCGAGGCATCCGCTGGCTGGCCGACGAGGCGGGTGTCGACCAGTTCCTCGACGTGGGTACGGGGCTGCCCACCGTCGACAACACCCACGAGGTCGCACAGCGGGTGAACCCCCGTGCGCGGATCGTCTACGTCGACAACGACCCGCTGGTGCTGCTGCACGCGAACGCGCTGCTGACCAGCGACCCCGAGGGCTTCACCGCCTACCTCCACGCGGATCTGCGGCAGCCGGCGGCCATCCTCGAGCAGGCCGCCGCCACCTTGGACCTCGAACGTCCCGTCGCGCTGATCCTCAGCGGCATCCTGGGGCATGTGGCCGACCACGCCGAGGCCCGGGGCATCGTCCGGAAGCTGCTGGCCGGGCTGGCGCCCGGCAGTCATCTGCTGGTGTGCGACGGCACCAGCACGAATGCGGAGCTGCTGAAGGCGCAGCGGCGGCACAACGCCGGGGGAGAGGTGCAGTACTTCCTGCGGTCGCCGGAGCAGATCGCGGCGTTCTTCGAGGGGCTGGAGCTGGTGGCACCCGGGGTCGTGCCCTGCCCCGAGTGGCGCCCCGAGGGCGGCGAGGTGCAGGCCCCGGCCGTGGACGCCTACGGGGGCATCGGGGTCAAGCGCGGGTGAGGGTGAGCCCTGGGGTTCGGGGCCTGGGCCCTCGGGCCTGGGCGCCGGGGCCTGGTGTCACCCAGGGATCTCCGCCCGTTATGCCTGTTTAGCACCGGTAGGTACCCTGAGTGGAGCACGCACGATGTCGCCACACGGTGGGAAGGCGGACACATGGCTTCGGTCGGCGGAGTGCCCTGCTGGGTGAGTCTGATGACCCCCGATCAACGGGCCGCCGAGGAGTTCTACGGACCCGTACTGAGCTGGACGTTCGTCTCCTCGGACGCGGGCCCCGACGCGCGTATCGCCACCGTGGAAGGGCAGCCGGTCGCCGGGATCAACCAGCTGGCCGCTGGCGCGGGCCCCGAGGCCGAGCGCTGGACGGTGTACTTCCACGTCGAGGACGCCGACCTGGTGGCCGAGCGGATCGCCGAGCGGAGTGCGACCGTGGCGGTGGGCCCGCTCAGAAAGGGTGGCGGCCGTGCCGTCATCGCGGCCGACCAGTCGGGCGCGCCGTTCGGACTGTGGCAGGGCGACGGACCCGCCTCCTGGTGGGTCGGCTCGGGCCCGGCACCCGCGTGGCTCCAGCTGCACACGGCCGACGCCTTCGCCGCCGCGGTGTTCTACGGCGAGATCTTCGGCTGGATGGACGATCCCAGCCACGGGGTCACCTATGAGGAGCAGTACGACGAGATCGTCGTCCGGGTGGACGGCCACCCGGTGGCCGGGTTGCGCGGCGGCGCGCTGGAGTCGCCGCCCGACCCGGGTATCCGGCCGCGATGGGAGCCGTACTTCCGGGTACCCGATCTTGACGCGGCGGTGAGCGTCGCGGAACGGGAGGGCGGCGAAGTCGTCTCCCCGCCCCGGGAGGGACCTCTGGGGCGGTCGGCGACGCTCCGCGACCACAAGGGCGCCTCCTTCTGTCTGCTCAGCACCTAAGGAGCACACCATGCAGGAGAACGACAAGAACGGACCGATCCAGGACGACGAGGCCAAGAAGCGGCTCCGCGGCGACCTGCGCTCCAATCGCGAGGAAGCCCGTGAGATGGAGCCCTCCGGTGAGGACCAGCCCGAGCCCTTCCGGGACCCGCAGTCCCTGCGCAGCGGTGGCACCCCCGAGGGGATGACTCCGCGCGATGTCGAGCTGCGCTCGGAGATCGCGCAGTACCTCGGCAGGCATCTGTACCCGACCGGGCGCGAGGAGGTGCTGGACGCGTTGCGTGCGGAGCACGCGCCGGACCGCCTGGTGGAGATGGCTCAGGGCCTTCCTGCGGATGCGCGCTTCACCAATGTGCAAGAGCTGGTCGAAGCGATGGGCCTCCACGTCGAGACCCGCCGCCGCTGAGGGGTGCCCCTGCCTCCCCCTCGCGGGGAGGGGCCCTCAGGGGAGCAGTTCCCCGCGCCCCTGAGGGGGAGGCGGCGGTGAATCGGGTCTCCGGTGCCGGGGCACGGCGCCGGAGTTCTGGGTATACCTGACACCGGGCAACAAGGTCGATCAGCGCCGACCAGAAACTCGCACAGAAAAGCGCGTCGCCGCCATTGACACCCCCCTTGCCCCTCCTTAGTGTCGCATCGCTATTTCGAACGCGTGACGAAATATCGAACGTAGCGAACGACTTCACAGGAGCGGCTCTCGTGCGCATCACCGGTATCAGCACCCATGTGGTCGGGACACCCTGGCGGAACCTGACCTACGTCCAGGTTCACACCGACGAAGGACTCACCGGCGTCGGAGAGACCCGGATGCTGGGCCACACCGACGCGCTGCTCGGCTACCTGCGCGAGGCCGAGGCCAACCACATCGCCGGGTCCGACCCGTTCCGCGTCGAGGACCTGGTGCGCCGGATGAAGTACGGCGACTACGGCCGGGCCGGCGAGATCGTGATGTCCGGCATCGCCTGTGTGGAGATGGCCTGCTGGGACATCAAGGGCAAGGCGCTGGGCGTGCCCGTATGGCAGCTGCTGGGCGGCAACGTCACCGACTCCGTGAAGGCATACGCCAACGGCTGGTACACCACCGAGCGCACCCCCGAGGCGTACCACCAGGCAGCCAAGGGCGTCATGGCGCGCGGCTACCGCGCCCTGAAGATCGACCCGTTCGGCACCGGCCACCTGGAGCTCTCGCACGAGGACACCCGCTACGCGGTCTCCCTCATCGAGGCGGTACGGGACGCCATCGGCCCCGACGCCGAGTTGATGCTGGAGATGCACGGCCGCTTCGCTCCCGCCACCGCCGTCCGCCTCGCCCACGAGATGGCACCGTTCCGGCCCGCCTGGCTGGAGGAGCCGGTGCCGCCGGAGAACCTCAAGGCTCTCGCGAAGGTCGCGGGGAAGGTGGACATGCCGGTGGCGACCGGCGAGCGCATCCACGACCGGATCGAGTTCCGGGAGCTGTTCGAGAGCCAGGCCGCCGACATCATCCAGCCCGACCTGGGCCACCTCGGCGGGATCGCCGAGACCCGCAAGCTGGCCGCCACCGCGGAGACCCACTACATGCTCGTGGCCCCGCACAACGTGGGCGGCTCGGTGCTGACCGCCGCCAGTCTCCAGATGGGCTTCGCCACGCCCAACTTCAAGGTGCTGGAGCACTTCAACGACTTCGCCGACGCCGAGATCAAGAAGGTCGTCAAGGGCGCGCCGCAGATCGACCCGGAGACCGGCTGCTTCACCCTCTCCCACGCGCCCGGGCTCGGCGTCGAACTGGACACCGAAGCGGCGGCCGAGTTCCCCCAGCAGCGGGCCCGTTTCGACCTGTGGGCCGAAGGCTGGGAGACCCGCAACCCCGACGGCGGCGACCGGTGAACGCCGCACAGGGCGAGGGCCCGGCCGTTGTACTGGACGCGCCCGGCGCCGCCCGCCTCCTCCCGCACACCCCGCGCCCGCCCGGCCCGGGAGAGGCACTGGTGCGGGTGCATGCGGCCGGGATCTGCGGCAGCGACCGCGAGTTGTACCAGGGCAACCGTCCGGCTCCGTACGCGCGCTACCCCGTCACTCCGGGCCACGAGTGGTCCGGCACGGTCGAGGAGACCGGCGAGGGGGTGCCCGGCGGGCTGGTGGGGCGCAAGGTGGTGGGGGAGGGGTTCCGCAACTGCCAGGTGTGCGAGCGCTGCCACGTCGGCGAGACCACGCTGTGCACCGCCGGATACGCGGAGACCGGGTTCACCGAGCCGGGCGCCATGGCACCCACCCTCACCCTCCCGGCCCGCCTGCTGCACCCGTTGCCCGACGACGCGGACCTGACGGCGGCCGCGCTGCTGGAGCCCGCGGCGTGCGTGGCCGCTGCCGCTCTCCGGGCCGGCGTCAGGCCCGGTGACCGGGTCGCCGTCGTCGGTGACGGCACGCTGGGGATGCTCGCCGTCCAGCTGCTGGGGCTGGGCTCGCCCGGCGAGCTGCTGCTGGTCGGCGCCAGGACCGGACGCGCGGCGCTCGCCGCCGAGTTCGGCGCCACCGCCTACCGCCACCACCGGGAGACCGAGGGGCTCGGCGGCTACGACACCGTGGTCGAGGCGGCGGGCGTGCCCGGTGCGGCGCGGCAGGCGGCCGGACTGCTGCGCCGCGGTGGACGGCTGGTGCTGACCGGTATCCCGCCGGCCGGTGATGCCGAGCTCGACCCGGCGGCGCTGGTCTGGGGGCAGGTGCGGGTGGACACCGTCTTCGGCGCCCCGCCCGCTGCCTGGGCACACGCGGTGCGCACCTTCGCCGGCGGGCTGCTGGATCCGCTGCCGCTGGTCACCCACCGGCTGCCGCTCTCCGAGTTCGACAAGGCCGTCGCGCTCGTGGCCGACGGCGATCCGGCCGTCGGCAAGGTGCTGCTGCACCCCTGAAGACCCGCCTGGCACCAGGCCCCAGCCCCCGTACCGAAGGAGCCCCGTGACCACCAGCACCACCCCTCGCCTCCCCGGCGAACCCGCGCTCAGCGCGCTGGAGATGGCCGTACCCCGGCCCGAGCCCGCCGACGCCTCCCCGCACACCTTCCCCGACGGCGGCCTGTGGCGTACCGAGGTGCCCTCCTGCGAAGGACCCGAGGCGCTGGCCGTCGTACTGAAGGAGTCCGCGCGGCTCGACGTACCGCTGCACCGCATCAGCCAGGGCAGCGGCGTCTGGATGCTCACCGACGCCGAGATCACCGAGATGGTCGAGGCGTGTGCCGAACGGGACATCGAGCTGTGCCTGTTCACCGGGCCGCGCGGCACCTGGGACACCGGCGCGGCGACCCGTACCGACTCCGGCGGCGCCGGGCTGCGGGCCCGCGGCCACAGCGCGCTCGCCGGCTGCGTGGAGGACGCGGTGCGCGCCACCGAACTGGGGGTCCGCTGCCTGCTCGTCGCCGACGAGGGCGTGCTGTGGACCCTGCACCGGGCCCGCGCCACGGGCATCCTGCCCGCCGACACCACGCTGAAGGTCTCCGCGCTGATCGGGCCGGTCAACCCGGCCTCCTACGCCGTCTACGAGCGGCTCGGCGCCGACTCGCTGAACGTGCCCAGCGATCTGACGCTCGACCACCTGACCGAGATCAGGCGGGTCAGCGGGGCGCCCATGGACATGTACATCGAGGCGCCCGACGACCTCGGCGGCTATGTGCGGATGTACGAGCTGGCCGAGTTGATCCGCCGCGGAGCGCCGCTCTACCTGAAGTTCGGGCTGGCCAAGGCACCCGGCATCTACCCGTCGGGCCGCCATATGCGCGACACCGTGCTGGACACGGCGCGCGAGCGGGTGCGCCGCGGCCGGCTCGCCCTGGACCTGCTGGCCAGACACGGCGCCGACGGCGGTATGTCCCCGCTCGGCTCCCGGCTGCCGGGCCCGCTGCACCGCTTCGAGCACACCGAGCCTGGAGGGAACTGACATGCGCACCCGCAGATGCCGCATCGCCGCGTCGGCGGTGCTGGCCACCACGCTCGTCGCCGGGCTGGCCTCCTGCGGTCAGGAGGCCCGCGGCGGCAGCCGCTACCAGCCCGACAAGGGCAAGGGCGGCACCATCGGCCTGGCCATGCCCACCAAGTCGTCCGAGCGGTGGATAGCCGACGGCAGGAACATGGCCAAGCAGTTCCGGAAGGCCGGGTACAAGACCGACCTCCAGTACGGGGACGACAAGGTCGAGAACCAGATCGCCCAGATCGAGAACATGATCACCAAGGGTCACCGGCTGCTGGTCATCGCCGCCATCGACGGCTCGGCCCTCACCAACGTCCTCAAGCGGGCAGCCGACGCGCACATCCCGGTCATCTCCTACGACCGGCTCATCCTCGGCACCAAGAACGTCGACTACTACGCGTCCTTCGACAACGAGCGCGTCGGCGAACTCCAGGGCCAGTACATCCTCGACAAGCTCGAGCTGAAGAAGCCGGACGCCGACGCTGCCGAGGACAAGCACTACAACATCGAGCTGTTCGCCGGGTCGCCGGACGACAACAACACCAAGTACTTCTGGAACGGCGCCATGAAGAAGCTCAAGCCCTTCATGAAGACCGGTCAGCTGGTGGTGCGCAGCAAGCAGACGAAGATGAACCAGGCCACCACGCTGCGCTGGGACGGCGGCACCGCGCAGAAGCGCATGGACGACCTGATCAGCAAGAACTACGGCAGCACCGACGTGGACGCGGTCCTCTCGCCCTACGACGGCATCTCCATCGGCATCATCTCCGCGCTCAAGAGCGCCGGCTACGGCGGCAAGCGCCACCCGCTGCCCATCGTCACAGGCCAGGACGCCGAGTTGGCCTCGGTCAAGTCCATCATCGCCGGGCAGCAGACCCAGACCGTCTTCAAGGACACCCGCAAGCTCGCCAAGCAGGCCGTCCAGATGGGCGACGCCGTACTGACCGGTAAGAAGGTCGAGGTCAACAACACCACCGACTACGACAACGGCAAGAAGGTCGTACCCGCCTACCTGCTCAAGCCCGTCTCCGTCGACAAGTCCAACACCCAGCTCCTCATCGACGAGGGCTACTTCACCAAGGGGCAGCTCAAGTGAGCCCGGCAGTCGACAGCGCCGAGCGCACCGAGCAGGAGCGCCCGGTCCTCGAGATGCGGGGCATCACCAAGACCTTCCCCGGCGTCAAGGCGCTCAGCGACGTCAACCTCACGGTGCGCCCCGGTGAGATCCACGCCGTCTGCGGTGAGAACGGCGCGGGCAAGTCGACGCTGATGAAGGTGCTCAGCGGAGTCCACCCGCACGGCAGCTACGAGGGTGAGATCTTCTTCCAGGGGGAGCCGGTCGCCTTCAAGGACATCCGCGCCAGCGAGCAGCGCGGCATCGTCATCATCCACCAGGAGCTGGCGCTGGTGCCGTTCCTGTCCATCGCCGAGAACATCTTCCTCGGCAACGAGCAGCGCTCCGGCGCCCGCGGCCTCGTGGACTGGAACGCCACCATGCGGCGGGCGACCGAGCTGCTGCGGCGGGTGGGTCTGCGGGAGAACCCGCAGACCTCCGTGGCCGACATCGGCGTCGGCAAGCAGCAACTGGTGGAGATCGCCAAGGCGCTGTCGAAGGAGGTGAAGCTGCTCATCCTGGACGAGCCGACGGCCGCGCTCAACGACGAGGACAGCGCCACCCTCCTCGACCTCATCCTGGAACTGCGCGAGCAGGGCATCGCCAGCATCGTCATCTCCCACAAGCTGGGCGAGGTCCGCCGGATCGCCGACACCCTCACCATCCTGCGCGACGGCCGCACCATCGAGACGCTGACCGTGCGCGAACACCCCGGCGACACCCCCGAGCTGTCGGAGGACCGGATCATCCGCGGCATGGTCGGCCGCGACCTCGATCACCGCTTCCCCGACCGCACCCCCTACGAGGGCGAGCACACCACCGCGCTGGAAGTGGCCGGATGGACGGTGCGGCACCCCGTCGACCAGCAGCGCAAGGTCGTCGACGACGCCTCGCTGACGGTGCGCAGGGGCGAGATCGTAGGGATCGCCGGGCTGATGGGCGCCGGCCGGACCGAGCTGGCCATGTCCGTCTTCGGCCGCTCCTACGGGCGCTACGAGTCCGGAACCGTGCGGGTCGGCGGTCGTGAGGTGCGCACCAGGACGGTGCCGGCGGCGATCGACGCGGGCATCGCCTACGTCACCGAGGACCGCAAGCAGTACGGGCTCAACCTGCTCGACACCATCAACCGCAACGTCTCGCTGGCCTCGCTGAGCGGGATGGCGCGGCACGGCGTGGTGGACGAGCACGAGGAGCGCTCCGTCGCCGAGCGCTACCGCAAGTCCATGAACATCAAGGCCCCCACGGTCCACGAGCAGACCGGCCGGCTCTCCGGCGGCAACCAGCAGAAGGTCGTGCTCAGCAAGTGGATCCACGCCGACCCCGAGGTGCTCATCCTCGACGAGCCGACCCGGGGCATCGACGTGGGCGCCAAGTACGAGATCTACACCGTCATCGACAAACTCGCCGCGCAGGGGAAGGCCGTGCTCTTCATCTCCTCCGAACTCCCCGAACTGCTGGGGATGTGCGACCGCATCTACACCATGGCCGAGGGCCGCCTCACCGCAGAGATCGACCGTGCGGACGCCACCCAGGAAGTCCTGATGCGCCACATGACCCGGAACAGAAGCTGAGGCCCGCCATGACCACCACGACCAAGCCCTCCTCACCCACCCCACCCGAGGACGCGCCGCCCCCCGTGCAGGCCGTCGCGCGCTCGGCGGGCGCCGTGCTGCTGGAGAACATGCGCGGCCATATGCGCCAGTACGGCATGCTCACCGCGCTCGTGTTCATCATCGTGCTGTTCCAGATATGGACGGACGGCACGCTGCTGCTGCCGAACAACGTCTCCAACCTGATCCAGCAGAACGGCTACATCCTCATCCTGGCCATGGGCATGATGATCGTCATCATCGCCGGCCATATCGACCTCTCGGTCGGCTCGCTGGTGGCGTTCGTCGGCGCGATGGCCGCCGTGATGATGGTCAAACACGATATGCCGTGGGTGCTGGCCCTGGCGCTCTCGCTGCTGATCGGCGCCGTCGCCGGAGCGTGGCAGGGCTTCTTCATCGCCTACGTCGGCATCCCGTCCTTCATCGTGACGCTGGCCGGGATGCTGCTCTTCCGCGGTCTGACCCAGATCGTGCTGGAGGGCCAGTCCCTCTCGCCCTTCCCGAGCGGCTTCCAGAACCTCGCCAAGGGCTTCATCCCCGAGATGGGCCCCTACACGCAATACCACAACCCCACGCTGGTGATCGGCCTCGTCGCCATCGTCTTCCTGCTGCTGCGCGAGCGCCGCGACCGCAAGCGGCAGCTGGCCTACGACCTCGACGTGCTGCCCACCGGGCTGTGGGTCGCCAAGTGCGTGGCACTCACAGCGGCCGTCGTCGCCTTCACCCTCACCCTGGCCAGCTTCCACGGCGTACCCGTCGTCATGCTGGTGATGACCGGACTCCTGCTCGGCCTCGGCTATGTGATGCGCAACGCGGTGGTCGGCCGCCACGTCTACGCGCTCGGCGGCAACAAGGCGGCTGCCAAGCTGTCCGGCGTCAAGGACCAGCGCGTCACCTTCCTCGTCTTCGTCAACATGGGCGTGCTCGCGGCGCTGGCCGGCTGTGTCTACGCCGCGCGGCTCAACGCCGGCACCCCCCAGGCGGGCCTCAACTTCGAACTCGAGGCCATCGCCGCCTCGTTCATCGGTGGCGCCTCCATGAGCGGCGGCGTCGGCACAGTGATGGGCGCCGTCATCGGCGGCCTCGTGCTGGGTGTCCTCAACAACGGTATGTCCCTGGTCGGCATCGGCACCGATTACCAGCAGGTCATCAAGGGTCTGGTGCTGTTGGCCGCGGTCGGGTTCGACGTCTGGAACAAGCGTAAAGCCGGTCGGTGACCGGCGGTTCTTCCGCTTGCGGGGGCGGCCCCTCCCGGTGAGAGCCGGGGAGGGCCGCCCCTTGGGCCGGTGTCAGCCTCCGAAGGGGGGCTGGGCCAGGCCGGGGCCCGCTTCTGGGAGGACGAGGAGGGAGCCGTCCTGCGGGGAGGGGGCCGGGAGGCCGACGCGGGCCGAGGTGATGTAGAGGTCGCGGAGGCCGGTGCCGCCGAAGGCGCAGGCGGTCGGGCGCCGGACAGGCAGGGTGACGACCCGGTCCAGCGCCCCTTCAGGGGTGTAGCGGCGGACGGCGCCGCCGTCCCACAGGGCCACCCATACGCAGCCGTCCGCGTCCACGGTCAGCCCGTCCGGAAAGCCGGCGCCCTCATCGATCCGAGCCAGGGGCCTGCGGCCGGTGGCCGACCCGTCGTCGCGGACGTCGAAGACATCGATACGCCGCGTAGGAGTGTCGACGTAGTACATCAGCGTCCCGTCCGGGCTCCAGCCGGTGCCGTTGGAGACGGTGACGTCGTCGAGGACGGTGGTCGCCGTACCGTCCGGCGCGTACCGGACGAGGTCGCCGCCTCCGGCCGCCTCGTCGTAGCGCACGGTCCCCGCCCACAGCGCGCCGTCGGGAGCGACCGCCGCGTCGTTGCCGCGGCGGCCCGGCACCGGGTCGCGTCGCAGCCAGGAGAAGCGCCCGTCCGCGTCGTACAGCCCGACACCGTCGCGCAGATTGACGACGACTCCGCCACCCGCGCGCGGCTTGGCGGCGCCCACATGCTGCTCGGTGCTCATCAGCGTGCGGTGGCCCGTCGAAGGGCCGAAGGTGTGGACCCGGGAGGCGAGGATGTCCACCCAGATCAGCCGTCCGGCCGCGGTGTCCCAGGTCGGCCCCTCACCCAGCTCGGCGGACGCGCGCAGTGCCGTCTCCACCCTCATCACAGCCCCCTGTGGCCCAGTCGTTCGGACAGCCGTCCGGCGCCGCGCTGTGCCAACTCCGCCAGCTCGGCGCGGCGTTCCTCGCTCCACCGGATCAACGGTACGGAGATGGACAGGGCCGCCACCACCCGGCCCGAGCGGTCCCGTACCGGCGCCGCCACACAGCTGACGTCGGGGTTGGACTCGCTCTCCTCGACGGCGAACCCGCGCTCGGCCGTCCTGGCCAGCTCCTCGCGCAGCCTGGCCACGTCGGTGATGCTGTTGGGCGTCATGGCCCGCAGCTCGGCACTGTCGGGCAGCCGTGCGGCGAGTTCGCCGTCGGGCAGCGAGGCGAGCAGCATCTTGCCGACCGCCGTGCAGTGCGCGGGCAGCCTCCGGCCGGCGGCCGAGACCATGCGCACGGCCTGGGTGGAGTCCACCTTCGCGACGTAGATGACGTCGGTGTCCTCCAGGATCGCCACATGTACCGTCTCCTCGCAGGTCTCAGCCACCGAGCGGGCCACTTGCTGCCCTTCGGCCGCGAGGTCGAGCTGCTCGGCGTAGCGGCTGCCGAGCTGGTAGGCGCGCACTCCCAGCCGGTAGTGGCCGGCCCTGCCCGGGACGGGCACGAGGTAGGAGCGGGCGGCCAGGGTGCCGACCAGCTCGTGCACCGTGGTCCTGGGGAGGCGCAGCCTGCGCACGATGTCGGGTGCCGAGAGTGTGCCGTCCCCTTCCAGGAACAGCTCCAGAATGTCGAGCGCCCGGGTCACAGCGGGCACGAGCCGTCCCATGGTGCCTCCTGTTCGAGATATCAACAAGCGATCGAAGCTCCGAACAGTCTAGCTTCGGTGACCCAGGTGTACGAGGGTGCGTCGGGGTCCACCCGGAGGGCATGAGGTACGCCAATCCTGACCCTGACCCGGAGCAGACCACCGGCCTGGAGAAGGGCGGCGGGGTCCCGCCCGGCGAGACGCCGCCCGGCGAGGGCGGTCTGTCCGAAGCCGGCCCGCGCGAGACGCACAACCCGACCAAGGGCTGGAGCGTGGTGCCGCTCATCTTGATCGGGCTCGTTGTCGCGGCCATGCTCGTCTTCTTCGTGGGCTACCTCGTCGGCCTGCAGTAGTAGCCTGCGCGACTGCCCCACGGGGAGGCTCCCGGGCGCCTCACGCGCCAGGGGGCTGAACGCTGCCCAGGGTGCGGTACGCCGCCGCCTGGGCCTCGGGCCGCCGCCTGGGGCCTCACGCCGCGACGACGGTGAACAGGGCTCCGTGGGGGTCGTACAGCGTGACCCGGCGCCCCTCGGCGACCTCCCCCGGCGCCGAGCCGTCAGACTGACCCAGCACGGCGCACCCGGTCGCACCCTCATCACGTTCCTCCTCAGCGGCCACCACACATCGCAGCGGCGGCGGCTGGGGGAGGCCGCCGTGCAGAAGGTCCGGGTGCCCGTTCCCGATCAGTGGCAAACGCCGCCCACCGGCGCTGCGACTACGGGGAGTCGGCCATCTGGTCACCCCTCGCAAACGGACATGACCTGCGAAGATGCCGCGCGGCGTGGTTTGTGTCACGGTGAAATCGGGCCGCTGGGGACCCGGCGGCACCACCTTTGAATCCTGTCCGGAAGCGGACTGGGGGATCGCTTCTCGCCTGTCTTGCACGGCACCCATGTGAGACGTGGAGTGAGCAGCCCATGAACACCACCACGCGGTTCCGCACCACCGAGAACGGCACCATCCCCGCCATTCCGGCCGAGGGCACGGACGCCCCTGGCGCCGCGGACACCCCATGCGCCACGGACGACACGGAGACCGTGGACGACACGGAAACCGTTGACGGTGCAACCGTGGACGCTGCAAGCGCCGCGGCCGCCACGGAGGGGACCACCACCGCGTCCCACGCCCCTCGGCGTACCCACCACGACGCACCCGATACCGCAGCCGACTTCGCCGAGTTGGTGAAGCTGCCCGAAGGCTGCCCCGAGCGGCAGCGGCTCCAGGACTGCGTGGTCACGGCGTGGCTGCCGATGGCACACCGGCTGGCGCGCAAATTCCGCAACCGGGGCGAGTCGCTGGAGGACCTGGAGCAGGTCGCCGCGCTCGCGCTGGTCAAGTCGGTGGAGCGCTACGACCCGGCCCGGGGCAACGCCTTCGAGACCTTCGCCATCCCCACGATCTACGGCGAGCTCAAGCGGCACTTCCGGGACAACATGTGGGAGATCCACGTCCCGCGCCGCGTACAGGACCTGCGCAACCGCGTCCGCGCGAGCATGCGGGAGCTGGAGCTGACCTCCTCGGGACGGTCACCCACCGTCGCCGAACTGGCAGCGCACAGTGGTCTCTCCGAGGAGGACACCCTCACCGGCATGGAAGCCCTCCAGTGCTTCAACTCCCTCTCCCTGGACGCGCCTGTCTCCTCCGAGGCAGGCGGAGGAGGGGACGGTACCTCGGACGGAGCCATCTGTCTGATGGACACCCTCAGCTCCGACGAGAACGGCTACGACCACGTGGTCGACCGCGAAGCCGTCCGGTCCTGTCTGTGCCGGCTCCCCGAGCGGGAGCAGCGCCTGCTCTACCTGCGCTTCTTCCGCGAGCTCACCCAGTCGCAGATAGCCAGTCGGCTGGGCGTCTCCCAGATGCACGTCTCCCGCCTGCTGGCGGCGGCGTGCCGCCGGGTACGCGAGGAGATCGAGGAGGAACGCGACGAGGAGGCTCCTGCCAAGCCGCCGCGTGCTGCGGCCTGAAACCGTTGCTCTGCCGCGTCCTGCGCCTCGCAGCCCCCCGTGCCGGGTACGCGGGGGGGGTCCGGCCGACCGGAGGTGAGACGAGTATGGCAGTGCCGTTCCAACGCCCGCGGGCCGTCGCGTTCGATGTACTGGAGACGCTGATGCGACTCGACCCGCTTGCGGCCCGCTTCGAGGAGATCGGACAGCCGGCGGCGGCGCTCCACCCCTGGTTCCTGCGCGTGCAGCGCGACTGCATGGCGCTCGCGCTCAGCGGGGACAGCGCCGACTTCCTCCTCGCGGCGCGGCAGGCGCTCCAGGTGGAGAGCGGGCAGTCCGTCTCCGACGACCAGATCGCCCACGTACTGGACGGTTTCCCCGAGCTTCCCTCGTACGAGGACGCGCTGCCCGCCGTACGCCGGCTGCACGAGGCGGGCGTGACGGTGGGCTGTCTGACGGTCGGCGACGCGGCCGTCACCCGCGCGTTCCTGGAGCGCAACGGCCTCGCCCCGTACGTCGGTCAGGTCGTCACCGCGGCCCAGGCGGGCGCCTGGAAACCCGCACCGGCCCTCTACCACGCGGCGGCCGAACGGCTGGGTGCGCCGCCCGCCGCGACAGCCGTGGTGGCGGTGCACGCCTGGGACTGCCACGGTGCGGTACGCGCCGGATGCCTGGCCGGCTGGTGCGCCCGGTTGGAGGGCCGGCACGGCGACATGTTCGCGGAGCCGCACGTCGTCGGAGCGGACCTGACCGAAGTGGCGGGGCGACTGCTCGATCCGCCCGCCGCGCCACCGGAGAGCTGAGGGCGGCTGGCGCGGCACCGGCCCCGCTGACGTTCCGGCCGGGGTGCTCCGCGCGCCCCGGCCGTTACTCGGCGCCTCGCAGATGCTCGACTGCGGCGCGGGCAGCCTCGCCGACGACCGCGTCGGCCCGCGGCAGCCGCCGGTCGGCGCGGGCGGCCTGGGTGAAGACGACGGCCGTGTACAACCGGCCGTCGGCCAGCTGCACGACCCCGGCCTCGTGCCGCATGGCGCCGAACGTCCCGGTCTTCCCGTAGACCGCTACGTCGTCGTAGGGGAAGCCTGACGCGAGTCTGTGCTGCCAGGGCTGCAGGCCCATCGTGCGGCGCATGAAAGCGCAACTGTCCGGAGAGGCCGCCTCGTCCAGCCAGATGACGCGCAGCAGGTGCGCCATCTCGGCGGGGGTGGTGGAGGTCGCCCACGCGGGGTCGTAGACGCCGGGCGGAACCGCCCGGTCGTTGTCGGTGATCCGGGCCATCGCCGCGTCCACCGACTCCGCGCCGGTCTCGGCCACCAGCCGCCGCAAAGTGTCGGCGGCCCCGCCGCCGATCCGGGTACGGAGGAGGCCGAGCGACCGGCAGGTGGCCTCGACCGCCCGACTCCCGACGTGGCGGAGGACCGCGTCGGCGGCCGCGTTGTCGGAGACGCTCATCATCATCACGACCAGATCCCGCAGGGACATCGACACCTCGTCCTGGAGCAGCGAGATGCCGGTGGGGCCCGGCAGCCGGTCCCCGGGCGGCAGGGTGACCCGGTGCCGGGGGTCGAGCGTGCCCGCGTCCACCTGGCGGCAGTAGGCCACCATCAGCGGCACCTTGTAGACCGAGCCCATCAGCACCGCCTCGTCCGCGTCGACGGTGATCCGCGCCGCGGGCCTGCGCAGTTCGGCCACGTGGAGCCAGCCGCGCACTCCGGCGTCGTCGAACATCTCCCGCAGCGTGCGCCCGATCGCCCCGCCGGGCACCGCCCCGCTCACCGGGCTCCCTCCCCGGCCGTGCGGCCGGCCGCGGCCAGCGCACCGATCAGGGCGTCGGCTGCTTCGCCCGTCCGCCCGGTGGCCGACCGCCGGGCGTCCCACACCACCCGCAGCCGCAGTGGCAGCTCCGGGTCGCTGGTGGGCTGCCGGCTGACGCTGTCGGCCGTGAGCGTCTCGTCGGCCGTGACGAGTACGGCCTGACCGGCGGCGACGAGGGCCAGTCCGGCGCGTTCGTCCGAGATCACCACCGTCTCCACCCGGCGCCCGCGTCCCGCGAGGGTGTCCAGGAACAGGTCGTGCGCCGCGGGGGCCTCGGCGCGCGGTCGGACGGCGTACGGCAGCGGGCGTGCGGCCCGTGCCCCGTCCGCCCGCCCTCCCGGACGGACGTCAGCGCCGTCCGGGCTCAGCAGCCAGGTCGGCAGCAGCGTCACCTGGCCGGCGGCCAGCCCGTGGAGCACCGCGGGGTGCCGGACGACGGCCAGGTCGAGGCGGCCGGCGGACACATCCGTCAGCAGCGCGGCCGTGGGAGCCGTCAGCACCGACACCCGGCCGCGGACGCCGGCGCGGACGGGCGCGGCGGCGACGGACGCGCCCAGCGGCGGCGGCAGTTCGGGCGGCAGGCCGATCCGCAGGCGCTGCCCGTCTGCGTGCTCCCGCGCCCCGGTCTCCCGTAGTTCCGTCAGGGCCAGGAGCGCCCGGCGGGCGTGCGGCAGCAGCAGTGCGCCCTCCTCGGTGAGGGAGACCCCGCGCTCCCGGTCGAACAGCCGCACCCCCAGCAGCGCCTCCAGCCGCCGCAACGCCTGCGAGAGGGGTGGCTGGGTGATGCCCACGCGCTGTGCGGCGTCGCCGAAGTGCCCTTCCTCTGCGAGCGCGACGAAGATTTCCAGGTGCCGCTCCGTCAGCATGTGCCCCCATGGTCTGCGGTGATACGCCGAGCGAATCGGCACACGGCCGAGAGCCTATTCGACACCGGACGGCGGCTGCGGCTTGACTCCCTTCCCCGGGCCCGGACACGAACAGCAGTGGAAACCGCATCAGATGAAGGAGCAACCCCATGTCCTCTCAGCAGCCCGCAGCAGCGCACAGCAGTCCGAGCCGTCGCAGTGTGCTGCGGACCGGCGTCGCCGCCGGGGCCGCCGGCGTCACGGGGGCGGCCGCAGCCGCCCCGGCGGCGGCGCGCGAGAAAGGCCCCGCACGCGGCAGCGGCGCCCGGGGGCGCAGCGGCGTCCGGCTGCGCTGGCTCGGGGTCGCGGGCTGGGAGCTGACGTTCGACGGGCACCGGCTGCTGGTCGACCCGTATCTGACCCGGCAGCGCTTCACGGACTCCGCGGGCAACGCCGACATGACCAGGAAGCTGGAGGTCGATCAGCGCATCATCGACCTGGTGCTCGGTGAACACCTCACCGGCGCTCCCGAGTTCGTGCTGCTGACGCACGGTCACTGGGACCACATCGCGGATGTGCCCTACCTCCTGGACCACCCGTCCTGGCGGAGCGCGGAGATCAACGTGCTGGGCACCGAGACGCATCTGCACCTGCTGAAAGCCATGGGCGTCCCCGGCAAGGGGCGTGCTCACCGCCCCGTCCTGGTCTCCGGCGGTGAGGTGCTGCGTCATCCGCTCCAGCCGTCCGGTAAGCGCACACGCCCCGACTGCACCGTCGAGGTGGTGCGCAGTCTGCACAGCCAGGTCGGCGGCTACGGCTTCGACCCGTACGGCACCCTGACCGCACCGCCCGCCCGGCCCCGGACGCTGGGCGACCTGGTGGAGGGCGGCACGCTGGGCTACCAGGTGACGGTGGGCGACCGGCTGAGCGTGATGTTCCTGAGCGGTACGGCCAACTTCGCCGCGCGTGAGGTCTCCGGCGCCACCCCGGACGTCCTGGTGCTGGGGGCCAGCGGGCACGCGGCCGTGCACGACTACTTCGCCCGCGCCGTCAAAGCCCTCGGCCCGCCCCGCGTCGTCGTGCCGAGCCACCACGACGACATGGTGACGCCGCTGGACGATCCCGCGGTTCACGACACGGTGAACCGCGGGGCGGTCGACAGGCTCCGCGACGTGGTCGGCCCCGGCACCCGCGTCGTCGACCCCCGCCACCTGGAACCCTTCGAACTCTGATCCCCGCGTCCTCCCACCCCTCCCCGGAGCCGGAGAGGGGGCACTCTCTACATCTCGGGAGCCCTCTCCCGCAGCAGCGCCACATCCTGCGCGGCCTGCGCCAGCAACCCCCGCATGGCGTCCTCCGCGGCGTCGGCGTCCCGTGCACGCACCGCGTCCAGCACCGCACGGTGACTGGGCACCGGGTCGAGCGGATGGTGACCCGGCCCGTGAACGAGCCGATCACGGGCCGCCCGCACGGTGGAGATGACCATCTCCATCCGCTCGAGCAGCTCGTTGTGCGAGGCGGCCAGCAGCGCCCGGTGGAAGGCGAGGTCCGCCTCGACCGCCTCGGGCGCCCCGTCGGACGCCTCGCACATCGCGGCCAGCGCCCGCTCCAGCGCGGCCAGGTCGGCGTCGGTACGGCGCTCGGCCGCGAGCCGCACCGCGGCCGGTTCCACGATGCCCCGCACTTCGTCCAGGTCCCGCAGCAGGGGAGGGGCGGCCTCGGACGCCGTGGTGGCGGACTGGAACTGCCAGCGCAGCACGTCCGCGTCCAGCAGGTTCCAGTCGGTACGCGGCCTGATGAAGGTGCCGCGCTTCTGCCGGGCGTCGACCATGCCCTTGGCAGCCAGCACCTTCAGGGACTCGCGCAGCGCGGTGAGACTGACGCCCAACTCGGCCCGGAGCGACCCGAGATCGAGGGTGCTGCCCTCGCGGAGGGTTCCGCTGAGCACCCGGTGGGCGAGGGCCTCCACGGTCTGTCCGTGCACACCCCGTGGCGCGTACCCCGCCATCCGACCTCCCGTTGCGTCCGCGTACACCCGCGGTTCCAGTCCACGATCCCGGACGGATGGCCGTCAAGGAACTATTCATAAATAACGAGTTCTTGTACGGTCCGGCGTCATCACGGTCCTCCGCTCTGCCCGGCACCCGACTCCTCGCAGGGGGCGCGCACCTATGACGGCAGCCGACCACCACCCGACAACCCGCACCGGTATCCCCGCCTTCGAGCCCGCCCGTCTGCACTTCGGCGGCGACTACAACCCCGAGCACTGGCCCGAGGAGGTGTGGGCCGAGGATCTCCGGCTGATGAGACAGGCCGGGGTCACCATGGTCACCGCAGGAATCTTCTCCTGGGGCCTGGTCGAACAGCAGCCCGGCACCTACGACTTCGACTGGTTCGACCGCGTCATGGCCGGCCTCGCCGACGCCGGCATCCAGGTCTGCCTCGCGACCATGACCGCTTCGCCGCCGCCCTGGCTCAGCCGGCAGCACCCCGAGATCCTGCCGGCGACCGCCGAGGGCGCCCGCAGGTGGCCCGGCTCCCGGCAGCACTACTGCCCCTCCAGCCCGGTCTACCGCCGGTATGCCGTCCGCCTCGTCGAACAGCTCGCCACCCGCTACGCCGGACACCCGGCCCTGGCCCTGTGGCACATCGGCAACGAGTACGGCTGCAGCAACCCGGTCTGCTACTGCGACGTGTCGGCCGCCGACTTCCGCCGCTGGCTGCGCGAGCGCTACGGCACCGTCGAAGCCCTCAACACGGCCTGGTCCACCACGTTCTGGTCACAGCGCTACGGCGACTTCGAGGAGGTCCTGCCGCCGCGCACCACACCGACCCACCCCAACCCCACCCAGCAGCTGGACTACGCCCGCTTCAGCGACGACGCGCTGCTGCGGTGCTGTCTGGCCGAGCGTGAGGTGCTGCGCCGTATCACCCCCGACGTGCCGGTGACCACCAACCACATGCCGCACCACAAGCCGGTCGACCCGTTCCGCTGGGCCGCCTACGAGGACGTCACCGCGCTTGACTACTACCACGAGCCCTACGACCCCCGTACGCACATCGACGCCGCCGCCGCCTTCGACGTGACACGCTGCGCCGGTCACGGACAGCCCTGGATGCTGATGGAACAGGCACCGGGCGCCGTCAACTGGCGGGCACGCAACAGTCCCAAGCCGCCAGGCGCCATGCGGCAGTGGAGCTGGCAGGCGATCGCCCAGGGCGCGGACGCGGTGCTCTTCTTCCAGTGGCGCCAGTCCCGGGGCGGCGCCGAGAAGTTCCACTCCGCGATGGTGCCGCACGCCGGGACGGACACCCGGATCTTCCGGGAGGTCAGCGCGCTCGGCCAGGAGCTGGCCACGGTGGGGCAGCTCGCCGGCACCCGCTGCACGGCCGAAGTAGCGCTGCTGGCCGACTGGAACAGCTGGTGGGCGCTGGAACAGGGCTCTCACCCCTCCTCGGCCCTCAGCCACCGCGAGACGCTGCTGCGCCACTACGCGCCGCTGTTCGAGGCCGGCGTCTTCTGCGACATCCTGCCGCCCGACCGGGAACTGGGCCGCTACCGGCTGCTGGTCGTGCCCAACCTGTATCTGCTGAGCGAACAGACAGCCGAACGGCTCACGGCCTACGTACGCGACGGCGGCCACCTGTTCGTGTCGTACTTCACCGGCATCGCCGACGAGTGCGACCGCGTCCACCCCGGCGGCTACCCGGCGCCGCTGCGCGAGGTGCTGGGGCTGCGGGTCGAGGAGTTCTGGCCGCTGGCGGAGGGCGCCGAGGTGTCCCTGCGCGGCGAGCTGAGCGGCCGGGCCGACCTGTGGTCGGAGGCCATCGACCTGGAAGGGGCCCAGGCCCTGGCCACGTTCGGGGACGGCGAGCTCGCCGGGCGCCCGGCACTGACCCGGCACCCCTTCGGCGCCGGCGTGGCCTGGTACGCGGGCACCCGCCCGGAACCCGCACTGATGCGCACCCTCATGGACCGGGTGCGCGAGGAATCCGGCGCGGCCCCCGTACTGCCCGGCCTGCCACCAGGCGTCCAGGCCACCAGGCGCGAGGGAGCAGACGGCCGCTTCCTCTTCCTCCTCAACCACGGCTCCGCCCCGGCGACGCCGGCTCTGCCGCACCCCATGCGGAATCTGCTCACCTCCGCCGAGCCCACCACCACTCTCACCCTGCCGCCGCGCGGCGTGGCCGTACTGGAAGAGATGGCGCCCAGTTAGGGGCGCGGGGAACTGCGCGACCAGCCACAGCACACCGGCAGTCGGCCGCCTCCCGTCGTACAACGGCGGGTTGCCGCCGCCCGGCACCGCCGGACACCGCTCATACGGTCCTCGCCGTCGCGGCGGGAAAAGACTGAGCCTCTCCGACAAGGAGGTCGGATGCCAACCCGAAGAACTCTCCTGGCGGCAACCACTGCCGCAGCCGCAAGCCCCGCGCTGGCGGCCTGCGGTGAGCAGGCCGGCGCGGCCCGGATGACGCGGCAAGCACACCGCGCACCCGGCGAGAGGGTGAACCTCGTCTTCTGGACCTGGGTCCCTTTGCAGAAGGCCGTCGCCCTGTGGAACAAGCTGCACCCCGACATCCACGTCACCGTGCAGACGGTCCCGGCCAACACCTCGGGCGGATACCAGAAGATGCACGCCTCACTCAAGGCGGGCGACCCGCCCGACCTGGCGCAGGTGGAGTACTACGCGCTGCCGGAGTTCATGCTGGTACGTGGCCTGACCGACCTCACCGCGTACGGCGCCGACCGGCTCAAGAAGCACTATGTCGACTGGCAGTGGCAGCAGGGCGTCTTCGCGGGCCGGACGTACGCCATCCCGCAGGGCTCGGGACCCATGGGGTTCTTCTACCGCGCCGACCTGTACGACAATTGGGACCTGGAGGTGCCCCGCACCTGGGACGAGTTCCGGCAGGCCGCCAGGAAGATCAAGAAGCGGAGCGGGGGCGAGTCGTTCGTCACCGCTTTCCCGCCCGTCAATGCCCAGTGGTTCGCCTCGTTCCCCTGGCAGCGCGGTGCCCACTGGGTGCGCACCGAGGGCGACACCTGGATCGTGGACCTGACCGACGAGAAGACGCGCCAGGTCGCCGACTTCTGGGACGGGATGGTCCGCGACAAGCTCGTCGCTCCCCTCCAGGACTCGCAGAGCTCCTTCTTCAAGGGCCTGCAGACCGGGCAGCTCGCCGGCTGGCTCGGCGCCCAGTGGCAGGACGCCCTCCTGCGCGGCAACGCACCCGGCACCAAGGGCAGGTGGCGGGTCGCCGAGCTGCCCCAGTGGGAGAGGGGTGAGCACGCCTCGGCGAACTGGGGCGGCTCGGCGACCGCGATCCTGCAGGGCACCCGGCACCCGGCCCAGGCGCTGAAGTTCGCCCACTGGCTCAACACCGACCTCCGGAGCATCGAGCTGCTGGTGGCCGCCGGATACGGCTGGCCCTCGGCCGAGCTGGAGCTGGCGGGCTCCCCGCTGGACAAGCCCGACCCGTTCTTCGGCGGCCAGGTCTACAACGAGGTCTTCCGGACGTCGGACCGCAACGTGGACACCAGCTGGCGCTTCGCGCCCACCACCACCCAGTCCTACGCCCACATCCAGGACAACATCGGCCGCGCCGTCGCCGGTCACGGCACCCTCCAGCAGGCGCTCGCCGACGCCCAGGGCATGTTCGTCGACGACCTCCAGGCCAAGGGCCTGGATGCGAGGAGCGCCCGATGACGACCTCCGGCACCGACACCGGGCCACCGCGTCCCACCGGGACGCCTCCCACCGGAGCGCCACCTGCAGGTCGCGGCGGAGCCGGACCCGCCCGCCGCCGGCGCAGCGCCCGGCCCGACCGCAAGGCGTGGACGTTCCTCGCCCCGTTCCTCGCCGTCTATCTGTTCGCGATGATCCTGCCGATCGGGTACGCGGTCCACCAGAGCCTGCTGAAGGTCGAACGCTCCGGCCCGCTGGGCCTGGGCGAGCCGTCGGTGGCCTTCGCCGGGCTGGACAACTACGCGCTGGCGCTGGAGCAGACGGCTTTCCTGGAGAGCTTCGGCCGCGTGCTGCTGTTCGGTGCCGTCCAGGTGCCGGTGATGCTGCTGCTGGCGCTCGTCCTCGCCCTCCTGCTCGACCAGGTGAAGGACCGCTGGGCCGGGCTGCTGCGGGCCACCTACTTCCTGCCGTACGGCGTCCCCGGCGTCATCGCCACCCTGCTGTGGGGGTTTCTGTATGTGCCGGGGATCAGCCCGGTCACCGATCTGCTGGGCAAGCTGGATGTCCAGCCGGACTTCCTGGGCTACGACAATGTCCTGTGGTCCATCGCCAACATCGTGGTGTGGGAGTTCACCGGCTACAACATGCTGGTCATCGTCGCCCAGCTCAAGTCGATCCCGGAGGAACTCTACGAGGCTGCGAGGATCGACGGAGCCGGTCCGTGGGAGACGGCGCTGCGGATCAAACTGCCGCTGGTGCGTCCTGCCCTGGTCCTCACCTGCGTCTTCTCGATCATCGGCACCATGCAGCTGTTCGCGGAGCCGCTGGTACTCAAGAGACTGGCACCCGCGGTGACCAGCGACTACACACCCAACCTCAGCGCCTACTTCGACGCCTTCGGCAACGCCAATGTCCATCTGGCAGCCGCGAAGTCGGTACTGCTGGCCGCCGTGGCGATGGTGCTGTCCTTCACCTTCCTCAGCCTGGTCAACCGCAAGCGGAGGGACGGCCGATGACCGCCTCCCCGCCGGGCGGGGCGCCGCGTCCGGGCCGGATTCTGCTCGTGGCGTTCCTCGCGCTGGCCGCCTGCTACTTCCTGCTGCCCGTCTACTGGCTGACCGTCGCCGCCACCAAGTCGAACGCGGACCTCTACGGCAGCTTCGGGCTGTGGTTCGACAACCCGCGGCTGTGGCACAACCTGACCCGGGTGTTCACCTACAACGACCACATCTACCCCCGCTGGGCGCTCAACTCCCTGCTGTACGCGGGCGTGGGGGCGCTGCTGGCCACACTGCTGTCGGCCGCCGCCGGCTTCGCCCTGGCCAAGTACCGCTTCCGGGGCCGGGAGGCCGTCTTCAGGTGTGTGCTGGCGGGCGTCCTGCTGCCGTCCACGGCGCTGGCGCTGCCGCTCTACTTGATGTTCAACAAGCTGGGGCTGACCAACACCTACTGGAGCGTCCTCATCCCCAGCGTCGTCAGCCCCTTCGGGGTCTATCTGTGCCGGATCTACGCCGAGTCCGCGATCTCCGACAACCTGCTGGAGGCCGCCCGGGTGGACGGCGCGCGGGAGGAGCGGATCTTCTTCACCCTCGTGCTGCGGCTGATGACCCCGGCGCTGGTGACCGTCTTCCTGTTCCAGTTCGTGCACATCTGGAACAACTACTTCCTGCCCCTGGCGATGCTCTCCGACGACCGCAAGTACCCCATCACCCTCGGCCTGGTCACCTGGAAGGAGGCCGCCGACCGGGCGCCGGAACTGACCCAGTACACCGTCGGAGGCGCGTTCGTCTCCGTCATCCCGCTCGCCGTCGCCATGCTCGTACTCCAGCGCTACTGGCGCACCGGGCTGACCGAGGGAAGCGTCAAGGAGTAGCAGGAGGAGAAGCTCTTGAGGATCACCAGGGTGGAGACCTTCGCCGTACCGCCGCGCTGGCTGCTGTGCCGGATCGAGACCGACAGCGGGCTCGTCGGCTGGGGCGAGCCCGTGGTCGAGGGCCGGGCCCGGACCGTGCGCACCGCCGTTGCCGAACTCGCCGAGCAGTTCCTGCTCGGCGCCGACCCGCTGCGCATCGAGGACCACTGGCAGGTGATGACCAAGGGCTCCTTCTACCGCGGCGGCCCCGTCCTCTCCTCGGCCGTCGCGGGCCTCGACCAGGCCCTGTGGGACCTGGCGGGAAAGGCGTACGGCGCGCCCGTGCACCAGCTCCTCGGCGGGCCGGTGCGCGAGAGGGCGCGCGCCTACGGCTGGGTGGGCGGCGACGAGCCGGCCGATGTACGCGAACAGGTGGCGGCGCAGGTGGCGGCCGGCTTCACCGCCGTGAAGATGAACGCCTCCGGGCGCACCGACCGGCTGCCCACCCCGGCGGCCCTCGACGCGCTGGCGGCGCGCGCCGAGGCGGCCCGCGAAGTGCTGGGCCCCGACCGCGACTTCGCCGTCGACCTGCACGGCCGCTTCTCCGCGGCGGGGGCCGTCCGGGCACTGGCCGTGCTGGAACCGTACGGACCGATGTTCGCGGAGGAGCCCGTACTGCCCGAGTACACCCATCTGCTGGACCGGGTGACCGCGGCGACCACGGTGCCGATCGCCACCGGGGAGCGCCTCTTCTCCCGTACCGAGGTGCTGCCTGCGCTCCGCGCCGGGGTCGCCGTCCTCCAACCGGACCTCTCGCACGCGGGCGGCCTGTCCGAGGTACGGCGGATCGCCTCGCTCGCCGAGGTGTGGGACGTGGCTCTCGCCCCGCACTGCCCGCTCGGCCCGCTGGCCCTCGCCGCCAGCCTCCAGCTGGCCTTCTGCACCCCGAACTTCCTGATCCAGGAACAGTCCATCGGCATCCACTACAACGCCGGAGCCGAGCTGCTGGACTACGTGGTGGACCGCGAGGTCTTCCGCTTCCACGACGGGCATCTGCTCCGCCCCACCGGGCCGGGGCTGGGGGTGGCCGTGGACGAGAAGGCCGTGCGCGAGGCCGACGGCAAGGCCGCGAGCTGGCACAACCCCGTATGGCGTCACCCGGACGGATCGTTCGCCGAGTGGTGAGGTAACCCTGGGGGGTGACGAGCGGGTGGGCTGCGGCTGAAAACCTTCCACACTGGCAGGTGAGCGTTCAGCGTGGCCCCTGACAGATGTCAGGGCCGATATAGGATGCCCGCGGCCGAAGGGGGAGGCAGATCTTGGACACGGTCATCGTTCAGCTGCCGGAGCAACAGGACCACCACACCGGCGAGTTCACCGCGCGGCCGCATCTGCTGCACCTGGGCCCCGGCGAGACGGCGGACTTCGGCAGGGGCGGGCCCGACAGCCCGGTGCAGGTCCCCCTGCCCGACCCGGGCGTCTCCCGGCGGGCCGGCCAGATCACCGCGGCCGAGGACTACTGGCGGCTGTCCAACTACAGCGGGAACGTCACCTACGTGGTGGAGAACATGGAGGGCGCGGGGGAGCACATCAAGGTCGCGCCCGGCAGGCTGGGCGCGCCTGTCCCGTTCGAGTTCTCCAGGGTCGTGCTGCCCTCCCGCGACGGCGAGGTGCACTTCAAGGTGTTCGCGCCTGAGCACATGTACCTGGACGGCGGCCTGGGAGCGGTGCGGTCGGGGGAGCCGACCCAGAGCCCGTTCACGCTCGACCACACGGCCAAGTACTTCCTGGTGCTGCTCGCCCTGTGCGAGCCGCGGCTGCGCGACCCCTCCAGCGGAGCCATCCCCGGCGTCAGCGAGATCCTCGACCGGCTGCGCGCCGTGGAGTGCTGCCAGGAGCTGACGCGCTCCGCCGTCAACTACCACATCGAGTACCTGGCGACGGTGAAGCTGCGGCTGCGCAACGACGGGGAACGCGCCACAGGACCCCACCACAAACGCGCCGAACTCGTCGCCCTCGCCCTCCGCTTCGACCTCGTACGCGAAGAGCACCTCACGCTGCTGCGCCCCGCGCGGCCCGGCCGGAGCAAGAGCGGCGCGCATGACTGATGGCGACCCGGCCGGCCGACTCGACCTGCCCGTCGGCTACCGGGTGGGGGACTGGGAACTGACCGGACCGATCGGCAGGGGCAGCTGGGGCGTCGTCTACGCGGCGCGCGGCACAGCGGACGGCACCCGGGCCGCGGTCAAATTCCTGCCGACCCACCTGCTGCCGCCAGGACAGCGCGAGTCCATGGCCCAACTGGTGTGGCGCGAGGTCCGCTTCAGCCTGGAGGCCCGGCACCCCAACGTGGTGCGCACCCGCGAGGCCCTCACCGTCCACGACGCCGACCGCCCTGAGCTGGACGGCGTCACCGCGCTGGTCATGGACCGGGCCGAGGCCAGCCTCCAGGAACGGCTGACGGCGCGTGCCCGCGAGGGGCGCGCGCCGCTGCCGGACGCGGCCCGCGTTCTCGCCGGCGTCAGCGCGGGGCTCGCACACATCCACGCACGCGGCTGGGTGCACGGCGACCTCAAGCCCGGCAACGTCCTGCTGTCCTGCGACGGTGAGGTGTGGCTGGGCGACTTCGGACTCACCGCCGAACTGGACGGCACCCACGCCTATGTGCCGCCGCTCGGCTCCCTCGACCACGTACCGCCCGAGTGGTGGTCCGACCGCGAGGGCGGCCGCAGCGTGGTGCGGCCCACCGCGGACATCTGGGCGTTCGGGGTCCTGGCCCACCAGGTGCTCACCGGCGGACTGCACCCCTTCCCCGGCAGCACCCCGCGGGCCCGCGCGCTGGGCGCCCAGGCATACGCGCGCGGCAACGCCGAGCTCCGGCTGGACGGCAGCCTCCCGCAGCACTGGCGAGAGCTGATCTCCGACTGCCTGGGGCCCGACCACACCTCACGAGCGGCGCTCGACGCCGGACGGCTCGCCGACCGCGTCCGGGAACTGGAGCGCACCGGCAGGCCGCGCCCACGCCTCCTCGGCCGGCTGCGTACGGGCCGCAGGCGGCGCCTGACCGCCCTCGCCACCGCCGTCACCGTTCCGTTCGTGGCCGTCGGCACCGTCGTCCTCCTCCAGTCCGAGGACGACCGGGGCACCTCACGGGGCGGGGGAGCACCCAGCGCCTCACCGTCCGTCTCCGGCGCCATCCCCGCGGACTCCGACGTGCCCGAAAAGCTGCGGCCGGTCATCACCAGGGCGGCGCTGCAGTGCGCCGAGAAGGAGGTCACCCCCGCCCTCCTCGCCGCCATGCTGAAGGCGGAGAGCGGCTTCGACGCCGACGCCAGGCGGCCCGCAACCGACGAGTACGGCATCGCGATGTGGACCCCGTCCGTCTTCAAGGGCTGGGCCAGGGACGGCGACCGCGACGGCAGGAAGAGCTACATGTCACCGGCCGACGCGATCTCGGCCATGTCTGACTTCGTATGCTGGCTCGACCGGCAGTACAAGAAGGAGGGCATGCGCGAGAACCTGCCCGGGCTGATGGCCGCCGGGTACCGCACCAGCTCCCGTACGGTCATCGAGGCCGGGGGCGTCCCGGCACGGGTGCGGTCGCATGTGGCTCGCGTCGAGCGCTATCTGGACGACTACACCGGCTGACGGCCCGGCGGCGCACGGCAGGGCGCCGGGCCGACCCCGGCCGAGCGCGACACCAGCCGCCCCTGGCTGGTACGGGAGATGGAACTGCTGCACCCCACGGTGCGCACCGTGGTCGCCCTCGGTGCCTTCGGCTGGCACGTCCCGCGCCCCCGCCCGGCGTTCGGGCACGGCCTGCGGGTCGAACCGGCGGCCGCCGAGGGGGATGCACGCGTCGGAGAAGGTCATGCGGAGAAACTTCTTGCGTCCGCTGCCGGGGCACCCCTCAGCCGGCGGCCTCGCGCAACGCGTCCAGCACCGGGCTGATCAGCGGGTGTTCCTCCGCACCGCGCCGCACGGCCGCGAAGACCCGCCGCGTCGGCGCCGCGCCTTCGACCGGCTGCACGGCGACCCCGGCCGGCTCGGTGCCGAGCAGCGCGGAGCGCGGTACCAGGGCCACGCCCGCGCCCGCTGAGGCGAGCGCCACCACGGCGCTGAAGTCGTCGGAGAAGTGCTCCATGACCGGCTCGAAGCCCGCGTGCTCGCAGGCGAGCACCACCACGTCGTGGCACGGGTTGCCGGGGAAGGGGCCGATCCAGGTGTCCTTGGCCAGCTCGCCCAGCGGCACCCGCTCTGCACCGGCCAGCCTGTGCCCTTGCGGCAGCACCGCGTCGAACGGCTCCGCGTACAGCGGTACCCGCGTCAGCCGCGGGTCGTCAGGGCTCGGCGCGCCCCGGTACTCGACGGCCACCGCCACGTCCGTCTCCCGGTCCAGCACCATCGGCAGGCTCGCGTCCCCCTCCGCGTCCTGCACCCGTACCCGGATACCGGGCGCCGTACGGGCCAGCCGGGCGAGCGCCGGGGCCACCACGAGGCCGATCCCGGTCGCGAAAGAGGCCAGGTCCACCCGGCCCGCCGCGCCGGAGCCGTACGCGGCCAGCTCCGCCTCGGCCCGCTCCAGCTGCGCGAGGACCTCGTTGGTGTGGGCGAGCAGGATCTCCCCTGCCGGGGTGAGGCGTACTCCCTTGGTGCCGCGCTCGACCAGCCGGTGGCCGGTCTCCTGCTCCAGCGCGGTCAGCTGCTGGGAGACGGCGGAAGGGGTCAGATAGAGCGCGGCGGCAGCGGCGGTCACCGTGCGGTGGTCGGCCACCGCACGGAGGATGTGCAGCCGCCGCGCTTCGATCACGCTGCCGATTGTCCCCCAGTCGCCTTCGCGAGCTCCGCCCGGGATGCGACAAACGCGTCGACCGCCCGGTCCACGTCCTCGGTGGAGTGGGCCGCCGAGAGCTGCACCCGGATGCGGGCCTGCCCCTTGGGCACCACCGGATAGGAGAACCCGATGACATACACGCCGCGCTCCAGCAGCAGCTCGGCCATCCGCGCCGCCTCGGCCGCGTCCCCGATCATGACGGGCGCGATGGGGTGCTCGCCCGGGAGGAGGGTGAAGCCCTCCTCGGTCATCCGGCGGCGGAACAGCTCGGTGTTGGCCCTCAGCCTCTCCCGCAGGTCACCGGCCGACTCCAGCAGGTCGAGCACCTTCAGCGAGGCCGCCGCGATCACCGGCGCCAGGGTGTTGGAGAACAGATACGGGCGCGAGCGCTGGCGCAGCAGCGCGACGATCTCGGCGCGGGCCGCCACATAGCCGCCCGAGGCGCCGCCCAGCGCCTTGCCGAGGGTGCCGGTGACGATGTCCACCCGGTCCATGACGCCGTGCAGCTCGGGCGTACCGCGCCCGCCGGCGCCCACGAAGCCGACCGCGTGCGAGTCGTCGACCATCACCATCGCGTCGTAGCGCTCCGCCAGGTCGCAGATCTCGGGCAGCGGTGCCAGGTAGCCGTCCATCGAGAAGACGCCGTCGGTGACGATCAGCCGTCGCCGCGCGTCCTGCGCCTGCTCGAGCTGTTTCTCCAGGTCGGCCATGTCGCGGTTGGCGTAGCGGAGGCGGCGGGCCTTGGAGAGCCGGATGCCGTCGATGATCGAGGCGTGGTTGAGGGCGTCGGAGATCACCGCGTCCTGCTCGCCCAGCAGCGTCTCGAAGACGCCGCCGTTGGCGTCGAAGCAGGAGGAGTACAGGATGGTGTCCTCCTGGCCCAGGAAGGCCGAGAGCCGGGCCTCCAGCTCCTTGTGCACCTCCTGGGTGCCGCAGATGAAGCGGACCGAGGCCATTCCGTAGCCCCAGCGGTCGAGGGCCGCGTGCGCCGCGGCGAGCACCTCGGGGTGGTCGGCCAGGCCCAGGTAGTTGTTGGCGCAGAAGTTGAGCACCTCGCCGGGGCGGCCGCCTGCGGTCACCTCGACGGTCGCCGACTGCGGGGTGCCGATGACCCGCTCGGGTTTGTGCAGCCCGGCCGCGGTGATCTCGTCGAGGGTGGCGCGCAGCTGGTCGCGTATGGAATCGAACATGCCAGGGGTCTCCAGGAGGTGGAAGGGGTGGGGGCTCAGCAGGTCCAGTCGAGGACGACCTTGCCGCCGCGCCCGCTGGCCGCGTCGTCGAAGGCGGCGTCGAACTCGCGGTAGCCGTACCGGCCGGTGATCACGGGGGAGAGGTCGAGCCCACCCTCCAGCAGCACCGACATCGCGTACCAGGTCTCGAACATCTCCCGGCCGTAGATGCCCTTGAGCGTGATCATCGAGGTGACGATCCGCGCCCAGTCCACGGCGAACTCCTCGGTGGGGAGGCCGAGCATCGCGATCTTTCCGCCGTGGGTCATGTTGGCGAGCATGTCGCGCAGCGCCACCGGGTTGCCGGACATCTCCAGACCGACGTCGAAGCCCTCGCGCAGCCCCAGCGTCCGCTGGCCGTCGGCGATGCTCTCCCGCGAGACGTCCAGCGCGAGCGAGGCGCCGACCTTGCGGGCCAGCTCCAGACGTTCCTCGCTCAGATCGGTGACCACGACGTTCCGCGCCCCGGCGTGCTTGGCCACCGCCACCGCCATCAGCCCTATCGGGCCCGCGCCGGTGATCAGTACGTCCTCTCCGACCAGCGGGAAGGAGAGCGCGGTGTGCACCGCGTTGCCGAACGGGTCGAAGATCGCGGCGATGTCCGGGTCCACCGGGCCGCGGTGCACCCATACGTTCTCCGCGGGCAGCGACACGTACTCGGCGAAGGCGCCGTCGCGGCCGACTCCCAGCCCCACCGTGGCGCGGCACAGGTGCCGGCGCCCGGCCAGGCAGTTGCGGCACTTGCCGCACACCAGGTGGCCCTCGCCGCTCACCCGGTCGCCGGGCCGGATGTCGGTGACGTCCCGGCCGGTCTCCACGACCTCGCCGGTGAACTCGTGCCCCACCACCAGCGGCGCGGACACCGCCTGCCGGGCCCAGCCGTCCCAGTCGCGGATGTGCAGATCGGTGCCGCAGATACCGGTCCGCTCCACCTTGATCAGCACCTCGCCGGGCCCGGCCTGGGGCTCCGGCACATCGGCCAGCCACAGTCCCGGTTCGGCCTTCTGTTTGACCAGCGCCTTCACGCCACGGCTCCTGTCGTCTCGCGCCACGCAGGGCACAGGGCCGGCCGGCCCTGTGCCCTGGAACGGGATGGGGGCGGCGCTTTTCGCGCGCACCGCCGGGACGAATGTGCCGTACAGGTGCTCCAGGGTCCATCGAGGATTTCTTAACCTCGCCCGCAGGTTCCCTTCATACGCCGCGCTTCCCCGCGTACGCCGCCGGGTGCGTGCTGGACAGGGGCTGCCCCCTGCTGGCCGTTGCAGGCTGCGGGTGGTTTGTGGCTTTGGGGCCCCTCCCGGCCGAAGTCCCCCAGCCTCCGGCCGGGAGGGGCCCCCAGGGGAGCAGTTCCCCGCGCCCTTTCGGGGCGCGCCCGGTCCAGCGCCTCTTCGGGTCGCGAGGCCGGCCATTCCCGGCTATATGTGACCTATGGGCGAGAACGACAGGCGGCTCGTCCCGCCCATCTCCCCGATGACGGCCCGCACCGTCGATGTGCCGCCCCGCGCGCCCGGCCTCGCCTACGAGGCCAAGTGGGACGGCTACCGCGTACTGCTCTTCGCTCGCGCCGACGCGCCCCACCTCCAGTCGCGCCGCGGAACCGATCTGTCACCCGGCTTCCCCGACATCCTGCGGGCCGCCGCAGAACTCGGTGAGGAGGCCGTGTTCGACGGGGAGCTGGTGGTGATCGAGGAGGGAGCCGTCAATTTCTCCGCGCTCCAGTCCAGGGCCCAGCGCACCGGGCGCCGCGCCGAGGCCGCAGCCGCCGCGCACCCGGCCCACTTCATCGCCTTCGACCTGCTCCAGCTCGGCGACGAGACGACCATGGCCCGCCCCTACCGTGAGCGCCGCGCCCTGCTGGAGGAGATTTTCACCCGGCACGACCTTCAGCCGCCCTGGGCGCTGTGCCCGATGACGACCGACCCGGACCAGGCGAGCGAATGGCTCGACCCTGCCTGGGGCGCGGTCGGCGTCGAGGGCATGGTCGTCAAGGGCCTGGGCCAGCCCTACCGGCCAGGCGAACGCGGCTGGCGCAAGCTGCGCGCCCGCGCCACCGCCGAGGCCGTCGTCGGCGCGGTGACCGGCCCGGTGACCTCGCCCGACGCGCTGCTCCTGGGCCGGTACGACGCCGACGGAGTGCTCCGGCTGGTCGCCCAGAGCGCGCCCGTCACCAACGTTCTGCGCCGCGAAATCGGCCGGATGCTCACCCCCGCGGGCGCCGACCACCCCTGGACCGGGGCGCGCTTCCGCTCCGGCTGGGGCACCCGCGACATCCTCGACCACCGCTGTGTCGTCCCCGACCGGGTCGTCGAATTCGAGGCGGACGTCGCCTTCGACGAGGGCCGCTGGCGCCACCCCGTACAGGCCCGCCGCGTGCGTGCGGAGCTGCGTCCCGACCAGGTCCCGAAGTTCGGCGAGCCCGACCCGGGCTAGAACGGCGCCCCTCGGGGGCGCGGGGCTGTGTTCATGTGCGGCTCCGCCACGTGGGCGCGCGCAACCACCACTCGCCCGCAATCTGCAACGTCGAGCAAGGGGCACCCCCTGCGCAGGGGCGGGAGGAAGAGCCCGCAACCTCCCTCGGCCAAGGTCCGAGGCGGACCGCCCACGCAGGGGGAAAGCGATGCCGCGGCTGTCTGGCCCTGGCCTGCGCGCTGCCGCTGTCGTCGGTCGTCCCGGGCGCCGCCGCCCTGCTCCTCGGCGTCGGTGTCTTCGGGGTACGCCGCTGGGCCGCCGCCCGCGCGGGGCGCTGAGGGTGAGCCGCCACGGGGCGCGGTTCGGCCCGCGAGTGGGCCACCCAGGGGTATCGGGTGCCCTGTCCGGCTCAACAGCGCGCGCACGCACCCCCGGGGCGGGGCAGCGTGGAGTCAGCGCCCGCAGCCAGGTCCCGCCCGGTGGGTCAGCCGAGCGGTCCGGTTTCGGCCGTCCAACGGGGAGGACCGCTCGATCGCCGCTACGACCAGGTGCACGACCGCGTTCGGCCCGACCGCCGGGCGCGGCTCAGCCGAACAGAAGGAGTTCCCATGCGCCGCATTCCTCAGCTGTCCCGCACCGCGACCGCCCTCGCAGCCCTCACGGTGACCGCTCTGGTGCCGCTGTGCGGGGTCGCCCAGGCCGCCGCCCCGTCCGATGACCGGGGGACCACCGCTTCGGCCCCGGCGCCGTATCAGGAGGCCCGCTCCGAGGGCAGCCCGCAGTTGGTGAAGCTCGGTAACGGCAAGGGGCTCTTCGGGCTCGGCGTGCTCGGGCTCCTCTGACTCGACCCCCTGTGCCGGACCGCTCGCACCCCTCGGGAGCGGGCGGTCCGGCAGTCCGGCGGCTCGGAGGCGGCTTCACCGGCCCAGCGTGGGCGGTCGCCGGTCGGCGTGCCGCAGCACGGTACGGAGCGTCACCCCCGAGAGCGCGAGCCGCAGCGCCGTGTTGCGCAGCGCGACGGCCATGGGGCGGAACAGCCGCTGACCCAGCCGGCCGGCCCGCCGCGCGGCGGGCCGGCCGCGCACTCCGCTGACCGCCCCACGCGGACGGCCCTCTGACGAGGAGACAGCCTTCTGACGCGGAGACAGCCCGCTCACCCGGAGGAGGGAAGCGGCGCACCGGAGGGCGAAGCGGCTCGTTGCCCAGGCCGACAGCGCTCCGAGCCGAGACCTGGGGGTCACGATGCGCGCGAAGTTCTCCACCACGCTGACCGCGGGAACCCTCGCCGTCTCCGCGGCCCTGGGCGGCGCCCTCGCAGCCCCCGGCACCGCCGCCGCGGCCTCCCACCCCCACCCGAGTGCCGACCGCGGAATCGTGGCCGTCGCGCCGGCGCCACCGGCAGTCCGGGCCGAGGCGGACGAGCTGATGAACCTCCCCTACGGTGAGTTCGCGCGCGCCCCCCACGTGCCGCCGTTCAACTGGACGACGGACGGCTGCTCCGTGCCGACCGGATACGCGCCCTACAGCGAGGTCTTCCGCCCCGCCTGCGTCCAGCACGACTTCGGTTACCGCAACTACGGCGGCAACCACGAGCTGAAGCTCGACCCGACCCGGAAGACCAAGAACTGGATCGACGGCCGCTTCCGCACCGAGATGCGGCGCATCTGCGACGACAGCTACAAGACGCCGCTGCGCCACACCAACTGCGTCAACGCGTCGAGGGCCTACTACCTGGCGGTCCAGCTCGCCGGAGACTCCTCCTTCTTCTGACCTTCTGACCTCTGGCCTTCTCCGGGCTTCTTTTGGCCTTCCCCAGGTCTTCTGACCGTTCCCCGGGTCCCGGGCGCGCTGCTGGGGCATGCTCGGGCAGGGAGCCGGGGCACCGGGCCAGCGGCACGGAGGGGGACGTCGATGGGATGGCGCAGCGAGGAGTTCGGCGCGTCGCACGAGGGGTGGGCCGGAGCGCTGCTGGCCGACGGCAGCGAACCGGGGCCGGTGTACCTGGACGTCGGCAGTGGTCCCCGGATGGAGAAGACCACCGAGTGGTGGGCGTACGACGGTCGGCTGCCGTCCCGGCCCCGGGCGGCCTGGGCGCGTGCGGCGTGCACTTGCGGATGGCGGGGCGAGCAGCGCTATCCCCTCGACTGGGAGCGGTGGCGCAGCCGGGCCGGCTTCGACGACTCGGCCGCCCGCAAGGAGTGGCGCCGGCACATCCGCGAGGTGGAGCGGCGTTCGGTGCCGCTGCCCGTCGGGCTGACGGAACGGCTGGAGCAGCTGGGGGACGAGCTGTTAGCCCTCGCCGACCAGGCGCCGCTGGCAGCGGTCCGCGCCGTGGCCGAGCTGGAGCGCATCACCGTGGACGTCGGTCATCTGGCAGCCCGGAACATCCACACCGACGAAATCCCCTGGGAGGCGGCGGGCGAGGCCCTGGGCCTGAGTGAACGGGAGGCGAGATCCCGGATCATCCGCTACAGCCTGCGGCGTTGACCAGGAAGCCACGAGGGCCTCTCGCCCGTTCAGTGGGCGGTCTTTTCCTGCAGTTCGCCGGTCTGTGCGGCTTCCCGCACCGAGTGCTGGAGGGTGTCACAGGAGTGCTGGGCCTCGTCCATCAGCCGGATGGCCTCGGTGAGGAGGATGCCATAGGGGCGGGACGGGTCGCTCAGCGGCAGTGAGGTCTCGCGGGTGTTCTCGATCAAGGTCTTCCGGGTCTCCTGTGCCCTCTCCGCCGCCTGGCACAGCCTCTTGGCCTGCTGGGTGAGCTGCCGCTGTTCGATTTCGCCGAACTGGCGGGTGATCTCGGCGAGCGCCTCCAACAGCGCGGCGTAGTCCGTGAGGAACGCGCGGCTCTCCTCGCCGTCCTCGTCCTGCGGCCACTGGTCCAGCGTCCGGGTCATGGACGTGAGCTGGTGGGTGACGCGCTCCAGCGCGTCGACGAGTTCGATGTAGCCGGAGAAGTCCTCGTCCCCCCAACGGCCGGGCAGCAGCCGCCGGGGGTTGTAGTACTTGCTCTCCACCGCGGTGTGCAGCGCCGAGCGGGCCTGGGTGACCAGCGGGCCCAGCGTCGCGGCGCGCCGCCGCCAGTGACGGGTGCGCTCCTCGTCCATGTCGCCCTCGCGCAGTGCGGGATACATGTCGCTCATCAGGTCGCACTGGGAGTGGGCCAGAACATGGATGCCCTCTTCGGCGCCGCGGTAGCGCATCGGAGGCATCACGGTGAGGTTGACCAGCACGCCGATCCCGCAGCCGATGCAGACCAGCGCGAGGATCTGACCGAGCTGTTCGATCCGCTGTGTGTTGTCGGTGGCTGAGGCGTAGGTGGAGAAGGCGAAGAAGGCGGCGGTCGCCACCTGCGAGCCCTGCGAGCCGAGCCGTCCCCAGCGGCCGATCGTCATCGCGATCAGTGCGACCAGGACGAAGGTGAGCAGGTCGGGCCCGGCCAGGAAGCCCAGCGCGGCTTGCACGAACACCCCGGCCGATACCGCGCCGAGATAGCGGAGCGCCTGGAGCAGCGACTGGTAGATGGTCACCTGCATGATCAGTACGGCGGAGAAGGGGGCGAACGCCGGAGACTGGGCGGCCATCAGATTGTGGGCCACGTACCAGGAGGCGGAGGCCGCCAGGGTGCTCTTGCCGATGATCTCCAGGAGGTGGCGTTCGTGCCCCGCCGATCCCCTGGCGCGTGCCAGCCATTGCCGTGCCCGCGCAGGCCGGCTCTGGCTACGCGGTGCCCGCTCGTCGTGGGACACATCCGCCTCCTCGCTCATCGTGGTTCCCCCACCGCGTCATCGTCCGTCCTGCGAAGCCTCGGTGCTGCAACCGGGCAGGTGTCGGGGTGCCCGTTTTCCCGGTCGGTGGCGTGTGGCGGTGGTCACTGTGCTGGTTCCCGCGGGCAACGGAACGCAGTGTGCCGACGACCGTCCTGCCTGGTGTCAGCATCTTCGCTGGTGGCAGGGGAGCTGGTACTCCGTTTCGCCCCCGGTTGTTGCCAACTTGTTCATACAGGTGGCCTTCCATGGTGGCGGGTGTCCTTGACACACTCTGCCGGTCCGACGTTTCCGACCACGCCCTGTGAGGTCAGCAGACCCATGCCAGAACTCAACCGGCGCCGGTTCCTGCAGATAGCCGGCGCGACCGCGGGCTTCTCGGCCCTGTCCGGCAGCATCGAGCGCGCCGCCGCCATCCCCGCAGCCCGCCGTTCCGGCACGATCGACGACGTCGAGCACATCGTCGTGCTGATGCAGGAGAACCGGTCCTTCGACCACTACTTCGGCACCCTGAGGGGCGTCCGGGGCTTCGGCGACCCGCGTCCGGCCGCACCGACCGGCAAGCGGACGGTCTGGCAGCAGTCCGGCGGCGGCAAGGACGTACTGCCCTACCACCCGGACGCCGAGAACCTGGGCATGCAGTTCATCGCGGGCCTCAACCACGACTGGGGCGGCGGCCACCAGGCGTGGAACGAGGGCAGGTACGACCAGTGGATTCCCGCCAAGGGCACCGGCACCATGGCGTATCTGACCCGCCAGGACATCCCCTTCCACTACGCGCTCGCCGACGCCTTCACCATCTGCGACGCGTACCACTGCTCGATGATCGGCGCCACCGACCCCAACCGCTACTACATGTGGAGCGGCTACGCAGGAAACGACGGCGAGGGTGGCGGACCGGTCCTGGGCAACGAGGAGGCCGGGTACGGCTGGACGACGTACCCGGAGCGGCTGGAGCAGGCGGGCATCTCCTGGAAGATCTACCAGGACATCGGCGACGGCCTCGACGCGGACGGCAGCTGGGGCTGGATCGAGGACGCCTACCGGGGCAACTACGGCGACAACTCGCTGCTGTACTTCAACAAGTACCGCGACGCCGAGCCCGGCGATCCCCTCTACGACAAGGCCCGCACCGGCACCGACGCCAAGCGGGGCGAGGGCTTCTTCGACCTCCTCAAGGCCGACGTCAAGGCCGACCGGCTGCCGCAGGTCTCCTGGATCGCCTCCCCCGAGGCGTTCACCGAGCACCCCAACTTCCCGGCCAACTACGGCGCCTGGTACATCTCCCAGGCGCTGGACGCGCTCACCTCCAACCCGAAGGTGTGGGCGAAGACGGCGCTGCTGATCACCTACGACGAGAACGACGGCTACTTCGACCACGTCGTCCCGCCCTACCCGCCGGCCTCCGCGGCCCAGGGCCGCTCCACCGTGGACACCGCGCCCGACTACTACAAGGGCGGCGTCGCCGGCTACGAGCCCGGACCCTACGGCTTCGGCCAGCGCGTGCCCATGTTCGTGGTCTCCCCGTGGAGCACGGGCGGCTATGTGTGCTCCGAACTGTTCGACCACACCTCCATCATCCGCTTCATGGAGCGCCGCTTCGGTGTGCACGAGCCCCACATCTCGCCCTGGCGGCGCGCCCTGTGCGGCGACCTGACCTCCGCTTTCGACTTCACCCTCAAGGACACCGACCCCGCTGACCTGCCCAGCACGGACGCCTACGAGCCGCCGGACAACGAGCGGCACGACAGCTATGTGCCCAAGCCGCCGGCCAAGCCGGCGCTGCCCAAGCAGGAGGCGGGCTCCCGGCCCACGCGACCGCTGCCGTACGCGCCGCTGGTGGACGGCACGGCCCATCCGGAGCAGGGCAAGTTCACCCTCACCTTCAGCGGCGGCTCCTCGGCGGGCGCCTTCTTCCTGGTCACCTCGGCCAACCGCACCGACGGCCCCTGGACCTACAGCACCGAGTCGGGCAAGCGGCTCTCCGACACCTGGAACAGCGCCTACTCCCACGGCAGCTACGACCTGACAGCGCACGGACCCAACGGCTTTCTGCGCACCTTCAAGGGACCGGGCAAGCAGGCGGGACCCGAGGTGAGGGCACGTCACCTGGACAAGAGCGGCGACATCGAGCTCACCCTCACCAACGCGGGCGACACCGACTGCGAGCTGACGGTGACCAATGCCTACGGCGGCGCCAAGGCCACTCACAAGGTGCCGGCCGGCGGCACGGTGGTGCGCACGGTGAGCCTGCGCGCGAGCAAGCGCTGGTACGACCTGACGGTCACCTCCGACACCGGCACCGACTGGCAGCGCCGTCTCGCGGGCCATGTCGAGACCGGCGAGACCGGCGTCAGCGACCCGGCCACACTGACGGCCTGACACCTTGGCGACGGCCTGACCCCTCGACCGCCCGGACCCACCAGCCCCGGCCCCGGCCCGCACGGGGCCGGTGGGCCCGGGGGTCCGGGCGAGAAGACCCCTGGGTGGGAAGGCTCCCCAGGTGGGAAGGCCCTGGGTGGGAAGGCTCCCCGGGCGGGCCGGGGCACCGACCCGGGGAAGGAGCAACCCGAGTGCGGCGGTCGGGTGAATCCGCGCGGTTCCGTACTGCGTTCGCAGCAGCCTGGGCAGATGCCCGGGCATGCCAGCGAAGAATTTCCCTCTCCCCAGCCGCACAGCACAGCTGCCCGTCCTGGCGCTGCTGTTGCTGCTCGGCCTCGCCGAGGCCGCACCCTCCCAGGCGCACGCCCCGCACCCGGCGGGGCAGGGGCCGGACGCCTCAGCGGCGGCGTGCTCCACACGGACCGGCCCGCAACAGCGGGAGGTCGAGAAGTATCTGGGGCTCCCGGTCGACGGCCGGCAGTCGCCGGAGGACTGCGCGGCGATCCAGCACTTCCAGGAAGAGGAAGGTGTGCTGCCCGCCGACGGCTACGCGTCCCCGGCCACCTACCGGGCCCTGTACGCGCGCTGGGCGGCGGGCCATCCCGAGGTGCTGCTCGCGGACAAGCACTGCCCGCCGACGCGCGCGCGGCTGGCCTGCCTCGATCTGACGCACCAGGTGATGTGGCTGGTCAAGAATCACAAGGTCGTCATCCGTGCGGTGCCCATCCGCAGTGGCGCGCCGGGGTACGAGACGCGCACCGGACGCTTCAAGATCCAGCGCCGGGTACGGGACGACTATTCGACCCTCTACCACCAGCCCATGCCGTTCAGCCAGTACTTCAGCGGCGGCCAGGCATTCCACGGGACGCGGGTGAACATCTACGACCCGCCCGGTTCGCACGGCTGCGTCAATATGCGCTACGAGGACGCGGAGCGCCTGTGGAACTGGATGAGGGTCGGCGACGCCGTCCGTATCTGGGGCCGCAAACCGGCGGAGTGAGCCCGGCGCTGTACGAGCATTCGCGGGCGGCGAGCACGACGCTCTCTTGACAAGAGGCGACTCAACTTTTATGCAGGATAGAGAGGCAGAGGTCTGTCTCTGCGGCAGTTCCGTGCTCGCCGCTCGCTGCGATCACTGTGTACGGCGGCAACGCAGGAGAGGAGAGTCGAGGTGGCACGCGCAGTCGGTATCGATCTCGGTACGACGAACTCCGTGGTCTCCGTGCTGGAGGGCGGCGAGCCCACGGTCGTCACCAACGCGGAAGGAGCCCGTACGACACCGTCCGTGGTGGCGTTCGCCAAGGGCGGCGAGGTGCTCGTGGGGGAGGTCGCCAAGCGGCAGGCCGTCACCAACGTGGAGCGCACGGCCCGCTCCGTGAAGCGGCACGTGGGCGAGTCGCAATGGCGCTTCCCGGCGTCCGGCACCATCGACGGCAAGCAGTACACCGCGCAGGAGATCTCCGCTCGGGTGCTGCAGAAGCTCAAGCGGGACGCGGAGGCGTTCCTCGGCGACGAGGTGACGGACGCGGTCATCACCGTGCCCGCCTACTTCAACGACTCGCAGCGCACCGCGACCAAGGAGGCGGGCGAGATCGCCGGGCTCGACGTCCTGCGGATCATCAACGAGCCCACCTCAGCCGCGCTCGCCTACGGGCTGGACAAGGAGAACGACCAGACGGTCCTCGTCTTCGACCTGGGCGGCGGGACCTTCGACGTCTCGCTGCTGGAGATCGGCGAGGGCGTGGTCGAGGTGAAGTCCACCTCCGGCGACACCCACCTCGGCGGTGACGACTGGGACCAGCGGATCGTCGACCATCTGGTCAAGCAGTTCAAGAACGGCTACGGCGTCGACCTGGCCAAGGACAAGATGGCCGTGCAGCGGCTGCGCGAGGCCGCCGAGAAGGCGAAGATCGAGCTGTCGGCGACGACCGAGACGACGATCAACCTGCCCTACATCACCGCGTCCGCCGAGGGCCCGCTCCACCTGGACGAGAAGCTCACCAGGGCCCAGTTCGAGCAGTTGACCGCGGATCTGCTCGAACGCTGCGAGGGGCCGTTCCACAGCGCGGTGCGCGACGCGGGTATCGATGTCTCCGACGTCGACCATGTGATCCTGGTCGGCGGCTCCACCCGGATGCCCGCGGTGACGGAACTGGTCAAGAACCTCACCGGTAAGGATCCGCACAAGGGCGTGAACCCGGACGAGGTGGTCGCCATCGGCGCCTCCCTGCAGGCCGGTGTGCTCAAGGGTGAGGTCAAGGACGTCCTGCTGCTGGACGTCACTCCGCTGTCCCTCGGTATCGAGACCAAGGGCGGCGTGATGACCAAGCTGATCGAGCGCAACACCACCATCCCCACCCGGCGTTCGGAGATCTTCACCACCGCCGAGGACAACCAGCCCTCGGTGAACGTGCAGGTGTTCCAGGGCGAGCGGGAGATCGCGGCGTACAACAAGAAGCTGGGCATGTTCGAGCTGACCGGGCTGCCGCCCGCCCCGCGGGGTGTGCCGCAGATCGAGGTCGCCTTCGACATCGACGCCAACGGGATCATGCACGTCTCCGCCAAGGACCAGGGGACGGGCAAGGAACAGAAGATGCAGGTCACCGGCGGCTCCAGCCTGCCCAAGGAAGATATCGACCGGATGATGCGGGAGGCCGAGCAGCACGCTGACGAGGACCGTCGGCGGCGCGAGGCCGCCGAGACCCGCAACCAGGCCGAAGCTCTCGTCCACCAGACCGAGAAGTTCCTGGCCGAGAACGCGGAAAAGGTCCCCGCCGACACCAGGTCCGAGGTCGAGGAGGCGGTCGGCGAGCTGAAGGAGAAGCTGAAGGCGGAGTCGGCCGACAGCGACAGCACCGCCGCGATCCGTGCCGCCGCTGAGCGCGTCAGCACGGTCAGCCAGAAGCTGGGGCAGGCCATGTACGCGGGTGCGCATGGCGCGCCTGGCCCGGACGGTTCGGACTCCGCCGCCGCAGGTGCCTCCGGCGCCCCCGGTGCGGAGGATGACGTCGTGGACGCCGAGATCGTCGACGACGAAAAGGACGAGAAGGGCGGCTCCAGCTGACCTGCCGGTGAGGGGGTGCCCCTGGGCACTGTTTGCGGACTGGGAGAGCAGTTCCCCACGCCGGGCACGCTTACGAGTCGACGGCAAGCCTGACGCCGAGTCCCACCAACACCGCACCCGAGACCTGTTCCATCCGGCGGCGGACGGACGGTCGTCGCAGCACGCCGCCGACCCGCCCGGCCAGGGCGACCAGCGGCACGTACCAGATCAGATCGGCCACCACCCAGATCACCGAGAAAGCGAGCAGCATCGCCAGGACCGCCACCCTCAGCTGCCGGGCCGGTGTCGCGGGGCCCGCGCGTCGAGGTGGCCGGTGGCACCGATCCCGTCGAGCCGCTCGCGCTGTGCCGGTGTCAGCTGCAGGTCCGCCGCGGCGAGGTTCTCCTCCAGGTGCTCGACCCGTCCGGTGCCGGGGATGGGCAGCATGACCGGAGAGCGGCCGAGAAGCCAGGCGAGGGCGACCTGGCTGCCGGTGGCGCCGAGTTCGGCCGCCACTGCGGCAACCTCCTCCCGTGTCTCCGAGGACCCCGACGCCACGGGCCGCCACGGCAGAAACGCGATCCCCGCCGCCTCACAGGCCGCCAGGACGGGCTCGTGCGCGCGGTCGAGCAGGTTGTAGCGGTTCTGTACGCTCGCGACCTCCACGAGCTCCCGGGCGCGGCCGAGTTCATGGACATCGACCTCGGACAGACCGATCATCCCGACCTTGCCCTCGTCCTGCAGTTCCCGCAGCGTCCCGAGCTGGTCGGCCATCGGCGTGTCCGGGTCGATGCGGTGCAGTTGCAGCAGTTCCAGCCGTTCGACGCGGAGCCGGCGCAGCGCCTGGTCGACCTGCTCGCGCAGGACGGCCGGACGGGCGTCGAGCTTCCACTCGCCCCCTGGGCCGGTGCGTGCGACACCGACCTTGGTCGTGATCAGCAAGTCGTCCGGGTAGGGGTGCAGGGCTTCGGCGAGGAGTTCCTCGTTGGCTCCTCCGCCGTACAGGTGGGCCGTGTCGATGAGCGTGACGCCCAGCTCAACCGCCCGCCGGGCGACCGCGCGGGCGGCGTCGCGCTCGGGGCCGGTTCCGGTCGGCAAGTGCATCGCTCCGAAACCGAGCCGCCCTACCTCGAGCGTTCCGCCGATGCGGAACGTGTCTGCTGCCATCGGTTCACTCTTCCCTCTCGTCGCAAATGGCGACGTTAACACCGCAGTTGCGCACCTATGGGAGAGTTCGCTGGTCAGCGGCCTGTCACTCGCACAGCGGAGGGGTGGGCCGTCGGTGGCCGGCCGCCCGGGACTCGTTATGATGACCGCCATTTGACGTGGGCCTGATAGGCCCCGGGTGTCGTGGGCCGGGGCCGGGGCGCCGAATGTCGCGGAAGGCGGAGAAGGCGATGGGGGAGGGAAGGGCGGAGCTGGGGCTGCAGCGCAAACCCACGCTCAGCCAGGGCGACCGGCTGGACGAGGCAGCCCGGACGCTCGACGGGATGGGGAAGTCCCTGGGCGGCGGCGCGCCGTGGCCCGCGTTCCCGACGTGGGTCCTGAATCCTTTCGGCGGCGCGGATTTCGGTGAGTACGGCGGGCAGCAGGCGTTCACTTCCTTCGCCCATGCGTGGCACGAGGAGATGGAGGTGCTCGCCGGGGCGCTGCGGGAGATCCACCGCAAGATCGGGGACGGCGTCAAACTGAACGTGAACACCGACCACGGCATCCGCAGCAAGCTGCACTCCATCTCGGTGTCGAAAGAGAAAGAGCGGTGACCGCGCTGGGCCGGCGGCGCAAGGGAGCGCTGGAGAAACTGCGCGGAAAGCTCGAAGCCCTCCATTTCGACGGCAAGGGCGGATTCGACGGTGACACGGACAACATCAAGCTCGCCCACCTCATCGACGAGGCGCTCGGCTTTCCCGCCCCCGACGGCTCCCCGGACACGGTCGCGGGCAAGGCCGCCGACTACCGCAGGGCCGCCACGCTGGCCGACGAGGTCCGCAGCGGCGTGCGCGCCGTGGCCACCGCGGGGCTCCCGAACACCTGGGTGGGCGAGGCCGGTTCCAAGGCGAGCGAGGTGACCAAGGCCGCCGCGCGGTCGGCGGAGCGCATGTCGGAGACGTTCGGCACGGCCGCCCGTGAGCTGGTCAGGCTGGCCGAGGGAATCGGCACCGCGCAGAGCAGACACGACTTCGGCCTGGACGCGCTGCGCGCCGCACGGAACATGCTGCCCGAGGGCGACAACGCGTTCTTCGCCAACGCCGAGGACGCCAAACGGGCCCGCAAGGCGGCGCTCGACGGCATCGGATATCTGGAGTCGGGAGTGGAGGCCGCCGAGGAGGCGGGCAAGCGGGCCGAACGGGAGCTGGACAAGCTGGCGTCCGAGGCCCGCTCCGGCAGGCTGGACACCCGGCACCTGTCGGACGCCGACCGCGTGGTGCTCACTGACGCGGCCGCACCCGGCGGGGACCCCGACGAGAACGAGATCCTCACCAATCGGGACCTGGAACGCTCCGGCGTACGTCTCAACAGCCTCAGCGCCCACGACCGGGCGGCCTACGACAAGCTGCTCGACGGCGCCAAGTCACCGCAGGAACGAGCCTATCTGGTCAAGGCGCTGGCCGCCGGCTACCCGATGTCCCGCATCCAGGACTTCGCCCACAAGATCCACCCGTACGGCGACAAGCCCGCCTGGCTCCAGAAGCATCTGACGCCCATCGTCACCCGCTCCGACGACTCGCGGCGGGAGGGCGACCAGTCGAACAAGGTGGCCTTCGACGGCCAGATGTGGGATCAGGAGGGCGACACCTGCGTGGCGCTCTCCACCGTCACCATGCATGCGCAGAGCGACCCGCTGTATGCCTTGCAGCTGACCACTGGCGGGCACCCCGGGGACCCGGACCACGACAACGCTGAGGCGTTCGAGGAGCGGCTGCGCGACGAGGAGACCAGGGTCTACGACCGGCGTGCCGAGGGCAAGGTGGGCATGAACGGCCGGGAGAGCGAGATGGTCGCCGATGACGAGATCGGAGCCCACACCGGGAGCGACTACGACGCCTTGGTCGTCGAGAGCAAGGAGTCCCGCGAGGATGTGCTGCCCAAGATCCGCGACGCGGTCAACAGCGGACAGCCGGTGCCGTTCGGCGCCCGCCGGGGCGACGAGTTCGGCCACCAGATGATGATCATCGGCCAGGAGGGGGACCAGCTCCAGATCTACAACCCCTGGGGCTTCACCACCTGGGTCAGCGAGGACGACTTCGTCAACGGCACCATGGACGGCGCGTCGAACGAGCAGTACCCCACCCCCACCGACATCCGGCTCCCCCACCCGAAGTAGGTCCCGCGCTCATGACACGTTCCCGCATCCGGCGCACCGGCCCGGCCACCGGCGCCGCCGTCGCACTGCTGCTGGCCCTCTCCGCCTGCGGCGGGGCGGACGGCACCGGCGGGGAACGCAGCGACGGCGAACCGGCCACCGCGTCGCCCGCTCCGGCCTCCTCCGGCTCGGCTTCCGCAACGCCCACGGCGTCGCCAACCCCCGACAAGGTCTTCGACAAGAAGCACACCGACGTGCGAGTCGCTCCCGGCGACACCTTCACACTGACAATGCGCATCAATCCCAGTGCCGGATACGACTGGCAACCCGTGGACCCGGAGCCCGACACCGCTGTGGTGGTCAAGACCGGCCAGCGCGAGAAGGCGGATTCCCCGGACCGGATGGGCTCCCCGGGCTCCCTCTTCCTCGACTACCGCGCCAAGGCCGAGGGCAGCGCTCAAGTGCGGCTGCGCAAGAACTGCTTCCGGTGCGACGACGAGGCCGAGAAGTCCCCGGAGCCCGACAAGAAGGGCCCCGAGGTCGTCTTCCATATCACGGTGAAGGAGTGACACCCCACATGTCACAGGAGCGGACGACCGACGCCGAACTGCGCGCCCTCGACATCCCCCTGCTGCTCCGCTACGGACTGACCCTGGGCGGCCCCCACCGCACCGCCCTCTTCGGTGACGGCGCCGTGGCGGCCGCGCTGACAGCGGAGGAACTCGGCGTGCTGCCCCGCGCGCTGGCGTTCCTCGCCGAGGTGGTACGCCGCGACGGCCTGCGGGCCGCAGTCGGACTCCCGGAGCCCCTGCCGGGCGCGGAGGCGGCCCGGACCGCCAAGGAGTGGCTGGCCACCGCCTCCTCCGTACTCGAGCCCACCGACCTGGACGCCGAGGAACAGTTCGCCCGCTGGCTCGATTCGGCAGCCACCATCCTGGCGCTCCGCCAGACCAGCACGGCTACTCCTCCGGCTCCTTAGGACTCACCTGCACGGACAGGTTGTTGTTGACCGTGTAGTACGGCCGCACCGAGTGGACGGCGCCGCCGGGGTCTGCCACTCGCCGCGACGGGTAGCGGAAGATCCGCTTCTTGTCCGGAACGTCGTCGAGTATCCGGGCGAGACGGACCGGCTTCTCGTCGTGGGAAGGACGCACCCACAGATCCCAGACCTGATCTCCGGGGACGAGGGGGCCGAAGGGCAGTTCGGCGGTGAACCCGCTGCCCGGATGGCCGTCGCCTCCCCCGTCCCCGTCGCCCTCGCCGTCGCGGGGTGCCGCACTCACTCCGGCTTCCTCCGCACTCTTCCGGCGCACCGGTACACAGACCGGCGGCACCGCCGCGTCGCGGGAACGCGCCTCCAGCTGAGCGGCCGGGGAGAGCCGCGCGCCGTAGAGCCTGCCCTCCAGCGCCATCGCACCGTCCTCCACGTGCAGCGCCCCGGCCTCGGCGTGCGGCCGGCGATGCCACGCGCGGACGGTGAGGTTGCCGTACTTGGTGGTGTAGGGGATGCGGGCGACGAGCCCGGTGTGCGTATCGACCGGCACCCGGTCGACGAGGGAGCGCAGGTCGATCACTCCGGGCAGCAGTCGCTGTGGCTCTTCGTCGGCCCAGGCGAGATAGGCGTCCCAACGCCCCTCCCGCAGCCCGGCGGTGCCGGGCAGCGTGGCGCGCAGCCTGCCACCCTCCCCTGAACGGCTGAGCGGCAGCCTGAGGCCGTCATCCGGGCCGCCGCTGTGCTGGCGCGGGCGCAGGAGCACGGCCGCGCGCTCCGGCGGATTCGGAGCAGCGGTCTGAGCGTCGTTCCGGTCGAAGAACCGTACGTCGAAGGTGAGCCCTCCGGCGCCGTCGGCCGTGCAGTCCGCGCGCGCGTGGTGGGGTCCGCCGGCGGAAGAAGCGCCACTTGCCGGGACGCTCGCCGCCGCGCCGTCCGGTGACGTGTCGTGGCTACGCCGGCTCATGCCCGCGCCCCCGCCAGGGCGTGTCCCAGTCCCAGGCGGACCCTCTCCCGGGCCGCGTACGCTCCGCCGAGAACGGTGCCGCGTGCTCGGTGCAGCGTCCCGGACGGGCGGTTGACCAACGAGGTGAGCAGATCCTCGTAGCGGGCGGCCACCTGCGCCGGATCGAACCGGGCCGACGCGGCGAGAGCGGCTCGTCCCATCCGTGCTCGGAGCTGCTCGTCGTTGATGAGGCGGAGCAGCGCCCCGGACATCGCGCTCACATCCCCTGTGGGAACGAGAAGTCCGTCCTCGCCGTCGCGGATGATCTCCCTGGGGCCGTGCGGACAGTCGGTGGCCACGACCGGAAGACCGCACCGCATCGCCTCGACGATGGTCATGCCGAAGGACTCGAGACTCGAAGTGACCGCGCAGACCGAGCCCTTCACCCATTCGGCCTCGATGGGATGTGCCGAGCCCATCAGGAAGACGTGGTTGTAGAGGCCGAGTTCGTCGACGAGGGCCCGCAGTTTGTCGTGCTCGCGGCCGTGGCCGTAGATGCGCAGGCCCCAGTCGGGACGCTCGCGCACGACCTTGCCGAAGGCGCGTATCAGCATGTCGTAACGCTTGGCGGGGGCGAGCCGGCCGGCGGCGACGACCCATTTGCCGCTGCCGTCGGTCGGGGCGACCTCCGGTTCGGGCACGCTGTTGGGAAGCCCTTCGACGCGCACGCCCGGCAGGCGCAGAGTGCTGCGGTAGTCACGGGCGTCGGCCTCGGTCACCGTGGTGACCGCGTCCAGCCGGGGATAGGTGCGACGCAGCAGCAGCTTCAACCGTGTGGAGTGCGTGGCGAGCGTGAGGTGCTCCTGCCCCAGCCGCACGGGGCCACGGCGCGTCTGCCGGGCCACGTGTACGTTGAGCCCGGGCCGTGTACCGATCACGACATCCGCCTCGGTGTGCGCGAGGTACTCACCGATCCGCCGGTCGGTCAACTCGCTGTGCTGGGAGAACTGGCCGTCGGCCGACGGGAAGACCCGGGCAGGACGGGCGTGTTCGGGATCGTCGCCTTCGTAGGTCGGCTGGTGCCGCCGCATGTCGACCAGCGATCTCAGCCGTACGCCGTTGCCCGGCTCGAAGAACGGCCTGTCCCGGTAGCGGAAGACCGATACGACCTCCACGTCGTGCTGCTCGGCGAGCGCCTGTGCCAGGTTGAACGTGGTGCGGACGGTTCCGCCCATCCCGTACGCGCTGAAGATGAGAAACGAGATGTGCATCTACCCTCATTCTCGTGCTGTGGCTTGGAAAAGATGTGCCCCCGGGCGCCGCGTCACCGCAGCGAGGGGCCGCGCCGTGCGCCGCGCTCCGTCCTCGGCGCGCGGGCCTGTCAGTCGGTGAAGGGCGCCGTGCCCGTGGTGAGGGCCCTCGTGTGTGCGGTGAGGGCCGCTGCCGCGCCGGCGGCCGGAACGGCTCGGACGGGCCGGGTGGCAAGACGTGAACGCATCGGAATGTCCCCCCTGGTGCTGGTGCGTCGGTCTACGGGATGTTCGATGCCGAGTCCCCGCCAAAAGTTCACGACATGCCCCGACTTTCTGGCGACGGGCGCAGGGCTGGGTGCCGGGGCCGATCGCTGGGGCCGGGGCCGGGGCCGGCGCTACGAAGCGGCACAAGAGGCAGCCGGGCACCACCGGGTGGGGTGGGGGCGTGGGGCAGCCGGGGCGGACACACGCCACCCGTATGAGGCTGCTGTCGATGCACGGCGCAGGTATTGCCGCACGCTCAACCGGTACTTTAGGCTCGTTCGCATCACACGGCCCTGGAACCTCAAGTGCCGTGGCACAGAACGGATTTCATAGATTCCCCAACCCGGGAGACGCCATGGAATTCCTGTCCCAGTTCACCCCCAGGGAAGCCGGGGTGCTGAACCAAGAGCCCGAGGTGTCGTTCCACGAGAACGACCTCGCTGCCGGAGCCACCGACCGCTGTCCGATCACCTACTGCGACTACACCTGCATGGGTACCGGGAACACTGGCTGACCCGGCGCGTCACCACTGATTGCGTCGGCCCCCGCGCGCGGTGGCCGACGCACCTCACGACGGCCCGAGGAGAACCCCGTCCCGAACGCCACGGCGTTCGCGGCCGGTGCCGCCTCGGGCCGTCGGTCTGTCCACGGCGAGCGCCGGCGTACGGGGCGCACGTCTGCGCGGGACCGGGACAGCCCGGGTCGTAACGATCGAGGAGCAGCAGCGTGGCCGACTGGAACGCGGCGGACGTACTCCGCCGGCTGATCGAGGACCATCGGACGTCGCACTCGCTGGCCACGGGGGCCACGTGGACCCGCGTGAGATGCGAGCCGGCGCCCCGCCTTCCCGACCACGGCTGGAAGCTCCATGTCTCTTCCCGGGTCGACGGACTCCCGAGACTGGCCGAGGCGCTCTTCCCGTACCTGCTCGCCGAGGGCTGTTCGTTCAAGGTGGCGCGCTCGGACCGTGTGCTGCGCCGGCTCAACGGCGCGGAAGTCGGCTCCGGTGCCGTGGGGAAGGCCGTCACCGTCTATCCGCGACCTGAGCGCGTACGCGACCTCGGCCGGTCCCTCGCCGAGTTGCTGCGCGGGCATCCCGGCCCGGTGGTGCCCAGCGACCGGCGGGTGGCGGATGACGCCCCCGTGTACTACCGCTACGGCCCCTTCCGTACCCACTGGCGCAGCGGCCCCTACGGCACCTTGGTGGCCGTCATCGACGGACCGGACGGCGAGGAGTTCGAGGCTGCCGCGTCCCTCGGCTACCGCCAGCCCTCCTGGGTGAGCGACCCCTTTCGTGAGGGTGAACCACCGCTTCGGGAGAGCGAACCACCGCACACCGCCGCGACGCCCACGGCGCACCGCTCGCGTCCGGACGAGGGTGCCCCGCGGTCCGGCGCCGAGGAGCTGCTGGGCGGACGGTACCGCGCCGTCGAAGGGGTGTACGAGTCGGCCCGTGGCAACGTCTACCGTGCTGTGGACACCGCGCTCCGCGCCGAAGACCCCGCACGAGAAGGCCCCGCACAAGAGGACTCCGCACGCGAACGTGACGGGCAACCGGTCGACGGGCGGGAGAACGCTCCACGAGCGAGCACCGTCATCGTCAAGACCGCCCGCGCTCACGTCAGTGAGGACCGTGACGGCAACGACGTACGGGTCAGACTGCGCAACGAACGCCGCGTCCTGACGGCCTGCGCCGGTACGCCGGGCATCCCCGTCTTCCTCGACCACTTCGCCCACGACACCGACGAATACCTCGTCACCAGCGATGTCGGCGACCTGAACCTTCTGGAGCACGTGGGGCGCAACGGCGCACTGCTCCCGGCCGGTTCCGCGACAGCGCCGGGCGACGACGAGGCCCTCGCCCGCCTGGCAAGGGAACTCGCCACCACGCTCAGGGCGCTGCACACCAGGGGTGTGGTCATGCGGGACGTGACGCCGCGCAACATCGTCCTGGACAGCACAGGGCGCGCCCACCTCATCGACTTCGGCATCTCGGCGCTCGACGGCCTCCACCTGCCGGGCGGTACGCCGGGCTACGCCCCCAGGGAACAGCTCGACCGCAGCCAGGAGCCGTCGGTGGTCGACGACCACTACGCGCTCGGCATGGTCCTCGTCTTCGCCGCCACCGGACTGCCGCCCGTCACCGGAGAGGCGTCGACCGCCCTCGCCCGGACCCGGGCGCTCCAGTGCCTCGATGCCGTCCACGCCGGGCATCGGCCGGGTCTGCTCGCCGTGGTCGGCGACCTCCTCTCACGCGAGCCGGAACGCTCCACCCGGGCGCTTGCCGATCTCGCCTCCGGGGCGTGGCGCACCCGGGCGGTGACCGTGCACCGTGTCGCGCCACCACCGGCCGCCACCGCGGACCAGGTCGCCGACCTGGCAGACCGGGTGCTGGAGGTGCTGCTGGTGGAAGCGGGGGAGTACCACCTCGGGGGAGAGGCATCCGACTTCCCCGCCGTCGACGCCAGTCTCTACACCGGCAGCGCGGGCATCGGCCTGGAGCTGCTGCACCACCGCCACCGGCCGGGCGTCCCGGACCTGCTGCGGCGGCTGGCGCGGCACGCACACCACAGCCTGGCCACGGTTCCCACCGCCGACGGCCTCTTCTCCGGGCGCACCGGCACCGAGGTGTTCCTCGCCGCCGCCCGCCGCGCCGGAGTCGAGGTCCCGCCCGAGCCCGTGCTGCCCGCCGTCACCCGCAGCCCGGCGCCTCCCTCGGCGGAGGCCCCGGAGGTACTGAAAGCCGTCGACTTCGACGTCGTCTCCGGTCACGCGGGCGTCGGAATGGGCAGGCTTCTCCTGGCCGACCTAGGTGAGACGGGGGCCCTGGGGGACGCGGCCTCGCTTGCCGAACCGTTGCTGGCGCGGGAGGAATTGGCCGTCCTGCCCGCCCGTCTGGCCGACGATTTGGGGAAGGAGACCGCCTTCGGCTACGCGCACGGGTATCTGGGCATCACCGACTTCCTCCTCCTGCTCGCCGCCCGCACCGCGGACCAGGAGCTGCTGCGGACCGGCAGGCGGCGGGCCGACCAACTGGCCGGTCTCGTCCCCGACCTGGTGGCTGCCGCCAACGCGCCCACCGCCTCCCAAATGGCGGTCTCCTGGTGCCGTGGTCTCGGCGGCCTCGCGCGGGTGCTGCGCCACGCCTGGCTGATCTTCGACGAGCCCGCATTCCGGCGAGCCGCCGAGACCGCCACCAGGGGCTGCCTGACCTGGAGCACCAGGCTCAGCACACTCGGCCAGTGCTGCGGCACGGCCGGTCTGGGCTCGGCGCTGCTGGACCTGGCCGTGGACTGCGGGGACGACCAGTACCTCGACGCCGCCCACGAGGCGGCCCGCCATCTGCTCCGCCGTAGCCACGGCCCCGACGACGCGCCTGCCCTTGTCGCCAACAACCTCACCAAGGAGGCCCCCTACTCCTGGGCACAGGGCTACGCCGGCATCCTGACCTTCCTGCGGCGGTTGCGCGAGCCGGGCAGCCGCGACCTGCTGCCGGAGCCCACAGCACGGACGGCGGCACCGCACGAGATGGCCGTCACCGGCTGACTCTGCCGCCGGCGCGCCGAGTGAGCACCTCGGCCGAGCCGCCCGGCTCCGCCGCGACCGGCCACGGGTTGTGCGGCAGCGAGCGCCGCCCTCCCCCCCCGGGTCGGGGAGAGAGCGGGGCCGTGCGTGCGGTCAGCAGTTGAACGTCGTCACCATGACGAGCGGCTTCGTGCCGTCGCTGCCCGCGATGTAGGCGATGGCCCACTTGTAGATCAGTGCTTCACGGAAGTCGTCCGATCCGGCGCCTGGGCGGACGACGGTGCTCTCAGCGCGTGGATCGGGCAGCCTCTCGGAGATGACTTGGCGCATGTCGTATTCCTCGTGATACCGCTCCCGCACCTGTTCCTGGGCCGTCTCGGTGAAGCGGATGCGGTAGCCGCTGCCGGCTTCGCCGTCGAGTCGCAATGCCTCACGCGCATCCGGACTGCGCTGAAGGACGGCGTCGCGCTGACGCAACAGCTCTCCGGTGTGGCGCTCCTGCTCGGTGACGGGGCCGAGGGCGGTCAGCGTCCTGGAGTGGTGGTCCCAGAAGTCGAGGGTCAACTCCAGTGGCGAGCCGGTCAGTCCCGAGATGCTTCTGTCGTACTCCTTGTGCCAGCGTTCGGGCAGCGCGGCGCGGATCTGTTCGGGGGTCGGGCCCATGGTGATCCTTTCTGCACGGACAGGAAGCTGTACGAGGACTCGACGGGGCGGGTGAACCGGCCCCGTCCGGCGGAGTGCTGGCAGGTGGCGCTCTTGCCGCCGGTCATCTGATCGCACCGTCATCCTCGGCAGGCACACACTCCGCAAACCGGGGTCGAGGTCAAACACCTCGATCGGGTGACAACGGGAACGGTGGGGCCCTCTACCGCTCGGCCGCGGGCTCGGGCCATCCTGATCTCCCGCACGCTCCGCGTGTCCCGAACTACGGTGCGTGACCCGAGCACCCGAACCCGACAACTCCCCAACGGCGTAGGTGAGGATTCTCTGTGGCCACAGGCGAGACAACCGGCGAGGCGCCCCTGCGTGCTGGAAGGGTGGTGATGCGCGGCTCCCATACGTGGGTTCCGCCGGAGATCATTCGCGGCGGGGTCACCTGCCTCGCCTCTGCCGACGAGAACTGGAACATCGCGGTACGGCACGGACGGGTCGTCGAGTGGGACACGAGCAAGGTCATCCACTGGTTCCCTGACGAGCACCAGGGGAGCATCGTGGCGGTCACAGCAGGCGGTTCGGATCTGGCCGCCGCGCTGAGCAGCACCGGCGAGGTGATCGCGTGGGGGCGGGCAGGGCTTCCCGAGATGGTCGACTCGTCCATGCCGCAGGGCGTGAGGAACGGCAAAGCGTCGGCGATCGCGGCCGGTCCTGACCACCTGGTGGCCATCGTCGCGGGCTCCGTGTACCGGTGGGGCGACTGGGAAAGCCAAGGCAGAGTCCATGTTGTGTTCGCGGCGACCGAGGGCGAAGCCGCCGTCGAGGTCGCGACGGGCCAGGACCACACGCTGGTCCGAACGTCGAAGAACCGCCTGGTGAGCTGGCAGAAGGACGCCGGCGACGCGGTGTTGCGACCGCCGCAGGAGGTCCTCGCGGCCAAGGTGAGCGCGGTCTCGGCGTTCGGGCGGCTCGGCATGGCCCTGACCGAGGGCGGCCACGCGTACTCCTGGGGCTTCGGCATTTCCACTGTCCGGAACCGGCCACTCTGCATCAGCGAGCCCAAGGTTTCAGCGATCGCAGCCGGGCACTACGCGTTCCTTGAGAAAGCGGATTCCCCGCTGTGCCTGGCCGGGGACACGCCGGGCGGTGACCCCGACGATGTGAACGCGGTCTTCCCCGGCGCCTCCGTGGTCACCGGCAAGCCGTACGTCCTGAAGAGGGTCGGCTTCGGGACTCCGGTGCTACGGCTGTCCGGCGGCGGGTCCCCCTCCGTGCTGGCGCTCGCCCCGGCGACGGACGCGGAGCTCACGCTCCAAGAGGCGTACGCCTTCCCCGCCGCGGTCCAGCGGGGCAGCGACCTGGGCTTCCAGTGGCGGGTGGACAACGGCGGCCCGGCCAGAGCCACCGGCATCCAGGTGACGGTGCATCTGCCGCCCGAGGTGACCCTGCACCCCAAGCACCAGGATGCGGTGCACCGGGGCGCGATCACCGATCTCGGCGGCGGCACGTACAGGTTCCGCACGGACGACCTGGAACCCGAGGAGGACGGCTGGACCGTCCCGCTGATGACCAAGGTGGCCGCCGGCGCCGCGGGCAGGATCACCGCCACCGCCGACGTCACGGCGGGCAACATCTCCGACCCTGCGCCGCCCCTGAGCATCTCCGCGGACGTCATGGCCGAAGGCGACAAGTGGGACTCCTCCGACGACTCCGACCTGTGGAAACTGATCGGCCAACTGCCCGCCCTGCTGGTCTTCCTCGGCCTGCCCGGCGGCGGCCCCTCGTCGCAGCCGAGCAACAGCAAGCCCGAACGCAACAAGAACAAGAAGGACAAGAAGAACAAGCTCACCACCCTCCAGCTCGACGCGAGTGCGAACGTGTCCGAACCGGCCGCCGGTACCGACTTGGTGATGACCTGGACTCTCAAGAACACCGGCCGGAAGAACGAGGCCGAGTCGCCGTCCGTGACCATCACCGTGCCCACCGGGCTGACGGTCACCAACGCCGAGCCGGCAAAGGGAACGGTCAAGGGAACCGCTGAGGGAGGGGCCAGGGGAGCGGCCAAGGTACTCGGCAAACGGAGTGTCCTCTTCCGCCCCGGGTCGCTGGGTACCGGCAAGGAAGTCGAGGTCGAGATCACCGCCAGGGTGGCGGATGACCCGCCGGCATCCGTAAAGGCAGTCGGCACTGCGGCCGCGTACAACGCCGCCCCGACCGGTCACACACTCACGGTCACGCCCCGCCGCAAGGTGGCGCTGCACCTGCCCCAGGGCAAAGCCACGCCCTGGAAGGTCCAGCCCGGCAAGGACATCTCCTTCGCGTGGTCACTCACCAACCACGGCCCCTCCGTCGCGCGGAACACCGAACTGAGGGTGACCGTGCCGAAGGGCTTGGGAAACGTCACCGTCACCGCGGACGGCGAGCCGCTGACGATCACAGAGGAGAACAACAACCAGCTGGTCGCGAAGGTGTCCGACCTGAAGAAGGACGCCACCGTCGAGCTGGCCGTGAAGGGCAGGACGAGCAAGAACGCGACCAGTGACCTCACCACCGCCGTCGAGATCACCGCCGACGACGCCGGTAACGGTGTACGGGACAGCGTCACCGCTGCGCTGCAGACCGTCCTGGAGGTGGCGGGAAAGGTCGTCGGCAAGGCTGCCGCCGGCGCGTACGCCACCTACATGTGGACGGTCCGCAACGCCACCGACGTAGCGGCCACCGACGTCCGGCTGCGGATGGCGGCGCCACCCTCGGGTCAGGCGCGGCTCGAAACCTCCGCGCCGCCCGCCACCTCGACGGACGGGTGGGTGTCCTGGGAACTGGGTACCGTGCAGGGCAAGTCGTCCACTCACGCGATCGCCTGCTTCCTGATCTCCCCCGACCAGAGCGGCAGGCAACTGGGCCCCACCGCAGCCAGGGTCGAAGCCGCCAACGCGGATGAGGTCTCCGTCAAGGACGAGCCCCGGGCCGACATCGCGGAGAACGCGACACTGATCGTGCGGCCCCTCGACTACGGTCAGGTCGCGGTCGGTATCGGAGAGGCGGCGGACTTCACTTGGAGCCTGCGGAACGAAGGGGCGGACGCCACCGACGTCACGGTCACGGTCCGTCCGCCCGCGGAGTTGACCGGGGCCAGGGTCGCTCTCGGGGGCGGCGTCGACGGCACGGTTGACGGAGACACCGTGAAGTACGCCCGGGTGAGGTCCGGCGAGGAGTGCGAGATCCGGCTCACCGGCACGCTCGACGCGCCCCGGCCGGGAGCCTGCACGGCCCACGCCGAGGTGACATACCAGGGCAGGGCCGTCTCCAGCGTCGCCTGCACCCGCATGGCGATCTCCGATGCGAGCCTGACCGTGACCGCGGCGAAGCGCAACCCGGCCACCGTGGAAGCGGGCTCGTCGGCCATCCTGCGATGGACGGTCTCCCGGGCCGGCCGTGGGCCGCTGCAGAGCACCTACGTCGTGATCGACGTCCCCGACAAGATCGAGGTCACGGCCGTCGTCGTGGACGGCCACGCGGTACCGATACGCCACGGCAGGCAAGTGGCCCCCATCGACCCCGAGTCGACCGAGCCCGTCACCGTCCTGATCTCCGTGGAGACCGCCGACGACCTCCGCGAAGGGCCCGTCTCCTTCACGGCCACTCCGGTGTGGGAGGGAGCACCCGCCAGGGTGTCCACGGCACCGGTGACGGTGACCGTCGTCCGCACCGCCGTGGTCGACCTCCGGGTGCAGCCCTCCATCCCGGACCCGGCCATCGCGGGGCGGGACACCCAACTGGTCTGGGAGGTCGAGAACATCGGCCCGTCGAGCTCTTCCGACCTGGTGCTCACCCTTCCCGCCGTCGACGGATGCCACCTGCTGAGCGCCACCGTCGGCACGCGCCCTGCCGTATGCCACCCGCCCCAGGAGGAGGCGGAGAAGGGGGCGCTCAACAGCGAGCCGAAGGCGTGGACGATCGAGGTGGGTGCGCTCGGCTCCGGCGAGCGCACCCAGGTGGCAGCCAAGATCGCCGTGGCGGCCGACGCCGCCGCCGGCCACCGTTCGGTCACCGCCGCCCTCAGCGGAAAGGACCCGGCGGTTTCCAGCGGCGCTCGGGGCCCCCTCGTCGTCAAGCGGATGGCCCAGGTCACAGCGACCCCGACCAGCGTTCCCGCCTCGTGCAGAGCCGGCGACCAGGTGCCCTACGTCTGGACCCTGGAAAACGACGGCCCCTCGATCGCCTCGGTGGTCTTCACCGTGACCGTCCGCGGCGAGAAGACCAAGGTCACCATCCCGCCCGCGCAGGCGGGCGGCGCCACCGTCACCACCAGCCCCGCAGCCACCGAACTCACCTGGACGCTCACCACGCCCCTGGAGCCCCACGACTCCAAGCCGCTCCCCTTCATCGCCCAGACCGACTCCACCACCGGCCAGCTTGTCGTCACCACCCAGCTCACCGTGAACCAGCAACCGGTCACACGGCCCGACGCCTTCTACACGAAGGTCACCCCGCCGCCCGCGAACCCTTAGCCGGCTCCCGGCCGGTGCCGGTCCACCGGGGAACGGCGGCGCGGCGGGGCCGTGCGGAGGGCAGGCGGCGGTGCAGAGCGCGAGGGCTCCGCCGCCCGCCCGCCGAACCCCCGGACACGTCCGCGGCTGGGCGTTTCACATGGGTGCCTCTGCGAACTCACCTATTCGACATACCGCACACAGCGCGTCGGCAAAGAAGTACCCATGCAACGCTGGCAAATCGCGTTTGTCCGGGGCATGATCCTCTTGACCACCCGACGGGTTGGCCGCTCGGGGAGCTGTGAGAAGGAGTGTGGGGGGCGTATGTCCCGTATCAAGCGTGTTCTGACCGTGGCGGTCGGCGCCGCCGCCTGTGTCGCCCTGGCACAGGCCCCGGCGAACGCCGTCGGGTCCTGGCACATCGCGGACGCGTCGAACGGCCGCGGAACCGGGGGATTCAACAGCATCGACAACAACAAGTTCCGGATCGCGGACACCAAGAAGGACGGCTACGGCATGGTGCTCCGCATCAAGCTCCCCGGCCGCTCCGAGATCACGTCGTGCGACGACCGGAACGGTTCGAACAACGGGTTCGAGTACTGCAGGATCAGCAACATCCCGCGCAACACCGAGGTCAAGTTCAAGGCCTGCGCGAAGGACTTCAGCGGCGGGCTCCCGGGGTGGATCGACTGCTCCTACTGGATCAAGGACTACACCAGGTAAGAAACGGACGGGCGGGTGACGGTACCCAACGCCAGGTCCCGCCACCCGCCCGCGAGTCACGGCCTGCCGCCGCGTGTGCGTATGGGTACTGTGGGCGGGGGAGCGGGCTGTTGCTCCACGGGTTGCGGCGTTGACGGGGGAGTTGCTGCCTGCAGCCCAGTAGCCGGGGTCGGTGAAATGCCAGCGGGGCACTTCCGCTCGCCAACAGCACCTACCGAGGTGGTCGCGGACTGGGTGCTGCTGCCGGCGTCGTTGTAGATCAGCGCCGAGGCGTTCTGTGGCAGTGGCAGTGGCAGTGCGTCCTTGAACTCGCTATCGGTGTTCACCGGGCCCCCTTGTGCTGGGGGGCGTCACTGGCCCGTTGTGCAGGGAGGCTGTCGGAGGGCGGCGGGACGAGCCCGTATTGGGCGGCCTGAGCCTGGAACATCTCCCGGTAGAGGCCATCGTTGCGGGACATCAGTTGGTCGTGGGTGCCTTTTTCGACGATGCGGCCCTGGTCGAGGACGTAGATGTGGTCGGCCTTCGCGGTGGCGGCGAGCCGGTGTGTGACGAGAACGACGGCGTGGCCGCTGTCGGCCAGGGACCACAGGCCCTCGAAGGCTTCGATTTCCGCACGTGGGTCGAGTGCGGAGGTGGGCTCGTCGACGAGGAAGAAGGGGGCGTTCCGGTACCGGCTGCGGGCGTTGCCCAGCTTCTGCCACTGCCCGCCGGACAGTTGGACGCCGCGCTCGTATCCCTTGAAGCAGATCGAGTCCCAGCTGTGCGGCAGCCCTTCGATCAGTGTGTGGATGTCGGCGGCCTGCGCGGCGTGTTTGACCCGTGCCATGTCCCGAGGGCGGTCGCCGGCGCCGATGGCCACATTGGTGGCGGCGGTCATCTCCCAGTGCGGGAAGTCCTGAGCGAGCAGCCCGATGGACGCGAACACCTCCGACCGGTCGGCGGCGCGCACCTCGACCCGCTCGCTCTCGCCGTGCTCCCCCTCCCACCACACCTCTCCGGCGGTGGGCAGCAGCAGACCGGCGAGGATCTTGGTCAAGGTCGTCTTGCCCGAGCCGTTCGCGCCGACCAGTGCGGTCACCTGTCCCCGCCGCACCGACACGCTCACGTCCTTCAGGGACGGCGAAGAGGCGCCGGGGTAGGTGTAGGACACGTTTTCCACGTGGACGGTTCGCACGGGAGACGGCAGGGGCGTGCCGGTCTGCGGGATGGCGTGCTGGGCGGCCAGTTCGGTCGCGTTCTTCGTATCAGTGAGGAACAGCATCTCCTCATACAGTCGGTTGACCTGCTGGATGAGGGAGGTGAGTCGCGCGGTTGAGTTGCGGATGGCGACCACCGCCGTGCCCCCGACCGCCAGTGGCAGCCCGCCGCTGGTCAGCAGCCACCACAGCACCCCGTAGCAGCCCAGCGACGCCAGCCCGGAGCCCGCCCCGGCGACCAGATCGGTGTGCGCCTGGGCCCGAGCAAGCCGCCGCTGCTCGGCCTCCATCTGCCGGGACATCTCCTCATAGCCGCCCAGCAGCTTCACCCCGGCACCGTGGGCACGGATCTCACCGGCGGCATGTGGCCTGGTCAGGTAGGCCAGCAGGGAAGCGATGGCGCGGCGGTGATCGACCCAGTGCAGCCGCGAGACGTACTCACGGCGGGCTGAGCGCACCGCACCCCACCCTCGCGGAAGGGCGATGGCCAGCAGCATCGGCAGCAGCGCCCAGTGCAGGGACGCCAGGACGACCGCTGCGGCGACCATCCCGATGAGCACGTTGCCCACACCCACCGACAGCCGCAGCATGTTCCGCGCGGAGTCGGTGCCGAACTTCCCTGCCTCCAGGGTGCGCTGCACCTCCGGCCGCTCGGTGGCCTCCACCTCGACGCGGGTGACGGCCTCGTAGTAGCGGGCGGAGACGGCCCGCTCGACCTGCGGCTCCAGCCGGCCCGACATCGCCGTCGACCAGGCCGACAGCAGCGCCGCACCCACCGACACCACCGCCAGCACCACGAGAGCGGGGAGAGCGTCACGCAGCTTGTCAGCGGTCGGACCGTCGGCGAACAGCTGAGTCAGGATGCCGTTGACCGCAACCAGGCCCCACGCAGCCGTCACACCTTGCCCGACCTGCGCCGCCACGACACCGGCCAACGCCCGCCGATCCACGCTCCACCCAGTGCGCAACACCGTCCCCGCCATACGCGGCAGGGCCGCGGCCATCTGCCCGAACCCCATCCGGATCAGTGCGCCCTCGTGATGCACGAACGACCTGTCCCAGCGCAACCGGCCGCCGTAGAGTTCCCGCTCCGCCTGGGAGATCCCGCTCGCTGTCCGCGCGGACTTCTTACGCAGCTTCGGACGCCTCACTCCTGCCCAGGATGGCCTGGGGTTGCCTGAGTTCGCGGATTTCCTCATGCCCTCCACCCCGTCTCGGGGCGAGTGGTGTTGCGTGCAGCCGCGTCAACGCGCTGCCCGGAGGACTCGGTGTGCGGGGCCGCAAGTCGGCAATGTTCGAATACTGCCGGAGCGTACACAGGGACAAGCACAAAGGTCATGGCATCCTCCGGTTGGGCGCACGAGGGGTACTGGTGCTCTAAAAACGGGCGCGGAGAGGCAGCCGTTACGGGTACCTAGTGATCAAATGTTCGGAATTGCAGCCATCGAGGCGTCAGAACGGGCCCGTGGGAGCGCAGCATCATTCGAACGGGGTGAGGTCCCCCGTACGGGGACTTGCCAGTCGTGATTCGCCGTGTTCGGCACACCGGTCATCGATCTCGTCGCCGACTTGCAGGGGATGCTGCCCTGCGGCACCGCCACCCAGCCTTGCCGGCCCAGCGGTCTGAGCTGACACCTCATGCTTCGGCTTCCGTCGCCGGAAGGTCACGGGAGTCCGTCGCCGCCCTCGTACGGCCACCGGCGCACGAGAGCCTCCTCGACCATCAGTAGCCTCGTTCTCAGTTCAACGCATCAGGGATCTGGACGAGCGAGGAGTGGCTGGTCTGCTCGTGTTGCAGGTCGCCTCGGCCCACTCGATCGTGTTGCCACCACCTGAAACAAATCATCGTCGTAGTCGCGGGCGTCCTCCCTCCAGCGCATCGCGTGCCGCCTCCATGAAGGCGTAGCGCCGCTCCCGTTTTGCGGGTGGCCGCCCGCTCTGTGGGGAGCTGCTCCGCATGTGCTTGTGCAGCGCGTCGGTGTAGTCATGGGCGGCCTGGGCCGTCTCATGCGAGCAGACCAGCTCGACGGCCTTCTTCGCCAGCCACAGGTCGTGCAGCTTCTCGTCCTCGGGGTCTTCGGGCGCCGGCAGACCGCGGTCTCTGCGGTCCAATATCAACTCAGCGCTCTGCGCGGCGGCGAGGAAGCCCAGGATGGCCTCCTTGCGCTCAGCGCGCTCCGCGTCCGCGCGCTGTTGCTGATCACGGCGTATCTCGACCCGGGCTGCCAGGTGCTGTCCCAGGAGAGTCCCTGCGGTGCCGAGAAGGACGCCGACCAGGGCAAGAACTGTGCTTCCAGTGACTCCGTTCACGTCGTACATCGTGCTGGACGGGTGGCGTGTCAGTGACGGCAAATCCAGCCCGATCGCGGCTTCGACGCCGTGGTTACCGGCGAACCGCGGCGGGCCTTCTCCGGCAACCAGTTCGGGGACAGCTTCCTGCTCTTCGTGCACTACGAGGTCCCTCTGTGGGTGCCCGAGGTCGGCGGTGCCATCGACGCCGACAACGAAGCCCACGACCTGATCCTGTCCGTCTTCGGCGGCATGTCCAAGGGCGATCGCAACCGGCAATGGATCGCCGGCACCCAGGCCCGCCGCAAACAGGCCGAAGGAGAACTCCGAGTTACCACGCCGCAACCACAGCCGCAGCCCGGCACACCGCTGTCGCGGCATGAGATCGCCGCACTCCTCCGAGCAGCCGGGAACCTCACCACGGCCATCCACCAGGCCGACCCCACCCACAAAGCCGAGCTCTACAAAAAGCTGGGCATCCGTCTGCGCTATGACCCCGGGCAGCAAAAAGTCCTGGTCGAGAGCCATCTCGACCAGGACCTAGGCGGTTCCCGTGGGGTACCAGTACGTGTCGGGAGGGGGACTTGAACCCCCACGCCCTGTAAAGGGCACTAGCACCTCAAGCTAGCGCGTCTGCCATTCCGCCACCCCGACCGGGTGTGCCGCACGGCCGGTGGGCGGCCTTGCGACGGGTTAAACCTTAGCACCCGATGAGGACTGCGATCACCCGGCTCTTGGGGTGCCGGGGTGTGGGCGGGAGGATGGGGGCCTACCTGCGAGAAGAGGAGGCAGCGTGAGTGCCGATAGTGCCGCGACCGCGAGTGCCGCTAGCGCCGAGAGCGAGGTCGTCGATCTCTGCCGCGAGCTGATCCGGATCGACACCAGCAATTACGGCAACAACGAGGGCCCCGGGGAGCGGGCGGCGGCGGAGTACGTCGCCGAGAAGCTGGCCGAGGTCGGGCTCGAGCCGCAGATCATCGAGTCCAGTCCGGGGCGGGCCTCGACCGTGGCGCGGATCACAGGTGAGGACCCTTCGCGCCCTGCCCTGCTCATTCACGGACACACCGACGTGGTGCCGGCGAACGCCGACGACTGGACGCATCATCCGTTCTCCGGGGAGATCGCCGACGGCTGCGTGTGGGGGCGCGGCGCCGTCGACATGAAGGACATGGACGCCATGACGCTGGCGGTCGTACGGGACCGGATGCGTACGGGCCGTAAGCCTCCCCGCGACATCGTGCTGGCCTTCCTGGCGGACGAGGAGGCCGGCGGCGTCTACGGGGCGCGGCACCTGGTCGACAACCACGCCGACCTCTTCGAAGGGGTCACGGAGGCCATCGGCGAGGTCGGTGGGTTCTCCTTCACGGTCAACGAGGATCTGCGGCTGTATCTGATCGAGACGGCCCAGAAGGGCATGCACTGGATGCGGCTGACCGTGGACGGCACCGCCGGGCACGGGTCGATGACCAACAACGACAACGCGATCACCGAGCTGTGCGAGGCCGTGGGGCGGCTGGGCCGGCACAAGTTCCCGGTGCGGGTGACCAAGACGGTCCGCTCGTTCCTGGACGAGCTCTCCGACGCGCTCGGCGTCGAGCTCGACCCCGAGGACATGGACGAGACCCTCGCCAGGCTCGGCGGCATCGCGAAGATCATCGGCGCCACCCTGCAGAACACCGCGGCGCCCACCCAGCTCGGGGCCGGCTACAAGGTCAACGTCATCCCCGGGCAGGCGACAGCGCACGTGGACGGAAGGTTCCTGCCGGGGCACGAGGAGGAGTTCCTGGCCGACCTGGACCGGCTGCTGGGGCCGCGGGTACGGCGCGAGGACGTGCACGCCGACAAGGCGCTGGAGACGACGTTCGACGGCGCGCTGGTGGAGGCCATGCAGTCGTCGCTGCGCGCCGAGGACCCCGTCGCGCGTGCCGTGCCGTACATGCTCTCCGGCGGTACCGACGCCAAGTCCTTCGACGATCTGGGTATCCGCTGCTTCGGCTTCGCGCCGCTGAAGCTGCCGCCGGAGCTGGACTTCGCCGGGATGTTCCACGGGGTGGACGAGCGGGTTCCGGTCGACGGACTCCAGTTCGGGGTCCGGGTACTGGACCGGTTCCTGGATCAGGCATGAGAGCGGCTGCCGTCGCGCCGCGTTGACCACTCGGGGCGGTAATCGGTTAATCGGTCACCTGTACGGAGCCGACTGAGACGAGTGAATGATCTAGTCAGTTCGTAGCCCGATTCCGCCATCCTCGTTACAGGGAGTGCGGTCCCCGGCCGGGACCGTATTGCCAACAAGGAGGATCAATGTTCAAGAAGGTCATCGCCGCCGCGGCTGCCACCAGCGGTCTTGTGCTGGCTGGTGCGGGTATGGCCGTCGCCGACTCCGGTGCGCAGGGTGCCGCCGTGCACTCCCCGGGTGTCGTTTCCGGCAACGTCGTGCAGGCCCCGGTCCACGTTCCGGTGAACGTCTGCGGCAACACCATCTCCGTGGTCGGGCTGCTGAACCCGGCGTTCGGCAACACCTGCGTCAACGACTGACGCCGAGCCTCATCCGACCTGATCGGTGAGCAATTCATCTGAGTGCCCCCGGAGCACGCGCCACGCGCTCCGGGGTCCTCGGGTTCTGAGGGGGCGGGACGGCGCGCAGGGCGCCTCCCTGGCCGGTCAACGACAGCCAGTAAAGGCAGGGGAATCCACAGCATGCGACAGGGCACCAGAAAGGGCCTGATGACCATGGCCGCCGCGGGCGGCCTCCTCGCGATGTCAGGGGGGACCGCGTTCGCCGACTCGGGCGCCCACGGCGGCAGCGCGAACTCGCCGGGCGTGCTCTCCGGCAACACCGTGCAGGCGCCGGTGAACGTCACGGTCAACGTCTGCGGCAACACCGTCAACGTCGTCGGGGTACTCAACCCCGCGTCCGGCAACGGCTGCGGCAATGGAAGCCGCGGCGGTGACGGCCCCAGCCCGCAGGGCGGGCACGGGGCCCATGCGGGGGGCTCCGCGCACGGTTCGCCGGGCGTCGGCTCTGGCAACACCGCGCAGGTTCCGGTCGATGTGCCGGTGAACGCCTGCGGCAACACCGTTGACGTCGTAGGAGCGCTCAACCCGGCCCACGGCAACGGCTGCGCCAATGAGTCGAAGCCGTCGAACCCCGGGCCGGTCGACCCGGGGTACCCCGAGGAGCCGGGAAATCCCGGTGAGCCGGGCGAGCCAGGCGAGCCGGGGAACCCGGAAGAGCCCGGGGAGCCTGGACAGCCGGAGCAGCCCGGTGAGCCGGGTGAGCCGGAGCAGCCCGGTGAGCCGGGTGAGCCGGGGAATCCGGGAGAGCCCGGAAAGCCTGGGCAGCCGGGTGAGCCCGGGCAGCCCTCGGAGCCGAGTGCGCCCAACGAGCCCGGCAGCACCGGTGAGGTGCACGCTCCGTCCGAGCCGGAGGCCGTAGCGGCGTCCGACAAGTCCGGCGCGACCGAGCCGGACTCCGGCGGCTCGCTGGCGCACACGGGTGCGGGCTCCCAGCTCGGCCTGGCAGCGCCACTCAGCGTGGGGATGCTCGCGGGCGGCTACGTGCTCTACCGGCGCTCCAGGGCGGCCACCCGTCGCTGACGGGCCCTGGGTCGGGGTTCGGCAACCGGGCACAGCAAAGGGAGCGGTCCCGCATCCAGCGGACCGCTCCCTCCGGCTCAGGCCATGAGCCCCGGCCTCTCGGCCCGGTCTCCCGCCCCCCGGTCTCTCGGCGCCTCGGTCCGGCCACTCACCCGGCCTCGGAGACCCGGCCGCCCCCCCGTTCACCCGTGGTGGGTGATCACCAGGTGGGGCGCAGTTGACGGATGATGCGGCGGCGGAGCCGCACCCGGCGGCTCCCGTCCGGGTACAGGCGCATCCGGGCCAGTTCCCAGTGCCCGTACTCGGCGTGGTCGGTCAGCAGTTGGGTCGCAGCCTTGCGGGACACGCCCCGAGGGACGTACACATCGCGAAATTCGTATTCCGGCATCCTCTCTATTGTGCGTATGGACCCCGTCTGCCGATAGCGTCTGCACTATGTCTGATGCTGCGCAGCCCACCGCTGCCGACGTACGCGCCGCTGCCGAGGCGGTCAAAGCCGCGCTGGACCGGCACCTCGAGGCCGTCGAGCGCCGTGCGGGGGACTCCCGGGCGCCCGCCGGTGCGGCTGAGCGGGACGCTTCCTCGGCGGAGCAGTACGCCGCCGAACTCGATTCCGCCGTCTACGCCGCCTTCGACGCGCTGGCCGCCGCGGGGGAGCACTACGACGAGATGCTGTACGAGGTCTACGACGAGGTCACCCCGTTCGAGATCCCCAGCAGCGACGGCCTGCCCACATACACCGGGCCCGAGGTGCCCCATGCGCTGAGCGTCCTGATCCGGCGGGATTACGTCATCTCCGAGCCCCAGCGGCTGCAGGCTCAGGCCGAGCGCGTCACCGAGCTGGACCCGGAGGCGGCGGAGGACGAACGGGTCGACAGCGCCGCGCCGGGCAACAGCGTGCACGCGGCGCTCGGGGTGCTCTTCGGCGAGTACGAGCCGGATGAGATCGCCACCCGCCACAAGGAGTTCGGCCTGGAAGAAGGCGACTCCACGCTGTGGGTCACGGCAGCCGACGAACCCGCCGAGCCCGGCGAGTGGCTCTCCTCGCCGTTCGATCAGGCCGACCCCCAGCGGGTGATCTGCCGCTTCGACGTCAGCTCCGTCTTCGACGAGGACGAGGAGGACCTGGTACTGGAGGCCCGTGGCGAAGACGAGGACGAGGAAGAAGACGAGGACGAGGAGGGGTACGAGGGGGAGGACGAGGACGACGAGGAGGAGCCGGAGGACGTTGACGGTCCCGACGGGACCGGGACCGCTCCCACCGGCCGGCGAGGCAGGTGACGAGGCGGCGCTTCGGCCGTCCCGGCCGCGCCTGGTGACCGTCCCGGGGTGGGGGAGTGCCCGTGTCCGGAGCGCCCGGGCTGCGAGTCGCCCCCGGCTTGCGGCCCGGGGGCGCCCCCGGTCTTCGGCCTGGAGGCGCCCCCGGCCCCTTACGGGGCCTGCCCTCCCTCCCCGTCCTGTCCACCGGACTCCGCCGCCCGCGCTGCCTCGGCCGCGCGGGCGGACTCCGTCAGGAGGGTGCGCAGCCGCGTGGTGCGCTCCCGGCCGACCACCGAGGCGACGGCGCGGGGGAGCGCATCGCCCGCGCCGTGTACGACCGACAGATGGCGCTCGCCGCGGCTGAACGCGGTGTAGACCCACTCCCGGCTCAGTGCCCCCGTCGCGTCCCCGGGGAGCACCACGACGGCGGCGGGCCAGCGGATGCCCGCTGCCTGGTGGGCCGTGACTGCCCAGCCGTGCCGCACCGTTTCGGGGACCCGCTCGGGCGGGACCGTCAGACCGCCTTCACCGTGCGTCAGGTGGAGGCCCCGGTCGTCGGCTGAGGCCACGGTGCAGATGGTGGTGCGGCCGGGTGCGGGGGAGTAGGCGACCCGGTCGCCGGGGTCGAAGCCGCCGAAGCGGCCGGGGCCGGGGTTGAGCCGTTCCTTGAGGGCCGCGTTCAGCGCGCGCGTACCCGCCGAGCCGCCGTGCCCCGGGGTGATCACCTGGGTCTCGGCTGACGGGACCGAGAGCGCCCTGGGCACCGAGTCCGCGACGAGCTGCACCGTGCGGTGCACGGCCTCACTCGGGTCGGTCACCGGGACGATCACGACCTCCTTGCCCGGCGCCTCGACCTGGTTCAGCTCCCCGATGCCGATGCCCGAGACCAGTTCGCCCACCGGGCCGGGGTCCGGGGTGCGCGAGGCGATGTGCGGGCAGAATTTGGCCGCCATAAGGTCCCGGAACACCTGTCCTGGGCCGGCGGCGCCCAGCACTCCGGGGTCCCCGCTGAGCACCAGCCGCACCCCGTCCGGCAGCGATTCCAGCAGCGCTGCGGCGGTCTCCGCGTCGAGCTGCGGTGCGTCGCAGACGGCCAGCAGGTCGACGGCGAGCGCCCCTTCCTCGTCCCTGCCGGGCCCCTCGGTCCCCGCCAGGAGGCCCGCAACCGTGGCACAGCCCGGGTCAGGGGCAGCGTCCGGGCGGGAGCTCGCCTCCGCCTCATCGGCCGGGTGCTCTGCCGCCGCGTCCCCCGCCCCGTACGGACCGAAGGCCGGCTGCTCGGCGAGGAGGTGTGCCATCCGGGCGCTGCCGTCGTCCGTATGGGTGAGGACCCAGGAGCGGAGGCCGAGTCCCCGGGCCGCGGCGGCGAGGGCAGCGATCTCGGCGCGGGAGGCATCACCGCCCGCGTGGGTGACCAGGCCGTTCCCGGCCACGGCCCGGATCAGCTCGCGGGCGGAGGGCGAGGGGGCGTCCCCGGCCGCCGCCGCCCAGCCGCCCGCCGGGCCTTCAGCCGTCGTCCCCTCAGCCGTCGTCCCCTCGGCCGCTGCGCCCTCGGCTGCCGTCCCCTCGGCCGCTGTCCCCCCGGGCGTCGCACGCCCGGCCGTCGATCCCTCTGCCACCGCCTCAGCGGAGCCGGAGCCGAACGTGCCCGCGATCCGGGCCAGCCCGTCGGCCAGGCTCTCCTCCGCGAGCGCGTACCGGTCCAGCCCCACCAGGACGTTGACCGGGCGCTCTTCTTCCCCCTCTTCGTCGGTTTCCCCTCCGGCCGCCGACCGGGCGGCGGCCGAGGCGGACGGGCCTGCGTCCAGCGCGTCCTCGAAGACCAGCACGGCTCCCGCGTCCATGGCTTCGCGCACCGCCTGCTCGGGGTCCGGCACCGCGTGCTGGGCCAGGCCCTTGGCCAGCGCTCCGGGCGCCAGCACCGTGTCGCCCCGCAGCGCCGCGCGCTCCAGCAGATGGCCGGCCAATGCGACAGCGCGGCGTGGGTCCCCGGGCCCCGCCTCGCCGTCGAGCAGTGCGCGCGCGAAGCCGTCCGCCTGTTCGGGGCGCACTCCGGGGAGTGCGAGGAGCTGCCAGGGGTCGGCTCGCAGCAGCTCGGCCGCGCCCTCGCCGAACGTCTCGGCCACGGGCCGCGCCAGGGAGTCGGGAGCCCCGCCCTGCGCAAGGAGCGCCCTGATCTCGTCCGGCACCGCGACCGGCCGCTCCCCGCCTCCCGTCGGCCCCCCGGTCCCGGGACGGCCGGAGGCCGCGTCGGCACCCTGGCGCGGCGGTGCTGCGGCCCTCCGTGGCTGTTCCCGGCCCGGCCCTGTGGCCTGCCCGTGGCCCGCCCGTGCCCGCTCGGCGGGCGCGGGTTCGTTGAAGAAGGAGGCGGCGGAGCGTTCGCCGCTCTCCACCGCGCGGACGGCCGCGAGGAGTTCGGCTGCCTTGTCGTTGCTCACAGCTCGCTCCAGTCATGGTCGGGGTAGCGGTGCACGGGAGCCGAGACATCGTCCAGCGCCGCGCGGATTTCGTCTGGAAGACTAAGGCCCTCCACTGACAGAGCCTCCGCGAGCTGCTCCGATGTCCGCGCGCCGACGATCGGCGCCACCACCCCCGGCCTGTCGCGCACCCATGCCAGTGCCACCTGGAGCGGGGGCAGGGCGAGCCCGTCGGCCGCTATGGCCACGGCGTCCACGATCCGCCCCGCTGTCTCGTCCAGATACGGCTCGACGAACGCCGCCAGCCGCTCGTCGGCACCCCGGGAGCCGGCGGGCGGCGGGCCCGGCTGCCGGTATTTGCCGGTGAGCACGCCGCGGCCCAGCGGTGAGGACGGCAGCAGTCCGATGCCCAGGTCCAGCGCGGCGGGCAGCACCTCCCGCTCGATGCCGCGCTGGAGCAGCGAGTACTCCATCTGGGTACTGGCCAGCGGATGCCGTGCGCCCGGGGCCGCGCGCTGCCAGGCGCCGGCCTTGGCCAGCTGCCAGCCGGAGAAGTTGGACACCCCGGCGTAGCGGGCGCGCCCGCTGCTGACGGCCTCGTCCAGCGCCTGGAGGGTCTCCTCCAGCGGTGTGTACGGGTCCCAGGCGTGCACCTGCCACAGATCCACATGGTCGGTGCCGAGCCGGCCGAGGGAGGCGTCCAGTGCGGCGAGGAGGTGGCCGCGCGAGCAGTCGAAGCGGCGGTCGGGTTCGGGGACGCTGCCCGCCTTGGTGGCGATGACCAGGTCCCGGCGCGGTACGAAGTCCCGCATCAGCCGGCCCAGCAGGTACTCGGCCTCGCCGTCGCCGTACACATCGGCGGTGTCCACCAGCGTGCCGCCGGCTTCCCAGAACGTCCTGAGCTGGTCGGCCGCGAGCTGGAAGTGCTGGTCGTGCTGCTGGCAGGTGTCGTGCTGCCCGCCGCGCCCCGCGCGATCGGGTGCGCCACCTGTGCCGCCGCCGCGCGCCCAGCTGAGAGTGCCCAGTCCGATCCGGGATACGCGCAGGCCAGTGCGGCCCAGGTGCCTTCGCTCCATGGGCGTTGAGCGTAGTTGTGGCAGGCGTTAGAGTCCGGGGGTCAGGGACATTACTGATCAGTAGGGAAAGTGGGTGCGGGATGGGGATGCGACTGGGCATCAACCTCGGCTACTGGGGCGCCGGGATGGATGCGGACAACCTCGCCGTCGCACAGGAGGCGGACAGGCTCGGCTACGACGTGTGCTGGGCGGCGGAGGCGTACGGCTCGGACGCGGCCACCGTGCTCACCTGGGTCGCGGCGCACACCGAGCGGATCGACGTGGCCTCCGGGATCTTCCAGATCCCGGCCCGGGCCCCCGCGATGACCGCCATGACGGCCGCCACCCTCGACTCCCTCTCGGGCGGGCGCTTCCGGCTGGGCCTCGGTGTCTCGGGCCCGCAGGTGTCCGAGGGCTGGTACGGGGTGAAGTTCGACAAGCCACTCGCCCGCACCCGCGAGTACGTCGAGATCATCCGGCGCGCCATGTCCCGCGAGCGCCTGTCCTACGAAGGACAGCACTGGACGCTGCCGCTGCCCGGCGGCCCGGGCAAGCCGATCAAGCTGACGGTCCACCCGGAGCGCGAGGAGATCCCGCTCTACATCGCCGCCATCGGCCCGAAGAACCTGGAGCAGACCGGCGAGATCGCCAACGGTGTGCTGCTGGTCTTCTTCTCCCCGGAACACGCCGAGGAGACGACCCTGCAGTACCTGCGCGCGGGCCGGGAGGCGGCGGGCAGGACGATGGACGGCTTCGATGTGTGCCCCACCGTCCCGATGGCCGTCGGTGAGGACATCGACACGCTCGCCGACCTCTTCCGCCCCTACACCGCGCTCTACGTCGGCGGTATGGGCAGCCGCAAGCAGAACTTCTACAACAAGCTGGCCCAGCGCATGGGCTACGAGAAGGAGGCCGCCGAGATCCAGGAGAAGTACCTGGCCGGCGACAAGGAGGGCGCGGCGGCGGCGGTTCCCCGCGAGCTGATCGACTCCACCACCCTAATCGGCCCCGTCGACCGGATCGCCGACCGGATGCGGGCCTACGCCGACGCCGGGGTGACGACGCTGTCGCTGGCACCCGCAGGGTTCTCCCGCGAGGAGCGGCTGACCAGCCTGCGTGCCGGCATCGAGGCCCTGGAGCGGGCCGGGCTCGCCTCCTGAGGCGAGGACCTGCCGGAACCCGGCCCCCAGGAGGCGAGGGCCTCCCGGACAACGGGACCGGCCCCGCGGAAGGCGGGGGCCGGTCCGTACGGCGCCGAGCGCCGGAGAGGTCCGCGGCCGTGGTGGGGGCTCGGGGTCTACCCCGCCACGGCCGTCACGGAGCACAACGCGGCGTCGCCCGCCCGGTTACGCGGGTTGGCGGCGCTCCTCCCACATTCGGCGCAGACCGGCCGCTCACCTGTTGCCCGTTCGCGTAGGCGGTATTTGACTCGTTCTTTGCGGATGTCGTGCTGTACGGGAACTCGCGCACGGAGGTGGCAGAGATGCTCTCGGCCAGGAGTCTGTTCCAGGAAATCCTCGACAACGACGAGTCGTTCCGGCTCTTCTGCTCCATCGCCGCCAGCGGTGAGGCGCAGGGCGGCTGGGAGAACGGCCGGATCGCCGCCCTCGTCCCCGAGTCCCAGCGCCACCTCGCCCCCAAGATCGTCCGGCACGGCGCCGATGAGGACAAACACGGCCGGATCTTCATGGCACTGCTGAACAAGCGCGGTCTGGAAGTGGCCGAGATCCCGGACGACACCGACTACACGATGATCCTGGAGGGCCTGGGCATCGGCCTCGCGCACGAGAAGCTCCGCCACGACGAGCCGCTGACCGAACACGACATCCTCACCTATCTCGCCCACAGCCGGGTCACCGAGCAGCGTGCCGCCGAGGAGATGATCCTGCTCAAGAAGGTGGCCGGGGACCATCCGGAGCTCGGCCGCGCGGTGAAGATGATCTCCAAGGACGAGGACAACCACCTCGCCTACTGCCACGAGGAACTGCTGCGCCTGGCCGAGGCCGGGCACTCCCGCGCCATTCGGGCGCTGCTGCGCGAGAGCGCGCTCGCCGAGATCAAGGTCTACCGCGACGTCAGCCTGGCCGTCATGAGCTGTATGGCGCGCATTCTGGGCTGGTCGGGCGCCAAGTACGGGCTCGTCGCACTGGGAATCCACGCGCGGTACGTCTGGGAGCGGCTGGGCGGCTGGCGGCGGATGGTCAGCCTCCGGATGCCCGAGCGCCGAGACGCGCTGGGCACCGGGCGGGCGGACGCGGAGCCCGAGTACGCCTGACCGGTCCCGGGCGGCAGAGCCCGGGTACGCCCGACCGGCCTGGGGCGGCGGAGCCCGGGTACGCCCGACCGCCCACGGACGAAGGCCACGGCCGTCAGAACCAGTCGCGGCGCTTGAAGACCCGGAACAGCACCACGCAGACTGTCACCATCAGCAGCAGCGTGGCCGGATAGCCCCACACCCAGTGCAGCTCCGGCATGTGGTCGAAGTTCATGCCGTACACGCCCGCGATGGCGGTCGGCACGGCGAACATCGCCGCCCACGCCGAGATCTTGCGCATGTCGTCGTTCTGCCGCACACCCATCTGCGCCAGGTACGCCGAGAGAATGTCCGTCAGCAGCCGGTCGATGGACTCCACCTGTTCGTTCACCCGTGACAGATGGTCCGCGACGTCCCGGAAGAACAGCCGCGCGTCCTTGTGCACGAACGGCAAGCTCGCGCCCGTCAGCCGGGTCACCGGGTCCGTCAGCGGCATCGTCGCCCGGCGGAACTCCAGCGCGCGCCGCTTGAACTCGTAGATCCGGGTCGCCGTGCCCTTGCCCAGCCGGGCGTCCTTGGCGAAGACCGCTGCCTCCAGCTCGTCGAGGTCCGTGTGCAGCGCTGCCGCGACCTCCAGGTAGTGGTCGACCACGGTGTCGCTGACGGCGTACATCACCGCTGTCGGGCCGTGCCGCAGCACCTCGGGCTCCTTCTCCAGCCGCCCCCGCACCGAGCCCAGCGGATTGGCCTCGCCGTGCCGCACCGTCAGCACGAAGGAGTCGCCCACGAACAGCATCAGCTCACCCGTGCTCAGCCTGCCACTGGCCTCGTCGTACCCCACCGGCTTGAGCACCAGGAACAGCGAGTCCGCGTACACCTCCAGCTTGGGCCGCTGGTGGGCGTGGAGCGAGTCCTCCACGGCCAGTGGATGGAGCCCGAAGGCCCTGGTCACCTTGTCGAACTCGGCCTCGGTCGGCTCGTGCATACCGAGCCACAAGAAGGTGTCGGACGACGACCGGGCCTCGCGCAGCGCCGCCGAGAAGTCCTGCGGGCGCTCCGCTCGGCGCCCTTGCCGGTAGAGCGCACAATCGACGATCACTCCTCGAATTCTCCCGCCCCAGCGCGGCACCACAACCGGAGAGCGCTCCCGGCCGCGCCTCGCTTAGGGTTGCCGCATGCCCACGCTGATCCTCGTACGCCACGGCAGGTCCACAGCGAACACCGAAGGGCTGCTGGCCGGCCGCACCCCCGGGGTCACCCTGGACGAGCAGGGCCGGCGGCAGGCGGCCGCGCTGCCCGGCCGGCTCCGTGACCTCCCGCTGGCGGCAGCCGTCAGCAGCCCGATGCGCCGCTGTCAGGAGACCCTCGCACCGCTGACCGAGGCCCGCCCCGAGCTGCCGCTGCACACCGAGGAGCGCATCACCGAGTGCGACTACGGCGACTGGTCGGGCCGCAAGCTGGCCGAGCTCAACGACGAACCCCTCATGACCACGGTCCAGCGGCACCCCTCGGCCGCCGCGTTCCCGGGCGGCGAGTCGATGCGCGCCATGCAGGCGCGCGCCGTGGACGCGGTACGCGACTGGAACGCGCGCATCGAGGCCGAGCACGGGGCCGACGCCGTCTACCTGATGTGTTCGCACGGTGACATCGTCAAGTCGATCGTCGCGGACGCGCTCGGCATGCACCTCGATCTCTTCCAGCGGATATCCGTGGCCCCCTGCTCGGCGACCGCGATCGCCTATACGCCACTGCGCCCCTTCCTGCTGCGGCTCGGGGACACCGGGGAGCTGGCCTCCCTCGCGCCACCGGATCGCACCGGCGGGGAGGGCGACACTGGAAGTGCCGGGGGGAGTGCCGGGGAGGGCGACGCGACCGTGGGCGGAAGCGCCTGAGCACGATGATCGGAACGCACAGTAGGGTGCGGATGTCCGAAGCCACTCAAGCTGTCGAACCCAACGGAGCAGAACGTGTCCCGTCAGGTATTTCTGTACGACCCGCCGGACCGGTTCGTCGCCGGCACCGTCGGTCTGCCTGGCCGCCGCACCTTCTTTCTCCAGGCCACCGCAGGAGGCCGCACCACCAGCGTGGCCCTGGAGAAGGCACAGGTGGAAGCGCTCGCCGAACGGATCGACGAGCTGCTGGACGAGGTGGTGCGCCGCTCGGGCGGCAGCGCGCCCGTTCCCGCCGTCGCTCCCTCCGAGGTCGATGACACCGCGCCGCTGGAGACGCCGGTCGAGGAGGAGTTCCGGGTCGGCACCATGGCACTGGCCTGGGACGGCGAGGGCGAGCGGATGGTCGTCGAGGCCCAGGCCATCGTCGAGCTGGAACCCGGCGAGGACGAGGACCTGGCCGAGGCCGAGGAACGGCTGCTCCAGGACGACGAGAACGGCCCCCCGATGCTGCGGGTCCGGATCAGCGGGAGCATGGCCCGGGCCTTCGCCAAACGGGCGATGGAGGTCGTGAACGCGGGCCGCCCACCGTGCCCCCTGTGCAGCCTGCCGCTCGACCCGGAGGGACACGTATGTCCGCGCCAGAACGGATACCGCCGGGGCGAATGAACGGCACACCACCACCCGCGCCCGGTATCGCCGCGGCTCCCGCGGCTGAGGCCACCCGCGAGCTGCTCGCACAAGGCACCCTGACGGTGCGCGGGCAGATCAGGGCGGCCTCCAACGCCGTTCTGTTCGGCACCGTCGAACACGAGGGGCGCAGCCTCCCGTGCGTCTACAAGCCCGTGGCGGGCGAGCGTCCGCTGTGGGACTTCCCCGACGGCAACCTCGCCCAACGGGAGGTCGCCGCCTACGAGATCTCCCGCGCCACCGGCTGGGACCTGATACCGGCCACCGTGCTGCGCGACGGCCCGTACGGGCTCGGCATGTGCCAGGCGTGGATCGGCGAGCCACCGGACGCGGAGGCGGACGGCGAGGCGGACCCGGAGGCGGACGACGAGGAAGCGGCTGGGGCCGCTCCGGCCGCTGCGGCCGGGGACGACCCGGCGGCGGACGAGCCTGCGCCGCTGCTCGCGCTGGTCGACGGCGACGAACCCGGTGAGGGCTGGAAGGCGGTCGGCTTCGCTGAGGTGGGGGAGGGACGCACGGCACTGCTCGTACACGCCGACGACCCCCGGCTGCGCCGCCTGGCCGTACTCGACGCGGTGATCAACAACGGCGACCGCAAAGGCGGCCACCTGCTGCCACGCGCGGACGGCGCGCTCTACGCCATCGACCACGGCGTGACCTTCCATGTGGACGACAAGCTGCGCACTCTGCTGTGGGGCTGGGCGGGCGAGGAGCTGACCGGCGAGGCAGTCGAGGTCCTGCGGGCGCTGTCGGCCGCGCTGTCCCAGGACGTACCGCTGGCCGAGCGGCTCTCCGTGCTGCTGACCGGCGCCGAGGTGGACGCCGTACGCAAGCGGGTGGAGGCGCTGCTCAGCTCGGGACGGCACCCGCTGCCGAGCGGTGCGTGGCCCGCGATCCCCTGGCCACCCGTCTAGCCCCGGACGGCCAGGCCGGGCGCCCCGATCGGCGCCCATCCGGCCGGATACGGAACACCAGTCCGGGTTAGGCTCAAGGCATGCATGCCTGGCCCGCTACCGAGGTCCCCGTCCTGCCTGGGCAGGGCCGCGACCTCGACATCCACGACACCGCGACCGGTGGTCGAGTGACCCTCACCCCCGGCCCTGTCGCCCGTCTCTATGTGTGTGGGATCACCCCCTACGACGCCACGCACCTGGGACACGCGGCGACCTACAACGCGTTCGACCTCGTGCAGCGCGTGTGGCTCGACACCAAGCGCCAGGTTCACTACATACAGAACGTCACCGATGTGGATGATCCACTTCTGGAGCGGGCCACCGCGACGAACATGGACTGGACGGCGCTCGCCGAGCGTGAAACCGCGCTCTTCCGCGAGGACATGACGGCCCTTCGGATGCTGCCGCCCAAGCACTACATCGGTGCCGTCGAGTCCATCCCGAAGATCGTCCCGCTGGTCGAACGGCTGCGCGACATGGGCGCGGCCTACGAACTCGAGGGCGACATCTACTTCTCCGTCGAATCCGACGCCCACTTCGGCGAGGTGTCGCGCTACGACGCCGAGACGATGCGGCTGCTGTCCGCCGAGCGCGGCGGCGACCCCGAGCGGCCCGGCAAGAAGAACCCGCTCGACCCGATGCTGTGGACGGCGGCCCGCGAGGGCGAGCCGCACTGGGACGGCGGCACTCTCGGCCCAGGGCGCCCCGGCTGGCACATCGAGTGCGTGGCCATCGCACTCGAACACCTGGGCATGGGCTTCGACATCCAGGGCGGCGGCTCCGACCTCGCCTTCCCGCACCATGAGATGGGCGCCTCGCACGCGCAGGCGCTGACCGGTGAGTTCCCCTTCGCACGGACCTATGTGCACGCCGGAATGGTCGGTCTGGACGGCGAGAAGATGTCCAAGTCCAAGGGCAATCTCGTCTTCGTCTCCCAGCTGCGGAAGGACGGCGTCGACCCGGCAGCCATCAGGCTCGCCCTGCTGGCGCACCACTACCGGGCCGACTGGGAGTACACCGACGCGGTGCTGGCTCAGGCCAAGGAGCGGCTGGCCCGCTGGCGTTCGGCGGTCTCACGGCCTGACGGGCCGCCCGCCGAGTCCATGCTGGAGTCGGTACGGGTCGCTCTCGCCGACGACCTGGACACGCCTGCCGCGCTGGCGGCGGTCGACGCCTGGGTGGAGGAGCAGGCGACCCGGGGCGGCACCGACGAGGGAGCCCCTGGCCTGGCCTCCCGCACGGTGGACGCGCTGCTGGGCGTGGCCCTGTAACGCCTGAGGGCTTGCCCCTCCGAAGGGGGGCGAGCCCTACTCCTCGTCGGAGTCGTCAGGCCGCGGCGGCTCACCGCCGGGCTTCGGCGGGGGCGGTGGCTGTTGTCCCGGGTCCCGCAGATAGGGGGGAGCACCAGGCGCGGAGCCCCCCTCTGCGGAGCCGCTGCCGTCGCGGCGGCGCAGATAGCGCTCGAACTCCTTGGCGATCGCTTCCCCCGACGCCTCAGGCAGCTCAGCGGTGTCCCGCGCCTCCTCCAGCGACTGCACGTATTCGGCGACCTCGCTGTCCTCCGCCGCGAGCTGATCGACACCGATCTGCCACGCGCGGGCGTCCTCGGGCAGCTCACCCATCGGAATCCGGATGCCCAGCAGGTCCTCCAGGCGGTTGAGGAGTGCGAGCGTCGCCTTCGGGTTGGGCGGCTGGGAGACGTAGTGCGGTACGGCCGCCCACAGGCTGGCCGCCGGGACGCCCGCGTGGGTGCATGCCTCCTGGAGGATTCCGACGATGCCGGTGGGGCCCTCGTACCGGGACTCCTCCAGGTTCATCGTGCGGGCCAGATCGGAATCGGAGGTCACGCCGGTGACCGGAACCGGCCTGGTGTGCGGGGTGTCGCCGAGCAGCGCGCCCAGCACGACCACCAGCTCGACGCCCAACTCGTGCGCGAAGCCCAGGATCTCGTTGCAGAACGAGCGCCACCGCATGCTGGGCTCGATCCCGCGGACCAGCACCAGATCGCGCCGCTTCCCCTTGCCGTCGGCGTCCTCCACCCGGACGACGGACAGCCGTGTGGTCGGCCAGGTCACCTTGCGGACCCCGCCGTCCATGAAGACCTGCGGCCGGTTCACCTGGAAGTCGTAGTAGTCCTCCGCGTCCAGCGCGGCGAACACCTCGCCCTTCCACTCCCGCTCCAGGTGCGCGACCGCGGTGGAGGCAGCGTCTCCGGCGTCGTTCCACCCTTCGAACGCGGCCACCATGACTGGGTCGACCAGCTCGGGAACCCCCTCCAGCTCGATCACCCAGCTCCTCCTTAACCTTGCTGTCGCCTGCCGCCGACCCCGCCGTCGGCCCCGCCCACGGACGGCTGCCGGTCGTTTCGTGCGGGGCCCAGCCTACGGCGTGCCGACACTCGCACCGCAGCCCCCGGACACTCCGCATCTGGAACCCGGCACCTGGCGCAGCGACTCCTCGACGCCGACGAGGTGCACGGTTGCCCAGGCGCGTGCGGCCTCGGTGTCGCCGGCGCGCAGTGCCGAGAGGATCTGCCGGTGCTCGTGCAGGGTGCGGCCGGCGGCGTCCGCCGGGCCGGGCCCTTGCCGGGACAGGTCCGGTGTGGTGGCTTCGGCCAGGCCGTCCAGCAGTGCGCACAGCGCGGAGTTGCCGGAGGCGGCCGCGATGCGGTGGTGGAACTCCAGGTCGGCGGCGACCAGTTCTTCCGCCGAGAGCCCCAGCGCGGGCGCGTCCAGCCGGAGCTCCAGCGCGTCCAGCCGGGACTCCAGCGCGTCCAGCTCCGCCACCGCGATCCGGGTTCCCGCCAGCGCTGTCGCCGTGGGCTCCAGGATGCGGCGTACGGTCCAGAGCTCCCCGGCGGTGTCGCCGCGCTGGAAGTCCAGCACGAAGCGCATGGCCTCCACCATGACCTGCGGGTCCAGGCTGGTCACATAGGTGCCGTCGCCCTGGCGTACGTCGAGTACGCGGATCAGCGCCAGCGCGCGCACCGCCTCGCGCAGCGAGTTGCGGGACAGGCCCAGTTCGGTGGCCAGCTCGCTCTCCTTGGGCAGCCGGTCACCGGGGCCGAGCGCCCCTGTGACGATCATCTCCTTGATCTTTCCGATCGCCTCATCGGTGACGGCCATGTCGTCTCCCCCCCCCCGGACGTCCGACGCTTGTGTGCCGGTCGAGCTGTGCTCGCTTACGATTCCGCCGGCGCGCACCAACCGCGCCGGTAGTCCTTCCAGTCCTGCTCCGTCGCCGCGAAGTCGACATAGAGAGCGACGCCGAACCGGCGGCGCCCCGGGTCCTCGCGTCCCAGGCCCAGCCGTACCCCGCGCACCGCGGCCGCGGCGGTCTCCGCCGAGGCGTGGTGACCCATGTCGTCGGTGTGGTAGAAGGGCAGCCCCATCAGCACGTCCACCCGCGCGGGTGCCGCCTCCAGGGCCAGCGCGGTCTGCTGGGCCACGTAGCCGCCGTACAGACTCTCCGCCGGCAGCGCGGTGTCGTAGGACATCACCGCGATCTGGTCGACCCGGCGCGCCACCTTGCCGAAGAACTCCTGCGACCACCACTTGCCGTGCCCGGCCAGGGTGCCGGAGACGTGGTGCAGGCCCGGCAGCGGATCGATCTGGTGCGCGGCGACGGACAGCAGCCCGCCCCGCGCCCGCACGGCCGGGTGCAGCCTCTCCAGCAGCCGCAGATAGTCGCGGTCGTCCGAGCGGAGCGGCTCCAGATCGAAGTGCACCCCGTCGAAGCCGGCCTTCAGCACCTGCCGCGCGCTCGCCACCACCGCCCGTCGCGCAGCGCCGTCGGCGAGCCGGAGCCCGCCGCGCTCGCCCTCGTCGTAGACGAGCCGGTCGCCGAGCCACGCCTGGACACGTATCCCCGGAAGCTGCTTCTTGACCGCGCCCAGCAGCCACTTGGCGCGCGGGTACCGCTTCGCCGGGAGGGTGCCGTCGTGCTCCAGCGGACCGGTGTGGACGTACAGATCACGGATGCCGGTTCCCGCCAACCGCCGCTCGAGGGCCTTCAGATCGTCCTCGCCCCGGCGCCCGTCCACCCAGGCGTGCCCGAGCCAGATCGCGTCCCGCCCCCGGGTGTGCGCGTCCGCCCGCAACTCACCCGCGTAGGAGACCCGCAGCGCCGTCGCCGCACCCGCCGCCGGCAGCACCACGAGCACGACGAGCGCCACCGCGACCCAGCCCAGTATCCGCCGTGCACGCGTGCGCCCGGGCATCCGTATCCACGGCCGTCGCGTCGGACGCGGCCGTCTCGGTATCCGCAGCCGTGGTCCGCGTCGTTCCGGTCCATCCGCCCCATCCATGGCCAGGACGGTGCCATGGCGTTTGCTACGGAAGGGCGGTTCGGCACGGAGTCGTTACGGACGTTGCCGAACTGGTGATCGGTAAAGAGAGGTGGGGGCGTACGACGGAACCGTCGTACGCCCCCACCTTCGCCGGCTGTGCGGCTCGGCCGCCGGTGTGTCAGCCGCGCTGCTTGAGGACGTCCTCGATGCGGCCGCGGACCTCGTCGGTGTCCAGGCCGCGGATGGTCAGGGTGGTGCGGCGGCGGGCGACGTCGTCGACCGTCTCGGCCCACTCGTGGTCCCGGGCGTAGACGACCTGGGCCCAGATCTCCGGCCCGTCCGGGTGGATGCGCTCGCCCAGCGACGGGTCCTCGTTGACCAGTCGGGCGATGTCGAAGGAGAGCGAGCCGTAGTGGGTGGCCAGCTGGCGGGCGGTCAGCGGGTCCATGCGGACGCCCGGTTCGCGGTCGACCAGCAGCCGGTGCGCGACCGCGTTGGGGTTGGCGATGCCGGGCAACGGGGTGCGCCGCACCAGCTCCTTGACCGGAACGCTGTCCTCCGCCAAGGCGCCGCCGGGCAGCTTCTCCAGCTTGTTCATCACCGTGCGGCCGATGTGCCGGTAGGTGGTCCACTTGCCGCCGGCCACCGACAGCATGCCGCCCTTGCCCTCGGTGACGACGGTCTCGCGCTTGGCCGACTCCACGCCGCCGGGGCCGCCCGGCAGCACCCGCAGCCCGGCGAAGGCGTAGGTCATCAGGTCGCGGTTCAGATCGGTGTCCCGCACCGAGAACGCGGCCTCGTCCAGGATCTGCTGGATGTCGGCCTCGGTGGCGCGTACGTCGGCCGGGTCGCCTGTGTACTCCTCGTCCGTGGTGCCCAGCAGCAGCTGGTCCTCCCACGGCAGCGCGAAGGTGATGCGGTACTTGTCGATGGGGGTGGCCATCGCGGCCCGCCACGGCGACTTGCGCTTGAGTACCAGGTGGGCGCCCTTGGACAGCCGGATGGAGGGCGCCGAGCCGCTGTCCTCCATCCTGCGCAGGTGGTCGACCCAGGGCCCGGTCGCATTGAGCACCAGCCGCGCGTTGACGCCGAACTCCGTGCCGTCCGTGCGGTCCTTGAGCTCGGCGCCCGTGACCCGGCCGCGGGTGAAGCGCAGCCCGGTGACCTCGGCATGGTTCAGGACCACGGCGCCCGACTCCACCGCGGCGCGGACGGTCATCACGGCCATCCGCGAGTCGTTCATCTGGTGGTCGCCGTAGACCGCGACAGCCTTGAGGTTGTCGGTGCGCAGCGCCGGGTTGTCGGCGGCGGCCTTGGCGGGGGAGATGACCCGGCCGACGCCGTCTCCGAAGGCGGACAGCGCCGAGTAGGCGAAGACGCCGGCGCCCAGCTTGGTGGCGCCGTGCGGGCCGCCCTTGTAGACGGGCAGGTAGAAGGTGAGCGGGTTGACCAGGTGGGGGGCCACGTCCTTGGCCAGCACGCGCCGCTCGTGGTGGTTCTCCGCGACGAGCTTGACCGCGCCGGTCTGCAGGTAGCGCAGGCCGCCGTGCACCAGCTTGGAGGACGCGGAGGAGGTGGCGCCGGCGAAGTCGCCGGCGTCCACCATGGCCACCCGCAGTCCCGACTGCGCCGCATGCCAGGCCACCGAGGTGCCCAGGATGCCGCCGCCTATGACCAGGAGGTCGTACGTCGCGTTCGCGAGCAGCCCTCTGGTCTCTGCGCGGCCCGGGTTGCTGCCGGCAGTCGGGTGCGTCCCGAGGGTGGGGACGCTCTGCGAGGTGTTCATCTGACTCAGTTCTCCTCTTCGATCCAGCCCATGGTCCGCTCCACGGCCTTGAGCCAGTTCCGGTATTCCCGCTCACGCGTGTCCGCGTCCATGCGGGGGGTCCATTCAGCGGCGCGCTTCCAGTTGGCCCGCAGCTCGTCGGTGTCCGACCAGAAACCGACGGCCAGACCGGCCGCGTACGCCGCACCGAGACAGGTGGTCTCGGCAACCATCGGACGGACGACAGGCGCGTCCAGCACGTCCGAGATGGTCTGCATCAGCAGGTTGTTGGCGGTCATACCGCCGTCCACCTTCAGGGCCGCCAGCTCGACGTCGGAGTCCTTCTGCATCGCGTCGACGATCTCCCTGGTCTGCCAGGCGGTCGCCTCCAGCACCGCGCGGGCCAGGTGCGCCTTGGTGACGTAGCGGGTCAGGCCCGCTATGACACCGCGGGCGTCCGAGCGCCAGTACGGTGCGAACAGACCGGAGAACGCCGGGACGAAGTAGGCGCCGCCGTTGTCCTCGACGGAGCTGGCCAGCGTCTCGATCTCCGCAGCGCTGTTGATCAGCCCCATCTGGTCGCGCATCCACTGCACCAGCGAGCCGGTGACCGCGATGGAGCCCTCCAGCGCGAAGACCGGCTGCTGGTCGCCGATGCGGTAGCCGACCGTGGTGAGCAGTCCGTTGTAGGAGTTGACCGGCTCGTGGCCGGTGTTCATCAGCAGGAAGGTGCCGGTGCCGTAGGTGGACTTCGCCTCGCCCTGTGCGAAGCAGGTCTGGCCGAACAGCGCCGCCTGCTGGTCGCCCAGCGCGGAGGCGACGGGCAGCCCCGCCAGCTCACCGGTGGCCTCGCCGTACACCTCGGACGAGGACCGGATCTCGGGCAGCACCTCCATGGGGATGCCGATGGAGGCGCAGATCTTCTCGTCCCAGGCCATGGTGTGCAGGTTCATCAGCAGCGTGCGGGAGGCGTTGGTGACGTCGGTGACGTGCTTGCCCCCGTTGGGCCCGCCGGTCAGGTTCCAGATGACCCACGAGTCCATGGTGCCGAAGAGGATCTCGCCCCGCTCGGCGCGCTCCCGCAGCCCCTCGACGTTGTCCAGCAGCCAGCGGATCTTCGGCCCCGCGAAGTAGGACGCCAGCGGCAGTCCGGTCTCGCGGCGGAACCGGTCCTGGCCGACGTTGCGGCCCAGCTCCTTGCAGAGGGTGTCGGTACGGGTGTCCTGCCAGACGATGGCGTTGTGCACCGGCTTGCCGGTGGCCTTCTCCCACAGGACGGTGGTCTCGCGCTGGTTGGTGATACCCAGGGCCAGGACGTCACTCTTGGTGACTCCGGCCTTCTCCAGCGCGCCCGTGACCACCTGCTGGACGTTGGTCCAGATCTCGGCGGCGTCGTGCTCGACCCAGCCCGGCTTCGGCAGGATCTGCTCGTGCTCCTTCTGGTCGACCGCCACGATCCGGCCGTCCTTGTCGAAGACGATGCAGCGGCTGGAGGTGGTGCCCTGGTCGATCGCGGCTATGAAGGGGCCGCCGCCGTGCGCGGAGGCGTGGGTGCCGTGGGTCTCGCTCATGGTGTGTGTGCTCCCTTGCGTCATCGGTTCGTCTCAGTGTGCGGGCGGACCGCTCATCCCCAGGCGAGGTTGTAGAGCCCGCCGGCGATGGCGGCGCCTGCCAGCGGGCCCACCACCGGCACCCAGGCGTAGCTCCAGTCGCTGCCGCCCTTGTTGGGCAGCGGCAGCAGCGAGTGGGTGATACGGGGACCGAGGTCTCGTGCCGGGTTGATGGCGTAGCCCGTGGGGCCGCCGAGCGAGAGACCGATACCGACGACGACCAGTGCGGTGATCAAGGCGCCCAGCTTGCCGAGACCGACGGTCCCGTCGGCGTCCTTGACCAGGCCCTGGGTGAGGATCGCGAAGATCAGCACGAACGTGGCGATGACCTCCGTGAGGAAGTTCATCAGGTTGTGGCGCACCTCGGGGGAGGTGAAGAACACGCCGTGCACGGGCCCCGGATTCGCGTCCTTCAACTCGACCGCGTCCGGCTCGTGCAGTGTGGCCTGGAACTGGCTGTAGTAGGCGACCCACACCAGTACGGCACCGAGGATGGCACCCAGCAGCTCACTGCCCATGTAGAGCGGTACATCGCTCCAGGGAGTGTCGCCCTTGATGGCGAGGGCCAGGGTGACGGCCGGGTTGAGGTGGGCGCCGGACGGCTGGGCGATGTAGGCGCCGGTGAGGACCGCGAAGCCCCAGCCGAAGGCGATGGCGACCCAGCCGGCCGCGAACGCCTTGGAACGCTTCAGATTGACTGCGGCCACTACGCCGCCACCGAGGAGGATCAGCACCATGGTGCCGGTGACCTCACTCGTGAAAATGTCGGAGCTGGACACCCGCGAGACTCCTTTGTCCTTTTGTCCTGGCTGCCTCCCGGCCGGGGGCGGGGAGGTGCGGCGGGCCGGTCGTTCGTCCGGTGTTCGACAATGTCGACCGCCGAACGGCAACTTTTCTCCTTCGTGGGGGTCCCGTCAAGGGGCTGTGACAGACGACTCCTGGCTGTCATCCTGCGGGCACACAGCGGATGCGGCACCCCGCAGGCGGCCAGACGGCGTGACCGACTCCCTCCTCAGGGCCGCGACCGGCTCAGAAGAGGCCCAGCACCCCGGCTGCCAAGAGGGCTCGGCGCCCCGGCTCAGAACCGCTGTGCTCCCAGGTCGCGGGAGACCGCACGCGCCGTGTCCCGGACGGCGGCGACCAGCCGGGGGATCAGCTCGTCGCCCTCGCAGACCCGTTCAACGGCACCCGTGATGCCCACAGCGCCCACCGGCATCCGGCGCCGGTCGTGGATCGGCGCAGCCACCGAGGCGAGCCCGTCCCAGGTCTCCTCCACGTCCGCCGCCCAGCCGCGCGCCCGCACGGTCTCCAGCAGCTTCTCGAACCGGTCCGGCTCGGTCACCGTGCGCTCGGTGAACGCCGGCCGCTCCCCCTCCAGCGCCTCGCTCAGCGCCACCGGGTCGTAGGCGGACAGCACCTTGCCCAGCGCCGTGCTGTGCAGCGGCTGCATGGCGCCGACCTCCAGCACCTGGCGGCTGTCGTCCGGGCGGAAGACGTGGTGCACGATCAGCACGCCCTGCTGGTGCAGCACGCCCAGATAGACGCTCTCGCCGCTGGAGCGGGCCAGGTCGTCGGTCCACACCAGGGCGCGGGCCCGCAGCTCGTGGACGTCCAGATAGCTGTTGCCCAGCCGCAGCAGCTCGGCTCCCAGCTGATAGCGGCCCGTGACCTGCTCCTGCTCCACGAAGCCCTCCTGCTGGAGGGTGCGCAGGAGCCCGTGCGCCGTACCCTTGGCGAGGTCGAGCGCCGAGGCGATCTCGGAGAGCCCGAGCCGCCGCTCGCCGCCGGCCAACAGCCGTAGTACGGCCGCCGCACGCTCCAGCGACTGGATGGTCCGGGCCATCGGTCCTCCCTGACCTGCTGCCTTCTGAATTCGACAATGCCGAACGGTATCGCTTGATGCCGACGCGACGGTAGTCGGGATCGAGCCGGGATCGAGTAGCGGGGTGTCCGATGGTCGGAATGTCGACCGGCACTCTTGCGTCCGCCCGCTACGCTGACCGGGTGCGCTGCCTCACCGGCGCGCAAAGCCGACAGCCGTCGCAACCCAGGGAGCCTCTTCCATGGCCTCGTCGCCGAGCAGCACGTCCGCATCCTCGAACCTCACCCGGGCCGATGCCCTCCGCCAGGCGCTGGCCTCGCGCGTGGTCGTCGCCGATGGCGCGATGGGGACGATGATCCAGGCGCAGGACCCGACGCTGGAGGATTTCGAGCAGCTGGAGGGCTGCAACGAGATTCTGAACGTGACCCGCCCCGACATCATCCGCACGGTGCACGAGGAGTACTTCGCCGCCGGCGTGGACTGTGTGGAGACCAACACCTTCGGCGCCAACCACGCGGCGCTGGGGGAGTACGACATCACCGACCGGATCTTCGAGCTGTCCGAAAAGGGCGTACGCATCGCCCGTGACGTCGCCGAGGAGTTCGAATCCGGGGACGGCCGGATGCGCTGGGTGCTGGGCTCCATGGGCCCGGGCACCAAGCTGCCGACCCTCGGCCACGCCCCGTACCCCACACTGCGGGACGCCTACCAGCAGAACGCCGAAGGCATGATCGCGGGCGGCGCCGACGCGCTGCTGGTGGAGACCACCCAGGACCTGCTGCAGACCAAGGCGGCCGTCATCGGCGCCCGCCGTGCGATGGAGACGGCGGGCGTGGACCTGCCGCTGCTGTGCTCGGTCACCGTCGAGACGACCGGCACCATGCTGCTCGGCTCCGAGATCGGCGCGGCGCTCGCGGCCCTGGAGCCGCTGGGCATCGACATGATCGGCCTGAACTGTGCGACCGGGCCCGCCGAGATGAGCGAGCACCTGCGCTACCTGGCCCAGCACGCCCGCGTCCCACTGTCGTGCATGCCGAACGCCGGTCTGCCGGTGCTCGGCAAGGACGGCGCCGGCTACCCCCTCACCCCCCAGGAGCTGGCGGACGCGCACGACACCTTCGTCCACGACTACGGCCTCTCCCTGGTGGGCGGCTGCTGCGGTACGACGCCCGAGCACCTGCGGCAGCTGGTGGAGCGGGTGCGCGGCCGTGAGCCCGCCGAGCGCAACCCGCAGCCCGAGCCCGCGGCCGCCTCCCTCTATCAGGCCGTGCCCTTCCGGCAGGACACCTCGTACCTGGCCATCGGGGAGCGGACCAACGCCAACGGGTCCAAGAAGTTCCGCGAGGCGATGCTGGACGCGCGCTGGGACGACTGCGTCGAGCTGGCCCGCGAGCAGATCCGCGAGGGCGCCCACATGCTCGACCTGTGCGTCGACTACGTCGGCCGGGACGGCGTCGCCGACATGACGGAACTGGCCGGACGGCTGGCCACCGCTTCCACGCTGCCGATCGTGCTGGACTCCACCGAGATCGCCGTCATCCAGGCCGGCCTCGAGAAGCTGGGCGGCCGTGCCGTCATCAACTCCGTCAACTACGAGGACGGCGACGGCCCCGACTCGCGCTTCGCGAAGGTCACCAAGCTGGCGGCCGAGCACGGCGCGGCCCTCATCGCGCTGACCATCGACGAGGAGGGCCAGGCCCGCACCGCCGAACACAAGGTCGCCATCGCCGAACGGCTCATCGCGGACCTGACCGGCAACTACGGCATCCAAGAGTCGGACATCCTCATCGACGTCCTCACCTTCACCATCTGCACCGGCCAGGAGGAGTCCCGCAAGGACGGCATCAACACCATCGAGGCCATCCGGCAGCTCAAGCAGAAGCATCCGGACGTGCAGACGGTGCTGGGTCTGTCGAACATCTCCTTCGGCCTCAACCCGGCGGCCCGCATCGTGCTCAACTCGGTCTTCCTCGACGAGTGCGTCAAGGCCGGGCTGGACTCCGCGATCGTGCACGCCAGCAAGATCCTGCCGATCTCCCGCTTCGAGGAGGAGCAGGTCACCGCGGCCCGCGACCTGGTCTACGACCGCCGCAGCGAGGGCTACGACCCGCTGCAGAAGCTGATGGAGCTGTTCGAGGGCGCCACCGCCAAGTCGATGAAGGCGGGCAAGGCCGAGGAGCTGGCAGCGCTCCCGCTGGAGGAGCGCCTCCAGCGCCGCATCATCGACGGTGAGCGCAACGGCCTGGAGGCCGACCTGGACGAGGCCCTGCAGGAGCGGCCGGCGCTCGACATCGTCAACGACACGCTGCTGGCGGGTATGAAGGTCGTCGGTGAGCTGTTCGGCTCCGGTCAGATGCAGCTGCCGTTCGTGCTCCAGTCGGCCGAGGTGATGAAGGCCGCCGTGGCCCACCTCGAACCGCACATGGAGAAGAAGGAGGACGAGGAGGGCAAGGGCACCATCGTGCTGGCCACCGTGCGCGGCGACGTCCACGACATCGGCAAGAACCTGGTGGACATCATCCTGTCCAACAACGGCTACCAGGTCGTCAACCTCGGCATCAAGCAGCCGGTGAGCGCCATCCTGGAGGCCGCGGCCGAACACCGCGCCGATGTGATCGGCATGTCGGGCCTGCTGGTGAAGTCCACGGTGATCATGAAGGAGAACCTGGAGGAGCTCAACCAGCGCAAGATGGCCCAGGACTTCCCCGTCATCCTCGGCGGCGCCGCGCTCACCCGTGCCTATGTCGAGCAGGACCTGCACGAGATCTACGAGGGCGAGGTCCGCTACGCCAAGGACGCCTTCGAGGGCCTGAGCCTCATGGACGCCCTGATGGACGTCAAGCGCGGGGTGCCCGGCGCCAAGCTGCCCGAGCTCAAGCAGCGCAGGGTCGCCAAGCGGGATCTCGACATCCCCGAGCCCGAGGCCAACGACGGCTCCATCCGCTCCGATGTGGCTCTCGACAATCCCGTCCCGCAGCCGCCCTTCTGGGGCACCCGGGTCGTCAAGGGCATCCAGCAGCAGGACTACGCCTCCTGGCTGGACGAGGGGGCACTGTTCAAGGGCCAGTGGGGGCTCAAGGAGTCCCGCAAGGGCGACGGGCCCTCCTATCAGGAGCTGGTGGAGTCCGAGGGCCGTCCCCGGCTGCGCGGCTGGCTGGAGCGGCTGCAGACGGAGAACCTGCTGGAGGCGTCCGTCGTCTACGGCTACTTCCCCTGCTACTCCAAGGGTGACGACCTGATCCTGCTGGACGAACAGGGCAACGAGCGCACCCGCTTCACCTTCCCCCGCCAGCGGCGGGGCCGGCGGCTCTGCCTGGCTGATTTCTTCCGCCCCGAGGACTCGGGCGAGACGGACGTGGTCGGGCTGCAGGTGGTCACCGTCGGGTCCAGGATCGGCGAGAAGACCGCCGAGCTCTTCGCCGGGGACGCCTACCGCGACTACCTGGAGCTGCACGGCCTGTCCGTACAGCTCGCCGAGGCGCTGGCCGAGTACTGGCACGCCCGGGTTCGTGGCGAGCTGGGCTTCGCGGGTGAGGACCCCGACCAGATGCAGGGCATGTTCGATCTGAAGTACCGGGGAGCCCGCTTCTCCCTGGGCTACGGCGCCTGCCCCAACCTGGAGGACCGCGCCAAGATCGCCGAGCTGCTGCGCCCCGAGCGGATCGGTGTCGAGCTGTCGGAGGAATTCCAGCTGCACCCCGAACAGTCGACCGACGCCATCGTGCTGCACCACCCCGAGGCGAAGTATTTCAACGCCCGATGAGGGTATAGGTCATACACTGATCGGTCCGGTAGAGGCCGGTCGTCCCTTTCCGGCGGAGTCCCCGGAGCCATCCGGGCCCGTGGGCAGGGGGCGGCCGGCCTTGTCGTCCCTTCGGAGTCGTCTTTCAAGGAGGTGCCGCGGATGGCCGGTCCATCCCCCGCCGTCACCACTCTGACGGGTGAAGAGCCAGCGCTCCAGGCCGTCCTGCTGGACATGGACGGCACCCTCGTGGACACCGAGGACTTCTGGTGGGACGCCGAGGTCGAGGTCTTCGCCGAACTGGGGCACGAGCTGCGCGACGAGTGGCGCTCGGTGGTGGTCGGCGGACCGATGTCGCGCAGCGCCGGTTTCCTGATCGAGGCCACAGCGGCCGACATCGGTCTCGAGGAGCTCAGCGTGCTGCTGAACGCCAAGTTCGTCGAGCGGCTGGAGCGGGGCGTCCCGCTGATGCCCGGCGCCCGCCGCCTGTTGGCGGAGCTGTCCGCGCACCGTATCCCCGCCGCGCTCGTCTCGGCCTCGCACCGCACCGTCGTCGACAGGATGCTGACCTGGATCGGCCCCGAGCACTTCGCCTTCACCGTCGCGGGCGACGAGCTGGCCCGTACCAAGCCGCACCCCGACCCGTATCTGACCGCGGCCCGCCGGCTGGGCGCCGATCCGGAGCGCTGCGCGGTGCTGGAGGACACCGCCACCGGTGTCGCCGCCGCCGAGGCCGCCGGCTGCCATGTGGTGGCCGTGCCGTCCCTCGCGCCGATCGAGCCGAAATCCGGCCGCACCATTGTGAGTTCACTCGAAGAAGTCGATCTCGAATTCCTCCGTTCGCGGATCATGGTCGTCCGCTGAGCGGACGACTTCCGTCCGGAACCTGTATTTCGCAGACCGCTTTTCGCGGACTGCGGAAACCCGCCCCGCGGGCCTGGACCGAGCCCGGCGCCGGGGTGGAATTGGCTGAACTCGAGTGTCCGGTGCCGAAATTGGTCCAGTGATGTTCGTCACGCGCTGCCCCTCGACGGCAGGGCGAAGGCGTGGTGCGCCTGGGGCTGGTGGGGAAATTGTCCTTCCCTTGTGTCCCTATTGGTGGAATGAAGCGAAGATCGTCCCAGCGTCCGGATAGCGGACGGGAAGCCCGTGGTTTCTGTCCGTGAAACCGTTTCCGTGGCCCGCGCTTCGGGAGCGACCGGAGTAGACCATTAATGTCGGTGTACCGGCCATTCCTCCCTGCAGCAAACCCTGGCCGGCCGAGGAGATCGTCGACCATGAACCGTAGAACTGTGGTGCTGCCCGCGCTTGCCGCCGGGCTGCTCACGCCCCTGCTCGCCGGGTGCGGGTCCGAGAAGGGCGGGAGCGCCGGCGGCGATGCGATCGTCGTCGGTACGACGGACCACTTCGCGGTCGGCAAGAACGCGCCGGCCCCGTTCGATCCGGCGGCCGCGTACGACGTCGCGGCCTGGGGGGTCATGCGCAACACCTTCCAGACGCTCCTGCGCTTCCCCCGCACCGGCACCACCCCGGTAACGGACGCAGCCGGGGAGTGCGGCTTCCTCGACGCGAACAACGAGCAGTACCGCTGCACGGTGCGCAAGGGGCAGACGTTCTCCAACGGGCACACGCTGGATGCCGAGGACGTCGAGTTCTCCCTGCGGCGCCTCAAGCGCATCAACCACAAGGGCGGCCCCGCCGTCCTCTTCAGCAACCTGGCCGGCGTCCGGGCCAACGGGAAGAACGAGGTCGTCTTCCGCCTCAAGAAGCCCGACGCGACCTTCCCGTACAAGCTGACCACCCCGGCCGCGGCCATCGTCGACAGCGAGACCTACCCGGCCGACTCCCTCACCAAGGGCGACCAGCTCACCGGCTCGGGCCCCTACGCGCTCGAACACATTGACGCCAAGTCCGCGGTGCTGGCCAAGAACCCGCACTACAGCGGCCGCCTGAAGCTGCACAACAGCAGGATCGAGCTGCGCTTCTTCGACCGTGCCGAGGGCATGGAGAAGGCGCTCAAGTCCGGCGACATCGATGTCATGGGCCGCACCATCTCCCCCGACCAGGTCAGCCGGCTGGACGAGGCCCAGGACAAGGGCATCGAGCTGGTCCAGCAGCCCGGCCAGGAGATCCGCTACCTCGCTTTCGACACCGACGACGGGACCGTGGGCAAGAAGGCCGTCCGCCAGGCCATCGCTCGGCTCGTCGACCGCAAGAAGATCGTGCGGGACGCCTACGACCGCAGCACCGAGCCGCTCTACAGCATCGTGCCGGCCGGGCTGCCCGCCCACCGCAACTCGTTCTTCAACAAGTACGGCGACCCCAGCAAGGCGGCGGCCGAGCGGACCCTGCACGCCGCGGGCATCGACAAGCCCGTCAAGCTCACCCTCACCTACACCACGGACCACTACGGCGACGCCACCGCCGAGGAGTTCGCCGCCCTCAAGAAGCAGCTCAACGACAGCGGCCTCTTCGATGTGCGCATCAAGGGCGTCAAGTGGGACCGGTTCCGCCCCGCGGCCACCGACGGCAAGTACCAGGTATTCGGCTACGGCTGGTACCCGGACTTCCCCGACGCGGACAATTTCGTCGCCCCGTTCTTCGAGAAGGACAACTTCCTCGGCTCGCCGTACACCAACCGCGAGATCCGCGACGAGCTCGTCCCGCGGACCCGACGCCAGACCGAACGTTCCGCCACCACGGGCGCCTTCGGCCGCGCCCAGGACATCGTCGCCGAGGACGTGCCCATTCTCCCGCTCTGGCAGGGCAAGCAGTACCTGGCGGCCCGCGACGACATCACCGGCGTCGAATGGACCCTCAACTCCTCCTCGGTGCTCCAGCTGTGGGAGCTGGGCAGGGGCCAGACGGACTGAACCGTCCAGGGCCAGGGGGCCGCAAGGCCCCCGGCCTCGCCCCCGCTACGGGAGCAGGGGGCAGGCCGCAGCCCCGGGGTCCGGGGGCGCTCCGGGTCCGGGGGCCGCAACCCGCGTCCGGCCGCCGGCTCAGGACGAACCGGGCCGCACCAGTCCGCTCTCGTACGCGTACACCGCCGCCTGCACCCGGTCGCGCAGCCCCAGCTTGGTCAGCACATGGCCGACGTGCGTCTTGACGGTCGTCTCGCTCACGAAGAGGTCAGCCGCGATCTCCGCGTTCGACAGCCCGCGCGCCACCAGCTTGAGCACCTCGACCTCACGCTCGGTCAGCTGATGCAGCGTGTCCGGCACCGGCTCCTCGCCCGAGGGCAGCTTGCCCGCGTACTTGTCCAGCAGCCGGCGGGTGATGCTCGGCGCCAGCATGGCCTCGCCCGCCGCCACCACCCGGATGGCCTGCACCAGCTCGCCGGCGGGCGCGTCCTTGAGCAGGAACCCGCTGGCCCCGGCGCGCAGCGCCTCGACCACGTACTCGTCCAGGTCGAAGGTGGTCAGGACCAGGACCTTCGCGGGTCCGTCCTTCGCGGGCCCGGTGATCCGGCGGGTGGCCTCGACCCCGTCCATCCGGGGCATCCGGATGTCCATCAGGACCACGTCCGGCTGCAGGGCACGCACCTGGTCGAGCGCCTGCAGGCCGTCCCCCGCCTCACCGACCACCGCTATGTCCTGCTCGGCCTCCAGAATCATCCGGAAGCCGGTGCGCAGCAGCGGCTGGTCGTCGACCAGCAGAACGCGGATTGCCACGGGAACTCCTCAAGGGGACGGCAGCGGTCGCCCCATTCTCACTCAGCCCCCGAGGCTGTGGCCCGCTGCCCCTTCGGAGTCCGAGGCCGAGTCGGACGCCGAGTCGGCGGCAGACTCCGCCGGGCCGGCAGCCGACGCCGGGCCGGCAGCCGACGCCGGGTCCGCAGCCGGCGCCGGGCTCGGGTCCTGGTCCGGCTCCCGGGGCTCGGGAAGCCGTGGCTGGATCGTCAGCGGATACGGCGGGGGAGTGCCGCCGAACTCCGGACAGTGCGCCTGGTGGTCGCACCAGCCGCACAGCTTGCTCGGCCTGGGGCGCCAGTCGCCCGTCTCCGTCGCCCGCGTGATCGCGTCCCACAGGGCCAGCAGCTTGCGCTCGGTGGTCTGCAGATCGCGCTCGTCCGGGTCGTAGGTGAGCACGTCGCCGCTGCCCAGGAAGACGAGCTGCAGGCGCCGGGGCACCACCCCGCGCAGCCGCCACAGCACCAGCGCGTAGAACTTCATCTGGAACAGCGGGCCGTCGGTGTACTCCGGACGGGGCGCCTTGCCGGTCTTGTAGTCGACGATCCGCACCTCGCCGGTGGGCGCCACATCGACCCGGTCGATGATCCCGCGCAGCCGCAGCCCCGAATCCAGCCGCGCCTCCACGAACAGCTCCCGCTCCGCCGGCTCCAATCGGGTGGGGTCCTCCAGCGTGAACCACCGCTCGACCAGTGCCTCGGCCTCCGCGAGCCACTGCGCCAACTGGGCGCCGTCGGAGGTGTCCTCGGCGAACAGCTCGGCCAGCTCCGGGCGCTTGGCCAGCAGCCGCTCCCACTCCCCGGCCACCATGGCCCGCGCCCGCCGCGCGTCACGCTCCTGCGCCGGGGCGTCGAACAGTCTTTCAAGTACCGCATGCACCACCGTCCCCCGGGTGGCGGCTGCCGAAGGCTTCTCCGGCAGTTTGTCGATCACCCGGAAGCGGTAGAGCAGCGGGCACTGCATGAAGTCCCCTGCCCTGGAGGGCGACAGCGAGGTCGGCGGTGTGGCCGCGCTGGTTCTCATGGGGTAAGACCCTACGGGCCACTACTGACAGCGGACACTTACCATCGACGGCAGACCCCCTCGCATCGGTGATCGCCAACGTGAAGACGACCGGCAGCCGCGCGGCGCGGCGGGGCGCGAGGGAAGCAGCAGAGGGGAACCCGTGGCGGACGAGGACAACGACGGGAGGCCGCGGTCCGGCGGCTCAGGGCAGGGGAGCGGCCCGGGCCCCGAGGAGCCCCAGCGGCGCCGCCAGCAAGTCCCCCGCAAGCCGGTGCGTCCCGCGCCACCCGGCGGCGGCATCCTGATGGGCCGTCCCTTCGGGGTGCCCGTCTACGTGGCACCCTCCTGGTTCCTGGTCGCCATCCTGATCACCTGGGTCTTCGGCGGCCAGCTCGACCGCGTGCTGCCCGAGCTGGGTGCCGTCCGCTATCTGATCGCGCTCTTCTTCGCCGTCGCCTTCTACGCCTCCGTGCTCGTCCACGAGCTCGCGCACACGGTCGCCGCACTCCGTTTCAAGCTGCCGGTGCGCCGTATCCAGCTCCAGTTCTTCGGCGGTGTCTCGGAGATCGAGAAGGAGTCGGAGACCCCCGGCCGCGAATTCGTCCTCGCCTTCGTCGGCCCGTTGCTCTCCCTGGCCCTGGCGGGCGTCTTCTACGGGGCGATGCGCACGGTGGAGCCCCGCAGCGTCCCCGGCGTACTGCTGGCCGGACTGATGCTCTCCAACCTCCTCGTCGCCGCCTTCAACCTGCTGCCCGGCCTCCCGCTGGACGGCGGCCGGATGCTGCGCGCCATCATCTGGAAGATCAGCGGCAAGCCGATGACCGGCACCGTCGCTGCCGCCTGGATCGGCCGGGCGCTGGCCGTCACGGTGCTGATCGGCCTCCCGCTGGCCACCCACGCGGGCGGCTTCGCGCGGGACCGCGTCAGCGGCACGGACTCCCTCACCGACGCGCTGCTCGCCGCGATCCTCGCCGCGATCATCTGGACAGGGGCAGGCAACAGCCTGCGGATGGCCCGGCTGCGCGAACGCCTCCCGCAGCTGCGCGCCCGTACGCTGACCCGGCGTGCCGTCCCCGTGGAGACGGACACCCCCCTCTCCGAGGCGCTGCGCCGGGCCAACGCGGCGGGCGCCCGCGGACTGGTCGTCGTCGACGGCAGGGGCGACCCGCTCTCGCTGGTCCGGGAGGCCGCCATCGCCTCCGTGCCCGAGCACCGGCGCCCCTGGGTCGCGGTCAGCACCCTGGCGCAGGAGCTGAAGGAGGGCATGCGGGTGCCCGCCGAGCTGGCAGGGGAGGACCTGCTGGAGTGGCTGCGGGCCACTCCGGCCACCGAGTACCTGGTGGTGGAGGAGACCGGCGAGATCTACGGGGTGCTGTCCACCGCCGATGTCGAGCGCGCGTTCGTCCAGGCCATGTCCAAGCGTCCTGACCAGGACGGCGTCAAGCCCTCCGGCTGACCCGGCCGGCCTGCCTGCCCGGGCCCGCAACCCTCCGCGCGGCCGTGCCCAGCGGACCGGCTAGGCTGTGCGTATGTCCGAACCGACCGGTGCCGCCCGCCGTCGCGGGCCCTTCAAGGTCGGGGACCAGGTCCAGCTCACCGACCCCAAGGGACGCCACTACACGATCACCCTCGAAGAGGGAAAGAGCTTCCACACCCACAAGGGAGCCTTCCCCCACGACGAGCTGATCGGTGCGCCCGAGGGGAGTGTCGTCCGTACCACCGGAAACGTCGCCTACCTCGCGCTGCGTCCACTGCTCCCCGACTATGTCCTGTCCATGCCGCGGGGAGCCGCCGTCGTCTACCCCAAGGACGCCGGCCAGGTGCTCGCCATGGCCGATATCTTCCCCGGCGCACGCGTCGTCGAGGCGGGGGTCGGCTCCGGCTCGCTGAGCACCTTCCTGCTCCGCGCCATCGGCGACCAGGGCATGCTCCACTCCTACGAGCGCCGTGCCGACTTCGCCGACATCGCCCGGCAGAACGTGGAGCGCTACTTCGGCAGCCCGCACCCGGCCTGGACACTCACCGTCGGTGACCTCCAGGACAACCTCAGCGACACCGACGTGGACCGCGTCATCCTCGACATGCTCGCCCCCTGGGAGTGCCTGGAGGCCGTCTCCAAGGCCCTGGTGCCCGGCGGCATCCTGTGCGCTTATGTGGCCACCACCACGCAGATGGCGCGCATGGTCGAGTCCATCCGCGAGTTCGGGACGTTCAACGAGCCGCAGGCATGGGAGACGATGGTGCGCAACTGGCACATCGAGGGCCTCGCCGTCCGCCCCGACCATCGCATGATCGGACACACCGGTTTCCTGCTCACCGCACGCCGGCTGGCCGACGGTGTCGAGCCGCCGCTTCGCCGCCGGCGCCCGGCGAAGGGCGCGTACGGGGAGGACTACACGGGGCCGGGCAGCCAGTCCGGGGGCGGCCGGGCGTAGGGACCGCCCGCGGGAGGGGGCGCCACTTGGTGCTCCGCGGGCGAACCCGGGTGCCGAGCAGCGGCGTTGGGCCGGCGCAAAAGGACCCCACCGTTCCGCGGCAGTGTGACCTGTGGCACGATGCGAAGCGCTCCGCTTCCGCCTCGTCCTGCACAGGAGTCACCCCGCGTGACGGAACTGCCGCACACCCGTAGCCGCGCCCTCCACTGGCTCGCCACCGCAGCAGCCCTCGCCGCCGTGCTCGGCGGTACGGCCCTCCTCCAGCCCGCGACCGCCACCCCCGCCACCGCTCCCGGCCGGGCCCCCGACCCGGAGCGCGCCCGCTACCCGCTGGACTGCGGGCCCGCCGAAGCGGGGGTCGACGTACTCGACAAGGCCGCCGCCGACTTCGACGGCGACGGCGCGCGGGAGACCGTCGCGGTCGTCCGCTGCCAGGCGCGCGGAGGCACCCCGCCCAGTGCGGTCTTCGTGCTCACCGGAGCGCCCGGGCAGCCGCGGATCGGCGCCACCCTTGTCGAGCAGCGCGAGGGGATGTCGGTCGACGACCTCGCCGTGCGGGGCACCGCCATCTCCGCCACCCTCCTCGGCTACTCCTCGGCCGATGTGCCGCGCTGCTGCCCCGACAAGCGACGCACGGTCAAGTGGGAGTGGAGCCAGGGCAAGTTCGCCCTCCGTCCAGGGCCGGTGGCGGGCGGTGGCGTCAGCGTCTGACGGGTGGCGACGGCGGCCCGCCGGCCGCCCGGCGGGAGCCGGTGCCTCGGGCCCCGCTCGGGCCGAAATAGTGCGGCCCTTGAAGGGTGTTGAACGCCGCGACACCGCAACCGGTCACATACCCGTCGCTTTCAGATGGTTGTGGGTGGGTATTCCCAGTCCTGAGGGAGTGCGCAAGGGTGAAGATCGGACACACCCCGACCGTCTTTGTGATCTAGGGGTTTCAACCCGCACCGGCCCAGGTAGGGTCGAAGCGTCCAGCTCCCCCTGGAGGAGGTGAGGACCGTGGCAGCCCACGACGACGACACCAACCGCGGCATCCGGCCCGGTCGGGGTTCCGAAGACCCGTCCGGCCAGATCGCCTACCTTGAGCAGGAAATCGCCGTCCTGCGCCGCAAGCTCGCCGACTCTCCGCGGCACACTCGTATTCTCGAGGAGCGGATCGTCGAGCTGCAGACCAACCTGGCCGGTGTGTCCGCCCAGAACGAGCGGCTCTCCAACACGCTCCGCGAGGCGCGTGACCAGATCGTGGCCCTCAAGGAAGAGGTCGACAGGCTCGCCCAGCCGCCGGCCGGCTTCGGCGTCTTCCTGCAGGCCAACGAGGACGACACGGCCGACATCTTCACCGGCGGCCGCAAGCTGCGGGTGAACGTGAGCCCCAATGTCGACCTGCAGTCGCTCCAGCGCGGCCAGGAGGTCATGCTGAACGAAGCGCTCAACGTGGTCGAGGCCATGGAGTTCGAGCGCGCGGGTGACATCGTCACCCTCAAGGAAGTACTCGACGACGGAGAGCGAGCGCTGGTCGTCGGCCACACCGACGAGGAGCGCGTCGTACGCCTCGCCGAGCCGCTGCTGGGCACCACGCTGCGGGCCGGGGACGCCCTGCTGCTGGAGAGCCGCTCCGGCTACGTCTTCGAGGTCGTGCCCAAGAGCGAGGTCGAGGAACTGGTCCTCGAAGAGGTCCCCGACATCGACTACACCAAGATCGGTGGCCTCGGCGGACAGATCGAGCAGATCAGAGACGCTGTCGAGCTCCCGTACCTGTACCCGGACCTCTTCCGGGAGCACGAACTGCGCCCGCCCAAGGGTGTCCTGCTCTACGGCCCGCCCGGCTGCGGCAAGACACTGATCGCCAAGGCGGTGGCCAACTCGCTGGCCAAGAAGGTCGCCGAGGTGACCGGCAAGCCCCAGGGGAAGAGCTACTTCCTCAACATCAAGGGCCCCGAGCTGCTCAACAAGTACGTGGGTGAGACCGAGCGCCACATCCGGCTCGTCTTCCAGCGGGCCCGGGAGAAGGCCAGCGAGGGCACGCCCGTGATCGTCTTCTTCGACGAGATGGACTCCCTCTTCCGCACCCGCGGCTCGGGCGTAAGCTCGGATGTGGAGAACACCATCGTCCCGCAGCTGCTCTCCGAGATCGACGGTGTGGAGGGCTTGGAGAACGTCATCGTCATCGGTGCCTCGAACCGCGAGGACATGATCGACCCGGCGATCCTGCGCCCCGGCCGGCTGGATGTGAAGATCAAGATCGAGCGTCCGGACGCCGAGGCCGCCAAGGACATCTTCTCGAAGTACCTCACGCCGAACCTGCCGCTCCACGCGGACGACGTCGCGGAGCACGGCGGCAATGTGGAGGCCGCCTGCGACGCCATGATCCAGTCGGTCGTCGAGCAGATGTACGCGGAGTCGGAGGAGAACCGCTTCCTCGAGGTCACCTACGCCAACGGGGACAAGGAAGTCCTCTACTTCAAGGACTTCAACTCCGGCGCCATGATCGAGAACATCGTCGGCCGGGCCAAGAAGATGGCCATCAAGGCGTACCTGGACCACAACCAGAAGGGTCTGCGCGTCTCCCATCTCCTGTCGGCCTGCGTGGACGAGTTCAAGGAGAACGAGGACCTGCCCAACACCACCAATCCGGACGACTGGGCCCGCATCTCCGGCAAGAAGGGGGAGCGGATCGTGTACATCCGCACCCTCGTCACCGGCAAGCAGGGTGCGGACACCGGTCGCTCCATCGACACCGTCGCCAACACGGGTCAGTACCTGTAACGAGGATCGAGTCCGGCTGCGGGACCCCGGGCGGGGCACCCGCAGCCGGATTGTTTCCCGGAGCACCAAGGAAGTCCGCAGAGTGATCTCCCCACTCCAGTGCGTGCGGCATAGGCTCTTCCCTACCGCCGCGAAGCGCAGTGCGCAGGAGGGGGCCGCACACGGGACGGATGCGCAGCGGGACTTGGACGGTGGTCCACCGGCGGGCCGCCGTCAGGCAAGGAGGGTAGCGTGACCGTACGGCGCGTAATGGGTATCGAGACCGAGTACGGCATCTCCGTGCCCGGTCACCCCAACGCCAATGCCATGCTCACCTCGTCCCAGGTCGTCAACGCCTACGCGGCGGCGATGCACCGGGCGCGCCGCGCCCGCTGGGACTTCGAGGAGGAGAACCCGCTGCGGGACGCCCGCGGCTTCGACCTGGCACGCGAGTCGGCCGACGCCAGCCAGCTGACGGACGAGGACATCGGCCTGGCCAACGTCATCCTCACCAACGGAGCCCGGCTCTACGTCGATCACGCGCACCCCGAGTACAGCGCCCCTGAGGTCACCAACCCCCGGGACGCGGTGCTGTGGGACAAGGCGGGCGAGCGGATCATGGCGGAGGCCGCCGAGCGCGCGGCCGAGGTTCCCGGCACCAGCCCGATCCACCTGTACAAGAACAACACCGACAACAAGGGCGCCTCCTACGGCACGCACGAGAACTATCTGATGAAGCGGGAGACCCCGTTCTCGGAGATCGTGCGGCACCTGACGCCCTTCTTCGTCTCCCGGCAGGTCGTGTGCGGCGCCGGACGGGTGGGACTGGGCCAGGACGGCAGCGAGCACGGCTTCCAGCTCAGCCAGCGGGCCGACTACTTCGAGGTCGAGGTCGGGCTGGAGACGACGCTCAAACGGCCCATCATCAACACCAGGGACGAGCCGCACGCGGACGCCGAGAAATACCGGCGGCTCCATGTGATCATCGGGGACGCCAACCTCTCGGAGGTCTCGACCTACCTGAAGCTGGGCACCACCTCGCTGGTGCTGTCCATGATCGAGGACGGCTTCATCGCCGTCGACCTCGCCGTCGACCAGCCGGTCCGCACCCTGCACCAGGTCTCCCACGACCCGACACTCGAACGGCTGATCACTCTCCGCAACGGCCGCACCCTCACGGCGGTACAGCTCCAGATGGAGTACTACGAGCTGGCCCGCAAGTACGTGGAGGAGCGCTGGGGCGCCGACGCCGACGACCAGACCCGGGACGTGCTGGCCCGCTGGGAGGACGTGCTGGGCCGGCTGGAGCGCGACCCCATGAGCCTGGCCGGCGAGCTGGACTGGGTCGCCAAGCGGGAGCTGATGGAGGGCTACCGCCGCCGCGACCAGCTCGACTGGGACGCCCCCAGGCTGCACCTGGTGGACCTCCAGTACGCGGACGTACGCCCCGACAAGGGCCTCTACAACCGGCTGGTCTCCCGTGGGAGCATGCAGCGGCTGCTGTCCGAGGCGGAGGTCAAGGAGGCCACCTTCAAGCCTCCGGAGGACACCCGGGCCTACTTCCGTGGCCGCTGCCTGGAGCAGTACGCCGACGACGTGGCGGCCGCGTCCTGGGACTCGGTCATCTTCGACCTGCCCGGCCGTGACTCTCTGCAGCGGGTCCCCACCCTGGAGCCGCTGCGGGGTACCCGTAACCACGTCAAGGAGCTGCTCGACCGCTGCCGCACCGCGGAAGAGCTGGTGAAGGTGCTTTCGGGCGGCTGAATCGCGGCTATTCGGTCCCCGGTCCGGGAATCATCGAGGTGGTTGCCGGACGTTGTATCAACGAAGGAGCCGATGTCAGTCCCGGCTTGTAGGGTCTGATCTTGTACGTTCCGCGTACACCACCGAACCGAGCGGGGTGAGGGAAATGGCGACCAAGGACACCGGCGGCGGACAGCAGAAGTCCACGCGCCACACCGAGGAGACCGAGGAGCAGACCCAGGACGCGCAGGTCTCCGAGGACCTCAAGGAGCGCCAGGAGGCGCTCTCGGACGACGTGGACTCGGTGCTGGACGAGATCGACGACGTGCTCGAAGAGAACGCCGAGGATTTCGTGAGGTCATTTGTGCAAAAAGGTGGCGAATGATCTGAATGTCCGATTCGGGGGAGCGGAAGAAGTGCTCGCGATGTCGGCAGGCGCTACCGCTTGACTCTTTCGCTCGGAACAAGGCGATGAAGGGCGGTCGTCAGGCGTACTGCCGGAAGTGCTCCGCTGGGTACTACCGGCAGCGCCAGGCGGCTTCCGGGCGCACAGTGCGCGAGAAGTTCCCTGTGCCCCGAGGTCATAAGCGTTGCCCGCAGTGCAAAGAGGTGAAGCCGCATTCCGCGTGGGAGCGAAACAAGGCGACCTCCGACGGTTGGGCCAGCTATTGCCGAGAGTGCAGGGCCGAACGGAACCGAGAGTCATATTTCCGTCGCAAGTACGGTATGACCGTGGAGCGGCGGACAGCTCTGCTGGACGAGCAGTTCGGTATCTGCCCGATCTGCCTCAAGCCCGGTCCCGAGCATGTGGACCACGATCATGAGACGGGTAGGGTCCGGGGCGTACTGTGCTTCAGCTGCAATGCGGCGCTGGGGCAGTTCAGGGACCGGCCGGACGTCATGCGGCGTGCGGCCGCCTACGTGGAAGGAAACGTGTGGAAGCCGAAATTGGTAGCACCGGGCGTCTACCGGCTGCCTTCCTGACGCCGGGATCGTCCTCCTTCATGGACTTTCTGTCAGCTCACGCCCCCGAGCAGCTGCCGGGCAATCGGCCGCTGCCCCCCGTGGAGGGTGCCGTGCAGGCGCCGCACGGGACCACGATCGTGGCCGCGACCTTCGCCGGCGGCGTGGTGCTCGCCGGGGACCGGCGGGCGACGATGGGCAATGTCATCGCGCAGCGGGACATCGAGAAGGTCTTTCCCGCCGACGAGCACTCCGCCGTGGGGATCGCGGGCACCGCGGGCCTGGCGGTGGAGATGGTGAAGCTGTTCCAGCTGGAGCTGGAGCACTTCGAGAAGGTGGAGGGGTCCACGCTCTCCCTGGAGGGCAAGGCCAACCGCCTGTCCACGATGATCCGCAGCAATCTGGGCATGGCGATGCAGGGGCTGGCCGTGGTGCCGCTGTTCGCCGGGTACGACCTGGACCGCGGCAAGGGCCGCATCTTCTCCTACGACGTGACCGGTGGCCGTTCCGAGGAGCAGGGCTTCGCCGGTGTCGGCTCCGGCTCGGTCTTCGCGCGCGGCTCGCTCAAGAAGCTCTACCGCGACGAGATGACCGAGGAGCAGGCCGCCACGGTGGTACTCCAGGCGCTCTACGACGCCGCGGACGACGACTCGGCCACCGGCGGCCCGGACATGACGCGCCGTATCTACCCGATCGTGGTGGCGATCACCGAGGACGGCTACCGCAGGCTGAGCGAGGAGGAGGTCTCCGGGCTGGCGCAGACGGTGTACGACGGCCGCCTCCGGCTGCCCAACGGGCCGCAGGCCCCCGTCTCCTAGAGCACTCATTCGGACAGGAAGGGACGGATAGCCGGTGTCGACGCCGTTCTATGTGTCACCCCAGCAGGCAATGGCGGACCGCGCCGAGTACGCCCGCAAGGGCATCGCGCGGGGGCGCAGCGTGGTCGTGTTGCAGTACGCGGACGGCATCGTTTTCGTCGCCGAGAACCCCTCTCGGGCACTGCACAAGGTCAGCGAGATCTACGACCGGATCGCCTTCGCCGCGGTCGGCAAGTACAACGAGTTCGAGAATCTGCGGATCGGCGGTGTCCGCTACGCCGACCTGCGCGGCTACACCTACGACCGCGAGGATGTCACCGCGCGCGGTCTGGCCAATGTCTACGCCCAGACGCTGGGCACCATCTTCTCGGCGAACGCGGAGAAGCCCTATGAGGTGGAGCTGATCGTCGCCGAGGTGGGCCCGGCCCCCGAGGACGACCAGATCTACCGGCTGCCGCACGACGGTTCGATCGTGGACGAGCACGGCTCGGTCGCCGTCGGTGGCAACTCCGATCAGATCGGCAGCTACATGGACCAGCGGCACCGGGAGGGAATGTCGCTGGGCGAAGCGCTCAAGCTCGCCGTCGAAGCGCTCAAGCGGGACAGCAACGGCAGTGAACGGACGCTGACAGCGGAGCAGTTGGAGGTGGCCGTGCTCGACCGTTCGCGCCCCCAGCGCCGCAAGTTCAAGCGCGTGCCCGCCGGCCAGGTGGCCCGCCTCCTGGAGGAGACCCCGGCGCCGGAGAGCACGGAGGACGAGAGCGAGGGCGGCGAGGAGAAGTAGAGCCCGTTCCCCGCGCCCCGTCAGGGGCGCGGGAGGCCGCCGGAAGGGGAGGGCCCGGTCGACCCGCGCACCACCAGTTGTACCGGCAGCCGGGCCGGTTCCACCTGCTGACCGTCCAGCACGGCCAGCAGGGCCCGCATGCCCGCGGCCCCCACCCGCTCGGCGGGCAGTCGCACGGTCGTCAACTCCGGCTCCACGGCCGTGGCCAGCGCGACGTCGTCGATCCCGGTCACCGACACCTCCTCCGGCACCCGCAGCCCGAGCCGCCGCGCGGCCTTCAGAGCGCCGACCGCCAGCAGGTCGTCGTCGCACACGAGTGCGGTCGGCGAGCCTTCGGCGGTGTCGGCGGCGTGCGGCCCGTATGCCGCCGTCAGCACCTGGGTGGCCGCCTCCAGCCCTCCCGCGACGCTCAGCGGCCCGCGCGCGGCGCCCACCAGCGTGGCTCCGTTGGCGTGCAGCTCCTCCTCCAGCGCCCGGGCCCGCACCTCGAAGGTCCAGGAGTCCACATCGGCCGCGATATGGGCGATCCGGCGGTGGCCCATGTCCCGCAGGTGGGCCACCACCTGCCGGATGCCGTCGGCGAGATCGACGTTGACGGTGGCGTCGCAGGCGCCCTCGTCGCTGTCCAGCATCACCAGCGGCAGTCCCTCGCCGCGCAGCGCCGTGAGGGCCTCCGGGGCCATCGAGGAGGCGATGACGCCGTCGAGCGCGGTACGCGCCGAGGCGAACGGGTCGGGGGCCGCGTCGATGCCTTCGGGTGAGGGGTAGAGGACGAGGCCGAAGTCGTGCGCGCCCGCGACCTCGGCGGCTCCCCGGTGCACGGTGGCGAAGAAGTCGTTGGTGAGCGCGGGCACGACCAGTAGCGCCGTGCGGGTACGGCCCAGCCGTAGGGTGCGGGCCGCCAGGTTGGGCCGGTAGCCGAGCTCCCGCGCTGCGGCGCGGACGGCCTCGGCGGTGCGCGTGGAGACCCGGCCCTCCCATTTGCCGCCGAGCACGAGCGAGACGGTGGCCTGGGAGACGCCCGCCGCGCCGGCCACGTCATGGCCGGTGGGCCTGCCGCGGCCCTGCCGGGTGCCATGGTCCCCGGCGGCCGGTGCGTGTCGTCCTGGCACGGAAAAACTCCTTCACCGCTGCTGCCCTGGCATGGTACGTATGGTCGTCCAGTTATACGTAAAACGAGAGGGGTGGCGGATGGCGACGGGCTATGCCGAGCTGCTGCGGGCCAGACACGCGATGCGCCTGCTGGCAGGGACGCTGCTGGGCAGACTGCCGAACGCCACGGGGCCGATCGCCATCGCGCTGTTCATCCGCGCCGAGGGCGGCAGCATGGCCGTCGCCGGAGCCCTCTCGGCGATGTACGGGCTGGCCACCGCGTTCGGCCAGCCGATGCTCGGCCGCCTGGTGGACCTGTACGGGCAGCCTCGGGTGATGCTGCCGGCCGCGGTGGTCTCCGCGGCCGGCGCGGCCACGCTGGCGCTCGCCGGTATCGGCTCGCTGCCGCTGGCCTACGCCTGTGTGCTGGTCTTCGGACTGTTCACCCCGCCGCTGGAAGGCGGGCTGCGGGCGCTGTGGCCCAGCGTGCTGCGGCGCGAGGAGCAGGTGCACAGCGCCTACGCGCTGGACGCGGTCGCCCAGGAGGTGATGTTCGCGGCCGGGCCGCTGCTGGTGACGCTGCTGGTCGCCGGGTGGAGCGAGGCCGCGGCGCTGCTCGTGGTCAACGCGCTGGGGGTGCTGGGCGCCCTCTCGGTGGTGGTCTCGCCCCCGTCGCGCCGCTGGCGCTCCTCGCCCCGCAAGCCGCACTGGCTGGGCGCGCTGCGCTCCTCCGGGCTGAAGACCTTGCTGGCCTCGTTCTTCTTCGTGGGCCTGGCGCTGGGTACCTTCGCGCTGGCCGCCGTCTCCTACGCCGACGACCACCACGACAAGCTGATCTCCACCTATCTGCTGGCGGCCCAGGGCGCGGGAGCGCTGGTGGGCGGGGTCGGCTACGGGGCGCGGGGCTGGCCGGGCAGCCACGAGGGACGGCTGCGGGTGCTGGTGGGCCTGTTCGCGGCCGGAAACCTGCCGCTGGCCCTGGTGCCGGGGGTGCCGGTGATGGTGGTGCTGGGCGGCCTCTCAGGGCTCTTCCTGGCCCCTGCGCTGGCCTGTGCCTTCGTGGTGGTGGACCGGCACGCTCCGTCGGGCACGGTGACGGAGGCGTTCTCCTGGCTGGTGACGACATTCGGGGTGGGTGCGGCTGCAGGGACGGCCGCGGTGGGCTCGGTCATCGAGTGGGGCGGCACCGGATCGGGCTTCGGCCTGGCCGGGGCCGGCGGGCTGGCGGCGCTGGCCGTCATCGTGGCGGCACGCCGCTTCCTGCTGCCGCCGGACGGCCCGGCGCCCGCCGGAGTGGTGGCGGGCTCGCTGCCGTCACCGGAGCCCGGCGCCGGACCCGAGGCCGTCACAGCGGCTCAGGCGGGCGGCGAGGAGGGACCCCGGCCGGGCCTTCCGCACACCGGAACCGGGCGCCAGGAGCGTCCCCCAGGTGCGGAAACCGATCGGAACCCCTGCCCCGAACCCGGTTTCAGATCCTCCACGTAGGCGTACTGTTCAGTCATGGACCGCCGAATCTTCGGGCTGGAGAACGAGTACGGCGTCACATGTACGTTCCGGGGCCAGCGCCGGCTGTCCCCCGACGAGGTGGCGCGGTACCTCTTCCGCCGTGTTGTGTCATGGGGCCGCAGCAGCAATGTGTTTCTGCGGAACGGCGCGCGCCTCTACCTGGACGTGGGCTCACATCCGGAATACGCCACTCCGGAGTGTGACAGCGTGACCGAGCTGGTCACGCACGACAAGTCGGGCGAGCGCATCCTCGAGGGCCTGCTGGTCGACGCGGAACGCCGCCTGCACGAGGAGGGCATCGCGGGCGACGTCTACCTCTTCAAGAACAACACCGACTCGGCCGGCAACTCCTACGGCTGTCATGAGAACTACCTGGTGGCCCGGCACGGGGAGTTCTCCCGGCTCGCGGACGTCCTCATCCCGTTCCTGGTGACGCGGCAGCTCGTGTGCGGCGCGGGCAAGGTGCTGCAGACCCCCCGCGGGGCCGTCTACTGCGTCAGCCAGCGCGCCGAGCACATTTGGGAGGGCGTCAGCTCGGCCACGACCCGCTCGCGCCCCATCATCAACACCCGTGACGAGCCGCACGCGGACGCGGAGCGGTACCGCAGGCTGCACGTCATCGTCGGCGACTCGAACATGTCGGAGACGACGATGCTGCTCAAGGTCGGCGCCACCGACCTGGTGCTGCGCATGATCGAGGCCGGCACGGTGATGCGGGACCTCACGCTGGAGAACCCGATCCGGGCGATCCGCGAGGTCAGCCACGACATCACAGGCCAGCGCAAGGTACGGCTGGCCAGCGGACGGGAGGCGTCCGCGCTGGAGGTCCAGCAGGAGTACTTCGACAAGGCGCTGGACTTCTGCGACCGGCGCGGCATCCGAACCGGCCGGGTCGAGCAGGTCCTGGAGCTGTGGGGACGCGCCTTGGAGGCAGTCCGCACCCAGGAGCTGGACAAGATCAACACCGAGATCGACTGGGTGATGAAGTACCAGCTCATCGAGCGGTACCGGAACAAGCACAACATCACCATGTCGCACCCCAGGATCGCCCAGATAGACCTCGCCTACCACGACATCCACCGCCGCCGGGGCCTGTACTACCTCCTGGAGCGCAGCGGCAAGGCTGCCCGGATCTGCAACGACGTGAAGATTTTCGAGGGCAAGTCGGTGCCGCCGCAGACGACCCGGGCCCGGCTGCGCGGCGACTTCATCCGCCGCGCGCAGGAGCAGCGCCGGGACTTCACCGTCGACTGGGTGCACCTCAAGCTGAACGACCAGGCGCAGCGCACGGTGCTGTGCAAGGACCCGTTCCGCTCGGTGGACGAGAGGGTGGAGAAACTGATCGCGGGGATGTGACGGTCCGAGAGACGCGCTGAGGTCGCGTCATGGATGCTGTGCGGAGGGCGCCCCGGGCTTCCGGGACGCCCTCCGCAGCTTGCGTCAGCGTGAGTTGACCGGCGCCGGGCGGCTTTCGTGTCGTGCGCGACGGGCCTCTCGTTGCTGGGCCGTAGGCTGTCAGGACCGCAGGACCATCCCTATACCCGCGAGTGGGACACATGTTGTATTTCTCCGGGGGCTCGTCCCCCCGCACCCCCCGAGCCCTTCGGACGCCGCGCCGGAACGGTGCGCGCCGTATCGCAGCCCTGCTGACCGTGCCGCTGCTGGCCGTCTCGGCGGCGGGCTGCGGCAGTGACGACGGGAAGGGTGCCCCACCGGCGGTGAGCGGCTCCTGGGGCAAGAAGCCCAAGATCGAGAAGGGTGAGGGCGACCCGCCCTCCGAGCTCAAGACCAAGGTGCTCAAGAGCGGCAACGGGCAGAAGGTGCGCAAGGGCGACGCGGTCAGCGCCCAGTACGTGGGCCAGCTGTGGAACGGCAAGGAGTTCGACAGCAGCTGGAAGCGGAAGATGCCGGCGACCTTCCAGATCGGCACCGGCAAGGTCATCAAGGGCTGGGACGAGGCGCTGGTCGGAAAGAAGACAGGCAGCCGGATCGAGATCGTCGCTCCGCCGGACAAGGGATACGGCAAGAAGGGGCAGCCGCCGACGATTCCGGGCAACTCCACGCTGGTCTTCGTGGTGGACCTGGAGAAGATCGCTCCGAGCAAGATCGACGGCAAGCCGGTGGACAAGCCGCAGGACTCGCAGCTGCCCAAGGTGAGCACCAAGGTCGAGAAGGGCAAGGCCCCGTCGATGCAGATGCCCAAGGGCAAGGAGACGGCGCCCGACAAGCTGATCAGCGAGACCATCGTGCAGGGCGACGGCAAGAAGAAGGTCGACGCGGACAGCACCATCCTGACGCACTTCACCGCCAAGACGTGGAAGGGCGGCAAGCAGTTGGACGACACCTGGGCGCAGAACGGGGCGCCGCAGGACATCCCCGTCGCCCAGATCCCCGGCTGGAAGGAAGGGCTGAAGGGGGCCAAGGCCGGCAGTCGTGTGGTGATCTCGGTTCCGCAGAGCGAGTTCCCCAAGCAGCAGCAGAAGCAGTTCAAGGACGGGGTCGTCTTCTCGGTGGACGTGCTCGACGTGAAGTGACCGCGTCCGTGGCAGACTGGCGCGGTTGTCCCGCAGATACGTTCGTAGGAGCAATTTCGTGAGCATCGACAAGCCCGAGGTCGACTTCCCCGACGGCGAGCCGCCGTCCGACCTGGAGATCCAGGACCTGTGGGAGGGGGACGGCGCCGAGGCCAAGGCCGGGGACAATGTCTCCGTGCACTACGTGGGCGTCTCCTTCTCGACGGGTGAGGAGTTCGACGCGAGCTGGAACCGCGGCAAGCCGCTCCAGTTCCAGCTCGGCGCCGGCCAGGTCATCGAGGGCTGGGACAAGGGCGTCCAGGGCATGAAGGTCGGCGGCCGGCGCCGGCTGACCATCCCGCCGCACCTCGCCTACGGGGAGCACGGCGCGGGCGGCGGCCGGATCAAGCCCAACGAGACGCTGATCTTCGTCTGCGACCTCGTCGCGGTCTGACGGCCGTATATCACACCGAACGGGAGCCCCGCCTACCGCGGGGCTCCCGGCTTTTGCCTCTCGCCGCGCCGACGGTACGGTCGAGGGCCCAGAACAGCATGAGAGAGGGCACGAGGGAACCCATGGCGATTGCCAAGGCCGAGCGGCTGATGAATCTGGCGCTGTGCCTGCTGGGGGCCCGCCGCCCGCTCACCAAGCGTGAGCTGCGGGCCTCGATCGAGGCATACGTCGAGGCGTACGGCTCGGGGGAGGCAGCGGCGTACGGCTCGGGCGAGGCAGCGGCGTACGGCTCGGGCGAGGCAGCGGCGTACGGCTCGGGCGAGGCAGCGGCCTACGGCTCGGGAGGGACCGCGACCTCGGCCTACGGCTCCGGGGAGGCAGCGGTCCGCGGCCCTGGAGGCGCCGGGGCGGCCCTCGGCCGGGGCGAGGGAGCCACCGGCACCGAGGAGTCCTTCAGCCGGATGTTCGAGCGGGACAAGGACGACCTGCGCGAGCTCGGACTGGTCATCGACACCGTCGAGAACCTCGACGGGGAGACCGCCTATGTCGCCCGCCGCGACAGCAACCGCCTCCCGCCCGTCACGCTGGACGCCGCCGAGGCCACCGCGCTGGGGCTGGCGGCCCGCGTCTGGCAGCAGGCCCGGCTGGCCGCGGCGGCCAGCGGCGCGCTGCAGAAACTGCACGCGGCCGGCGGTATGCCTCCCGGCGCCATCCCCGAGCAGGGCGGGGAGCGCCAGCTCAGCACCCTGGAGCCGCACATCCCGGCGCGGGAGGCCGCGTTCGAGCCGCTGATGCTGGCCTGCCGGGACCGCCGCCCCGTGGCCTTCGACTACCGCAAGTCCAACGCGGCACACTCCGAGAAGCGGCACGTCGAGCCCTGGACCCTGGAGTGCTGGCGGGGTCACTGGTACCTGGCGGGCTGGGACCGGGAGCGGCAGGCCGAGCGGGTCTTCCGGCTCTCGCGGATCACCGGGCCCGTCCGCTCCCGCGCGGCTGCCTTCACGGTGCCGGTACCCGATCAGGTGACGGTGCGCGAGACCGTGGAGCGCTGGGCCGGCGAGGGCGCCACCAGTACCGCGCGGATCAGGCTGCGCGCAGGCGCCGGCTATCCGCTGCGGGCGCGTGCGCTGCACACCAGGGAACTCGGTGACGGGTGGGACGAGTTGGAGATCCCGTACGGGCACGGCCTGGACGCCTGGCTGGTGGAGTTCGGCCCGGACGTCGTCGCGCTGGAGCCCGCCGAACTGCGCGCCGACGTCATCGAGCGGCTGCGTGCCGTGGCACAGGGCTGAGGGGAGGAGCGGCACATGGCGGTCAACGCCATCGACCAGACGCGCAGAATGCTCTCGCTGGTCACCTATCTCAAGGACCGGCCAGGAGCCCGGGTCGAGGAGGTCGCGCGCGCCTTCGGGATCTCCGCGGACGAGCTGATCTCCGACCTGAACGTGCTGCCGATGTGCGGCACCAGCTTCCGGGGCGGCGATCTGCTGGAGATCGACACCGACGGTGAGCGCATCTGGTGGCGCAACGCGGAGGCGCTGGGCAGCGACACGGCGCAGCCGCTGCGGCTCGCCGCCGACGAGGCGACGGCACTGCTGGTCGCGGCCCGCGCCGTGGCGACCCTGCCGGGGCTGCGCGAGAGCGACCGGGACGCGCTGCAGCGCGCCGTGGCCAAGCTGGAGACGGCGGCGGGCGAGAGCGCGGGCGCCAGCTCGCGGCTGTCGGTCACCTTCGAGTCCGAGGGCGGCGTCTTCGCCGACGTCGACCGGGCCATCGCCGAGCGCCGCCGACTGTGGATCCGCTACTACTCGCCCGCCAGGGACGAGCTGACCGAGCGCGAGGTGGACCCGATCCGGCTGTTCGCCGTCGGCCACACCTACGTCGAGGCATGGTGCCGGCTCTCGGAGGCGCGGCGCACCTTCCGGCTGGACCGGGTGGCCGAGATCAAGCTGCTGGACGAGCGCTCCGACCCGCCGCCGATAGAGCCGCGGGACCTGAGTGCGGGGCTGGTGCAGCCGGCCGCCACGGACCCCGAGGTGGTCGTCGAGGTCGGCCCCGGCGGGCGCTGGGTGGCCGAGTACTACCCGCACGACAGCGCCGAGGAGCTGCCCGACGGTGGCCTGCGCATCACGCTGCGTACCCCGGACCCGGCCTCGCTGCGCCGGCTGGCGCTCCGGCTCGGCCCGGACGGCCGCATCACGGCGCCGCAAGAGCTCGCCGAGAGCGCACGGGACGCGGCGCGCAAGGCATTGGCGGCGTACGGCGCGTAGCAGACGACGCCTCGTCAAGGGGGCACCCCATGGCCGCCGGAAGGACAGGAGCAGCACTAGGCTGCCGTCATGTTCTGGCCGATGTTCTTCCTGGCGCTCGCCTTCTGCGGGATCGCCGTGCTCGGAGTGCTCGCCGTCCGGGTGGGTCTGGAGGTGCGCCGCTTCTCCAGGGCGGTCGGTGACAGCTCCGAGCGGATCACGCGGGCCGCCGAGAACCTGGAGCGGGCAGCCGTCCCGCTGGCCGCGCGGACCGGCCGGGGGACGGGTTCCGGCGGGGCGCAAGACGGGAACGGGACATAACCGATGTGCGGAACGAGACATAGCCGACCTATGGGCGGTCTCCGGTCGGGATTCTCGGAGCGGTAGGCTGCCAGATGCCGCGTCGGCGGGCGCCGGAGCGCGCAATCGGGCGGATGCACGGGGATTGCCTGGTGTTCACTCCGCAGGGTTACGATCGATGTCGGCACGTCAGCACGATGCAGCCAGTCCGATTCATCCGGCAGGCACGGAACACGCCGCCCCGGCGAGAAGGTAGTGGCACATGATCGCAGGTTTGAGGCCCATGGAGATCGTTCTGATTCTCCTTGTCATCCTGCTGCTGTTCGGCGCCAAGAAGCTTCCGGACATGGCCCGTTCGCTGGGCAAGTCGGCCCGCATCCTCAAGAGCGAAGCCAAGCAGATGAAGAAGGAGGGCGGCTCGGACGCCGAGGCCGACAAGTCGGGCGAGGCGCAGCAGTCCGCTCCGAAGACGATTCAGGCGGCTCCCGGCGACGTCTCCACGTCCCGCCCCGTCACCGAGTCGGCGGACCAGCCCAAGCAGAGCTGAGCGACCCGGCCGCAGCACCGGCCGTTCCGCCGGCCGTTCCGCTCCGTGGCTTGCCGCGGAGCGGCGGAGCCAGCCGTATCCGACACTTCGAGACTGAGGACGAGGGTTGCTCAAGTCGGCCCGGAAGCAGGATAGACAGCAGAAGGACCCCGAGGGGCGGATGCCTCTCGCGGACCACCTGCGGGAGTTGCGCAACCGCTTGATGAAGTCGGTGCTGGCGATCCTCGTCGTCACCATCGTGGCGATGGTCTACTACAAGCAGATCGCCGACTTCCTGATGCACCCGGTGCGGGAGTCGGTCGGCTGCACCAAGGGCTTCGGCGAGGCCGCCAAGGACGGCGAGACCTGCGCCGAGATCACCATCAACGGCCTGATCGCGCCGTTCACGATCATGCTGAAGGTGGCGCTGACCACCGGCGTCGTCATCGCCTCCCCGGTCTGGCTCTACCAGCTGTGGGGCTTCCTCGCCCCCGGCCTGCACAAGCACGAGAAGCGGTACGCGCGCTCCTTCGTCGCGGCGGGCGTCCCGCTGTTCCTGGCGGGCGCCTTCCTGGCCTATGTGCTGCTGCCGAAGGCCGCCAAGACGCTGCTGGACTTCTCCCCGGACGGTGCGGGCAACCTCATCCCGCTGGACGACTTCCTCGACATCGTCACCCGACTGGTGATCGTCTTCGGCCTCGCCTTCGAGCTGCCCCTGCTGCTCGTGCTGCTCAACTTCGGCGGTGTGCTGACGGGCAAGCGGCTGCTGGGCTGGTGGCGCGGGATGGTCATCGGCATCACCGTCTTCGCCGCCGTCGCGACCCCCACCGGTGACCCGCTGACGATGTGCGCGCTCGCGGCCCCCATCGTGCTGCTCTACTTCGCCGCCGTGGGCATCAGCCTCTTCAACGACCGCCGCCGCAGCCGCAGCAGTCCCTACGCCGGGTTGGACGACGACGAGGCGTCGCCGCTCGACCACACCCCGGAGGCGGTGGGCGCCGCCGAGTCCGTGCCGGGTCAGCGCCCCGACGCGGAAGGCGGCTCGCCGGACGGCGGCTCGGGTGGCTCGCAGCGGCCGAACGGCTACGACGACGCCACCTGAGCCGGCCGGACCGCGCCGCCGGCCCCGGCCTGGGGCCCGGCAGGAGCCAGGCGCGGCCGCGGCCGCGGCCTGCCGCTCGCCGCTGTGAGCGGCTCTGACCACGGGGTTCGCCTCATGGTCGGGTAAAGATCGTGAGTTCTGTCGGTGGTGACCGGTACGCTCGTAGACACGATGACCGAGGATCTGTCCCCCGCGGAGCGGTACGCGGCGGCGCGCAGGCGTGCCGCCGATCAGGCCACCGCTCTCGCGCCCTTCCGAGACCTGTACGACTTCGAGCTGGATCGCTTCCAGATCGAGGCGTGCCAAGCCCTCGAAGCAGGAAAGGGTGTGCTGGTCGCGGCGCCGACCGGCTCCGGAAAGACCATCGTGGGCGAGTTCGCCGTCCACCTGGCCCTCAGCCAGGGCCGCAAGTGCTTCTACACGACGCCCATCAAGGCGCTGTCGAACCAGAAGTTCAGCGATCTGGTCAAGCGGTACGGCCCCGCCAAGGTCGGCCTGCTGACCGGCGACAACAGCGTCAACTCCGAGGCGCCCATCGTCGTGATGACGACCGAGGTGCTGCGGAACATGCTCTACGCCGGCTCGAAGTCGCTGCTGGGCCTGGGCTATGTCGTCATGGACGAGGTCCACTACCTCTCGGACCGGTTCCGGGGCGCCGTCTGGGAAGAGGTGATCATCCATCTTCCCGAGTCGGTCACCATCGTCTCGCTCTCGGCCACCGTCTCCAACGCCGAGGAGTTCGGCGACTGGCTGGACACGGTGCGTGGCGACACCCAGGTGATCGTCTCCGAGGACCGTCCGGTGCCGCTGTGGCAGCACGTGCTGGCCGGCCGGCGGATGTACGACCTGTTCGAGGAGTCCGGCGACAAGCGCGAGGTCAACCCGGACCTGGTGCGGATGGCCCGGATGGAGAACAGCCGGGTCGGCAACGGGCGGGACCGGCGCCGGGGACGCCCCCAGCGGGAGGCCGACCGCGAGCGGGAGCGCCGCCAGCGGGCCCGCATCTGGACGCCCAGCCGGCCCGAGGTGATCGACCGGCTGGACTCGGAGGGGCTGCTTCCGGCCATCACCTTCATCTTCAGCCGCGCCGGCTGTGAGGCCGCCGTCCAGCAGTGCCTCTACTCGGGCCTGCGGCTCAACGACAACGCGGCCCGGGCCCGGGTCCGGGAGATCGTCGAGGAGCGCACCGCCGACATCCCCGACAAGGATCTGCACGTCCTGGGCTACTTCGAGTGGCTGGAGGGGCTGGAGCGGGGGATCGCGGCGCACCACGCGGGCATGCTGCCCACCTTCAAGGAGGTGGTCGAAGAGCTGTTCGTGCGCGGTCTGGTCAAGGCCGTCTTCGCCACGGAGACGCTGGCTCTCGGTATCAACATGCCGGCTCGCTCGGTGGTGCTGGAGAAGCTCGTCAAATGGAACGGCGAGCAGCACGCCGACATCACCCCGGGCGAGTTCACCCAGCTCACGGGGCGCGCGGGGCGGCGCGGCATCGACATCGAGGGCCATGCCGTGGTGCTGTGGCAGCGCGGCATGGACCCGGGCGCGCTCGCGGGCCTGGCCGGTGCCCGCACCTATCCGCTGCGCTCCTCGTTCAAGCCGTCGTACAACATGGCGGTCAACCTCGTCTCGCAGTTCGGCAGGCACCGCTCGCGCGAACTGCTGGAGACGTCCTTCGCGCAGTTCCAGGCCGACCGCTCGGTGGTCGGCATCTCCCGGCAGGTGCAGAAGAACGAGGAGGGCATGGCGGGCTATCGCGCCTCCATGACCTGCCACCTGGGGGACTTCGAGGAGTACGCGCGGCTGCGCAGACAGCTCAAGGAACGTGAGACGGAGCTGGCCAAGCAGGGCGCCAACCAGCGGCGCGCGCAGGCGGCGGCAGCGCTGGAGAAGCTCAAGCCCGGCGACATCATCCACGTGCCCACCGGTAAGTACGCGGGGCTGGCGCTGGTGCTGGACCCGGGCGTGGCGGGCGGCCGCGGGTCCGGCGCCCGCCGGGGCTACGACGGATCGACGGGCAACGAGGGACCGCGGCCGCTGGTGCTGACGGCGCAGCGGCAGGTCAAGCGGCTGGGGCCGATCGACTTCCCGGTGCCGGTCGAGCCGCTGGACCGGATGCGCATCCCCAAGTCGTTCAACGCGCGCAGCCCCCAGTCCCGCCGCGATCTGGCCTCGGCGCTGCGCAGCAAGGCGGGCCACTACGCGCCCGAGCGGCACCGCAAGCAGCGCTCGGCCGCCGCGGACGACCCCGAGATCGAGCAGCTGCGCAAGGCCATCCGGCAGCATCCCTGCCACGGTTGTGACGAGCGCGAGGACCACGCCCGCTGGGCGGAGCGCTACCACCGGCTCAAGCGGGACACCCGGCAGCTGGAGCGGCGCATCGAGGGCCGGACGAACACGATCGCCCGCACCTTCGACCGGGTCTACGCGCTCCTCTCGGAGCTCGGCTATCTCTCGGGCGACCACGTCACCGACGACGGCCGGGTGCTGGCCAGGCTCTACGGCGAGCTGGATCTGCTGGCCTCGGAGTGCCTGCGCGAGGGTGTCTGGGAGGGCCTGCCGCCCGCCGAGCTGGCCGCGTGTGTCTCGGCGCTGGTCTTCGAGGCCCGCAGCAACGACGAGGCGCTGCCCCCCAAGCTGCCGGGCGGCCGGGCGCGCGCTGCGCTCGGCGAGATGGTGCGGATCTGGGGACGGCTGGACGCGCTGGAGGAGGAGCACCGCATCACCGCGACCGAGGGCGTCGGCCAGCGCGAGCCCGATCTGGGCTTCGCCTGGGCCGCCTACCGCTGGGCGGACGGCCACGGCCTGGACGAGGTGCTGCGCGAGGCCGACATGCCCGCCGGTGACTTCGTGCGCTGGTGCAAGCAAGTCATCGATGTCCTCGGACAGTTGGCGGCTGCCGCGCCGGAGGCCGGTACGGTGCCGAGGAATGCCCGCAGGGCGATCGACGGCATGCTGCGGGGCGTGGTGGCGTACTCCAGCGTCGGGTGACGGGTGGCCACTCGCCCGCCGGAGCGCCGGCCTGGCTCGCGGCCATGGATCAGCCGGAGGCGATGGCGGTGGACCTGAGGGAGTTCTTCGCCAAGGTCGTGAGAGCCGCGGCGCGGCCGGAGCGGGCGGTGTTGACGGCCGTCGCGCGGGGCGGGATGTTCAGGCGTGCGTCAACTGCCGGGCACCGAGAGGTTGTAGGGGCCCGGCAGTCTTCCGTGGCGCGCGCCACCCGCGCGTATCCCGTACTCGACAGGGGGCCAAGTGCGTACGAGCACAACCAGCCGAGCCAGATCCCTGATCCGCCGTTGGGCCTGCGCCGTGACCGCCGTCGCCGCACTCGCGGCGCTCTCCGTCACCTCAGCCACGGCCCAGCCGGACACCGCCGCCGGACGAGGCGGGCACCGGGACCCGGCCGGGAATCTGCGGCTGACCCAGCTCCAGGCGATGGCCACGCACAACAGCTACCACCGTGAGACCACCTCGTTGGCCGAGCAGAACCTGATGTCCCGGTACGACCCCAACTGGCAGACGCTGCTCTACAGCCACTCCACACTCCCCGTACAGTTCGAGCGCCAGCGCGCACGGGGCATCGAGCTGGACGTCTTCCCCGACCCCGAGGGCGGGCTCTACGCCGACCCGCTGCTGCGCAAGCGCGCCGGGCTGCCTCCGCTCGACGAGCCCGAACTGAAGAAGCCCGGCTTCAAGGTGCTGCACTGGGCGGACTTCGACTACCGCTCGACCTGTGTGACGCTGCGAAGCTGTCTGCGCCAGGTCAAGAAGTGGTCCGAGCGCCGGCCCGGACATGTGGCCGTGCCGATCCTGCTGGAGCTGAAGCAGACCGATGCGCGGCTGGAGGAGCAGGGCGGTGCCAAGAGCCCGCCGTGGGACACCGCGATGCTCGACGCGCTGGACAAGGAGATCCGGTCGGTCTTCCCCGACGACGAGACGGTCACCCCGGACGACATCCGGCGCCCCGGCCGCACCCTGGAGGAGTCGGTACTGAGGCACGGGTGGCCGAAGGTGCGTGACACCCGGGGCCAGGTGATGTTCTTCATGGACAACGACGGTCAGGAGATCCAGGACGCCTACCGCGCCGGCGGCCGCGAGAGCCTGCAGGGCCGGGTGCTGTTCACCGACTCCGAGCCGGGGCGGCCCGACGCGGCGTTCATGAAGGTCAACGACCCGACCGGGGCCAACAAGGCCGTCATCCGCGACCTGGTGCGGCGCGGGTTCTTAGTCCGTACCCGCTCCGACGTGCCGCTGGACCAGGCGCGCAGCGGGGACACCGGGATGCTGCGCGATGCGCTCTCCTCCGGGGCGCAGATGGTGAGCACCGACTTCCCGGTGCCCGGCCTGGCGGCCCGGTACGGCTCCGACTACGTCGCCGAGCTGCCGGGGGGCCGGGACCGGGCCGTACGGTGCAATCCCGTGACGGGCCCCCGGCACTGCCCGCGGAGTCCGCTGGAGCCGCGCTGATCCCTGCCTCGCCCCGCCTGCCCGTCCCTGGGGCCGGCGGGGCGATGGCACTCAGGCGGCCGGCTGGTGCTCCTGCTCCGCCTCGACGCGGGCGTTCCACTCCTTCTTCGACGCCTGCCAGCCGTCCTCGTCGGCGCCGAGCCGCCAGTAGCCGGAGATGGACAGCTGCTCACGTGTGATGCCCCGCTCCAGCCGCAGATGGCCGCGCAGCTCCTTGACGAAGTTCGCCTCGCCGTGGACGAAGGCGTGCACCTGCCCGGGAGGGAACTCCAGCGCGCGGACGGCGGCGACCAGACGCTCGCCCACCGGCGCAGCGCCCCGGTGCAGCCAGCGGACCTGGGCCCCGGGCGGCGCGTCCAGCGGCTGCTCCTCCTCGGGCCCCGCGACCTCGATGAGCGCCCGCACCGGCGCTCCGGCCGGTACCCGGGACAGGGAGGCCGCGATGGCCGGAAGCGCGCTCTCGTCGCCGGCCAGCAGATGCCAGTCGGCTTCCGGGCTCGGCGCGTAGGCACCGCCGGGGCCCAGGAAGCGCACCTGATCCCCCACCCGTGCCGAGCGGGCCCAGGGCCCGGCCAGCCCCTCGTCGCCGTGGACGACGAAGTCGAGGGCCAGCTCCAGCGCGTCGGGGTCCCAGGCGCGCACGGTGTAGGTGCGCATCGAGGGCCACTGTGCGCGCGGCAGCTCGGCGCGTATCCGGGCGATGTCGAACGGCTCCGGGTAGCGCACGCCCGGGGCCGGGAAGAGCAGCTTGACGTAGTGGTCGGTGCAGTCACCGGCCGGGAAGCCCGCGAGGGACTCGCCGCCGAGGACGACGCGCACCATGTGCGGCGTCAGCTGCTCGGTGCGGACCACGCGCGCGTGGTGGAGCTGTGGTGCGTTGCGGGCCGGACGGGCCGGACGTTCGGGCACAGGGCCTCCCTGGACACAGAGCAACTTAGGTATACCTAAGCTAACAGACTGTTGTTCGGGAGACCGGGAAGATCAGCCCTCCAGCGCCTCCAGCAGCCGCCGCAGGGAGCCGCCCAGCCCCCAGCGCCCGGCCAGTTCCTCCAGGAGCGCCGGGTCGCGCGGGGCCCGGGGCAGGGTGAGATCCACCTCGGGGAGGGAGACATCCCGGGCGACCCGCACCACCGTCGGGGCGACGTCCAGGTAGGCGGCGGCCTCCTTGAACTTGGTGCGCTGGGCGGGCGTGAGCCGGGAGACCGGGTCGGCGGCCGCCGCGCGGATGCCGGCCAGGTCGCCGTACTGGGCCAGCAGCTTGGCGGCCGTCTTCTCGCCGACGCCGCGCACTCCTGGCAGGCCGTCGCTGGGGTCACCGCGCAGTACGGCCAGGTCGGCGTACCCGGCCCCGTCCACTCCGTACTTGGCGCGCAGTGCCGCGGCGTCGTAGGCGTCCAGGCTGCCGACGCCCTTGACGGGGTAGAGCACCCGCACGCCGCGCGCGTCGTCGATCAGCTGGAACAGGTCGCGGTCGCCGGTGACCACGTCCACGGGGGAGGTGGCGCGGGTGGCGAGGGTGCCGATCACATCGTCCGCCTCGTACCCCTCGGCGCCCAGCCGGGCCAGCCCGATGGCGTCGAGCACCTGCTCGATCACCGGGATCTGCGGCCCGAGGGCGTCGGGTGTCTCCTCCTCGTCAGGGCCGCCGGGGACCTCTTCGGCCACTCGGTGCGCCTTGTAGGAGGGGATCAGCTCCACTCGCCACTGCGGGCGCCAGTCTGCGTCCATGCAGGCGGCCAGCGCCGTGGGGCGGTGGTCCTGGACGAGCCGGGCGATGAAGTCGAGCAGTCCGCGCACGGCGTTGACGGGCGTGCCGTCCGGCGCCCGGACGGTCTCCGGAACGCCGAAATACGCGCGGAAGTAGAGCGAGGCGGTGTCCAGGAGCATCAGCCGGCCGCCGCCTGGGGCCTCGGCCGTGCTCGCCGCGTCGGCTGCGTCAGATGGGGTGATGGTCACGGGGACGATGATGCCGTACCGCACTGACAGAACGCCCCCGGCGGGCACGCGCGCAGCGCGGAGCGCGGAGCGGCGGAATGCGTATCGCGGGGGCCGGGCGGCAGGCGGCGCGCCGCGGAAATTCGTGTGACGCGCCGCCGGGCGGCCTCTACCGTCGTAGACGTGAACGAACGCACCTCCCGGTGCGCAGGCGACGGTTACTTCTTTGGTGGAAACAGGTTCGAATCCTGAAAACCCGTCGTCGCATCGATCTCGGGAGGCGTGCTCGGCACGCACCGGAGCGCCCGGTGCGTGGACGACGGTTACTTCACTCTCCTTGAACCGGCCCGTCGTCCGTCTCTGTCCTCGGGCGCTTCCGGAATGCCGCACGCCGCTTTGTCGAGCCCTCCCCGAGTCGTATGCCGTTCCGCTCACTGTGCAGACAATTCGGGGGAATCATGAGCAAGTTCAACAAGCAGCACACGCATGCCCGCAACGCGCTGACCGTCACCCACGAGGGCGGCAAGGCCCACGTACGGGACGCCAAGTCCGAGCTGGTCCTGCTCGCCGTGGTCAACATGGTGGGTGAGGACACCTTCTACGAGTCGGCCGCCGACCGCGACAACCGCTACGCGGACCTCGTGCACACCGTCGCCGTCGAGGACGGCGCCTGGACGGCCCGTTTCGTGGCGTGGCTGCGTGACGAGGCGCAGATGCGCTCCGCCTCGCTGGTCGCCGCCGCGCACGCCGTCTGGGCACGGCTGGCCGAGGGCGAGCACGGGGACAACCGCCGGATCGTGGCCGCCGCCTGCCGGCGCGCCGACGAGCCGGGCGAGTTCCTCGCCTTCTGGACCGCCACGTTCGGCCGCGCCGTGCCCAAGCCCGTCAAGCGGGGCCTCGGCGACGCGGTGCGCCGCCTGTACACCGAGAAGGCGCTGCTGAAGTACGACACGGACAGCCACGCCTTCCGGTTCGGTGACGTGCTGGAGCTGATCCACGCGGCCCCGGACCCGGACAAGCCGTGGCAGGGCGAGCTGTTCCGGCACGCCATCGACCGCAGGCACGGCCGCGGAGCGCCGGTCCCGGAGGCACTGCCGACGGTGGCGGCGCGCGCCGAGCTGATGGCCGTACCCGCCGTCGACCGGCAGTTCGTGCCCACCCAGCCCGACGGCCCCGCCGTCCTCGCCCGCGCCGGTATGACGTGGGAGGCGCTGGCGGGCTGGCTCCAGGGGCCGATGGACGCGGCGGCGTGGGAGGCCGTGCTGCCCTCGATGGGGCTGATGGCCCAGCTGCGCAACCTGCGCAACTTCGACCGCGCCGGCGTCTCGGACGAGGCGGCGCAGCAGGTCGTCGACCGGCTGCGGGACCCGGAGCAGATCGCCCGCTCCCGGCAGTTCCCGTACCGCTTCCTGTCCGCCTACCGTGCCGCGCCGTCGCTGCGCTGGGCGCACGCGCTGGAGCAGGCACTCGCCCACTCCACCGCGAACGTGCCGTCGCTGCCCGGCCGTACGCTGCTGCTGGTCGACTCCTCGGGCTCCATGCAGGGCTCGGTCTCGGCGCGCTCGACCGTCTCGCACGCGGACGTCGGCGCCCTGTTCGGCGCCACGCTCGCCCACCGCGGTGAGCAGGTGGAGATGTACGGGTTCGCCAGCGGGCACTTCCGGCACGAGCTGCCCCGGGGCGGCTCGGTGCTCCCGGCCGTCGAGGCGTTCCGCTCCCGGCTGGGGGAGGTCGGCTACGGCACGGAGACGGTGGCCGCGCTGCGGGCGACCTACGACGGACACGACCGGGTCGTGATCGTCTCGGACATGCAGGCGTTCCACTACCCGGGCAGTGACGCGCGCGGCGTCTCCGTCTCCGAGGCGGTGCCGGACTCCGTGCCGGTGTTCGGCGTCAACACCTCGGGCTACGCACCGGCCGCGCTGGACACCTCGCGGCCCAACCGGTTCGAGATCGGTGGCTTCTCCGACAAGCTGTTCACCATGATGGCGCTGCTGAGCGAGGGCGAGAGCGCCGTCGGATGGCCCTGGGAGAGCCGCACGTAGCACCGTGGGGCCCCGCCCTGTCGCGGGCCCCACGGCCGCCCGGCCTGAGGCGTCAGCCCGAAGGAAACGCCGGCAGCACCTCGTCCCGCCAGACGCGGAATTCCTGGCGCGGTTCCGTCCGGCGTTCTCAGCGCGGCGCTGCGGGCAGCGCTCCACTGAACAGCCCGCCCAGAGTCCGTACGGCGGCCGTGGCCCAAGCGGCGACGAGCAGGACGTAGAGCCCCGTCGCCAGCCAACCGAACACCTCGGCGCCGGTGTGCCGCCACAGCGCCGCGGCTCCCGTCACACAGGTGCCGACGGGGAAGGTGAAGGCCCACCAGGCCGGCGAGAAACCCATGCCCCGCCGCGCGGCCCGCACCACCAGCGCTCCGGACAGCGCCAGCCACAGCAGCGCGAAGCCCAGCACCGGCACGCCGTACAGCACCGACAGCGCACCGTACGAGCCGGGCTCGGCGTCGGCGAGGTTGCCCAGCGCCGTCGTGGACTGCCCCAACGGGCCGAGGACCAGGAAGAGCAGGGGAGTCGCCGGGACCGGCAGCGGGCCGTGGAGCAGGAGCCGCGCGAAGACCAGCGGCAGGACGAGCAGGGTCGCCAGCAGGCTCATCCCGAAGAGCGCGAGGGAGCCCAACAGCATCGTCGCTCTCGGCTGCCCCGCGGGAAGGTGCGCCGCCAGTGGCGGACCGAGCGCCGCCGAGACCATCGGCGCCACCACCGGCAGCAGCCACACCGGCCCGGCGTCCTGCGGCCGCACCTCATACCGGGTGATCATCAGATACGGCACGCCCACCGCCGCCACAAGGCCCACGGCCGTACCGGCTGTCCACAGCGCCGCGTCGATGCCGACGGCGCCCGGTATCCGGAGCGCCAGTGCCGCGCCGCCGACGGCCAGCAGCGCCATCGCCGTACAGCCGTGGAACGGGGCGGAGGCCGGCGCCTCCACCGGGTCGAGCAACTGGGCGCGGGCCCGGTCCCGGTGGCGCAGCCAGTGCCCGGCGCGGGCCACCAGCAGCACCAGCAGCCCCGTCGCCGCCAGCCCCCATACGCCCGTCAGCACGGCGTGCGGCGGACGTACGGGCACCACGGTGCCGGCGGCGGGGACGATGGCGGTACCCATCACCGCCGCGTACCAGTTCGGGCCCAGCGCGCGCAGCCGGGCAGGGGCGCGTGAGCCGGAGGCGGCGGGTCCGGGGGTGGCACGTACGGCGGAGGGGGCGCGCACGGCGGAGGTGGCGCGCACGGCGGAGGTGGCGCGTACGGCGGGCGTGGTCATGCCCTCACGCTCCCTGGGGCCGGACTCCGCCGCCAGAGAGCACCTCCCTATGGGGACATAAGCTGGGCCTATGAGTGAGACGGAGGGGGTGCCGGGCGGTCTGGCACACCGGGTGCCGGATCTGGGCGCGCTGGAGCTGCTGCTGGCCGTCGCCCGGCTCGGCAGCCTGGGCCGCGCGGCCCGCGCGACAGGCATCAGCCAGCCCGCCGCCAGCGGCCGGGTCCGCGCCATGGAACGGATGCTGGGCGTCACCCTGCTGGAGCGCTCACCGCGCGGCTCGCGGCTGACGGCGTCCGGTGTGCTGGTCACCGACTGGGCGCGGCGCATCGTGGAGTCCGCCGAGTCCTTCGACGCGGGCGTCGGCGCGCTGCGCGACCGGCGCGACTCGCGGCTGACCGTCGCGGCCTCCATGACCATCGCCGAGTACCTCCTGCCCGGCTGGCTGATCGCGCTGCGCACCGAGCTGCCGGGCACCGCCGTCTCGCTGCGCGCGGGCAACAGCGCGGCCGTCGCCCGGATGGTGCTGGACACCGAGGCCGACCTGGGATTCGTGGAGGGTCTCGGCGTACCGGCGGGACTGGACGGCACCGTCATCGCCCGTGACCGACTGCTCGTCGTCGCGGCCCCCGGCCACCCGTGGACCCGGCGCCGCGAGCCGGTCGGTCTCGCCGAGCTGGCCGACACCGGGCTGGTGCTGCGCGAGCCGGGCTCCGGCACGCGGCAGGTCCTGGACGCCGCGCTGGCCGCACATGGCGGGCTGGCGCCACCGCTGCTGGAACTTGCCTCAACCACGGCCGTCAAGGCCGCAGCCGTCAGCGGCGCGGGCCCGGCCGTGCTCAGCGAACTGGCCGTGGGCGAGGAGCTGGCAGCGCGGCGGCTGGCCGAGGTGCCGGTCGCCGGAGAGGAACTCGGCCGCGCGCTGCGTGCGGTCTGGCCCCACGGAGCCAGACCTGCCGGGCCCGCACGTCAGCTCCTGGCCCTCACCCGCTGAGGGCCGCTGCCGCGTCGGCCAGGGCCTGCATCAGCCGCAGGTCCTCACCTGCCTCCGGGTGCCATTGGACGCCGAGCACGAAGTGGGAGGCGTCCACGAGTTCGAGGGCTTCGACGGTGCCGTCGTGCGTGGCGTGCGCCGTGGCGACGAGGCCCTCGCCCAGGGTGTCCACCGCCTGGTGGTGGTACGTCGGAACCGGGACGGCCGCCTCGTGGCCCAGCACCTTGGCGAGCAGGGTGCCCGGGACGGGGGAGACGTCGTGCGGGGTGAAGACGCCGCGCGGCCCGCGATGCGCCTCCGCGGCGGCCATGTGCTGAACGAGGGTGCCGCCCAGTGCGACGTTGAGCAGCTGCATGCCCCGGCACACAGCCAGGAGCGGCACCCGCCGGGCCAGCGCCTCGCGGGTGAGGGCCAGCTCCCAGGCGTCCCGTTCCGGGTAGGCCGGGCCGGTACGCGGGTCGCGGTCGGCGCCGTAGCGGGCCGGATCGATGTCGGGGCCGCCAGCTGTGACCAAGGCGTCGAGGCGGGAGAGGGTCTCGGCCGCCGCCGCGGGGTCGTCGTCGGGAGGGAGGAGCACCGCTCGGGCGCCGGCCCGCTGTGCCATGCGGTGGTAGCCCGCCGGGAGGAGCGCTGCGGGCAGGTCCCAGTCGCCCCAGCGGGCCGAGGGTTCGAGATAGGTGGTGATGCCGATGAGGGGTGGTTTCACGGTTCTCCTTCGCGGAGGGAGTGCGGGCCGGTGTCCCGCAGCCTCCCGCCCGCCCTTCGGTTCAGCCCTTCAGTTCTTCTTCCGCCTTGGCCAGCGCCGCGAACTCTTCCTCCGGCGCTGCCGCCACCAGGCGGTGGCGGCTGTAGAGGGCGAAGTAGGCGACGGCCACCGCGTAGACCGCGAGAGCGATCAGTGCGGCCTGCTTGTCGACCAGGAAGGTGGCGACCAGCGCCGCGAGAGCCAGGACCAGGGCGACGGAGGAGGTGAGGATGCCGCCCGGGGTGCGGTACGGGCGCTCCAGGTGCGGCTCGCGCTTGCGCAGCACGATATGGGAGAGGGACATCAGCGCGTAGGAGATGGTGGCGCCGAAGACGGCGATGTTCAGCATCGTCGCGCCGTCGCCGCTGCCCGCCGCCAGCGCGAAGCCCAGCGCGCCGGGGAGGAGCAGACCCAGGTAGGGGGCCTTGCGGCGGCTGGTCAGCGAGAGGAAGCGGGGCAGGTAGCCGGCCCGCGAGAGGGCGAAGAGCTGGCGGGAGCCGGCGAAGATGAGGGAGAAGAACGAGGCGACCAGACCCGCCAGGCCCGCGTAGTTGACGACGCGGGAGAGCGCCGTCGCCTTGCCGTCCGGTTGCAGCGCCTCGACCAGGGGGTTGCCGACGTCCTGGATGGCCGCCGAGCCGCGGGCCCCGGTCGCGGTCACGAAGGTGAGGAGCGCGAGCAGCAGCAGGATGCCCATCGACCAGGCCATGGCCTTCGGCAGCGTACGGGCGGGGTCGCGGGTCTCCTCGGCCGCCAGCGGTACGCCCTCGACGCCGAGGAAGAACCACATGCCGAACGGGAAAGCCGCCCAGATGCCCAGGATGCCGAACGGCAGCCAGGAGCCGGAGCCGAACGCGCTGTGGTCGACCGGGATGTCGTCGAGGGCGCTGGTGTGGAAGTCGGTGAGGGCGCCGAGGACGAAGACCAGCAGCGCGGCGACGGCGACGGCGGTCACGATGAGGGAGAAGCGCAGCGCCTCGCCGACGCCCCACAGGTGGACGCCGATGAACAGGGCGAAGCAGGCCAGGTAGACCGGCCAGCCGGACTCCAGTCCGAACAGGCCCAGGGATTCGATGTAGTCGCCGATGAAGCAGACGATGGCCGCCGGCGCGAGGACGTACTCGATGAGGATGGCGGTGCCGGTCAGAAAGCCGCCCCAGGGCCCCAGGGCGCGCCGGGCGAAGCCGTAGCCGCCGCCCGCCGTGGGCAGGATGGCCGACAGCTCGGCCAGTGCGAAGACCATGCATGTGTACATCAGGCCCATCAGCACTGCCGCAACGGCCAAGCCGCCGAAGCCGCCCTCGGCCAGGCCGGCGTTCCAGCCGGAGTAGTCACCGGAGACGACGTAGGCGACGCCGAGCCCGGTCAGCAGCAGCGGGCCGGCGCTGCCGCGCCGCAGTGTGCGGCGTTCCAGGTACGCCGCTTCCGGACTCGGGGCGCCCGGGGTGCTCCGGGCGCCCGGGATGTTCGGGGGTCCCGGGGTGCTCGAGGCGCCCGGGGTGCTCGGGGTGCCGTCCCGGGTCGGGGACTCGGACTGTTCGGACATGTGACACACTCCCGCCGTCAGCCATTGGTGTGCTGGCATACCTTTGTGGCCGGAGGCGGCCGGGCGCAACCCTTGTGCATGAAGGAGCTGTAACCGCAAGCGGCACCACGGGGCGCACCGGACATCCCGGGCGCCGCAGCCGCGCTCCGCCTCACGCCAGGAACCCCCGCAGCAGCGAGGCCGTGCCGGCGCAGTGCTCCCGGGCGATGGCGCGGGCCTCCTCGCCGTCCCCGTCCAGTACGGCCGCCACCAGCGCCGCGTGCTGCTGCTGGGCGTGCTCCAGGTTCCGCACCAGCAGCGGAATGCGGTTCAGCAGATCGTTGAGCCTGGCCCGTACGGCGGCGTACTGCGCGGTCAGCGAGGGGGAGCCGGCCAGCTCGACCAGGGTCAGGTGCAGCAGCGTGTCGCGTCGGCGGTAGTCGCCAGGCGTCGCCTCGCGAGTGGCGTCCAGGGCCTCCCGCAGCCGGGCCGCCTCGGCCGCGGACAGCCCGCGCGCGGCGCACAGTTCGGCGGCGCCCGCCTCCAGGACCTCGCGGAAGGTGAGGGTGTCCGCCAGATCCGGGGCCCCGGAGGGCAGCCGCACCCGGCCGCCCGCCGCGCCTTCCGCCTCGCCGGTGACCGGCTGGGGGAGCACGAAGGTGCCGCCGTACCGGCCGCGCCTGCTGGCCACCACGCCCTGCTCGGCCAGCACCTTGAGCACTTCGCGCAGGGTGACGCGGCTGATGCCGAGGCGTTCGGCCAGCTCCCGTTCGGCGGGCAGCCGTTCGCCCTCGGCCACCAGGCCCAGCCGGATGATCTGGAGGATCTGCTCCAGCGCCTCTTCGAACCCGTTTCCCGCGTGTACGGTACGCAGCACCGTGGCCAGCCTGTCGTCCTCCGGCATGGAACCCCCTTCCGTTTCGATGACCCTCTTCCGTTTCAAAGGTCTGCACGGCTACCTTATGGCTTCCGCGGACCGACAGGAGGCCCACTCGTGGCAGACCGCACACCACCGCTCACCGTTTCCGAGCTGAGGAGACTCGTCGACGCGGGCGAGATCGACACCATCGTTCTGGCCTTCACCGATATGCAAGGGCGACTCCAGGGCAAGCGGTTCGCCGCGCCCTACTTCCTCAGCGACGTACTCGACGGCGGCTCCGAAGGCTGCAACTACCTGCTCGCCGTCGACGTCGAGCTCAACACCGTGGACGGCTACGAGATGTCCTCCTGGGAGCGCGGCTACGGCGACTTCGCCATGCACGGCGACACCGCCACCCTGCGCCGCGTCCCCTGGAACCCCGGCACCGCGCTGCTCACCGCCGACCTGGCCTGGCACGACGGCTCACCCGTGGCCGCCTCGCCCCGGCAGATCCTCCAGCGCCAGCTCGACCGGCTCGCCGAGCGCGGCTGGCACGCGTACGTCGGCACCGAGCTGGAGTTCATGGTCTTCCAGGACACCTACGAACAGGCATGGGACAGCGCCTACCGTGGCCTGACCCCCGCCAACCAGTACAACGTCGACTACTCCATCCTCGGCACCGGCCGCGTCGAGCCCCTGCTGCGCCGTATCCGCAACGAGATGGCCGTGGCCGGAATGGTCGTCGAGTCGGCCAAGGGCGAGTGCAATCTGGGCCAGCACGAGATCGCCTTCCGCTACGCCGACGCGCTCACCACCTGCGACCAGCACGTCATCTACAAGACCGGCGCCAAGGAGATCGCAGCGCAGCAGGGCCAGGCGCTCACCTTCATGGCCAAGTACGACGAGCGCGAGGGCAACTCCTGCCACATCCACCTCTCGCTGCGCGACGAGGAAGGCGGCGCGATCCTCGCCGACCAGGCGGGCGAGCACGGCATGTCGCCGCTGATGCGGCACTTCCTCGCCGGACAACTCGCAGCCCTGCGCGAGTTCACCCTGCTGTACGCGCCCAACATCAACTCCTACAAGCGCTACCAGCCCGGCTCCTTCGCGCCCACCGCCGTCGCCTGGGGACCCGACAACCGCACCTGCGCGCTGCGCGTCATCGGCCACGGCCAGGGCCACCGGCTGGAGAACCGCGTCCCCGGCGGCGACGTCAACCCGTACCTCGCCGTCGCCGGAATGATCGCGGCCGGACTGCACGGCATCGACAACAAGCTGGAACTCCCGCAGCCCTGCACCGGCAACGCCTACACCGGTGACGCCGAACACGTACCCACCACCCTGCGCGAGGCCGCCGCGCTGTGGCAGGAGAGCGCTCTGGCCCGGGAGGCGTTCGGCAGCGAAGTGGTGGCGCACTACAGCAACATGGCCCGGGTGGAACAGCAGACCTACGACACCGCCGTGACGGACTGGGAGCGCTACCGCTCCTTCGAACGTATGTAACCCTCCCGAGCGCAGGTAAGGACTTCACCGCAGTGCAGCACGAGCAAGAGGAACCCGCCGGACCACCGGCCGAGAAGCTTCAGATCGTCAACCCGGCGACCGAGGAACTGATCACCAGCGTCCCCGTCACCACCCCCGAGGAAGTCGACCGCGCAGTCGCCCGGGCCACCGCGGCCCAGTCGGAGTGGGCCGCGCTGCCCCCGGCCGACCGGGCCCGGCTGCTGCGCCGGTTCGCCTCCGCCGTCGACGGACACATCGAGGAACTCGGCGTCCTGGAGATGCGCGAGGCCGGGCACCCGCTGGGCAACGCCTGCTGGGAAGCGAGCAACGTACGCGACCTGCTCGACTACGCGGCGGGCGGCGTCGAGCGGCTGACCGGAGCCCAGATCCCGGTCGCCGGCGGAGTCAACCTCACCTTCGCGGAACCGCTCGGCGTCGTCGCCGTCATCGCGCCGTGGAACTTCCCCATGCCCATCGCAGCCTGGGGCACCGCACCCGCGCTCGCAGCAGGCAACGCGGTACTCCTCAAACCCGCCGAGACCACCCCGCTGACCGCGCTGCGCCTGGCCGAGCTGGCCCTGGAGGCCGGACTGCCCGAGGGCCTCTTCCAGGTGCTGCCGGGCGAAGGGCCCGTCACCGGCACCGCACTGGTCGAACACCCGCGCGTCGCCAAAGTCGTCTTCACCGGCTCGACCGCCGTCGGCAAACGCATCATGGCTCAGTGCGCGGCCTCCGTGAAGCGCGTGACGCTCGAACTCGGCGGCAAGAGCCCCAACATCGTCTTCGCCGACGCCGACCTGGAGCGCGCCGCTGCCGCGGCACCCGGCTCCTTCCTCGACAACACCGGCCAGGACTGCTGCGCCCGCAGCCGCATCCTCGTCCACCGCAGCGTCCACGACCGGTTCCTCGAACTCCTGGAGCCCGCGGTCCACGCCTTCCGGGCCGGCGATCCGGCCGACAGCACCACCTCCATGGGGCCCCTCATCTCGGCCCCGCACCGGGAGCGGGTACGCGGATACGTACCCGAGGACACCCCGGCGCTCATCCGCGGCACCGTCCCCGAGGGCCCCGGCTACTGGTACCCCGCCACCGTGCTGGGGGGCACCGCGGGGGAGCGGGCCGCTGTCGAAGAGATCTTCGGCCCGGTCGCCGTCGTCGTCCCCTTCGACGACGAGGACGAGGCGGTACGGCTCGCCAACGACACGGACTACGGACTGTCCGGCTCCATCTGGACCCGCGACAGCGCCCGCGCCCTGCGCCTCTCCCGCGCCGTCGCCGCCGGGAACCTCTCCGTCAACTCGCACAGCAGCGTGCGGTACTCCACCCCCTTCGGCGGCTACAAGCAGTCCGGACTCGGCCGCGAACTCGGCCCCGGCGCGCTCGCCGCCTTCACCGAGACCAAGAACGTCTTCATCAGCACTGAGGAGAGCCAGTGAGCCCCACCGAAACCGAGGCCGTCGTCTGCCGTCGCCTGGTCGGGCGTACGGCCGTCGTCACCGGCGCGGGCAGCGGCATCGGTCTGGCGACCGCCCGCCGCCTCGCCTCCGAGGGAGCACATGTCGTCTGCGCCGACGTGGACGCCGAGCGCGGTGCGGCTGCCGCCGAAGCGACCGGCGGGCTGTACGTCACCGCCGACGTCACCGACCCCGAACAGGTCGAAGCCCTTTTCCGCACCGCGAACGAGACGTACGGCTCCGTCGACGTCGCCTTCAACAACGCCGGCATCTCGCCACCCGACGACGACTCCATCCTGGAGACCGGACTGGACGCCTGGCAGCGCGTCCAGCACGTCAACCTCACGTCGGTCTACCTGTGCTGCAAGGCGGTGCTCCCCTATATGCGGGAGCAGGGGAGGGGCTCCATCATCAACACGGCCTCCTTCGTGGCCGTGATGGGCGCCGCCACCTCGCAGATCAGCTACACCGCGTCCAAGGGCGGTGTCCTCGCCATGTCCCGCGAACTGGGAGTCCAGTTCGCACGGGAGGGCATCCGGGTGAACGCGCTGTGCCCCGGCCCCGTGAACACCCCCCTGCTGAAGGAGCTCTTCGCGAAGGACCCGGAGCGGGCCCAGCGGCGGCTGGTGCATGTGCCCGTGGGGCGGTTCGCCGAGGCGGAGGAGATCGCTGCGGCGGTTGCTTTTCTCGCCAGCGATGATGCCTCGTTCGTGAACGCCGCGGAGTTCTTGGTGGACGGCGGCATCGCGGGTGCCTACGTCACCCCTCTGTGACCGCCGCCATTGGCTGAGGCCGCCGCCATTGGCTGAGGGCCCGGCCCTCTGGCTCCCTTCCGTTGTTGGGGGTCCGGGGGCCAGGGCGCAATCCGTGTAGCGTGCACAGAGTCAACTCGATCACCAGGAGGGGCGCCCCATGCGCAGCAGATCCGTCCTGACCGCCGTCACCATGGCCGCGGCCCTCACCGCAACCCTCACACCGGCCAGCGCCCAAGCGGCCAACGTCCAAGCCGCCGGCGCCCAAGCGGGCGCCTCAAAAGGCAGGCACCATTGTCCGCGGCTCTCAGCGAAGCTGAAGTGGTACGGGGCGAACCGCGCCAAGCTCCAACGCACCATCGACGAGCGCGGCAAGTGCTCGTCCCATTGGCGCGGCGACGAACGAGGGCACCGCCCCGTGGCCGCGTTCGACTGGGACAACACCATCGTCAAGAACGACGCGACCGACGCCACCATCGCCTGGGCCCTCAAGCACGACAAGATCCTCCGCCCCAAGGACTGGGCGGCCACCAGCAAGTGGCTCACCCCCGCCGCCGACCGGGCCCTCACCGAGGCGTGCGGCACCGACGTACCGGTCGGGCACCCCCTCCCCACCTCCAGCGACGCCGCGTGTGCCGACGAGATCCTCCAGGTGCGCGGCGAAGCCGAGACGATGAGCGGCGAACAGGCGTTCGCTGGAAAATGGAACCACCGCCGCACCGTTCCGGAGTACGCCTGGGTCCCCCAACTGTTCGCGGGCCACACGGTCAAGGAGCTCCGCGCCTACGCACGCGCCGCGCGCGACGAGGCGCTGGCGGCGCCCATCGGCAGCGAGCAGAAGGTCGGCACCCACACGGTGCCCGCCTACAGCCGCTACTACGAGCAGCAGAAGGACCTGCTCCGCACGCTCGAGAAGGCCGGGTTCGACGTCTACATCGTCTCGGCGGGCTCGGAGCCGGTGGCTGAGGAGTGGGCAGCCGGCGTCGGCATCGACCGCGAACACACCCTCGCGATCCGCAGCGTCGTCAAGCACGGCAGGATCACCACCTACACCGAGGGCTGCGGCGGCATGCCGCCCAGCAGAGGGGAGATGATCCCGTACATCGAGGGCAAGCGCTGCGTCGTCAACCAGGAGATCTTCGGCATCAAGGGCGCCCGTGCCTGGCAGAAGCAGGACTGGCGGCACCGCATCGCGATCGGCGGCGGTGACGCGGACACGGATGTGACCTTTGTGGGGGACGCGACGGGCACCCACCTCGTGCTCAACCGCAACAAGCCGGAGATCATGTGCCGGGGCTACGACGACGCGGACGGGCGCTGGGCGGTGAATCCGATGTTCATCGAGCCGCTGCCCCGCAAGAAGGAGCCGTACCCGTGCGCCACCGGGGGCTTCACCAGCCCTGACGGCTCACTGGGCCCGGTCCGCAGGAGCGACGGTTCGATCGTCCCGGACCAGAAGGACACCGCGTACGGCGAAAAGGCGTAGGGACCAGCGGAGTACCACGTCAGGGCCGCCCCGCAAAGTCGCACAGGTGTGCCATAGGCTGCGACCGTGAGTATGACGACCCCGCCCGGCTGGTACCCCGATCCCGGGCAGACGCCCCAACTCCCGCCGCAGGAGCGCTGGTGGGACGGCACCGCCTGGACCAGTCACACGCGGCCCGGCGCGGGCACCGTCACCGGCACCGCCGGGCAGCCGGGCCCCAACGGCAAGGGTGCCGGGCGCGGACCGCTCGTCGCCGGCATTCTGGGCGCGGTCGTGCTGACGGCCGCGCTCGCGGTCGGCGGGGTGCTGCTGCTGGGCGGTGGCTCGGACGAGGAGAAGCCGGAGGCGGCCCGCTCCTCGTCCTCGCCGGACGGGTCCAAGGGCAAGGGCGAGTCCGCTCCGCCCGAGGACGAGGACTCCCCTTCGGACCCGCCCTCGGACGCGCCGTCCCCGATCCCCCGGGTGGCCCGCGACCCGCTGCTCGGTATCGGCCTCACCGTCCCGGAGGGCTGGCAGCGGGCCAACGACCACAACGCTGCAGCGCTCAGCAAGAGCGCCTACAGGTGTCCTGCTGACTCCGCCGGGAAGAAGTGTGTCCGGGGCGGCGGCTTCATCAAGGAGACCAGGGGGTCCTGGAGTGACGACGACGAGTTGCGGGAGCTGACCGAGGCCCAGGTGGCGAAGAACGCCAAGGCGTCGTACCCGAAGAAGTCGTACGGCGGCATCACGTCGCACAAGGTCGTCGAGTCCGGTGCCGTGACCGTCGCTGGTGAGAAGGGCTACCGCGTTCGGTGGCGGGTGAAGAACAAGCTCAAGCCGGACGCGTATGTGGAGGCCGTCGTCTTCCGCTCGCCGGAGAGCTCGGCGAGCACGCTCGTGCTGTGGAGCAGCGTGGACATCGCGGACGCCGAGGACGCCTCGCCGGTGTCCGTCCTGGACGACCTGCGCAAGGGCGTGGTCGCGACCGGCACCGGCCAGGACGAGGGTCCGAGGAAGACCGTCTGACGGAACGGCCCACGCCGGACCGGCGGACGGACGCGCCGAGGACGCGAACGCGGTGGTCCCGCGTCCGTCGTCACAGGAACGTCATGCCCTCGCCCCGGTAGGTGGGCACCGACCCCGTCACCCGGTCGCCCTCCACCAGGTGCAGCGCGTCGAACCGTTCACACAGCTCGCCCGCCTTGGCGTGCCGGAACCACACCTTGTCGCCGATGAGCAGATCGTCGGCGGCCTGGCCCAGCAGCGGAGTCTGCACCTCGCCGGGCCCTTCCTGCGGGTCGTAACGCAGCCCGCCGGGCAGGTAGGGCCGGGGCAGCCGGTCGGGGCCCGCGGCGCCGGAAGCGGGGTAGCCGCCGCCCAGCACCGTGACGACCCCCACCCCGGGCCTGCGCACCACCGGCATGGCGAACAGCGCGGCGGGGCGGCCGGTGAACGAGGTGAAGTTGTCGAACAGATGCGGCACATACAGGCCCGAGCCGGCCGCCACCTCCGTCACCGTCTCCTCGGCCGCCGTGTGCTGGACGCTGCCCGTACCGCCGCCGTTGACGAACTCCAGGTCCGGCGCCACCGCGCGGACCGCACGCACCGCCGCGTCGCGGCGCCCGGCCAGCTCCCGCCTGGCCGCCGCCTGCATCAGCCGTACGGCGCGCGAGCGCAGGGCAGCGCCCGGAACGGCGTCCCCCACTCCCGCCACATGGCCCTCGTAGCCCATCACACCCACCAGCTGGAAACCGGGGCGGCGCTGAACGGTACGGGCCAGTTCGGCCAGGTCGGCGGGGGAGTGCAGCGGAGAGCGGCGGGCGCCGACGCGGAGCCGGCCACCCAGCAGCCGCAGCGAGGTGTCCAGTTCGAGACAGACCCGGATCTCCTCGCGGCCGCCGTCCCGAGCCGCGTCGATCAGTGCGAGCTGCGCCGGGTCGTCCACCATCACGGTCACGGCCGCGGCCAGCTTCGGGTCCGAGGCCAGCTCCGCGTACCCGGCGCGGTCGGCCGAGGGGTAGGCCAGCAGCACATCGGTGATGCCCGACCGGGCCAGCCACAGCGACTCTGCGAGGGTGTAGCTCATCACCCCGCTGAAGCCGTCCTTCGCCAGCACCCGCTCCAACAGCGCGCGGCAGCGCACCGACTTGCTGGCCACCCGCAGCTGCTTGCCCCCGGCACGGCGCAGGAGGTCCTCCGCGTTGGCGTCGAACGCGGCCAGGTCGACCAGCGCGAGCGGCGCGTCCAGCTGGGCCGTCGCCCGGTCGTACCGGGCACGGTCGGCGGCGGGATCGGCAGTCGTATCGAACACCCTCGCAGCTTGCCATGGGCGTCCGCCGCCGCACAGCCCCGGAACCGCGCCACCGTGCTCCGCGCGGCGCTTTCGCGCATCTGACGAGCGCGTTCGCGCACCTGACAAGGGGGTCACCGCTGTTTCGGCCGGGTTGCCGTCCCTCCCGGTGCGCACCGTAGAGTGACGCCGCACGCCGTGACGGGACGGCACACGGCGAACAGTTCACTGTGGCCACGACGAACATGCCCGCTCAACCCGGCGTTCGTGCGTGGCGGTAGGGCGCGAAGGGGGGCGCACATGGGCACCGACGCCGACCGCGCCGCAGTCCCCGAGCCCCCGGCCACTCCACCCAGGCCCGCCGTCCCGCCCCGCCCCGCTGTCCCTCCGCGTCCTGGCGTCCCCCCACGTCCCCCCTCCCCGCCGTCGGCCACGGAACCGCCCGTAGACGGTACGGCCCGTACCGGCCCGGAGAAGGGGCGCGAGCCGGAGGCGGAGCCGACCACGGAAGACGAGTCCAGCCCACAGATGCCATATTTCAGGGAGAGGGCACGGGAGGGGGGAGAGGGGGACGTCGCGGAGCGCTCCGAGCAGCTCTCGGTACCCGCCCCCCGCGACCCCGCGCACACCCTCAGTCCCCCCGTCCCCACCCCGCCGCCGCAGCCCGCGCCCCCCACCGGCGAACCCCTCACAGCTCCCCGCAGGCCCGCCCCGCGAGGGCCGGTCCGCGGCGACAGACCCGTGTCCGGCGCCCCGGCGCAGGCGCCGGACGGCCCCTCGAACGGGGACCGCACCGGGACCGGGGACACCGCCGCCGGTCCGTTCGGCAACGGCCGCCAGGCAGGCCGGGCCCGCACCGGTGCGGGCGAGCGACCGCCGGGCGCACCTGCCGCGTCGGACCTGTCGGCGGCGCCTGACGTACGGGCGGCACCTGCCCCATCGGAGCCGCCGACCGCGGCGGCCGCGCCGCACCCGCCGCCCCCGCGACCTGCCGTCACTCTCTTCGGACCGGCATCGGCCGCGGATTCCGGCGGGCACGCGCAGCTGACCATCCGTTCGGTCGTCGTCGCCGTCTGCCTCGTGCTCGGCGTCGGCCTGCTGGGCGGCGCGGGCACGGGCGTGCTGCTCTCCGGGGACGCCGCCGAACGGCCCGCCGTGGCGGCGGGCTTCGACGGCGCACGCGCCGCCTGGCACCAGCTGCCCGTCGACGAGCTGTTCCCCCGCACCCTCAAGGGCAAGGGCGCAGGGCCCGGCAGCGCGGACCGGCGCTGGACGCGCATCGCTGTCGCACCCGACAGCGGCTGCGCGCGCGCCTTCGACTCGTTGCTGGCCAAGGCGCTGGCCCCGGTGGGCTGCGGCAGGCTGGTGCGGGCCACCTACGCCGACGAGACCTCCACCAGCGTCACCACGGTCGGTCTGATGTTCACCAAGGCCGACCCGGCAGCCATGCGGGACCTGCGGGAGCGGTTCGCGGCCCAGAACCTCGCCGAGCGCACGGATCTGATGCCCCGTCCGTACGCGGCGCGCGGCACGGTCGCCGCCGAGTTCGGTGACGCGCAGCGGGCGAGCTGGACCGTACGTGTGCTGCGGGACGCGCCCGTGGTCGTCTACTCCGTCTCCGGCTTCGCCGACGGCCGCGTAGTCACCGATCCCCAGCCGGCCAACGACGCCACCCGCAAGGGCGAGACCTCGGCTGCGGCGCAGGCAGGGCTCGGTCACGACGCCCAGGGCATCGCCGACCGCATCGAGCGCGGTCTGCGCGAGGCCACCACCCGGCGGGAGTCCGGGGAGCGGGAGTCCGAGGCGGACGGCGACGGCAAGGGCCGGGACGGCAAGGGCTCGACCGGCAAGGGCTCGACCGGCAAAGGCGAGGACGACGAGGTGGAAGGGGAGGCCCGATGAAGCGTGCGCCGCGCTCGCAGCGCCCTCCGCGCTCCGCGGCGGCCGGTCGCGCCCTGGTCACCCTGGTGTGCGCCCTGCTCGCCCTGCTGCCCGTCACTGCGGGCACGGCACACGCCGAGGGCGAGGGCCTGCAGCGGCAGGAGTGGGCCCTCCAAGCGCTGCACGCCAAGGAGGCGTGGAAGACGACCAAGGGCCGGGGCATCACCGTCGCGGTGCTGGACACCGGGGTCGACGGCAGCCATCCCGACCTGCGCAGGAACGTCCGCGGCGGCAAGGACATGATCCGCATGGGCGCCGAGAAGGGCGACCGCCACTGGGCCAGGCACGGTACCGCGATGGCCGGGATCATCGCCGGACACGGCCATGGCAAGGGCGGCAAGGACGGGGTGCTCGGCATCGCGCCCGAGGCGCGCATCCTCCCGGTGCGGGTGCTGCTGGAGGAGAAGGACCCGGACCGCGCCAAGGCCCGCGACCGGCGCAAGTCCGCGCTGGCCGACGGCATCCGCTGGGCCGCCGACCACGGTGCCGACGTCATCAACCTCTCCCTCGGCGACGACAGCGACTCCGCGCACCCCGACGCCCGCGAGGACGCCGCCGTGCGCTACGCGCTGCGCAAAGGCGTTGTGGTCGTCGCCTCGGCCGGGAACGGCGGCGAGAACGGCGACCACGTCTCCTACCCCGCCGCCTACCCGGGTGTGATCGCGGTGGCCGCCGTCGACCGCAAGGGCGCGCGGGCCGCCTTCTCCACCCGCCGCTGGTACGCGACCGTGGCGGCGCCCGGCAAGGACATCCTGATCGCCGACCCGGACCGCACCTACTACCAGGGCTGGGGCACCAGCGCGGCGGCGGCCTTCACCTCGGGCGCGGTGGCGCTCGTCCGCGCCGCACACCCCGACCTGAGTCCCGCGCAGATCAAGAAGCTGATCTCGGACACCGCCGGGCACACCCCGGAGGGCGGGCGCAGCGACGCGGTCGGCACCGGCATCGTGGACCCGGCCGCCGCCATCGAGATGGGCTCCCACGTCGAGCCCCGCGAACAGCGCCCAGCCGTCGGTACGTACGGCAAGAAGTTCTTCGGCTCGGCGCGGCCGGGTGCCGGCGGGCCGGGCTGGTTCGCGATCCTGGCGGCCGTGCTGGGCGCCGTGCTGATCGGCACCGCCCTCGCCGTCCACCGGGGATTCACCCCGCGGATTCCGCGTCGGCCGCCGGCCCGCGCCGGCTGGCCGGGCTCCGGCCCGCAGGGGGGTCAGGGGGGCCAGGGGCCACCGCCCGGCCGTCCGTGAGAGGGGCCGCGAGTGTGCCCGTGCGTGCGCCGACCGCCGCGCGCGCGGCCGCTTCGACCGCGGCGATGCCCTCCTCGGCCGTGCGATGCCCGTCCGAGAGGACGGCGAGCAGCCAGGGGCGGCCCGCCACGGTCACCCGGCCCACGCTGTTGATCACCCACAGCCCGGTCGCCGTACGCGGCAGCCAGCCGTTCTTCACCTCGTCGGCCGCGGAGCCGGGGGCCGTACCCGCGCTGTCCCCGGCCGCCGTCACACCCCAGCGCTGCGAGGGGACGACGCCGCGCATCAGCTCGCGCACCCACCGCCGCTCCGGCCGCGTGAGCACGTGCGCCCGGGGCCCGCGCCCGTGCACGGCGCGCAGCAGCGCCAACTGGTCGGCGGCCGTGGTGGTGGTCAGGCCCCACCGTCCGTCCTCGGCCGGGCTGGTATCGGCCAGCCCCAGCAGACGACCGGCGGCGGCCACCCCCTCGGCGCCCCCGGCGGCCCGCCACAGCGCGTTCGCCGCCTCGTTGTCGCTCCGCTCGATCATCGCGGCGGCCCACGTTCTCTCCTGAGCGGTCACCTCCCGCGTGCCGCGTACCCGTAGGAGCAGGGCCGCGAGGATGTGCACCTTCATCACGCTCGCCGCGACGAATCGCCGGCGCTCGGCCCGGGCCGCCGGATCGAGGCGGCCCCCGTGCAAGGGCTCCGCGGCGACAGCCAGGCGCGGCGACGCGGTTGCGCTTCGCTTGTTCACCGCGACGACGTTAGACCCTTCTCGGTCGGTCTTGTGCCGTGGCGGGGGTGCCCCTGCCCGCTGTCTGCGGGCCGGTTGTGGCTGGTCGCGGAGTTCGCCGCGCCCCTGAACGGCCAGCTCTTGCGCTTGGGCAGACCCCCACGCCCCGGACGGGGCGTCTACCCGTCCGGCACCCGCGGTGCACCCGATACGCTCGGGGCGTGGCGCTCAAGAACATTCCTCAGTCGGCCTTCTCCAGCGACGACGGCACCGCCGACGCCGAGCTCGCGGACGCGCTCGCCGCCTGGCAGGACGACCGCCGGGCGCCCGGCGCCGAGACCCGCGTCCTGGCGGCGCTGCGCGGCGCCCGGCTGCTGGTGCCGGTCGTCGCCGTCCTCACCGAGGCCGAGACCGGCGAGGACGGGCTGCGCCGCGACAAGACCAGCGACATGGCGGTCCCCACTCTCAACGCACCGGGTGGCCGCCGGGCGCTGCCCGCCTTCACTTCGACCGGGGCACTGGCCCGCTGGCGTCCCGACGCGCGCCCGGTGGCCGTACCGCTGCATCAGGCGCTGCAGGCCGTGGCGCACGAGCAGGCGGACACCCTGCTGCTCGACGTGGCCGGGCCGGTCCCCTTCGAGGTGACCGGGCCCGCGCTGCACGCGCTCGCCGAGGGTCGCGTCCACACCCCGGCGTCGGCCGACCCGGCCGTCGCCGACGCGCTGCGGGCCGTGCTCGCGGCCGAGCCCGCGGTGACCGGCGCCCACCTGGTGCCAGGGGCCCCCGGCGGCGAGGGAGCCGCGGACGGCACCCTCGCTCTCGCCCTCGAACCCGGAGCCGAGGTCTCGGCCGTCGCGCAACGGGTCGCCGGGGCGCTGGCCGCCGACGAGACGCTTCGCTCCCGGCTGGTGGGCGGGCTCGACCTGGCGCTGCTCCCGCCGGGCAGCCCGCTGCCGAAGGCGGCCTTCTACCGCTCGGAGCAGGACTGACCTCGCCGACGTGCGAGCCCGGCGGACGCGTCGGACACTCAGGAGAGCGCCGGGACAGTTCCGAGTCCCGGCTGCCTCCTACGACCCCCACGGGAGGTCGACATGCAGGTCAAGTCGCTCCAGGCGAGCCCGGAACAGCTCAGAGACCTGGAAGACAAGCCACAGCCGATCGCTGCCGAGTTCCTGGGCACCCTGCTGCTGGTGTTCTTCGGGGTCGGTGCGGCCGTGCTGGCGGCCGAGTACGTCGGCTCGCTGGGCATCGCGCTCACCTTCGGCTTCGTACTGCTCGCGCTCGCGTACGCCATCGGTCCGATCTCCGGCTCCCATGTGAACCCGGCGGTGACGCTGGGGATGTTCCTGGCCGGACGGCTGGACATCGAGATGGCCGTCAAGTACTGGGTCGCACAGCTGGTGGGCGGTATCGCGGGAGCCGCGCTGCTCTTCCTGGTCGCCAAGCAGGTTCCGGGGCTGGAGACGAGCGGCAGCTTCGGCAGCAACGGCTTCGGTGACCGCTCCGCGGTGCACATCAACACCGGCGGGGCCTTCGTCGCCGAGCTGATCCTGACGTTTCTGTTCGTCTACACGGTGCTCGCGGTGACCCACAAGGTGGCGGTCGTCGGTTTCGACGGGCTGCCCATCGGTATCGCGCTGGCCACCGTCCACCTGGTCGGCATTCCGCTGACCGGCACCTCGGTGAACCCGGCGCGGAGTCTGGGCCCGGCCCTCTTCGCCGGCGGAGCGGCGCTGACCCAGCTGTGGATGTTCATCGTGGCGCCGCTGGTCGGCGCGGCCGTCGCGGCGTATGTGCACATGATCACGCATCCGCAGCCGAACCGGCGGCCCCGGCGCGAGATGAGGGTCAGCTGAGGCCGGTGGGGCCCGGAGGCTCAGCCGTGCACGGGCCCGGTGAACTTCTCGCCGGGCCCCTGGCCCGGCTCGTCGGGCACGGTGGATGCCTCACGGAAGGCGAGCTGGAGCGACTTGAGGCCGTCGCGCAGCGGTGCCGCGTGGTAGGAGCCGATCTCGGTGGCGCTCGCGGTGATCAGCCCGGCCAGGGCGTGGATCAGCTTGCGCGCCTCGTCCAGGTCCTTGTGCTGCTCGCCCTCCTCGGCCAGGCCCAGATTGACGGCGGCGGAACTCATCAGGTGCACCGCGACGGTGGTGATCACCTCGACCGCGGGAACGTCCGCGATGTCGCGGGTCAGGCTGTCGAAGTCGGGGTTCTCACCGGAGGGCTGCCCGGCGGCTGCGGCGTCGCTCATGCGGGTCAGCCTAAGCCCCGCCGCTCCCGTATTGTCGTACGGGCCGTCCCGCCCGCCGCCGTAGCGGCCGGTGGTCCCGCGGAGGCCGCGCCGGACGCCCCCGCCGGTGCCGCGCGCGGCGCTCCGTACGCTCTGCTGCTATGCTGGGATATCGACCGGCTGAAGACTGTCCCCTGTCAGCAACGACGAGGGCCGGGCTCCAGCCCGCAAGTGGAGGCTCCGATCTCCCACCTGGTGGCCCTGCGGGCCGCGGGTCAACGGTCAGGCTGCGCCCCGCGGAGTACCGCGGCGGTGCTCCCGGTCTGTGAGGAGCCCCGCCTGTGACCCGTCCGGGGCGTTTTTTGCGCTCGCGAGCGGTGGTCACCCACTGATTACGTAACTCATGCGCGGCCGTCCGCCAGACGCTCGCGCGGTGTACCCGAGGAGGCCCCATCAGCGCCGAGCCCCGCATCAACGACCGCATTCGCGTCCCCGAGGTGCGACTCGTCGGTCCCAGCGGCGAGCAGGTCGGCATCGTGCCGCTTGCCAAGGCCCTGGAGCTCGCCCAGGAGTACGACCTCGACCTGGTCGAGGTCGCGGCGAACGCCCGTCCGCCGGTGTGCAAGCTCATGGACTACGGCAAGTTCAAGTACGAGTCGGCCATGAAGGCCCGTGAAGCGCGCAAGAACCAGGCGCACACGGTCATCAAGGAGATGAAGCTCCGGCCGAAGATCGATCCGCACGACTACGACACCAAGAAGGGTCACGTCGTCCGGTTCCTCAAGCAGGGTGACAAGGTCAAGATCACGATCATGTTCCGCGGTCGTGAGCAGTCCCGCCCCGAGCTGGGCTTCCGGCTGCTCCAGCGGCTCGCGGACGACGTGTCGGACCTGGGCTTCGTGGAGTCCAACCCGAAGCAGGACGGCCGCAACATGATCATGGTTCTCGGTCCGCACAAGAAGAAGACCGAGGCGATGGCCGAGGCCCGTGAGGCGCAGGCCGCCCGCAAGGCGGAGCGCCAGCAGGGGTCCGCTCCCGCTGAGGAGTCCGCCGAGGAGCCTGCCGAGGCGTGAGCCCTCCCGGGGCACCCGCCCTGGAACCCATAACGAACCAACTGGCGCTTCCGCCTGCCCACACGACAGCGGGAGCGTCACCGACGAGGAGTGAAACGGCGACATGCCGAAGAACAAGACGCACAGTGGTGCCCGCAAGCGCTTCAAGGTCACCGGCTCCGGCAAGGTGATGCGCCAGCGCGCCGGCCGCCGCCACCTTCTCGAGCACAAGCCGTCCACGCTGACGCGCCGCCTTGCCGGCAAGACCGAAGCGGCCCCGGCCGACGCCAAGAAGATCAAGAAGCTTCTCGGCAAGTAAGTCCCCGCACGACCGGGACCCCATCGACCTGGGCCGGAGTGAGGTCCCCTCCCGGCCCCGCCAACAAGGAGTAATCACGTGGCACGCGTCAAGCGGGCAGTAAACGCTCAGAAGAAGCGCCGGGCGATCCTGGAGCAGGCCAGCGGCTACCGCGGCCAGCGTTCCCGCCTGTACCGCAAGGCGAAGGAGCAGGTCACCCACTCCTACGTCTACAACTACAACGACCGCAAGAAGCGCAAGGGCGACTTCCGTCAGCTGTGGATCCAGCGGATCAACGCCGCTGCCCGCGCCAACGGCATCACCTACAACCGCTTCATCCAGGGTCTGAAGGCCGCCTCCATCGAGGTCGACCGCAAGATGCTGGCCGACCTCGCGGTCAACGACGCCGCCGCCTTCACCGCGCTGGTCGAGGTCGCGCAGAAGGCGCTGCCGAGCGACGTCAACGCGCCGAAGGCCGCCTGAGCGGTTGCGGCTTCGCCGTCGGCCGAGCGTGGTGGTGGCTGACGCCGTCGATACTTCACCCCCCGGCCTCCGGCCGGGCGGTACCTCCCTCTCGCCGTCGTGGTTCTCTCCCCCATGCTCCGCACGGGGGTGCCTCCACGGCGGCGAGAAGCGTTTCTGAAAGTGAGCAACCCCCGCCCATGCAACCCGAGTTGACCTCTCTGCGGTCTCCCCGTGTCACCGCCGCGCGCAAGCTCGGCAAGCGGAGTTTCCGCGGCAAGGAGCGACGGTTCCTCGCCGAGGGGCCGCAGGCTGTGCGGGAGGCGATGGAGCATCTGGTCGAGGTGTATGTGACACCGGAGGCCGCGGAACGGCACCCGGAGCTGCTCGACGCGGCCCGCTCGGCGCGCGTCCCGGTGCTCACCGCGTCCGACGAGGTCGTCGCGGAGATGTCCGACACCGTGACCCCGCAGGGCATCGTGGGGCTGTGCCGTTTCCTGGACCGGCCGCTGACAGAGGTCCTGGCGGCGAGGCCGCGGCTGGTCGCCGTCCTCGCGCACGTACGCGACCCCGGCAACGCCGGGACCGTGCTGCGCTGCGCCGATGCCGCGGGAGCCGACGCCGTGGTGCTGACCGACGCCTCGGTGGACATCTACAACCCCAAGGCGGTGCGCGCCTCCGCCGGATCGCTCTTCCATCTCCCGGTCGTGGTCGACGTGCCCGTCGAGGAGGCGGCCCGCGGGCTGGCCGGGGCCGGGGTGCGGGTGCTGGCCGCCGACGGCGCGGGGGAGCGGGACCTGGACGAGGAGCTGGACTCCGGCGCGATGGCCGGGCCCACCGCATGGGTGTTCGGCAACGAGGCGTGGGGGCTGCCCGAGGAGACCCGTGCGCTGGCCGACTCGGTGGTGCGGGTGCCCCTGCACGGCCGCGCCGAGAGCCTCAACCTGGCGACGGCGGCAGCCGTCTGCCTCTACGCCTCGGCCCGCGCCCACCGGTCCCGCTGAGGGTGCCACGCGGTCACTCAGAGCTAGTAGGGTGCCGTGCAGCGAGGGCGCAGGAGGAGGGGCGGAACGGGATGGATGTGCGGCCCGACGACCTGCCCGACGGGCTTGTGATCGCCGACGGCACCGGGCACGTCGTCTGCTTCAACGCCGCGGCGGTCCGGATCACCGGGCGGACGCGCGAGCAGGCGCTGGGCACTCCCTTGCACGCCGCGCTCCCGCTGGAGGATCTGGACGGGCGCCGCTGGTGGCAGCTGACCGACCCCTACGGCGGCCCTGCCATCCGCACCCGGCAGCCCGAGCGGAACCTGCTGCTGCCCGGCGGCCACGAGGTGCTGGTCGCGGCGCGCTATGTGCGCGAACGCCCGCTCGGGCCGGTGGAGCGGGTCGTGGTCACCCTGCGCGGCACCGAGGCCAGACGGCGCACCGAACGCAGCCACGCCGAGCTGATCGCCACCGTGGCGCACGAGCTGCGCTCGCCGCTGACCTCGGTCAAAGGGTTCACAGCCACGCTGCTTGCCAAGTGGGAGCGGTTCACCGACGACCAGAAGCGGCTGATGCTGGAGACCGTCAACGCCGACGCCAACCGCGTCACCCGGCTCATCGCCGAGCTGCTGGACATCTCCCGCATCGACTCCGGACGGCTGGAGGTGCGCCGTCAGCGGCTGGACATGGCGGCCGCCGTGCGGCGGCACGTGGAGGCGCACGTCGCCGCAGGCCGCCCGGCCTCCCGTTTCAAGATCGCGATCGCCGACGAGCTGCCCGATCTCTGGGCCGATCCGGACAAGGTCGACCAAGTGCTGGCCAACCTGCTGGAAAACGCGGTGCGGCACGGCGAGGGAACTGTCACCATCGAGGTCGAACCCACCTCTTCCCCGCGCGAGCCGGGCGGTACGGCGACGGCCGTGACGGTCAGCGACGAGGGCCCAGGCATTCCGGAGGAGTCCATGAGCCGCGTGTTCACCCGCTTCTGGCGTGGCAGCCGGCGCGGCGGCACCGGCCTGGGCCTCTACATCGTCAAGGGAATCGTCGAAGCGCACGGCGGGGTCATCACCGTCGACCGGGCGCCGGAAGGTGGCGCCAGGTTCCGATTTATCCTGCCCGTGGGCGCCCCGGCCTTCATGGCCTGACCGGTTCCGGTCGCACGGCGCCCACGGGCCGACCCCGCAGCCAGCACCGGAGGCCGGGCCCCTGGCCTCCGCTTATCCGCCACCAGGCGGCCCCCTTTAGACTCGGGCTTCGGCACGCAGTCGGCAGTCATGTCAGCAGTCATGGGCAGGGCGCAGCCTGGGGGCACCTCCCAGCGACAGCTGGGGGACTATCGGAAACACGGGAAGAGATGTCGGCACCCAACAAGTCGTACGACCCTGTCGAGGTCGAGGCACTGAAACCGGAAGCGATCGACCGGGCCAGGGACGAGGCGCTCGCCGCCGTCGCCGCCGCCGGGGATCTGGAGGCGCTGCGCGAGGTCAAGGCAGCACACGCGGGTGACCGCTCCCCGCTGGCGCTGGCCAACCGTGAGATCGGCGCGCTGCCCCCGCACGCCAAGGCGGAGGCGGGCAAGCGCGTCGGCCAGGCCAGGGGGGCCGTCAACAAGGCCCTCAAGGCCCGCCAGGAGGAGCTGGAGCGCGAGCGCGACGAGCGGGTGCTGGTCGAGGAGGCCGTGGATGTCACGCTGCCCCACGACCGCCGTCCGGCAGGCGCCCGGCACCCGCTGACCACGCTTTCGGAGCGCATCGAGGACGTCTTCGTGGCGATGGGCTACGAGGTCGCCGATGGCCCCGAGGTCGAGGCGGAGTGGTTCAACTTCGACGCGCTCAACCTGGGCCCCGACCACCCGGCCCGCACGATGCAGGACACCTTCTTCGTGCGCGGCAGGGACGGCGGGGAGGACTCCGGCGTGGTGCTGCGGACCCACACCTCGCCGGTGCAGATCCGCTCGCTGCTCGGCCGCGAGCTGCCCGTCTACGTCATCTGCCCCGGCCGGGTCTACCGCACCGACGAGCTGGACGCCACACACACCCCCGTCTTCGGCCAGGTCGAGCTGCTGGCCATCGACGAGGGGCTGACCATGGCCGATCTGAAGGGCACCCTCGACCACATGGTCTCGGCGCTCTTCGGTGAGGGCCTGGGCACCCGGCTGCGCCCCTCCTACTTCCCCTTCACCGAGCCGTCCGCCGAGATGGACATGGTCTGCTTCGTGTGCCGGGGCAAGTCCGTCGGCGACCCGGACAACCCCTGCCGTACGTGCAGCAGTGAGGGCTGGATCGAGCTGGGCGGCTGCGGCATGGTCAACCCCCGGGTGCTGACCGCCTGCGGCGTCGACCCGGAGAAGTACAGCGGATTCGCCTTCGGGTTCGGCATCGAGCGGATGCTGATGTTCCGCCACAACGTCGAGGACATGCGAGACATGGTCGAGGGTGATGTGCGCTTCACCCAGCCGTTCGGGATGGAGATCTGATGCGGGCGCCGCTTTCGTGGCTCCGGGAGTACGTGGACCTGCCGGCCTCCGAGACCGGCAGAAATGTGGCCGCCAGGCTGATCGCCGCCGGTCTCGAGGTCGAGACGGTCGAGCAGACCGGTGCCGGGCTCAAGGGCCCGCTGGTGGTCGGCCAGGTGCTGGCCATCGAGGAACTGACGGAGTTCAAGAAGCCGATCCGCTACTGCCAGGTGGATGTCGGCCGCGGCCCCGACGACCCGCAGAACCTCATCTGCGGTGCCACCAACTTCGCCGTCGGCGACAAGGTCGTCGTCGTGCTGCCGGGGGCCGAGCTGCCCGGCGGGTTCAAGATCAGCGCCCGTAAGACCTACGGCCACGTCTCGGAGGGCATGATCTGCTCCGAGCGGGAGCTGGGCATGGGCGAGGACCACGGCGGCATCCTGGTGCTGCCGCCCGAGCACGAGGTGGGCACCGACGCGATCGAGCTGCTGGAGCTCGTCGACGAGGTCCTCGACATCGCGGTGACGCCGGACCGCGGCTACTGCCTGTCGCTGCGGGGCATCGCCCGCGAGACGGCCACCGCCTACGGGGTGCCGCTGCGCGACCCGGCGCTGCTGGACGTGCCCGCGCCCAACGCACACGGCTACCCGGTCAAGGTCGCCGACCCGCTGGGCTGCGACCGCTTCACCGCGCGCACCGTCACCGGGCTGCGGCCCGAGGCACAGTCCCCGATCTGGCTCACGCGCAGGCTGCAGAAGGCCGGAATGCGCCCGGTCTCGCTGCCTGTCGACATCACCAACTACGTGATGCTGGAGCTGGGCCAGCCGCTGCACGCCTACGACAGGTCCCGGATCGAGGGCCCCATCGGGGTGCGCCGCGCCGAGAGCGGCGAGGAACTGGTCACGCTCGACGGCACCAAGCGGGCCCTGGACTCCGGTGACCTGGTCATCACCGACGAGCGCGGCCCCATCGGCCTGGCCGGGGTGATGGGCGGCGCCAACAGCGAGATCGCGGATGGTGACGGTGAAGCGCAGCGCACCACCGAGGTGGTGATCGAGGCCGCGCACTTCGACGCGGTCTCCGTCGCCCGTACCGCGCGCCGTCACAAGCTCTCCTCCGAGGCGTCGCGCCGCTTCGAACGGGGTGTCGACCCCGAGGCGGCATCGGCGGCGGCACAGCGCACCGTCGATCTGCTGGTGCTGCTCGCGGGCGGCACGGCCGAGCCGGGCGTCACCGAGATCACCACGCCGTCGGGTCCGCGTACGGTACGGATCGCCGCCGACCACCCGGACCAGGTCGCGGGCGTCTCCTACGGCCGCGAGACGGTCGTGCGCCGGCTCCAGCAGGTCGGCTGCGACGTGTACGGGGGCACCGGGCAGGACGAGCAGCTGACGGTCACCGTGCCGTCCTGGCGGCCCGATCTGACCGACCCGAACGACCTGGCCGAGGAGGTCATCCGGCTGGAGGGCTACGAGAACCTGCCCTCCACGCTGCCCAGGCCGCTGCCGGGGCGCGGGCTGACCGAGCGCCAGCGGCTGCACCGCCGCGTCGGCCGCGCGCTGGCGGGCGCCGGCTACGTCGAGGCGCCGTCGTACCCCTTCGTGGGCGACGCCGTCTTCGACGCGCTGGGCCTGGCAGCCGACGACCCGCGCCGCCGCACCGTGCAGCTGGTCAATCCGCTCTCGGACGAGGAGCCGGGGCTGCGCACCACACTGCTGCCCGGGCTGCTGGCCGCGCTGCGCCGCAACGACGGACGCGGCAGCCACGACCTCGCGCTGTTCGAGACCGGGCTGGTCTTCCTGCCGACCGGCGCCGAGACCGCCGCCGAGCGGCCGCCGGTCACCCAGCGGCCCACCGCCGAGGAGCTGGCCGGTCTGGACGCGGCACTGCCCGAGCAGCCCCGGCACCTGGCCGTGGTGCTGGCGGGTGCCCGGGAGCGCGCCGGCTGGTGGGGCGGGGGTCGCCCCGCCGACTGGGCCGACGCCATCGAGGCCGCGCGCACCGTGGCAGCCGAGGCGGGCGCGGAGCTGACCGTGGAGAGCGCCGCCTTCGCGCCCTGGCACCCGGGCCGGTGCGCGGCGCTGTACGTCCGGCTGGACGGCGAGCGGGTGGCGGCCGGGCACGCGGGTGAGCTGCACCCGCGCGTGGTGCAGGCCCTGGGGCTGCCGGAGCGCACCTGCGCCATGGAGCTGGATCTCGATCTGGTCGAGCGCGCTGCGGCCGGACCGGTGCGGAGCCCGCATGTGTCCACCTTCCCGGTGGCCACCCAGGACGTCGCCCTCGTGGTGGACGCGTCGGTTCCGGCGGCCGAGGTGGAGAGCGCGCTGCGCGCGGGCGCGGGCGAGCTGCTGGAGTCGCTGCGGCTGTTCGACGTCTTCACCGGCGAGCAGCTGGGCGCGGGACGCAAATCGCTCGCATATGCGCTGCGTTTCCGTGCGCCGGACCGCACGCTGAAGGCCGAGGAGGCATCCGTCGCGCGGGACGCGGCGGTCGCCGAGGCGGTCGAGCGGACGGGCGCGGTGCTGCGGGGCGCCTGAGCGAGCCTCGCCCCGGCGTTCGAGGGGACATCCGTCACTGGCGGATGTCCCCTCATCTTTTCGGGTGAGAAGCCCGGACGATCTTCTGACGGACGGTCGGAGGCGGTTACGGGTGACGGCGTGGCAGCAGCGAACTCATCATCCCGCCCGGCGGACTCACCGCTCCGCAGCCTGATCCCTGCACGTATCGACCGGATGCCCTGGTCCGGCTTCCACACGAAGATGATCGCGGCGCTGGGCTGTGCGTGGATCCTGGACGGCCTGGAGATCACGGTCGCCAGCTCGGTCACCTCGGTCCTCACCCGCTCGGAGACTCTGGGGCTCTCCTCCAGCGAAGCCGGGCTGATCGCGACCGTCTACCTGGTCGGCCAGGTGACGGGTGCGCTCTTCTTCGGGCGGATGGCCGACCGCTTCGGACGCCGGAAGCTCTTCCTGCTCACGTTCGGCGTCTATCTGTTCGGCAGCGGGCTGACCGCGCTCACCTACGGCCAGGGGCCGGGCTGGGACATGTACCTGTACCTGACCCGCTTCATCGCCGGAACGGGCATCGGCGGCGAGTACGCGGCCATCAACTCGGCCATCCAGGAGATGATGCCGGCGCGCTTCAGGGGCCGGGTCGACCTGCTGGTCAACGGCACCTACTGGGCGGGGGCCATGGTCGGCACCATCGCCGAGCTGATGATCCTCTCCACCTTCGACGACTCGGTCGCCTGGCGGATCGGCTTCCTGCTCGGCCCGGTGCTGGGCTTCTCCGTGCTGTTCGTACGCCGCCATCTGCCGGAGAGCCCACGCTGGCTGATCATGAACGGGCGGGAGGCCGAGGCCGAGGCCGCCATCGAGCGGATCGAGTCGGCGGTGCGCAGCCACGGCAAGAAGCTGCCGGCGGTGGACGAGCGGGACGCCATCGAGATCAGCGAGTCGGAGCACGCCACCTACGTCACGCTGCTGCGGGTGCTCTTCAAGGAGTACCCCAAGCGGGCCGTGCTGGCCTCGACGCTGATGATCACGCAGTCGTTCCTGTACAACGCGATCTTCTTCACGTACACCCTGGTGCTGACGAAATTCTACGGAGTCTCCGACAAGGACGCGCCGATGTATCTGCTGGCGTTCGCCGCGGGGAACCTGGCGGGACCGATTGTCCTGGGGCCGCTGTTCGACATCGTGGGCCGCCGCTGGATGATCGCGGGGACCTATCTCTTCTCCGGGTGCGCGCTGGCGGTGACCGCGACGCTTTTCGTGGCCGATGTGCTGACCGCCACCACGCAGACCCTGGCCTGGTGCGTCATCTTCTTCTTCGCCTCGGCAGGGGCCTCTTCCGGCTATCTGACGGCGGGCGAGATCTTCCCGCTGGAGGTGCGGGGCAAGGCCATCGCGCTCTTCTTCGCCATCGGCCAGGCCGCGGGAGCCACCGGGCCCTACTTCTACGGCTGGCTCATCGGCGACGGGACCGAGCGGGGCAGGCTCTACATCGGCTTTCTGATGGGCGCCGTCATCATGGTCGTCGGCGGGCTGGCGGAGACCTTCCTGGGGGTGGACGCCGAGCGCAAGTCGCTGGAGTCGGTCGCCAGGCCACTCTCGATGGTGCGGACCTCCGTCGGTGCGGCAGGCCGCCGTACGGTCAACAAGCTCAAGAAGCCGGGCGACAAGCCGGACCCGCCCGGCGACAAACCCGACTCGCCCGGCGACGAGCCGGACCCGCCCGGCGACGAGCCGCATGCCGGCACCCCCGCGGTCTGAGGGCGGGGGTGCCCGGGGGCGGGGTCCCGGTGCGGTGGGGGCCGGGCGCGGTGGGACCCCGCTCAGGAGTAGGTGTAGAAGCCGGCTCCCGCTTTGCGGCCCAGGCGGCCCGCGTCGACCATGCGCTGGAGGAGCGGGGGAGCGGCGTACAGCGGCTCCTTGAACTCGGAGTACATCGAGTCGGCGACCGAGGCGACGGTGTCGAGGCCGATGAGGTCGGTGAGCTTGAGGGGGCCCATGGGATGGGCGCAGCCGAGCTCCATGCCGTTGTCGATGTCCTCGCGGCTGGCGATGCCCGACTCGAACATCCGGATGGCTGAGAGCAGATACGGGATCAGCAGCGCGTTGACCACGAAACCGGAGCGGTCCTGCGCGCGGATGGTGTGCTTGCCCAGCACCTGGCCGACCACGGCCTCGGCCCGCTTGACGGTCTCCTCGCCGGTGGTAAGCGCCGGGATGAGCTCGACCAACTGCTGGACCGGCGCCGGGTTGAAGAAGTGGATGCCGATGACCTGGTCGGGGCGCGAGGTCGCGACGGCGAGCTTCACCAGCGGGATCGAGGAGGTGTTCGAGGCCAGGATGGCGTCGGCACGGGTCACCACCTGGTCGAGCACCTGGAAGATTTCCGTCTTGACCTGCTCATTCTCGATCACGGCCTCGATGACCAGGTCGCGGTCGGCGAAGTCGCCCAGGTCGGTGGTGAAGGAGAGCCGCTCCAGCGCGTCGTCGCACTCCTGCTGAGTGATCTTGCCGCGGTCGGCTGCCTTGCCGAGCGAGTTGACCAGCCGGGTGCGGCCGAGCTCCAGGGCCTCACCGGTGGTCTCCGCGACCATCACCTCCAGGCCGGACCGCGCGCACACCTCCGCGATACCCGCACCCATCTGGCCACAGCCCACCACTCCGACGCGTTCCACGCCGGCTACAGACTCCGTCACCTCGTGCCTTTCGCTGAATTTCACGGTCCTCGGCAGGATCGCCCGCCTCCACGAGGGCGCCGGGACGCACCGCCTCGCCGCCCGACGTTACCTGTGCGACGGCGGGGTAGGGCGGCCGGGGGCGAAAGGTCACCTATGTCTGAACCGGCCGGTCGTCCGCCCCTGGCGGATACGCCGGCGGCGCCCGCACCTGGTGCGGGCGCCGCGGAGGAGGGGGGCCGCAGGGCCCTCCCGGTGGGTCAGCGCTTGTCCTCGTGCGGTTCCCGGCGGCCCTGCACGACGGAGTCGGGGCCGGGGGAGACCACGGCCTCGTGGCCGTCGTCGAAGCGCACGCGGTACGGGGGCTCGCCCTTGGTGCCCATGACCTCGACGATCTCCGCCGTACGGTCGTGCTGCCCCACGGTCCTTCCGTGCATCAGCAGTTGGTCGCCTCTGTTCGCTCGCATGACACATGCCCTCCAGTTCCCGGTGGTCAGGCGCGGCTGCGCTGTACGACCACGATGCACACCAGCACGGCGAGCGCCGCCGCCGGCGCGGCGGGAGAAAGGCGCTCACCGACTAGGAGCACCGCCCACACCAGCGTAAGCAGCGGCTGCCCGAGTTGCACCTGGCTGGTTCGAGCCACTCCGGCGAGCCCCATCGCGCGGTACCAGAAGAACATCCCCACGAACTGCGAGCAGACCGCGCCCCACACCAGCCCGGGCACGGAGTGTGCGGTCAGTGTCACCGGTTCGTGTGCCAGTGCGAGGGCGGCGCCGACCAGGGCGACCGGCAGACAGCACACCACCGCCCACCCGATCACCTCCAGCGCGGGCAGCTCCCGTGCCAGCCTGCCGCCCTCGGCGTACCCGGCGGCGCAGATCAGCAGCGCCCCGCACAGGTACAGGTCGCCGACGCCGGGGGCACCACCGCTCTGGTGGAGCGCGAACGCGACCACCACGGCGGCGCCCGCCACCGCCGCCACCCAGAACAGCGGCGCGGGCCGGGACCCGGTGCGGACCGACGAGTAGAGGGCCGTCGTCAGCGGGAGCAGGCCCACTACCACCGCCGCGTGCGAGGTGGTGGAGGTCTGCAGGGCGAGGGTGGTCAGCAGCGGGAATCCGATCACGACGCCGGAGGCGGCGAGCGCGAGCCCTCCCCAGTGCCGCCGCGCCGGAAGCGGTACCCGGCGCACCAGGAGCACTCCGCCGGCGACGAGCCCCGCGATCACGGCCCGCAGCGACGTCGCCGACCAGGGGCCGAACCCCTCCAGCGCCCAACTGGTCGCGGGGAAGGTCAGCGAGAAGAGGACGACTCCGAGCACGGCGAACACGACCCCGGTGCGGGAGCTTCGCGGGACCTTGCTCAGCCCCTGCCCCTGCCTGTCCGCTGCGGACCGCGGGTGACTTGTGGCTGAGCGTGCAGTTCCCCGGGCCCCTGGCGGGGCGGATATCCGCGCCCCCGTGGCCGGCGCTGCTATCCAAGTGGAGAGAGTAGCGCTATCATTGATTCTCATGTCTGAGCGTAGCAGCGTTGCTGAGCTGGCCGCTTCCTTGCGAAGTGAGCTGGACCGCTACTCTCCAGGGGAGAAGCTGCCGTCCAGTCGGGCGCTGGTCGAGCGGTTCAGGGCCAGCCCGGTCACCGTTTCGCGGGCACTGGCCGTGCTGGCCGCCGAGGGCCTGGTGGTCACCCGGCCCGGAGTCGGCGCGTTCCGTGCCGAGCCGCGTCCGGCACCGGGCGCGCTCCAGCAGCCCGGCGACGTCTCGTGGCAGGAGGTGACGCTGAGCGCCGAGACCTCCGCCGACCAGGTGCCCCGCAGCGTCGACGCGAGCGGCCTGACCACCACGCTCGAGACCCCGCCCGGCGTGCTCGACCTGGGCGGCGGCTATCTGCCGCCCGGACTCCAGCCGGAGAAGGCCCTCGCCGACGCGCTCGCCCGCGCGGGGCGCCGGCCCGGCGCGTGGCGGCGGCCGCCCCTGGAAGGGGTGGAGGAGCTGCGCGGCTGGTTCGCGCGGGAGATCGGCGGACGGTCCGGCACCGTCGCCGCCGAGGACGTGCTGGTCACCGCGGGCGGACAGGCGGCGCTCACCACCGCGCTGCGCGCCCTCGCGGCCCCGGGCGCCGCCGTACTCGTGGAGTCCCCGACCTACCCGGGCATACTCGCCGCCGCACGGGCCTCGGGACTGCGCCCCGTGCCGGTGCCCGTGGACGCCCACGGCGTACGCCCCGAGCTGCTGGCGGACGCGTTCCGGGCCAGCGGCGCACGCGTGTTCGTCTGCCAGCCGCTGTTCCAGAACCCCACAGGGGCCGTCCTCGCGCCCGAGCGTCGAGGTGAGGTGGTGCGGGTGGCGCGCGAGTCGGGAGCGTTCGTGATCGAGGACGACTTCGCCCGGCACCTCGCCCACCAGGACGCCGGGCCGCTCCCGCCCGCTCTGCGCGCCGAGGACCCCGACGGCGTCGTCGTCCACGTCCGCTCCTTGTCCAAGGCGACCTCGCCCAGCCTGCGGGTGGGCGCGCTGGCCGCGCGCGGGCCGGTGCTGGAGCGGCTGCGTGCCATTCAGATCGTCGACAGCTTCTTCGTGCCCCGGCCGCTGCAGGAAGCGGCGCTCGAACTGGTCGGCGCTCCCGCCTGGCCGCGGCATCTGCGGACCATCGCAGCCGAGTTGCGTACCCGCCGCGCGCTCATGGCCGGCGCGCTCGCCGCCGAGCTGCCCGCGCTCGGCCTCGACCACCTACCCCGCGGCGGCTACCACCTGTGGCTGCGGCTCCCCGACGGGACGGACGAGCACGCACTCATGGCCGCGGCACTGCGCGCAGGGGTCGCCGTCGCGCCGGGCCGCTCCTACTTCGCCGCCGAGTCCCCGGCCCCCTACCTGCGGCTGGCGTTCGGCCCCGCGGCGGCCGAGGGGGACATCGTGGAGGGGGTACGACGCCTCCGTACGGCTTGCGCGTACACGCTGCCCGGCGGATGAGGCGGCGCCGCCCGAGCGGCCCGGGCACCCGTCCCTTCCCGGCCCGGAACCCGGCGCCGGCCCGGGCGGCTGAGACCCTTCCGCCCCAACTCGCGGAAAACTGCCGGGTGTCCGCCTCTCGAACACCTGGCGCCACGGCTCTACCCTCACCGCATGCACGTGCGTATGACGCTGCTCGCCGCCGGCCGCAGCTCCCCCGTGGCGGACGTGCGCTTCGACGACGACCGGTCCCTGGACGCCACCGGATGGGAGGAGGTCGTCCGAAGAGCCCCCTCGCTCTCCTACCTCGCCGCGGCGGAACTGCGCTACTGCTCGCCGTCGCCCCGCTGCCGGGAGACCGGCGCCGTGCTCGGCCTCACCCCGCTCGCCCAGCCGGCGCTGCTCGACTGGGACATGGGCCGCTGGCGCGGCGCCACCCTCGCCGAGGTGACGGCGCGCGAGCCGGAGGCGGTCCAGCAGTGGTGCACCGATCCGCGCTCGGCCCCGCACGGCGGCGAGTCCCTGCTGTCCTTCATCCGCCGGATCGGCGGCTGGCTGGACACCCGTCCGACGGCGGCGGGGGAGTGGGCAGTCGCCGTCACCGAACCGTCCGTGTTACGGGCGGCGCTGTGCTACGTCCTCAAGGCCCCGCCGCACACCTACTGGCACATCGAGACGCGGCCCCTCGCCACCCTCACCCTGACCGGCCGCACGGGAGAGTGGCGGCTAGGTCTGCTGTGACCGGGAGTGGGCGGCCCGGTGGAGGACCTGCAGCAGCTCGAAGCGTTCGGCCTCCGGGGTGCGCCGGCCGTCGGCCATCGCGCGGGCGAGCCGGGAGAAGGGCTCAGGCCCCTCGCCGGGAGCGCCCTCCTCGCGGGCCAGCAGATCCCCCAGCGCCCGCCACACCGCGGCGCGGCGCTCGGCCGCCTCGCCGCTTTCCGGACCGCTGTCCGCCGCGGCCCGGGACGCGAGGTCGGCCCGCAGTCCGCTGCGGCCCTCGGGCGGACCGCAGCCGTCCAGGACGGCCAGCGCCAGAGTGCACAGCGCGTCGTCGGCCAAGCCGTTGTGCCGCGCGGCCAGCTCCGCGCCGTAGCGCTCCATCTCCGGCACGGCGCCGGGTCCCAGCCCTGCGAGGAAGGAGCGGAAGGGCTCCTCCGCCGTCAGGGACGAGCCCCCCAGGCCCAGCTCGTCGAGCAGTTCCATACCTTCAGCGCCTTCGGTCACGGTGACAAGTATGGACGCGGGGACCGACAGTGCGGGCCCGCGCCCGAGCTGCCGTCGGCCCGGTCCGCTCAGCGGTTGACGTAGGCCAGGGCGCTCTCGTCGTAGCGGGCACCGGCGATCTCGTCGCGGGGCGCCGCCGCCTCGATGGCGGCCAGCTCCTCGGCGGTGAGGGAGATCGAGAGGGCTGCCACGTTCTCCTCCAGGTACTTCTGGCGCCGCGTGCCGGGGATCGGCACGACGTTGTCGCCCCGGTGCTGGACCCACGCCAGGGCGAGCTGTCCCGCCGTGACGCCGCGCCGCTCGGCCAGTTCGTTCAGGCGCTCGACGATGGCCAGGTTGCGGTCGAAGTTGTCCCCCGCGAACCGCGGCATGCTACGCCGGGCGTCACCCTCCTCCAGCGTCTCGACCGAGGAGTAGCGCCCCGTCAGGAAGCCGCGCCCCAGCGGGGAGAAGGGCACGACGCCGACGCCCAGCTCGCGGCAGACCGGCGCCACCTCGTCCTCCAGGTCGCGGGTCCACAGCGACCACTCGCTCTGCAGCGCGCTGATCGGGTGCACCGCGTGCGCCCGCCGGATGGTCTCCGCGCTCGCCTCGGACAGCCCCAGGTGGCGCACCTTGCCCTCGGCCACCAGCTCTGCCATCGCGCCGACCGTCTCCTCGATGGGCACCTCGGGGTCGACGCGGTGCTGGTAGTACAGGTCGATGTGGTCGGTGCCCAGCCGTCGCAGCGACGCCTCGCATGCCTGGCGTACGTACGCGGCGTCGCCCCGGATGACGGTGGGCTCGCCCAGCTTGTTGGCGAAGCCGAACTTGGTCGCCAGCACCACCTCGTCGCGGCGACCGGCCATCGCCCGGCCGATCAGCTCCTCGTTGGACCCGGAGCCGTAGAAGTCGGCGGTGTCCAGGAGGTTGACGCCCAGGTCGAGTGCCCGGTGGAGGGTGGCGATGGAGGTCTCGTCGTCGGAGGAGCCGTAGCCGTGGCTCATCCCCATGCAGCCGAGACCCTGCGCGGAGACGGTGAGCTGTCCCAGACGGCGGGTGGGAAGGGCGGTCATACTGATACCTCCTGATGCGGGGGCGCCGGGCGGTTGTTCTCGTGACCGGGCGCCGGTTGCTGCGATCTGGTCGCTGACGCTAGGTGTTGGAGCGCGCTCCAACGCAAACCCCGTTCCGCCCTCCCGTCCCGCCCGCCGTCTCACCCCTCCCGGGGCTCCCGCTCCCACACCAGCGCGGCCGAGACGGGGTGGTTCCGGAACCTCTCCCACTTCGGCTTGCGCTCCAGCCACCGCTCGTCGATGACTCCCTCCCGCATCTCCGCGAGTCGCCATCCGGCACCCAGCCCGGCCGTCACATGGTCGCTGAGCAGGTGTACGTGGGTGCTGATGGCGACGTGCTCACCCGAGGAGTCGGTGAAGTGGGTGGGCATGCCGGAGGCCATGATGAAGTGCGGGTGGAAGGCGATGACCACGCAGTGGGCGCCCGGTGCTGCCAGCCGCCACGCCTCCTGGTAGAAGGGCCGCAGATCCGGCAGGTGCTCGTCGATGAGCGAGGAGATCACCAGGTCGTAGGTGCCCGACGCCAGCTCGGTGGCGCGCACATCGCCCTCCAGGAGCCGGTCGTGGACGCCCTTGGCGCGGGCCCGGTGCAGCATGCCGGGCGTGAGGTCCACCCCGTCGAGCGTCCCGGTGAGCCCCTGCCGCCGCAGCCAGGTACCCGTCCGCCCGGTGCCGCACCCCAGGTCGGCCGCGCGCCGCACACCGCTCCAGCGAGGCACGGTCAGTTCGTCCAGCAGCGCGAGGTCCATCACGTCCTCGACGGTGTCCTCGTATGTCTCGACCCACTGGCCGTACCCGGTGGCGACGTCCACGGTGCGGTAACCGCGGGTGTCGAAGTCGGAGAAATCAAGCATGCGGGCGAGTATCGCGGCCGGTACCACCCGCGTGCGACACCTTTTCCGGCCCTCGGCCCCGGCCCCGGCAGGCACTGACGTGGGCACATCAGCGGATTCTGAGAACGATTGTTCCCGTCGGTCGCGGCGGGGGCCGGTCACATGATTCATTGCATAAAACTGCTGCGATGCGTATAGTCATGCCTTCAAGGAGGAGGTCTCATGGCAGTGCGCACGGCGGTGGCGGGAGCGAGCGGATACGCGGGGGGTGAGGTGCTGCGCCTGCTCGCCGGGCACCCCGGGGTCGAGGTCGGGGCGCTGACCGGCAACAGCAACGCCGGACAGCGGTTCGGGGTGCTCCAGCCGCACCTGGTCCCGTTCGCCGACCGCGTGCTGGAGGAGACCACCGTCGAGGTGCTGCGCGGCCACGACGTCGTCTTCCTCGCCCTCCCGCACGGGCAGTCAGCGGCCGTTGCCGAGCAACTCGGCTCCGCCGACGAGGGGCCGCTCGTCATCGACTGCGGCGCCGACTTCCGGCTGGCCGACGCGGCCGACTGGGAGCGGTTCTACGGCACCCCGCACGCCGGCACCTGGCCCTACGGGCTGCCCGAGCTGCCCGGCGCCCGCGAGGCGCTGCGCGGGGCCAGGCGGATAGCCGTGCCCGGCTGCTTCCCCACGGCCGTCTCGCTCGCGCTGGCGCCCGCCTACGCCGCGGGTCTGGCAGAGCCCGAGGCGGTGATCGTCGCCGCGACCGGTACCTCGGGCGCCGGAAAGGCCCTCAAGCCGCATCTGCTGGGCAGCGAGGTCATGGGCTCGATGAGCCCGTACGGCGTCGGCGGCACGCACCGGCACACCCCGGAGATGGTCCAGAACCTCTCGGCCGCCGCTGGAGAGCGCGTCAGCGTCTCCTTCACCCCGACCCTCGCCCCGATGCCGCGCGGCATCCTCGCCACGTGCAGCGCCAAGGCCCTCCCCGGCGTCGGCGCGGAGCAGCTGAGGGCCGCCTACGAGAAGGCGTACCAGGACGAGCCGTTCGTCACCCTGCTCCCGGAGGGCCAGTGGCCCGCGACGGCCGCCGTGCAGGGCTCCAACTCCGTGCACCTCCAGGTCGCGTACGACCGGGAGGCAGACCGGATCATCGTCGTCAGCGCTGTCGACAACCTCACCAAGGGCACCGCCGGCGGTGCCGTGCAGAGCATGAACATCGCCCTCGGCCTGGACGAGGGACTGGGACTTTCCACGATCGGAGTCGCACCATGAGCGTCACAGCGGCCGGCGGATTCACGGCGACGGGTATCGCCGCCGGAATCAAGGAGAGCGGGGGCCCCGACCTCGCGCTCGTCGTCAACAACGGGCCGCGCCACCAGGCCGCCGGCGTCTTCACCGCAAACCGTGTCAAGGCGGCGCCGGTGCTCTGGTCCGAGCAGGTCCTCAAGGGCGGCAGGGTCTCCGCCGTGGTGCTCAACTCCGGCGGAGCCAACGCCTGCACGGGCGCTCCCGGCTTCCAGGACACCCACGCGACGGCGGAGAAGGCGGCCGAGGCGCTGACCGCCACGACCGGCACCGAGCACAGCGCCGGCGAGGTCGCGGTCGCCTCCACGGGCCTGATCGGGGTGCGGCTGCCGATGGACAAGCTGCTGCCGGGCGTCGAGACGGCAGCCGCGGCGCTGTCCGAGCACGGCGGCGAGAAGGCGGCGCTCGCCATCAAGACCACCGACACCGTGCACAAGACGGCCGTCGTCACCAGCCCCGCGGGCTGGACCGTCGGCGGCATGGCCAAGGGCGCGGGGATGCTGGCGCCGGGCCTGGCCACCATGCTCGTCGTACTGACCACCGACGCCGACCTGACGGCTGACGAGCTCGACACCGCGCTGCGCGCCGCCACCCGCACCACCTTCGACCGCATCGACTCCGACGGCGCGATGTCCACCAACGACATGGTGCTGCTGCTCGCCTCGGGCGCGAGCGGGGTGCGCCCCGAGCAGGCCGAGTTCGCCGAGGCGGTGCACGCGGTCTGCGCGGACCTGGGGCAGCAGCTCATCCGGGACGCCGAGGGCGCCTCGAAGGACATCAGGATCGAGGTCGTGGGCGCGGCCAGCGAGGACGAGGCCGTCACGGTCGGCCGCACCATCGCCCGCAACAACCTGCTCAAGTGCGCCATCCACGGCGAGGACCCCAACTGGGGCCGGGTGCTGGCCGCCATCGGCACCACCGACGCGGTCTTCGAGCCGGACGAGCTGGACGTGGCCATCAACGGCGTCCAGGTCTGCCGCGGCGGCGCTGTCGGCGAGGATCGCGACAAGGTCGACATGCGCTTCCGCGAGGTCCGGATCACCGCCGACCTGCATGCCGGCTCCGCTTCAGCGGTCATCTGGTCCAACGACCTGACGGCCGACTACGTCCACGAGAACAGCGCGTACTCCTCATGAGCATCCGGAAACCGAGCACCGCTCGCAAACACAACGCGCTGCCCAAGGCGCAGATCCTCATCGAGGCGCTGCCCTGGCTGACCCGGCACCACGGCAGGACCGTCGTCATCAAGTTCGGCGGCAACGCCATGGTGGACGAGGAGTTGAAGGCGGCCTTCGCACAGGACGTGGTCTTCCTGCGGCACGCCGGGCTGCGTCCCGTCGTGGTGCACGGCGGTGGCCCGCAGATCAGCAAGCAGCTCGACCGGCTCGGCCTGGAGTCCGAGTTCCGCGCCGGGCTGCGGGTGACCACCCCCGAGACGATGGACGTCGTACGGATGGTGCTGGCCGGCCAGGTGCAGCGCGAACTGGTCAACCTGCTCAACCAGCACGGCCCGCTCGCCGTCGGTATGACCGGCGAGGACGCCCACATCATGGCCGCCACCAAGCACCTGGCCGAGGTCGACGGGGAAGAGGTCGACCTGGGGAGGGTGGGCCGGATCAGCTCCGTCGAGACCGGTGCGATAGAGGCGCTGCTGGACGACGGCCGGATTCCGGTCATCTCCTCCATCGCCCGCAGCGCCGACGATGATCATGTGTACAACGTCAACGCCGATACCGCGGCCGCCGCGCTCGCCGCCTCCCTCGGCGCCGAGACGCTGATGGTCCTCACCGACGTGGAGGGCCTGTACGCGGACTGGCCGAACAGCGACGACGTGATCAGCGAACTGACCGCTGCGGAGCTGGAGAAGCTGCTGCCCGAACTGGCCAGCGGGATGGTTCCCAAGATGGAGGGCTGCCTGCACGCCGTGCGCAACGGGGTGCACACCGCGCGCGTCCTGGACGGCCGGGTGCCGCACTCCATCCTGCTGGAGATCTTCACGGACGAGGGCATCGGCACCATGGTCGTGCCCGACGCCGTCCCCGACCCACGTGACGCACACCAGAGCGCCGCACCGAACGCGGAGGGCCCCGCATGACCACCATCGCGCACGACAACTCCGCCCTCACCGGCCGGTGGCAGGGCGCGCTGATGAACAACTACGGCACCCCGCGCATCCCGCTGACCCACGGCGAGGGCAGCAAGCTGTGGGACGCCGAGGGCAAGCAGTACACCGACTTCGTCGGCGGCATCGCCGTCAACGCGCTGGGCACCGCGCACCCCGCGGTGGTACGCGCCGTCTCCGACCAGGTCGCCACCCTCGGCCATGTCTCCAACCTGTTCATCGCCGAGCCGCCCGTCGCGCTCGCCGAGAAGCTGCTGGAGGTGGCGGGCCGGCCGGGGAGGGTCTACTTCGCCAACTCCGGCGCCGAGGCCGTCGAAGCCGCGGTCAAGATCTCACGGCGCACCGGACGCACCCACATGGTCGCCACCCAGGGCGGTTTCCACGGCCGCACCATGGGCGCCCTCGCCCTGACGGGCCAGCCGGCCAAGCAGGATCCGTTCCGCCCGCTGCCCGGCGACGTCACGCACGTGCCCTACGGCGACGCCGAGGCGTTGCGCGCCGCGGTCACCGAGGAGACGGCGCTGGTGATCGTCGAACCCGTCCAGGGCGAGAACGGCGTGGTCGTACCGCCCGAGGGCTATCTGGCTGCGGCTCGCGAGATCACCGCCGCCACCGGCACGCTGCTGGTCGTGGACGAGATCCAGACCGGCATCGGCCGGACGGGACACTGGTTCGAATGCCAGGCCCAGGGCGTCGAACCGGATCTCATCACGCTGGCCAAGGGGCTGGGCGGCGGACTGCCGTTGGGCGCCACCCTCGCCTTCGGTCCGGCAGCCGAACTGCTGGAGCCGGGCCAGCACGGCTCCACCTTCGGCGGCAACCCGGTGGCCTGCGCGGCCGGCCTCGCGGTACTGGAGACGATCGCGACCGATGGACTGCTCGACCACGTCAAGCGCGTCGGTGCCCGGCTGCGCGAGGGCGTACTGGGCCTCGGCCATCCTGCGGTCGCACAGGTCCGTGGTGCGGGGCTGCTGCTGGGTATCGTGCTCACCGAGCCGGTCGCGCCGCGCGTGCAGCAGGCGGCCCAGGACGCGGGATTCCTGGTGAACGCGGTCGCCCCGGACGTCGTCCGGCTCGCCCCGCCGCTGATCGTCGGCGAGGCGGAGGTGGACGCGCTCGTCGGTGCGCTGCCCGCCGTACTCGACGCGGCAGTGGCAGGGGAACGGGTAGCGGCCGGCCAGGTGGCAGCGGTCGGCGCCGCGTCCGACAGACAGCGATGAGCTGAAGCAGATGAGCCAGAGGGGTACGCGCACGATGACCGAGGAGCAGCACGGGGGACAGGCCGTCCCGCAGACGCGGACGGCCCGGCACCGCCGCATCGTCGACATTCTGAGCAGGCAGCCGGTCCGCTCCCAGAGCCAGCTCGCCAAGCTCCTGGCGGACGACGGGCTCACGGTCACCCAGGCCACCCTCTCCCGGGACCTCGACGAACTGGGCGCCGTCAAGATCCGCAACACGGGGGGCGAGCTGATCTACGCGGTTCCCGCCGAGGGGGGCGATCCCACCCCCCGCGCTCCGCTGGGCGAGTCCGCCACCGAGGCGCGGATGGCGCGGCTCGCCGGTGAACTCCTCATCTCAGCGGAGGCGTCCGCCAACCTCGTCGTGCTGCGCACCCCTCCGGGCGCTGCGCAGTTCCTGGCCTCGGCCATCGACCAGGCCGGGGTGCACGAGATCATCGGCACCATCGCAGGGGACGACACGCTGCTGCTGATCAGCCGGGCCCCGGACGGCGGACAGGCCCTTGCGGACCACCTGCTGGCGTTGGCACAGAAGGAGCGCTGAGGGCTTCGCCCTTGGGGGTGCGGGGGACCCGTTCCGGCGTGGGGCGGGCCCCACGCCGGGTGAGCGGGGTCGCCTGGTGAGC
>NZ_JAFFZN010000060.1 GCF_017676385.1 Streptomyces spirodelae
GTACAGGATCAGGTCCTGGTCCAGGGTGATCCGGCCGAAGTCCATGGCCACCGTGGTGGTGGTCTTGTCCGCGGTGTGGGTCAGATCATCGATACCGGCCGAGGCAGAGGTCATCACGGCCTCGGTGCGCAGCGGGTTGATCTCCGAGACCGCACCGACGAAGGTCGTCTTGCCCACGCCGAATCCGCCGGCCACCACGATCTTCGCGGAGGTCGTCGAACGGGCTGTCGTACCCCCGACGGGCCCGGCGCTAGAGCTTCCGAAGTCCACTGAGCACCCTTTCGAGCAGTGTCACGTCTGGTTGACCGTCGGCGGTGGTCTCGTCACCGCCCGGCTGGTGGATGGCGACGAGTCCGGCCTCGGCCAGGTCGGCGACGAGGATCCGGGCGACGCCGAGCGGGATGGTGAGGAGTGCCGAGATCTCGGCGACCGACTTGATCTCGTAGCACAGACGGCAGATCCGCTGGTGCTCAGGGAGCTGGCCCTGGAGCTGTGCGGCCTCCGCCGTGGTGTGCACCAGCGCCTCGATGGCGAGCTGGTAGCGGGGACGGGTCCGGCCACCCGTCATCGCGTACGGACGCACCAGCGGCTGCTGCGGCGGCGGGGACTGGTCGGCGGCACGCTGGGTGCCTGCCTGCCTGTCACCGGGTCCGGGCTGCACCGGCTGGATGCGGGTTGGGGGGTCCTGCTGGTGTTGCGGGTGCCGCTGCGGCGGCTGTCCGCCGTGCTGCGGCTGCCCCCCGTGCGGGGGCGGGGCCCCGTGCTGCTGCGGCTGGTTGTACGGGTACGGCTGCTGGTCGGCCGACCGCTGGACGTACTCGCTGGGAGCCGAGGGGAAGTTGAAACGGTTCAGGAAGGGCGCGTCCCCGCCCGGGGCCGCGGCCGACTGGACGTCCTGCGGCTGGTCGGCATGACCACTGCCGTACGACGACGGACCTCCTGGGGGCGTTGCCACGTTTCCTCCTCCGACTCACGGACATACGACCGTTGCGCTCACGGCACCTTATGGCGCCCGGCCGCGTTGCGCACTGCCGTGGGACAGTTGTCCCTAGTTGAGAAGACTGCCCTGCAGCTCTGCTCGCAGGTCCGGGGTCAGAACCCCTCCGGCACGGTCGACCAGCAGCGCCATCTCGTACCCCACCAGGCCGATGTCGGCCTCGGGGTGAGCGAGGACGGCCAGCGAGGAGCCGTCGGAGATGGACATGATGAAGAGGAATCCCCTCTCCATCTCCACAACCGTCTGGTTGACCCCACCGCCCTCGAAGATCCGGGATGCGCCCGCGGTCAGCGAGGTGAGCCCCGAGGCAACCGCCGCCAGTTGGTCGGCGCGGTCACGCGGGAAGCCCTCGGACATCGCGAGCAGGAGTCCGTCGGCGGAGACCACCACGGTGTGGGACACCCCTGGGGTGTTCTCCACGAAGTTGGTGATCAACCAGTTCAGGTTCTGCGCCGCCTGGCTCATCGGGCTCACACTAACGCTCCTGATCGTAGGTGCTGCCGGGGCCGAAGCCCTGTCGGTCATTCTGGTTGCCGTCGCCTGCCGTGCGTCCCTGGCGGACACCGCGGTGCAGGTTGCTCAGTCTGCCGCGCACGTCCTCGGGCGCGCGGGAGACCGCGGGGCCGCCCTGCGAGCTCTCCTCCGCGGCGCCCGCGACCAGGTTGGCCCTGGGCACCCGGCGCGGCAATCCGGACGAGGTGACACCGCCGGACTGGGGGGCACGCAACTGGCCCGCCCTGTTCCAGCGTTCGTCGTTCTCGCTCCACTGGTGGGTTCCGGTTTCCTCCTGCGACGGCTGCCCCGCGGCCGGCTCGGCCGGGGCGTCCCAGCCCGGCGTACGGGCCTGGTGCTGGGCTTCCGGTCCCCCCTCCGGCTGCCCGCGCCCCGCGTCACGTCGCGGGAGACCCGCGTCGGTCGTGGAGCCGAAGCTGCTGGGGAGGGAACCCGGACGGTCGAAACCTACACGCTCATCATCCCGCTGGGGAACGCCAGGAGCGGATTCCGCTTCCGGCTGCTGCGGTGCGTACTGGCGTTTGTGACCGGGAGGTTGGGGCTGGAGCCGCTGCGGCTCGTACCCTCCGGTGCCGGCCGTGGAGGCGTCGTGGAGCTGCTGGGGAGCAGCCCCGCCGTAGCCCTGGCCGTGTCCGCTGTCGTAGCCGCCGGTGTACTGCTGAGCGGCGATCTCGCCGGTCTGCTCGTACGCCTCGTACCCCTGCTGATAGTGGCCGCCCTGCGGGTAGGGGTGGTACGGCTGCCCCTGCCCGGGGTCGTACGGCCGACCCTGCGCCGGGTCGTACGGCCGGCCCTGGGCGTAGGCGTCCTCCTGCGGCTGATCCTGCGCGTAAGGCTGCTGCGGGCCCTGCTGGGTCTGCTGCGGTTCCGGCTGCCCCGGTTCCGGCTGCTGGGAGCCGGGTGCCTCCAGCGCCGCCCGGCGCTCCTCGCGGAACCGGGAGCGGCTGACGGCACCGAGCGGTGCGGGCGCCTCCCCCGAGCCGTAGCGCGAGTCGTCGAAGCCGAGTTCGGCCGCGGAGCGGGAATCCAGTGCGCCCGCCTGGCGCGGTTGCTCGGGCACGATCCGGGAGACGGTGCAATCCTCCTCGGGGCCCTGGTCCTCCTCGCCTCCGCCGCCGTGCGTGATGGCATCGGGCAGCATCACCAGCGAGGTGGTGCCCGCCTGCTCGCCGGAGGGGCGCAGCTGGACGCGGATGCCGTGCCGGTCGGCCAGCCGACCCACCACGAACACGCCCATCCGCTGGGAGACGGCGGCGTCCACCGTCGGCGGGTTGGCCAGCTTGTGGTTGATGTCCGCGAAGTCCTCGGCGGTCAGACCGATGCCCTTGTCATGGATCTCGATCATCATCCGGCCGTCGGGCAGCCGCGTCGCGGTGACCCGCACCTTGCTCTGCGGCGAGGAGAACGACGCCGCGTTCTCCAGCAGCTCGGCGAGCAGGTGGACGAGGTCGTTGACGACCTGTCCGTGGATCTCCGTCTCGGGTATGCCGCTGATCTCGATGCGCTCGTAGTGCTCCACCTCGGAGGAGGCGGCACGCAGGATGTCGACGAGCGGCACCGGCTCCGTCCACCGGCGGCCCGGCTCCTCGCCGGCGAGGACCAGCAGGTTCTCGCCGTTGCGGCGCATACGGGTGGCCAGGTGGTCCATCCGGAAGAGCTTCTCCAGCTGGTCCGGGTCGGCCTCGCTGTTCTCCATCTCCGTCACCAGTTCGAGCTGGCGCTCGATGAGGCCCTGGTTGCGGCGGGAGAGGTTGGTGAAGATCGCGTTGACGTTCCCGCGCAGCAGCGCCTGCTCGGCGGCGAGCCGGACGGCCTCGCGGTGCACCTGGTCGAAGGCGCGGGCGACCTCGCCGATCTCGTCACGGCTGGTGATCGGGATGGGCTGGACGCGGGTGTCCACCCGGCCCGGCTCGGTACGCGAGAGCTGGTCGACCAGCATCGGCAGCCGCTGCTGTGCCACATCGAAGGCGGCGGTGCGCAGCGAGCGCATGCTCTGGCTCATCGCGCGGGCCATCCGGCCGGCGATGACGAACGCGAGGAGCAGTGCGACCAGCACGATCGCCGAGTTCACCAGGGCGTTCCTGCGGGCGTCCGAGGCGATCTGCGCCGTCTCGGCGACCGCGCTCTCGACCAGCTTCTGCTCGACGGCACGGTAGGCGTCGAAGGTGCCGGTCGCGGTCCTGAAGTAGCTCTCGGTGGTGATGCCCTTGGCACGCAGCTTGCCGGGGCCGGCGCCGGAGCCGATGGCCTTGACCATCTTCTCCATGGAGGGCGGCGGGACGAACTTCTCGCCCTTCGCCGCCGCGTTCTCCTCGGCTGCCTCAACCAGCCGCCGACCCGCCGCCTCGGCCTTGGCCGACTCCTCCTTGAGCAGCCGCACGTCCTCGGGGCGCCCGCCCGAGGTGAACTCGCCCAGGGCGATGCGCTCCAGGTAGTGGTACGAGGCCAGCGCCGTGAGCTGGGCCTGCTTGTCCTTGCGGGTGGGGCCCGGCTCGACCATCAGATGGGTGCCCAGCGAACGCTGCAGCGATTCGGCTGCCTTGGCCAGCGAGATGGCGTAGACGGTGCGGCCGTAGGAGGTGATGTTTCCGGTGCCCAGCCCGAGCTCGTTGGCGAACTCCATCAGCGGGTGCTGGATGGTGACGTAGCCCTCTTCGGTCTCCACCCCGTTCATGTCCTTGGTGTACGCGGACTCGCGCAGCACCGGCAGCCGGGGCTCGACCTTCTCGAAGGCGGCGAGCCGGCGCTTGAGACCCGGGTTGTCCGGGAGGTGGGTGGCGGCGCGCTTGAACTCCTTGGCAGCACGGTCGGTGGCAGCGCGGGCCTTCCTGACCGCGGGGTCGTCCTTCTCGCCCTTGAGGAGCGGCTCGGCGGTGCGGTCGCGCTCGTCGATCAGGGCGTTGCCGTAATTGGCCGCAGCCTCCACGAGTTCGGCCGTACGCTGGGCCTCCTTGGCGTCCTGCCAGGCGGAGACGTCGGAATTGACCTTGAATCCGCCGAAGACGAGGGCGACGAGCACGGGTATGAGCAGGATCGCGTTCAGCCGGGTGGGCACGCGCCAGTTGCGCGCTGACCACCGGCTGCCGGTGCCGGTCGCGGGCGGCGGCTGGGGGGCCGAGGCATGCGGACCGCCCGGCATCGTCGCACGCTGCGGCGGGGTGAAGTTGCCCCTGGACTCCGCGGAGCCCTGCCGTGCGGAACCCTCCTGTGCCGGTCCCGACTTACCCCTGGTCGTTCGCCTCACTCGACTTCTCACCTCTCGGTGCGCGGCGCCCCCTGACACCTTGCGCCTGCGCTACTGCTGAGTTCAGGGAATTCCAGCACGTCACGACCGCTCTTTCCAAACAGTTGGCGCGTTACGGAGGGCGAGGAAAGAGAAGGAAACCCGGCCGCGGAAAAACGGGCATTGGGGCCGTGCGGCGCCAAATAACCCGGGATCCGTACGCAGAGTGAGACGTTCCGCGCGCCCGGCGTGTTCACGCGGTTGTAATTCTCTGTCGAAACGTTATGAACGTGAGGCCGTTGCGGTTCCCCGGGATGGCGAAAAACACAGCCTGCCGGGCGTCGGTCCGCACCGCGCCCGGTCCCGGCCCGTGGAGCGGCCGGGAGCACCGGTTCGCGCTACTTGAGCCGGGCCAGCAGTGCGTGCTCCACCAGCGTGATCAGTCCGCTCTTGGCCTCGGCGCGGTGGCGTGCGTCCGTGGTGATGATCGGGGTGTCCGGGCCGATCTGGAGGGCCTCGCGCACCTCTTCG
>NZ_JAFFZN010000061.1 GCF_017676385.1 Streptomyces spirodelae
AAGGGGGTGGGAGTCCTCATCTCGAAGCAGGCTTCCCGCTTAGATGCTTTCAGCGGTTATCCTTCCCGAACGTAGCCAACCAGCCATGCCCTTGGCAGAACAACTGGCACACCAGAGGTCCGTCCGTCCCGGTCCTCTCGTACTAGGGACAGCCCTTCTCAAGACTCCTACGCGCGCAGCGGATAGGGACCGAACTGTCTCACGACGTTCTAAACCCAGCTCGCGTACCGCTTTAATGGGCGAACAGCCCAACCCTTGGGACCGACTCCAGCCCCAGGATGCGACGAGCCGACATCGAGGTGCCAAACCATCCCGTCGATATGGACTCTTGGGGAAGATCAGCCTGTTATCCCCGGGGTACCTTTTATCCGTTGAGCGACGGCGCTTCCACAAGCCACCGCCGGATCACTAGTCCCGACTTTCGTCCCTGCTCGACCCGTCAGTCTCACAGTCAAGCTCCCTTGTGCACTTACACTCACCACCTGATGACCAACCAGGCTGAGGGAACCTTTGGGCGCCTCCGTTACCCTTTAGGAGGCAACCGCCCCAGTTAAACTACCCACCAGACACTGTCCCCGATCCGGATCACGGACCCAGGTTAGACATCCAGCACGACCAGAGTGGTATTTCAACAACGACTCCACGAACACTGGCGTGCCCGCTTCACAGTCTCCCACCTATCCTACACAAGCCGAACCGAACACCAATATCAAGCTGTAGTAAAGGTCCCGGGGTCTTTCCGTCCTGCTGCGCGAAACGAGCATCTTTACTCGTACTGCAATTTCACCGGGCCTATGGTTGAGACAGTCAAGAAGTCGTTACGCCATTCGTGCAGGTCGGAACTTACCCGACAAGGAATTTCGCTACCTTAGGATGGTTATAGTTACCACCGCCGTTTACTGGCGCTTAAGTTCTCAGCTTCACCCACCCGAAAGTGAGCTAACCGGTCCCCTTAACGTTCCAGCACCGGGCAGGCGTCAGTCCGTATACATCGCCTTACGGCTTCGCACGGACCTGTGTTTTTAGTAAACAGTCGCTTCTCGCTGGTCTCTGCGGCCACCCCCAGCTCACCAAGCATGTTGGATCACCAGGCGTGGCCCCCCTTCTCCCGAAGTTACGGGGGCATTTTGCCGAGTTCCTTAACCATAGTTCACCCGAACGCCTCGGTATTCTCTACCAGACCACCTGAGTCGGTTTAGGGTACGGGCCGCCACACAACTCGCTAGAGGCTTTTCTCGACAGCACAGGATCACCCACTTCACCACAAACGGCTCGGCATCAGGTCTCACCCACAAGCCAGGCGGATTTACCTACCTGACGGGCTACACCCTTACCCCGGGACAACCATCGCCCGGGCTGGACTACCTCACTGCGTCACCCCATCACTCACCTACTACAAGCTTGGACCGTCGGCTCCACCACACCCGTCTTCCGAAGAAAACAGAGGGCTTCACGGACTTAGCATCACCCGATTCGATGTTTGACGCTGCATAGCGGGTACCGGAATATCAACCGGTTCTCCATCGACTACGCCTGTCGGCCTCGCCTTAGGTCCCGACTTACCCTGGGCAGATCAGCTTGACCCAGGAACCCTTAGTCAATCGGCGCACACGTTTCTCACGCATGTATCGCTACTCATGCCTGCATTCTCACTCGTGAACCATCCACAACTCGCTTCCACGGCTGCTTCACCCGGCACACGACGCTCCCCTACCCACCCACACACCCGTTAGAGCTATTGTGTGAGTGACACGACTTCGGCGGTGTACTTGAGCCCCGCTACATTATCGGCGCGGAATCACTTGACCAGTGAGCTATTACGCACTCTTTCAAGGATGGCTGCTTCTAAGCCAACCTCCTGGTTGTCCCTGCGACTCCACATCCTTTCCCACTTAGCACACGCTTAGGGGCCTTAGTCGATGCTCTGGGCTGTTTCCCTCTCGACCATGGAGCTTATCCCCCACAGTCTCACTGCCGCGCTCTCACTTACCGGCATTCGGAGTTTGGCTAAGGTCAGTAACCCGGTAGGGCCCATCGCCTATCCAGTGCTCTACCTCCGGCAAGAAACACACGACGCTGCACCTAAATGCATTTCGGGGAGAACCAGCTATCACGGAGTTTGATTGGCCTTTCACCCCTAACCACAGGTCATCCCCCAGGTTTTCAACCCTGGTGGGTTCGGGCCTCCACGAAGTCTTACCTCCGCTTCACCCTGCCCATGGCTAGATCACTCCGCTTCGGGTCTTGAACACGCTACTCAACCGCCCTCTTCGGACTCGCTTTCGCTACGGCTCCCCCACACGGGTTAACCTCGCAACATGCCGCAAACTCGCAGGCTCATTCTTCAAAAGGCACGCAGTCACGACAGACAGTGCGAACACTGCCTGCGACGCTCCCACGGCTTGTAGGCACACGGTTTCAGGTACTCTTTCACTCCGCTCCCGCGGTACTTTTCACCATTCCCTCACGGTACTATCCGCTATCGGTCACCAGGGAATATTTAGGCTTGACGGGTGGTCCCGCCAGATTCACACAGGATTTCTCGGGCCCCATGCTACTTGGGACACCCACAAACGAGTTGCTGACGTTTCAGCTACGGGGGTCTTACCCTCTACGCCGGGCCTTTCGCATGCCCTTCGCCTACACCAACAATTTCTTACTCGTCCAGCAGCCGGCAGACCACTGAAGTGAGCTCCCACAACCCCGCATGCGCAACCCCTGCCGGGTATCACACACATACGGTTTAGCCTCCTCCGGTTTCGCTCACCACTACTCCCGGAATCACGGTTGTTTTCTCTTCCTACGGGTACTGAGATGTTTCACTTCCCCGCGTTCCCTCCACACCGCCTATACATTCAGCGGCAGGTGACAGCCCATGACGACTGCCGGGTTCCCCCATTCGGACACCCCCGGATCACAGCTCGGTTGACAGCTCCCCGGGGCCTATCGCGGCCTCCCACGTCCTTCATCGGTTCCTGGTGCCAAGGCATCCACCGTGCGCCCTTAAAAACTTGGCCACAGATGCTCGCGTCCACTGTGCAGTTCTCAAACAACAACCAGCCACCCACCACCCCGCCACAAACAGCGAGTTCACTGGGACCGGCGCAGAAGGACAGCCACCAACGGCCGCACCCTCAGACACCCAACAGCGCGCCCGACACGATCCAGACCGCCTGCGTTCCACGCCGAAGCAGTACTAACAGACATCCCTGACCGTGCCGAATAGTCAACGTTCCACCCATGAGCAACCCACCGTCAGACACTCGCTGACGCAATGGGCCTCTGGACCACCGTGGTGGCCAAAGATGCTCCTTAGAAAGGAGGTGATCCAGCCGCACCTTCCGGTACGGCTACCTTGTTACGACTTCGTCCCAATCGCCAGTCCCACCTTCGACGATTCCCTCCCCACAAAGGGGGTTGGGCCACCGGCTTCGGGTGTTACCGACTTTCGTGACGTGACGGGCGGTGTGTACAAGGCCCGGGAACGTATTCACCGCAGCAATGCTGATCTGCGATTACTAGCGACTCCGACTTCATGGGGTCGAGTTGCAGACCCCAATCCGAACTGAGACCGGCTTTTTGAGATTCGCTCCACCTCACGGCATCGCAGCTCATTGTACCGGCCATTGTAGCACGTGTGCAGCCCAAGACATAAGGGGCATGATGACTTGACGTCGTCCCCACCTTCCTCCGAGTTGACCCCGGCAGTCTCCCGTGAGTCCCCAACCTCCGAAGAGTTGCTGGCAACACAGGACAAGGGTTGCGCTCGTTGCGGGACTTAACCCAACATCTCACGACACGAGCTGACGACAGCCATGCACCACCTGTACACCGACCCAAAGGGGGGCACTGTCTCCAGCGCTTTCCGGTGTATGTCAAGCCTTGGTAAGGTTCTTCGCGTTGCGTCGAATTAAGCCACATGCTCCGCCGCTTGTGCGGGCCCCCGTCAATTCCTTTGAGTTTTAGCCTTGCGGCCGTACTCCCCAGGCGGGGCACTTAATGCGTTAGCTGCGGCACGGACGACGTGGAATGTCGCCCACACCTAGTGCCCAACGTTTACGGCGTGGACTACCAGGGTATCTAATCCTGTTCGCTCCCCACGCTTTCGCTCCTCAGCGTCAGTATCGGCCCAGAGATCCGCCTTCGCCACCGGTGTTCCTCCTGATATCTGCGCATTTCACCGCTACACCAGGAATTCCAATCTCCCCTGCCGAACTCCAGCCTGCCCGTATCGAATGCAGACCCGGGGTTAAGCCCCGGGCTTTCACATCCGACGCGACAAGCCGCCTACGAGCTCTTTACGCCCAATAATTCCGGACAACGCTCGCACCCTACGTATTACCGCGGCTGCTGGCACGTAGTTAGCCGGTGCTTCTTCTGCAGGTACCGTCACTTGCGCTTCTTCCCTGCTGAAAGAGGTTTACAACCCGAAGGCCGTCATCCCTCACGCGGCGTCGCTGCATCAGGCTTGCGCCCATTGTGCAATATTCCCCACTGCTGCCTCCCGTAGGAGTCTGGGCCGTGTCTCAGTCCCAGTGTGGCCGGTCGCCCTCTCAGGCCGGCTACCCGTCGTCGCCTTGGTAGGCCATCACCCCACCAACAAGCTGATAGGCCGCGGGCTCATCCTGCACCGCCGGAGCTTTCCACCACCATGAGATGCCTCAAGTGGTCGTATCCGGTATTAGACCCCGTTTCCAGGGCTTGTCCCGAAGTGCAGGGCAGATTGCCCACGTGTTACTCACCCGTTCGCCACTAATCCACCACCGAAGCGGCTTCATCGTTCGACTTGCATGTGTTAAGCACGCCGCCAGCGTTCGTCCTGAGCCAGGATCAAACTCTCCGTGAATGCTTCATTCGCGGAAGAGCGGAACCAAGAAGAGGAATAATCCCCTCGGTTCACAGCATCCTCGCTGTGTTGTTTCAAAGGAACCTCAACCCACCACTGAAGGATGGGCCGGGGTATCAACATATCTGGCGTTGACTTTTGGCACGCTGTTGAGTTCTCAAGGAACGGACGCTTCCTTCGGATTCCCTCCCGGGTCTCCTCCGGACGTTT
>NZ_JAFFZN010000062.1 GCF_017676385.1 Streptomyces spirodelae
GACTCTGTTGGTTAAAGGCTGATTCCTTCGTGAAGCCCGTCGCCGTCAGGCGGCGGGCTTCAGTGTCTCGAAGCGAGAGATGCGTGTGCCGATCCGTGGTGTGCCACTGGTCCAGGCATCGAGCCGGGCGAGGTTCATCGCCGCGGCGGTGAACAAGTGCTGGAAGTGGGTCTTGGGCTGGCCGCGGTAGCGGGACCGGCGCATGCCGAATGCACGGACTCCTTGGGAGACGGTGGCCTCGATGCCGTTGCGCTGCCGGTAGCGGTTGCGCCATTCACGGGTTTCCTGCGCTGCGCGGTTCTGCCGGATCGCCTGATGCTCGTCGTGGTGTCGCAGCGTGATCTCCCGGCGTTGGCCGGTGGTCGATCCGACGCATGAGCGCAGGTCGGGGCAGGGGCGGCACTCGGTGTGGCGGAACCGGACGCGGACGACTTCAATGCCCTTGGAGTCGGTGCGGGGATACCACTGATCGGTGGTGATTCCGTTGGGGCAGGTCACCTGCCGACGGTCCCAGTCGACGGTGAACGCGTCGGTGGCGAACCGGCCCCGGGCCTGGACCGTGGTGTTCCTCTGAGCCGGCCCCAGTAGTTCGACGCCCATGCGCTGGGCGGCGAGGATGTTGCCGGCGTCGATGTAGTTCCCGTCCGCCAGGTGAACGGCGGGCAGCATGTCGCGGGCGGCCAGGTCCGCCTGGATGGCCTGGGTCATCTTGGAGTCGTTGACCGACGCGTCCGTGGTGGCGACGTGTGTGATCAGGTTCGGCACGTCCGGCTCGCACGTCTCGGTCAGCTGGACCAGATAGCCGGCCCATCCGGAACCGGCCTTGGCTCCCCGGCGGGCGTGCAGGTCATAGGGCGAACAGGGCTGGAGTCTGCCCGGCGGGAGGTTCTTGTCCTCCCGCCAGTGCACCTCGCCTTCGCTGACCTGGTAGTTCTTCACCCAGACCTGTCGCAGCACCTCGACCGGCCCCAGTGCCCTCACCTCGCGTGGTGCGTCAGGAGCGAAGAGGGCGGTCATCAGCCGCATGCCGTCCGCGCCCACCTGCGCTGTCCAGGCCCGCTGCTTTTCCTTGCTCCTGGGCAGCCGGGTCTCCTCGACCCGGTGGCCGTAGCGGTCGAACCATTCCAGGTCCACCCGGGCAGCCAGCCAGTCCGGAGCCACGGCCGCGATCGCGTTCAGAGCGGCCCGCAGGCTTTCCCCGACCAGTGCCAGTCGGTTCAGGCCCGTGATCGCCCCCAGGACCTTCGCGGAGTCGGTCCGCTGCCGTCCCGCGGTCTTCAGCAGCCCGCGGTCCCTGGCCAGCATCAGGACGAGATCGAAGACCTCGCCGGCCTTCTCGCCTTCAAGCAGCCGGGACCGGAACTCACAGAGCACCGAGTAATCGAACCCGGCATCCGTCAGCTCCAGGCCGATCGCGTACTTCCAGTCGATCCGCGTACGCACGGCATCGGCCGCCTGCCGGTCAGACAGCCCTTCGACGAACTGCAACACCGTGACCAGGGCCAATGCCCCCGGCGCGACAGCGGGACGCCCCCGCTCGGAATACAGATCAGCGAAAGCCTCCCCCGAGAAGACCTCGGCGAACTCCTCCCGCAGCCGCATCGCGAAAGCACCACGAGGACACACCACCCGCGCAACCCGCGCGGTCTCCGCCGGAATCTCCCCCAGCCCCACCAAACGCAACGACACCGACGCCCTCCCCAGACGCAAAGTTGGCCTCCACCACCCACAACCGGGCAGTGAAGGCCAACGTCACGCGAAGGAATCAGCCTTTAACCAACAGAGTC
>NZ_JAFFZN010000063.1 GCF_017676385.1 Streptomyces spirodelae
GACGCTGTTGGTTAATTCAGCGTCTTGGTTACTTCGCCCCGTCGAGTTGCTGCCCGGCGGGGTGAAGTGCTGCGAAGTGGCTGGTGCGGGTGCCGGCCCGTGGGGTGTTGGTGAGGTGGGCGTCGATGCGGGTGAGGTTGAGTGCCGCGCCGGTGAGCTGGTGCTGGAGGCTGGTTTTGGTGAGCCCGCGGTAGCGGGATCGGCGCAGGCCGCAGCGTTGGACGCCTTGGGAGATGGTGCCCTCGACGCCTGCGCGGAGCCGGTAGCGCCGCATCCACGCGGTGGTTTCCTGCTCGGCCCGCCGCCGGTGGAGGACTTGGTGAATGTCCTGGTCCTGGAGGGTCAGCTTGCGGCGTGGTCCGCGGGTGCAGGAGTCCTTGACCGGGCAGGATCGGCAGTCGGTCTGGGAGAACTGCACCCTGATCTCGGTCTTGTCGCGGGTGGGCTCCCGTGCCCAGCGGGTGCTGGTCTTCCCGCCGGGGCAGGTCACCTTCTGTCCCTCCCAGTCGATGGTGAACGCGCTGATGGGAAATGCGGTCTGTGATCTGTCCTGCCAGCCCGTGCCGGGCATCATCGGCCCCACCAGGTCCACGCTGTGGTCGCGGCGGGCCGCCACGATGTGCCGGGCGGTGACGTAACCGGTATCGACCAGGTGCTCGTCGGGAAGCAGGCGGCGCTCGGCGAGACCGGCGTGGAGGGCCGGGACCAGGTCGAAGTCGCTGACCGTGGCATCCGTGGTGGCGACGTGGGTGATCAGGTTCGGGGTGCTGGTGCCGCAGGTCTCGATGAGGTGAACTTTGTAGCCGTCCCAGAAGGTGTCACGCTTCGCGCCGCCCCTCGCCTCGATGTCGTATGGGGTTGTCAGGCGCCTGACGCCCGGCGGCCGGTCTTTTGGGGCCCGTCGTCGCACCTGGCCTTCGACCAGGTGGAAGTTGTGCACCCATACCTGTCGAAGGGCCTCAACCTGCGGCAGGGTCCGCAACGTCCCGGGTGCGTCTGGGGAGGTCACGGCCTCCAGCAGCCGCATCCCGTCGGCTCCGATCCGTCGGCCGACCTCTTCCCGCCTGGTGCGGGCCTTGGGGAACCGGGAGTCCTCGGCGCGGCCGGCGTAGTGCTTGAACCAGTCCGGCTCGGCGACCTGGACCAGCCAGTCACCGGCTGTGGCGGCGAGCACGTTCAGTGCGGCACGCAGCGTCTCGGCGACCATCTCCAGCCAGCACAGGTCCCGGGTCGCCGCCAGGACGTGTGTGGAGTCGGTCCGGGCTCTGCCGCCCCCAGCGAGTAGCCCCTTCTCACGGGCGGCTGCCAAGATCCCGTCCAGCACCCGCCGTCCCTGGTCCGCTGCGGCCACGCGGTCACGGAACTCCGAGAGCACCGAGAAGTCGAACCCGGGATCGGTCAGTTCCAGCCCGAGCGCGTACTTGAAGTCGATGCGCCCCCGTACCGCCTCCGCGGCCTGCCGGTCGGTGAGTCCTTCCACGAACTGCAACACCGACACCAGCGCGAGCCGACCCGGTGACCAGGCAGGCTTGCCACGCGCGGGGAACAGATCCGCGAACTCCTCGTCGCTGAACAGCACGCCCAGCTCATCCCGGACCCGGATCGCCAAGCTCCCCCTCGGGAACGCTGCCCGGGCCACCCGCACCGTCTCCGGCGGAACCTCTCCCGGCCCGCACGGCTGCATCGACATCGCCACCCACCCCACACACAACGTCGGCCTTCAAGACCACAACCGGGTCGTGAAGGCCGACGTCACGCAGCCCCGAATTAACCAACAGCGTC
>NZ_JAFFZN010000064.1 GCF_017676385.1 Streptomyces spirodelae
GGGGGGTGCCTCTATGTCTTTCGTCAAGCCATGGCGGGGGTGCGGGGTTCGTAGAAGGTTCCGTCGCGGAGCATGGCGAACAGGACGCTGATGCGGTGGCGGGCCAGGCGGAGGAGGGCTTGGGTGTGGGTTTTGCCGCGGGCTCGGCAGCGGTCGTAGTAGTCGCGGGAGTCGGGGTCGTGGAGGGCTGCGAAGGCAGAGAGGAACATGGCGCGTTTGAGCTGCCGGTTTCCGGTCCTGGGGGCGTGTTCGCCATGGATCGAGGTCCCGGAAGACTTCGTTGCCGGTGCGAGGCCGGCGTAGGAGGCCAGGTGAGCGGCGGTGGGGAAGCTGCTGCCGTCGCCGATGGTGACCAGGAGAACTGCGGCGGTCCTGACTCCGATGCCGGGCATCGACGTCAGGACCTCGCAAAGAGGGTGGGCCTCCAGCAGGGCCTCGATCTGCGTCTCCAACGCCCGGCGTTGTTCGTGAACGGCTGCGAGGGACTTGGCCAGGGAAGGCACGATCACATCGAGGGTTCCGGTGCCCGGGACGACGACGGTCTGTTCATCCAGGGCGTCGAAAACGTCGTTGATCAGCCGCTCGGCCATTCGCGGAGCCTTGGGCCGGACGACCTCGACGAGCCTGCGGCGGCCTGCCTTGCGCAGGGCCGCAGGGGAGCCGTAACGCTCCAGCAGCCAGGTCACGGCATGGTGGTCCAGCCGGGGGCCCAGGACACGCTCCAAGCTCGGGTGGAACTGGGTGAGCATGCCGCGGATGCGGTTGGAGGTGCGGGTGGCCTCAGCAGCCAGGTCCTGATCGAACCCGACCAGGAGGGTCAGCTCGGCCGTGGTCTCGTCGCCCGGGTCCAGGGTGCGCAGAGTGTGCGGCATGGTGCGGGCCGCGTCGGCGATGACGGCGGCGTCCTTGGCGTCGGTTTTGGCTTCGCCGGGGTAGAGGTCGGCGATTCGCCGCATCGCCAGACCGGGCAGGTAGGCGACCTGGCAGCCTGCATCCCGGGCGACCGCCAGAGGCAGGGCGCCGATGGAGGCGGGCTGGTCCACGATCACCAGGACGGTGCCGAACTTGGTGCGGAGCTTGTCGAAGACGCCCCGCAGCTTCGGCTCACTGTTCGGCAGCTGCTTGTCGAAGACCTTCTTCCCGGTCGGGGACAGCCCGTGGCCGTGATGAGCGGTCTTGCCCACGTCCAGGCCGAGGAAGACGCCCACTTTGTCGATATCGGTCACCGTGCCCCCACATGTCGTCGATGGCATGCTGGCCTCGGCGTTGGGGCCGCACGCGCGCATCCACGTTATGCAGACCTGTCGCCCGCAAGTAACCCGGCGTTGCACCAGGTCAGGCGACGGCCGGTCCTCTTATCAGCGTCTCCGACGGCACCCCTCGGACCCGGTGACACCACCCCCCAGGTCATCGACTTCGACAGGGGGCAAAAGTCATGCCGGGCCCGGAGGCCAACGGTCCCCTTGCAGGACCTCGGAAAACATAACGGGG
>NZ_JAFFZN010000065.1 GCF_017676385.1 Streptomyces spirodelae
CCCCCCCTGTCGAACGGATGACCTGGGGGGTGGTGCCACCGGGCCCGAGAGGCGCCGTTGGAGACGCTGATGAGAGGTCCGACTACCGCCTGGTCTGGCGCAATGCCCGGCCGTTCGCGGGCGGCAGGTCTGCATAACGTGGATGCGCGCACGACGCCAACGCCCAGGCCAGCACGCACGACATCCGTTCGGGAGGACGGCTTGAACGACAGCGACGAGATAGGCGTCTTTCTCGGCCTGGACGTCGGCAAGAGCGCCCACCACGGGCACGGCCTCACGCCAGCCGGTAAGAAGGTCTTCGACAAGCAACTCCCGAACACCGAACCGAAGCTGCGGGACGTCTTCACCAAACTGAAGACCAAGTTCGGCACCGTCCTGGTGATCGTGGACCAGCCCGCATCCATCGGCGCCCTGCCCCTCACGGTCGCCCGCGACGCGGGCTGCAAGGTCGCCTACCTGCCCGGACTCGCCATGCGGCGGATCGCCGACCTCTACCCGGGCGAAGCGAAGACCGACGCCAAGGACGCCGCGGTCATCGCCGACGCGGCCCGCACCATGCCGCACACCCTGCGCTCGCTGGAACTCACCGACGAGATCACCGACGAGCTGACCGTCGTCGTCGGATTCGACCAGGACCTCGCGGCCGAGGCCACCCGCACCAGCAACCGCATCCGCGGCCTGCTCACCCAGTTCCACCCCAGTCTGGAACGCGTCCTCGGCCCCCGGCTCGACCACCCGGCAGTCACCTGGCTGCTGGAACGCTACGGATCCCCGGCCGCACTGCGAAAAGCCGGACGCCGCAAGCTGGCCGAGGTGATCCGGCCCAAGGCGCCCCGGATGGCGAACCGGCTGGTCGACGATATCTTCGAGGCCCTCGACGAACAGACCGTCGTCGTTCCGGGCACCGGCACCCTCGACATGGTGATCCCCTCGCTGGCCCGCTCGCTCGGCGCCGTCCATGAACAGCGACGGGCCACGGAAGCCCAGATCACAGCCCTGCTGGAGGATCACCCTCTTTCGAAGGTCCTGACGTCGCTGCCCGGCGTCGGCGTCAGGACCGCCGCCACCCTGCTGGTCACCGTCGGCGACGGCACCAGCTTCCCCACCGCCGCCCACCTCGCCTCCTACGCCGGCCTCGCCCCGACCACGAAGTCCTCGGGCACCTCGATCCACGGCGAACACGCACCACGGGGCGGCAACCGCGTCCTGAAACGCGCGATGTTCCTGTCCGCCTTCGCCGCCTTGCACGACCCCGCCTCCCGCACCTACTACGACAAATGCCGGGCCAGAGGAAAGACCCACACACAGGCCCTCCTCCGGCTCGCCCGCCAGCGGATCAACGTGCTCTTCGCGATGCTCCGAGACGGCACCTTCTACGAATCCAGAACCCCACGCCTCGCTTGACGAAAGACATAGAGGCACCCC
>NZ_JAFFZN010000066.1 GCF_017676385.1 Streptomyces spirodelae
TAGTAGTGCTTCGTTAGGTTCTGGGCGGTCTGCGGCTGCTCCGTCGGCCCGGCAGGGGGCGTCCGCAGGTGGTGCATGCACCGGTCCAGCACCTCAGCAGGTCCTGTAGAGCGTCGAGGACCTGGTAGAGGGTCAGGCCGGTGTACGGACTTTTGGGTCGAGCCGCCGGAGGGTGAGGAAGGCCTGGGCGGCGGTGACGAGGGTGACGTGGTGGTGCCAGCCGCGCCAGGTTCGGCCCTCGAAGTGGTCCAGGCCCAGGCCGTGCTTGAGCTCGCGGTAGTCGTGCTCGATCCGCCAGCGCATCTTGGCCCACCGCACCAGGTAGGCGGCCGGTGTGGTGGCGGGCAGGTTCGATATCCAGTAACCGGTCGGAGCGTCCTGGCCGTCCGGCCATTCGACCAGGAGTGTCTGGACGGGTAGGACGCCGTCCCACCGGTTGCGGCCGCCGCCCGCCTCCTGCGCTGCGGCCACAGGCTGCTTGCCCGCAGGCCTCACGGTCAGCACCGCGAAGCGTGAGGTCATCGCGCCTTTGCTGCCCTGCCTCCAGGTCACCTCGGTGAACCGGCCGGCACCGGCCTCCGCTGCGAGGGCGCAGACGGCTCGCGGTGGGGTGCGGTAGCGGGGAAGGGTGGGCGGTCCGAGTCCGCCGTAGGCAGGCTGGGACGGCTCGGCCTCCTCCGGGTGGGCGACTTCCTTCCCGGTCAGGGCCAGGACATAGGACAGCCCTCGCTCCTGGAGGCCGAGTCGGAAGGGGGTGCTGACGCCGTAGCCGGCGTCGGCGACCACGACCGGTGCCTCCAACTGCCACTGGGCGAGTGTGTCCAGCAGGCCGAGCGCGAGACGCCACTTCTCCTGGTGCACCACGTCGTCGGGGACTCCTGCCCTGCGGCACCGCTCCGGTTCGTCCGTCCACTCGCGCGGCAGATACAACTGCCACTCCAACGGACACGAGGCCGTGTCGGTGGCGGCATGGACACTGACCGCGACCTGGCAGTTCGCCCGTTTGCCGACCGCTCCGCAGTACTGGCGGGCCACCCCGATCGACGCGGTGCCGCACTTGGGGAACGACACGTCGTCGATCACCCACACCTCGGGCCTGACAACTCCGGACAGCCGCTCGGCGATCCGCCGCCTGACCGGCAGCGGATCCCACGGCGACTGGCTCACGAACTGCTGCAGGGCCTGCATGTTCCCGTCCGGCAGCCGCTCGGCCATCGGCTGGACCGACTTGCGCCGGCCGTCGAGCATCAGGCCCCGCAGATAACACTCGCCCCACCGCCGCTGATCCCGTCGCGGAAACGACCCGAACATATCGGCAACGAACTCCGACAACTCGCCCCGGAGCCGTTCCACTTCCCCCAACCTCATTCCGGGAAGCTGCCCGCGATCAGCCGAGATCACTCAACGTAACGAAGCACTA
>NZ_JAFFZN010000067.1 GCF_017676385.1 Streptomyces spirodelae
TACTGCAACGACACTCCGTGACGGAGTGTGCTTGTTGTCGTTGATCATCTCGTGCTGGGAGAGATAACTGACGGCTGGTCAGGTGCATTTGGTGACTTCGTGGCGCGGTTCGCGGGCCGGTTCGGGCGGGTGGAGTCCCGTCGGCGGATGGTGTCCTACCTGCGCGGACTGCTCAGCGAGACCGAGCGGAAGAACGGCTGGACCCTGGCGGAGGCCGTCGGTGACGGCGGCCCTCAGGGCATGCAGCGGCTGTTGAACCACTACCTGTGGGACGCCGATGCCATGCGTGATGACGTCCGCGACGCGGTGGTGGAGCATCTCGGGGATTCTGAGCGGGGAATCCTCATTCTCGATGAGACGGGATTTCTCAAGAAGGGTCTCCGGTCGGCCGGCGTGGCCCGGCAGTATTCAGGAACGGCCGGACGGATCGAGAATTCCCAGGTGGGAGTTTTTCTGGCGTACGGGTCCGGGAAGGGGCGGGCGCTGATCGACCGCGAGTTGTATCTCCCGAAGGAATGGACGTCGGACCGTGAGCGCTGCCGGTCGGCCGGTATCGGCGATGATGTCGAGTTCACCACGAAACCTGACCTGGGCTTGCGCATGCTGAAGCGTGCAGTGGAGGCCGGCATCCCGTTCGAGTGGGTCACTGCGGACGAACTCTACGGGCAGACAAGCAGGATTCGCGTCTGGCTCGAGGAACATGACATCCCTCATGTACTTGCGGTCCCGAAATCGCAGATGGTCATGACGATGGAATTCTTCGGCCAGGCCCGCGCACACAAGCTGATCGGTGAGCTGTCTGCCGAGACGTGGGCACGCGTGAGCTGCGGTGACGGTGCTCACGGACCACGTGAGTACGACTGGGCCGCAGCAGCGATTCGCCCCTGGCGGCGCGAGGGCTGGGATCACTGGCTACTGGCACGGCGCAGCACCACCGACCCTACGGACATCGCCTACTACATCTGCTTCTGTCCAGCCGGAACATCGCTGGAGGATCTTGTGCGGATTGCGGGATCCCGGTGGATGGTCGAGGAGTGTTTTCAGACCGCGAAGAACGAGACCGGACTCGATCACTACCAGGTCCGCGGTTATACCGCGTGGTACCGGCATATAACTCTCTCCATGGCGGCCCTTGCCTTCCTCGCGGTCCTGCGGGTGGAGGTAAAAAAGGGGATCCAGAAACCGGCAACGACCGATCTCTCATACCCGTGACCATGAACGAGGCCCGGCGGCTTTTTAACCGAGTCCTCTTTCCCGCCCGTCACAGCATCCAGCACGTACTTGCTTGGTCCTTATGGCGAAGAAGAAGTCAAGCCCGAGCCCGCGTCAGCCATTACAGACACAGAGGGCATCACGGAGTGTCGTTGCAGTA
>NZ_JAFFZN010000068.1 GCF_017676385.1 Streptomyces spirodelae
TGTATTGCCCTGAGAGGTTGGGGACGCGGCTGGCGGGTGGTTGGCCCTTCAGCGCGGTGTGTCCGCGGTGGTGATTGTAGGTGTGCAGCCAGTCGGGGAAGGCGTCGCGTCGTTCCTGTTCGGAGCGGTAGGGGCGGGCGTAGGCCCATTCGTCGAGCAGGGTGCGGTTGAAGCGTTCGACCTTGCCGTTGGTCTGGGGCCGGTAGGGCCGGGTGCGCTTGTGGACGATCCCGGCCTTGCTCAGGGCGTCGCGCCAGTCGCGTGAGCGGTAGCAGGCGCCGTTGTCGGTCAGGACGCGTTCGACGCTGATCCCGGCGGTAGCGAAGAAGTCCTGGGCCCGTTGCCAGAAGGCGGTGGCGGTGTCCTTCTTCTCGTCCGGGTGGATCTCGCTGTAGGCGAGTCGGGAGTGATCGTCGACGGCGGTGTGCAGGTAGCTGTAGCCGGCGGCGGAGCGGGTCTTGCGGCCCGCTTGCCGGCCCAGGGTCTTGTGGCCGCCGCCGTCGGGGATGTTGCCGAGCTTCTTGATGTCGACGTGGACGAGTTCGCCGGGACGGTCGCGTTCGTAGCGGCGTATGACGCGGCCGGTGGCCCGGTCCAGGTGTGTGAGGCGGGCCAGTCCGTAGCGGGTCAGGACGCGGTGCACCGTGGAGGGCGTCAGGTGCAGAAGGTGGGCGATGCGGGCCGGCCCCCAGCGGCGCAGCACGCGGACCTTGATGATCCTTCGTTCGGTACGGGTCGGGGTCCGGCGCGGGCTCGTGCGTGGCCGGGAAGAGCGGTCGGTCATACCTGCCTCGCCGAGCAGGCGGAGGCGGTCGGCCCATCGCCGGGCTGTGGTCGGTGAGACCTGGAAACGTTCGGCGGCCCGGCGCAGGGGCCAGCCGTCCTCGACCACGCAACGGGCCAGGCGAAGACGGCCGGTCTCGGTCAGGGGTGCATTACGGTGGGGCAAGAGGGCCTTCTCGGTGCTCGGTGGAGATGTCGCAATCCACACCGAAGCCGGAAGGCCCTCACTCGTTCAAGACCATCAAGCCGTGCCGTCCGTCACCAACCTCAGTGGACAGAACA
>NZ_JAFFZN010000069.1 GCF_017676385.1 Streptomyces spirodelae
TGGCCCTGTTGGCTGACGCCAACAGGGCCTTTTTCATGCCCAATTCCCCCTCCTTCCCGCCTGTCCTCCGTTCAGAGACGTCCGGAAGCTTTGAGCGCCAGATAGGCGTCGGCGAGTGCGGGAGCGAGCTGGGAGGGCGTTTCATCAACAACCCTCACTCCCTGCTTGCGGAGCCTTTCTGCGGTCTCCATGCGTTCGGCCTGCGTCTGAGCCGCAGCAGCTGCGCCGTATACGGCGTCGACGGTGCCCCGGCTCCGGGCCATTTCCTGAATACGGGGATCGGATACCGCGGCAACCAGGACGGTGTGCCGCTGGGTGAGAAGCGGCAGTACGGGCAGCAACCCCTCTTCTACGGGCGCGCGGTCGAGCCCCGTCAGCAGGACCACGAGGGATCTCCGTGGGGCTGTACGCAGAATCTTCGAAGTCATGGCGCGCAGGTCCGATTCGACGAGGGCCGGTTCAATGGGAGCCATCGCGTCCACCAGGGCGGGCAGCACTTGCTGGCCTGAGCGGCCGGTGACCCCGGCTCTGGTCACCCGATCGTGGGCAAGCAGGTCGATGCGGTCGCCGGCGCGGGAAGCCAGCACGGCCAGCAATAGTGCCGCGTCCATGGACACGTCGAGCCGCGGTACGTTGCCGATACGGCCCGCAGAGGTGCGGCCGGTGTCGAGGACGAGCAGGATCCTGCGGTCCCGTTCGGGCCTCCAGGTGCGGACG
>NZ_JAFFZN010000007.1 GCF_017676385.1 Streptomyces spirodelae
TGGCCCTGCTCGCCGACCGGGCGCGGATCACCGCGCCCGGCCCGCTGGCGCGGCATCTGGATGCCGTCGCGGGGGCGTTCGCCGTGTTCCATGACGTCTGTGAGCCGCTGCCCCGGGGTGAGGAGAAACCCGGGGCCGTCCACCGCGGCCGGCTGGCCCTCGCCGAGGCCACCGGAGCGGTGCTGGCAGGCGGCCTGTCCCAGCTCGGCGTCACAGCACCCGCACATCTTTGAGACTTTGATCAGCAAAAGGGACACAGGGACACGATCATGAGCCGTTCCGCACACCCCGCAGGCCCCCGGCACGCAGATGTTCTGCCGGAGGGGCACTACACCGCGCCGCCGGCCGACCTCAACTCACTCGACCCGCGCGTGTGGTCGCAGACCGTCGAGCGGACGCCGGAGGGGGCCGTCAGCGTCGGTGGGCTGGATGTCCGCCGGATCGCGGAGGAGTTCGGCACCCCCGCGTATGTGATGGACGAGACCGACTTCCGCGCCCGGTGCCGCGCCTGGCGGGAGGCGTTCGGGCAGGAAGCCGATGTGTTCTACGCCGGGAAGGCGTTCCTCTCCCGCGCGGTGGTGCGCTGGCTGCACGAGGAGGGGCTGAACCTCGACGTGTGCTCCGGCGGGGAGCTGTCGACAGCGCTGGCGGCCGGTATGCCGGCTGAGCGCATCGCGCTGCACGGCAACAACAAGTCGAACGAGGAGATCACCCGGGCCGTCGAGGCGGGCGTGGGGCGGATCGTGCTGGACTCGTTCCAGGAGATCGCCCGGGTCGCGCATGTCGCCGAGCGGCTGGGGCGGCGGCAGCCGGTGCAGATCCGGGTCACGGTGGGTGTCGAGGCGCACACGCACGAGTTCATCGCGACCGCGCACGAGGACCAGAAGTTCGGCCTGGCGCTGGCCGGGGGCCAGGCGGCCGAGGCGGTGCGCCGGGTGCTGATGCTGGACAGCCTGGAGCTGACCGGTATCCACTCGCACATCGGCTCGCAGATCTTCGACATGGCGGGCTTCGAGGTCTCGGCGCGCCGGGTGGTGGGGCTGCTGACGCAGATCCGGGACGAGCACGGGATCGAGCTGCCGGAGATCGACCTGGGCGGCGGGCTCGGGATCGCGTACACGCCCGAGGACGATCCGCGTGAGCCGCACGAGATCGCCAAGACGCTGGGCGACATCGTCACACGCGAGTGCGAGGCGGCGGGCCTGGCGGTGCCGCGGCTCTCGGTGGAGCCGGGGCGTGCCATCGTGGGGCCGACGGCTTTCACGCTGTACGAGGTGGGCACGCTCAAGGAGCTGGAGGGGCTGCGTACGTATGTGAGCGTGGACGGCGGCATGTCGGACAACATCCGCACGGCGCTGTACGACGCCGAGTACAGCGTGGCGCTGGTGTCCCGGGCCTCCGAGGCCGAGCCGATGCTCAGCCGGGTGGTCGGCAAGCACTGCGAGAGCGGTGACATCGTCGTACGGGACGCGTTCCTGCCGGCGGACCTGGCGCCCGGCGACCTGCTGGCGGTGCCCGCGACCGGTGCGTACTGCCGGTCGATGGCGAACAACTACAACCACGCGCTGCGTCCGCCGGTCGTCGCGGTACGGGACGGGCAGGCGCGGACGATCGTCCGGCGCGAGACGGAGGAAGATCTTCTGCGACTCGATGTCGGGTAGCGAGATATACGTCCCACATACTGGACCAGGCGTGGAATCTCCGTTTCGGTAAGTGAGACTTGACAACCAATTGCTGTTGACGGGACAGACGGAAAAAGAGGTCAGATGATGCGTACGCGTCCGCTGAAAGTGGCGCTGCTGGGCTACGGGGTTGTCGGCTCAGAGGTGGCACGCATCATGACGACGCACGCCGAAGACCTCGCACAGCGCATCGGCGCCCCGGTCGAACTGGCCGGGGTCGCCGTTCGCCGTCCCGACCGGGTCCGCGAGGGCGTCGACCCCGCGCTGGTGACCACCGACGCCGCGGGGCTCGCGGCGCGCGAGGACATCGATGTGGTGGTCGAGGTCATCGGCGGCCTCGAACCCGCGCGTACCCTGATCACCTCGGCCTTCGAGCACGGTGCCAGCGTCGTGACCGCCAACAAGGCGCTGCTGGCCGAGGACGGCTCCACCCTCCACGAGTCCGCCGAGAAGTACGGCGTCGACCTCTTCTACGAGGCCGCCGTGGCCGCCGCCATCCCGCTGGTGCGCCCGCTGCGCGAATCCCTCGCGGGCGACAAGGTCAACCGGGTCCTGGGCATCGTCAATGGCACGACCAACTTCATCCTCGATCGGATGGAGTCCACCGGGGCGGGCTACAGCGAGGCGCTGGACGAGGCCACCGCGCTCGGTTACGCGGAGGCCGACCCCACAGCCGACGTCGAGGGCTTCGACGCGGCGGCCAAGGCCGCCATCCTGGCGGGCATCGCCTTCCACACCCGGGTACGCCTGGACGATGTGCACCGCGAGGGGCTGGCCGATGTGACGGCGGCCGACATCGCCTCCGCGAAACGCATGGGGTGCACCGTGAAGCTGCTGGCCATCTGCGAGCGGGCCGAGGACGGCCGCTCGGTGACGGCCCGGGTGCACCCCGCGATGATCCCGCTCAGCCACCCGCTGGCCTCGGTGCGCGAGGCGTACAACGCGGTCTTCGTCGAGTCCGAGGCGGCCGGGCAGCTGATGTTCTACGGCCCGGGGGCGGGCGGCTCGCCCACCGCCTCGGCGGTCCTGGGCGACCTGGTGGCCGCCTGCCGCAACAAGCTCAACGGCGGCAGGGGCCCGGGCGAGTCCGCCTACGCGCAGCTCCCCGTCTCGCCGATGGGCGAGGTGGTCACCCGCTACCACATCAGCCTGGACGTGGCCGACAAACCCGGCGTGCTGGCGCAGGTGGCCACGGTCTTCGCCGAGCACGGCGTCTCCATCGACACCGTGCGGCAGAAGGGCAAGGAAGGCGCGCACGACGGAGCCTGGCTCGTCGTGGTCACCCACCGGGCCCAGGACGCGGCGCTCGGCGCGACGGTCGAGGCCCTGCGCGGCCTCGACACGGTGCGCGGGGTTGCCAGCATCATGCGGGTCGAGGGGGAGTGAACGTGCCGAGCGCCGCGACCGACCGGCGGCACGGAGCGCGAGCAGCCCGGCGCGGTGGGCAGCGTCGGACAATGGTCAGTAAGGGAGCCAAGGAACAGTGACCGTCATGGAGCCTCCGATGTCACAGATGCGCGCCGCAGGCGACGCCGACGCCTCAGCCGCGCCCGCCCCCCGGGCAGCGGGGCTCGCCGCGGGGCGCCCGCAGTGGCGCGGCATCATCGAGGAGTACCGCGACCGCCTGCCGGTCGCACCCGAGACCACCCCCGTCACACTCCGTGAAGGCGGCACCCCGCTGGTGCCCGCGCAGAAGCTCTCCGAGCTGACCGGCTGCGACGTCCACCTCAAGGTCGAGGGCGCCAACCCGACCGGTTCCTTCAAGGACCGCGGGATGACGATGGCCATCACCCGCGCCAAGGAGGAGGGGGCCCAGGCCGTCATCTGCGCCTCCACCGGGAACACCTCGGCGTCGGCCGCGGCCTACGCCGTACGTGCCGGGATGGTCTGCGCCGTCCTGGTGCCCCAGGGGAAGATCGCGCTGGGCAAGATGGGGCAGGCGCTGGTGCACGGCGCCAAGATCCTCCAGGTCGACGGCAACTTCGACGACTGCCTCGAGCTGGCTCGCGGGCTGTCGGACAAGTATCCGGTGGCGCTGGTCAATTCCGTCAACCCGGTGCGGATCGAGGGGCAGAAGACGGCCGCGTTCGAGATCGTGGACATGCTCGGGGACGCGCCCGACATCCACGTCCTTCCGGTCGGCAACGCGGGCAACATCACCGCGTACTGGAAGGGCTACCGGGAGTATCACCAGGAGGGGCCCGCCACCCGCACCCCGCGGATGTGGGGGTACCAGGCGTCCGGTGCGGCGCCGATCGTGCGCGGCGAGGCCGTCAAGGAGCCGAGCACCATCGCCACCGCCATCAGGATCGGCAACCCGGCGTCCTGGACGCTGGCCGAGCAGGCGCGGGACGAGTCCGGCGGCTTCATCGACTCGGTGACCGACCGTCAGATCCTGCGGGCCTATCGACTGTTGGCCGCACAGGAAGGCGTGTTCGTGGAGCCGGCCTCCGCGGCGTCGGTCGCGGGTCTGATCCAGGCGGCCGAGCAGGGCAAGGTCGAGGCCGGGCAGCGCATCGTCTGCACCGTGACCGGCAACGGCCTCAAGGACCCCGACTGGGCGGTGGCGGGCGCGCCGCAGCCCATCGTCGTCCCCGTCGACGCGGACGCAGCCGCCGAGCGTCTCGGCCTCGCCTGAGCAGCGCGCCACCTTCCGCCACTGGTCTGAACCGGTTGGGTTCGGATCGGTTTCCCGGGGCCGGTACACGGGGCAGAACCTGTGTGCCGGTTCCGTCCCCGAGCGGCAACGGTCCGGTCCGCCGAACGTGTGTACCGCGCGGAAGCACGGGGAGGCTCACGACACGCATCGTGCGCCTCCCGTGCGCCCTATGTCGCCAGTGAACCCACCTTCGATAGGCTGAGTTTCACCCCGACTCCCGTACGTCCCCACCGCGGGTGAGCGCGGAGCCGTGACCGGTCCGGCGCAGCCGCGGTCGAGGGGATGCTCCGCAAACCCAAACCAAGGAGAGTCATCGAGAGATGGCCGGTCCCGCGTTCCGCGCCGCCGCCGTCCGGGTGCGCGTCCCCGCCACCAGCGCCAACCTCGGCCCCGGCTTCGACGCCCTGGGCCTCGCCCTGGGGCTGTACGACGACGTGGTGGTCCGCGTCGCCGACTCCGGTCTGCACATCGACATCGCAGGCGAGGGCGCCGACACCCTGCCCCGCGACGAGAACCACCTGCTCATCCGGTCCCTGCGCACCACCTTCGACCTGCTGGGCGGGCAGCCGCGCGGCTTGGAGGTGGTGTGCGCCAACCGCATCCCGCACGGCCGCGGCCTGGGCTCCTCCTCCGCCGCCATCTGCGCCGGCGTGATGGCGGCCCGCGCCGTGACGACCGGCGGCGAGGCCCGGCTGGACGACACCGCGCTGCTGGAGCTGGCCACCGAGATCGAGGGCCACCCCGACAATGTCGCCGCCTGCCTGCTCGGTGGATTTACCCTGGCATGGACGGATGGGGGAGCGGCCCGCGCGCTGCGGATGGAACCCGCAGCGTCCCTCGTCCCAGTGGTCTTCGTTCCCGCGAAGCCCCTGCTCACACAGACCGCGCGTGGGCTGTTGCCCCGCTCCGTGCCGCACGTGGACGCGGCGTTCAACGCGGGGCGCGCCGCGCTGCTCGTCGAGGCGCTGACGCGCCGCCCCGAGCTGCTGCTGTCCGCCACCGAGGACCGGCTGCACCAGGAGTACCGCGCCCCGGCGATGACGGAGAGCGCCGACCTGGTCGGGCGGCTGCGCGCGGACGGCGTCCCCGCCGTGATCTCCGGGGCCGGTCCGACGGTCCTGGCGCTGGCAGCCGACGACGGCGAGGCCGACAAGGTCTCCCGGCTGGCGGGAGAGGGCTGGACGGCCAACCGGCTGGCCCTCGATCTGGCGGGAGCCAGCGTCCTGCCGCTGTCCGCAGGCGGCCGGGCCGGCGAGAACGCTGGAAGCAAGGACTTGAGCGGGACCGAGGTCGAGAACGGAAACACACCGGGAGGCACGGGCAGCGGGCCCCGGTGACAGCGGGTTGCGGATCTTCGAGAGGGGGAATGTTTGTTGGATCCGGTAGTGTTAACCTCAAGTCTGCACTCGCAGTCTCGTGGACCCCGCACAGGAAAGTGCGATGGTTCGAAGAGTGCGGTGCTTGCGTGTTCCCCTGGCAGCCCCAGTAGGGACCACCTCTTCTCCCAGGAGCCTCCCACACTGCTCGGCCCATTGCCGTGCAGGGGCGAACACGCTCCGGAGCCGACGTGAAGGACATCCATGTCGAGGCTTCACGCCGAACCCACGTACTGATCTCCCCGCCGTACATCAAGGCGGGACCACCGCCCCGGTCAGGTCCGCGAACACAGGACCCCATCCGGACAGCACAACCGGTCGCCGAGCCAGACTGGCCGACGTCCGCTCCAGGGAAGGACCCTTCGTGAGCGACACCACCGATCTGATGGGCGTGAACGCCGATACCGCAGCCGACGGTGCCGCGGCGCCCGCCGCTACGGACGCATCAGCCACGCCTGCCTCCGGTGCCGCACCGAGGCGTCGGCGCTCCGGCACAGGGCTCGAGGGCATGGTTCTGGCCGAGCTCCAGCAGGTCGCCTCCAGCCTCGGCATCAGGGGCACCGCGCGGATGCGCAAGAGCCAGCTGATCGAGGTCATCAAGGAGCGCCAGGCGGGCGGCAGTTCGGACTCCGCGCCCGCCGCCTCGGGCAAGAGCGCCAAGGCCGCCGACAGCAAGGCAGCCGACACCAAACAGAGCAAGGTCTCCGACAGCAAGCAGGGCAAGGCCGCCGAGAACGGCACGCCCGCCGAGGAGACGAAGCCGAAGCGCCGCGCCACCTCCCGCGCCCGCACCGGCGACGCCGAGAGCGCGCAGCAGGACGGGCAGGGCAGCCAGCAGCAGATCGACATCCCCGGCCAGACCGAGGGCGACGCCAAGGCTGCCCAGGAGGGCGGCCGTGGCCGCCGCACCAAGGGCGAGGCCGCTGCCGACACCGCCGAGGGCCGCACGGACGCCAAGTCCGGCGGCGAGAGCGGTAAGCAGGGCGCCCAGGACGGCAAGCAGGCGGCTCAGGACGGCAAGTCCGAGCGGTCCGAGAAGGACGGCAGGGACGGCAAGGGCGGCCCCTCCGGCGACGGCAAACAGCAGCAGGACCGTCCCTCCAAGCGCGAGCGCCAGCGCGACCGCGACCGCAACCGCAACAAGAACGACGGCGGCGGTGGCGGCCAGCAGAACCAGGCCGGTGGCGGCGGTCGCAGGGACAGCCGGGACGACTTCGACGACGAGGGCGGCGGCCGTCGCGGGCGGCGTGGCCGCTACCGCGACCGCAGGGGCCGGCGCGGCGGCCGGGAGGACTTCGAGCCGCAGATCTCCGAGGACGACGTCCTGATCCCCGTCGCGGGCATCCTCGACATCCTCGACAACTACGCGTTCGTGCGGACCTCCGGCTACCTGCCGGGGCCCAACGACGTGTACGTCTCGCTGGCCCAGGTCCGAAAGAACGGCCTGCGCAAGGGCGACCACGTCACCGGCGCCGTGCGCCAGCCGCGGGAGGGCGAGCGGCGCGAGAAGTTCAACGCGCTGGTCCGCCTCGACTCGGTCAACGGCATGTCGCCCGACGACGGCAAGGGCCGTTCCGAGTTCAACAAGCTCACCCCGCTCTACCCGCAGGAGCGCCTGCGGCTGGAGACCGAGCCGAACCAGCTGACCTCGCGGATCATCGACCTGGTCTCGCCGGTCGGCAAGGGGCAGCGCGGTCTGATCGTGGCACCGCCCAAGGCGGGCAAGACCACGGTGCTGCAGTCGATCGCGAACTCCATCACCCGCAACAACCCCGAGTGCCACCTGATGGTCGTCCTGGTGGACGAGCGTCCGGAAGAGGTCACCGACATGCAGCGGTCGGTCAAGGGCGAGGTCATCTCCTCGACCTTCGACCGCCCGGCCGAGGACCACACCACCATCGCCGAGCTGGCCATCGAGCGGGCGAAGCGGCTGGTGGAGCTGGGCCACGACGTGGTGATCCTGCTGGACAACATCACCCGGCTCGCCCGCGCCTACAACCTGGCTGCGCCGGCCTCGGGCCGCATCCTCTCCGGTGGTGTCGACTCGACGGCGCTCTATCCGCCGAAGAAGTTCTTCGGCGCGGCGCGCAACATCGAGGACGGCGGCTCCCTGACGATCCTCGCCGCGGCGCTGGTGGAGACCGGCTCCCGGATGGAGGAGGTCATCTTCGAGGAGTTCAAGGGCACCGGCAACATGGAGCTCAAGCTCGACCGGAAGCTCGCCGAGAAGCGGATCTTCCCCGCGGTGGACGTGGACGCGTCCGGCACCCGTAAGGAAGAGATCCTCATGGCGAACGAGGAGCTCCAGATCGTCTGGAAGCTGCGGCGCGTGCTGCACGCCCTTGACCAGCAGCAGGCCATCGAGTTGCTGCTGGACAAGATGAAGCAGACGAAGTCCAACGCGGAGTTCCTGCTCCAGATCCAGAAGACGACCCCGACCCCGGGCAACGGCCAGGACTGAGGTCGACGGACGGCCCGTCGCGGCAGCGACTGATGTTGTTGTGGAGCAGCGCTTCGAAGCGTGGGAGGCCCCCCAGGGCCGAGCACTGCGAGGAGCGTGGATGGAGGAGGGGCTCCAGAAGACGACCCCGACCCCGGGCAACGGCCAGGACTGAGCCGTATCGGGCGGCCAGGACCGAGGTCCGTGGGCCCGGGGGTCGCCCGGACGGATGACGGCGAGGGCCGTCCCACCACGCACGGTGGGGCGGCCCTCGCCGTCCGTTTTGGCTGCTGAGAGCTTGCCCACAGGCCCTCCTCGCCGGTAACCGGTGTCGTCCCGGCAGGCGCGGGTACGTCGTCGCAGGTAAAACGGGAGTAGTGCCGCGTTGCGGCCCGGTTCGTACGCCGCTGTCCCGTCACGCGCTCTCACCGCGCGTGTTGATCCGCTGTGCAACCCTTCCGGCGAGACGCAGCGTCCTCACGGGACAACGTCTCCACCGGACGACGTCCACACAGGACAACGGCGCCACGAGGCAGGACTGAGGGAAGTGACCATGGCGGGCGACAGCTACGAGGGCGACACGGCGGGAGCACGCCGCTCCCGGGGCGGACGAGCCTCCGGCCGTCGTCGCAGGCCGCTCAGCGGACGCCGGCGCGCACTACGGGCCGCGGCCTGGACCGTCGCGGGCGCGGTCGCGCTCGGCGGGACGAGCCTGGGGTTCGTCTACTTCAAGCTGGACGGCAACATATCCGGGGTCGACATCAATGCGGCCCTGGGCAAGAACCGGCCCGAGGACGTGCCGAACGGCTCCATGGACATCCTCGTGCTCGGCTCGGACAGCCGCGCCGGGGCCAATGCGAAGTACGGCAAGAACGAGGGCGGCGCCCGCTCGGACACCGCGATGGTGCTGCACATCAACGAGAAGCACGACAAGGCCGGCGTCGTCTCGATACCCCGGGACACCGTGGTGGACCGGCCCAGCTGCAAGGGCGACAAGTCGGAAGGCGGGAAAATCGTTCCGCCGCAGCGGGCCATGTTCAACTCGGCCTACAAGGTCGGCGGCCCGGCGTGCGCGGTCAAGACGGTCGAGTCCCTCTCCGGCGTACGGATGGACCACTACCTCGAGGTGGACTTCGCCGGGTTCCAGCGGCTGATCGACACGCTCGGCGGCGTCGAGATGACCACCCACAAGGCCATCCACGACAAGGACAGCCACCTGGACCTCAAGGCGGGCACCCACCGGCTCGACGGTGAGCAGTCCCTGGGGCTGGTCCGCACCCGGCACGGCGTCGGCGACGGCAGCGACCTGGGCCGTATCCAGCTCCAGCAGGCGTTCCTGAAGGCACTCATCGACCAGGTCAACAGTGTGGGCCTGTTCAGCAGCCCGAAGAAGCTCTACGACCTGGCCGACACCGCCACCTCGGCGGTCACCACCGACTCGGAGCTGAACTCGGTCGGCAAGCTGACCGGCCTGGCGAAGATGCTCAAGGGGATCAAGTCCGACGACATCCAGATGACGACGCTGCCGGTCGTGTACGACCCGCAGAACCCGAACCGGGTGATACAGGTCGACTCCAAGACCAAGAAGGTCTGGGCCGCGATCAAGCACGACCAGCCGGTGCCGAAGTCCGCGACCAAGGGCTCGGCGGCCGACAAGACCGATATAGGCGGTGTCGTGCGGGAAGAGCGCGGGACCGTGGAGGCCGGCAGCCGGAAGCAGGAGTAGGCATCCCCCCTGGGGCCTCCGCCTCGGCCTCCGGCCACGACGCGTGGGGAATAACCGGGTGCCGCCCCCGGTTTTGGGGGGTGCGGGAACCAGTGGCAAACTGGACCGTCGGCCCCGGTTCACGGGAAACAACCCGTCTCCCGACCCGGTGCCCTCCCGAACCTAGGAGTGACCTTGAAGCGCGACATCCACCCCGAGTACCGCGAGACCCAGGTGAGCTGCACCTGTGGCAACTCGTTCACCACGCGTAGCACCATGTCGGAAGGCGTGATCCGCGCCGACATCTGCTCGGCCTGCCACCCGTTCTACACCGGCAAGCAGAAGATCCTCGACACCGGTGGCCGCGTGGCCCGCTTCGAGGCCCGCTTCGGCAAGAGCGCCGGCAGCGCCAAGAAGTAGCGTCACCGCAGCGCCGGTCCGCGGCTGCCCCTGCCGGGCAGCGCGGCCCGGCGCTCTTTTGGTGCTCAGCGCCCCGGCGCCGGCCCGCCCCCCCCCGCGGCGAGGCGGCGCCTCCACTCATCAGTAAGGGATGGCCACGATGTTCGAGGCGGTCGAGGAACTCGTCGGCGAGCACGCCGACCTGGAGCGGCGGCTCGCCGATCCGGCGATCCACGCCGACCAGGCGGGTGCCCGCCGGCTGAACAAGCGCTACGCCGAGCTCACCCCCATCGTCACCGCCTACAGCGAGTGGAAGCGGACCGGGGACGACATCGGCACCGCGCGGGAACTGGCCGCTGAGGACTCCGACTTCGCGGACGAGGTCAAGGAGCTGGAGCGGCGCCGGGAGGAGCTGACCGAGCGGCTGCGGCTGCTGCTGGTCCCGCGCGACCCGAGCGACGACAAGGACGTCATCCTGGAGATCAAGGCGGGCGAGGGCGGCGACGAGTCCGCGTTGTTCGCCGGTGACCTGCTGCGGATGTATCTGCGCTACGCCGAGCGCAACGGCTGGAAGACCGAGCTGATCGAGTCCAACGAGTCCGACCTGGGCGGTTACAAGGACGTCCAGGTCGCCGTGAAGTCCAAGGGCGCGACCGAGCCGGGGCAGGGCGTATGGGCACGGCTGAAGTACGAGGGCGGGGTGCACCGCGTGCAGCGGGTGCCCGCGACCGAGTCCCAGGGCCGTATCCACACCTCAGCGGCCGGTGTCCTGGTGCTGCCGGAGGCCGAGGAGGTGGATGTGGAGATCAACCCCAACGATCTGCGCATCGACGTCTACCGCTCCTCCGGGCCGGGCGGCCAGTCGGTCAACACCACCGACTCGGCCGTGCGCATCACCCACGAGCCGACCGGCATCGTCGTCTCCTGCCAGAACGAGAAGAGCCAGCTCCAGAACAAGGAGCAGGCCCTGCGCATCCTGCGCGCCCGGCTGCTGGCCGCGGCGCAGGAGGAGGCCGAGAAGGAGGCTTCGGACGCGCGCCGCAGCCAGGTCCGTACGGTCGACAGGTCCGAGCGGGTGCGCACCTACAACTTCCCGGAGAACCGGATCTCCGACCACCGCGTCGGGTTCAAGGCATACAACCTGGACCAGGTGCTGGACGGCGAACTCGATCCGGTCATCCAAGCCTGTGTGGACGCGGACTCCGCGGCCAAGCTGGCCGCCGCTCAGTGACGCCCGGGAGGAAGACGGAGTGAACGTGCTGCTCGCCGAGGTGGCGCAGGCCACCCAGCGGCTGGCCGACGCCGGCGTGCCCTCGCCGCGCTTCGACGCCGAAGAGCTGGCCGCCTGGGTACACGGTGTCTCACGGGGCGAGCTGCATCGGGTCGCGGACGCCGACTTCGATGCGCGCTACTGGGAGGCGGTGGCCCGCCGAGAGGCCCGCGAACCGCTCCAGCACATCACCGGACGGGCCTTCTTCCGCTATCTGGAGCTGCACGTCGGAGCCGGGGTCTTCGTGCCACGCCCGGAGACCGAGTCCGTGGTCGGCTGGGCGATAGACGCGGTACGGGCCATGGATGTGGCCGAGCCGCTGATCGTGGACCTGTGCACCGGCTCCGGCGCCATCGCGCTCGCCCTGGCGCAGGAGGTGCCCCGCTCCCGGGTGCACGCCGTGGAGCTGGACGAGGCGGCGCTGGTGTGGGCGCGCAAGAACGTCGAGGGCTCGCGGGTGACGCTGCACCACGGGGACGCGCGCACCGCGCTGGGTGAGCTGGACGGCCAGGTGGATCTCGTGATCTCCAATCCGCCCTACATTCCGCTCACCGAGTGGGAGCATGTGGCGCCGGAGGCCCGCGACCACGATCCGCAGATCGCGTTGTTCTCCGGCGAGGACGGCCTGGACGTCATCCGCGGCCTGGAGCGCACCGCGCATCGGCTGCTGCGCCCGGGCGGCGTCGTGGTCATCGAGCACGCCGACACCCAGGGCGGGCAGGTGCCCTGGATCTTCACCGAGGACCGCGGCTGGGCCGACGCCGCGGACCACCCCGACCTCAACAACCGGCCCCGTTTTGCCACCGCACGCAGGGAGGTGCCGTAATGGCACGGCGATACGACTGCTCCGACGCGACCGATCGCGCGACCGGGCTGCGTGAGGCGGCGTCGGCCGTCCGGCGCGGAGAACTCGTCGTGCTGCCGACGGACACCGTCTACGGCGTCGGCGCCGACGCGTTCAGCTCCGACGCGGTCGGCGATCTGCTGGAGGCCAAGGGCCGTGGCCGCGGTATGCCCTCGCCGGTGCTGGTGGGCTCCCCGAACACCCTGCACGGCCTGGTCACGGACTTCTCCGAGACGGCCTGGGAGCTGGTCGACGCCTTCTGGCCCGGAGCCCTCACCCTGGTGGCGCGCCACCAGCCGTCGCTGACCTGGGACCTGGGGGAGACCCATGGCACGGTGGCCGTGCGGATGCCGCTGCACCCGGTCGCCATCGAGCTGCTGACCGAGTTCGGCCCGATGGCCGTCTCCTCGGCGAACCTGACCGGACACCCGGCGCCGATGGACTGCGACGCGGCCCAGGAGATGCTGGGCGAGTCGGTCGCCGTCTACCTGGACGGCGGCCCCACGCCGGACAGCGTGCCCTCGTCCATCGTGGACGTCACCGGCTCGGTGCCGGTGCTGCTGCGCTCGGGCGCGATCGACGCCGACGAGCTGCGCAAGGTCGTACCGGGCCTGGAGGTGGCCCCGTAGTGACCGCCCCACCCGGGCGTGGGCCGGCCGAGGCCGGCGGCATAAGCGGCGCCGACGGCGCGTTCCGTATCCTCCACGTCTCCACAGGCAACGTGTGCCGCTCGCCGATCACCGAGCGGCTCACCCGGCATGCCCTGGCCGAACGGCTGGGGGAGGCCCGTATGGGCGGCCTCGTGGTCGAGAGCGCGGGCACCTGGGGGCACGAGGGCGCGCCGATGGAGGAGAACGCGGTCGCCGTGCTGCTCGAGCACGGCGCGGACGCCTCCGACTTCACCGGCCGGGAACTCCTGGACGAGCATGTGATCCGGGCCGACCTGGTGCTGACGGCCACCCGCGACCACCGGGCGCAGGTGATCTCCATGGGCCACTCGGCGGGCCTGCGCACCTTTACGCTCAAGGAGTTCACCCGGCTGGTGCGGGCCATAGACCCGGCGACGCTGCCGGCCGCCGGCAGCCCCGAGGGCGTGGTGGAGCGTGCCCGCGCGCTGGTCCAGGCGGCGGCCGCGCTGCGCGGCTGGCTGCTGGCGCCCAGCCCGGAGGCGGACGAGATCTATGATCCCTACGGCGCGCCGATCCCGTACTTCCGCAGCGTCGGCGAGGAGATCAGCAGGGCGCTGGACCCAGTGGTGACCGCGTTGACGGGGGTCCCGGCGCACACGTAGAAGCACAGCCAGAACCAGCGGGCGGGAGTGCGCGTGTCCTATGGTGTGGGCCTGATCGGCCCGCCCGGGTGGGCCTGCGAACAGCCCGCGAGACCATTGGGGAGCCCGTTCCGTGCGTGAATATCTGCTGACGCTGTGCGTCACGGCCGCGGTCACTTATCTGCTGACCGGGCCGGTGCGGAAGTTCGCCATCGCGGCGGGCGCGATGCCGCCGGTACGGGCCCGTGACGTGCACCGGGAGCCGACCCCGCGACTGGGCGGCATCGCGATGTTCGGCGGGCTGTGCGCCGGGCTGCTGGTGGCCTCGCAACTGACCAACATCGGCGAGCTGTTCACTCTTTCCGACGAGCCCCGGGCGCTGCTCTCCGGCGCCGGTCTGATCTGGCTGATCGGCGTACTGGACGACAAGTGGGGCGTCGACGCCTTGGTGAAGCTCGGCGGTCAGATGATCGCAGCCGGTGTGATGGTGCTGCAGGGGCTGACGATCCTGTGGCTGCCGGTGCCGGGTGTGGGCAATGTCGCGCTCACCCCCTTCCAGGGCACGCTGCTCACGGTCGCGCTGGTGGTCGTCACCATCAACGCGGTCAACTTCGTGGACGGGCTGGACGGCCTCGCGTCGGGCATGGTGTGCATCGCCGGTGTGGCGTTCTTCATGTACGCGTACCGCATCTGGTACGGCTACGGCATCGAGGCGGCAGCCCCGGCCACGCTCTTCGCCGCGGTGCTGATGGGCATGTGCCTGGGCTTCCTGCCGCACAACATGCACCCGGCCCGGATCTTCATGGGGGACTCGGGCTCGATGCTGATCGGACTCGTGCTGGCGGCAGGTGCGGTCTCGATCACCGGCCAGGTGGACCCGGACGTGATGGTCGAGCACACCGGTTCGGTGAAGTCCGCCGTGCACACGATGGTGCCGCTCTACATGCCGCTGCTGCTGCCGCTGAGCATCATCGCCATCCCGGTCGCCGACCTGGTGATGGCGATCGTGCGGCGGACCTGGAACGGGCGTTCGCCGTTCGCGGCCGACCGGGGGCATCTGCACCACCGGCTGCTGGAGATCGGGCACTCGCACAGCCGTGCCGTGCTGATCATGTACTTCTGGGCCGCGCTGATCGCCTTCGGAGCCGTGGCCTTCTCGGTGCGCTCCTCCAGCCTGGCGATCGTGCTGGCGATCGTGCTGTTGAGCGCTGTGGGTCTGGTGGTACTGCTGTTGCCGCGCTACACGCCCCGAGTGCCCGCGTGGGCCCAGCGGATGCTGCCGCCCCGGTACCGGCGTGCGCGCCGGGAGGCGGAGGAGACGGAGGCCGCCGCCACTCCGCCGGGTCCCGGTGAGGACCCGGCGCCGACGGGGGAGACGGCCGAAGACGCGGAGCTCGAGCCCGCGATGGCCGGGCTGAACGGTGCCACGGCCGTGGGGGAGCGCCAGCAGTTCACTCGCCCGAAGAAGATCAACACCCATGACTGAGTGCGCCGATGGCTCAGGAATCGCCCAATAGCAGACATAGCGGCTGCCGTCAGCGACGGACGCGCACTGTCACACCTGCGTGTGACAGGGGGCACACCAAGTAGGTAAAGACCTCATCAAATAGTTTGTGATACCGTTCACGAAACCCGGTGGCCAGCCGAAGTGTCGCACTCCCGCAGGCCCTTCTGCCGGGAGGTCCGTCCTCCACGCCGGGGCTACGCTCGTCATCGACGACCCACGTCCCCCGATTTCCCGGAGCACACCACATGCAGTCGAACGACGCACGCATGCTCCTGCACTGCGCCGTCCCGACCGCCCTCGCCGGTGCCGTGGCCGCAGCGATCAGCGCCGTGTTCGCCTCAGGCAAGGGCGCCATCGGCGCCGCGGCCGGAGCACTCGTCGTGATCCTCTTCATGGGTCTCGGCCTTTACGTCCTCCAGCGGACGGCCCGCTCCTTTCCGCACCTCTTTCAGGCGATGGGCCTGCTGTTGTATACGACGCAGATTCTGCTGCTGTTCGTGGTGCTGGTGGTCTTCCGGGATACGACCCTTTTCGACACCTCGACCTTCGCGTTCACACTGCTCGGCGCCACCGTCGTATGGGTCGCGGCTCAGGGCAGGGCGCATCTGAAGGCGAAGATCATGTACGTGGAACCCTCCTCCGGCTCCGGTGAGAAGGCCAGTGCCACGTAGGGGCGGGATAAGCGCTCGTTCGAGCAACTGCTATCGTCCGTTGCCAACTGCGGCGCAGCAGACGGGGACGGCGGAGTTCCATCCGGTTCCGGATTCCACGGGACGGAACGGACACTCCCGCCTCCTGATCAGCCGCCGCCCCCGATTCGTAAGACCAAGACCAGTGCCGTTCCGTGGCCGCACGCCGCGCCGACACAACGAGGTAGCCGTTTTCATGCGCCATGCAGAAGGAGCCCGCGGTGAGTGCTGACCAGATGCTCGCCTTTGAGACCGACTGCCACCTTTTCAGTGGCTGCGGCTTCGAGGCTCCAGGGCTCCACTCGTTCGTCTTCGAGCCGATGTTCAGCATCGGCGGATTCGACTTCAACAAGCCGATCCTGCTCGCCCTCGTGGGCACGCTCGCCATCGTCTGGTTCTTCTGGGCCGCTTTCAGCAGGCCCAAGGTGGTGCCCGGCAAACTGCAGATGATCGGCGAGGCCGGTTACGACTTCATCCGCCGCGGAGTGGTCTACGAGACGATCGGCAAGAAGGAAGGCGAGAAGTACGTCCCCCTGGTGGTGGCGCTCTTCTTCTTCGTGTGGGTGATGAACCTGTGGTCGGTCATCCCGCTCGCGCAGTTCCCGGTGACCTCGATCTTCTCGATCCCGCTCGGCCTCGCGCTGCTCGTCTACCTGGTCTGGGTTCCGCTGACGTTCAAGCGGCACGGATTCGTCGGCGCGTTCAAGAACTTCACGGGATACGACCCGTCGCTCCCCGGTGGGGTGCGGCCGCTCGTCATGGTCATCGAGTTCTTCTCGAACCTGCTCGTGCGCCCCTTCACCCACGCCGTCCGGCTCTTCGCCAACATGTTCGCCGGGCACATGCTGCTGGTCCTGTTCACCATCGCCACCTGGTACATGCTCAACGGCATCGGGATCGCCTACTCGGCCGTCTCCTTCGTGATGACGATCGTGATGGTCGCCTTCGAGCTGTTCATCCAGCTCATCCAGGCGTACGTCTTCGTCCTGCTGACCTGCACCTACATCCAGGGCGCGCTCGCCGAGGAACACTGAGCAAAGCCCTTTCCCGCACACCCCCAAGCTGTCCGGCGGCCAACCCCCGCCGGTCCGTACAGAGAAGGAAGTAACGGCATGTCCGCTGCTCTCGACATGGTCAACCTCGCCGCCTCCGAAGGCGTCACCGGCAACCTGGGCTCGATCGGCTACGGCCTCGCCGCCATCGGCCCCGGCATCGGCGTCGGCATCGTCTTCGGTAACGGCACCCAGGCACTGGCCCGCCAGCCCGAGGCCGCCGGCCTGATCCGTCAGAACCAGATCCTCGGCTTCGCCTTCTGTGAGGCGCTGGCCCTCATCGGCATCGTCATGGGCTTCATCTTCCGCTCCTGACCTGCCGAGCGAACGAACCCATTTCCGACGGAAGGCACTGACGTGAACGCCCTGGTAAACATGGCGGAGACCGAGGTTCCGCAGAACCCGCTCATCCCGCCGATCCCAGAGCTGGTCATCGGCCTGATCGCATTCGCCATCGTCTTCTTCTTCCTGTGGAAGAAGCTCCTTCCGAGCATCAACAGGGTGCTGGAAGAGCGTCGTGAAGCCATTGAGGGCGGCATCGAGAAGGCCGAGGCGGCTCAGCAGGAAGCTGCCGACGTACTCCAGCAGTACAAGGACCAGCTCGCCGAGGCCCGCCACGAGGCCGCCCGGCTGCGTGCCGAGGCCCAGGAACAGGGCGCCGCGCTCATCGCCGAGATGCGCGCCGAGGGCCAGCGGCAGCGTGAGGAGATCATCGCCGCCGGCCACGCCCAGGTCGAGGCCGACCGCAAGCAGGCCGCGGCCACGCTCCGCCAGGACGTGGGCAAGCTCGCCACCGACCTGGCCGGCAAGCTCGTCGGCGAGTCCCTGGAGGACCACGCCCGGCAGAGCCGTGTCATCGACCGCTTCCTCGACGGGCTCGAAGAGGCTGCCGAGGCCGACGCCAGCGGAGCCGCCCGATGAATGGAGCGAGCCGCCAGGCGCTTGCCGCCGCGCGCGAGAGCCTCACCGCGCTGACCGACTCCACGTCGGCCGACGCCGCGGCTCTCGCGGACGAGCTCGCCGCCGTCACCGCGCTGCTGGAGCGCGAGGTCTCGCTTCGCCGGGTCCTCACCGACCCGGCGAAGGACGGCGAGGCCAAGGCATCGCTGGTGCAGCGGGTCCTCGGCGGTCAGCTCAGCGGCCCGGCCGCCGATCTGGTCTCCGGCATGGTCCGCTCCCGCTGGTCGGCCCCGCGCGACCTGGTCGACGCCGTCGAGGAGCTGGCCGACCTGGCCGACCTGGTGGCGGCCGAGCGTGACGGCTCGCTGGACGACGTCGAGGACGAGCTGTTCCGCTTCGGGCGGACCGCTGCCTCCTCGCCCGACCTGCGTGCGGCGCTGGCCAGCCGCACGGCCCAGCCCGAGGCCAAGCGCGCCCTGGTGCACCAGCTGCTGGGCGGCAGGGCCAGGCCGGCCACCGAGCGTCTGGTCACGCGGCTGGTCACTCAGCCGCGGGGACGTAGCCTGGATGGTGGGCTCGAAGCGCTGTCCCGGCTCGCCGCCGAGCGGCGGAACCGTTCGGTCGCCGTCGTGACCTCGGCGGTGCCGCTCAGTGACGAGCAGAAGCGGCGCCTGGGCGCCGCACTGGCCAAGCTGTACGGCCGCCAGGTGCACCTGAACCTGGACGTGGACCCCGAGGTCCTCGGCGGGATCACGGTGCGGGTGGGCGACGAGCTCATCAACGGCTCGATCGGCGACCGGCTGGACGAGGCCAAGCGGCGGATGGCGGGCTGAAGCGAGCACGGCAGGACCCGGCGCCCGGCGCCAACCAACTCAACAAGCACGAACGCGGCCCGAGTTGGGCCGTACAAGGGAGTCGGGGGAAACACCGAGTCACCCCCCGGAGCCCGAAGGAACTTACGGGCCCAACAAGGAGAGCAGGGAACCCAGATGGCGGAGCTCACGATCCGGCCGGATGAGATCCGGGACGCGCTGGAGAACTTTGTCCAGTCGTACACGCCGGACGCGGCCTCGCGCGAAGAGGTCGGTACGGTCAGCGCTGCCAGCGATGGCATCGCGAAGGTCGAGGGGCTGCCCTCGGCCATGGCGAACGAGCTGCTGAAGTTCGAGGACGGCACCCTCGGCCTCGCCCTCAACCTCGAGGAGCGCGAGATCGGTGCGGTCGTCCTCGGTGAGTTCAGCGGCATCGAAGAGGGCCAGTCGGTGCAGCGGACCGGCGAGGTCCTCTCTGTTCCGGTCGGCGACGGCTACCTCGGCCGCGTCGTCGACCCGCTGGGTGCCCCGGTCGACGGCCTCGGCGAGATCGAGCCCGAGGGCCGCCGCGCCCTGGAGCTGCAGGCCCCCACGGTGATGCAGCGCAAGTCGGTGCACGAGCCGATGGAGACCGGCTACAAGGCCGTCGACACCATGACCCCGATCGGCCGCGGTCAGCGCCAGCTGATCATCGGTGACCGCCAGACCGGCAAGACCGCGCTGTGCGTCGACACGATCATCAACCAGCGCGACAACTGGCGCTCGGGCGACCCGGACAAGCAGGTCCGCTGCATCTACGTCGCCGTCGGCCAGAAGGGCTCCACCATCGCCTCCGTGCGCGGTGCGCTGGAGGAGGCCGGTGCGCTGGAGTACACGACCATCGTCGCGGCCCCCGCTTCCGACCCGGCCGGCTTCAAGTACATCGCCCCCTACACCGGCTCGGCCATCGGCCAGCACTGGATGTACCAGGGCAAGCACGTGCTGGTCGTCTTCGACGACCTGTCCAAGCAGGCCGACGCCTACCGCGCCGTCTCGCTGCTGCTGCGCCGCCCGCCGGGCCGTGAGGCCTACCCCGGCGACGTCTTCTACCTGCACTCCCGGCTGCTGGAGCGCTGCGCGAAGCTCTCCGACGACATGGGCAAGGGCTCGATGACCGGTCTGCCGATCGTCGAGACGAAGGCCAACGACGTCTCGGCGTTCATTCCGACCAACGTCATCTCGATCACCGACGGCCAGTGCTTCCTGGAGTCCGACCTGTTCAACGCGGGCCAGCGCCCGGCGCTGAACGTCGGTATCTCCGTCTCCCGAGTCGGTGGCTCGGCCCAGCACAAGGCCGTCCGCCAGATCACCGGTTCGCTCCGGGTGGACCTGGCCCAGTACCGCGAACTGGAGGCGTTCGCCGCCTTCGGTTCCGACCTGGACGACGCCTCGAAGGCGGCCCTCGAGCGCGGTAAGCGGATGGTCGAGCTGCTCAAGCAGCCGCAGTACCAGCCGTTCGCCACCGAGGACCAGGTCGTCTCCATCTGGTCCGGCACCAACGGCAAGATGGACGACGTTCCGGTCGAGGACATCCGGCGCTTCGAGCGCGAGCTGCTGGACTACATGCACCGCGAGGAGCAGGCCCTGATGACCGGCATCCGCGAGGGCGGCAAGATGTCGGACGACACGGTCCAGGCCCTCGCTGACGCGGTCGAGAAGTTCAAGACGCAGTTCGAGACCTCGGACGGCAAGCTGCTGGGCGAGGGCTGAGCATGGGTGCCCAGCTCAGGGTCTACAAGCGGCGGATCAAGTCCGTCTCTGCGACCAAGAAGATCACCCGGGCGATGGAGATGATCGCCGCCTCGCGCATCATCAAGGCGCAGCGCAAGGTGGCAGCGTCCGAGCCGTACGCGAAGGAGCTGACCCGTGCGGTCACCGCTGTCGCGCAGGGCTCCGACGCCAAGCACCCGCTGCTGACCGAGACCGAGCAGCCCAAGCGGGCCGCGGTGCTGCTCATCACGAGCGACCGCGGTCTGGCCGGCGGCTACAACTCCAACGCCATCAAGGCGGCCGAGCAGCTGAACACCCGGCTGGCCGCCGAGGGCAAGGAGGTCGACAGCTACATCGTCGGCACCAAGGGCGTGGCCTACTACGGCTTCCGTAACCGGCCCGTCAAGGAGTCGTTCACCGGCTTCACCGACAACCCGACCTACGCCGACGCGAAGGCCGTGGCCGCGCCGCTGATCGAGGCGGTGCGGGCCGAGTCCGCCGAGGGCGGGGCGGACGAGCTGCACATCGTCTACACCGAGTTCGTCTCGATGATGACGCAGACCGCGGTGGACGCCCGGATGCTGCCGCTCTCCTTCGACAAGGGCACCGAGTCGCTCGGCGCGGGCGACGGCGTCGCCAAGGGCGGTGCCGCGGTCATGCCGCTGTACGACTTCGAGCCCTCGGCCGAGGACGTGCTGGACGCGCTGCTGCCGCGGTACGTCGAGTCGCGTGTCTACAACGCCCTGCTCCAGGCGGCTGCCTCCAAGCACGCCGCCACCCGCCGGGCGATGAAGTCCGCGACCGACAACGCCGAAGAGCTCATCAAGTCGCTGACGCGGCTTGCCAACGCGGCCCGCCAGGCCGACATCACCCAGGAAATCAGCGAGATCGTCGGTGGGGCGAGCGCGCTGGCTGACGCTAACGCGGGGAGTGACCGCTAACCATGACCACCACAGTTGAGACGGCCGCTGCGACGGGCCGCGTAGCCCGGGTCATCGGCCCGGTCGTCGACGTGGAGTTCCCCGTCGACGCCATGCCGGACATCTACCAGGCGCTGACGGTCGAGGTGCTCGACCCGGCCGAGGACGGCAAGAAGAAGACCCTGACCCTGGAGGTGGCCCAGCACCTCGGTGAGGGGCTGGTCCGCGCCATCTCCATGGAGCCGACCGACGGCCTGGTCCGCCAGGCTCCGGTGACCGACACGGGCGCCGGCATCACGGTGCCCGTCGGTGACGTCACCAAGGGCCGGGTCTTCAACACCCTCGGCAGGATTCTGAACGAGCCGGAGGCCGAGTCCGAGGTGACCGAGCGGTGGTCCATCCACCGCAAGGCCCCCGCCTTCGACCAGCTCGAGTCCAAGACCGAGATGTTCGAGACCGGTCTGAAGGTCGTCGACCTGCTGACCCCGTACGTCAAGGGCGGAAAGATCGGCCTGTTCGGCGGCGCGGGCGTCGGCAAGACCGTCCTCATCCAGGAAATGATCATGCGTGTGGCCAAGCTGCACGAGGGCGTTTCCGTGTTCGCCGGCGTCGGCGAGCGCACCCGTGAGGGTAACGACCTGATCGAGGAGATGGCCGACTCCGGCGTGCTCCCGCAGACCGCGCTGGTCTTCGGTCAGATGGACGAGCCCCCGGGGACGCGTCTCCGGGTCGCGCTGGCCGGTCTGACCATGGCGGAGTACTTCCGCGATGTGCAGAAGCAGGACGTGCTGTTCTTCATCGACAACATCTTCCGCTTCACCCAGGCAGGCTCCGAGGTCTCCACCCTGCTCGGCCGGATGCCCTCCGCGGTGGGCTACCAGCCGAACCTGGCGGACGAGATGGGTGTGCTCCAGGAGCGCATCACCTCGACCCGCGGTCACTCCATCACCTCGATGCAGGCGATCTACGTGCCCGCCGACGACCTCACCGACCCGGCCCCGGCGACGACGTTCGCGCACCTGGACGCCACCACGGTGCTCTCGCGTCCGATCTCGGAGAAGGGCATCTACCCGGCGGTGGACCCGCTGGACTCCACCTCCCGGATTCTGGACCCGCGCTTCGTCTCCCAGGAGCACTACGACTGCGCCGAGCGCGTCAAGGGGATCCTGCAGAAGTACAAGGACCTGCAGGACATCATCTCCATCCTCGGCATCGACGAGCTGTCCGAGGAGGACAAGCTCACGGTGTCCCGCGCCCGCCGTATCGAGCGCTTCCTGTCGCAGAACACCCACGCGGCGAAGCAGTTCACCGGTCTCGACGGATCGGACGTTCCGCTGGACGAGTCGATCGCGGCATTCAACGCGATCGCCGACGGCGAGTACGACCACTTCCCCGAGCAGGCGTTCTTCATGTGCGGTGGCCTCGACGACCTCAAGGCCAAGGCGAAGGAGCTCGGCGTCTCCTGACGCCGGACTCCGGAACCCCGGCGCTCTGCTCGCGCCTCCGCGCGCGGTCGCACCGGCCGTGCGCGGATGTGCGCCGGTTGTGCACCGCGGCGGGGGCGGGTACGAGTACCAGCCCCCGCGCCGCACCCCTTATCCTTTCCCCATCCCAGTCTGAGGAGCCACAGTGGCTGAGCTGCACGTCGAGTTGGTCGCCGCCGACCGCAAGGTCTGGTCGGGCGAGGCCAGCCTGGTCGTCGCGCGTACCTCCTCGGGTGATATCGGTGTCATGCCCGGCCACCAGCCGCTGCTCGGCGTGCTGGAGTCCGGCCCGGTCACCATCCGCACGACGGGTGAGAGCGGCAACGGCACCGTCGTCGCCGCGGTGCACGGCGGGTTCATCTCCTTCGCCGACAACCAGCTCTCGCTGCTCGCCGAGGTCGCGGAGCTGACCGACGAGATCGATGTCGAACGCGCTGAGCGCGCGCTGGAGCAGGCCAAGTCCAAGGCGGACGAGGACGCCGAGAAGCGCGCCGACGTCCGACTGCGAGCGGTGACGGCCGCACGCTGACGTTTGTCGCGTCACACCCGGCGCACGACGACCCTCAGCCGCGGGCGGTCCCGGAATCTTCCGGGCCCGCCCGCGGCTGAAGCCATACAGCAGGGTTTGAGAGACTTGTCGCGCGGCAGGTCCCGGAGCAAGCGAGGAGGTCGGTGAAGATGGTCCTCGCTCTGTTGCTGTGCGGCGTGGTCGTCCTGCTGGTGATGGCGGGACTCTTCGCCTTCGGGGTACGCCGACGGCTCATCCAGCGGTCCGGCGGAACGTTCGACTGCAATCTCCGCTGGGCGGTATCCGAGGCCGAGGCGGCCGACCCCAAAGGGAAAGGCTGGGCGTACGGCATCGCCCGCTACAACGGGGACCGCATCGAATGGTTCCGCGTCTTCTCCTATGCCCCCAGGCCCCGCCGCCATCTGGTGCGCGGGGCCATTGACGTTCTCGAGCGGCGTTCCCCGCGCGGCGAGGAGGAGCAGGCGCTGCTCTCGGACGCCGTGGTGCTGGCGTGTGCCGTGGGACCCGAGCGGCTCCGCGTCGAGCTCGCCCTGAGCGAGGACGCCCTCACCGGTTTCCTCGCCTGGCTGGAGGCGGCGCCGCCCGGCCAGCGGGTGAACGTGGCCTAGGTTCGCCGGCCGCCCCGCGCCGCGGGGCCGTGTCCCTCGCGGGGCCGTGATCCCCTCAGGGCGCCGTGATCCCCCACTCCTGCGCCAGTACGGCCGCCTGGGTGCGGCTGCGCAGCTCCAGCTTGCCCAGCAGCCTGCTGACGTGGGTCTTCACGGTGCCCTCGGCCATGGCGAGGCGGGCGGCGATCTCGGCGTTCGACAGCCCCACGCCCAGGCAGCCGAGGACCTCCCGCTCCCGGCGTGTGAGGTCCGCCAGCCCGGTCGGCGGCTCGGCGGCAGCGCGGGCGGCCCCGGGCCGGTCCGGAACCGTGGGACCCGCGAACTCGGCGATCAGTCGACGGGTCACGGCGGGTGCGATCATGCCCTCACCGCGTGCGACCGTACGGACCGCGTCGACCACAGCCGCCGCCTCGCTGTCCTTGAGCAGGAAGCCCGCAGCGCCCGCGCGCAGGGCGCCGAACACGTACTCGTCGAGGTCGAAGGTGGTGAGCACCAGCACATCGGCGAGACGGTCGCCGGTGATCTGCCGGGTGGCCGTCACCCCGTCGACGCGGGGCATCTGGATGTCCATCAGCACCACGTCGGGCCGCAGCTCCCGGGCGAGCCGTACGGCCTCCTCGCCGTCGCCCGCCTCACCGACCACCTCGACATCGGGAGCGTTGCGGAGGATGAGCACGATCCCCGTGCGTACGGCGTGCTGGTCCTCGGCGACCAGCACCCGGATGGTCCGGGAAGTTGTCACGGCTCCGTCTCCCTCTTCTCCCGTCGGCTGTCATGTTCTTGCCTGTTCTCGGCCCGGCCGTCCGGCCGGTCCGGCTCGTGCGGTGCGGGCAGCACCGCGTGGACGCGCCAGACCCGCTCGCCGCCAGGGCCCGTTGTCGGCCCCACCGTCAGCTCGCCGTCCAGCAGCTCCACCCGCTCCCGCATCCCGACGAGCCCTGCCCCGGCCCCGGGCGCCCGTGGGGAGCCGTCGTCCACCGGTGCTCCGTCCAGTGGGCTGGTGACACGTATGCCGAGGCGCTCCGCCCGTACGGCGTCGCGGTGGAGCTCCACGGTGACGGCGCCGGGGGCCGCGTGCTTCAGCGCGTTGGTGACGGCTTCCTGGACGACGCGGTAGGCGGCCAGCTCCACCGGCGCGGGCAGCCGCTCCTCCTCGGCGCGCAGGTCCGTCAGCGTGAAGGTGCGGCCGTCGCCCGCCATCGCCCGGGCGCGGGCCAGCAGCGCTTCGAGCCCGTCGAGGGACGGCGTCGCGGCCGGCTCCTCGCGGCCGCTCGCGTTGCGCAGCAGCCCGATGAGGCGGCGCATCTCGGCCAGCCCCTGGACGCTGTTCTCGCGGATGACGCCCAGTGCTTCGCGGGTGGCCCCGTCGCTGTGCTCCGGCTCGGGAAAGGAGAGCGCCGCCGAGGAGTGGATGGCGATGGCCGAGAGGTGGTTGGCGACGACGTCGTGCAGCTCCCGCGCCATCCGCGCGCGTTCGGCGTCGACCGCCTGCTTGCGGTCCATCTCCGCGAGGAGGGCCGTCTGCTCGGCCCGCTGTCGCTCGGCGGCCGCTTTGTCGCGGTGGTTGCGGATCATCTCACCGGAGGTGGTCGGTACCAGCAGCACACCGGCGCAGGCGGCGCCGAGCAGCAGCATCTCGGGGTCCTGGAAGACGACCAGCAGCCCGGCCGCGACGAGCACGGTGACCGCGACCGAGGAGCGCAGTACCGCACGGGAGAGCCGGGGCGAGCCGTACAGCACGGCGGCGTAGAGCACATCGGTGAACAGCACCATGGTCGCCAGCAGCGAGCCCACCGCCAGGTCGGCCGCCTCGGCCGCCAGGCCCAGCACCAGCGCGTACGGCTGCCCGGTGCTGCGCAGCAGCGAGGCCACGCACATCACGCCCAGCGGCACCAGGACCAGCCAGCCCGGAGCAGCCTTCCACAGCGGCGAACTCCCCAGATCGAACCACCACAGCAGCAGGCCGCCCGCCGCACCGGTGAACGCGATCAGCCCGGCGTCCGCCGCCGGGCGCACAGAGCGCAGTCCGCACAGCGTGTGTGCGGGCTTTCCGGCAGTGGTGACGGGCATGGCTTCATTCTCCCGGGCCGACAGGGCGGGACTGTCACTCGCCCGGCTGATCGGCCGCGCGGCGCCGCTGCATCTTTCGATGCAGTCGGCTGCGGTGGGAATCGTCTGGGACGACGACGCCGCGGCAGGGCCCGGGAGGCAGTGTTGGAGGGGTCGCCGGTCGCCGCGTCCGCCACGGGGGGAGGGCGGGGCGACCGGCAGCTGTTCGCCATCACCCCTGTCGGGGGAGACGCCAGGAGGGCGTTCATTCATGATCGTGACACTGATCATCGCCTGCGAGGTGGGCTTCTGGGTGCTGCTCGCGGTGGGCCTCGCGCTGCGCTACCTCGCGCGGATGCCGCGCGCCGGTGCGGCGGTCCTGCTGTGCGAGCCGTTGCTGGAGGTCGTCCTGCTGATCGTCACCGCCGTCGATCTGAAGAACGGCGCCGAGCCCGACTGGAAGCACGGGCTGGCCGCCGTCTACATCGGGTTCACAGCGACGCACGGGCACTACATGGTCAAGTGGGCGGACGGCCACGCCATGCACCTGCTCGGCAAGGGCCCGCGCCCGTCAGGTCCGCCCCGCTACGGGAGCGCGCGTACGGTGCACGAGTGGAAGATGGGCGCGCGGGGCATCGGTGCCGCCGCCATCGCGGCCGCGCTGCTCCAGGCCGCGATCTGGTACGTCGGTGGGGGAGAGCAGATCGAGCCGCTGCGGGCATGGCAGCAGCGGATGGGAATGGTGGCCGTCATCTGCCTGCTGATCGCGGTGAGCTACACGGTGTGGCCCAAGCAGCCGAAGCAGTCGATACGGCCCGAGCAGCCCGAGCAGCTGAAGCAGTCCGGGGATGCAGGGGACGCGACCGGCCCTGCGGAGACGGAGTCCGCCTCGTCGTCCGCGCCGCTGTCCAAGTACCTCCGCAAATAGACCTGGAGGCGGTCCGGAAACAAGGGCCGTCAGGACGCAACAGCTGTCCGGAAATAATCGGCGGCCGAACGGCCGCGATCCTCGTACGCTCGCCACATGGACGAACGCGTGCTGATGGAACGCTCCCAGGGACCCGTCACCCACAGCAGGCTGGTGCGGGAGCTGACCGCGCTGGGGCTGCGGCCCGGTGACACGCTGATGTTCCACACCGCGCTCTCGGCGCTCGGCTATGTGCCGGGCGGCCCGCTCACTGTCATCTCGGCCCTGCGCGAGGTGCTCGGCGAGGAAGGCACGTTGCTGGTCTACAGCGGCTGGAACGACGCGCCGCCGTACGACTTCACCGACTGGCCCGCGCCCTGGCAGGAGGCCGTGCGGGCCGAACACCCCGCCTACGACCCCGAGCTGAGCGAGGGCACGCACGACAACGGCCGCCTCCCCGAGGCCCTGCGGCGGCTGCCCGGGGCGCGCCGCACCCGGCATCCCGACAGCTTCGTGGCGCTGGGCGCACGGGCGAAGGCGCTGACCGACGCGGTCCCCTGGGACGACCCGTACGGCGCGGGCGGGCCGCTGGGCAGGCTCGTCGCCACCGGTGGCCGGGTCCTGCTGCTGGGTGCGCCGCTGGACACGCTCACGGTCCTGCACCACGCCGAGGCGCTGGCCCAGGCGCCCGGCAAGCGTCATCTGACCTACGAGGTCCCGGTGCTGGACGCCGAGGGCAACCGTGTGTGGCAGCGGTACTGGGACATCGACACCGAGGACGAGGCGTTCGACTACGGCCAGGTCGTTCCCGAGGGCGTCTGGCCCTTCACCGTCATCGCGCGGGAGGCGCTCGCCGCGGGTATCGGCCTGCGCGGTCGGGTCGGCGCAGCCGAGTGCCATCTGTTCGAAGCGCCGGAGCTGGTGCGCTTCGGAGTGGAGTGGATCGAGCGGAACATCACCGCGGCGTAGCGGGTCCTTCCACGGTTCCGGGGCGGCGGGGGACCGTCACGCGCCGGGGTCGCGGCCGGGGGCCTCCTTGGAGTCCGGCTGCTTCAGTGCCTCCAGCGTCGCGCGGGTGTCCTTCTTCATCCAGCCCGCGACGGTGGATTCGGCCGGCGGGTCGAAGTCCTCGTCGATGCCGCCGCCGAACCAGCTCCAGCTCATCTCGTAGGTCATCCACCCGGCGCGCACCTCCAGCATGAGCCTGCCCAGGCTGTCGCCGCGCTGCTCCTTGATCAGGTACGCCTCGTCACCGAAGCCGTCGACGGGGGAGACCTCGTACTGGTACGTGCCGGATTTCTGGTCCTCCCACGTCCGCTGCTCGGAGGCGAACTCGGGCGCGGGATCGCTCTTCTTGTGCCAGGTCACCGTGGTCGAGACGTAGGTGGTCGGGGGCGTCTTCGAGGTCTCGCCGTGCTCGATCAGTGTGCGGCTGCATCGGCTGATGTCGAGGCCCTTCTGCCGCGAGGAGTAGCCGTCCGGACTGTCCGAGGAGGACTTCTGGATCCGGTATTCCTGCTGGAAGGACTTGAGCTTCGCCGTCTCGCACATGTCGTGGTGGAAGCGGTAGCCCTTGAAGTCGGCCTCGGCCGAGTCGGAGGCGCCCTTGTCCAGCGCGCCGGTGGCCATCAGCGTCGCGGCCCAGGTGACCGAGGCGACCACCACGCCGCCCAGTGCCCACAGCCAGCGCGGTCCGCCGCCGCGCACCGGCCCGCCCGGCGGGGGGCCGGGCGGCCCTGGCGGGCCGGGTGGCGGAGTCTGCGGCTGCGCGTACGGGTTGAACTGGTACGCGGGTGTCGCGGTGGAGGTGGGCTGCTGTGCGTACGGCTGCTGTGGCTGGGCCCCCGGTATCGCCATGTGCGGCACAGTACCCGCTGACCTGTGGTCAGTCTCCGTCGGGCCCGGGCAGCCCGGCGGCGAACGCCTCGATGGCGGCGCGGGTGCCGGCGGAGTCCTTGTGCAGGTGGCCCGCCATGCCCAGGGCACGCGCGGCCTCGACGTTCTCCGGGACGTCGTCGACGAACAGCGACTCCTCGGCCGTGGCACCCAGCAGTTGGAGTGTGTGCCGATAGATGCGCGGGTCGGGCTTGGCGAAGCCCACCTCGCAGGAGAGCACTGCCTCGTCGGCGACGGACAGCTGCGGGGCCAGGTTGGGGCGGGCGTCCGGCCATGCGTTGCTGACGAAGGCGATACGGGCCCGCCCCCGCAGCGCGGCCACCGCCTCCAGCAGCACCCGGTCCCAGACGGGATCGCCCGCGAGATCCCGCCGCAGTTCGGCCAGGCCGCCCTCGTCCAGCGCGAGCCGCTGGCGGACCACCGACCACCAGGCGGCGCCGCTCATCCGGCCGACGAGCACCTCGGTGTCGTTGCCCGCGTAGACGGCCGTGACGAAGTCCCGCTCCGTGATGCCCAGCCGGGCCGACCACTTGGCGGCGGCTGCCGGCAGCATGTCCTCAACCAGCACACCGCCCAGGTCCATCAGCAGCGCGGCCCGCCCCGGGGCCGGTGGGCTCACCGCTCTCCGCCCGGCACCCACAGCACGTCGCCGACCGGCTTGTTGGCCGTACGCGCGAGGATGAACAGCAGGTCGGAGAGGCGGTTGAGGTAGGTCGCGGTCAGCGGGTTCATCGTCTCGCCGTGCTCCTCGAGCGCCGCCCAGGTGGAGCGCTCGGCACGGCGGACGACGGTGCACGCCTGGTGCAGCAGCGCCGCGCCCGGCGTACCGCCCGGCAGGATGAACGAGCGCAGCTTCTCCAGCCCCTCCAGGAAGCGATCGCAGTCGGCCTCCAGCTTGTCGATGTACGCCTGCTCGACCCGCAGCGGCGGGAACTCGGGGTTGTCCACCACGGGTGTCGACAGGTCGGCACCCACGTCGAACAGGTCGTTCTGCACCCGCAGCAGGACGGCACTGAGCTCCTCGTTCAGCTGTCCGATGGCCAGCGCCACTCCGATCGCGGCGTTCGCCTCGTTGGCGTCCGCGTACGCCGCGATACGGGAGTCGGTCTTGGCGGTGCGGCTCATGTCGCCGAGCGCTGTGGTGCCCTTGTCGCCGGTTCGGGTGTAGATCCGCGTGAGGTTAACCATGCGCCGAGCGTAACGGGACCGTCGGACATGGGTACTGAGGCCCGCACCCCGAGGGGGAGCGGCAACGCGTCAGGCACTCACCTTGCGGAACACCCGCGTGCCCAGACCCAGCGACACGGCGGCCAAGGCGACAGCCACCGCGGCTCCGAGGAGGACGGAGCCGTCGCCGTAGTCCCCCGTGAAGGCGTCCCGCACCGCGTCGACGACGTACCGGAAGGGCACGAGGCGCGAGAGCGTGTCCAGCCATCCCGGTGCCAGTGTCATCGGCAGCAGGATGCCGCTCAGCAGTACGGCGGGCATGTTGAGGGAGCTGACGACGGGGGCGAACTCCTGCGGGGAGTTGACGCGCATGGCCAGCGTGTACGACAGCGCGGCGAGCGACGCGGCGAGCAGGCCGACCAGGACGAAGCCGATCAGTACGCCCGCCACGGGGGCGCGCAGCCCCATCGCGACGCCGACCAGGACGAGCAGCAGCGACTGCGCGAACAGCTGGAGGGCATCGCGCACCAGGCGGCCCAGCAGCAGCGCGAGTCGGCTGACGGGGGTGACCCGCATCCGCTCGACCACGCCGTTGTGTTTCTCCATCAGGATCGTGAACCCGGCGAAGGCGGAGGAGAACAGGGTGAGCTGGACCAGGAGCCCCGGTACCAGCGTCTGCCAGGAGTCGCCGTCCCCGCCGAGGTGGAGGTCTTCCAGCAGCGGGCCGAAGAGGACGAGGAAGAGCAGCGGCTGGAGCGCCCCGAACAGCAGCCCGAGTTTGGAGGAGGCCGTCTGCCGGATGTAGCGCCCGGCGATGATGCCGGTATCGGTGAACAAGTGGGACATGCGAGGGGTCCGTTCTCTGTGGGGTCGTCTGCCTGGGAGTGGGGAGGCGTTCTTCGCCGATCGGTGGTCGTGCCCCGATCGGCGGTCGTCGTGCCGCGACCGTCGCTCATACGGCGACGGGGGCCGCTTCCTGCTCGCGCTGCGTCCCGCGTCCGGTGAGGGCGATGAAGGCGTCCTGGAGGCTGGCCTCCGCCGAACCCGCGTGGGCGCGCTTCAGCTCCGCGGAGGTGCCCTCGGCCACGACGCGGCCGTCGTCCACGACGACCAGCCGGTCGGCGAGCGCGTCGGCCTCGTCGAGGTAGTGCGTGGTCAGGAAGACGGTCATACCGCGCTCGTCCCGCAGCCGCCGCACGAGCTGCCACAGGTCGGCGCGGCTTCCCGGGTCGAGACCGGTCGTCGGCTCGTCGAGGAAGAGCAGCGCGGGGCTGTGGGTGAGTGCCATGGTGATGTCCAGCCTGCGCCGCTGGCCGCCGGAGAGGGCGCCGCAGGGCCGGTCCAGCAGTGCGCTCAGGCCGAGTTCCCCGGCCAGCTCCTCGGTGCGGCGGGCTGCCGCGCTCTTGCCGAGCCGGTAGAGCCTGCCCTGGGTCGTCAGCTCCTCGCGGACGCTGACGGTGGGGTCGACGCCGCCGGACTGTGCGACGTAGCCGATGCGCTTCCGCACTCCCGTGGGGTCGGCGACCAGGTCGTGGCCGGCCACGGTCGCCGTCCCCGAGGTGGGCGGCAGCAGTGTGGTGAGCATCCGGAGCGTGGTCGTCTTGCCCGCTCCGTTGGGTCCGAGGAAGCCGAGGATCTCGCCCTGCTCGACGGTCAGGTCGATACCGCGTACGGCCTCGACGGTGCGGGATTTGGTGCGGAAGGTCCGGGTCAGTCCGGTGGTGTGGATGGCTGCTGGCATGGCCCCAGAAAAACAGAGCCACTTAAAACTTGCAACCTCTCCAAAATTTGGGAGCCCCCACCTTGGCCTACGATGAGGGCATGACCAGCACAGCCCCCGAGGGCCGCAGAGAACGGAAGAAGCGCGAGACCCGCCGACGGATCTCCGACATCGCCACGGGGCTGTTCATGGCGCGCGGTTTCGACGCGGTCACCATCGCCGAGATCGCCGAGGCCGCGGACGTCTCGGTCAACACCGTCTACAACTACTTCCCGGCCAAGGAGGACCTCTTCTTCGACCGCGAGGAGGAGATGGTCGACCGTGCGGCGGTCCTGGTGCGCGACCGCGAGCCGGGCCAGTCCGCTGCCGCCGCCGTACTGGGCAGGCTCCGTGAGGACATCGCCGAGCAGAACCTGTACGCGGGTATCCGGGAGGGTTTCGGTGAGTTCATGCGTGTGGTGCGGGAGTCGCCCGCGCTGGTCGCCCGGCTGATGGTGATGCACCACCGCACCGCGAACCGGCTCAAGGAGACCCTGATCGCCGAGACGGGAGCGGCCCCCGGCGATCCGATGCCCGAGCTCGTCGCCTACGAACTGGTGAACCTGGTCAACCTCGTGACGCGGGGCGCCACGCTGAGCATCGCCGACGGAACCTCACCCGAACAGGCCGCGCGGGAGGCGCTCGCCAAGGTGGACGCCTTCGAGTCCTTCGTCACCGGCGAGTTCCTCAACTACGCGACGAAGCCCGGCAGGTGAGCCCTCCCGGCCCCCGGTGCCGACCCGGTGTGACGTCCGCCATGTGAGACGTGATACGTGTCTCTTCGTCCCCCACGCCCACCCGTAAGGCGCTAATGTCCGCCCAACGGACGGACATTCACGAGGCGCTGGGGCTCGCCGCGACAGCGGGCGCGCGGCCCGGCGGGACGAAGTGAGGGTGAAGAACGTGGCGAAGAAGCTCGCCGTCATCGGAGCCGGACTGATGGGCTCCGGAATCGCACAGGTCTCGGCCCAGGCCGGCTGGGACGTGACGCTCCGCGATGTGACGGACGAGGCGCTCACCCGCGGCACGGACGGGATCAAGGCGTCGTACGACAGATTCGTCTCCAAGGGGAAGCTGGAGGCCGCCGACGCCGAAGCGGCGCTGGCCCGGATCACCACCACGACGGACCTGGACGCCGCAGCCGAGGCGGACATCGTCGTCGAGGCCGTCTTCGAGAAGATCGAGGTCAAGCGGGAGATCTTCGCGGCCCTCGACAAGCTCGCCGGCGAGGAGGCCGTCCTGGCCTCCAACACCTCGGCCATCCCCATCACCAAGATCGCCGCAGCCACCAGCCGGCCGGAGCGGGTCGTCGGCACGCACTTCTTCTCGCCGGTGCCCATGATGGCCCTGTGCGAGTTGGTACGCGGCCTCAAGACCAGCGACGAGACGCTTGCCACAGCGCGGGCGTTCGCCGAGTCGGTAGGCAAGACCTGCGTCGTCGTCAACCGGGACGTCGCCGGGTTCGTCACCACCCGCCTGATCTCCGCGCTGGTGGTGGAGGCGGCCAAGCTCTACGAGTCCGGCGTCGCCTCGGCCGAGGACATCGACACCGCCTGCCGGCTCGGCTTCGGACACGCCATGGGCCCGCTGGCCACCGCCGACCTGACCGGCGTCGACATCCTGCTGCACGCCACCGAGAACATCCACACCGAGTCCCAGGACGGCAAGTTCGCCCCGCCGGAGCTGATGCGGCGCATGGTCGACGCGGGCGACCTGGGCCGGAAGGCCGGACAGGGCTTCTACTCGCACTGAGCAGGGCTTCCACTCGCACTGAGCCGCCCGGCACCGGGCAGAACGGCGAGGCGGCGCGACCCCCGGGGGGCGCGGGCCCAGAGGCACGGGCCCCCGGGGGCGCCGCCCCGGAGAGCGGGGCGGCCGCCACGTCCGGCTCCCGTGCTCCCTCACGGGGGTGAAATCCGGTATCGGTCAGGACACGGACGGCAACTTCACCGCTGCGGCGCCAGTCATCAGTAGTGAAGCCCGCCACAACAAGTGAAGAAGACGGCCACAGCACGAGACGGCCACAGCACGAGACGGCCACCACGAGGCGGCCACGGCGACACGGCGGGCCACCGCACCGGCCGGCGGCGACAACGGGCGTCGGCGCCGACGCCGGACTCGAGCACCGAGAGCACACGTAAGCGCCGAAGAGCGACGGAACCACTCCGGGGAGCGCATATGCACATCAGGGGCGACCACGCCGAGCTGGTCGTCGGAGGTCGTCTTGACGTCCGCAGCGCGGCGGACGCCCGCACGGTCCTGCACGCAGCCGTCGACTCGGGCGACGGCGACCTGGTGCTGGACCTCGCCGAGCTCGACTCGTGGGACGCCACGGGGCTCGGCGTGATCATGGGCGCCCACCGCCGCGCGGGCCGGTGCGGCCGCAGGCTCGTCCTGCGCGAGGTGCCCCCGCAGATGCAGCGCCTGCTGGTGGCCACCCGGCTGCACCGCATCCTCGCCATCGAGACCACGGCGCCGGGCGGCGGCTCCCCGGCGGCTCCGGGCGCCACCCGGGCGAGCAGATCCCGCTCCGCACAACCCAGCATTCTGGCGAAGCCATGACAATCGGGCCGGTACCGTCCCCGCGCGTCGCCCCTTCCTGGACAATGGAGGCCGCGCACCGGACCGGCCCCTCCCGTTCGGTCGGGCGCGCCACCTGCTCTTGGGAGACATGACGACGATGGAACGGCACGGCAGCGAGCGACACGCACCCGGGGACGAGCACGCGACCACCGGCGGCGGGACGAGCGACGGGACCGGCAATGAGGCGGGCGCCGGGACGGCCGGCGAGCCGGCCCGTGCCGTCCGGCTCGTGGCCGACCAGTACCTCGTGACGGTCAACCCCGTCGACGGCAGCGAGATCGAACCCTGCCCGCCCGGGGAGCGGCACGGCACCCCGCCCAAGCGCGCCCCGCAGGAGCGCCCCGTCCCGCAGGCGGCCGCCGCCGCTGCGCTGCCGCCCGGCAGCCTGCTGGAGCGGGACGAGGAGCGCGACCGGCTCTCCCGGCTGCTCTCCCGCGGCCGCTCCGTCCGGCTCACCGGCCCCGCCGGATCGGGCCGCAGCGTCCTCCTGGACGCCGTGGCCGCCGATGTGACCTCGCTCGCCCCCGACGGAGTCGTCCGCCTCAGCGGCTACCGCCGCACCCCCAGCGACCTGATGTACGACCTGTTCGCCGCTGTGCACAGCGCACCTCTGCACCGCCCGGGCAAGGCGGAGCTGGTCGGCGCGCTCGGCCAGGTCGGCGCGGTCGTCCTCGTCGACGACCTGGAGTTCGGCGGTGCGGCCCTGGACGAGCTGCTGCGGGCCACTCCCGAGTGCGCCTTCCTCTTCACTGCCGCACCCGACGCTCCCGCCCCGGCCCCCGGCAGCTACGTCGACGAGATGTTCCTGCCGGGGCTCAGCCGCACCGCCTGCATGGAGCTGATGGAGCGGGCCGTCCACCGCCAGCTCACCGACGACGAGGCCGACTGGGCGGCCGACCTGTGGTTCGGCTCCGAGGGGCTGCCGCTGCGCTTCGTCCAGGCCGGAGCGCTGCTGCGGCTGCAGGGCAGCGGCAGTCTCGTGGCCGAACTGCCGGACGATGTGGCGCTGGCCCCGCTGCTGGCCGCGGCCCTGACCGAGGCCGGACGCGGAGCACTGCGGCTGGCCCTCGCGCTCGACGGGGAGCTGCCGCACTCCGACCACCTCCCGGCGCTCACCAACGACCCGCAGGCCGAGGACAGCGTCACCGAACTGCTGACCTCCGGCCTGATCAGCCCGGCAGGCGGCCACTTCAAGCTCGCCGCAGGTGTCGCCGCCGAGCTGACCGACGCCGGGTTCGCCGACGGCCGCGCCGCCTACGCGCTCGCCGCCGCACAGCACTACGGCTGGTGGGCCGGGCAGTCCTCGGTCACCGCCGACCGCGTCGCGCTGGAGGCCGACGCGCTGCTGGCCGCCGTACGCGCCACTCAGCGCGACGGGAACGCCAACGCCGCGGTCCTGCTGGCGCGTACCGCCGCGCCCGTACTGGCGGCCGGGATGCGCTGGAGTGCCTGGGAGCGGGTGCTGCGCTGCGGCCAGGAGGCCGCACGGGCCTCCGGCGAGCTCGCCGAAGAGGCTTACTTCCATCACGAGCTGGGCATCCTCGCCCTCTCCGCCGGCAACCCCGAGCGGGCCCGCTCCGAGCTGGAGACGGCCCTCGGACTGCGCGGCACCCTGGCCGAACAGCGCGGCATGGTCGCGGCCCGCAGGGCGCTGGCACTGGTGACCGACCGGCTCGCCGCGACCGGCACCCGGGGACCGGCCGCGCTGCCGTCCCGTCCCGCAGCCGGGCGGACACCGGCACAAGGCACGACCGCCGCGACCGCGCAGCAGGCTGCCGGGGCAGGCCCGGCCAACACCCCGGCCCTGGGCGCTCCCGGGGCCGTAGCCGCAGTGGATGCCGGAACCGACGCGGCCACCACGGCGGTGGTTTCGGCCGCCGCCGCTCAGCAGCAGCCGGGAGAGACGCTGGTCTCACCGGCGGACGCCGCTCACGACGCGACCGGCTCCGCCTCACACGGCGCGCGCTCGGGCGCGCGGCACACCGCGCCGCGCGGCTGGCGCGCCTTCGCCAGCAGCAAGCGGAACCTGGCAGCGGCCGGTGCCGGAGCGCTGCTCGCCGCCGTCCTCGGCACCGTCGTCACCCTCGGCACGGTCTCCGACGACAGTCCCCCGGACTCCGTCAAGCCGGACTCCGGCACCTCCCAGGACGACGAGGACAACGCCCCCGGCGACGCGTCCCCCGGCGACGGCGGCCGGAGCGGACAGCCCGACCGGCCGCAGCCGGCGGCCGGCAAGCCGTCGCAGGACACCGAGGCGCTGACGACTCCCCAGGACAACGGGGAGCCCGGGAACGGGCCGAGCTCATCCCGGGACTCCTCCAGCGCCCCCGAAGACCCGGGCAGTTCGCAGCAGCCGCCGTCCTCGCCCCAACGCCCGCCGTCCTCGCCGGACCGGCCCCCGTCCTCCTCGCCCGAGGACCCGCCCTCCTCGCAGGACCCGTCGCCCAGCCCCAGCGACGACCCGTCCTCGCAGGACCCGCCGCCGAAGACCCCGACCGGCAGCGTGGACCACACCGCCACATCGACCGACCGCTCCCCGAGCACCGGGCAGAGCACGGGCTCGGCCCCAGGCTCCGGCTCGGCGGACCCTTCGGCGTCTTAGCACGGGCGTCCGCCGGGTGTCCGGGCCGGTTCTGCCGTACATCGGCAGTGACGCTCGCCCGGAGGCTGCCGCACCGTGCACAGGCGCGGACGGCCCCGTAGCGGCAGGATTCGTACCATGACCGAAGGCCGAGAAGTGATCTGCCGCCCCCGCTGGAGGCGCACCCTGTGGTCGTGCGCCGGGATCGGCGCCACGGGTGCCGCCGTTGCTGCCGCGTGCGCTGTGGGTCTCGCGCACCGGGGCGGGCCGTGGGGCGTGTGGGTGGCCATCGCTCTGTTCTTCGCGCTGTCGGGCGCGGCGGCGCTGTACGCGGTCACCGCGCGGGTGACCGCCGACGCGCACGGCTTGCGCTCCCGTACGCTGCTGCGCCGGTGGAGCGCGCCGTGGACCGGCGTCGTCGATCTGCGGGTGTACCTGAGGCACGAGCTCAACCACCGGGTCGAGACCACCGGCCGCGTCAGCGTGGTGCTGCGGGACGGACGCAAGCGCCTCCTGCCCCTGCCGCGCGGCTTCTACGAGGACCCCGACTTCCGCGCCACGCTGGAGGAACTGCGCGGACTGCACCGGCGCCACGGGGCCCCCGGTTCCGACCACCTCCCCGTGCTCTCGTACCGCACCCGGGGCCGGCCCTGGGCGGTGGCGCTGAGCCTGTTCGTGCTGCTGCTCGCGGGCGCGGGCGTCGCCGCCTCGTACGTGCCGGACGCCGGCTCGTACGAGCGGGCGTGGCAGAAGGCCGCACCCTGCACGGCGCGGACGCCCGCCGGTGAGCGAAGGGATTGCCTGGAGACCCTGCCTGCCGTCATCGCACGGACCGACGCCGGCCGGCCCAAGCAGCGGGGATGGCTGTACTTCGACGGCGGCCGGCCGCTGGAGCGGATCGGCGTCTCCCGCGACGCGGCGCTCGCGTTCGAAGCCGGTGACGACGTCGAACTGACCGTCTGGCGCGGCCAGGTGATGAAGGTGGCGGGGGAGGGGCACGTCTGGCGCGAGCACGTCCCCGGCGCCGGGGACGTGGCCGCCCTCGCCGCCGCTCTCGCCCTGGCCGCGGGCTATCCCGGCGCCAAGGTGGTGCTGCGGCTGCGCGGGCGACGGCGCCCGGACGACGAAGTCCTCCCCTCGGCACTCCCGTTCGCGGGCGCGCTCGTGGGTACGGCGCTGTGGCTGGTGCCGCTCTGCTACCTCCACGTCGCCGACCCGTTCGCCTCCGGCGGGGTGACCGCGTGGACAGTCGGGGGCTCGGTGGGCACGCTGGTCCTCTTCGGTTGGGCCTGGCGCGCCACCCGGCTGCGGACCCCCGCAGCGGCCCGTGAGACCGAGGCGGCCCCTTCCTCCTCCCCGGAGGAGGAAGGCGAAGTCTTCCTGCCCGCACGCTTCCTGGAGCACACCGCCTACAACCCGCACGGCTTCGGTACCCACATCGTCATCGGAGGCGGTCCGCCGGCGGTGACGCCCCACTCAGGACCGGGCCGGTGGGCGGCGAAGCCGATACCGGTGGAACGGCTCACCGTCGGCCAGGTGCGGCGCGTCAGGGGCGACGACAGCGGCACCGTCCCCGGAAACTGGCACATCGCCGAACTCGACGACGCGGGGGAGCCGGTGCGCCTCGCGGCGGCCCCGGCCGATCTGACCCGCATCCTGCGTGCGCTGGAGTCCGCGCCACCGCCTGCGGGCGGTGGCCGGAGTCGGGACAGTGGAGGTCAGAACAGCCGGAGTTTGTCGTCCTCGATACCGCGCAGCGCGTCGTAGTCGAGAGTGACGCAGTCGATTCCGCGGTCCGTGGCGAGCACCCGGGCCTGGGGTTTGATCTCCTGGGCCGCGAAGACGCCCTTGACGGGGGCCAGATGCGGGTCGCGGTTGAGGAGTTCCAGGTAGCGGGTGAGCTGTTCGACGCCGTCGATCTCGCCGCGGCGCTTGATCTCGATGGCGACGGTCGTCCCGTCACCGTCCCTGCCCAGGATGTCCACAGGGCCGATGGCGGTGGGGAACTCGCGGCGGATCAGTGACCAGCCCTCGCCGAGAGTCTCCATCCGGTCGGCGAGGAGCTCCTGGAGGTGTGCTTCCACGCCATCCTTGATCAGGCCCGGGTCCGCGCCCAGTTCGTGGGAGGAGTCGTGCAGTATCTCCTCCATAGTGATGATCAGCTTTTCGCCTGTCTTGTTCTCCACCGTCCAGCGCTTGTCGTCTCCCTCTTTCAGGGTGCACGGGGGAGACATCCAGTTGAGGGGTTTGTACGCACGGTCGTCGGCGTGGACGGACACCGAACCGTCCGCTTTGACCAGGATAAGTCTGGGTGCCGAGGGCAGGTGTGCGGTGAGCCTGCCGGCGTAGTCGACAGAGCAGCGGGCGATGACGAGACGCATGGTCGGTCACGCTACTCGACAGTCCCTGTGGTGCGCGATTCGCCCCCGGATGGGGTGTTCGGCAGTGGCGCGAGTATGCCCATTCTCGTGCTGCTCTCACCCTCGTGGCCGTACGGTAAGGCTGGGCGTCGCCGTCCGAGGTTGCGCGGTTACGCGGTGATGTCCCTTCACCCCCAAGAGACCCGGCTTCCGGGCCCGGGTCGCGAGAGGAGAAACCCATGTCGCTCGACGTCCCACCTGCGCTGTTGGATCAGGCAGAGCGTGGCGAGGTGGATGAGGCGGCGTTCATCGACTGCGTCCGCACCTCCCTCCCGTACGCCTGGGAGATGGTCAGTTCGCTCGTCGCTCAGTTGAAGGTGGACGGCGGCGAGTTCGCCGACAACCAGACACCGCCGCCGGATGAGCAGCACCGCGGGCAATTGCTCCGCGCACTGGCCAGCGACGCCATCCGGGGTGCGCTGGAGCGACACTTCGGCGTGCGCCTCGCGTTCCAGAACTGCCACCGTGTCGCCGTCTTCCCGCTCGACGCCTCGGTGGACGACCGGCTCGCCCGGTTCACCTCCATACGCGGTCAGCTCCTCAACCAGTCCCCGGAACTGCGCGACTGCTGAGCGGTCCGGACGGCGGACGGAGCCATGAGGCGATTGCGGCGGTGGAGTGTCACCGCCGCAACCGCTCGGCGGTGTGCCGCGAGCGCGCTCCACGCACGGCGGACCGTGCCCGTGGCATGGGCCGCCTGCAACGTTTTTCAGCCTTTGCTGCGGGGGTGCCGCCAGCCCTGCCGCTGCCCGGCTCAGCCGAGCAGCGGCAGCACCTCATCGGCCAGCCGGTGCACGTTCCGCAGCGTGCCGTCGTGCTCGCCGCCGCCCTCGACCAGCAGTGCGAAGCGGCTGATTCCGGTGCGCTCCGCCGTCGCCGCGAGCCGGTCGGCGCACAGCCGGGGCGCGCCCACCGGGTGCAGATCGCACAGCAGCTCCGTATAGCCGACCGGGTCGCGCATCGGACGGGGCCTGCCGTCGACGGTCACATGCTGGCCCAGTCCCTCGCGCAGCCAGCCAGGCAGCGCCTTGGCGAGCGACCGCCGCGCCTCGCTGTGCGAGTCGGCCACCTGCACCACGCCCGCCGACACATGCCGCCCGGCAACCGCCTCCACAGCCTCGGACGGGTGCCCGGCCGCCAGCGCCGTACGCCGCCACAGGCGGGTCATGTCCGCCTTGTCCTCGTCCCCGCAGTGCATGCCCAGCAGCATGGGCACCAGCCGTTCGGCGGCCAGCCGCACCGACCCCGGAGAGGTGCAGGCGACGACCACACCGGGCCCGCCCTCCTCCTCGGCCCCGCGGGCGAGCGTGGCCGGCGCGCCGGGCGGGGCGGCGCTCGCCGGGCGCGGCACCACGGGCACCTCGCGGAAGCGGTAGCGCTCCCCGTCCGCGCTCACCCTGGGCTCGCGCAGCCAGCGCAGCAGCAGGTCCAGCGCCTCCGGGAAGCCCTCCTCGTAGGCGCTCAGCCCGCCGCCGAAGACCTCCAGGTCCACCCAGGGCCCGCCGCGTCCGACCCCGAGCGTGAAGCGGCCACCGGAGAGCAGATGCAGCAGTGCGGTCTGCTCACCGAGCGCCACCGGGTGCGTGTTGGGCAGCACACTGACGGCCGTGCCGACGCCGATCCGCCGGGTACGCCCCAGCAGGACCCCCGCGAGGGTCACCGCCGAAGGGCACACGCCGTACGAGACGAAGTGGTGCTCGGCCAGCCAGACCTCGGCAAGCCCCGCCTCCTCCGCCGCCTCCGCGGTGCTCACCGCACGGTCCAGCGCCTCGCCCTGCCCCTGACCCGGGAACTGCGCACCCAGGACAAAAGCTCCAACTCGCATTACCCACCGCCCTTGTGACTGCCCGCGGCCGTCCGGTCCGGCCAGGGCAGGGCGCCCCGGAAGGCCGGGCACCCCACCCGGCAATAACGTGTGGACAGGCGCCGAGGGCACGGCCTGACATGCCATTCATCAGATGAACGCCAGTCGGCCCGTGCCTGTGGACAGCCGCGGGCGGCCGCCGCCCGCCTGCGTACGCTGGACTCGTCCTCCGCTGTCGACCCCGAGGTGCCCATGTGTCCCCGCGTCGTAACCGCTCCCGCAGCGGTGCCGTCAAGTCAGCCAAGGCCGCCCGCACCGGCTCCGGGGGGCGGCGCGGTGGCGAGGAGCCCAGCGAGCGGGAGCGCTTCGGTCTGGAGCGCACCGAGGACTGGCGCGGCGAGGAGTGGGCGGTCCGGCAGATAAGCGGCGGAGCCGCGGTCAAGCACTACCGGTGCCCCGGCTGCGACCAGGAGATCCCGCCCGGCGTCCCGCACGTCGTCGCCTGGCCGCTGCAGGGCGATGTGGCCGACCGCCGCCACTGGCACCGCGCCTGCTGGAACGCACGGGACCGCCGGAGTGCCAGACTCCAGCGGTCCCGTAACGCGCCACGCTACTGAGCGGGCAGCGGTATGCGGCGAGCAGCCCCGGCGGGCTGCTACACGTCGCGCTTGTGCAGCAGTGCGTAGGCCACCCCGAGGACGATCAGCGTGACGACCGCCAGGCCGCCCAGCAGCGGCCAGCCGGTGGCGTCCTGGTCGTCGCTCATGGGGATGCGGTAGAGGGAGGCAAGGCCGTTGAGCGGGGAGTACTCGACCAGCTTCTGGCCCACGTCCCTGAGTGCCTCGCTGGTCTGCATCAGCGGTCCGACCACCACCGGCAGCAGAATGGCGCCCATCATCGTGGTGATCGCGCCCGCCGAGTGGCGCAGCAGGGCGCCCACCGCCAGCGACAGCAGCCCCAGCAGCGCCACGTACAACCCGGCGCCGATGGTGGCGCCCAGCCACTCGCCGCTGGAGGCGACCAGTGTCCCTCCTTCGACTGTCCCTCCGAAGGAACCCTCCTCCACGTACGAGGGAATCTGCTGGTCGCTCAGGAGCGCTGAGTTGACCAGCGCGGTGAGGCTGCAGGCCAGCGTCGTCATCGCGAAGGCCAGCACGAAGAAGACCAGCGCCTTGGCCAGCAGCACCCGGCCGCGGTGCGGACAGGCGGTGAGGGTGGTGCGGATCATTCCGGTGCCGTACTCGGAGGTGATGACCAGCACGCCGAGCGTGACCACGCCGAGTTGGCCCAGCATCAGGCCGAACAAACCGGTGGAGAGCAGCGGCATACCGGTGTAGGTCTCGCCGCTCAGTGTCCCCGCCGTCAGCAGCCCGATGCCGACGACCAGTGCGAACATCACGCTGAGCGTCCACACGGTCGAGCGGACGGTGCGGATCTTCGTCCACTCCGCGACGAGCGCGTGACCGAGGTGGGTACGGGCCATCGGGATCGGCGAGCTGTAGGGGGCGATGCCGTTCGGCCAGTTGGCCTGCGGGACCGCCTGGGCCTCGTACCCCGCCTGGCCCTCGTACTGCTGGGTGCTCATCAGGCGTCCTCGCCTTCGTTCTTGGCGGTGCTGGTCGCGTCGCCACCCGCGGCCGCGGGGGCGCCCTTGGCCATCGGTCCTGCCGGAGGTGCGGCTGCGCCGGCGGCGTACGGGTTCGGGGCGCTCGCTCCGTCCGCCGGGGCCTGCGGCGCTCGCATCTGGAGCGTGCCGCCCTCAGGGGCGCCCGGCTGCGGGACGGTGCCGGGCTGTGGCGCCGGGCCGGGCTGCGGTGCCGTGCCCGGCTGCGGGGCTCCGGGCTGCGGGACTCCGGGCTGGGGCGCCGCCTGCTGGGCCGCGTACGGATTGCCCTGCGGGGCCGGCGGCATCTGCGGGGCCGCCGCCATTCCCGGCACAGCCTGCGGGGGCGCCATTCCCGGCGGTGCCGCCGTGGGCGCTGCCATCGCGGGGGCACCGACCGGTTGCTGCAGGCCGGCGCGCATGTCGGTGGTCGAGCGGTAGTCGACCGAGCTCTGGGTGAGCCGCATGTACGCCTCCTCCAGGGACGCCTGGTGCGGCGACAGCTCCCACAGCCGGACGTCGGCGCCGTGCGCCAGGTCGCTGATGCGCGGCAGCGGCAGCCCGGTGACGCGCAGCGCGCCGTCCTCCTCGGGCTGCGTCCGGCCGCCCGCCTCCTGCAGCGCCGAGACCAGCTTCTCGCGCTGCTCGGGCTCTCCGTCGGGGGTGCGCACCCGGGCGAAGCCGATGGAGTTGCGCTCGATGAACTCCTGCACGGGCATGTCGGCCATCAACTGTCCGCGCCCGATGACGATGAGATGGTCGGCGGTCTGTGCCATCTCGCTCATCAGATGGCTGGAGACGAAAACCGTCCGGCCCTCGCTCGCCAGCCGCCGCATCAGGTTGCGGACCCACAGGATGCCCTCCGGGTCCAGCCCGTTGACCGGCTCGTCGAAGAGCAGCACCTGCGGGTCGCCGAGCAGCGCGGCCGCGATGCCCAGGCGCTGCCCCATGCCGAGCGAGAAGCCCTTGGAGCGCTTCTTGCCGACGTCCTGGAGCCCCACAACGCCCAGCACCTCGTCGACCCTGCGGGCCGGGATGCCGGACAGCTGGGCGAGGGAGAGCAGATGGTTGCGCGCGCTGCGGCCGCCGTGCACGGCCTTCGCGTCGAGGAGCGCACCGACCTGGCGGGGTGCGTTGGGCAGGTCACGGAAGTTGTGGCCGCCCACGGTCACCCGGCCGGAGGTCGGTGCGTCCAGCCCCAGGATCATGCGCATCGTGGTGGATTTCCCGGAGCCGTTGGGCCCCAGGAATCCGGTCACGGCCCCCGGCCGCACCTGGAAGGACAGGTTGTACACGGCCGTCTTGGCGCCGTAGCGCTTCGTCAGGCCGTACGCCTCGATCATCCTTTGCCCCTGGACGCAGTTCGGGGCTCGATCGCCCCCGGACATGGCCTAGGAGGTTACGGGGCTCCGAAATGGTTCCCTACGGCGGCCCCCCCGGCGCACGCGGCGAGCGGGGGGCCGCCGGGCTCAGGCGTCGCGCTTCTTGAGGACGACGAAGCCGGCCACCAGCGCGGCGGCCGTCCACGCGACCATGATCAACAGCCCCTCCCAGGGCCCGTACGGCCGGTCCAGGGTCTCGGGCACCACGGCCATCACCGTCGTACCCGCCTGGTCGGGGAGGTACTGGCCGACCTTCTTGGTCGCCTCCACATTGCCCAGGATGTTGGAGATCAAGAAGAAGAACGGCATCAGGATCGCGAACGCCAGCAGCGGGCTGCGCAGTACGAAGGTGATACCGACGGCGAACATCGCGATCAGCGCCATGTAGAGACCGCCGCCGACTACGGCGCGCAGCACTCCCGGCTCGCCGATGCCCACCCCGTGCGAGCCCAGCAGGGCCTGTCCGAGGAAGAAGGTGCAGAAGCTGGTGATCATGCCGACGACCAGCACCAGCACCCCCGCGATCAGCACCTTGGACCACAGGAACGCGGCCCGCTGCGGCACGGCGGCCAGCGAGTTGCGGATCATCCCGGTGCTGTACTCCGCCGAGACGATCAGCACGCCGAACGCGATCATCGCGAGCTGTCCGATGCCCATCCCGGCGAAGCTGGTGTAGGTGGCGTCGAACGTCACCCGGTCCGCGGTGGACATGTCGTCGAAGGTGGAGGCGGTCACCCCGCAGATCAGCGCACCCAGACCGACGGAGACGAGCAACGCGGTGGTGAGTGTCCACACGGTGGAGCGGACGGAGCGGACCTTGGTCCACTCGGACTTGAGCACTCGCGTGGTGTGACTCATCCTCGGCGCCCCTTCTTCCAGTCCGTACCCCAGGCGGGCGGTGCCTGTGTCCCCGGTGGTGGCTGTTCCCCCGGAGGTGCCTGCGCCCCCGGCGGCGGCTGTGTCCCCGGCGGCTGTGTCCCCGATGGCGGCTGGATTCCCGGCGGTTGCGCTCCTGGTGGGGCGGCCGGAGCGCCCGGGGCGTGGGCGTGGTACTCGACACTCTGGGCGGTCAGCCGCATGAACGCCTCCTCCAGGGAAGCCCGCTGGGTGCTCAGCTCGTGCAGCACCACCCGGTGCTCGGCGGCGAGTTCGCCGATCCGCGGCGCGTCCCCGCCGTCCACCTCCAGGGCGCCGTCCGCACCGGTCACCGGCCGCAGCCCGGACCCGACGAGGGCGTCCCGCAGCCGCTCCGGCTCGGGGGTGCGGACCCGCACATGCGTACGGGAGTTCTCCGCGATGAACTGCGCCATCGAGGTGTCCGCCAGCAGCTTCCCCTGACCGATGACGACCAGGTGCTCGGCGGTCTGTGCCATCTCGCTCATCAGATGGCTCGAGACGAAGACCGTGCGGCCCTCCCTGGCGAGCTGCTGCATCAGGGTGCGGATCCAGTGGATGCCCTCCGGGTCCAGCCCATTGACAGGCTCGTCGAACATCAGGATGCGCGGGTCGCCGAGCAGCGCGGCCGCGATACCGAGCCGCTGGCCCATGCCCAGCGAGAAGCCCTTGGGCCGCTTGCGCGCCACATCCTGCAGTCCCACCATCTCCAGCACTTCGCCGACCCGGCGCTCCGGGATGCCGTTCGACTGGGCCAGACACAGCAGATGGTCGTAGGCTCTGCGCCCGCCGTGCACGCCCTTGGCCTCCAGCAGCGCGCCGATGCTGTTGAGCGGCTCGCGCAGCTCGCCGTAGTGCTTGCCCTCGATACGCACATCGCCCCGGGTGGGCGCGTCCAGGCCCAGCACCATCCGCATCGTCGTCGACTTGCCCGCCCCGTTCGGGCCCAGGAAGCCGGTGACCGTACCGGGACGTACGGTGAAGGTGAGACCGTCGACAGCGAGCTTGTTCCCGTACCGCTTGGTGAGGTCTCGCAACTCGATCATTCTTCGACGCTAAGGGGCGGCTTCGGCCCTCGCCACTTGTGCGCATTATCCGCACATCACCCACACATGTGAAACGGGCCGCACCGGACGGTGCGGCCCGCTTCATGTGCGCCATCCATTGTCCGCCGCAGTGGTGGCGAACTCCCACGGCCTGTCCGGCGGTGCCGGGCGAACCCGGGAGCTGCACCGGGTACAGCGCAGCCGGTCCGCGCCGTGGAGCGCCTCGCCGTCGCGGCGGGTCAGGAGCTGGGCCGGGGAAGAGCGCCGCGCAGCGGTCAGCGGGTCTGCTGGGCCGGAACCGAGCGGCCCGCGGCTTCCTCGTCCCCGACCTCCTCGCCGGGCTGGCCCGCCGCCGCCACAGCGGCGCCGGTGAGCGTGGCCAGCATCTCGCGCACGTTGGTGAGCTGTGCGTTGATGCTGTCGCGGCGGTTGGTGAGCGCGGCCAGCTCCCGCTCGGACTCGCTGCGCACCCGGTCGGCCTTGGCGTTGGCGTCGGCGACGATGTCCTCGGCCTGGCGCTGCGCGGTCTCGACGGTCTGCCGGGCCCGGCGCTCCGCGTCCGTGCGCAGCTTCTCGGCCTCCAGGCGCAGCTGCTCGGCGCGGTGCTCGATCTCGGCGAGCCGCTTCTCGGCCTTGGCCTGACGGGAGGCCAGGTCGCGCTCGGACTGCTCGCGGCGCTTGGCCAGGTTGGTCTCGAAGTCGGCGGCAGCCTGGGCCGCCTTGGCGCGGGTGTCCTCGAAGAGGGTGTCGGCCTCCTCGCGCTTGGACTGCGCGTCCTTCTCCGCCTCGCTGCGCAGCGACGCGGCCTCGCTCTTGGCCTTGTCGACGATGCGGGCGCCCTCTTCCTCGGCCTTCGCCTTGCGCTCGGCGGCGAACGCCTCGGCGTCGTTGCGCACCTGCTGCGCCGCGCCCTCGGCGAGTTCGCGGTGCTGCTCGGCGGCGCGACGGGCCTCCTCACGCAGGTCCTTGGCCTCTTCCTCCGCGAGGCGGAGGATCTTCTCGACACGGGCACCGAGACCGGCGTACGACGGCTCCGCGTCGTTTACCTGAGCCTGGGCGTTCTGCGTTTCGAGGTGGAGTTCCTCGATGCGCTTTTCCAGAGAGGTGATACGGGCCAGGGCGCTGTCACGGTCGGCGACGAGCTTCGTGATGCGGTCGTCCACCTGCCCGCGGTCGTAGCCACGCCGCACGAGCTCGAAGCCGAAGGGGGAGGAAGTGTCGCTCATGGGGTTCCTGTCGAGTCAGACGGGTTATCAGACGGGGGAGTGATAGAGGGAATCCTAGGGGCCGAAGCGGCGTGTCATCGAGCTTATGCGTGTTTGATCTGGAGAATGTGCCCTCATTCGAGTGGCTAACTCTCCGAACCCTTGCCACTCGAACGAGTTGTACCAGCGCCAACGCCCGCTGTCACACCACCCTTTGTTCCGGTGTCTCGTCCGCCCTTCTTGCCGGAAGACGCAGCGCCGGACCCTGAGCCGCGTCCCGACCCGCCGGAGCCCGAGCCGCCGGAGCCCGAGCCGCCGGAGCCCGAGCCGCCGGAGCCCGAAGCGGAATCGGAAGCGGAATCAGTATTGCCCGAGTTGCCGGAGCCCGACCCGGCCGCTGAAGCGGCGCCCGGCGTCTCGAACGACTCCAGCGCCTCCAACACGTCCTGCACCCGGGAGATCTCCGCGTTGATGTCCTCCTGGCGCCGCACCAGCACATCCAGCTCGCGCTGTCCGGCCTCCACCGTGCGCCGGGCCTCCTCCGTGGCCTCGTCGCGCGCCTGCTGGGCCTCGCGCAGCATCGCGGCCTTCTTCTGCTCGGCCTCCTTGAGCAGCCCCTCGGCCTTCTTGACGGCGGCGATACGCACCCGGCCGGCCTCCGCGTCCGCGTCCGTGCGCAGTTCCTCGGCCTTCGCCCGGGCCTCGGCCAACTGCTCCTCGGCGGCCTGTACGAGCTTGTCGCAGCGCTCGCCCGCCGACTGCATCGCCTCGGCCGCCTCCCGGCGGGCCCGCTCGTGCAGCTCCTCGACCTCCGCCTCGATCCGGGCCCGCAGCTCCTCCGCGCGCTCGCGGATCGCGCTGGAGTCGCTGCGCGCCTCCTCCAGCATGGTGTCCGAGTCGGAGCGGGCCTTCTCCACCAGCTCCCGGCCCTCGGCCCTGGCCTCGGTCACCAGCCGCTCGGACTCGGCACGCGCGGCCCCGACCATCGAGTCGGCCTGCTCCTCGGCGGCCGCCTGGGTGCGCAGCGCCTCCTCCTGGGCCTTGGCGAGGAGTTGGTCGGCCTGTTCCGCGGCCTCGGCGCGCTTGTTGGCGGCCTGCTCGCGGGCCTCGTCCAGCAGCCGCTGGGCCTCGGCGCGTGCCTCCTCGCCGACCCGCTCGGCCTCGGCGCGGGTCTGCTCGCTGAACTGCTCGGCCTCGGCGCGCAGCTGGGCGCCGACCCGCTCGGCCTCGGCGCGCGTCTCCTGGCTGAACTGCTCGGCCTCGGCGCGCGTCTCCTGGCTGAACTGCTCGGCCTCGCCGCGGGTGTCCCGGCTGTACTTCTCGGCCTTCGCGCGGGTCTCGCTGTCGAACTGCTCGGCCTCGGCTCGGGTCCGCTCGGCCTCCTCCTGGGCCTTGGCGAGGAGCTGGTCGGCCTGTTCCGCGGCCTCGGCGCGCTTGTTGGCGGCCTGCTCGCGGGCCTCGTCCAGCAGCCGGTCGGCCTCGGCGCGTGCCTCCTCGCCGACCCGCTGGGCGTCGGCGCGGGTGCGCTCGGCCTCCGCCATCGCGTCCGAGACGGTCCGCTCCGCCAGCGACTTGGCGGCTTCGGTCTCCTCCTGCGCCTCCCGGCGCAGCGTCTCGGCGGCGTGCTCGGCGGCCGACCGCAGTCCGGCGATCTCCTCCTCGGCCTCCGCGCGCAGCCCCGCGACGGAGTCCCGCACCTGCTGCGCCGTCTCCTCGGCCGACGAGACGAGTTCGGCCGCGCGGCGTTCGGCCTCCTCGGTCAGCCGCTCGGCCTCCTCGTGGGCCTCCGCGACCCGCTTGCGGGCCGCGGCCAGCAACTCCTCGCTCTGCTCGCGGGCCTCGGTGCGCTCCTGGTGCGCCTCCTCGCGGGCCTCGGTCAGCAACTCCTCGGCTTCGCGCCGGCGGCGGGCCGCCTCCTCCTGCGCCGCGCTGAGCGCCTCGGCGGCCTCCGCGTTGGTCCGCTCGGCGGCCGCGTCCGCCTCGGCGCGTACCCGGTCGGCGGTGGCCTTGGCCTCCTCGCGCAGCCGTTCGGCCTCCGCCGCCGCCTCGCTGCGCAGTTGGACGGCGACCGACTCGCCCTCCGCGCGGGCCTGCGAGGCGTCCGAGGCCGCCTCCGTGCGCAGCCTTTCGGCCTCTTCCTCGGCCTGCTCGCGCAGCGTGCGCACCCGCTCGGCCGTCTCGGAGCGCAGCCGTTCGGCCTCCGCCCTGGCCTCGTCCCGCAGCCGCTCGGCCTCGGTACGGGCCTCGGTCAGACCGGACTCGGCCTGCGCCAGCTTGGCCTCGGCCTCCTCGCGCAGCCGGGTCAGCTCCGTCTCGGTCTCGGCCTTGCGCTCGCGGAGCGCCTGCTCGGTCTCCTCGCGGGTGCGCCGCGCGGCCTCCTCGGCCTCCGCTCGCGTCTGCTCGGCCTGCTCCTCGGCCTGCGAGCGCAGCTCCTCGGCCTCCGTACGGGCCCGCTCCAGCGCCTCCTCGGCCTGCTTGCGCAGCGTGGTGGCCCGCTCGATCGCCTCCGTACGGACGCGCTCGCTCTCCGTGGTGGCCTCGGTACGGGTCTCCTCGGCGTCGGCTTTCGCCTTGCCCAGCAGCTCCTCCGCGCGGTTGGCCGCCTCCTCGATCTGCTGGACGGCGTCGCGGCGGGCCTCGCCGCGGATCTTCTCGCCCTCCTCGACCGCGTCGGCCCGCAACTGCTCGGCCTCGCCGCGCAGCCTGCGCGCCTCCTCCTGGAGCGCGACCGTCCTTTCCCGGTACTCCTTGGTGTCGTCCTTGGCGGCGCCCTTGAGCTGCTCGGCCACGTCGTGCGCCTCGGCGCGCAGCCGGTCGGCCTCCTCCTCGGCCTCCCGGCGCAGCCGCTCGGCCTCCTCGGCGGCCGACTTCGTGGTGGCCTTGGCCTCCTCCGAGGCGCGGTTGAGCACGTCCTCGGCCGTACGGGCAGCCTCGGCGAGCTGGTTCGCCGACTCCTCGGCCGTGGTGGTGCGGGCCTTCTCGCGGGCCTCGGCGATCATCCGCTCGCCCTCGGCCCTGGCGTCCTCGCGCAGCTGCTCGGCCTCGGCCTTGATCGCCTCGGCGTCCTTGGTGGCCTGCCCCACCAGCCGCGCCACCTCGGCCTTGGCCGTACGGGTGCGCTGCTCGTTCTCCGACTCCGCGTCCGCGAGCCGCTTGCCCGCCTCGTCCTCGGCCTCCTGGAGCTTCTCGGAGGCGCTCTCGCGGGCCTCGCGCAGGGCCTCCTCGGCCTCCCGCATCCGCTCCTCGGCCCGGCGCATCAGCTCGGTGGACTCGCGCCTGCTGGTCTCCACCTCGCTCGCTGTCGAGGTACGCAGCTGCTCGGCGTGGTCGGTGGCCTCCTGCGCCTGTGTGGAGGCGGCGTTCAGCAGCCGCTCGGCGTCCGCGCGGGCCCGCCGCAGGATCGACTCGGCCTCGCTGCGGGCCTGCTCGGCCTCCGCGCTCAGCCGCTGCCGCGACTCCTCGGTCAGCCGCTGCGCCTCGGCGCGCGCCCGGGCCAGGGACTGCTCGGACTCGGCCCTGGTCTCCTCCATGAGCCGGCGGGCCTGCTGCTCGGTACGGGTGCGCAGCTGCTCGGCCCAGGCCACGTTCTCGTTGACGTGGTTCTCCACCGTGGCGCGCCGCTCGGCGAGCTCCTGGTCGAGCTGCTGGCGGCGGCGTACCGCCTCGGCGTGCAGCTCGGCCTCCAGCCTGGACTGCTGCTCGGCCTGTTCCTGGAGCAGCCGCTGGGTCTGGGCGCGCGCCTCGCGCAGCTCCCGCTCGGCGTCGGCGCGCATCTGGTCGGCCTGGAGCTGGGCGTTGCGGAGCAACTGCTCGGCCTGCTGGGAGAGGTTGTCGTACCCCGCAGGGCGCGTGGCCAGGGCACGGCGCGCCTCGTGCAGCTTGGCGCGCAGCACTTCGACCTGGTAGCCGAGGTCGTCGGCATGCTCGACGGCCCGCTCCCGCTCTTTCTTCAGCCGCTCCATCTCGGCCTCGAACTGCGAGAGGTGATCGTCAGCCTCGTAGCGGTCGTAGCCCCGCACTGCGCGGTCCCATCCGTCCCCTGGTAGTCGTGGAGATGATCCGAGCCCTGCCCTGGAGAAGTGTCCCGGACTTGAGGGACACGTCTCCCGGAAATGGTGTCAGATCATCGGCGGAACGTGGACCGAGCCCCCAGCCCGGAGATCTCTGTACGGGTGGGGAGGGCCCGCCCCGGCCGGAAGCCCACTCTACCGGGCGTGCAGGCCGACGTCAGTGGTCCGTTGGTGCGGCTGGGACTGCAGTTCCCCGGGGGACGACCTTCGGACCCCCAGCCGGGCTCTGCGCCGCCTTCAGCGCGACTGGTCACCGGGCGTGGCGGCGGTGACCGGTTCCGTGAGTACCCCGTGACAGTCCTTCGGGTGCAAGCTGTGTCTCCCGGGGGGATAACCCCCGGACCCCCAGCCGGGACCGAGGGGCCGCCTCAGTGCGCGTCTTCGTCGCCGGGCGTGGCGGCGGTGACCAGTTCCGTGAGTACCCCGTGACAGTCCTTCGGGTGCAAGAAGGTGATCCGTGAGTCCATGGAGCCGCGGCGGGGCTCGTCGTAGAGGACGCGGATGCCCTTGTCGCGGATGGCCTCGGATTCGCCGTCGACATCGGCGGTGCCGAACGCGATGTGGTGGACGCCCTCGCCGTTCTTGGCCAGCCATTTGGCGACCGCGGAGTCCTCCCGGATGGGTTCCAGCAGCTGGAGGTAGGACGCGCCGCCGTCGTCCGTGCCGTTGATCCGCAGCATGGCCTCGCGGACGCCCTGCTCCTGGTTGACCTCGGTGTGGAACACCTGGAAGCCATAGGTGCGAGAGTAGAAATCGACGGTGGCTTCGAGGTCGCGGCAGGCGATTCCGATGTGGTCGATACGCGTCAGCATGGGAACAGTGCAGCGCTCTCCGCGCGGTTACGCAACGTGCGCACGGTCACACTCACCGACCGGTGACCCGAAGTGGTACCGCTCAGTATCTTGAGTGGTAACCCTCGTTAACTTCCCCGCGGAAGGGATCCGCCGATGACTGCCTCCTCCAGCAGCACCACCACATCCGTGATCGTCGCAGGAGCACGTACGCCCATGGGGCGGCTGCTCGGTTCGCTGAAGTCCTTCTCCGGTGCCGACTTGGGCGGCTTCGCCATCAAGGCTGCGCTGGAGCGGGCCGGGATCGGCGGGGACCAGGTCGAGTACGTGATCATGGGCCAGGTGCTCCAGGCCGGAGCCGGACAGATCCCGGCGCGCCAGGCCGCGGTCAAGGCGGGCATCCCGATGAACGTCCCGGCACTGACGGTGAACAAGGTGTGCCTCTCCGGGCTCGACGCCATCGCGCTCGCCGACCAGCTGGTGCGCGCGGGCGAGTTCGACGTCGTCGTCGCCGGCGGCCAGGAGTCCATGACCAACGCGCCGCACCTGCTGCCCAAGTCCCGTGAGGGCTACAAGTACGGCGCCCTGGAGGTGCTGGACTCCATGGCGCACGACGGGCTCACCGACTCCTTCGAGGGAATCGCGATGGGCGCCTCCACCGAGAAGCACAACACCCGGCTGGGGATTCCGCGCGACGTGCAGGACGAGATCGCGGCCCGCTCCCACCAGCGCGCAGCCGCCGCGCAGCGCGACGGGCTGTTCGCCGCGGAGATCACTCCTGTCGAGATTCCGCAGCGCAAGGGCGACCCCGTGCTCTTCTCCGAGGACGAGGGCATCCGGGGCGACTCCACCGCCGAGTCGCTGGGCAAGCTGAAGCCCGCGTTCGCCAAGGACGGCACGATCACGGCGGGTTCCTCCTCGCAGATCTCCGACGGCGCCGCCGCTGTCGTGGTGATGAGCAAGGCGAAGGCCGAGGAGCTCGGCGTCGAGTGGATCGCCGAGATCGGCTCGCACGGAAATGTCGCCGGGCCCGACAACTCGCTCCAGTCGCAGCCCTCCAACGCCATTCAGCACGCGCTGAAGAAGGAGGGGCGCGCGGTGGAGGACCTCGATCTGATCGAGATCAACGAGGCGTTCGCCGCCGTGGCGCACCAGTCGATGAAGGATCTCGAAGTCGGCCCCGAAAAGGTGAATGTGAACGGCGGCGCCATTGCCCTGGGCCACCCGATCGGGATGTCCGGGGCGCGCATCGTCCTCCACCTCGCACTGGAGCTGAAGCGGCGCGGGGGCGGACTCGGCGCCGCGGCGCTGTGCGGGGGCGGCGGCCAGGGCGACGCCCTCCTCCTCCGCGTCCCGTAAGGAAGCGACCGGCGCGCCCGCAGAGTCCGGGGCGCGTCCGCGGGGCCGAGCCCGCGCAGCAGGGACGGAGACAGGGGCGGAGCCCCCACGAGCAAGGGAGCGGTCTCAGATGGCGGATGTCGCAGCTTTGGTGGAGAGCGCCCGGCAGGGCGCGCCCCGCGCGGTGGCGCGGCTGATCTCCCTGGTCGAGGGGGCCTCCCCCCAGCTTCGCGAGGCCATGGCCGCCATAGCCCCGCACTGCGGCAACGCCTACGTGGTCGGGCTCACCGGCTCTCCCGGCGTGGGGAAGTCCACCACCACCTCGGCGCTGGTCAGCGCGTACCGGGCGCAGGGCAAGCGGGTCGGTGTGCTGGCCGTGGACCCCTCCTCACCGTTCTCGGGCGGGGCGCTGCTCGGTGACCGGGTGCGCATGGGTGAACATGCCTCCGATCCGGGGGTCTACATCCGTTCGATGGCCACCCGGGGCCATCTCGGTGGTCTGGCCTGGGCCGCTCCGCAGGCGATCCGAGTGCTGGACGCTGCGGGCTGCGAGGTGATCCTCGTCGAGACGGTCGGGGTCGGGCAGTCGGAGGTCGAGATCGCCGCGCAGGCCGACACCAGCGTCGTGCTGCTCGCGCCCGGGATGGGTGACGGCATCCAGGCAGCCAAGGCCGGAATTCTGGAGATCGGTGACGTCTACGTCGTCAACAAGGCCGACCGGGACGGCGCCGACGCCACCGTTCGCGAGCTGAACCACATGCTCGGCCTCGGCGAGGCCCGGCAGCCGGGCGACTGGCGGCCGCCCGTGGTCAAGACGGTGGCAGCGCGTGCCGAGGGCGTGGAGGAGATGATCGCCGCGCTGGACAAGCACCGCGGCTGGATGGACGAGCGGGGCGTGCTGGCTGAGCGCCGCGCGGCGCGGGCCGCGAAGGAGATCGAGACCATCGCGGTCACCGCGCTGCGCCGCCGGATGGGAGAGCTGCGCGGCGGCAAACGCCTCGACGCGCTCGCCGCACGCGTGGCCGGTGGAACGCTGGACCCCTACACGGCCGCCGACGAACTGGTCGAGGGGGTCACCGAGGGAGGGTGACGCCCCCGACCGAGCCGCGGGCCGTCAGGGACCGAGCCGTGGGCCCGTCAGGGACCGGGGCAGGGGGCGTCGATCAACAGGGCGCGGGGCGCCAGTGACCCGGGTGCTGGTCGTCAGTCGTCGCCCTGCTCGTCGTCGGCCTGCTCGGTCTCGTGGTGCAGCACCTTGCCGGAGGCGCCGTCGAGGGCGAGCTCGTGCTCCGTACCGCGCTTGTCGGCGGTCTCGGCCTCCCACTGGCCCTTGTCCTTGCCGTCGTCGTCCAGACTGACGGAGGTGACGGTGCCCTTGGTCGCCTCGGCGGCCTTCTTGCCGGCCGCCGCCGCGTCCAGCTCGGCGTGGCGCACGAGGGAGCGGTCGTCGTCGTGGTGCCTGTCGATCCGGTTCTGGACGATGTTGCCCTTGATGGCGTCGATCTTCACGTCGTGCCACTTGTTGTCCTTGCCGAGGACGTCGGCCTCCCACACCAGCCGGTTGCCCTCGGTGTCCAGCTCCAGTTCGGTGATGCTGCCGGGCACCTCCTTGAGCACCGAGTGGGCTGCCCGGCCGAAGGAGACGCGGGCGTCGCCGGTGTCCTCGGCCCTGTCGGAGCGGCCGCCGTCCCGGCCGTCGCGCCCGTCGTCGTCCTTGTGGTCGTCGTTCCGGTCGTCGTCGTGGTCGTCGCCGTGGTCCGCCGTGCGGACGGTCGACTGGGTCGCGGAAGGCGCCTTGCCGTCCGTCTCGCCGCCGTGGCCCGCTACCCCGAAGGCGGTCGCCGTACCACCTCCGACCAGCGCGGCGGCGGCGACGGTGGCGATGATGACCTTGCGCTTCATGGCGTTCGACTCCTCGGGTCGTTCGATGCTCTCGCTTTCGATGACTCCACGGTGGCCGACCATTGCTGAACGTAAGCTGAAGCTACCTGAAGCCCTCTTCAGCCGCGATTTGGCAGGGTGTCCGTGTGCGCCTGTTGATCGTGGAGGACGAGCGGAGACTGGCCCGGTCGCTCGCCAGGGGCCTGATGGCCGAGGGCTTCGCCGTGGACGTCGTGCACGACGGAGCCGAGGGCCTGCACATGGCGGTCGAGAACGAGTACGACCTGATCGTTCTCGACATCATGCTTCCGGGGATGAACGGCTACCGCGTCTGCGGTGCGCTGCGTGCGGCCGGGGACGAGACGCCGGTGCTGATGCTGACGGCCAAGGACGGCGAGTACGACGAGGCCGAAGGGCTGGACACCGGCGCCGACGACTACCTCACCAAGCCGTTCTCCTACGTCGTGCTCCTCGCCCGGGTCCGGGCGCTGCTGCGCCGTCGTACGCGGGGTGCCAAGGCGGCCCTCCGGGTGGGCGAGCTGACGGTCGACCCCGGCGCGCAGCGCGTCACGGTGGGTGAGCGCGAGGTGCAGCTGACCGCCAAGGAGTTCTCCGTACTGGAGTACCTCGCGGTGCGCGCCGGGGAGGTCGTCGCCAAGGCGGAGATCCTCGAACATGTGTGGGACTTCGCCTACGAAGGCGACGTCAACATCGTCGAGGTGTACGTGAGCGCCCTGCGGCGCAAGCTGGGACCCGGCTGGATCGGCACGGTGCGCGGCGCCGGGTACCGTCTCGGGGACGGCAGCGGGGGAGCGCGCCGTGCGTAGGGCCTCCGTACGGGTCCGCGCCGCTGTCGGGGCGACCCTGGTGGTGGCGGTGGCCCTCGTCGCCGCCGGCTTCCTGGTGGTGGCCACGCTCCGCGGCGGCCTCGCCGACACTGCACGGCTCAGCGCGCAGAACGCGGCGCGCGGTATCGCGGCCCAGCTCGCCGACGTGCCCGACGCCGAGGTCTCACAGGTGGACGGGCTCGACGGCGACGAGCCCGCACAGGTGGTGGACGCCGACGGGAAGGTCCTCGGCGCGAGCGACCCGCTGGAGGGGCGCGGTCCGATGGCCCGCTTCGGACGCGTCGAGCGGCCCGACGACGGGGACGAGCAGGACGCGGCAGCCCCGGAGCCCTCCGACCCCGACGACAAAGCCGATCACGCCGGCAAAGCCGACCCCGACGATGCCGCCGACCCCGACGACGCCGCTGACGCGGCTGATGCGGCTGATCCCGACGACGGCGGCACCGGCACCGACAGCAAGACCGACACCGAGCCCAGGACCAGGACTCTTACCCTTCCGGTGGACGACGACGGCGAAGTCACCTACGAAAGGGAGGACATCGCCGGCCACCAGGAGTTCAGCGTCGCCGCGGTCCAGGGGCGTACCCGGGACGGCACGCCCGTCACCGTCTACTCCGGTGCCTCCCTCGGCGCCCAGCAGGAGGCCGTCTCCACGGTGACCCGCTCCATGCTGTTCGGGCTCCCGGTGCTGCTGCTGGTTGTCGCCGGCGTCACCTGGCTGGTGACGCGGCGCGCCCTGCGGCCCGTCGAGGGCATCCGGCAGGAGATGAGCGCGATCACCGCCAGCACCGACCTCTCCCGCCGCGTCCCGGAGCCGGAAGCGCGGGACGAGGTCGCCCGGCTGGCCCGTACGACGAACGAGACGCTGTCCGCGCTGGAGGCGTCCGTGGAGCGGCAGCGCAGGTTCGTCGCCGACGCCTCCCACGAACTGCGCAGTCCCATCGCGTCCCTGCGCACCCAGCTGGAGGTCGCCGCGGCCCACCCCGAACTCCTCGACCTGGACGAGGCGGTCGAGGACACCGTACGGCTCCAGACGCTCGCCGCCGACCTGCTGCTGCTGGCCCGGCTGGACGCGGGGGAGCGGCCGGCCGAGGGGCGGGTCGCGATGGACGCGCTGGTGCGGGAGCACCTGGCGCAGCGCGCGGCTGACCCGCATCCGGTACGGGTGGGCACGCTGGAGGGCGGCGAAGTGCGGGGCTCGTCGGGGCAGTTGTCGCGGGTACTGGCGAATCTGCTGGACAACGCGCAGCGGCATGCGCGCTCCGGGGTCTCCGTGGCCGTGCGGCGGGAGGGCGACGGCCTCACCGTCGCTGTCTCGGACGACGGCGAGGGGGTGCCCGAAGCCGAACGGGAGCGGATCTTCGAGCGGTTCGTCCGGCTGGACGCGGCGCGCTCCCGGGACGAGGGTGGCGCCGGCCTTGGCCTGGCCATCGCGCGCGACGTCGCCGAGCGCCACGGCGGCACCCTCCGGGCGGAGGGCCCCTCCCAGTCAGGGGCCACCTTCGTACTGCGGCTCCCGCTCGCGGGCTGAGGCGACCAGGGGGCCTTACACACGGCCCCTCTCACTCCGCAGCTTCTCCGCGATGGGGCGCAGAATGCGCTCCAGATGGGCCAGGTCCGACGGTGCGATGCTGTCGATGAAATGGCGCCGCACAGAATCAACATGGTGCGGCGCCACCGTACGCATCGTGTCCCAGCCGTGCTCCGTCAGCACGGCGAACAGCCCCCGTTTGTCCGACTCACAGGACTCGCGCCGTACCAGTCCGGCCTTCTCCATCCTGGTGATCTGATGGGACAGTCGGCTCTTGGACTGCAAGGTGGCCGAGGCCAGGTCGGTCATCCGCATGCGGTGCTCGGGCGACTCCGAGAGATTGACGAGTATCTCGTAGTCGTTGAGAGTCAGCCCGAAGGGTTGCAGGTCGCGCTCCAGTTGGTAGCTGAGCAGCCTGCCGACGTCGAGATGAGTACGCCAGGCGCGCTGCTCGTCCTCGGTGAGCCAACGGGTGCGGTCGTCGGTGTCCATACCGTGAGACTCTACCCACGTTCGCACACGCGTGCTTACACCGCGTGGCGCCAAGATGCCGCAGCGTTGCGATCGGGACGCCGGCCCGGGCCCGGAGAAGAGCACGCCTCAGCGCAGCACCGCCTCAGAGGCCGAACCGGCGCTGAAGGCTGCCGAGCTGGCCCGGCAGATGCGGAGCGCGCTGGCCGCCGTGGCCCCCCTGGCCGCCGTCGCCGCCACCACCGGGCACCCCGGGCTGCTGCGGTACGGCGCCCGCGTCGCGCTCCTCCATCAGCACCTCGGACGACTGGATCAGTACGGTCCCCGCGCCGACGAACTCGAACTGGTGCTCCTCACCCGACACCCCGCCCAGCCCCGTCATGGCCCGCAGGCCGCCCAGGACGCCCTTGAGGTACTGGTGGTCGTAGTGGTGGCAGGGCGAGGGACAGTCCGCCCAGCCGACCAGCGCCTGCGGATCGACCCGCACCGGCGGCTCCACGAAGTGCACCTCCCCGTTGGACGCCGCCACGAAGCGGCCCGTGCCGATCAGCGTGAGGAAGCCGGGGACGATCGACTGCTTGAGCGAGAGCGAGGGCTCGAAGGCGAGCAGATTGCCGGAGCGGACGGTGAGATTGCCGTCCTCGAGGTCGTAGGAGTTGACGTCGAACGCGCGGTCGGCCAGCAGCAGCTTGCCCCGTCCCTGCGCGACGACCCAGTCCGAGGCGTGCAGCGGCGAGTGGAAGCTGCTCGCGACCAGCCGGTCCAGCGGGCCGTGGCCGATGCCGTGGAAGTCGATCTGCCCGTAGTAGGCGATCATCTTCCCCTTCTGCAGGAACCACAGGCCGTCCAGGTCGACGGAGAAGGCGTACGGGTTGACGTTGTCGTTGGCGGGCAGCGTCGTCGCGTCGTACACCTGATAGCCCTGCGGTGGCTGGGTCATCACAGCTTCTCCTCACTGGCCTGTACGAACACTGCCCCGCTGCCGGACAGTTCGAGCTGGAACGCCTCACCCGAGCCGCGCCCCACCATGTCGCGCCAGCCCAGCGCCGAGGACAGCTTGTTGCGTACGTCGCCGAAGTGCGCCACATACGCCTGCGGATCGACGTGGACGGGGCGGCCTGGGCTGATGGGCAGCTGGATGATGCCGCCGTGCGCCATCACCGCCGCCGAGCCCTTGCCCGCCAGTGTCGTGGTGAACAGGCCCTGCCCGGACACCTGCCCGCGCACCATGCCCATCACCCCGCCGTCCCTGCCCAGGAAGAGGGTGCCCTGCTGAAGGCTGCCGTCGAAGGCGAGCAGCCGGTCGGCCTCCACACACAGGGTGTCCCCGTCCAGCTCGATCACCTGGATGTGGTGGCCGCCGTGGCCGAACATCACGGTGCCGTCGCCCTCGACGGTCATCAGCGGCGCCGCCTCGCCCGCGACCCGGCGGCCGATCATCGACATCAGCCCGCCCTGGCCGCCCTGCATATTGGGCGTGAACGTCACCTCGCCCGTGTAGCCGACCATCGCGCCACGCTGGCTGAACATCCGCTGTCCGGGCACCACCCGGGCCTCGACGAGCTTGCCGGACAGCTCACGGAACGGCATCAGACCTCCCCTCCCAGCGTGTTGCGTTCGCTCGGCTGTACGTAGACCACGCCCTCGCCCTCGAAGCGGATCTGGAACGCCTCGCCGGAGCCCTCGCCCATCAGCGTGCGGAAGTTCACCCCGGACTGGAAGCTCTGCCGCAGGTTCCCCTGGTGCGCGACATAGGCGCCCGGGTCGACCTGGAGCGGGGTGTGCGGGGTGACCCGCAGGAGCACGGCGGGACCGTCCGACATCAGCGCCGCCTGCCCGGTCCCCTCCACGGTCGTGGTGAACAGGCCGTTGCCCTGGGAGGCGCCGCGCAGTCCGGTGAAGCTGGTGCCGGTGCGCAGGCCGCCGTCGGTGCACAGCAGGTTGCTCGCCTCGACGTGCAGCTTCTCGCCGCTGAGCCGGACCAGGGCGATATCGGCCGCCCGGTCGGCGAAGTAGCAGGTGCCCTGTCCCTTCACCTCCATCACCGTCAGCTGTTCGCCGGTGATCCGGCGGGTGACCATGCCGCGGACGCCCTCGCCTCCGCCGCTCATCTTCTTGAACGCCATCTCGCCGTCGTAGGCGACCATCGAGCCGTTCTTCGCCTTGACCGCGTCGCCGCCTCCGCCGAGCGTGACGGCCAGCACCTTGGTGCCCTCGAGTCGGAACTGAGCCACGCGAGGAACCTACCCTGCGGGCCGGGTTCGATTGCAGGGCTGCCACAATGGCTGAAGCTTGTGCATCCCTTCACAAAACGATCCCCTGAGGACCTGCCGTGGCCATACTGGAAACTCCGAGCGGCCTGCCGCCCAAGGCGGTCTCAGCGCTGCGCCGTCTGCGTCTCACCTCGGTGCCCGAGGGAGCCTCCTTCCTCCTGCTGCTGGTCTGCTCCGTTCTCAAGCGGACCACCGACTTCAACGCCGTGCCGGTCATGGGTGCCATCCACGGCATCCTCTTCATCCTGTATGTGATCTTCTGGGCCGACGCCTGGAACCGGATCAAGTGGCCCTTCGGCAGGGCCGCGCTCTACTTCCTGCTGTCCGTGCTGCCCACCGGCGGCTTCTTCGCGGACAAGATGCTCCGCAAGGAAGAGGAGGCAGGCGTCATCGCTGCGCGCGCCCGCAAGGAGCAGGCGGGAACGGTGAGCAGCGGCGGAAGCGCGGTGAGCTCATGATCGTCGCCTTCTCGGTCACCCCGCTCGGGGTGGGCGAGGACGTGGGCGAGTACGTGGCCGACGCCGTGCGCGTGGTCCGCGCGTCGGGGCTGCCGCACCGCACCGACGCCATGTTCACCTCGCTGGAGGGCGAGTGGGAGGAGTGCATGGAGGTGGTGCGGCGGGCCGTCGCGGCGGTCGAGGCGCGCGCCCCGCGCGTCTCCCTCGTCCTCAAGGCCGATATCCGGCCCGGCGTGGTCGACGGACTCACCTCGAAGGTCGAGACGGTCGACCGGTACCTCGCCGGTGGCCCGGAGAGCGGGACGGCTTCTGCCGGCACATGACCGGCCGGTAGGGTCGTAGGGTGCCCAAGCCGCTCAGTCTGTCGTTCGACCCGATCGCCCGTGCCGATGAGCACTGGAAGCAGCGATGGGGCTCGGTGCCGTCCATGGCCGCGATCACCTCGATCATGCGCGCCCATCAGATTCTGCTGTCCGAGGTCGACGCGGTGGTCAAGCCGTACGGGCTGACGTTCGCGCGGTACGAGGCGCTGGTGCTGCTCACCTTCTCGCAGAAGGGCGAGCTGCCGATGTCGAAGATCGGCGAGCGGCTGATGGTGCACCCCACCTCCGTGACCAACACCGTCGACCGGCTGCAGACCGCCGGGTTCGTGGAGAAGCGGCCCAACCCCAACGACGGACGGGGCACGCTGGCAGCCATCACCGAGAAGGGCCGCGAGGTGTGCGACGCGGCCACCAAGGACCTGATGGCCATGGACTTCGGGCTCGGCGCCTACGACACCGTCCAGCTCGACGAGATCTTCGACCTGCTGCGGCCGCTGCGGGTGGCGGCCGGCGACTTCGCCGAGGGCCCCGGGCGCGGCCCCGGGACGACCGAGCGCTGACCCGGGCCCCGGCGGAGCCAGGGCGGTGGAAGACCGCCCCTATGGGACGGTTACGCTCGATTCCATGAAACAAAGCGTGCTGACCCGCTACCGCGTCATGGCGTACGTCACAGCGGTGCTCCTCGTCCTGCTGACACTCGGCATGATCGGCAAGTATCTGCTGAGCATGGACGGCGCCGACGGCTTCACCAGCGTGGTCGGCATCGCGCACGGCTGGCTCTACATCCTGTACCTGATCTTCGCGTTCGACCTCGGCCAGAAGGCGAAGTGGCCGCTGGGCAAGCAGCTGTGGGTGCTGCTGGCGGGCACCGTGCCCACCGCCGCGTTCTTCGTGGAACGCAAGGTCACCCGCGAGGTCGCTCCGCTGGTGGGGACCGCTGCACCCGTGGAGGCGTAGCCCTCCCAGGGTTGCCCGGTCCCGCCGCCCCAATGGCGGCGGGCATCAGAACGTGTGCGACCCCACATTGGTGGCGGCGGTCATCGCTTTTAGTTGGACGTCCTAGTAAATTCGACAGCATGGATGCTGACGCCATCGCACAAGGCCGCCGCCGCTGGCAGGAGCGCTACGACGCCGCACGCAAGCGGGACGCGGACTTCACCACGCTCAGCGGCGATCCCGTCGAGCCGGTTTACGGACCCCGGGACGGCGACACCGTCACCGGTTTCGAGCGCATCGGGTGGCCGGGGGAGTTCCCCTTCACCCGCGGGCTGTACCCGACCGGGTACCGGGGCAGGACCTGGACCATTCGCCAGTTCGCCGGGTTCGGCAACGCCGAGCAGACGAACGAGCGGTACAAGATGATCCTGGAGGCGGGCGGCGGCGGACTGTCCGTCGCCTTCGACATGCCGACGCTCATGGGCCGCGACTCCGACGACCCGCGTTCGCTGGGCGAGGTGGGGCACTGCGGTGTCGCCATCGACTCGGCCACCGATATGGAAGTGCTCTTCCGGGACATCCCGCTCGGCGATGTCACCACCTCCATGACGATCTCAGGCCCGGCCGTACCGATCTTCTGCATGTATCTGGTCGCCGCCGAGCGGCAGGGTGTGGACCCCGCGGTCCTCAACGGCACCCTGCAGACGGACATCTTCAAGGAGTACATCGCGCAGAAGGAGTGGCTCTTCCAGCCCGAGCCCCATCTGCGGCTCATCGGCGATCTGATGGAGCACTGCGCGCACGGCATCCCCGCCTACAAGCCGCTGTCGGTCTCCGGCTACCACATCCGCGAGGCCGGGGCGACCGCGGCGCAGGAGCTCGCCTACACGCTGGCCGACGGCTTCGGCTACGTCGAGCTGGGGCTCAGCCGCGGGCTGGACGTCGACACCTTCGCGCCCGGTCTGTCCTTCTTCTTCGACGCCCATCTCGATTTCTTCGAGGAGATCGCCAAGTTCCGCGCCGCGCGCCGGATCTGGGCCCGCTGGATGCGGGACGTGTACGGCGCCACCAGTGAGAAGGCGCAGTGGCTGCGCTTCCACACCCAGACCGCCGGCGTCTCGCTCACAGCCCAGCAGCCCTACAACAACGTGGTGCGCACCGCCATAGAGGCCCTCTCGGCTGTGCTGGGCGGCACCAACTCGCTGCACACCAACGCCCTGGACGAGACCCTCGCCCTTCCCAGCGAGCAGGCCGCCGAGATCGCGCTGCGCACCCAGCAGGTGCTGATGGAGGAGACCGGCGTCACCAATGTCGCCGACCCGCTGGGCGGCTCCTGGTACATCGAGGCGCTGACCGACCGGATCGAGGCCGACGCGGAGAAGATCTTCGAGCAGATCAAGGAGCGCGGCCGGCGCGCCGTGCCCGAGGGGCTGCACCCGATCGGTCCGATGACCTCCGGCATCCTGCGCGGCATCGAGGACGGCTGGTTCACCGGTGAGATCGCCGAGTCCGCCTTCCGGTACCAGCAGGCGCTGGAGAAGAACGACAAGAAGGTCGTCGGCGTCAACTGCCACACCGGGTCGGTCACCGGTGACCTGGAGATCCTGCGGGTGAGCCACGAGGTGGAGCGCGAGCAGGTGCGCTCCCTCACCGGCAGGAAGGACGCACGGGACGACGCCGCGGTGCGGCGGACCCTCGCCGCGCTGGTCGAGGCCGCACGGGGCGAGGGCAACATGATCGAGCCCATGCTGGAGGCGGTACGGGCGGAGGCCACGCTGGGCGAGATCTGCGGGGCACTCCGCGACGAGTGGGGCACCTACACCGAACCGCCGGTGTTCTGACGACCCAGGTCCCTCCCGGGCGGGGCCCGGGAGGGACCTGGGAGGGACCTGGGCACGGTGCCCGCGACGGCTCAACGCCTGTCGACCGAGGTGGTCCGGTAGCGGCTGCGGAACTCAGCCAGCAGCTCGTCCGTCACCTCAGCGCCCGCGGCCACGGCCCGGTGCACCTCGCGGAAATAGCCCTCGTACCCCGCCGGGGTGTACAGGCACAGGGCGCGTGCCGTGCGGCTCCCCGCGTTGCGGAAGCCGTGCGGGGTGCCGCGCACTGCTGCCAGCAGGGCCCCGGGTCCCGCGGTCACCTCCCCTTCGCCGTTGTGCAGGGTCAGCTCGCCCTCCAGGACGTAGAAGTACTCGTCGTGCCCGTGGTGGACATGCGGGCGTGCGCCGACGATGCCCGGAGCGAGGGTGAATTCCTCGAAGGCGAAGCGGCCCGCGGTGTGTTCGGCGGTCAGCCGGAAGAAGTGCTCCACGCCCGCCACGTCGATCCGCTCGCCCTCCCCTGGGCCGCGGAGCAGGGCGAGCGGGAGCGGGTGGGGTGCTTCCTGTGCTGTCATCGCCGCATTCTGGCAGGGCGCGGCAGCCGGTCACCCGGAATTTTCCGGGAAGCGGAGCCGGAAGAGGGCGCCGCCGTCCTCGGGGCGCTCGGCCGTCAGCCGGGCGCCGTGGGACTTGGCGATCTGCCGGGCCATGGCCAGCCCGAGGCCCGAGCCGGGCAGGGAGCGAGCGGCCTCGGAGCGGTAGAAGCGGTCGAAGACGTAGGGCAGGTCTTCCGGCGCGAGGCCCGGTCCGTGGTCCCGTACGGTGATCTCGCGCGCGCCGTCCGAGGTGCGCAGCGCCACCTCGACCCCGGCCCCTGCCGGGCTGAACTTGGCCGCGTTGTCCAGCAGGTTGGACAGCAGCCGGGACAGCCGCGCGGGCACGCCCGGCACGGCGGCCTGCTCGGCCTCGGGCGCCACGTCGAGGCGGAAGACGGTCTCGGGCCAGTGGTCGCGCGCCGCCGCGACGGTGTGCCGGACCAGCGGCGCCAGTTCCACCGGCTCGACCAGCGGCTGCGGCTCCTCGTCGCGGGCGAGCTCGATCAGGTCGTTGACCAGGGCTGTCACCGCGCGGAGCTGGCGGGACAGCGCGGCTGCCGCGCGGTCCCGCTGCGCGTGCGTCAGCCGTTCGGAGCGGGCGAGGAGTTCGGTGTTGGTGCGCAGCGCCGTCAGCGGGGTGCGCAGCTCGTGCGAGGCGTCGGCCACCAGCCTGCGCTGCGCGGCGACGGACTCCTCCAGCGCCTCCAGCATGGTGTTGAAGCTTCCGGCGAGTCGCGTCAGCTCGTCCTCCCGGCGTCGCCCGGGAGCCGGGGCCCGGCCGCCGGAGCCGGCCGGTGGCAGCTCGATGCGGTGTCCGGGGTCGCGGGTGCGAGAGATGTGTTCGGCCGTCTCGGTCAGCCGGGCCACCGGCGCCAAGCCGGTGCGCGAGACCCAGTAGCCGAGGCCCGCGGCCACCAGCACTCCGGCGCCGCTGACGGCGCCCAGGAGCAGCGCGGCCTGGCGCACGCCCTGCTCCACCGTGTCGGACCGCAGCGCGACCTGGAGGGCGCGGCCGTCCTCCAGCGGGGTGGTCAGCATCAGGGCGGGGTGACCGCCCACCGTCACCTGGCTGTAGTACGCGTCGCGCTGACCGGCCGCGACCTGCCGGGTGGCTTCGGTCACCGGCAGCGGATAGCGCGGGCCGTCCGCCGGGCCGTCGGTGGCGCGGGCCGGGACGGCCTGGGCGCACGCGGGCGCGGCCAGGTAGCGGCAGTCGCCCGCGAGCACCTGCGGGCCGCTGCTGCCCCGGGTCTCCTGGGTCGACCGGTTGGCGGACTGGGTGAGGCCCAGCTCGACCTGGTGGAGGAGCTCGTACCGGATGACGAAGAACGCGGCCGCGCACACCCCCACGGCGACAAGCGCGACGGCTCCGGTGGCGGCCAGCGCCAGCCGGGTGCGCAGCGGTCGGCGCCGCCGCCAGCGGCCGGGCGCGTGGGCACCGGTCACGCTTCCTCCAGCCGGTACCCGACCCCGTGCACGGTGTGCAGCAAGCGGGGCTCGCCGCCCGCCTCCAGCTTGCGCCGCAGATAACCGATGTAGACGGCGAGCGAGTTGGAGTCCGGCCCGAAGTCGCGGCCCCACACCTCTTCCAGCAGCACCTGTCGCGGCACGGTGCGGCCGGCGTGCCGCATCAGGAGTTCCAGCAGCGCGCACTCGGTCTGGGTGAACTCCATGGTTCGTCCGCCGCGGCTGCCGGTCCTGGTGGCCGGGTCCAGTTCCAGCTCGCCGTGGACCAGTCCGTCGGCTTCGTCGCGCGTGGGCGCTGTCCGGCGCAGCAGCGCGCGGACCCGCGCGGTCAGCTCGTCCAGCGCGAAGGGCTTGACGAGGTAGTCGTCGGCGCCCGCGTCCAGTCCGCCCACCCGGTCGCTGACCGCGTCCAGCGCCGTCAGTACGAGAACGGGTGTGCGGTCGCCCAGGGCGCGCAGGCGGCGGCAGACGGCGAGACCGTCGAGGGCGGGCATCATCACATCCAGCACGATGGCGTCCGGGTCCCGGTCGGCGACGGCGGTCAGCGCGGCGAGGCCGTCGGCGGCCGTGCCGACCTCGTGGCCCTCCACGGTGAGCGCGTCCGCGACGGCCGCCCGTACCTCCGGGTCGTCGTCGACGACCAGCACTCTCGCGGGCGGGTGGGGTCTGTGCCGGGTTGCCATGGGCCCAGGTTCGCAGAGCCGGCTCTCACAACCTTCTTATCTCTCGCCGGGTCGCTGCCTGGCTCCCGCTTCCGCCGAGGAGGGCAGCGGGCCCTGCGCCTCGGGCGGGCAGGGCCGGGGACCGGGTGAGACGGCACCGAGGCCGTCCAGCAGCAGCGTGGCGAACTGCCGGGCCCATGCCTCGTCGACGGGACGGTCGCTCACCAGCGACCTGTGCACCACCGCGCCGGCGATCACATCGAAGATGAGGTCGACCACCTGTGCCGTCTCGGCGGGATCGGCGGGATCGGGCGGCAGCTCACCGCGCCGCTGGGCCCGCGACCTGCCGTCCAGGACCAGTCGCTTCTGGCGGTCCACGATCGCCTGGCGGATGCGTGAGCGCAGTGCCTCGTCGGTGGTGGACTCCGCCAGGACGGCCATCAGCGCCGTCTTGGTCTCCGGGCGGCGCAGCAGGGCGGCGAAGGAGAGCACGACGCCTTCCACGTCGGCGCGCAGGCAGCCGCGGTCGGGCAGTTCCAGTTCGTCGAAGAGGACGGCGACCGCGTCGAGGACCAGTTCACTCTTGGCCGCCCACCGCCGGTAGAGGGTCGTCTTGGCGACTCCGGCGCGGTGGGCGACCTCGCCCATGGTCAGTCTGCCCCAGCCGACCTCGACCAGCGCGGCGCGGGTCGCGGCGAGGATCGCCCGGTCGGCCGCGGCACTTCGCGGGCGTCCGCGGCGTTGGGAGGAGTGCGGGTGGTCGGGGGCGGCCATGCGCCGACCCTACCGATCGGTATGGACCGTGCCGAGTGAGGTGGATCACCGCGTGCCTGAGCGGGTGGCTCTTGCGGGGGCGCGGCCCCGGCAAGTTACGCTACGACCCGTAGCGGAATGACCCCCGCGACAATCACACGCCGGGTGGGGACCTGGCGACCACTGCACACGCGGCCGCGGGAAGGGGGGAGACTGGACCCATGCAGCCACGCAACATGTCCATGAGCGGAGTGGTCGACCTCGCCGCTGTGAAGGCGGCCGGTGAGGCCAAGCAGAAGGCGGAACAGGATCGCGCCCGGGCGGCGCAGGGGGACGGCGTCCCGGGGCCGTCCGGTCTGGTGATCGACGTCGGTGAGGCGGAGTTCGAGGCGGAGGTGCTCCAGCGCTCCGCCGAGGTGCCGGTCGTCATCGACTTCTGGGCGGAGTGGTGCGAGCCGTGCAAGCAGCTCTCACCGCTGCTGGAGCGGCTCACCCAGGAGTACGCGGGCCGGCTGCTGCTGGCCAAGATCGACGTCGACAAGAACCAGATGCTGATGCAGCAGTTCGGCGTCCAGGGCATCCCGGCGGTCTTCGCGGTGGTGGCCGGGCAGGCGCTGCCGCTGTTCCAGGGCGCCGCGCCCGAGCAGCAGATCCGCGCCACGTTCGATCAGCTCGTCCAGGTCGCCGAGCAGCGCTTCGGCATCACGGGCCTCCAGGGTGCTCCGCAGGAGGAAGCCGCAGAGCAGCAGGCCGAACCGCAGGCGCCCGAGGACCCGGTGCTGGCGGCGGCGCAGCAGGCGCTGGACTCCGGCGATCTGCCCGGCGCGATCCAGGCGTACCGCAACAAGCTGGCGGACGAGCCCGCCAACGTGGAGGCGAAGGTCGGTCTGGCGATGGCCGAACTCCTCTCCCGGGTGCAGGACATGGACGCCCGTCAGGTGCGCAAGGACGCCGCTGACCGGCCGGACGACGTGGCCGCCCAGCTGAGGGTCGCGGATCTGGACATGGCGGGGGGCCATGTGGAGGACGCCTTCGGGCGGCTGGTGGACACGGTGCGGCGTACGGCCGGTGAGGACCGGGACGCGGCGCGGGTGCGGCTTCTGGAGCTGTTCGAGGTGATCGGGCCGGAGGATCCGCGCGTCGTCACCGCGCGTGCGGCACTCGCTCGCGCGCTGTTCTGACCTGCCCGTACCGACGGTCACGCGCCCGTCGCCACTCATTGATTTAGCGACAACGGCGGCCGCACTTTGCCAAAACTTGGCAATTGCGGCCGCCGTTACTCATGGTTACGAAGTCTCGCAGAAACGTCCCGCCTTGCCCGGTTGGTACGCGTTGGCGTCCCCGGGCACCTGCAACGCTGAGTCGTCAACGGATGCCCCCCGGCGGCCCTGGGGTTATCCAGCCGTTACTCGTAAGTAACGAACCCCCTTGTGCGGCGGGCTCAGATGGACCACGATCGGCCACGCTCGGTTCATCGCCCCCCGGCCCGGCACCCATTCGGCGCCCGGGGTGATGGTCCCCACCGAGTGGACCGGCACCGCACGACCGCACCACCACACACCTTTTTCCACCCGCCGGTCCTCGGGACAGGGGGGTCCCTGCTCCACGGCAGGGCCTGTCCCTACAAAGCAAGGTTGCGCGAGAGCGTGGCCCGTGGTTGTCGCTCGGGGGTGATCGTCGGCGGCTCGGACGTGACGTACGTGAGGACGGCACGGACAGTCTCGGCGCTCTCCGTTCCGAGGACGTAGCTCGTCTCCCTCCCCAGCCCGGTGGCCGGGAGGTACCCCCACGGCAGGAGCGGCCCGCTGAGCACAGGCGGCACGGCTCTCCGAGCCGGAGATGTACGTCCGAGAAGGAGGAAAGTCATGGAGTCCCTGGCTCGTGGCGGGACCAGATGGAAGCGGTTCGCCGTCGTCATGGTGCCGAGCGTGGCCGCTACGGCAGCGATCGGTGTCGCCCTCTCGCAGGGTGCGCTGGCAGCGTCGTTCAGCGTCTCCGGCCAGCAGTTCAAGGTCACAGCGGACACACTGGACGGTGACGGTTTCGTCCAGTACGGCGCGCTCGACAGCACGGAGAAGGGCAAGAAGCCCGTCACCGTCGTCGGCATGAACTCGGCGAAGATACGCAACCTTTGCCAGTCCGTCGTCGTCCCGGTGCCCGTCTTCGGCGATGTGTCGATGAAGCTCAGGGCCGGCGGCAGCGGCAGTCCCCGCGTCGAGGCGAAGAAGCTCTACATCGACGCCGACGACCTGAGCACCAACGGTACGTTCAAGAACATCGACATCGGCGTCAGCGTGGACAAGACCACCAAGGGTCCTGGTCCGCACAAGGGTGACGCCTACGCCAAGGGCTCTTTCTCCCAGCAGGCGGAGAGCGTCCACTTCACCGACGTCAAGCAGCGCGCGTGGGCCACCACGGCCGGCACCTTCAAGCTCAGTGGCCTCCACATGAGCGTCAAGAAGGGCAAGCACGAGTGCTACTGACGTGAGCCCCGGGCGCGGAGGGCGAGGGCGTCCGCTCCGTCCCGCCCTCCGTACCCGTAGGGTCCGCCGCACCTAAGCAAGTTCTGTGCCAGTTCCGAGGAGCCCGTACCCATGAGCGCCGACACGCGACAGAGTCTGACGACCGGATTCGGCCACAAGAGGCAGTCCTTCCGGCACTGGCGCGGCCAGCGCCCGTTCTGGGGCGGAATGCTGACGCTGCTGGCCGGTATCCCGATCATGTACGTCCCCTACCAGAACCTCACCCTGGGGTCCTTGACGATCCGGATGTCGACGACGGCGGGCGCGGGCTCGCTGATCATCGGCGTCCTGCTGGTCGTCCTCGGGCTGACCATGTGGTTCCAGCCCCACTCGCGGGTGTTCGCGGGCGTAGCCGCGATCCTGCTCTCGCTGGTCTCCCTCGTCGTGTCCAACTTCGGCGCCTTCCTGATCGGCTTCCTGCTCGGACTGATCGGCGGAGCGCTGGGCGTCTCCTGGGCTCCGGGCAAGCCGGTCGAGGCCGGCCCCGCCGCACAGCCCGAGTCCGCCGACCGCGGTGAGCAGGCGGAGTTCGCCGCCGCGGACGCCGGTACGAATACCGCGACGGGCCCGGCGAGCGACAACACAGCAGTCTCTGGAGCGTCCCCCGCCGACGGGGCCGACGCGCACGACGGGAACGGGAGGCACCGTGCCGGGTGACGAGGTCCACGAGGGGGAGGGCGCGCGCGAACACGGCGCGTCCGGCGCCCGGGGGAGAACCGGACCCCGGCACGCGGCGCCCAAGAAGCCGCTGCTGACCCGGTTCCACCTGCCCGCGGGCAAGGCGATAGCCCTTGCCGCCATGCCCTCGGCGGTGCTGATGGGCGTGGGACTCACCCCGCAGCTGGCCAACGCCAAGCCGCTCCCCAAGAACCCGTTCAAGGGCGACTCGTGCGTCTCCATCTCCGAGCAGCAGGAGACCGAGAAGGAGAAGCAGGAGCGCAAGGAGCGGGCCGAGAAGCTCAAGGAAGACCTCGCCCGCGAGCAGGCCAAGCGTGAGAAGGCGGCCGAGGAGGCTGCTCGGAAGGCCGCCGAGAAGGCCAAGGAGGGCGCCGACAGCGCCAAGGACAAGGCCGCGGGCGGTACGTCGGACGAGAAGTCCAGTGGCGCCTCACCCTCGCCCTCACAGCCCTCCGACGGCTCCTCCGACGCCCAGCAGCCGTCCCCGTCGCCCACGCCGTCCCCCAGCTCGGGCGACAGCTCGACCGGCTCGCAGGACGACGAGGAGAACCCCTGGTACGACCCGCTGGGGGTGGGCAAGACCCTGGACGGTGTGCTCAGCCCCGACAAGGACAAGCCCGCCGACGAGCCCTCCTCCAGCCCCACGCCGAGCCCCTCGACGGGTTCGGGCTCCGACTCGGGTGACGACAGCAGCTCCGCCGAGTCCAAGGACGGCTCCGGCAGCAAGAGCGACAGCTCGGGCGGGTCCGGGTCCGCCGACTCCGGCTCGGACACCAAGTCGGACCCGGCGAAGAAGGACAGCACGTCCGAGAAGGACGGGCAGGACGAAAAGTCCGGCGAGGGCGACAAGGACGGCAAGGACAGCGAGGGCGACAAGGACGCGGCCGGCAGCGGGGTCGACAAGAACGACGGCACCGCACGCGACTTCGACCCCGACAAGGACGCGGGCAAGCCGTTCCCCTGCCCCGAGAAGATGAGCGTCAAGGGCAAGGACGAGCAGACCCCGGCCCAGATACCCAACGACCCCTGGTACCTGGAGGCATCCTCCCTCGCCCTGATGGGCCTGGACTACGAGGGCGTCGTCAACATTCGCAAGCCCAACGGCGAGACCAAGCAGGCCCTCAAGTTCACGGCCGACGCTGTGGACATCGGCGACCTGCACCAGCTGGTCAAGGCCGACGGCGTCACCTACCACGTGCAGGCGTCCAAAGGCTCCACCTCCACCATCCGCGGCGGCAAGGTGACGATGTACACCGAGGAGCTGAAGGGCAATCTGTTCGGGCTGATCCCGGTCACCTTCACCCCCGAGACGCCGCCGCCGCTCAATGTGCCCTACGCCTACTTCACCGATGTGTCGGTGCGGCAGGCGGGGCAGTTCGGCGGCACCCTCACCGTCCCCGGACTCCACAACTCCATCAGCAAGTGAGCCGGTGAGGCTCCCCGAGTAACCCCCTCACGAAAAGGCCCGCACCCTCCGGGGCGCGGGCCTTTTCGTGTGTGGGTGGGAGCGGGTGAGTGTGGGGGCCGTCCCGTGTGCCGTCAGGCGGTGCCCAGGTGGTGGACGCGGACCATGTTGGTGGTGCCGGGGACACCGGGCGGGGAGCCGGCCGTGATCAGCATGGTGTCGCCCGTCTCGAAGCGCTGCAGCCGGAGCAGTTCGGCGTCGACCAGCTCGACCATCTCGTCCGTGTGGTCGACGTGCTTGACGACGAACGTCTCCACGCCCCAGCTGAGCGTCAGCTGGTTGGCCGTGGACGCCTCCGTGGTGAAGGCCAGGATGGGCTGGCCGACCCGGTAGCGGGAGAGCCGCCGCGCGGTGTCGCCGGACTTGGTGAAGGCGACGAGCGCCTTGCCGTCGAGGAAGTCGGCCATCTCGCAGGCCGCGCGGGCGACCGAACCGCCCTGGGTGCGCGGCTTCTTGCCGGGCACCAGGGGCTGGAGGCCGCGGCTGAGCAGCTCCTGCTCGGCGGCCTCCACGATCTTCGACATCGTCTTGACGGTCTCGATCGGGTACTGGCCGACCGAGGACTCCGCCGAGAGCATCACCGCGTCGGCGCCGTCCAGCACCGCGTTGGCGACATCGCTGGCCTCCGCGCGGGTGGGCCGCGAGTTGGTGATCATCGACTCCATCATCTGGGTGGCCACGATCACTGGCTTGGCGTTGCGGCGGCACAGCTCGACGAGGCGCTTCTGCACCATCGGGACCTGCTCCAGCGGATACTCGACCGCCAGGTCACCGCGGGCCACCATCACCCCGTCGAAGGCCAGCACGACCTCCTCCATGTTGGAGACGGCCTGCGGCTTCTCGACCTTGGCGATGACCGGAACCCGGCGGCCGACCTCGTCCATCACCCGGTGCACGTCCCGCACGTCGGAGGCGTTGCGCACGAAGGAGAGCGCGATCATGTCGGCGCCCATCTTGAGCGCGAACTTCAGGTCGCCGATGTCCTTCTCGCTCAGCGCCGGGACGTTCACCGCCGCGCCGGGCAGGTTGATGCCCTTGTGGTCGGAGATGACGCCGCCCTCGATGACGATGGTGCGCACCCGGGGGCCCTCGACCTCCACGACCTGGAGGGCGACGTTCCCGTCGTTGATCAGCACCGGGTCGCCCTTGGAGACGTCGCCCGGCAGCCCCTTGTAGGTGGTGCCGCAGATGGTCTTGTCACCCGCCACGTCCTCGGTGGTGATGGTGAACTCCTCACCGCGGACCAGCTCGACGGGGCCCTCGGCGAAGGTCTCCAGCCGGATCTTGGGGCCCTGCAGGTCGGCGAGCACGCCCACCGGGCGGCCCGTCTCCTCGGCGGCCTTGCGGACGCGGTGGTACCGCTCCTCGTGCTCGGCGTGGGAGCCGTGGCTCATATTGAAGCGGGCCACGTTCATGCCCGCCTCGATCAGCGTCTTGAGCTGATCGTAGGAGTCGACGGCGGGGCCCAGGGTGCAGACGATTTTGGAACGGCGCATGGTGGCGATCCTATCGTTTTGTTTAGGTACTGAACGATTCGGGGGCGGCTCCCCCAGGGGTCAGGGCCGCTCAGCTCGGGGCGACCAGCGCGTAGGTCTGCTCTGCGATCTCCAGTTCCTCGTCGGTCGGTACGACGGCCACCTTCACCCTCGCGTACTCGGGCGAGATCAGCCGGGCCTCCTTCCCGCCGGCCGCGTTCAGCTCGCCGTCCACGGCCAGGCCCAGCTCCTCCAGGCCCGCGACGGCGGCCTCGCGCACGGGTGCCGCGTTCTCGCCGACCCCCGCGGTGAAGACCACGGCGTCGACCCTGCCCAGCACGGCGTAGTAGGCGCCGATGTACTTCTTCAGCCGGTGGATGTAGATGTCGAAGGCCAGTGTGGCCGCCGCGTCGCCCGCGTCGATCCGGCGGCGGATCTCCCGCATGTCGTTGGCGCCGCACAGCCCCAGCAGGCCACTGCGCTTGTTCAGCAGCTCGTCCACCTCGTCCACGCCCATCCCGGCCACCCGGCCCAGGTGGAAGACCACCGCCGGGTCGATGTCACCCGAGCGGGTTCCCATCACCAGGCCCTCCAAGGGGGTCAGCCCCATGGAGGTGTCCTCGCACCGCCCGCCGCGCACCGCGGAGGCCGAGGCGCCGTTGCCCAGGTGCAGCACGATCAGATTGACCTCGGCGGGGTCCTTGCCCAGCAGCTGGGCCGCCTTTCGGGAGACATAGGCGTGCGAGGTGCCGTGGAAGCCGTAGCGGCGCACCCGGTGCGCGTCGGCCGTCTCCACATCGATGGCGTAGCGGGCCGCGTGCTCGGGCATCGTGGAGTGGAACGCGGTGTCGAACACGGCGACCTGCGGCAGGTCGGGGCGCAGCCGCCGCGCCGTACGGATGCCGGTGACGTTCGCCGGATTGTGCAGCGGCGCCACCGGGACCAGGCGCTCGATCTCCCCCAGCACGGCGTCGTCGACCACCGTCGGCTCGGTGAGCTTCAACCCGCCGTGCACCACCCGGTGGCCGATCGCGGCCAGGTCGGGGGAGTCCAGGCCGAGCCCGTCGACGGCCAGCTCGTCGGCGATGGCCTTCAGTGCCGCGTCGTGGTCGGCCAGCCGCCCCTCTCGCGTGCGCCGCTCGCCGCCGGTGGCCAGCGGCTCGTGGGAGACGGCGGAGGTCTCCTCGCCGATCCGCTCGGCGAGGCCCGCGGCCAGCCGGGTGCGGTCGGCCATGTCGATCAGCTGGTACTTCACCGACGACGAGCCGGAGTTGAGGACGAGAATCCGGGTGGGGCTGGTCGGGCTGGTCACGTCAGGAGAGCTTTCTGGACGGGGACAGGACTGGGGAGCGGGTCAGGTGCCCGGCGCGGACTCCTCCTGCGCCTGGACGGCCGTGATCGCGACGGTGTTGACGATGTCCTGCACCAGGGCTCCCCGGCTCAGGTCGTTGACGGGCTTGCGCAGGCCCTGCAGCACCGGGCCGACGGCGACGGCCCCGGCCGAGCGCTGCACGGCCTTGTAGGTGTTGTTCCCGGTGTTCAGGTCGGGGAAGATCAGCACGGTCGCCTGTCCCGCCACCCGGGAGCCGGGCAGCTTGGTCGCGGCGACCGAGGGCTCCACAGCCGCGTCGTATTGGATGGGCCCTTCGATCAGCAGGTCGGGGCGGCGCTCGCGGACCAGTTCGGTGGCCCGCCGCACTTTGTCCACATCGGCGCCGGAGCCCGAGGCGCCCGTCGAGTACGACAGCATCGCGATCCTGGGCTCCACCCCGAACCTGGCCGCCGTGGTCGCCGACTGGATCGCGATGTCCGCGAGCTGCTCGGCGTCCGGGTCGGGTACCACGGCACAGTCTCCGTAGACCAGCACACGATCGGCCAGGCACATGAAGAAGACCGAGGAGACGATCGAGGCATCCGGCTTGGTGCGGATGATCTCGAAGGCGGGCCGGACCGTCGCAGCCGTCGAGTGGACGGCGCCGGAGACCATACCGTCGGCCAGCCCCTCGCGGACCATCATGGTGCCGAAGTACGAGACGTCGGAGACCACGTCGTGCGCCAGTTCGTAGGTGACGCCCTTGTGGGCGCGCAGCTTGGCGTACGACTCGGCGAAGCGCTCCCGCAGCGGGGAGGTCTGCGGGTCGACGATGCGTGCCGTGGCGCCACCGGGACCCGCCGAGGGGTCCGCCGGGGCCTCGTCGTCGGCGAGCAGATCGAGGTGGATGCTCAGCTCGGCGGCCCGCTTGCGCACAGCGCCCGGCTCGCCCAGCAGCGTCAGGTCGCAGATGTTGCGGCGCAGCAGCACCTCGGTGGCGCGCAGCACACGCTCCTCGGTGCCCTCCGGCAGCACGATGTGGCGCCGCTTCGAGGACCCGGTGCGCGAGCGCTGCACCAGCTCGTGCTCGAACATCATCGGCGTGACCCGCTCGCTGCGCTCCACCGAAAGCCGCTCGGACAGGAGCGCGGCGTCCACATGGGTCTCGAACAGGCCCAGCGCGATCTCGGCCTTGCGCGGGGTGGCGGCGGTCAGCTTGCCCTCCAGGGACAGCAGCGCGTCCGCGGTCGGCATGGAGCCCTCGGGCACGACCAGCACCGGTGTACCCGGGGCCAGCCGGGAGGCCAGCGCCAGGGTCTGGTCCCCGGGGTGCTCGTCCAGGGTGAGCAGCACTCCGGCGATGGCGGGGGAGCCCGCGGAGTGCGCTGCCAGCGCGCCGATGATCAGGTCCGAGCGGTCGCCCGGTGTGACCACCAGACAGCCCTCGGTCAGCGCGGGCAGGAAGACGGGCAGGTGAGCGCCGCCGAAGACCAGGTTGCGTACATCGCGCGAGAGCCCCGCGTGGTCGCCGAGCAGCACCTTGGCGCCCGTCGCCTCCTTGACCTGGGCCACCGTGGGCGCCGCCAGGGCCGGCTCCTCCGGCAGCACGAAAACCGGCTCCGGCAGCCGCTCGGCCAGCCCCCGTACCGCGGCGGCGGCCTCGGGGTCGGACACCCGGTTGGCGACCATCGCGATCAGGTCGGCGCCCAGCGAGGCGTAGGCGTCATGTGCGTTGCGCACCTCGGCGACCACCGTCTCGGGGGACTGGTCACGGGCGGCGACGACGGGCAGCACGGCGGCGCCGAACTCGTTCGCGAGCCGCGCGTTGAGTGCCAGCTCGGCGGGGAGCCCGGTGTCGGCGAAGTCGGTACCGAGGACCAGCACGGCCTCGTACGTGTCGGAGACCTGGTGGTAGCGGTCCACCAGGCGGGATATCAGCTCGTCCGTGCCCTGCTCGGCCTGGAGCGCCGCCGCGTCCTCGTAGCTCATGCCGAAGACGGAGGAGGCGGGCTGGGTGAGCCGGTAGCGGCTGCGCAGCAGGTCGTACAGCCGGTCGGGTCCGTCGTGCACCAGCGGCCGGAAGACTCCCACCCGGTCCACCTGCCGGGTCAGCAGTTCCATGACTCCCAGCTCGACCACCTGCCGGCCGTCGCTGCGTCCGATGCCGGTCACGTACACGCTGCGCGTCACGCGCTGTCTCCTCCGGGTCGCGGGCGGTCCAGGTCCGTTGTGGTCGGTCGAGATCGCTCTGGGGTGATTCTCGAGCGATATCGCCGAGAAAACACCCGTAAAGGCACGGCTATACCCTTGACAATACCTGCGCTTGTGGCTAGGCCGCTCGCCAGGTGGATGGTCCGCGGTCCGGGCCGCGGGGGCCGGACCGCGGTGGTCCGGATGCTGGGCGGGACCCATGCCCTCGCCTTCAAGACGTGAAACAATCGCACCGGCTCACACGGACCAGCGGCACCCCGGACAGTGAGGTCCGACCGTGCCCCAAGCGGCCCGTCCCGGCGGGCATCTACGGAGCAGGAGAAGCGAACCCCATGCGCATCGGAGTCCTCACCGCAGGCGGAGACTGTCCCGGTCTCAACGCCGTGATCCGATCCGTCGTGCACCGCGCCGTGCACGACCGCGGCGACGAGGTCATCGGCTTCGAAGACGGATTCAAGGGCCTGCTCGAGGGCCGCTACCGCCCCCTGGACATAAACTCCGTCAGCGGCATCCTCGCCCGCGGCGGCACCATCCTCGGCTCGGCCCGGCTGGAGCGGGACCGGCTGCGGGAGGCGTGCAACAACTCCGAGGAGCTGATCGGCCGCCTCGGCCTCGACGCCCTCATCCCCATCGGCGGCGAGGGCACGCTGACCGCCGCGCGGATGCTCGCCGAGATCGGGCTGCCGGTCGTCGGCGTCCCCAAGACGATCGACAACGACATCTCCGCAACCGACCGCACCTTCGGCTTCGACACCGCCGTCGGTGTCGCCACCGAGGCCATGGACCGCCTCAAGACCACCGCCGAGTCCCACCAGCGCGTCATGGTCGTGGAGGTCATGGGGCGGCACGCGGGCTGGATCGCGCTGGAGGCCGGGATGGCGGCCGGCGCCCACGCCATCTGCATCCCCGAGCGGAACTTCGAGGTCGACGACCTGGTCAAGATGGTCGAGGAGCGGTTCGCGCGGAACAAGAAGTTCGCCATCGTCTGCGTCGCCGAGGGCGCCCACCCGGCCGAGGGCTCCATGCCGTACGAGAAGGGCATGATCGACCAGTACGGCCACGAGCGCTTCGCCGGGATCGGCAACCGGCTCGCCGTCGAGCTGGAGCACCGGCTCGGCAAGGAGGCCCGCCCCGTCATCCTCGGCCACATCCAGCGCGGTGGTACTCCTACGGCGTACGACCGGGTGCTCGCCACCCGCTTCGGCTGGCACGCGGTCGAGGCGGCGCACCGGGGTGACTTCGGGCAGATGACCGCCTTGCGGGGCACGGAGATCGTGATGGCATCGCTCGCCGACGCGGTTTCGGAGCTGAAGCGGGTGCCGCAGGACCGGATGGACGAGACGGAAGCCGTCTTCTGAGCCGCCGCCGGGGAGGGGGTGCCCATGGCTGTTGGTTGCGGGCTTGCGGGTCGCGTGTGGTCGGTCGCGCCGTTCCTCGCGCCCCCAGCGGGGCAAGCCCCCTCTACGCGGTAGGGCTCTTCGTTGCGGCGAGCACCGCCAGTGCGCAGGCGGCCAGCGCTGCGCCCAGTAGGAGGACCCAGGGCAGCGGGGCCGTGTCCACCACTCGGCCGCCGACGAAGGCGCCGAGTGCGATGGAGGCGTTGAAGACGGAGGCGAACAGCGCCCCCGCGGGCTCGCGTTCCGCCGGGGCCGCGGCGAGGACCCACGCCTGGGCGCTGACCGAGAGCCCGCCGTAGGCCAGGCCCCACACCAGCAGTACGGCGACGGCGAGCCCGGTGGCCGAACCGGCCGCCGCGAGCAGTGCCGTCGTGGCCGCGATCCCCGCGCCCAGCGTCAGCAGCGTGCTCCGCGGGTGGCGTGCCGCGCGGGCGCCTGCGGCGAAGTTTCCCGCGATGCCCGCGGCGCCGTACGCCAGCAGCAGCGCACCGATCAGCGCGGGCGCGACACCGGAGATCTCCTCCAGCACCGGCCGGACATAGGTGTAGGCGGCGAAGTGCCCCGTCACCAGCAGCGCGAGGAAGGCGAATCCGGCGCGCAGCCGCGCGTTCCCGGACAGCCGCAGCAAGGTGCCGGGGCGCACCGGGCGCTCGGCGGGCAGCGCGGGCAGCAGCAGCGCCAGAGCCAGCGCGACGGCCACCGCGAGACCCGCGGCGGCGCCGAACGCGGTGCGCCAGCCCGCCACTTCGCCCAGCACGGTGCCCGCCGGCACGGCCAGTACGCTCGCGATGCCGATGCCGCCGAACACGGCCGCCAGCGCGGTGTTCAGTGAGCGCTGCGGCACCAGCCGTACCGGGAGGCTCGCCGCCAGCGCCCATACGCCGCCCAGCGCGATGCCCACCAGAACACGCGCTGCCAGCAGCACGGTGAGGCTGGGCGCGAGGGCCGACAGCGCGTTGGCGACGGCCAGCAGCAGTGCCAGCCCGGCCAGGGAGACACGGCGGTCGAGTCGGCCGGCGGCCAGCGGAACGAGGGGCGCGGCGAGGGCAGCGACGATGCCGGTGAGCGTGACGGTCAGGCCGGCCGAGCCCTCCGAGACGCGCAGACTGCCACCGATGCGGGTGAGCAGCCCGACCGGCAGCATCTCGGCCGCGGTGACCGCGAAGGTGGCCGAGGTGAGCGAGACGACGCCGAGCCAGGCCCGCGGCGTGGTGCGTTCCCGGTCCTGGGAGTGGGCCGAGGTGAGGGTTTCTGTCATGCCCTCAAGCCTTCGCGGGAGCCGGCGCGGGAACAACGGCGTACTTCTCATCCTTCAATGAGCAGGGCTCATCGACACGGCAGGCCGAGCAGAAGGAGGCCGAGTTGGACGGCGGCACCAGAATCCGTTCGCTGGAGATGAGAGAGCTGGAGTGCTTTCTCGTCCTCGCGGAGGAGCTGCACTTCGGGCGCACCGGTGAGCGGCTGTACGTGTCGCAGAGCAGGGTCAGCCAGCTGCTGCGCTCCCTGGAGAGCCGGATCGGGGCGCGGCTGGTGGAGCGCACCAGCCGCCGGGTGGCGCTCACCCCGCTCGGCTCCCGTTTCCTCGCGCAGCTGCGGCCCGCCTACGGTCTGCTGGGTGAGGCCGTGGACGAGGCACGCGCTGCGGCACGGTGCGTGGCAGGGCGGCTGCGGCTCGGGTTCCTGGGCAGCGCCAACCACCGGATGACGGCGGCGCTCGGCCTCTTCCACGCCCGCCACCCACGGGTGGAGACCGACATCGTGGAGATCACCATGGCGGACCCCTTCGGGCCGCTGCGGCGCGACGAGGTGGACGCGGCCGTCGTGCTCCTGCCCGTCGAGGAGCCCGATCTGGTGGTGGGCCCCTGCTTCAATGAGCAGCCGTGGATGCTGGCCGTCTCCCCGCACCATCCCTTCGCCGGGCGCGGCTCGCTGGACGCCGAGGACCTCGCCGACTGCCCCCTCATCGCCGCCGCGCCCCCGGCGCCCGGCTATTGGCGGGACCACCAGGCACCGCCGCGCACACCCCGGGGCCGCACTGTTGCGCGCGGTCCGGCTGTGGCCACGCTCCAGGAAGGGCTGGCCAACGCCGCTGCGGGACGCGGAGGCATGCTGCTGTGCCGCCCCACCGCTGAGGCGCACGCCCGTGCGGATATCGCCTACGTCCCCGTCGAGGGGTTGCCGCGCTCGGAGCTGGCGTTGGTGACCGTGCGGGGTACGGACACCGCGCTGCTGCACGCCTTCACACGGACAGTGGCCGACGAGGCTCAGCCCTTGACCGCCGCGCCCAGCGCGAAGCCGCCCGCCAGCCGGCGGGAGACGAGCACGTACAGCAGGATCACCGGGGTCGAGTAGAGGATGGAGAAGGCCGCCAACTGGCCGTAGACGACGGCGCCGTAGTTGCCGAAGAAGGTGAAGATGCTGACCGAGGCGGGCATCTGCTCGGGGCTCAGCAGCAGCATGAACGGCACGAAGAAGTTGCCCCACATCATCACGAAGCTGTAGATCGCCACCACCGAGACGCCCGGCCCCATCAGCGGCAGTACCACCCTCAGCAGCGACTGCCACCACGAGGCACCGTCCGTCCAGGCAGCCTCCTCCAGCACGCGCGGCACACCGTCCATGAAGTTCTTCATCAGCCAGATGGCGAACGGCAGCTGCGAGGCCGCCAGGAACAGAGCTGTGCCGTACAGCGTGTCGATCAGGTTGATCTGCACGAACAGCCCGTAGACCGGCACCATCACGGCCGTGACCGGCAGGCAGGTGGTGAACAGGATGGTGAGCAGGTACGGGCGGCTGAAGCGGGAGCGGAAGCGCGAGAGCGGGTAGGCGGCCAGCGCCGCACACGCCACCGTCAGGGCGGTGGCGCCGCCGCACAGCAGCAGGCTGTTGCGCATCGGCGTGAAAGTGATCTCGTCGGTCAGTACGGCCGAGAAGTTCTCCAGCGTGGGGGAGTCCGGCGGCCGTACCCGCAGCGTCGCCTCGGCGTCCAGGGAGGCGAGAACCAGCCATGCGAGCGGCGTCACGAACGCCGCCAGGACCACCACGAGTCCGGCGTCGGCGGCGAGCCGCCCCCGGGCGCGCCTGCTCAACTTCACCGAATCGCAACCTCCTTCGAGTGGAGTGGACGTCGCCCCCGCGACCTGCGGTCATGGAGGTTCCGTGTAGGTGCGGCGAACTGGGCCTTGGCCGACAACAGTTGGATATTGCGGGGTCCGTGTGTCGTGCGTTGCCGATGCGAGTACCGTGCTGTCACCCGCCGTACGTGCATCTCGTGCGGTCGTGGTCCTACCGGAAGGAAAACGATGACAGCACTGCGCCTCAGATGGCAGCGGTCGGTCGCCATCGCGGCGACCGGTGCCGCGGCGTTCGTCGGCACCGCGATAGCGGCTGCCCCCGCCCAGGCACACACCCCCCAGTGGTCGGTGACCTGTGACTCGGTCTCGATCGATCTCAAGCAGTACGCACCGGAGGGCAACAAGGTCACCGTCAAGGCCGGCGACAAGGTGTTGATCGACGACACCTTCGGCCGCACCTTCCACAAGAAGGTGGACCTGCCCGAGCACAGCAAGCCGCTGGACGTCACGGCCAAGGTCGTGGCCTCGGACGGGGACCAGTTCTCGTGGGGTCCGGAGACCAAGACGTCCCCGGTGTGCGAGAAGCCCGAGGAGCCCTCGCAGACCCCGGCCCCCTCGCCCAGCGAGTCGGAGTCCACCTCGCCCTCGCCCAGCGCCAGCCCCTCGCAGAGCGCGAGCGAGAAGCCGGAGCCGAGCGCGTCCGAGCCCAGCAGCAGCGCCCCGGCCGAGAAGCCGCAGGGCGGCGGTGACGACCTGGCCGAGACCGGTTCGTCCAGCAACACCCCGATGATCGCCGGCATCGCGGCCGCCGTGGTCATCGCCGGCGGCGGCCTGGTGGTCTTCGCGCGCAAGCGCCGCTCCTCGCAGAGCTGATCACGGCGCCGACCGCGCCGGGGCTGTCCCCCGTGCAGCCCCGCACCGCTCCGTCGGGCGACTGACGGGCAGTTCGTACCACCGTCCGGCGGCCGGTCCCATCCGGCCGCCGGGCGTTCCGTCCGCTCCCGCCGCCCCGCGTACGCCGAGCAGCACCCCGTCCGCTCCCGCCGCCCGCCTCCGTCCGGTGGCCTCACGGCGCGCTCACCTCCTCCCGCATCAGCCGCAGATAGACGGTGGAGAACAGCGCCCCCACCACAAGCAGCAGCAGCGCGACGGCCGTCCCGTAGCCGATGAGCGACTTGGTGAACGCCTGGTCGTACATGAAGACCGGCAGGGTTTCGCTCCGGTGGGCCGGTCCGCCCTTGGTCATCGCCCAGATCAGCCCGAAGACGGACAGCGTCTGGAGTGTGTTGAGCATCAGATTGGTGCCGATGGAGCGGCGGATCATCGGCAGCGTGATGTACCACAGCCGCTGCCGGCCGCTCGCGCCGTCCACCTCGGCCGACTCGGTGACCTCCTGCGGGATCTCGGCCAGCGCTGCCGAGTAGACGAGCATCGAGAACGCCGTGCCGCGCCAGACGTTGGCGAAGGAGACGGCCAGGATCGGCAGCGTCACCAGCCAGTTCTGGGCGGGCAGCTGCAGCCAGTCCAGCACCGCGTTGAGCTGACCCTCCCGGTGGAAGAAGGAGTACAGCAGGAATCCAGCCACGATCTCCGGCAGCACCCAGGCGCTGATCACCACGGCCCCGGTGACCGTCCGCACGGTCTTGGAGGCCCGCCGCATCAGCGAGGCCAGCGCCAGGCCCAGCGTGTTCTGGCCCAGGATCGAGGAGACCAGGGTGAAGACCAGGGTGAGGACTACCGCGTTGCGGAAGTGCGCGTCACCGAAGGCGCGGGTGAAGTTGTCCAGCCCCACGAACGACACCGACTCCTGCCCGGTGAGCCGCATATCGGTGAAGGCCAGCACCACGCAGTAGCCGATCGGGCCCGCCAGGAAGAGCAGCAGCACGGTGGTGGCGGGCGCCAGCGGCAGCCACCGCAGTACCCCTGTGCGACGCGCGGCTGTGGCGGTGGTCATTTGGTGACGGTCGCGCCGTCGGCGATCCCGTCCAGCTGCTCGTCGTACGCCTTCGCCGCCGCCTGCGGTGAGGAGTCACCGGTGGCCACGGCCTCGGTGGCTTCCGCGATGGCCGCCGAGACCCGCGGATAGGCGGGCAGCGCGGGACGGTAGTGGGTGTGCTCCACGCGCTGGGTGAAGAACTTTGTGCCCGGCATGGACTTCCGGTAGCGCGGATCGTCGGCCACGTCCTGCCGCACCGCCACCTGGGAGCCGCGGATGCACCACTCGACCGCGTTCTCCTTCGTCTGCATGGTGCGGATCATCTTCCAGGCCAGGTCCGGGTTGTCCGAGTGCCGGGGGATCGACCAGGTCCAGCCGCCGGACATGCTCACCTCGCCGGGCGGCCGGCCGTGCTGGGTGGGCATCGGCGCCAGCCCCATCGTCTCCTTCCACTCCGGCCACGGCTTGCCGCCCGTCTTGATCCAGAACTGGCTCAGCCAGGAGCCGTCCAGCGCGATGGCCAGCTTCCCCTTCGGCAGCAGCTCGGTGGCGACGTCCGTGGTGACGTTCGGATCGACCATCTGGTCCTCGTCGGGGCCGAGATGCTCGCTGTAGACGGTGTCGAGGAACTCCAGGCTCTCCCGGAAGCCCTTGCCGCCCTTGACCCATTTCTTGGCCTTCGGATCGTAGAGCGGGTCCTTTCCGGTGCCGTAGAGCAGCATTTCGAAGCCCTGCATGGCCGTTGCCTCACCGGCACCCTTGCCCGCGTAGACGTTGAGCGGGATGACGCCGGGCACCTTCCGCTTGAGCGTGCGGGCGGCCTTGAGCACCTCGTCCCAGGTCTTCGGGCGCCAGTCCTGCGGGAGGCCCGCCTTCTTGAACAGCTTCTTGTTGAACCACAGGCCCCTGGTGTCGGTGCCGTCCGGCACCCCGTACGTCTGCCCGTCCGCCGCACCGGCCGCCCGCTTGGCAGCGGGCTCGAACTGCTTCCAGTCGTCCCACTTGGCGAGGTAGTTGTCCAGCGGGCGCAGATAGCCGCTCTTGATATCGGAGTTGATCAGGAACGTGTCCTCGTACACCAGGTCGGGCGCCGTCTTGGGAGAGCGCATCATCTGCTGGATCTTGGTGTAGTAGTCCTGCTGCGTCGCCTGGATCGGCACCAGGTCGATCTTCTTGCCCGGATAGCGCTTCTCGAACTTCTTCGCCACGAACTTGAGGTAGTCGTCGCGGAAGGTGACCTTGTTGTCGGTCTCCTTGTGGAAGGCGATGCGCACGGTGTTCTTGTCACCGGCCCCGCCACCGCCACAGGCGGTGAGCGTTCCGGCGGCCAGGGCTGCGGTGAGAGCGAGGATCTGCGGAGCGGTGGGGCGCACGGGCATGCCTCCTCGGACCAGGCGGGTCCTGAGTACGGTGGCTCCACGGACCCTTTGTGGTCAATATCCGTGCGGGAGGGAGTAGTTGGGGCTGGTGAGGGGAGCCCCTCGCTGCACGTCGCAGGCTGCGGTGCGATGTGGCTGTGAGGTATCCCCAAGGCGCAGGGTGGGCAAACGCAGCCCCCATGCGGGGTACGGCTACGGGCGCCAGACGTAATGGTGCTCCGGGCGGCCGACCTGCCCATAGCGTTGGTGGCGGTCGGCGCGGCCGATGCCGACGAGGTGTTCGAGATAGCGGCGCGCCGTGATCCGGTTGACCCCAAGCGCCGCAGCGGCCTCACTCGCCGTCAGCCCGGTGCCGGCCGCATCCCGCAGTTGGGTCGTCACCCGGGCGAGCGTTGGCGCGCTCAGCCCCTTCGGCAGCGTCGAGGCGGCCGGCACGGCGTGCAGCACCGACAGGGTACGGTCCACCTCGTCCTGGCTGATCGCCTCGCCCCGCGTCTCGGCCGTGGCCCGGAAGTCCGCGTACCGCAGCAGCCGGTCGCTGAGCGTACGGAAGGTGAACGGTTTGAGCACGTGCTGGACGACGCCGAGCGAGACGCCTTCACGAATCATCGTCAGGTCCCGCGCCGAGGTCACCGCGAACACATCCTCCGAATGGCCCGCAGCACGCAGCGAGCGCAGCAGGTCGAGGCCGCTGCCGTCGGGCAGGTAGAGATCGAGGAGGATCAGATCGATGCCGCCGGCCTGTGCTGTCGCCTCCTCCTCCAGGGCGCGGAGTGCCTCCGCCCGCGAGTGGGCCTTGGCCGCCACCTCGAAACCGGGCACCCGGGAAACGTAGAGGGCGTGCGCGTCGGCCGCCACGGGGTCGTCCTCGACGACCAGCACGCGCAGTGTCATCGGAGCACCTCCTTGGAGAGTGCCTCCTGGCGCAGCGGCAGCCGCACCTCGAACTCGGCGCCCGCGTCAGGCAGATCGCGGGCCCGTACCCGGCCGCCGTGGCGCTCGGCGGTCTGCCGCACGAGGGCCAGGCCGATGCCGTGTCCCCGGTCCGGCTTGGTGGTCCAGTCCCGCTCGAAGAGGCGGTCCCCGGCCTGGGGCGGCAGCCCTGGACCGTCGTCGGCGACGCGGAGGACGAGTTCGCCGGGCGCCGGGGTGGCGGTGTGCTGGACGGTGACGGTGATCTGGCCGGCGGGTGAGACTGCCTCCACCGCGTTGTCGATCAGATTGCCCAGCACCGTGACCAGGTCCCTGGGCGGCAGGCCGGAGATCTCCTCGAGGGCGGAGTCCGCGGTCAGCGTCAGCTCCACGCCGCGCTCCTTGGCCTGCGCCGCCTTGCCCAGCAGCAGCGCGGCCAGTACGGGTTCGCGCACGGCGCTGACGACCCGGTCGGTGAGAGCCTGGGCCAGCTCCAGCTCCTCGGTGGCGAAGCGTACGGCTTCGGCCACCCGGCCCAGTTCGATCAGGGAGACGACGGTGTGCAGCCGGTTGGCGGCTTCGTGGGCCTGGGACCGCAGCGCCTCGGCGAAGCCGCGCACCGAGTCCAGCTCGCCCGCCAGGGCCCGCAGTTCGGTGTGGTCGCGCAGGGTCACCACGGTGCCGCGGTGTTCCCCGCCGTCGACCGGCGCGGTGTTGACGACGATGACGCGCTCGCCGGTCAGATGGACCTCGTCCACCCGCTCCTCGTCGGCCAGCAGCGCCGCGGTCAGCTCGGGCGGCAGACCGAGTTCGGCGACGGGCCGGCCCACCAGTGCCTCGTCACCGTCCCGGCCGAGGAGCAGCCGCGCGCCGTCGTTGACGAGCGCGACCCTCCCCTGCCCGTCGAGCAGCAGCAGGCCCTCGCGCACCGCGTGCAGCGTGGCCTGGTGGTAGGCGTACAGGCGGCTCAGTTCGGCCGCGTTCATCCCGTGCGTATGGCGGCGCAGCCGGGCGTTGATCACGTAGGTGCCGACGGCGCCCAGGGCCAGGGCCCCGCCCGCGACGGCGAGGACGGCGGTGAGCTGCGCGCTGACCTGCTTGCCGATGGTCTCGACCGCGATCCCGGCGCTGACCAGACCGATGATCCGGCCCTGGTGCCCGTCGTGCGCGGCGGCCCGGATGGGGGTCACCACCCGGACCGAGGGGCCCAGGGTGCCTGTGTAGGTCTCGTCGAACGTGCGGCCCTTGAGCGCCGGGCCGATATGGCCGACGAACCGCTTGCCGATCCGGTGGGGGTCGGGGTGCGTCCACCGGGTGCCGTTCGTGTCCATGATCGTCACAAAGGTGACGCCGGTGTCGCGGCGTACCTGCTCCGCGTACGGCTGCAGCCGCTTGCTGGGGTCGGGCGAGGCGATCGCCTCGCGGACGGAGGGAGAATCGGCCACCGCTTGTGTGGTCGCCCGGGCACGGTGCGTGGCCGCGTCCCTGGCCTGCGACTTCGCTGAGACGTACGCGAACACCGCGCAGCCCACGACCACGGCGGTGACCAGCACGACCTGCATCGCGAAGAGCTGGCCCGCCAGGCTGCGCGGGTGGGACCGCACAGGTGAGCGGGGGCGGGGAACGCGCATTCTCTCAGTCTGCCGTGGCTTGTTCCGTGCACGTAATGCACGTAAGGGTGACGCACATCGCACCGTGTTGCATAGTCGCCGGGACTCAGCACGATCCGGATTCGCAATCGGCCGTCCACCTGGACGTTCCCGCGAAGACGTCGTGAAGTGACCCATGGACGAGGAGCCCCCGACGTGTCGAAGAAGACACCGCAGCAGGCCGCAGCGGGCGCTGCGCCGGAAGCACCACGCGCGAAACGGGACCGTACGCACTACCTCTACATCGCGGTGATCGCCGCCGTGATCCTGGGTGTGATCCTGGGCCTGACGGCACCGGGCGTGGCCACCGAGCTGAAACCGCTCGGCGAAGGGTTCGTCAGCCTGATCAAGATGATGATCTCCCCGATCATCTTCTGCACGATCGTGCTGGGCATCGGCTCCGTCCGCAAGGCGGCCAAGGTCGGTGCCGTCGGCGGGATGGCGCTCGGCTACTTCCTGGCGATGTCGCTGGTCGCGCTGGCCATCGGGCTGGCCGTCGGCAACGTGCTGGACCCCGGTCAGGGGCTGCATCTGACCGACGCGGCGCGGGACGCGGGCGCCTCACAGGCAGGGGAGAGCCAGGGGACGGTCGAGTTCCTGCTCGGCATCATCCCCACCACCTTGGTCTCCGCCTTCACCACGGAGCAGGTCCTGCAGACCCTGCTGGTCGCGCTGCTGGTCGGCTTCGCGCTGCAGGCCATGGGCAGCGCCGGGGAGCCGGTGCTGCGCGGTATCGGGCACATCCAGAAGCTGGTCTTCCGGGTACTGGCGATGGTGATGTGGGCTGCCCCGGTCGGCGCGTTCGGCGCCATGGCAGCCGTGGTCGGGGAGACGGGCGTGGACGCGCTGAAATCCCTCGCTGTGATCATGCTCGGCTTCTACACCACCTGTTTCCTGTTCGTCTTCGTCGTGCTCGGGCTGATCCTGCGCGCCTTCACCGGCGTCAATATCTTCGCGCTCTTCAAGTACCTGGGCCGGGAATTCCTGCTGATCCTCTCCACCTCCTCCTCCGAGTCGGCGCTGCCGCGGCTGATCGCGAAGATGGAGCACCTGGGCGTCAGCAGGCCCGTCGTCGGCATCACCGTGCCGACCGGCTACTCCTTCAACCTCGACGGCACCATGATCTACCTGACCATGGCCTCGATCTTCGTCGCCGAGGCCATGGGCAACCCGCTCGGCATCGGCGAGCAGATCTCGCTGCTGCTGTTCATGTTCGTCGCCTCCAAGGGCGCGGCCGGGGTCACCGGCGCCGGCCTGGCCACCCTGGCGGGCGGCCTTCAGTCGCACCGTCCCGAACTGGTGGACGGCGTCGGTCTGATCGTCGGCATCGACCGCTTCATGAGCGAGGCCCGCGCCCTGACCAACTTCGCCGGCAACGCGGTGGCCACTGTGTTGATCGGCACCTGGACCAAGGAGATCGACCGGGAGCGGGTCCAGGAGGTGCTGAGTGGGCACCTCCCGTTCGATGAGACGACGCTCTCCACAGCGCACGGGCCGGCGCCGGCCCACGACCCCCTCACCAAGAGCGAGCCCTTGGACCGGGTGCCCTCCCAGGCCTGACGTCGCGTCTTGCGTACCCCGCATGAGGGCTGTGCTTGCCCACCCTGCGCCCTGGGGGTACCTCCCGGACGGAGTCCGGGGGAGCAGACTGCCCAAGCGCAGCGGAGGGAAGCGCCCCGCAAGGGGCAGCCCCTCACGTAGTTGGGCGCAGCCACAAGGTGGCGAGTGGGGGCAGCACCAGCCCAAGGGAGACAGGGTGACCAGAAGCCGGTTCGGGTTCCGCCCGAACCGGCTTCTCGTTGCCGACGCCACTCCCGCCATAGCGGAGCGCATCCGTGTTGAGGACCTCACGCCAGACATCCCACCCCTCAGGGACTCCCAGGCGGTAGCCCTCCCGCACCACAGGGGAGAAGTTGCAGACCGCCAGCAGCGGGCTCCCACCGGCGGCGAACCGCAGAAAGGCGACCACGTTGGTGTCCGCGGCATCCGCGAGCACCCAGGCGAACCCGGCGGGTTCGCTGTCCCGCTCCCACAGCGCCGCCGTCGCCAGGTACTCCGTGTTCAGCGCGCGCACCAGGTCGCGTACTCCCCGGTGATCGGGCTCGGCGGGGTAGGAGGGGTCCAGCAGCCACCAGTCGGGCCCGTGCTCCTCGGACCACTCGGCACCCTGCGCGAACTCCTGCCCCATGAACAGGAGTTGCTTGCCGGGGTGGGCCCACATGAAGGCCAGGTAGGCGCGGTGGTTGGCGCGCTGCTGCCACCAGTCGCCGGGCATCTTGGCCACCAGCGACCGCTTGCCGTGCACCACCTCGTCGTGCGAGATCGGCAGGATGTAGTTCTCCGCGTAGGCGTACGCCAGCGAGAACGTCAGCTCGCCGTGGTGGTGTTTGCGGTGCACCGGGTCCTTGGCCATGTACTCCAGCGAGTCGTGCATCCAGCCCATGTTCCATTTGAAGCCGAAGCCGAGCCCGCCGAAGCCGCCCTCGCCGACGTGGTGGGTCGCCCGGGTCACCCCGGGCCATGCGGTGGACTCCTCGGCCGCCGTGATCGCGCTGGGGCAGCGCCGGTAGACGGTGGCGTTCATCTCCTGGAGGAAGGCCACCGCTTCCAGGTTCTCCCGGCCGCCGTACGCATTGGGCGTCCACTGCCCCTCACCGCGCGAGTAGTCCAGGTAGAGCATCGAGGCGACCGCGTCCACGCGCAGCCCGTCGATGTGGAACTCCTCGCACCAGTAGACGGCGTTGGCGACCAGGAAGTTGCGCACCTCACGTCGGCCCAGGTCGAACTCCAGAGTGCCCCAGTCCGGGTGCTCGGCCCGCGCCGGATCGGGGTGCTCGTACAGCGGCGTCCCGTCGAAGCGGGCCAGCGCCCATTCGTCCTTGGGGAAGTGCGCCGGCACCCAGTCCATCAGCACCCCGATCCCGGCCCGGTGCAGCGCGTCGACCAGGTACCGGAAGTCGTCCGGGGCGCCCAGCCTGGCCGTCGGCGCGTAGAAGCCCGTCACCTGGTAGCCCCACGAGCCACCGAACGGGTGCTCGGCGACCGGCATCAGCTCCACGTGGGTGAAGCCCAGGTCTCGTACATAACGGGGCAGTTGCCCGGCCAGCTCCCGGTAGGACAGCCCCGGACGCCAGGAGGGCAGATGCACCTCGTACACCGACAGCGGCTCCCGGTGCGGCGCCGCGTCGGCGCGCGCGGTCAGCCACTCCTGGTCGTGCCAGACGTACCGCGAGGACTCCACCACCGATGCCGTGGCGGGCGGGCACTCGGTGCGCCGCGCCATCGGGTCGACCCGCAGCGTGTGCGAGCCGTCGGGACGCGCGATGTCGAACTTGTAGAGTGCGCCCGCGCCGACCCCTGGCAGGAACAGCTCCCATACGCCCGACGAGCCCAGCGAGCGCATCGGCGCCGCGGTCGGGTCCCAGTGGTTGAAGTCCCCGGCGATCCGTACGCCGCGCGCGTTGGGAGCCCAGACGGTGAACCGGGTGCCGGCCACCGAGTCGACGGTCATCGGATGCGCGCCCAGCGCCCGCCACAGCTCCTCGTGCCTGCCCTCGCCGATCAGGTGCAGATCCAGCTCCCCGAGCGTGGGCGGGAACCGGTAGGGGTCGGCCGTGGTGATCTCGTCCTCGCCCGGTTCCGCGCCGTACCGGATCACGAGCTCGTACGCGGGCACGGAGTCCGGGGCCGCCGGCAGGACCCCGCCGAACATCCCGTCGCCCTCGTCCGCCAGCTCGGCCCGCCACCCCCCGGCGACGACGGTGACGGCCTCGGCGTACGGCCGCAGCGTACGGATCACGACCCCGTCGGGCCCCGGGTGCACGCCGAGCAGCGCGTGCGGGTCGTGGTGCGTACCGGCCAGCAGCCGGGCCCGCTCCTCGGCGGGCAGCGGGGCCGGGGCCTCGGCCCTGCCGGGCTCGGACGGCGGCTTGTCGAGGGCCACGTGCTTCCTCCAGGTGGGACGGTGGCGAAGAATCGTTCATGCGGAGGGCGCCGACGACGGTGCCGCCAGCCGCCGGACAGCGGAGAGCGGGATGCCCAGCCACGCGGGCCGGTTGCGCGCCTCGTACAGCACCTCGTAGACGGCCTTGTCCGTCTCGTACGCGCGCAGGAGCACGGCCTCCTCGCGCGGGTCCCGGCCGCACGCCTCCGCGTATCCGGCGCAGTACGCCGCCCGGTTGGCAGCCGCCCACGCACGGGCGCGGGCCGACTCGGCCCCGGCCGCCGGGCCCTGGCAGGCGGCGTAGTCGAAGGAGCGCAGCATGCCCGCGATGTCCCGCTCAACGGGCTGCGGAGCGCGGCGCTCGGACAGCGGACGGGCGGGCTCGCCCTCGAAGTCGATGAGCGTCCAGTCCTCCGCGCCCGTGCCGCCACCCCGGGCCAGCGCCTGGCCCAGATGGAGATCGCCGTGAACGCGCTGCGCCCGCAGCCCCCGGCCGCGGGCGCCGAGCGCGGCCAGCGCGCGGAAGGTCTCCAGCAGTGCCGCCCGGTACGGCCGCAGCGCGGGCACCGCCGCGCCGGCCGCCTCCAGGCGCCCCGCCATCCCCTCCGCCGTCCGCATCAGCTCGGGGCCGGTCAGGGTGCCGGTGGGCAGTGCCTCGGCCAGCCCGGTGTGGACCCGCGCCGTCGTACGGCCCAGCGCGTGGGCCGCCGCGGTGAAGTCCGCCCCGCGCGCCAGCGCCCGCAGCGCCAGCTGCCAGCCGTCCAGGGTGCCGGCCAGATACGGCTGGAGGATGCCCAGGGTGCGGTCGCCGACGTCGGCTGTCGACTCGAACCATGCCAGCGGTGCCGGTACGTGGGGGCTGCCCTGCCGAGCGAGCGCGTACGTCAGCTCCAGGTCCGGGTTGATGCCCGGCTCCACCCGGCGGAACAGCTTCAGTATCGCCGCGTTGCCGTATATCACCGAGGAGTTGGACTGCTCGGCGTCGAGGGGGCGCGGGGTGGGCCGCGCCGGGGGCGCTGCCCACCGCTCGGTCTGGGAGAAGCGCAGCCGTCCCAGGCTGCCCGGGGTGGCCAGCCGTTCCAGCAGGAGGCTGGTCAGCCGGGGGTCCTGCAACGCCTCGTAGACGGCCGTGCCGCGCAGCGGCCCTGTCGTGGGCCGCCCGATGAGGGCGGGCGCCAGCTCGGGTGGCAGCGCCTCCCTGATGCCGAGGAGGAGTTGGTAGCAGTCGCCGGGTGGTCGTACGTCGACCAGCAGATGCAGCAGCCCTGGGGCGCTGCCCCGGTACGGCAGCACTTCGGTGGCCGCCACCAGGGTCAGGGCCTCGATCGGGCGGCCCTTGCCCGCGTACCACCGCCGGCGCGGTAGCCAGGACCGTATGACGTCTAAGCAACTGTCCGACACGGTGTGCCTCTCCACAAGTTGCGTACCCGGCAACGGGGGCTGCGCTTGCCCACCCTGGGGCACCCCCTCATCAGGAGCGGCCTCATCAGCTCTTGCGCAGCCGGAACCAATAGAACCCGTGCCCCGCGAGCGTCAGCAGATACGGAAGCTCTCCGATGGCGGGGAACCGGACCCCGCCGATCAGTTCCACCGGAACCCGCCCCTGCCACGCCCGCAGATCCAGCTCGGTCGGCTGCGGGAACCGCGAGAAGTTGTGGACGCACATCACCAGGTCGTCGCCGCCGTCGGGCAGTCTCAGCTCCCGCAGAAAAGCCAGCACCGCCGGGTTGGACGAGGACAGCTCCTCGTACGAGCCCAGTCCGAACGCGGGGTTCTGCTTGCGGACCTCGATCACCCGCCGGGTCCAGTGCAGCAGTGAGCTCGGCGAGCTCATGGCGGCCTCGACGTTGGTGACCTGGTAGCCGTGTACCGGGTCCATGATGGTCGGCAGGAACAGTCTTCCCGGGTCGCAGGAGGAGAAGCCCGCGTTGCGGTCGGGTGTCCACTGCATGGGGGTGCGGACGGCGTCGCGGTCGCCGAGCCAGATGTTGTCGCCCATGCCGATCTCGTCGCCGTAGTAGAGGATCGGCGAGCCGGGCAGCGACAGCAGCAAGGCGGTGAACAGCTCGATCTGCTTGCGGTCGTTGTCCAGCAGCGGTGCGAGCCGCCGCCGGATGCCGATGTTGGCGCGCATCCGCGGGTCCTTGGCGTACTCCGCGTACATGTAGTCGCGCTCCTCGTCGGTGACCATCTCCAGGGTCAGCTCGTCGTGGTTGCGCAGGAAGATGCCCCACTGGCAGCCGGAGGGGATGGGCGGGGTCTTGGCGAGGATCTCGGAGACCGGGTACCGGGACTCGCGCCGTACGGCCATGAAGATGCGCGGCATCACGGGGAAGTGGAACGCCATATGGCACTCGTCGCCGCCCCTGGCGTAGTCGCCGAAGTAGTCGACCACGTCCTCCGGCCACTGGTTGGCCTCCGCCAGCAGCACCGTGTCGGGATAGTGGGCGTCGACCATCCGGCGCACCCGCTTGAGGAAGGCGTGCGACTGCGGCAGGTTCTCGCAGTTGGTGCCCTCCTCGGCGTAGAGGTAGGGGACCGCGTCCAGCCGGAAGCCGTCGATGCCCAGGTCCAGCCAGAACCGCAGCGCGGAGATCATCTCGTCCTGGACGAGCGGGTTCTCGTAGTTGAGGTCCGGCTGGTGGGAGAAGAAGCGGTGCCAGTAGTACTGCTTGCGCACCGGGTCGAAGGTCCAGTTGGACACCTCGGTGTCGACGAAGATGATGCGCGCGTCCTGGTACTGCTTGTCGTCGTCGGCCCAGACGTAGTAGTCGCCGTAGGGGCCGTGCGGGTCGCGCCGGGACTCCTGGAACCACGGGTGCTGGTCGCTGGTGTGGTTCATGACGAAGTCGATGATGACCCGCATGCCGCGCTGGTGTGCGGCGTCCACGAACTCCACGAAGTCGGCGATGTCTCCGAACTCGGGGAGCACGGAGGTGTAGTCGGAGACGTCGTAGCCGCCGTCCTTCAGCGGGGACTTGAAGAACGGGGGCAGCCACAGACAGTCGACGCCGAGCCACTGGAGATGGTCCAGCTTTGCCGTGAGCCCTTTCAGGTCGCCGATCCCGTCCCCGTCGCTGTCCTGGAAGGAGCGGACGAGCACTTCGTAGAAGACGGCGCGCTTGAACCAGTCAGGGTCGCGGTCCTTGGCGGGGGTGTCCTCGAAGGTGTCGGGGACGGGCTCATTGACGATCATGAGTGGGTGACCCTCCGGTCGGTGAGGACGGTCGCAGGGTGAGGATGTGGGCCGCGGCTGGGGACTCACCTCCCGGCGTGAGCCGCACATAGTTGTCCCTGCCCCAGTGATAGGTCTCTCCGGTGAGCTCGTCGCGCACCGGGAAGGACTCCGCACCGCTCAACTGAGCGGCGCTCAGTCCGGATGCGAGTCGCGTCATGTCCAACGACACCGTCGCCTCGTGGGTGTGGTGCGGGTCGAGGTTGACGACGACCAGCACGGTGTCGGGCGCGGTGCCGGAGCCGGGCGGGGTGGCGTGCTTGGAGTAGACGAGGATGCTGTCGTTGTCGGCGTGGTGGAAGTGCAGGTCTTTCAGCTGCTGGAGCGCCGGGTGGCGGCGGCGCAGCCGGTTGAGCGTGGTGATCAGCGGGGTGATCGAACGGCCCTCGCGGTCGGCTGCCGCCCAGTCGCGGGGACGCAGCTCGTACTTCTCCGAGGACAGGTACTCCTCGCTGCCGGGCCGCACCGGGGTGTTCTCGCACAGCTCGTAGCCCGCGTACATGCCCCAGGTGGGGGAGAGGGTCGCGGCCAGCACGGCGCGGATCTCGAACGCGGGGCGGCCGCCGTGCTGGAGGTAGGCGTGCAGGATGTCCGGGGTGTTCACAAAGAAGTTGGGGCGCAGGTAGGCGGCCGGCTCGCCGGTCAGCTCCGTCAGGTACTCCGTCAGCTCCTGCTTGGTGTTGCGCCAGGTGAAGTAGGTGTACGACTGCTGGAAGCCGATCCGGGCCAGGGTGTGCAGCATGGCGGGGCGGGTGAACGCCTCGGCGAGGAAGAGGACATCGGGGTCGGTGCGGTTGATCTCGGAGATGACCTTCTCCCAGAACACCACCGGCTTGGTGTGCGGGTTGTCGACGCGGAAGATCCGCACGCCGTGGTCCATCCACAGCCGCAGCACCCGCAGCGTCTCGCGCAGGATGGACTCGGCGGCGGCCGGACCGTCGTCGAAGCTGAGCGGGTAGATGTCCTGGTACTTCTTCGGCGGATTCTCGGCGTGGGCGATCGAGCCGTCCGGGCGCTTGCGGAACCACTCGGGGTGCTCCTTGACCCAGGGGTGGTCGGGCGAGCACTGGAGGGCGAAGTCGAGGGCCACCTCCATCCCCAGCTCGTGCGCGCGCGCCACGAAGTGGTCGAAGTCGGCCATGGTGCCCAGGTCGGGGTGGATCGTGTCGTGGCCGCCGGCGGCGGAGCCGACGGCCCAGGGCGAGCCCACATCGTGCGCCGAGGCGGAGAGGGTGTTGTCCGGCCCCTTGCGGTGGGTGTCGCCGATGGGGTGGACCGGCGGCAGATAGACGACGTCGAACCCCATGGCGGCCACCGCGTCCAGCCGCTGGGCGGCCGTCCGCAGCGTGCCGCCGACCGGCGGTTCGCCCTCCCGCAGCACGGCGCCCTCGGAGCGCGGGAAGAGCTCGTACCAGGAGCCGAACAGCGCCCGGCGGCGCTCCACCTGGAGGGGGAGAGGCGGTGCGCAGGTGACGAGTTCGCGCAGCGGGTGGCGGTCGAGGACAGCGGCCACCTCGGGGGCGAGCGCCGCGGCGAGCCGTGCCGCCGCCGGCCTGGCGGTGTCGCGCAGTGCGGTGGCCGCCTCCAGCACGACGGACCGGCCGGCGCGCTCCGGGACCCCGGCCGCGGCGTGCTCGTGCAGCGCGGCGCCCTCGGCCAGGACGAGCTCGGTGTCGATACCGGCCGGGACCTTTATCCGCGCGTGCTGCCGCCAGGTGGTGACCGGGTCGCTCCACGCCTCCACCGTGCAGCTCCAGCGGCCCTCCGCCTGCGGAGTGACCTCGGCGACCCAGCGGTCCGTGCCGGGCGCCGGCTCGCGCATCGGGGTCCAGGGGCCCCGCCGTCCGTCCGGGCCGCGCAGCACCACATTGGCGCCGACGGCCTCATGGCCCTCGCGGAAGACGGTCGCCGTGACCGGAACGGTCTGGCCCACCACGGCTTTCGCTGGACGGTTTCCGCACTCCACGAGGGGGCGGACATCGAGCACGGGAATACGACCGATCATGGGCTCACCTATGGGGCATAACGGTGTATAAGGGGCGCGCTTCTGCGTACTGTGTCACCTGTGGAGGACTGCTGTCCGGGCGTGGGCATGACGGCTCCTGCCCCCGTCACTCGGGTGGCGGGGCGTGCCGGGCAGGGGCGGCGAGTCGATGACGTCCGACAAGTGCCGCAGTTCCCGACAGTACGTGATGATTCCGTTACCGCAAAGGGCGCTTGCGTGATCAAATCGCCCTGTACGGGAGGGAGTTGAGCGGGCATATTGCCCCGGCAACACCCACCCCCGCACGCACACGAACGGGCCCCGCCCCCAGCAGGGGACGGGGCCCGTGAGCCGCGTGTCAGGACCGAGGCGATCAGCTGCCCGTGACGTTCACCGCGGTCCAGGCGGCCTTGACCGCCTTGACCTCGGCGCTGTCCTTGCCGTACAGGCCGGTGGCCGCCTTGATGGTCGCGTTGCGCGCGCCCGCGTAGTCCGTCGTCGACGTCATCTGCTCGGTCAGCGCCTTGAACCAGATCTGCTCGGCCTTCTTGATGCCGATGCCCTCCAGCTTGGAGCCGTCCTTGGTCGGCGAGTTGTACTTCACGCCGTTGACCTCACGCTCCCCGCTGCCCACGGACAGCAGGAAGAAGAAGTGGTTGGCGATGCCCGAGGAGTAGTGGACATCCACGTCGCCGGCCTCGGGGCTCCAGTAGTCCAGCGAGTTGCCGTCCTTGCTGGGCTTGTCCATGTAGCGCAGCGGGGTGCCGTCGCCGTTGATGTCGATCTTCTCGCCGACGAGGTAGTCCGGCACGTCCTCGGGGCTGTTGGCGTGGAACTCGACCGCGGCGGCGAAGATGTCGGAGGTCGCCTCGTTGAGGCCGCCGGACTCGCCCGCGTAGACCAGGTTCGCGGTGGTCGAGGTGACGCCGTGCGACATCTCGTGCGCTGCGACGTCCAGCGAGGTGAGCGGCTTCTTGTTGCCCTCGCCGTCGCCGTAGGTCATGCAGAAGCAGGAGTCGTCCCAGAAGGCGTTCACATAGCCGTTGCCGTAGTGGACCCGGCTGAGCGCGCCCTTGCCGTCGCCCGCGATGCCCTCGCGGCCGTGCACCTTCTTGTAGTAGTCCCAGGTCTCGCCCGCGCCGTAGTGGGCGTCGACGCCGGCGGTGGCCCGGTCCTTCGTGGTCCCGTCGCCCCAGACGTCGTCCTTGTCGGTGAAGACCTTGCCCTTGCCGCCCTGGCCGCCCTTGAGATCGGAGGTGCTGTTGCCGCCCCGGCCGGTGTCGACCATCTTGAACTTGCCGGCCTTGCCGGAGGTGCCGATCTCGACCTTGCCGCTGTACTGGCTGTTGCCGCTGCCCTCCTTGATCCCCTGGAACTGGAAGAGCTTCTTGCCGGTCTTCGCGTCCGTGATCACGTGGAGTTCGTTGGGCGCGCCGGACTTCTGGAAGCCGCCGACGACGGTCTCCCAGGCCAGTCGGGGCTTGCCGTCGGCCGCCCAGACGATCTTCCGGGGCGCTTCGCTGCCCTTGGCCTTCGCGGTGGTGGGCTTGTGCGCGGTGGAGGCCGAGGTCTTCACCGCGATCTTCGCGTTGGTGGCCTTGGTGGTGCCGGTGCGCTTGCCGCCGGGGGACTTGTGGACCACGAGGTCGCCGCCGAGCACGGGCAGTCCGTCGTAGGTGCGCTCGTAGCGGACGTGGGTGGACCCGTCCTTGTTCTTGATGACGTCCTTGACGTGGAGCTTCTCCTTGGCTCCGAGGCCCAGGGCGCGCGCGTCGGCGGTCTTCGCGGCCTCGGTGTCCGCCGCCTTGACCAGCTTGGTGTGCTGGGTCGCGGTCAGCTGCGCGGGCAGCGCGCCGTTCGCGGAGGTGGTTCCGCTGGGTGCCGCGCCTGCGGTTCCCGCGGTGACACCCGCCGCTACCAGGGCCGCCGTTGCGGCGAGGGCGGATATCCGCTGCTTGGAGGTGAGAGGTCTCACGTCGGTGGCTCCTTCTGCCATGGGGACCGGGCGGCATGGGCGATCAACCGTCCGGGCAGAACTGAACTGCGGTGCGCGACACGGATGTACGGATGAAGGTCGTGCTGCTGTGCGAGTCCCGCGGCGCGTGTCAGGTGAGCCTGCCATTTGCGACATGGGCATGTCACTGGGGCGTCACCGCTCTGATCACAGGTTGGCCAGATTCCGTTCGTTGATACGAAACCTGTGCCCGCATAGCGGACAAGTGGGAGAGATGCCTCCGTCGGACCGGCGGTGCCCGCGCAGGGGCTGACGGCGCCTCAGGTCATGGTCTCGTCCGAGTGGGAGGGGTAGACGGTCTCCAGGACGGTGCGGACATAACGCGCCGGGTCGTCCAGCCCGGCCGCCGCCAGTGTCCGCCCGCCCCTGGCCAGCAGATGCGGCAGCGCGGCGTGCATGGCGAGGGTGACCATGGCGGCGCGCTCCGGGGTGACGGGAAGCCCGGCGGCGCGCTGCGCGCCCTCGAGCATCGTGAAGTCCGCGGCGGCCATCGGATCGATCACCTCGGAGAGCCACGGCTTGCGCGCCGCCTCCGCCTGGAGCTCCAGGCAGGCGAGCAGCCGGGACCTGCCGGGACCTGCCACGTTCTCCAGCAGTCCGGCCAGCAGCGCGTGCAGCCCCGCGCGGCCGGACGGCGGCCCCGCGGCGGCGAGTTGGTCCGCGAGGGCGCGGTACTGCTCGACGCACCGCTCCGCCACGGCGCCCAACAGCGCGTCGCGGCTCGGAAAGTAGTTCTTCGCGGTGCCCGGGGGTACCTCGGCCGCGGCGTCCACGGCGCGGTGCGTGAGTCCGCGCCCGCCCTCGGCGGCCAGCACCTCGACGGCGGCGTCCCGCAGCCGGTCGCGGCGGTCCGGATTCATCGCTGCTCTCCTCGCGGCTGTGCTCGAACGGGTGTTGGCGACACTACCCCAGGCGTGGTACCACGGATGTGGTGGTCGGCTGTCTCGGGCCGGCCGGATGCCAAGGGAGGCGTCATGCACAGCACGTCCGTACCGGGTGGGGCAGCACGCACAGCCGTGGTCGTCGGCGCGGGAGTCGGGGGGCTGGCGACCGCGCTCGGGCTACGGCGCGCCGGATGGCAGGTCACGCTGCTGGAACGGCGCACCGCACTGGAGCGCTACGGCACCGCGCTCGGTATCCACCCCACGGCGCAGACCGCCCTCGGCCGGCTCTCGGCGCACGTTGCCGCGGCCCTGCACCGCAACGGCGTGCCCTACCGCACCGCCCACGTACGCAGGCCCGACGGCAGCGTGCTGGCCAGGCTGCCGCTGGACCGTATCGAGCGGAAGGCCGGCCGCCCCGAACTCCTCATCTGTCGCCCGTACCTGATCGACGCTCTGGCCGAAGCCCTGGCGGCGTACGGCGACGTGCCGCTCAAGCTGGGCGAGCGGGTCGAGGACCCGGCCGGGCTCGCCCGCGACCACCACCTGGTGGTCGGCGCCGACGGCATCAACAGCGCGGTCCGCACCGCCTTCTTCGGCACCCGCAGCCGCCCCCGCCACATCGGCACCGTCGCCTGGATCGGCACCGCCGACCGGGAGAGCCCGGTGCACGGCGAAACCTGGGGGAAGGGCCGCTTCTTCGGTATGACGCCCGTCGAGCCGGGACGCACCAACTGGTACGCCGTCGCCCCGGAAGCCACCACGGCCGACGAACTGCGCGGACTCTTCGCCCACTGGCACGACCCGATCCCCCGCATCCTGTCGGAGACCGACCCGGCCGACTGGATCCGGTACGAGATGCGCCATCTGTACCCGGCGCTGCCATCCTTCGTGCACGGCGGCCGGGTCGCCCTCGTCGGCGACGCGGCGCACGCCATGACCCCCAACCTCGGCCAGGGCGCCTGCACGGCCCTGCTCGACGCCGAAGCCCTCACCCGCGCCGTCGAGCGGCACGGCGAGCCGGGCGGCCTGCCCGCTGCGCTGCGCGCCTACGACGCGGAACGCCGCCGCAGCGCGCAGCGCACCGCACTGGCCTCCCGTGCTCTCCACCGCCTCATGACCACCCGCCACACCCGGGCCCGCGACCGGCTGCTGCGCCTTGCGCCGTGACCCGCACGGTCCGGCGCGGCTCAGGCGCTGACATCCCGGTGGCCGCCGCCGCGGCGTACCGGCGGCTCGTCGTGTGACGGCCGGGCCCCGGCACGGTGCGTCACCGCCCGAAGGTCGCGGACGGCCGGTACCGACAGCAACGCCGCTGAGACGCCGACCATGATGAATCCCCCGGCCAGCAGCACCGTACGGCCGCCGAGCAGTTGCGCCGCCGGACCCGCCAGCGCCTGGCCCACCGGCATCATCGCCAGCGAGCCCGCCACCTCGTAGGCGTGGATACGGTTCAGGACCTGTCCGGGCACCTGGGTCTGCACACTGGTCGCCCACATCACGCTCCAGATACCACCGCCCACACCCCAGGCGGCCGCCGCCGCCATCATGGCGGCGGGCGGCAGGCCCAGCCCCACAGCGGCCGGGTAACAGCAGCAGCCGAGCAGTGCCAGGGAACCGGCGCGCAGTTGCCGCACCGGCCGGAAGCGCAGCGCCAGCAGCCCGCCCAGCGCGGTCCCGCCGCCAAGGGCCGAGTTGACCAGGCCGTAGACGCCGGGACCGTCGGCCGGGATGATCTCCGAGGCGGTCAGCGGCACCAGCGGACCCGAGACGGTGACCATGTAGACCATCCAGATGAGGATGACGCTCCACATCCAGGTACGCGCCCGGAACTCGCGCCAGCCCTCGGCCAGATCGGCGCGGTAGCTGCCCCGTTCGGCCGGACGCCACTCGGTCTCCGGGGACAGCCGCAGCAGGCCCAGACACAGCGCGCTGAGCAGATAGGTGGCGGCGTGCGCCGCGAAGACCCCGCCGGGTGAGAAGGCTCCCACCAGTGCGCCCGCCAGTGCGGGGCCCAGCAGCATCGCCAGCGACTCGGCGGTACGGATCAGCCCGTTGGCGCCCTGCACGTCGGCCGCCACCCGGGGGATCGTGCTGGCGACACCCGGCTGGAACAGGCCCGCACAGACACCGTTCACCGCGCCGATCGCACACACCTGCCACAGCACCACATGCCCGCTCAGGAACAGCGCGGCCATACCCGCCTGGGTGAGGACCCGCACCAGGTCGGCGCCGATCATCAGCGCCCGGGTGTCGAACCGGTCGCAGAAGACACCACCGAAGATCACGAACCCCGCCAGGAACACCGTCAGCGAGGCCAGCGCGGCACCGATCGCACCGGGCCCGTGCCCTTGCTGGATCAGCCCGGCCGACAGCGCGATGGGCAGCATCGCGTCGCCCAGCTTGGCGACGGCCCGGCCCGTGAAGAAGAGGACGAAGTTGCGGGAACGGAGAAAAGCCGCTGGGGCACCGGGAGAGGTCACGTCCAGTCAGTGTGGTCCGGGGCATGCCGCGGGGCGACCGGATTTGGCCCGTCGCAGAAGCTGAGCCGGGCGCGGGCAGCCGTCAGCGGTGACGTCGGTCCGGCCGCCGGGCGCGGGCTCCTTCCTTTCCTTCCCGGAGGGTAAATCTCGCTCACACGTGTGATCGCGGTGTCCCCACCGCACGCGCTTCGTTGGTCCGTTCGTCCGCGTGGGATGGACAGCGGAACGCGCCGGGCAGCAGGTACGCACAGAAGCGGGGACGGTATGGGACGGGGCGCACAGTGCACGACGGCACGAGAAGGCGGGGTACCGCACAATCGCGCGCCCCGCGTGCGACGCAGGCTGCGCGCCGTGGTGGTCGCTCTCCTGCTCGCGCTGCTGTCCGCCGCGCCCGTCGGGTGCGGTGTCATGGACGACTCCAAACCGCCGGGCGACGCCATCCGGGTGACACCGCACGACGGGGCCGACAGCGTTCCCACCGACGCCCGTGTCGAGGTCTCCGTACCCGAGGGCGAGCTGCGCAGCGTCCGGATGCAGCGCCAGGGGAAGGATGCCGGACGGGCCATCGCGGGCCGGTTCTCCGCCGACCGGCGGCGCTGGCACCCGCTGCCGGCCTCCGACGCCAACGCCACGGGGCGCGGCGGCGCGGGGCGCGGCGAGAAGTCGGTGCTGCAACTGGCCAGCACCTATGTGGTGGACGTGGTGGCCATCGACGGTGAGGGGGACCGCGTGATCCGCCACGCCACCTTCTCCACCCGCGTGCCGCCGCACCGCTTCGTGGGCTACTTCCGGCCGGAGGACCGGCAGACGGTGGGTACGGCGACGATCGTCTCGATCGAGTTCAGCCGCCCGATCACCGACCGGGCTGCGGTGGAACGAGCCATCAGCGTCACCTCCCGCCCCCGCGTGCCCGTCGCCGCGCACTGGTTCGGGCGCACCAGGCTCGACTTCCGGCCCCGTACGTTCTGGCAGCCCGGCACCGAGGTCGTCCTCGATCTGCGGCTGCGGGATGTGCGCGGGGCCCCGGGCGTCTACGGCACCCAGCGCAAAAAGGTGCGGTACACCATCGGTCGCGACCAGCGCAGCATCGTGGACGTACGCCGCCACACCCTGACCGTGCAGCGCGGCGGCCGCACCGTCGACCGGCTGGAGATCACGGCGGGAACGAAGAAGAACCCCACCTACAACGGCCTGATGGTCATCAGCGAGAAGTTCCCGGAGACCCGGATGAACGGGGACACCGTGGGCTTCGGCGGGGAGTACGACATCAAGGACGTGCCCCACGCGATGCGGCTGACCCGCAGCGGCACCTTCCTGCACGGCAACTACTGGGCGCCCCGGCGCACGTTCGGCGAGAAGAACACCAGCCACGGCTGTATCGGCCTGCGGGACGAGCGCGGCGGTGACGACAAGTCACCAGCCGGGCGGTTCTTCCGCCGGTCGCTCGTCGGCGATCTGGTGACCGTGCGGGGTTCGCACGACCGGACCGTGACCGCCGACAACGGGCTCGGCGGCTGGAACATGCCCTGGGAAAAGTGGATCGAGGGCTCGGCCCTGAAGTGAGCCCCGGGCGCGACGGCACACCCGGCGGCCCAGCGCCTACGGCCTCCGCCGCCTTCCGCCTCCTTCCGGCCTCCCCAAAAACGCGACCGAACGGTGACCCGCGCGCGACGCTCGCTACCACCGGGGTGTGATTATCTAACAAGGCGGACGCGCGCCGCCTTTCCTGTGGCCTGGTCTCCCTTCGGAGCCCCACACGCCGGGCGGCGCGGCGTTGTGTTTTCGGGGGCGCACACGGGTGCGCGAAGCCGTGTGAGGACAAGGGGTGGGGCCGTCTTGGATCTGAAGACAGTGGCCAGGGACAAGCTCAAGTGGGAGACGATCCGGGGGGACAGCCGGGCCCAGGTGATAGGCGGCTCCGCCGTCGGCCTCGTGGTGCTGCTGGTCGTCCTGCTGCTCACACTCACCACCTGTGGCGGTGGCGGAGGTACCGGAGCCAGCGCCAAGGGCAAGGACGACGACAAGCCGGCGAAGGGCCCCTCCGAGGCGGTCGTCACCGTGAAGCCCGAGGACGGCGCGGACGGCGTGCGGACCTCCGGCGCCCTGAAGGTGGCGGCCGCCAAGGGCAAGCTGACCAAGGTCACCGTCCAGGACAGCAAGGGCAAGAAGGTCAAGGGCGAGCTCGCACAGGGCGGCACGGTCTGGCGGCCTGCCACCCACCTCTCGGCCGGTACCAAGTACACCGTGGACGCCGTGGCCGAGGACTCCGAGGGCCGCGCCTCGGCCAAGCACGCTGCGTTCACCACCTTCGTGCCGCAGAACACCTTCGTCGGCTACTTCACGCCGGAGAACGGTGACAAGGTCGGCGCGGGCATGCCCTTCTCGATCAACTTCAACCGTCCGGTCGCCAACCGCGAAGCCGTCGAGAAGGCGATATCCGTCTCCGCCGACCCCCAGGTCGAGGTGGCGGGCCACTGGTTCGGCAACCAGCGGCTCGACTTCCGCCCCGAGGACTACTGGAAGTCCGGCACCAAGGTCACCGTCGACCTCAACCTCAGCGGTGTCGAGGGCTCCGACGGCGTCTTCGGAACGCAGCGCAAGACGGTGAAGTTCACCGTCGGCAGGCAGCAGGTCAGCGTCGTCGACGCCAAGAAGAAGACGATGACCGTCACCAGGGACGGCAAGAAGATCAAGACCTTCCCGATCACCTCGGGGCGCCCGGCCAACCCCACCTACAACGGCAAGATGGTCATCAGCGAGAAGCACCCGGTCACCCGGATGAACGGGGACACCGTCGGCTTCGGCGGCGAGTACGACATCAAGGACGTGCCGCACGCGATGCGCCTGAGCACCTCGGGCACCTTCATCCACGGCAACTACTGGATGGCCAAGTACCAGTTCGGCAAGGTCAACGGCAGCCATGGCTGTGTGGGCCTGTTCGACATGCGAGGCGGCGGGAACAACGGGACCCCCGGCGCCTGGTTCTTCAGCAACTCGCTGATCGGCGACGTGGTCGAGGTCAAGAACTCGGCGGACGACACGATCAAGCCGGACAACGGCCTCAACGGCTGGAACATGTCCTGGGAGAAGTGGACGGCGCCGCAGCGGTAGGCCGCCCGGTGCGACGGCGTGCGGCCCCGGTGCTGTGAGGAACAGCACCGGGGCCGCCGCGCGTAACGGCCGTTAACCTTCCCTCCATGACCGACAACGAACCCAGCGGCGCCACCGCGCGCCTGGAGGTCGCCGACGGCGTCGGCACCATCCGTCTCGACCGGCCGAAGATGAACGCGCTCGACATCGCCACCCAGGACCTGCTGCGCGAGCTCGCCGAGGAGGCGTCCCGCCGCGAGGACGTACGGGCCGTGGTGCTCTACGGCGGCGAGAAGGTCTTCGCGGCCGGCGCGGACATCAAAGAGATGCGCGAGATGGACCACGCCGCGATGGTCCTGCGCTCCCGCGGACTCCAGGAGGCGTTCACCGCCATCGCCCGCATCCCCAAGCCCGTCGCCGCGGCCGTCACCGGCTACGCGCTCGGCGGCGGCTGCGAGCTGGCGCTGTGCGCGGACGTACGGTTCGCGGGCGAGAGCGCCAAGCTGGGCCAGCCGGAGATCCTGCTCGGGCTGATCCCCGGCGCGGGCGGCACTCAGCGGCTGTCCCGGCTGGTGGGCCCTGCCAAGGCGAAGGACCTCATCTTCACAGGCCGCACGGTCGAGGCGGACGAGGCCGCGCGGATCGGACTGGTGGACCACGTGGTGCCGGACGCCGAGGTCTACCAGCAGGCGCACGCCTGGGCCGCCCGGCTGGCGCGGGGCCCCGCGCTCGCGCTGCGCGCGGCCAAGGAGTCGGTCGACTTCGGTCTCGAGGCGGACATCGAGACCGGCCTGGCGATCGAACGGAACTGGTTTGCGGGCCTGTTCGCGACGGAGGACCGCGAGATCGGCATGCGCAGCTTCGTCGAGGAGGGTCCCGGCAAGGCGAAGTTCCGCTAGGCGGTGCGCCGCCGGCCCCGGGAGGGGGCGCCCCTGTCGGAAGTGTGCGGGCTGCGGGCGGGTTCGGCTGCTCGCGCGGTTCCCCGCGCCCCTGAAAGGGCGCTGTCCCGCAGGGCGCGGGAGGGGGTGGTGGGGGGTGGCGTACGCGCGGGAACAGCGAGCGCCCCACCGTGCGGGGGAATTTCCCGTGGGCGGGACACCCGCTTCCGCCGCTCACTTGTGGCGCCTTGTGATCACTTGTATACGGGATGTCATTCCAGGTCAGAGCGCGGCTGTGCGCTCACAGGGCCCCGCGGCCCCTCCCGTGCGGGGCCCTGGACCGCGCGCTTCCGCCTCTCTGGAAACCCCGGAACCGCCCCCAGGGGCTCTCACCTGCCGCCATGATGGTGGCCATGGCGGGTCAGGAAGATGTGGCGAGCGTGACCGAACGGGTTCCGGAAGACCCAGCGGAGACCTGGGACGCCGAGCCGGTGAGCACCGTTCTCGACCGGTTCGGTGATCCCACCGTGGCGGAGGTGCCGCTGCCGAATCGCCCGGAATCGGCCCGCCTCGCACGCCGCTTGGCCCAGGCCGCCCTCCAGCAGCGCTGGGCGCTCCCGACGCAGCGCACCGAGTACACGGTGCTGCTCGTCTCCGAGCTGGTCGGCAACGCCGTGCGGCACACCGGAGCGCACACCATCGGCATCCGGATGCTCCCGCGCTCGGGCTGGATCCGCGTGGAGGTCCGCGACCCCTCGCGCGGACTGCCCTGCCTGCTGCCGGTCGGTGAACTGGACACCAGCGGCCGCGGCCTCTTCCTGGTGGACACCCTCGCCGAGCGCTGGGGCGTGGACCTGCTGCCATGTGGCAAGACGACGTGGTTCGAGATCCGGGCAGCCGACTGAGGGGTCACGCGGACCAGCGGGGGATCACCGGCGATCATCGGCGATCAACCGCCTGGTGTCACCTCCGCCAGAACAGGTGGTGCGTCACTCCGCTCGGGCTGGGCACGACCTCCAGGTGGAACCGGTCGAGCAGTTCGTTGGGCGTCTCCCAGAGCCGAAGTCCCGAGCCGAGCCGCACCGGTGAGACGGCCACGTGCAGCGTGTCCACGAGGTCGGCGTCGAGGAACTGCCGGATCGTGGTCACCCCGCCACCCAGCCGGACGTCCGCGCCCTGCGCCGCCTCCCGGGCCTGTTCCAGTACCGAAGCCGGATCACCGGCGACGAAGTGGAAGGTGGTGTCGGAGAGCGTGAACGAAGGGCGCTCGTGGTGGGTCATCACGAACACCGGGGTGTGGAACGGCGGCTCGTCGCCCCACCAGCCGCGCCACTCGTGGTCCTGCCAGGGCCCGCGCTGGGGCCCGAACTTGTTGCGGCCCATGATCTCGGCGCCGATGCCGTGTGCGAAGTCCCGGGTGAAGTAGTCGTCGAGACCCCGGCTCCCCCCGGGATCGGTGCGCCCGGGCCAGCTCGCGGTGGCACCGGCCCAGGCGAACATCCTTCCCGGGTCAACATTACCGAACGGCTTTTCGAAACTCTGGTCCTCGCCTGCGGCTACGCCGTCACTTGAGACGGTGAAATTCTGGACTCTCAGTAGCTGAGCCACCTGTTCCTCCTGGTATCGACGGTGACAGTGGTCGGACTCGCCGGCTCGGCAGAACTCATCGCCGCGGCCATGGTCGATTCCTCGGCGCCCCGAAGACCAGGTGTGACGCCCGGTGCATGTGGAACCCGGGCGCTGAAGCGTGCCGGTGCGGTCGCCGTCCGGACCGCGAGAGCGGAGTATGGAAACGGTCGAAAGCGCCGATAGCGGACAGACGCCCGGCAGTCGACCGCGACAGCACCACACCGCAGAACACGGAGGAACCATGCCTGCAGGGTCGAACCGCAAGCGCGAGCGTCAGTACGAGCACATCAAGGAAGGCGCCAAGCGGCAGGGCGCCTCCACCGGGCGGGCCAAGGAGATCGCGGCCCGCACGGTGAACAAGGAGCGCGCCCAGAAGGGCGAGGCCAAGCGGGCCAGCCGCACGTCTGTGCAGGACAAGCCGGCCCCCAAGCGCGGAGGCCAGCGCTCCGGCAACCGCACGGGCCCTGCGGGGCCCACCCGGGACCAGCTCTACAACGAGGCCAAGCAGCGCGGCGTCAAGGGCCGCTCCCACATGAACAAGGACGAACTCCAACGGGCACTCGGCCGCCGCTGACCGCCCGCGCATACGGCGTGACCCGCACGCCGACCGATACGTGCACCGTGCCCCGCCGGTCCCGTCCCGCGCGGGGTCGGCTCCCTTCCAGTGCCGGTCCGCCCCCCAGTGCAGGTCGTTTCCCGGCCGACCGGCCCCGCAACCGGCAACCGGCAACCGCAGCATTTGTCCACGTCACGGGAGGCAACCGCATGCAGCGCACGGCCCGCGAGGTCGTACGGGCGCATGAGCACGCGTACGCGGCCGCGCAGCAGCGGCACTCGCCCGACGACTGACCGTCATCCGACCCTTTCTGACTACCGCCAACTACCGAGCTTCCGAGGATTGGAGCGCACCGTGGCAGCACACACCAACGGATCGAAGCCGTCCTACACCGTCCCGGGCATGTCCACGGCCGACGGTGGCAGCGTCATCCAGCTCCTGCGGATGCGGCTGCACGCCCTCAACGACCTGGCGCTGACCCTGAAGCATGTGCACTGGAACGTGATCGGACCGCACTTCATCGCCGTCCACGAGATGCTCGACCCGCAGGTCGAGGCCGTCCGCGAGATGATCGACAACACCGCGGAGCGCATCTCCACGCTGGGCGGCTCCCCCTGGGGCACCCCGGGCGTGCTGGTCGCCGAGCGGACGTGGGGCGACTACACACTCGGACGGGCCGAAGCCATCGAACACCTCGGCGCCCTCGATGTCGTCTACACCGGTGTGATCGAAGACCACCGCAAGGCGGTCGAGGCCACCGACACCTCCGACCCGGTCACCCAGGACCTGCTCATCGAGCACCTGCGGAAGCTGGAACTCTTCCAGTGGTTCGTCCGCGCGCACATCGAGAGCTCCGGCGGCAAACTGTCGACGGGCCCGCACGACTCCGAGTCGGACGCCGCCGAGAAGGCCGCAAGCCAGGCCCGCGGCAAGCCCTGATCCCGGCCGCCCCTCAGGGCTCCCGCCCCTCAGGGCCCCTGCTCCTGCGGGCCCCCGCCCCGGCGCGGGGGCCCGCAGCTGTCGTGGCGAGGGGCCCGCAGCTGTGGCGGCGAGGGCCGGGGGTCGCTCACACCTGCCGGCCACTCACGCTTACGGGTCACTGCCGTGTTCCTCGACGGGCGGCGGGGGACCGGTCCCCGCATCATGGGGGAGGTGGCCCCGCCAGGCGCGCCGCCGTGGCTGTCGCCGAGCGGGGACTCAGCACTGGGGCCACGCGATCGGGAGACAGCGATGCACCGCTTCCGCGAACCGAACACGGGGCCCACCCGGCACGGGGACCCGCCGGTCGCCGCCCATGTCGCGCTGGCCGTCAACGGCATGGGCAGCTTCTGCTGGGACCTGCCCACCGGCCAGATGCGGTACGACGACTCGGGGCTCGCGGTTCTGGGGTTCAAGCCGGGGGAGTACGACAACCGGCCGGCGACCATCGCCGAGCGGATGCTGTCCCAGGAGCTGCCCGAGATCCAGGCGCAGGTGGGCCGGGCGCTGAAGGAGCGGTCGGGCTACAGCCTCTACTTCCGCGTCCGCCTTCCTGACGGCTCGCTGCGCTGGACGCACACACAGGCCACCGTCATCTGCGACGACACCGGCAGACCGGCGCAGGTCATCGGGATCATCCGGGACGCCAGCCAGGAGCTTCGGGCGATCGACCAGACGCGGGAGCTGCGGCAGGCCAAGAGCGACCGGCGCCGGCAGGCCCACATCGTGGGGCATGTCAACGACGCGCTGGCCCCCACCGTGACGGTCGACGATGTCGCCGAGGCCCTCACCACCACCCGGCTGGTCCAGCGGCTCGGCGCGGCCAGCATCATCCTGGGGCTGGTCGACGGCGGGCGGATGGAGCTGGTGGGCTCCAACGGCGTACCCGACGACCTCATCCGCGACTTCCACCTCTCCCGCATCGCCTCCCCGCTGCCGCTCAGCGAGGCCGTTCGCAGCCGGGAGCCCGTCTTCGTCACGGACCGTGAGGAGTTCGCCCAGCGGTACCCGGGGCTGCGCAGATATCTGGAGCTGATCCCCCGGACCACTGCCGCCGTCTTCCTCCCGCTGATCGCACACGACACCCCCATCGGCGCCGTCGGCCTCTCCTACGAGGGCAAGATCCGCTTCACCCACGACGAGCGCACCGTGCTCACCGCGCTCAGCAACACCATCGCCCAGTCGCTCCAGCGGGCCCTCCTCTTCGACCAGGAACACGAACTCGCCGCCGGACTCCAGACGGCGATGCTCCCCGGACACATCCCGCACGTGCCCGGGCTGGCCATGGCGACCCGCTACCGCCCGGCCAGGGCCCGCGGCGGTATCGGCGGTGACTGGTACGACGCCGTCACGCTGCCCGACGGCCGGATCGCCGCCGTCGTCGGCGACGTCCAGGGCCACGATGTGACGGCCGCCGCCGTGATGGGGCAGCTCAGGATCGCGCTGCGCGCCTACGCCGCCGAAGGACATCCGCCGCTGACCGTCATGGCCCGCGCCTCGGCCTTCCTCGCCGAGCTGGACACCGACCGGTTCGCCACCTGCCTCCTGGTCCTGTTCGACCCCCGTACCGGGGTGGCCGTCAGTGTCCGCGCCGGACATCCGGAACCCGTGCTGCGCCGGCCGGACGGCAGCTGCGTCTGGGTCGACAGCCCTACCGGGCTCCCCCTGGGACTGGCCGCACCGTCGGCCCAGCCCCCGTACACGATGTCCGAGACCTTGGTGGAACCCGGTTCCACTCTGCTGCTGTTCACCGATGGCCTCATCGAGTCCCGCACCCAGGACATCGACGAGGGCCGGGCCCGACTGCTGGACGCGGTACGGTCCGGACCCGTACGCCCCGATGCGCTCGCCGACCATCTGCTGCGCACCATGAACGGCTTCACCGGAGAGGAGGACGACGTCGCGCTGCTGCTTCTGCGCCGGCCTTCGGGCAGGCGGGCCGCGGCGCCGCAGATGGCCGTCACCATCTCGCCGGGCGATCCGCGCTCTCTGCACGCGGCACGGCAGGCCCTGCGCACAGCGCTGCAGCGCTGGTCGATGGGCTCCCTCGCCGACACCGCCGAGCTGCTGGCCAGCGAGATGGCGACCAACGCGCTGCTGCACACCGAGGGCGACGCCACCTTGACCGCACGCCCGGTGCGCGACGGCGGCCGTGCCCTGCGGATCGCCGTCACCGACAGCTCACCCGCCTCCCCGCAGCGCCGGGCCGCGACGGAGCAGTCCACCTCGGGGCGCGGCCTGATGCTCATCGAAGAGCTCGCCACCGACTGGGGCGTCGAACCGCGCGGCAACGGCAAACGAGTGTGGTGTGAGATCCCTCTGAATCCGTACTAGGCCGCTGACCCGGACACGGTCGTTCCCACACGCTGAACACCGGCACACGGTGATTGACAGCCGGTCCGCGGGGCACCCGGGCGGGACGCCGCAGACGACCGGAGGAAAGCCGCCGCAGTGCACACCGCAGAACCGCCCGCGCGCCAGGAGCCCGTCAAAGTCAGCATCGTCGTCCCCACGTACAACACCGGGCAGACGGTCCTCACCGGGCTGCGCTCCTTCCTGGCGCAGACCATGCCCCGCTCCGCGTTCGAAGTCATCTACGTGGACGACGAGTCGAGCGACGACACCGTGGCGCTGCTGGAGGACGAGATATCCCGGCAGGGCGCCGAGGCGACGGCGCGCGTGGTACGCGCCGAGCACTCCGGATGGCCCGGGCGCCCCCGCAACACCGGGACGGACCTGGCACGGGGCGAGTTCGTGCACTATGTGGACGACGACGACCATCTGGCGCCCGAGGCCCTGGAGCGGATGTACGCGCGCGCCCGTCAGACCGGTGCCGACATCGTCATCGGGCGGATGGCCGGCCACGGGCGGCAGGCACCGCGTGCCCTGTTCGAGAAGCCGATGACCTCCTGCGACCTGCGCACCGACCCCGCGCTGCTGGCCTCCATGACGGTGCACAAGCTCTTCCGCCGCGCCTTCCTGCGCGAGCACCGGCTGCGCTTCCCCGAGGGGAGGGTCCGGCTGGAGGACCACATGTTCACGCTGCGCGCCTTCCTCCTCACCGACCGGGTGGCCACGGTGCACGACTACACCTGCTACCACTGGGTGCGGCACACCGACGGCCGGCACAACGTCAGCTACCGGACCATCGAACCGGGCCCCTACGTGGAGAGCATCCGGCGGGTCCTGGCCGTCCTCGACGCGCCGGACACCTATGTGCCGCCGGGCCGGCACCGCAACCGGCTGGTCGCCAAGTGGTACGGCAAGAAGGCGCTCGACCGCATCGCAGGGAAGCGGCTGCTGGACCAGCCTGCCGAGCGCCGGGCCGAGTGGATCGAAGCCGTCGGCGCGCTGGCCGCCGAACTGCCGCCGGAGGCGGACACAGCGCTGCCCACCCGGCTGCGGATCGTGGCCGCCCTCGCCCGGCACGGCGACCACGCGCTGCTGGAGGAGCAGGCGCGGTTCGAGGCGGGCATCGCGCACCGGCCCAGGGTGGAGTCGGCGTGGTGGCGGGAGGACGGCCGGCTGACGGTCCGCTGCTCGGCGCTGCTGGTACGGGGCAAGGGCAGGAAGACCGCACCGCTCGCCTTCGTGCGGGACAGCGAGCGCCGGGTGCTGCGGCTGCCGTCGCGGGTCGCCGCCGTCCAGGAGGCCGCCGCGCGTGCCGACTTCGCCAAGGCCGTACGGCGCAGCAACGTACGGGGCCAGGTGCGCCACCGTGAGGGCGGCACCGTACTGAACCTGCCGACCACCTGGCGGGTGGTCGAGCTCCCGGTGGGGGAGGAGCACGAGAGGCGCGGATACGAAAACGGGGATGGAAGCGAGCGGGCCGCGGCCGGACGGCGGTGGGCGAGGGCCCTGCGGGAACGGTCGGCGGCCCTCTTCGCGAAGCCGGCCGCCCGGCTGCCGGGAGCCGGCCGCCGACGCGGCCGGGATCGGCAGGACCTGTGCACGCTGCGGTTCGAGGCGGAGTTCACCGTGGACCCGGCCACGGCCGACCACGGCCGCGGCCTGGCGGCCGGCACCTGGGACGTGCGCTTCCAGGTGGGCTGCGGCGGCTGGCGCAGCTCCCAGCCACTGCGCGGCCACACCGTCGAGGTACCGGAACCCACCGGCGAGCACGCCGGGCACGCCGGGCGCACCGGGGAGGCCGCCGGGCGGGTGCCGTCTCCCCGGCGCCGCCGGGAGGCCGGCACGGCGGCCCGCACCTGAGGCCGGGAGCCGAGCCGGCCGCCCGGCGGGCTCGGTATCGTGCGGCCCGTGATGGACGAGCGCGCAGACACCTCTCAGCCGGAGACCTTCGCTGCCGCCAAGGCGGCGCCGGAGCCGCCGCAGCGGTTCTCGGCGGTGGATGTCGCGCTGACGGGCGCGGTGCTGGTCTTCCTCGTGGCGTACGCCTGGCCGATACTCCAGCCCGACCTGAGCCACGGCTGGCGGACCGCGTGCGTCTGGGCCGGCTGGATCACCTGGGGCGTCTTCGCCCTCGACTACGTGGTCAGGCTGGTGCGCGCCACCGACCGCCGGGCCTACTTCAAGAGCCATCTGTTCGCGCTGGCCACCGTGGTGCTGCCGGTGTTCCGACCGCTGCGGATGCTGCGTCTGCTGACGGTGATGAGCGTCCTCAACCGCCGCGCCGCCGTCACCCTGCGGGGCCAGGTGACCACCTACGCGGCCGGAGCCACCGGGCTGCTGATGCTCTGCGGCGCGCTGGCCGTGCTGGACGCCGAGCGCGGCGCCGAGGGTGCCACCATCGAGAGCTTCCCCGACGCCGTCTGGTGGACCTTCGCCACCGTGACGACGGTCGGCTACGGGGACTACTACCCGGTGACGCCCACCGGACGGCTGGTCGCCGTGCTGCTGATGATCGCGGGCATCGCGGTGCTGGGTGTGGTGTCCGCCTCTCTCGCCTCCTGGTTCATCGAACGCGTCTCGGCGGCCGGCGCCGAACAGGAGACGGCCACCCGCCAGGAGATCAGCGAGCTCACCGAGATCGTCCGTGCCCAGCAGCGCCAGCTGGAAGAGCAGCGCGCTCTGCTCACAGCTGCGGGAGTCTCCGACAACGAGCACCGCGACCTGGGCGCCCCGTCAGCCGGCCGAGGACGGTGACGCCGACGAGCCCGGCGGCACCGGCCGGCGGGGCGGGTGGTCCCGCAGGTGGGCGCGGTACCACTCGGCGGTTTCTCCGGTCAGCCGAGCCACCGGGCCCGGCCCGGGAGGGCAGGCTGCTCGCTCCCAGATCTCGTCACTGCGGTACCAGTGGTCCCGCGCCAGGAGGGAGAACTGGCGCTCGCTGACGGTGCCCTCGCTCGTGCGCAGCTCCGTCAGGCACTCCTCCCAGCTCAGCTCGCGTGGCGGGGGCTCGGGAAGAACGTTGTGCCGGATCAGCGCTGTCAGCAGGTCGCGGAGCCGGACCGGGTCGGGGTGACTGGCGTGGTGGACGCCGGTCGGCACCCTGGGCCCGAGCGCCAGTTCGGCGGTGAGGCGTGCCAGGTCCTCCACCATGACGGCCGAGGATCTGGCCCGTCCGCCGTCCCAGTGGCCCGGCACCCGGCCGGACAGCTCCGCCAGCGCCGGCACCACCCAGCGGTCACCGGCTCCCAGGACCAGGCCGGGGCGCAGCACGACGGCGTCGGCCTCCAGCGCGGCACGTTCGCCGAGGAGCCGGGTGCGGCTGGCCGCGGACACGGGACGCGGGGCGAGTTCGCCGACAGCGGGGCCGCGGTGCGGACCGGGGCCGTACACGGCGGCAGTCGACAGGTGGACGACCCGGTCGACGCCGCTGCGCTGCGCCTCGGCCATGACCGCCTCCGTACCACGGACGTTGACGGCGGCGCAGGTGTCCTCGTCGCCGCTGACGCGCGAGGCGGTGTGGATGAGGGTGTCGGCTCCCTCGGCCGCATCGTGGAGCGCGTCCGCCCGCGTCAGGTCCGCCTCCCACCACTCCAGCGCGGGGTGTGAGGCGGCTCGGGGCGGCAGGGCGCGGGTGAGCGCCCGTACCGTGATCCGGGACGTGTCGGAGCGGCGCAGAAGTTCGCGCAGCACGGCCGAGCCGATGAAGCCGGTGGCGCCGGTGACCAGAACGCGGCGATTCCTCATACGGCGATTCCTCAGGCGGAGATGAGGTCCTTGCGGGCCGGGTCGATGACGTAGTGGGTCAGCATGAGGGGCGGGACGATGCTGGGCAGCAGATAGCGCCACATGGTGACGACCTGCTCGGCGAGGTCGGTACGGGCCGTGGCGATGTCGGACATCACCTGGGTGCCGGTGTAGCTGGCCACGACGAACCGTGCGAAGGACGCCTCATCAACTCCGGGCAGGAGCTCACCGCGGGCACGGGCGGCGACCAGTTCCCGTTCGAAGATGCTGATCCACCACCGGTAGGCGGTGTAGTCCTGCAGCCCGGACTCGCCCTGCTCGACGGCGAGCCGTACCCCGGCGCGGAACCGGATGTTGCTGGTGAACTGGCCCGTGAGATACATCGTCAGATCGATCAACTGCTGTATGCCGCCGGGCTGTTCGGGGATCTCGAGCGCGGAGGACTGGGTGTGGATGACGGCGCGGGCCAGATCGGCCTTCGACCGGAAGTGGAAGTACATCGCCCCCGCGGTGACGCCGGCCCGCGACAGGATCTTGTTGATGCTCGCGCCCGCGAACCCGTTCTCGTCGAAGACCCCTGCCGCCGCGTCGAGGATCAGTTCGCGAGTGTGTACGGCACGATCCTGCTTGGGCCTTCGCATAGCAGCCACCCCCGGCAAATAAAACGAACACCCGCTATCTAACGCCATGAAAGTCTCCCGCGCCACCCCTGCCCCAAGGAGTCCGGTGATCCGCGACCGGCCACCGAGGCCAGGGGCGGGTGGGTGCCGGAGTGCTCAGGCCACTGTCTCCAGTGCGGCGCGGAACGGATGGCGCTCGTCCGCGGCCAGCAACCGGTAGGCACACGCGGCGGAGACCATCGTCATATGGCGGTGCCAGCCGGGGAACGAGCGCCCCTCGAAGTCGTACAGACCGAGCTGCGCCAGGACGTCCGTGCTGGGGGCCGCGACGTCGTGGCGGGCCAGCAGCCCGGCGGCGCGCTCCAGCGCCGAGCCCTCCATGCCGGTCAGCCACACACGGCGCGTGCTCTTCTTCGACGGCCGGTGGGTCATCAGCCGCAGGGCGAGGGAGGATCCGGGGACGTGTACGACGGCCGGGGCGATCAGTAACCGCTCCCGGTGACCGGGGGACTCGTCGGCCCAGCAGCCCGTCAGCCGCAGGATCTCACCCGCGCTCCTCGCCCCCGCCAGGCGCGCCGCGTTCAGGCCGGGCGCTGAGCGCAGCAGGCTGACGGTCAGCGGGGTCGAGGCCGGCACGCTGATCGCGAAGTCCCGCCGCCGGTGGCCGAGATGGGAGATCAGCGTGAACGCCGCGGCGCCGGTGGTGGTCGCGGTCAGCACCGGTTGCCCGGCGCCCGCTTCGGCGGCGGGGGAGGTGAGCAGCTCACGCGCCACCTCGTGCGGGGAGCGGAAGGCGTACTCCTCCGGGACGTAGGTGCGCTCGCGCAGTTCTTCGTCCTCGCTCCAGCGGCCGGGCAGATGGAGCTGCCAGTCGACGGGAACGGCACCGTGGTCGGTGGCCAGGAACAGCCCCAGCGCCCACTGGCAGCTGACGGTCCTGTTGCTCGCGGGGTCGAACCGCCGGTGCACCCCTACGGAGCACCGGCCGCGCTTGGGGATCAGCGTCGGCGCCAGGATCACCCCGCGCACCCGCGCCCGCTGTGCGCACCAGAGGGCCAGGTTCCGGCGCACCGGCTCCCACTGCCAGGTGCTCGCGTTGATGATCTGGTGCAGCGACTGCCACGCGGTGTCCGACGCACCGACGGTCCAGCCCATGTTGCGTAACGACTTCTTGCCCGGCGTGCTGAGCAGCCCTCTCAGATAGGCCCCGGCCCAGCGGCGCTGGTCGGCGCGGGGGAGCCCCTGGAAGAGATGGTGTGTGAGCTCTTCCGTCACTTGGTGCGGGACAGGTCCGGTGGAACCGGTCCCGTGGACCTCGGCCATGGCGAACTCCCCCTCTGTACGCAGTGTGCGTGGGTGTGACGCCCGAAAAGAATAGCGAACACCCTCTATGTTTTTGAACCCCTCCGCCCCAGCAACGCCCCGCCACGCTCCGAAGGTTGGCCGGTAGGGCCGCTTGACCTGCCAAAGCTGCACAAGCGTTGGGCCGAGGGCCGCGCCTCCTCCGTGCCTGAGGGTTAGCGTTCGCAACAGCGCAAGGTCGCATGTCGGGGGTTACGAACGGGGCCGGCCCGGTACTCATCAGACAGCGGCGGTCCCGCTCACCACGGGGTCCGGAGAGAGAGATCGGTGAGAGGGGCATCAAGGTGAGGCAGGAGCGAGCCACCGTCACACGGGAGCGCCTACTGCGGGCGGCGGCACTGGAGTTCGCCCAGTGCGGCTACTCGGGCACGTCCTTGCAGGCGGTCTGCCGTACGGCGGAGGTCTCCATGGGTGCTCTCACCTTCCACTTCCCGGCCAAGAGCGCTCTCGCGGCGGCGGTTGCGCGGGCGGGTGCCGCCCAGGCGCGCTCGCTGGCCGACCGCGCCGCGGCCTGCACCGGCGATTCGCTGGCGGCCGTCGCCGGGCTCAGCTGCAAGCTGGCGTCTCTCCTGGCGCGCTGTCCCCTGGCGCGTGCGTCGGCCCGCCTGGACAGCGAGCAGGTCGCTGCCGCCGGCGCGTGGAGCGAGGCATGGGGGCCCGCCGTCCGGCGGCTGCTGCAGCACGCCTGCGAGGAGGGTCAGCTGTCCACCGAGGTCGCGGTGGAGACCGTCATCCAGCTGAACGCGCACCTGCTGCACGGCGTGGCCGTCGCCCTCCGCAAGTTCCCGGAGGGCGGGGCCGCGGAGCACCTCGAGCGGATCTGGGCCGCGGTCATGTGCGGATTGCGCACCTCCTCGTCCGCCGCGGGTTGAGGCGGCGCGCTGTCCACCCGCCCGGAATCGGCCCTGCTGAGGCGGGCAACCAGCGCTCGGCAAGGGTGAGTTGGCGCCTTGGTCCACGCGGCTCGCGCCTTCGCCGAGGCGGCTCCGATGTCTCGACAAAAAAAAGAACGCCCTCTATGTTGTGGCCCAGGAAGCACCTTGTGCAGCACATGCACCACGAGGGAAAGGATGCTCTGACGTGCCCGAGCCCGAGATGGCCGGCGGACCGGCCGTTCGACAGACAGCTCTTCCGCAGGAACTGGTCCACAAGCACAACAAGGACGAGGTGCTGCTCACCGACTGGCGGAAGATCGACGCAGAACGCTTCGAGGTGACCGCGCGCTGGCCGCGCGATCACGGCTTCTACCTGAGCGATCAGGGTGTCCACGACCCGCTGATGCTCGCCGAGACCGTCCGGCAACTGCTTCCCCTGCTCTCGCACGTCGCCTATGACGTGCCGTTGGGGCACCACCTGATCTGGGGCGACTTCACCTACAGCGCCGACGCGGAGGCATTACGGGCCAGGGACCGCCTGGCCGAGGTCCGCTTGGTGGTCCAGTGCAGCAGCGTGACCGGCCGGGGCGGCCGTGCCGCCGGAATGCTGCTGCGCGCGGAGATATTCCGCGGCAGGGAGCGGGTCGGCGAGGCCGCAACGCGCTTCTCCATCCAGAACCCCGCCGTCTACAAGCGCCTGCGTGGTGCGCAGGGCGATGTGCGCCAAGCCATGGCCGACGCCGCGCCGCCCGCGCTCCCGGTGCCGGCCCAGTGGGTGGGCCGGACGTCTCCGTACGATGTCGTCCTCTCCCCCGGAGGAGCGCCAGGCCGCTGGCAGCTGTGTGTCGACACCAGCCACCCGGCTCTCTTCGACCACCCGGTCGACCACGTGCCCGGGATGCTGCTGCTGGAGGCGGCCCGGCAGGCGTCGCAGTTGATCGCCTACCCGCAGCCGGTGGTCCCCGTGGCCATGCGAACCGAGTTCTACCGCTATGTGGAGTTCAACGCTCCTGCCTGGGTGGAAGGCCAGGCGCTCTCGACGGACGCGGAGCGCCGCTCCCGCGTGCGGATCACCGTACGGCAGAACGACACGGTCTGCTGTTCCACGGACGTCACCGTGGAACGAGTCCTCACCCCGGCGGCGGTGCTGGCGGGTGACGGGCCCCTGGCGGACTGGAGCGAGGCCGAGCCGAGGGTGGCCCGGGAGAGGCTGGCGCCCGCGGTGCTGTGACCCGGCGGCAGGAGAGCGGTACGGCTCCGCGCTGCGCGGCCGAAGCCCTCGCGGGCGGAAAGTGCTGTGGCCCGCTGAGTCATGGCTCAGCGGGCCACAGCCGCGCTCGCCCGTCCCCGGGCGACGGGGCCGGATCACCTGGCACGCAGGCGCTCCAGGGCCCACAGCGCGATGCTCCCGGCAGCCAGGACGCCACCCAGCAGGCACACGCCCGCCCAGCCGCTGCCGGCCCAGACGACGGACGCCAGTGCGGCGCCTGCGGCGCCACCGATGAAGAAGCACGTCATGAACCCCGAATTGATGCGGTTACGGGCCTCCGGGCGCAGCGCGTAGATGACGGACTGACTGCTGTTGAGCACCGCCTGGAGCGCCAGGTTCAGCGTGACGACGCCGACGGCCAGCCACAGCACCGAGTGGCCACCCGCGAGCAGCAGCAGCCACGAGACGGTCAGCAGCAGGGTTGCGGCGCCGGACACCTTCTGGACATGGCCCGCGTCGGCCAGCCGTCCAGCGCCCGTCATCCCCAGCACACCCACCGCACCCACGAGGCCGAACAGTCCGATGGCGGCCTCGGTCCAGCCGAAGGGCGGCCGGGCGAGGAGGAAGGTCAGAGCGGTCAGCTGGACGCTGTACGAGGCTTGGGCCAGTGCACCGATCCCGGCCCGCCACCGCAGCACCGGCTCCTCGCGCAGCAGCACGACCGTCGAGCGCAGCAGGCCCGGGTAGGAGAGTGTGGCCCCGCTGCGCAGCCGCGGCAGCCGGTTGTGCAACAGCAGGGCCATGCCGGCCATCAGGACCGCGTTCACCCAGTACACGGTCCGCCAGCCGCCCAGTTCGGACAGCGCCCCGGAGGCGGTACGGGCGATGAGGCCGCCCAGCAGAATGCCCGACATCACGACGCCGATGGCGCGGCCCCGCCTGTCCGGCTCGGCCAGTGTGGCCACGAACGGCACGACCACCTGGGCGCCGACGGACGCCAGGGCTGTCAGCACGGTGCCCGCCAGCAGCACCGGCCCGCTGGGCGCGCCCGCGGTCATCAGCAGAAACAGGGAGGTGACGGCGAAGAGGGAGACCGCCAGCCGTTTCCGGTCCACCACGTCGCCCAGCGGGACCAGGAGTATCAAGCCCAGCGCGTATCCCGCCTGCGACGCGGTCACGATCAGCCCGGCGAGGGTGGAACTGATGTGCAGGTCACGGCTGATGAGGTCGAGGAGCGGCTGTGCGAAGTAGTTTCCGGCGACGGACAGCCCGACCGCCACGGCCATCAGGAAGACCAGGCCACGGGTGAGCGGGGGTTTCGGGGTTCCGGAGGGGGTCGGTGCCCGGTCCGGGGAGGCGGTTTGCGGTAGTGGGGATGTCATGTACCGAGCGTCCCGGGCCACGGAAAATGAGTCCAACACATCTTTTTCATTCAGAACATGACGAATCACGATCCACGGGCAGGGTGGAGTCATGGAACTGCAGCAGATGCGCTACGTCGCCGCGATCGCTGAGACCGGGAGTTTCACCCGTGCCGCCGAGCGCTGCCTCGTCGTCCAGTCGGCGCTCAGCCATCAGGTCGCACGGCTGGAGAAGGAACTGGGAGCCCGGCTCTTCGAGCGCAACAGCCGGATGGTGAGGCTCACGGACGCCGGGAGGGCGTTCTTACCCGCGGCGCAGCAGGCCGTGGACGCCGCGGAGCGAGCGCGGGCCGAAGTGGCCGCCACGGTCGGCGAAGTGAGCGGCAGGCTGGCCATCGGGACGATACCGACCGTGGCGGCCGTCGACCTCCCGGCTGAACTGGGCAGGTACCGGGTGCGCTATCCGAGGGTGCACATCACCGTGCGCAGCGGCTCCAGCGAGGACCTGGTCGAAGAGGTCCGGGCCGGCTCTCTCGACCTGGCCTTCCTCGGTGTGCTCCCGGGCTTCCGGCCGAAAGGCGTGCGGGACATGGAGCTGGCGACGGACGAACTCGTCGCCGTCGTGGCGCCCGGGCATCCGCTCGCGCGGGCGCCCGAGGTGGACCTGGCTCGCCTGGCCGAGGAGACCTTCGTCGACTTCGCCGAGGGCTCCGCAGCCCGCTCCCAGTCCGAGGAGGCGTTCCAGGCGGCGGGCCTGGCCCGCCAGGTGGCGTTCGAGGTGACAGGGGTCGAGTTCCTGGCCGCCTTCGTCCGCAACGGCCTGGCGGTCGGTATGCTCCCCTCCGCTTTCGTCGCGGAACTTCCCGGCGTGTGCCGGCTCTCCGTGCGGGACGCGCCCGCCCGGGTCGAGCGCCTGGCGTGGGGTCGGTTCCGCCCGTCGCCCGCCGCCGGGGCCTTTCTCGCCGGCCTCGGCGTCACGCCCGGCCGCGGCCGGGCCGACGGGGCCGGGGGCTGAGCGACAGCGCGCGGACACACCAGCCCCCCTCGGCCCGTGCAGCGGGATACCGCAGGGCGCGAGGGGGACTGCGGCGCGGGAGCGTTACGGGGGAGGCCACCGCGCCGGTCCAGGGGCCGCGTCATGCGGCAGCGGCGCGTGCCATTCCGGCCAGCTTCTCCACGAGGGTTCGGAGCAGGTCGACGCTGGTCTCGTCGGTGAGGTTGCCGGCGTCGTCGATGCGCTCGTGCGCGCGGAAGACCATGACCTCCGGCTGCGCCACGATCCTGGCGTCCAGCGACAGGAAGACCTGACGGAGCGCCAGCTGCGCGCGGCTGGTGCCGAAGTTGCTGGGCGAGGCCCCGGCGATGGCCACGGTCTTGCCTTGGAGCGAGGACCGTCCGGCAGGCCGGCTCGCCCAGTCCAGGGCGTTCTTGAGGACGCCGGGGAACGAGCCGTTGTACTCGGGGGTCACCACCAGGAGCGCGTCGGCGGCATCGATTCGCCGGCGCAGGTCCGCCACGGGCGCGGGGGGCGGGCCGGTCTCGAAGTCCTCGTCGAACGGCGGGATGTCGCGCAGCCCTTCGTAGATCCCCACGTCCACGCCCTTGGGCGCGTGCTTCTGTGCGGCCTGGGCGAGCGCGCTGTTGTAGGACCGGGCCCTGAGGCTGCCGGAGATGGCGAGTACGGATACCTCACGCATGGAAGCCACTCCTTTCGTGAAATCTAAAGATCTATAGAATAATGCCCGTCGAACGGTCGGGGCAACCGGCTCCGACGGCGAAATTCCGTTCGAGAGCGCTGAGTTGACGCCCCCCAGGTCAGGCCGAACGGCTGGGAGGAAGGCCGGCGGAGTGGTCGGCGTCGGCCTCCCCGTCCGTCACGAGCGGCTTTCCCGCCCGCTGCCAGCGAGTGATGCCCCCGTCCAGCGGGCGTGCGCTGAGCCCACTGCGGCGCAGGCTGCGCACGGCGTCGGGCGACAGCACACAGTAGGGGCCGTGGCAGTAGGCGATGATCTCCACGTCCTGGGGGAGCTCGCCCACCTTCTCGCTGATCTCCTCGGCCGGCAGCGAGACCGCGCCGGGCACATGGCCCTGGGCGTAGTCCCGGGCCGGACGGACGTCCAGCACCATCACCTCGGGATCGTCCAGGTGCGACTGGAGCTCCTCGACCGTCACCGGCCGCAGGCTCTCCGGGTCGCCCAGCAGGTCGCCGATGGCCAGACGGAGGTCCGCGAGCCGGTCCTCGGCGCAGGACTGGAGCGATCCGAGCAGCTGCGACACCTCGGGCCCGGCGAGGCTGTAGTAGATGTGCGTGCCCTGGCGCCTGCTGCGCACCAGATTGGCCTCCCGGAGCTGGCGGAGCTGCGCCGAGGTGTTCTTCAGGCTCACGCCGGCCGTCTCGGCGAGGCTGTCCACGTCGCTCTCGCCCCGCTCCAGCAGGTCGAGCAGCCGCAGCCGCACCGGGTTGGCCAGCGCCTTTCCGATCCGTGCCAGCTGGGTGTACACCTCGATCTCGATGAAGTCGCTCACTACTGTCCTCCCAAGCCGGCCTGCGGGAGAACGGTAGCCGGTGCCGCATGGGAACCGCGGACCGTCCCGGGTCCGGGGCACGCGGAGGCTGCCGCCACGCACGGCAGTCTCCGCCTGCTCCCTCCCTCGGCGGCGGGCCGCGGGGCCGTCGGTCGTGGACGGCTACGCCTGCCCGGGGGCGGTCGCCAAGACGTCGGCGACCGTCTCCTGGTGGAAATTCACGGCGCTGCACCAGCCGCCGATCGTCAGCCGGAACCAGACGTCGCTGACGATGGTGCCCTCGATGACCTCGTCGCCCGTCACCCACCGCTCGGCCTCGTAGGACGTCCCCTCGTCGGGCAGCAGCAGCCGGATGACGGGGCTGTCCAGCGACGGGCCGGAGCGGACATTGGCGTCGCGCCAGATCGGGCCGATACCTGCCGTGCCTTCGGTGCGCGGGTGCTGTTCAGCGGACATGATTCTCCCTTTCGAAGTGGTGGCATCGGTACGCTGCGGTTGCTCCCGCGCCCCCGGAAGACTGCCCGGACGGGTGCGGGAGAGGGCCTCTCATGTGCCGGCCCCGACCGACTCGGGCAGCTCACCGGCCCGTACGAGGGTCGAGGACAGGACCTGACAGACCATTTCGGTCAACTTCTCCCTGTGGTGCTGCTCGGCCACCTCGTCCCCCGGGGCCAGGACGCCGGCGTGCGGCACCACTACGCCGAGGGGCGTGGGCCAGCCGCGTAGCGCGTGGGCGATGTCGCGGAGCGTCCCCAGCGTGGAGACCGCGCCCTGCGTCCCTGCGCCCACCGCGACGCAGCCGATGGTGCGGCCGTCCAGGAAGGGGCGCGGCTCGCCCAGGTCGTTGGTGTAGTCGAGGGCGTTCTTGAGGAGCCCGGAGAGCGTCCCGTGGTACGTCGGCGAGATCAGTACGACCCCGTCGGCGCGGTCCAGTTCACCGAGGAACTCCCGGATGGCCCCGTGGCTGTCCGACAGCCCTGGCCGGTAGAACGGGAAGTCGAGCTCGCCCCCCGTGAAGACCCGGGCCGTGGCGCTGCGTTCGGTGCACCTGTCGGCGCACCACTGGGCGATCCGGTCGGACGTGGAGCCCGAGCGGAGGGAACCGCTGACGAGGACTACATGGGGTGTCACCACTGCTCTGCAACCTTCCATACGTGGGATCGGGGCGTGCGCGCGCCCCGAGGACAGTCAGGGCGGTCCCTATCCGGCGAGATCCGCCGGGGCGGGCTCGGCGGGCCGCCAGCCGTGCACCTCGTCGGCAGCCGCGTCCTTGCGGCCGGCCGTACGTATGAAGGCGTTCCGCTCCGCCTCCTGGGTCCGGCTCGCACCCTGGTCCAGGGAGCCCTGGCGGCGCGAGGCCAGCACCACCTTCGCGGTCCGATCCGTACGCTCCCGCTCGTACGCGGCCAGCGCCGCCCGGGTGTCCGGCTCCGCGCCCAGGTGGCCGGCCAGCACGACAGCGTCCTCCAGCGCCATGTTGGCGCCCTGGCCCATGGCGGGGACCATGGGGTGCGCGGCGTCGCCCAGCAGCACCGCGCGGCCGTCCACCCAGCGGTCGACGGGGTCGCGGTCGTGGATGTCGGCCACCGTGATGTCCTCAGCCATCCGGACCAGCCGCACCAGCGACTCGTGCCACCCGCCGAGCAGACCGGCCAGTGCGAGCTGTGCGCGCTGAGGTGACCTCTCCGGCCAGACGCCGGGCCTGGCGGTGATCTTGCAGGTCCAGTACAGCGTGTCCCCGCCGACGGGGGCGACGAACAGCTGGACACCGCGGCCGTTGGCGACGAACGACTGCTGCGGCAGCCCCGAGCGGGACGTACGCCCGCGCACCGAGGTGTAGCCCCGGTACTGCGGCGGGCCGTCGTCCAGCATCCGGCGGCGGATCGTGGAGTTGATACCGTCCGCCGCGACCAGGACATCGGCCCTGAGCGTGGTTCCGTCCCGGAGGTGGACGGCGACCTCGTCGGCGCCCGAGGCGTACCCCGACACAGCGGTGCCGAGCCGCAGATCGGCGCCCGAGGTGACGGCCTCGTCGACCAGCGCTGCCTGCAGGTCGGTGCGGAGGATTGGGATCTGCGGCGCCCCCAGGCGCTCGCTCTGGTCACCGATCGGTTCCTCGGCCAGCACGCGCCCGGTCTTGTCCATCAGCAGCCGTACCTCGCCGGGCTGTACGACGTGCCCGGCGGCGCGTACCCGGCCGCCGAGCCGAGGGCTGATCGCGTCGGCCGCCGCGACCCCGTTGGGGTACAGCACAAGGCCCGAGCCGACATCACCGATGTGCTCGGCGCGCTCCACGACCGTCACCCGGGTACCCGCTCCGGCCAGCGCCGCGGCTGCGGCGAGCCCGCCGATACCGCCGCCGACGACGACCGCGCTGCGTTGATTCGGCATCTTCACACTTCCCTGTCTTCAGCGTTTTCAGCTTTTCGGCGTTTCGGCGTTTCAGCGTTTCGAGCGTTCTCGGCTTGCCGGCGTTCTCGGAGTCTTCGGGACTCAGCGCCCGCCGACTGCTGGCTCAGGCACTACGGTTGCCGTGGATGACAGGCGTCGTCCGGCTCATGACGTCGGCGTGCGGTGCCCGCACATGCGCGCGGCTGGGGACATCGCGCAGGACCAGCGCCTGCGCGCCGATCACCGCGTGGTCGCCGACCGTGACAGGACCCAGCACGCTGGCGTTCGCGCCCACGGTGACGCCGTCGCCGAGCTTGGGGTGCCGCCGTGCCGACGGGTCGTCCGTTCCGTTCCACCAACCCGTGGACCCGAGCGTGACCTGGTGGAAGAGGGACACGTCGTCGCCGATGACGACGGTCTCGCCGATGACGACGCCACAGCCGTGGTCGATGAAGAACCGCCGTCCAACCGTGGCGCCCGGATGGATCTCGATGCCCCCGGTCAGCACCCGCGCGGCCATGCACAGCCCGCGCGCCGTCCGCACATGGCGCCGGTTGTAGAGCCGGTGGCCGAGCCGGTAGACGGTCACCGCCAGCACGCTCGGATGCAGCAGGGCCTCGGACCTGGTGCGCACGGACGGGTCCCGTTCGACGACGATGTCGAGCTCTTCCCGGATCCGCCGCGCAAGGCGCCGTCGGCGGCCGACGGCCGCCCGGCCGCCCGAGTGGCCGGACTCGTCGCAGGCGCTGGGCACGCTTTTCGGAGAGGAGCGGCGGAGCACACGCAGAGATGCCATGTCAGACCTCCTCCGCGCCGAGCAGCTGCCCGTCATAGGCGCCGAACGACCGGCTCTCCAGGTCCCAGACGACCCGGCCCGCCCTGAGCGTGCGCAGCACCTGACCGGTCATCGTCCAGCCCTCGTACGCCGACCAGCCGCACTTGGCGTGCAGCTGGTCCGAGGAGAGCATCCAGGTCGCCTCCGGCGCGAAGATGGCCAAGTCGGCGTCCGCGCCCGCCTCCAGCCGGCCCTTGCCCGGCAGCCGGAAGAGCTCGGCGGGGCCGCTCGCCAGGTGCCTGACCAGTCGGCAGGCCGCGGTGTCCGGGTCCTCCTCGGGCCACCGCCGGCGCATGCCCGTCCACACCGCGACGGCCAGCTCCTGCACCCCCGGCAGACCGGGCGGCGACTGCTCCACCGACCGCGTCTTCTCCTCGACGGTGTGCGGCGCGTGGTCGCTGCCCAGCGTGCTCGGCAGCCCCTGGCGCAGCGCCTCCCACAGCCTGTCCTGGTCGGCCTGGCCGCGGATCGCGGGCGAGAGCCTGGTGCGTGCCCCGAGCCTCCTGGTGTCGGCGTCCGTGAAGGACAGGTGGTGGCCTGTCACCTCGAAGGTGACCGGGAGTCCCGCGGCCTGCGCGGCCGACACCAGATCGGCCTCCTCCGCGCTGGACAGGTGCAGGATGTGCGCCCTCGCACCGTGGCGGCGGACCAGCTCGACGACCCTGGCGACGGCCGCGATGGTGCCGGTGCGCGGGCGGTGCGCCTCGTAGTGTCCGTAGCTGCCGGGCGCTCCTTGCCAGCTGTCGAGCAGTGCGAGCAGCTCGCCGTCCTCGGCGTGCAGCACGAGCTGCACCCCGGACTGCGCCGCGGCGATGAACGCCTTCTCCAGCTGGGCCGGGTCCCGTACCACGGTAGGCGCCGTGTGGTGCCCCGCCATGAAGATCTTCGCGCTCGTGGCGACCTCGGGAGCCAGTTCGGCGAGCAGTTCGGGGCGCTCGGGGTCCAGACCGATGTGGAAGCGGTGGTCCACCAGGGAGTGCCCGCGGACCAACCCGGCCTTCTCCCACAGCGCTTCGGGGCTCAGGGTGGGCGGCACCGTGTTCGGCATGTCAAGCACGGTCGTCACCCCGCCCGCCACCGCGGCCCGGCTCCCGTGCTCCCAGTCCTCCTTGTGCGTCAGTCCCGGGGTGCGGAAGTGCACATGGGAGTCGATCAGACCGGGCAGGACGTAGGCGTCCCCGGCGTCCAGCCGCGTGGCTCCGGCCGGCCGGCTGTCGGCGTCCGTGACTGCGAGGATGCGGCCGTCTCCGATCAGGACGTGACCGGCCCGCACGCCCTCGGGAGTGACCAGTTTCCGCCCGGAGACGACCAGCTCCACGCTGTTCAGCTCTGCCATGACACTGCCACCAGCTCTCTGCACACGTCGTTGGTCGGCCCCATCAGGGCCACGGCCCTGGCATCGGCCAGCACCCTGTTCAGGCGCGCGCCCGTGGTGTAGCCGGCCGACCCCAGCATCCGCGCTACGTCGAGGCAGATCTCCTCCGCGGCTGTGGAGGCGTACAGCTTGCTGAGCAGCGTGGTCGTCCCGGGGTCGGGCGCCGTGCGGGCTCCGGCCCGGTCGACGATCGCGTGTGCCGCCTCCAGCCGCGTCGCCAGCTCGGTGAGCCGGTGCCTGACATGCGGCTTGTCCAGCAGGCCCCGCCGCCGAAGGTGCTCCACCGCCAGACCGAGCGCGGACCGGGCCGTTCCGACGGCGACCGCGCCGAGCGTCGCACCCGACTCCCTGACCCCGGCGATGATCTCGGGCGCCCGTCCCTCGTCCCCGAGCCGGTCCTCGTCCGGGACGACGCACTCGCTCAGTGAGACGAAGCCTGTGGCGGAGCCGCGCATCCCGACCAGGTCCAGGCTCAGATCGGGGACGATCCCCGGGTTGTCGCTCCCGACCAGGAAGAAGGTCTGTCCGCTGCCGCCGTACACCCCTTCGGCGTCCTCGTCGGGCTCCGCGCTCTGCACGAGGACGAGATAGAGGTCGGCCACGGAGGCGCCCGTGGTGAACGACTTGGCCCCGTTCAGCACCCAACTGCCGTCCCCGCGGCGTGTGCCGGTGCTGCCCAGTCGCCGCTTCGCGGCTCCGGCGCCCGTCTCGCTCCACGCCGAGGCCGCCAGGCAGCTGCCGTCGGCCAGCCCGGGCAGCAGCTTCTCACGCTGCCGCCGCGTGCCCCACTCGGCGATACGGGCGCTGACGGCGAAGTGCTGGAAGGCGATGATCGCCACCGAGGCGTTGAGTGCCGCCAGCTCCTGGACGATCGCGTTGACCTCGGCCGGGCCGCCGCCCGCGCCGCCGAACTCGCGCGGCACCGCGGCCGCGAGCAGCCCCGATGCGCGCAGTTCCTTCAGCAGGTCGCGGTCGGGCTCTCCGGACACCTCGGCCAGATCGGCCGACTCGCACAACCGTTCGCGCAAGGTCGGGCCGAGCCGGTTTCTCAGATGGATATCGCTGACAACGCCAGACATTTGGCGACCCCTTCGAACTGCAGATGGGCGAGTGGTTCGAGGACAAAGGAGCCCTGGAAGGTGACACGCTTGTGGGCCACGGCGGCCCACTTCAGCGCCGGTGCACCGTCCGCAGAGCCCATGGCGGCCGTCACCGCGGTGCGGCCGCCGGGCGTGACAATGTCGAGGAGCCCGTCGACGTGGCCCGTCTCCTGGGCCACCTGCCAGGGCACCGTTCCGGGGATCTGGGCCGCCGTACCCAGGCACACGGCGCCGGTGAGGGCGATGGTGGGGTGCCAGGCGGGCACGGAGAGCGCCCGGGCGGCGATCAGGCTCGACTCCACCGGCAGGACGGCCGCGATCTTGGGGAACGCGCCCTCGGGCGGCCAGCCGAGCAGCTCCGCCGCCGACCTGCGGATCTCCGTCATCCGCTCGAACAGCCCGGCGCCCGCGGCGAACAGCTCTCCCGGGTCTCCGACGCCGAGCTCACGGGCGTCGACGAACGCGTAGGCGTTGCCCGAGGAGACCAGCGACACCTCGTGGCGACCACCGCCGGTGTCGAGCGTGGTGCGAGCGGTCGCGGTCGGCAGCAGCTCCTCGACGGGTACCGAGCCCGGCCGGACGAAGTAGACGGTGAAGTGTGTCTCGTCGCGGTCGGTGCCGTCGATCTCGCACACGACGCTGTCACCGTTGTTGAGCACGTTCACCCGTACCCGGTCGCCCGGACGCAGCTTCGGCAGCATTCCCGCCCGCTCGGCCGCCGTGACACCGGAGAGGATCGAGTGGCCGCACGACCCCCGCAGGTCGAAGCTGTCGGGCGCGTTCGGCAGGGCCTGGACGAACCGGTAGTCCAGGTCGAACATCGGGTGCTGGGAGGGCTGCACCAGCGCCATCTTCAGCACATGCCCGCCGCCGGCCTCCGTCAGATAGGCGCGGGTCTCGGCCAGGGCTCGCAGCAGCGACTCCTTGTCCTGCGGGAGCCGGCCGGCGTCCAGGACGACGGTGGGGCACGGACTGCCCGCCGCGTACGCGAGATGGCCGATCATGCCGCCACCGCCGTGAGCGGGCTGTGCGGCGCCTCGCTCTGGAACTGCTCGCGCCACACCTGGTGGATGAGCAGCGCCCACAGGGTCAGCGCCGCGGTGTCGTCCGGCCGTTCGGCCTGCTGGACGAAGAGCCGTCCGACCGCCTCCGGGTCCAGCTGCCCGGCGTCGGCGAGCCGCTTGGAGTGCAGCACGTCGCGTGCGTACTCCCACAGCGGCCGGCCGGGCCCGAGCATCGCCGTGATGGGCAGCGTGAACGGCTGCTTGGGACGGTCCAGCAGCGGCTGCGGGACAAGCCCCGCCGCGGCCCCGTACAGGGTGCGCTTGACGCGGCCGCCGCTGATGCGCAGCGCGTCCGGAAGCCTCCGCCCCGGCCCCACGATGCTGCGCTGACAGAACGGCAGCCTCGCCTCGACGGAACTCGCCATGCTCAGGTGGTCGACACGGCGCAGGTGGTAGGCGGGAAGCCGGAAGTCCAGCTCGAAGCGGGTGATGCGCTCCAGCACCGAGCCCGGACCGTCGCGCAGGGACCCGAGAGCCTCCTCGGGCAGCGGGGAGCGGCCGCGCAGGAACCCCCGGTACTCCTCGGTGTAGAGGCCGTGGCGCAGGCGCGCCGGGACGACGGCGAGCGCGTCCAGGTACCCGGACAGCCAGTCCCGCCCCGCGTCCGCCGCCTGGGCCGCTGCTCGCATCCGCGCGTAGCCGCCGAACACCTCGTCCGCCGCGTCGCCGGTCAGTGCCACCTTGAAGCCGGCGGTGCGGATCGCGTCGAACAGCGCGTAGGTGCTGAGGGTGATCGGGTCTGCGTTCGGCTGGCCGAGGTGCCATACGACATCCTCGACCATCGAGGGAAAGGCCGCGGGGTCGATCTCCACCTGGTGGTGGACGGTACCGGCCTCCCGCGCCGCCAGCTCGGCGAAACGGCGCTCGTCGAACGGCCACGATCCGCGGTAGGCGATGTTGAAGGAGTGCACCGGACCGCTCCTGGCCGCGAGGGCTGTCACCAGGCTGGAGTCCAGTCCACCCGAGGTGACCACGGCGACGGGGACGTCGGCCGTCAGCAGCCGCTCGACCTCTGAGCCCAGGTTCCGCCGCACCGCCGCGGCGGCCGCCGTCTCGTCGCCGGGCGCGCCCGGGACCGGCGCTGAGGCGTTCGAGGCACCTCCGGGGCCGGTGTCGCCCAGGTGGTGGAGCTCTCCACGGTCCGCGGTGCGGTGGACGACCCGCGGCGCCTCGCCCCAGGGCACGGTCATCGTGGTGGCGGGCGGCAGCACCCGTACGTCCTCGAACATGGTGCGTTCGCCGAACGGCGTCTTCGTGGCCAGATAGGCGTCAAGTCCCGGCTCCCAGGCCCGCGTCCGCGCGCCCCGGAAGCCGAGTAGCGCGGGGATCTCGGAGGAGAAGTGCAGCGACCGTCCGGCCGCGTCCCACCGGTAGTAGAGCGGCTTCATGCCCGCGTGGTCCGTTGCCAGCACCAGCGTCGGGCTGCCGCGCCGATCGAGGACGGCCACGCTGTACATGCCGTCGAGCTCTTCGGGGAACCGCTCGCCGTACTCGGCGTAGAGCGCCGGGATGACGTTCCCGTCGCAGCGGTCGGGGAAGTCGTAGCCGCGTTGCCGCAGCCGGGCACGGAGCGCGTCGTGGTTGTAGATCTCGCCGTTGAAGACGGCCTTGATCCGGCCGTCCAGGTCGTAGGGCTGCTGACCGCCGTCGAGATCGACGATCGCCAGCCTGTTGTTGCCCACGCCCCAGCCCGCGGCGCGGGCCGTGCCGGTGCTGTCGGGCCCTCCGTGCCGTTGCAGCGCGGCGACGGTTCGTACTTCGCTCGGTGAAGCAGTGGTATGAAAATAGCCGTATATCCGGCACATTTGAGCTGTCCTCCCGTTGATGGGCCCCGTTGCGCTGCGCGCTGACGAGCGCAGCGGGGCGGTGGAACGGCGGGGCCGTGTCGCGTACCGCTGCTGGGGCCGACTCGGCCCGCGGGCGCGCGCTAGCCGAGCGCTGTGGACAGATACCGCTCGCCGCTGTCGGGGAAGACGGCGACCATCGTGGCCGCCGCCCAGCGCTCGCGGCGGCTCAGCAGGCGGGCCGCGTACGCCGCGGCGCCCGACGAGACGCCGACGAGCATTCCGATGCGGCGCGAGACCTCACGGGCCGTGGGGGCGGCTTCCTCGTCCGGCACCACCACGACCTCGTCGATCAGATCGAGGTCCATGATGTCCGAGACATAGCCGGCCCCGATCCCCGGAATACCGTGCGGCCCCGCCTCACCGCCGGACAGCACGGGCGACCCGGCCGGCTCGACGGCTACGACATGGACGTCCTTGCGCTGCTTGAGGTAGCGGGCGGCCCCGGTGAGGGTGCCGCCGGTGCCGACCCCGCAGACCAGTACGTCGATCCGGCCCGCCGTCGCCTCCCACAGTTCGGGCCCGGTCGTCTCGTAGTGCGCCCTCTCGTTGGCCGGGTTCTCATCCTGGTGGGCCAGCCAGGAACCCGGTATGGACTGCTGGAGTTCCTCGGCGTACTTCCAGGCCGGCAGCAGCCCGTCCTGGTGCGGAACCAGAACGATCTCGGCGCCGAACTCGCGGAGGATCTGGCGCCGTTCCTCCGTGGCGTTGTCCGGCATGACGATGATGCAGCGGTGCCCCCGCCTGGCGCAGAAGGCCGCGATGGAGATGCCGGTGCTGCCGGACGAACACTCGATCACCGTGCCGCCCGTCGCGGGCAGTACCCCGGACTCCTCCGCGTCCCGCATCATGGCGAGGACGGGGCGGTCCTTGACGTTGGCCAGCGGGTTGAACATCTCCAGCTTGGCGCACAGCCGAACGTCGCCGGGGACGCCGTCGAGCGGGAGCCGCAACAGCGGTGTGCCGCCGACCAGCTCGTCCACCGAACGCAGGATTCGGCCGGCGGCGCCGCCCGTGGCGGACCGGGTCACGGTGCCGGGCTGCGGGATTGTCTCGGACATCGAGGCTCCTGACTTCCTCTCCGTACTCTCCGTACGTGAGCTCACGCGCGTGCCGCCGCGAGGTGGTCGGCCGCGGCCTGCTGGAGGTGGGTGATGTCGCTGGAGACCGTGGCGAAGGTGAAGCCCTCGCCCAGCCGTTCGGCGGCCGAGGCCCCGTCCAGACAGTGGATGCCGCAGGCGATGCCCGCCTCCTCGGCAGCGGCCGTCACCCGCCGCAGCGCTGCCTCCAGGTCCGCCTTCACCGCCGGGTCGCCGAAGCAGCGGGCGCCCAGCGCCACTGACAGGTCGGCAGGCCCGATGTAGACCGCGTCCAGGCCGGGGGTGGCGCAGATCGCTTCCAGGTTCTCCAGCGCCGCGGCCGTCTCGATCATGACGATGCACACGGCTGCCGCGTCCAGCTCCGCGGGTACGGAACCCATCCGCAGCTCGGCGCGTACCGGCCCCGACAGGCTGCGTGTGCCCGTCGGCCAGTGCCGGCACGCGGCCACCGCGACGGCCGCGTCCCGGGCGTCGCCCACCATGGGGACGACGACGCCACGGGCACCCGAGTCCAGCGCGGTACCGATGGCGACCGGGTCGACGGAAGGCACCCGGATCAGCCCGGCGGACCGCCCTCGCGCGTCCACGGCCATCATCGCCGCCTGCCAGCCCGGCTGGTGCATGACGCCGTGCTGCCCGTCCACACCGATGTAGTCGTAGCCGAGAGAGGCGATGCGCTCGGTGCCGACCGGGTTGTCGCATGCGATCCAGTAGCCGATCAGTGGCTGCCGGGCCCGCAGCCGGCGCGCGAAGTCCTCGGGGGACGCGGGTCCCCCGGGGGATGCCGGACCCCCGGGGGGCCCGGAGTCCGCCGCTCCCGCCGCCCCGGCAGCGGAACCGGCCGCGGTGCTCACTCGCCCTCCTGGATGACATAGCTGCTCTTGCCGTCCAGACCGACGGGCACGTCGCCGTTGATGGAGACCCGGTGCAGGACGCGCTTGTGGCCGTCGTAGTCGTTCGGGGCGTAGTGCTGGGTGCTTCGGTTGTCGAAGATCAGCACATCGCCCGGCCGCCAGGTCCAGCGCGCCACGTTCTCCGGGCGGCGCACATAGGACTGCAGGACATCGATGAGGGGGCGGGACTCGCGCAGCTCCATCCCGACCAGCCGCTGCGCGAACCCGCCGAGGAACAGGCTCGGTTCCCCCGACTCCGGGTGGACGCGCACCACGGGGTGCGCGGCCTCGAACCGCCTGGCGAGAAAGGCCCTGCGCACCTCCTCGCCGCGTTCGGTGCCCAGCCTGGGCTGCTCCGCGTGGTTGGTGTGGACGGCCCAGAGCCGGTCGGCGATCTCGCGCAGCTCCGCGGGGAGGTCCTTGTACCCGGCTGCCCCGTTCGCGACCAGGGTGTTGCCCCCGTACGGAGGCAGCACGACGCTGCGCAGCGTCGTACCCAGGGACGGGGCGCGGGTGAAGCTGATGTCGGTGTGCCAGTGGTTGGCGCGCTGCTCCTCGCCGTCCACGGGAATGACCTGCGGCGAGCCGTCGAGCGTCCGCATCATCGGGTGCTTCTGGGTGAGAGGGCCGAACCTGCCGGCGAAGGCCAGCTGATCGGCGTCGGTGATGTCCTGGTCACGGAAGAAGAGGACCTTGTACTCCAGGAACGCCTGGTGGATCTGGGCGAATACCGGCTCGGACAGTTCGGTACTCAGGTCGATTCCGATCACCTCGGCGCCGATTCGGCCGCCGGTCTTTCGTATGTCGAACCCGGACATGCTGCCAGCCTTTCTTGGTGACGGTGTTTGCCGTGCTGCCGCACCGGCGATCTCCCGGCGGGCACAGTGAGGGGTGCATCGAGGCGAATGGCCACACGGAAGCAATCCCGAGAACAACACGGAGACAACCCGCGCCACAACGACTCTCCAGGTGTGCGGTTCAACTTCTCCAACTTGCCGAAGTGGTAGCCGCTCCCTCGCGCACAGGAAGACAGAAGCGCCTGCAGGAACTGCCAAGTGAACGCCTCACGAACAACGCCGCATTCACCGCTGTGCGGCTCGCGACAACCATCCTGGTCGGGCATGGTGCGCGCCGTTTCGGAGCGGGCTTCGCCAAGTCCAGGAAGTTGCGGCACCCGGCTCTGCAACGCTTGTGAGAGATTCCGTGGCCGTGTTGTCGTCTGTAGCGGTCCTGCGGCCGATCCAACCGGAAAACGCGAACCATACGTGCCACCCCCCACCAAACTCAGCGCGGTCCTGAATGCCGAGTTCCGGTGCCGAACCCACGTCAGCCAACCACTTCAGGAGTCGTCATGACGACGCTGTGGCCCACCAGTTACTACACCGATGAAGACCACCTGTCGCTGGAACAGGAGCGGATATTCGAACGCTCCTGGATCTGCGCCGCGCGCTCCTCGGACATCGCAGCTCCGGGCGCCTTCGTCCGCGTCAACGTGGGCCGGGAGAGCGTACTCCTGGTCAGGAAGAAGGACGGTGACATACGCGCGCTCATCAATCTGTGCCGGCACCGCGGCGCACAGCTGTGCCTGGAGGAAGAGGGCACGTTCAAGAACTCCATCCGGTGCCCCTACCACGGCTGGACGTTCAACTTCGACGGCCATCTCGTCGGCGCTCCTTTTCTGCACGAGCTTCCGCCAGAGACGAAGCAGAGGCACCTGTTCACCGCCCAGGTCGATGAATGGCTCGGCTACATATGGGTGAATCTCGATCCCACGGCACCTCCCCTGATGGAGCAGGTGGGACCGCTGCTGCGCGGCCGGTTCGGGGACGAGGACGTGCCCGGGAACTACGAGTGCGAAAAGCTGCGGGTCGCCAAAGAGGTGACCTACGAGGTGGCGGCGAACTGGAAGATCCTCTATGAGAACTTCTGCGAGTGCTACCACTGCCCCACCATGCATCCGGAGATCTGCCAGATCCTTCCCAGCTGGCGCACCGGGTACGGCACGGTGAGCGGTCCCGAGGGGCCGAAGCAGGAGGGCTCGCCCCTGGCCGACGACGCCACCGGTTTCTCCCTTTCGGGGAAAGCTGCCGCTCAGAAGCTTCCGAAGGTACCGGAAAAGCATGCACGCACTTTCCACGGCATCCTGTTGTGGCCCAACGTGCACCTCATGTTCATCCCGGACCATGTGATGTGCATGCGGTTCGAGCCCGTCAGTCCCGGTCGCACTCGCGTCGTCGTCCAATGGCTGTTCCACCCCGATGCGATGGACGACGCGGAATTCAGCCCCGACGATGCCGCAGCTCTCGTCGAAGTGACCGCCATGGAGGACTTCGAGGCGTGCGAGCGGGTGCAGGCAGCGGCCAACTCCGCGTACTTCGAGGAGTTCCACACGCCGCACGAGAGCCTCATCCTCGAATTCCGCGAGTGGGTGCACCAGCTGCTGCACCCGGAGTCGGTGCGGCATCTGAAGGAAGCCGTGTGAGCCAGGCGCTGCCGAACGGGCCCGCACCGCGCTGCCTCTCCGGGGTGGCCGCGATGCGGGCCCTGCCCGGCGTGGCGGCCGGCCGTCATTCCAGCACCATCGCCGTGGCGAGCGCGACGATCAGAACGCTGGAGACCACTGCGGTGATCTTCCGGCCCTGCTCACCCGTCAGGATCTTCCCGAACACGGAGCCGCCGCCGGCCAGCAGCAGCTGCCAGCTGCCGGACGCCACCACGATCGCCGCGACGTAGGCCACCGCCTGAGTCCATGTCATCCCGTGCTGGGCCTGGCGGCCGAGGATCAGCGCGACGAAATAGATGGCGGGCCAGGGGTTCAGGGCTGTGAGCCCGAGGAAGACCGTGTAGGCGCGCAGCGGCCGCATCCGGCCGCTGTGCTGCGGCTGTCCGTCCTCCCGCTTCCGGCGCACGGCTGTCAGCAGGATGCGGGCCGCCATCGCAGAGAGCACCACGAAGGCGACCCACCGCAGCGGCTGCGAGAACGGCTGCACGGCGCCGGCCACTGCCGCACCGCCCACCACCGCCACGATCGCGTATATCGCATCCGCGGTGGTCGCGCCGATGGCGGCAGCCGCGCCCACCCGAAAAGACGTCTGCGCCGTCATATTGACCATGAGCACCGCGACGGCCCCCACGGGAACGGCGAGTCCGTATCCCGCCCACAATCCAGCGACAACGGAATCAAGCATGGCGATTCCCTTCTCAGCACCGTGCATTGTCGAGCCAGGGCCTCGGAAGATTGCACTTGGGAGATTGCGCTGCGCCGTCCTTTTTCCACCGCGGTCCGCTGCGGGGCCGTCGGGGTTGGCCGGCGCGCAGAGCTTCTCCGGGCCCTGGAGTTGGAGATGGCTCCGCCCGCTGTTTCCGGGGCGACCGGAGCTCGCGTGCACTAGTGTGGCGCGGAAACACCGTTCGAATCCATTGAAAGATTCCGCACCGCATCGTTCATTGGAGCCGCATGATCGACCCACGTCTGCAGACTCTGCGCGTGCTGCACGCCGAGGGCACCGTCACGGCGACCGCAGCCGTCCTGCACCTCACGCCGTCCACCGTCTCCCAGCAGCTGCGCCAACTCGCCGCGGACCTGGGCGTACAACTGCTCCAGCCGACGGGCAGACGCGTCACCCTCACGCCGGCGGCCCACACTCTCGTCCGCCACGCCGACATGCTGCACGAGCAGTGCGAGCGGGCCGCAGCGGCGCTGCAAGCGCACTCCACGGGGAGCGCGGGACACTTACGCATCACCGGCGTGGCCACGGCGATGGCCGCCGTCATGGCGCCCGCGGTCCGCCGACTGCACACGCGGTACCCGCAGATGACGTTCCACCTCAGCGAGGACCCCGGCGAGGACCGCTTCCGTCTGCTGCTCGCCGATCAGGCGGACATCGCCGTCGTCATCCCCGCCGCCGGCACCCCGCCGCCCGACGACCGCAGATACACCCAACGCCCCCTCCTGCAGGAGCCACAGGACCTGCTCGTCGCCGAGGACCACCCCCTCGCACGCCGTACCACCGTCGAACTGTCCGACGCGGCGCAGGAGACCTGGGTGCAGGCGGGCGAGCCGCACGACCAGCACCAGCTGCTGCTCAGCGCAGCAGCGGCCGCGGGCTTCACGCCGCGCATCGAGCACGCTGCCGTCGACTGGTTCGCCGTCGCCTCACTGGTCGCTTACGGACACGGGATCTGCCTGATGCCACGCCTCGCCCCGCTCCCCTCCGATCTCCCGGTGCGTCGGGTACCCCTCTCAGGCCCTGGAGCCCCGACCCGTCGCCTGGTGGCCTGCGTACGGCGCGGCAGCACAGCGCAGGCGACCATCGCCCGCGGCCTGTCGGCGCTGAAGGAGGCGGCCGACGCCTGGCAGTCCGCGCACGGCTGAACCGCGGGCGGGAGCAGACGTGGCGTCACATCGGCCCTGGGGTGTCAGGTCAGCACTCGATGACGTTCACCGCGAGGCCGCCGCGGGCTGTCTCCTTGTACTTGACCTTCATGTCGGCGCCCGTGTCGCGCATGGTCTTGATGGCTTTGTCGAGCGAGACGTGGTGGCGGCCGTCGCCGCGCAGCGACATGCGGGCCGCCGTGACGGCCTTGACGGCGGCCATGCCGTTGCGCTCGATGCAGGGGATCTGGACGAGGCCGCCCACCGGGTCGCAGGTGAGGCCGAGGTTGTGCTCGATGCCGATCTCCGCGGCGTTCTCGACCTGTTCCGGGCTGCCGCCGAGGATCTCGGCGAGGCCGCCTGCGGCCATGGAGCAGGCGGAGCCCACCTCGCCCTGGCAGCCGACCTCGGCGCCGGAGATGGAGGCGTTCTGCTTGAAGAGCATGCCGATGGCGCCCGCGGCGAGCAGGAAGCGGACGATGGCGTCGTCGTCGGTGCCGGGCACGAAGTGGTGGGCGTAGTGCAGGACGGCGGGGATGATGCCGGCCGCACCGTTGGTCGGCGCGGTGACCACGCGGCCGCCCGCCGCGTTCTCCTCGTTGACGGCCATGGCGTAGAGCGTGGTCCACTCCATGGCGTGCGCCTCGGCGCGGCCTTCGGCCCGCAGCTGGCGTGCCGAAGTGGCGGCGCGGCGGCGGACCTTCAGACCGCCGGGCAGGATGCCCTCCTGGGCCAGGCCGCGCGCCACGCAGTCCCTCATCACCTGCCAGATCTCCAGCAGGCCCGCGCGGATCTCGTCCTCCGTGCGCCACGCCTTCTCGTTCTCCAGCATGAGGCGGGAGACCGACAGCCCGGTCTCCTGGGTGAGGCGCAGCAGTTCGTCGCCGGTGCGGAAGGGGTGGCGCAGAACGGTGTCGTCCAGCTTGATCCGGTTCTCGCCCACCGCGTCCTCGTCCACGACGAAGCCGCCGCCGACCGAGTAGTACGTCTTCTCCAGCAGCGGGGTGCCGGTCTCGTCGTAGGCGAAGAGGGTCATGCCGTTGGCGTGGTACGGCAGGGAGCGGCGCCGGTGCAGGACGAGCTGGGTGCGTTCGTCGAACGGGATCTCGTGGGTGTCGCCTATCTCGGCGGCGAGGAGGCGCAGCCGGCCTTCCTGGCGGATGCGCGCCACGCGGTCGTCCGCCGTCTCCACATCGACGGTGCGCGGCGACTCGCCCTCCAGCCCCAGCAGCACGGCCTTCGGCGTGCCGTGGCCGTGTCCGGTCGCACCGAGGGAGCCGAACAGCTCGGCGCGTACGGAGGCGGTGTGCGCCAGCGCGCCCTCGTTCTTCAGCCGGCGCGCGAACATCCGGGCGGCGCGCATCGGGCCCACGGTGTGGGAGCTGGAGGGGCCGATGCCGATCGAGAACAGGTCGAAGACCGAGATTGCCATGGTGCGGCTCCATGCCCTCGCGGGCGTGAGTGCGATTTCTTGGTGCGGCGTGCTGCGCGGGTCCTGCTGCCGCGCGGTGCCGCCGGTGCCGGAGGGGCCGGGCGGCCCCTCCGGCGGGCGGCGCCTACTTACCCAGGGTGGGGTACAGCGGGTGCTTCTCGGCGAGCGCGGAGACGCGCGCGGCGAGCGCCTTGCCCTTGGCGTCGTCGAAGCCCGGCAGCAGGGCCTCGGCGATGATGTCGGCGACCTCGGTGAAGTCCTCGTCCTGGAAGCCCCGGGTGGCCAGCGCGGGCGTGCCGATGCGCAGGCCCGAGGTCACCATCGGAGGCCGCGGGTCGTTGGGTACGGCGTTGCGGTTGACGGTGATACCGATGTCGTGGAGCCGGTCCTCGGCCTGCTGACCGTCCAGCTCGCTGTTGCGCAAGTCGACCAGGACCAGGTGGACATCCGTGCCGCCGGACAGCACGGAGACCCCGGCGTCGACCGCGTCCTGCCGCAGCAGGCGCTCGGCGAGGATGCGGGCGCCGGAGAGCGTGCGCCGCTGCCGGTCCTTGAAGTCGTCGCTGGCGGCGACCTTGAAGGCGACGGCCTTGGCGGCGATCACATGCTCCAGCGGGCCGCCCTGCTGACCGGGGAATACCGCCGAGTTGATCTTCTTTGCGTGCTCCTTCTTGGACAGGATCACGCCACCGCGCGGGCCGCCGAGGGTCTTGTGCGTGGTGGTCGTCACGACGTCGGCGTGCGGCACCGGGCTGGGGTGCAGCCCGGCGGCGACGAGGCCGGCGAAGTGCGCCATGTCCACCATCAGGTAGGCGCCGACCTCGTCGGCGATCCGGCGGAAGGCCGCGAAGTCGAGCTGACGTGGGTAGGCGGACCAGCCCGCGATGATCAGCTGCGGACGGTGCTCCTTGGCCAGCCGCTCGACCTCGTCCATGTCGACCCGGCTGGTCTGGTCGTCGACCTTGTAGGCGACGACGTTGTACAGCTTGCCGGAGAAGTTGATCTTCATGCCGTGGGTGAGGTGCCCACCGTGCGCCAGGTCCAGGCCCAGGATGGTGTCGCCCGGCTTGAGCAGCGCGAACATCGCGGCCGCGTTCGCCTGGGCGCCCGAGTGCGGCTGCACATTGGCGGCCTCGGCGCCGAACAGCGCCTTGATCCGGTCCCTGGCCAGGTCCTCGACCACGTCGACGTACTCACAGCCGCCGTAGTAGCGGCGGCCGGGGTAGCCCTCGGCGTACTTGTTGGTGAGGACCGACCCCTGGGCCTCCATGGAGGCGACCGGAGCGAAGTTCTCCGAGGCGATCATCTCGAGGGTGGACTGCTGGCGGTGGAGTTCGGCGTCGACGGCGGCGGCGACGTCGGGGTCGACCTCGTGGAGAGAACCGTTGAGAAGCGACATGGAAGAACCGTCCCTGTCAAGTGGCGGCGGAGTGGGCAAGCGGCCTCGGGCGGTCCGAGGCGGACCCCGGACGAGAGGGCGGGCCCTCTCGTCCGGGGGCGTGCCTCGGTCACCCGAGGCGGGCGCCTCAGCTGCCTGAGGCGTAAGCGGCGTACTCGTCGGCCGAGAGCAGGTCGTCCGGCACCTCGGAGACCCTCACCTTGAACAGCCAGCCGCCCTCGAGCGGGGCGGAGTTCACCAGCGCCGGGTCGTCCACCACGTCCTGGTTGACCTCGGTGATCTCACCGGAGGCCGGGGAGTAGAGGTCGCTGACGGACTTGGTGGACTCCAGCTCGCCACACGTCTCGCCCGCTGTGACGGTGTCGCCGACCTCGGGGAGCTGGACGAAAACCACGTCACCGAGCGCGCCTGCGGCGTGCTCGGTGATACCGACCGTCGCGACGCCGTCCTCGGCGTCGGACAGCCACTCGTGCTCCTTGCTGTAGCGGAGCTGCTGGGGGTTGCTCATGACTCTGATTCTCCCGGATGCGAAAGGTGCAGTGAAAACGGTCTTGGCAGGTGGAACGGGGGGCTCGAACGCGGCCCCGGGCTGCCGGAGGAGGGCCGGGCCCGTCTCGTGGAGGACCTTGGACCCTCGTGCGGCGGGTCTCAGCCCCTCTTGTAGAAGGGCAACGCCACCACCTCGTACGGCTCTTGGCTGCCCCGGATGTCGACCGTGACCCCCTTCGTCCCGGGCTCAGCGTGCGCCGCGTCGACATACGCCATGGCGATCGGCTTGCCCAGCGTGGGGGAGGGCGCGCCGGAGGTGACCTCGCCCACAGTGGCGCCGTCGGCCACCACGGGGTAGCCGGCGCGCGGCACCCGGCGCCCCTCGGCGATCAGCCCGACCAGCTTGCGCGGCGGCGCGGTCGCGGCGCGTTCGGCGGCCGCCTCCAGCGCGTCGCGTCCCACGAAGCGGCCCTCGTTCGTCGTCTTCTCGAACTTGACGATCCTGCCCAGTCCGGCGTCGAAGGGCGTCAGCGAGGTGGACAGCTCGTGCCCGTACAGCGGCATGCCCGCCTCCAGGCGGAGCGTGTCGCGGCAGCTGAGCCCGCACGGCACCAGGCTCGCGTCCTTGCCGGCCTCCGTCAGCGCCTCCCAGACGGCGACGGCGTCGTCGGGGGAGACGAACAGCTCGAACCCGTCCTCGCCGGTGTAACCCGTTCGGGCGATGAGCGCGGGCTTGCCGGCGACGATGTCGCGCTCGCCCGCGTAGTAGCGCAGCCCGTCGATGTCGTAGCCGGTCAGCTTCTTGAGGATGCCGGCGGCTGCCGGGCCCTGGACGGCGATCAGCGCGTACTTGTCGCGGTCGTCCCGCACCTCTGCGCCGAAGCCGTCCTGCCGCTCGACCAGCGCGTCCAGGACGGTCTGCGCGTTGGCCGCGTTGGCGACCACCAGGTACTCCGGCTCGTCCTGCTGGCCCAGCCGGTAGACGATCAGGTCGTCGAGGATGCCGCCGTTCTCGTCGCAGATCATCGTGTAGCGGGCGCGGCCGACGGCCAGCTTGGACAGGTTGCCGACCAGCGCGTAGTCCAGCAGCGCGCCGGCCTGCGGGCCTGTGACGGTGATCTCGCCCATATGGGAGAGGTCGAAGAGGCCGGCGGTGGAGCGGACGGCCAGATGCTCCTCGCGCTCGCTGCCGTAGCGCAGCGGCATGTCCCAGCCCGCGAAGTCGGTCATGGTGGCGCCCAGCGCGCGGTGCGTGGCGTCCAGCGCGGTCTTGCGCGGGGCGGAGTTGTTGCCGGTGTCCGGTGGCTCGGTCATGCAGGCTCCCAGAGTCCCAATGAGTCCCCAAAGGGGTATGACGCGGATGTCCTCCCCATCTGTCATCGGAACCTGAGAGGTTCGCCGACAGCTCCCGAACGGCTGGAGCCCGGCTTGCACCTTGGGTGGGACCACCGGCCCGCGCCGGGGCGTGAGCGCGGCGGTCCGCTTTTCAGATCTGCCTAGCCTGCGCGGTAACGGGGCCTGAGAGATTCAAGGGAGGATCTTGCTCCTTCGGCGCCTCGGCGGTGCGGCTGCTCACGCGAAATGACTGCTGCCGCCGCCGGGGACTCTCCCGCGCGGGTTCGAACGGCCGGTATGGAGTTGAGTCGGCACATCATCGCACGGGTGAGCGGGCCGTGGCTGCCCCTGAGCGAGGGCTGTTCGCCTTGAATCACATTACCTTTCCTTTACATACTGGGGGGAGGCGGTGGCCGAGCCGTCGCCCTCGGAGGGGAGATCCATTGGGCAGCCTGTGCAGTGCCGACGTGATGCCGAGGAGCGCGCGGGCGGGCCCCGGGGCCCGCTCAGTGATCCGCCACGACCTCCGCCGTACCGCGGCGGTACGGACCCTGTGCTACCGGAGAGGGGATGTGGTGGTCGTCTCCGGCCTGCCCGGCGGCGGCAAGTCCACCCTCATCAAAGCCGCGGTCCGGGCATGCGGCGACGTGGTCCGTATCGACTCCCAGGACACCAGAGAGCGCTGGGAGCGCCGGATGCCGCACTGGCTGCCGTACGACGTCTACCGGCCGCTGGTACGGCTGGCGCACTACGCGGGGCTGCGCGCGGCCCTCCGCTCCGGCGCCGCTGTGGTGGTGCACGACTGCGGTACGCAGAGCTGGGTGCGCCGCTGGCTGGCCCGGGACGCGGTGCGCCGGGGCAGGTCGCTGCATCTGCTGCTGCTCGATGTGGCGCCCGAGGACGCGCTGGCCGGGCAGAGCGCACGCGGCAGGCGGGTGTCCGCCTACGCCTTCCGCCGCCACCTGCGTGCCGTACGCCGACTGCGGGCCGCCGCCGAGACGGGTCGGCTGCCGCGCGGCTGCGTCTCCTCGGTACTGCTGGACCGGGGCGCGGCCAAGGCGCTGCGGTCGATGCGCTTCGAGACGCTGCCCGCCTCCGTGCCGATGGCGGTCTCCACGCACGTGCGGCCGGCGCACGCGCGGGCGTTCACCCCGACCGTGCCGTCCGCGCGGGCCGGGCCGGCGACGCACGCGGTCCCGCCGCCCGCGAGGGACGACGGGATCGCGGAGGGGGACACCCGTGACCGGGCCGAGGGGAGACCCGGGATCAGCGTCCCGCGACCGGGGTGAGCGGCTTGTGGGCCTGCGGCTGGAGGGCCGGTGACTGGGGCGCCGTCCCCTGGCCGGGCTTCCCGTGCGGCTGCCCCTGCGCGGGCTGCTGACCGGCGGGCTTGCCGGGCTTCGCGGGCGCGGGCTTGCCGGGCTTCGCGGGCGCGGGCTTGCCGGGCTTGCCGGGTGCGGGCTTTGCGGGCTTGGGGTGGCCAGGCTTCTGCTGCTGCGCGGGCTTGTGCGCGTCACCGGGCTTGCCCTGCTGCTGGCCTGCGGGCTTCTGCTCCTTGGGGTGCTGCGGCTCGGGCTTGTGCGACTGCGGCTTGCCGGGCTTACCGGGTGCGGGCTTGGGCTTCGCGGGCTTGGGCTGTGCGGGCTTTTGCTGCGTGGCCGGTTTGTGCTGTTCGAGGAGGTCGTCCTCCGGGCCTGCGGGCTTCTCCTGCTGTCCCTTCGCCGGCTTCTGCGAGGCGGGCTTGTGCGCCTGGCCGGGCTTGTGGGCCTGGCCGGGCTTCTGCGCCTGCCCCGGCTTCTGCGGCTGAGCGGGCTTCTGGTTCTGACCCGGCTTCTGCTCCTTGGCGCCGTCGGCCCCCGACGGCTCGGGCTTGCCGTGCTCCGTCCCGGTGTCGTTGTCGTTGTCGGCGGGTTGATGGACTCCGGGCCGGGGCCCGGGCGTGTGGTCCGCGGGCAGTGAGGAGGCCGCGGCAGAGACCGCACCCGCCGCGCCGATGGCGAGCGAGCCGGCCAGCGAGACGGTGACGGCGGTGGCGCTGATTCTGTTCACGCGCATGTGCTCTCCTCCAGTGAGCGTGCCGGATGGCACGAAATGGGACGCAAACCACTTTTGGGGCGATGTGTAGCTGATGCAACCGGAGCGTCGCCGTACGTGGTGAATCCCGTGCACCGGTGCTCCCTCGAAGAACCGTGCGCGGAGAGCATGGATAGGCTTGTCCGTATGACAGTTCCCTCGCAGCCCCAGCCGCCCCAGCCGCAGCACTTCGGGCCCGGGCACGGGGGCGGCTGGCCCGGCAACGAGCTGGAGGAAGCCCTGGCCGCCTCGCTCCAGGTGCCGCACGCGGGCGCCCGGCTGCTGGAGGTGCTGGGCCGCAGCAGCGTATGGGTCCCGCTTCCGGAGGGTGGCAGTCGGCAGAGCCGGGAACTGGACCTGCCCACCATGGAGTTGGACGGCGCCGTCTATGTGCCGGTCTTCAGTTCGGAGGAGCAGTTCCTCAGCGTCGTCGGCTCGCACATGTCCTTCACCATCGCTCCGGCCAGGGAGTTCGCACGCGGTCTTCCCCCGGGAGTGGGTATCGCCGTGAACCCGGAGGGCACGGTGGGTGTGCCGCTGCCCGCCGAGGCCGTCGCGGAGCTGTGTGCCAACGCCCCGGCGGAGCAGGCGGCAGCCGGTGTGGCGCGGGGTGCGCGGGTACGGCTGTTCGAGCCGGACTGGCAGGACGACCCGCTGTCCTTCCTGGCCGCGGCCGCGGCCGAGCTGGCTGCGCTGCCGGCCGTACGGACGGCCCGGCGGGGGCTCGCCAGCACGGAGGGCGATCCGCCCGCGCTGTTCATCGGGATGGAGCTGGACCTGCTGGACCCTGAGACCCGGCAGGCGGCACACGACGCGCTCGGCAAGGCGCTGAATGTGGCACAGGTGCGCTGGCCGGTGCAGATGGTGCTGCTCGACGCGGCCGACGACCCGGTGGTGGACTGGATGCGGCAGTGCGTACGCCCCTTCTACACCCGCGAGACCCCCGCCTGAGCACGCAGCCGAGCTGAGTACGAGTACCGATGTCCGGGCCGCTCTTAAGCTGGTTGGATAGCGGTGTGGGGTGACGAGTCGGGCAGGAACGGCGGCAGTGTGGGAAGGGCGGCCCAGGTGAGCGCGGGTGGAAGCGTCGAACAGCTCCTGCGACGGGTGTCGCCCGGCGCGTACGACACCTACCAGAACTACGAAGCTCTGCTCCAGGCGCTCGCGGGCAGCCAGGTGTGGATGCTGCTGTGGAACGGCCAGGCCGGCTCCCCCGACGCGCAGTACGGCAACATGGAAGTGGCCGGGTACGGCTACGCGCCCTGTGTGACCTCGACCCAGGAGCTGGCGTCCTCGGGCTGGAACCGCGCGCACGAGGTGATCAGCGGCCGGGACATCGCCGCCGCGCTCTTCCCCGACCGCTGGGGAATCTGGCTGAATCCGCACGCTCCCGGCGGCGGTGTGGGCATCCCCTGGCTGGATCTGCGGCGGATCGCGGTCGGCCTCGACCAGCTTCCCGCCGGACCCCTGCGGATCAGCGAGCCGACTTTGGACATCCCGCAGTTCTATGCGCTGCTGACGCAGAACGCACACCACACACCCGCTGTCCGGTCGCTGCGCCGCGCCTGGGTGCGGCCCGCGCTGGGCGTCCCGTATCTCGCCGTCGGGCTGGACCTGTACGACAACTCTCCGGCGTCCGTCGAGGCCGCCCGGCGGATGATGGCCCAGTCGGTCGCCGCGGTGCCGGACGGGCTGCCGGTCTCCAGCGTCGCCATGGCGGACGACTTCGACCCGGTGGCGATGTGGATGCGCAGCCAGTCCCGGCCATTTTTCGACCGGGACGTGCGGGCTCCCGCGGCCTACGACGCGTCCCGTCAGCCGGCACCCGGCTTCGGTTACGGCTACCCGCGCCCCTTCTGAACCAGGCGAGGACCCCAGGTCGGAACCGGCGGGCAAACCGGTCTGGACCAGGGCGGAAACCGGTCTGGACCAGACCGCATTCCGGACGTTTTTCCGGTGCTCCAGACGGTCCAGATCCGGACAAAATCGCGGGCCTCACACCGCTCATCGTCAACATCCGTCCGCATAACGGAACATGATGCGTCACATCACAGTTGCGCATCCTTTCCCCGGGAGGTCTGGCGACTGATCGGAAGCGCGATGAAGACTCCCGAGCCATAAGCCACCAGGAGGCCACAGTTCGGCCTACCGACAAAACGGCTTGCGAACGTCTTCAGAATTTTGACCGCTACAGCGGTGTGCGTGGACTGGTCAACTGCCGGTCGAGAAGGGGTCCCCAACACGATGACGGCACCACTGCACGAGGAAACGGCCGCAGACAGCGCGGTCGTGGAGCCGGCCCTGAAACAGGCCGAGAAGGCGATCGAGGGCCGCTCACTCGGCCGGATCGCCTGGGAGCGGCTCAAGCGTGACAAGGTGGCGCTGATCGGTGGCAGCATCGTGCTGCTGCTCGTCCTGGTCGCGATCTTCGCGCCGGTGATCGCGGCGCTGACCGGACAGTCTCCGAACGAGCGGCACGAAGATCTGATCGACCCGCTCTTCAGCACCCCCAAGGGGGCACTGGGCGGCATCTCCGGCGACCATCTGCTGGGCGTCGAGCCGGTCAGCGGCCGCGACATCCTCACCCGCATCGTCTACGGGGCGCGCGTCTCGATCCTCGTCGGCTTCCTCTCGGCCTTCGTCGCCGTCATCTTCGGCACCATTCTCGGCACTCTGGCCGGTTACTTCGGCGGCTGGCTCGACGCACTGATCAGCCGCGTGATGGACATGCTGCTGGCCTTCCCGCAGCTGCTGTTCATCATCTCCCTGATCTCCGTCATGCCGAACGACCTGCTCGGGCTGAGCGGTACAGGGGTGCGCCTGCTGGTGATGATCCTGGTCATCGGCTTCTTCGGCTGGCCGTACATCGGCCGCATCGTGCGCGGCCAGGTGCTCTCGCTGCGCGAACGCGAATACATCGAGGCGGCGCGCAGCCTGGGCGCGGGGCGCGGCTACATCATCGGCAAGGAACTGCTGCCCAACCTTGTCGCGCCGATCACCGTCTACATGACGCTGATGATCCCGACCAACATCCTGACCGAGGCGGCCCTCAGCTTCCTCGGCGTGGGCGTCAAGCCCCCGACCGCCTCGTGGGGCTCGATGCTCTCGGACGCCGTGTCGTTCTACGAGTCCGACCCGATGTACATGATCATTCCCGGCGTCGCCATCTTCATCACGGTGCTCGCCTTCAACCTCTTCGGCGACGGCGTCCGCGACGCACTGGACCCGAAGGGCACCCGTTGATCCCCCACCCCCATCCCCGACCCCGGCTCAGCGCAGCTCGTGCGGGCCGTGACCTACCACGGAGGTTGCGAGACGTGACATCCCTACGCACATCGAGGCGCCGATTGGCCGCGCTCTCGGCCGTCGCCGCCGCCACGCTGCTGGCCACCACGGCCTGCGGCGGGGGCGACAGCGACAGCGAGGGCGGCGGCGAGTACAACGCGGGCGTCAACAAGGTCGCCAACGCCTCGAACAAAAAGGGCGGCACGCTGAAGTTCGTCGGCGTCCAGGACGCCGACTCCTGGGACACCACCCGGATGTACTACGGCTTCGTCTTCGACTTCTCGCGTTACTACAGCCGTCAGCTGGTGAGCTACAGCCCCAAGCCGGGCAAGAAGAGCCTGGACCTGCAGCCGGACCTGGCGACCGACAACGCCCAGATATCCGAGGACGGCAAGGTCTACAAGTACACCCTGAAGGACGGCCTGAAGTGGGAGGACGGCAAGCCGATCACCTCCCAGGACGTCAAGTACGGGATCGAGCGCCAGTGGGCGCAGAAGACCCTCTCCGGCGGCCCCACCTACATCAAGGACGTCCTGGACCCGGACGGCAAGTGGAAGGGTCCCTACGAGGACAAGGGCGGCTTCGACGGCATCAAGACGCCCGACAAGAAGACCATCGAGTTCCATCTGCCCAAGCCCAACGGTGACTTCGAGCAGATGCTGGCGATGCCGACCAACTCGCCGGTGCGCGAGGACAAGGACACCAAGTCCAAGTACACCCTGCACCCCTTCTCCTCGGGTCCGTACAAGTTCAAGTCGTACACCCCGAACAAGTCGCTGCTCCTGGTCCGCAACAAGCACTGGGACCGCACCAACGACCCGCTGCGCAAGGCACTGCCGGACAAGATCAAGGTCACGCTGCTCACCAACCCCGACGAGCGCGACAAGCGCCTGATCAACGGTGACGCCGACCTCGACCTGAACCAGCGCGGCATGGAGGTCCAGGGCCGGCAGACAGCCCTCAAGCAGCACAAGGGCAATGTCGACAACCCGCAGACCGGCTTCATCTCGTATGTGGCCTTCCCGCAGAGCGTGAAGCCGTTCGACAACATCCACTGCCGCAAGGCCGCCATCTACGGCGCCGACCACAAGTCCGTGCAGACCGCGCGCGGTGGTCCGACCGCAGGTGGCGAACTGGCCGTCAACATGCTGCCGCCCACCGTCCCGGGCCACGATGTCAACGACGACCAGTACGGCATCCGCAAGAACGGCGGAAAGGCCAACGTCGCCAAGGCCAAGGAAGAACTCAAGAAGTGCGGTAAGCCGGGCGGCTTCAGCACCACGCTGGCTGTGCGCAACACCGACAAGGCCGACGTGAAGTCCGCCGAGGCCCTCCAGGCATCGCTGAAGAAGGTCGGCATCAAGGTCGAGATCGACGAGTTCGACGGCGCCCAGGGCTCCTCGATCGTCGGCAACCAGGCCACGGTCAAGCGCAAGGGCTACGGCATGGTCCTCTACGGCTGGGGCCCGGACTTCCCCAGCGGCCAGGGCTACGGCATCGAGCTGTGGCACAGCTCCAAGATCCGTGACAACGGCAACAACAACTACGCGCTGATCGACGACCCGAAGATCGACAAGGGTCTCGAGGACGCCATCGCCGAGCTCGACCCGGACAAGGCCGCCGAGAAGTACCGCGAGGTCAACAAGAGGGTCATGGCGGGCGGTTACTACCTGCCGCTCACTTACCTGAAGGTTGTCCAGTGGCGTTCCGACCGGCTCACCAACGTCTACTCGGCCGACTCCTTCAGCGGCTGGTACGACTTCGCGTCCCTCGGCGTCAAGTGACCCTCATGGTCACTGGATCATCGAAGTTCGCCACCGATATCACCATCTGACGGCGCCACCCGCCGCTGGCACGAAGGGCAGGTGAAGGCCGCTACGGCGGCCCGGTAGTCCGCTCCCCGACCGGGGGCGGGCCCGGGCCGCCGACGGGCGGCCGGAGAGCAGTGCTCACATACCTCATCAGGCGGCTGTTCGCCGTCGCAGTGATGCTGGTCGTCATCATCCTGGCGGTCTTCTGCATCTTCTTCCTGATCCCCAAGTGGACGGGGATCGACCCGGCCACCATGTTCGTCGGCAAGCAGGCCGACAAGGAGAGCGTCGAAGCCGTCCGCGAGAAGCTCCAGCTCGACGATCCGGTCCTGATTCAGCTCTTCGAGTTCTTCAAGGGCCTCTTCGTCGGCCGGGACTACACCTCCGGGGGCGACACCACGCACTGCTCGGCCCCCTGCTTCGGCTACTCCTTCCGTACCGAGCAGGAGATCTGGCCGGTGCTGACCGACCGGCTCCCGGTCACCCTCTCCCTCGCACTCGGCGCGGCCGTGATCTGGCTGCTGATCGGTCTGACCGTCGGCGTGCTCTCCGCGCTCAAGCGGGGCAGCCTGTGGGACCGGCTGGCCATGACCGGCGCCCTGGCCGGCGTCTCGCTGCCCGTGTACTTCACCGGCCTGATCTCGCTGGCGGTCTTCGCCTACCAGCTCGACCTGGTCAGCAACTCCTTCACCCCGTTCGGTGACGACCCGGCCAAGTGGTTCAGCGGCATGATCCTGCCCTGGATCACCCTCGCCTTCCTCTTCGGCGCGATGTACGCCCGGCTCACCCGGGCCACCATGCTGGAGGTGATGGGCGAGGACTACATCCGCACAGCGCGCGCCAAGGGGCTCAAGGAGCCGGTCGTCATCGGAAAGCACGCCATGCGCTCCACCATGACGCCGGTCCTCACGCTCCTCGGCATCGACATCGGCGCCCTGATGGGCGGCGCGATCCTCACCGAGACCACCTTCAGCATCCCCGGACTCGGGCAGGCCGTGCTCAAGGCGATCACCGACCGCGACCTCCCGCTGATCCTGGGCGTCACCCTCATCACCGCAACCGCCGTCGTCATCGCGAATCTCATCGTGGACCTGCTGTACGGCGTGATCGACCCACGAGTGAGGCTGGGATGACCGACCACGAACACAAGTCCCACAAGGACACCGAGCCGGCCATGGCATCGGACCTGACCGGTACCGGCACCGCACCCGGCGAGGTGGAGCTGGACAAGCGGCCGCCCAAGGCATTCCTGGAGGTGCGGGACCTGCGGGTGCACTTCCCCACCCAGGACGGCCTGGTCAAGTCCGTGGACGGCCTCTCCTTCACGCTGGAGAAGGGCAAGACACTCGGCATCGTCGGCGAGTCGGGCTCCGGCAAGTCCGTCACCTCGCTCGGCATCATGGGTCTGCACACCGTGGGCCAGTACGGCAGGCAACGCCCCAAGCTCTCCGGCGAGATCTGGCTGAACGGCCAGGAGCTGCTGAGCGCCGACCCGGAGGCGGTGCGCAAGCTGCGCGGCCGTGAGATCTCGATGATCTTCCAGGACCCGCTCTCGGCACTGCACCCCTTCTTCACCGTCGGCCACCAGATCGTGGAGGCGTACCGCGTCCACCACGACGTCGACAAGAAGACGGCCCGCAAGCGCGCCGTCGAACTGCTCGACCGGGTCGGCATCCCGGAGCCGGCCAAGCGCGTGGACAGCTACCCGCACGAGTTCTCCGGCGGGATGCGCCAGCGCGCGATGATCGCGATGTCGCTGGTCAACAACCCCGAGCTGCTGATCGCGGACGAGCCGACCACGGCGCTGGACGTCACCGTGCAGGCACAGATCCTCGACCTGATCCGGGACCTGCAGAAGGAGTTCGGCTCGGCCGTCATCATCATCACCCACGACCTGGGCGTCGTCGCCGAGCTCTCCGACGACATCCTGGTGATGTACGGCGGCCGCTGCGTCGAGTACGGCACCGCCGAGCAGGTCTTCTACGAGCCGCAGCACCCCTACACCTGGGGGCTGCTGGGCTCGATGCCGCGTATCGACCGGGACCGGTCCGAGCGGCTCATCCCCGTCAAGGGCTCGCCGCCCAGCCTCATCAACGTCCCGTCCGGCTGCGCCTTCAACCCGCGCTGCCCGTACGCGGACGTCCCCGAGGGCGACATCACCCGCACCACGCGGCCCGAACTGCGCGAGGTGAAGCCCGGGCACCTGGCCGCCTGCCACATGGCGCAGGAGGACAGGGAGCGGATCTGGAACGAAGAGATTGCCCCGAAGCTGTGAGCGCTGTGAGTGAGGACGACGAGCCGATGACGAAACCCGAGAAGTCCCCGGGCTCCGAGCAGACGGCCGGCTCCACGACCGCGCCGGGCGGCCTGGGCACGAAGGACGAGCCGCGCGAAGGCGAGCCGCTGCTGAGGGTCAGCGGGCTCAAGAAGCACTTCCCCATCACCAAGGGGCTCTTCAAGCGGCAGGTCGGCGCGGTACTGGCCGTCGACGGACTCGACTTCGAGGTCCGCGCCGGTGAGACGCTCGGCGTCGTGGGCGAGTCCGGCTGCGGCAAGTCGACGATGGGCCGGCTGATCACCCGGCTCCTCGAACCGACCGACGGCACCATCGAGTTCGAGGGCAAGGACATCACCCATCTGGGCGTCAGCGGGATGCGTCCGCTGCGCCGCGACGTTCAGATGATCTTCCAGGACCCGTACTCCTCGCTGAACCCGCGGCACACGGTCGGCGCCATCGTCAGCGCGCCGTTCAAGCTGCAGGGCGTGCAGCCCGAGGGCGGTGTCAAGAAGGAGGTCCAGCGGCTGCTGGAGGTGGTGGGGCTCAGCCCCGAGCACTACAACCGCTACCCGCACGAGTTCTCCGGCGGCCAGCGGCAGCGCATCGGCATCGCCCGTGCGCTGGCGCTGAGCCCGAAGCTGGTGGTGGCCGACGAGCCGGTCTCCGCGCTGGACGTCTCCATCCAGGCGCAGGTCGTCAACCTCCTGGACGACCTGCAGGAAGAGCTCGGTCTGACCTACGTGATCATCGCGCACGACCTGTCGGTCATCCGGCACGTCTCGGACCGGATCGCGGTGATGTACCTGGGCAAGCTCGTGGAGCTGACCGACCGGAAGTCGCTGTACGACACCCCCATGCACCCCTACACGCGGGCGCTGCTGTCCGCGGTGCCGGTGCCCGACCCGCGCCGCAAGGCCGCGGACAGCCGGGAGCGGATTCTGCTGCAGGGCGATGTGCCGTCGCCGATGAATCCGCCGTCCGGGTGCCGGTTCCACACCCGCTGCTGGAAGGCGACGGAGGTGTGCCGCACGAAGGAGCCGCCGCTGGTCGCGCTGGCTCCGGGCCACAATGTGGCCTGCCACCATCCGGAGAACGCGCCGGACCAGGAGCCGGGCGACACGAAGCTGCTGCGGGAAGCCGAGGCCGGTAAGAGCTGAGCTCTCCGGGGGCCGGGCGCCGTGCCCGGCCCCCTTCGGGACGCCTCCCGAAGAGGGCGACAAGCCGTACGGATACACGTACGGATACAAAGGTACGGTGGAAACCCTCTTCAGTCCTCCGCTGCAGTACTGGCTGGACATCGCCGGGATCTTCGTCTTCGCCATCTCCGGCGCCCTCCTGGCCGTCCGCCGCAACTTCGACGTCTTCGGTATCGCCGTGCTCGCCGAGGTCACCGGCCTCGGCGGGGGACTCTTCCGTGATGTCGTCATCGGCGCCGTGCCCCCGGCCGCCTTCACCGACCTGGGCTACTTCCTGACGCCCCTCGTCTCCACCGTCCTGGTCTTCTTCCTCCATCCCGAGGTCGAGCGGATCAACAAGGCGGTGAGCGTCTTCGACGCGGCGGGGCTGGGTCTGTTCTGTGTGACGGGCACGCTCAAGGCGCACGAGTACGGGCTGAGCCTGACCTCGTCGGTCGTGATGGGGCTGGCCACGGCCGCCGGGGGAGGCGTACTCCGCGACGTGCTGGCCAACGAGGTCCCCTCCCTGCTGCGCTGGGACCGCGAGGTCTACGCGGTACCGGCGGTGGTCGGCGCCAGCGCCGTCGCGCTGCTGATCCACCTGGACGCGGTACGCCCCAGCACCGCGGTGGGCGCGGCCCTGCTGGCTTTCGTGCTGCGGCTGCTGGCCCTGCGCTACAACTGGCGGGCGCCGCGCGCGTGGAAGCGCAGCAGCGCGACGATGGACGCGGACGCGGCAGGCTCCACACCCGATGCGCCTACCCGCGGGTAACAAGTCCGGTGTACGGTGCCTCCCATGTCCGACGCGCCTTCCCAGATCACCCGGCAGGCCCCCGCCGACGGCAGCGAGTTCGACCGCGACACCGCGGTGCGCACCAGCGAGCCCGGCGTCCACGAGGCGCTGCTGTCCCCCGGCTGGGCGATAGGCAAGGCCCTCAACGGCGGCTATCTGCTGGCCGTGGTGGGCCGCGCGCTGCGCCAGGCGCTCCCGCACCCGGACCCGTTCACCCTCACGGCCCACTACCTGACCGCCACGGTGGCCGGCCCGGCCACCGTCCGCACCTCGGTGGCCCGCAGCGGCCGTACCGTCTCCACCGCCTCCGCCGGGCTCTTCCAGACCGATGAGCGGGGCCGGGAGATCGAACGCATCCGGGCCCTGGCCACCTACGGCGACCTGGCGACGCTCTCCGACGACGTCCGCACCAGCGCCAAGCCGCCCGCCATGCCGCCGCGCGAGCAGTGCTTCCGTGCCACCGACCACCCCGGCGGGGACGCCGCCGTGCCCGAGATGGGGCGCCGCCTCGATCTGCGGCTCGACCCGGAGACCTGCGGCTGGGCGCTGGGTGCGCCCAGCATGCGCGGCGAGATCCGGGCCTGGCTCGAACTGGCGGACGGCCGCGAACCGGACCCGCTCTCCCTTCTGATGGCCGTGGACGCGCTGCCGCCCACCGGCTTCGACCTGGGGCTGACCGGATGGGTGCCCACCGTCGAACTCACCGTCCACGTCCGGGCCCGCCCCGCGCCCGGGCCGCTGCGGGTCGCCATCACCACCCGCAACCTGGCGGGCGGCTTCCTGGAGGAGGACGCCGAGGTGTGGGACACCGCCGACCGGCTGGTCGCGCAGTCCAGGCAACTGGCACGGGCGTAGCACCGGTCTGGCGTGGCCCAGGTCCGCTTTCGTCGGATGTGCTTACTTTGGGAGAGAAAGAGACTGTCCGAGAGAAAGCGACGCACGTGACCTACACAGTGAAGAGCACGCTTCCCGAGTCGGATCTCAAGACCGTCGCCGAGGCGCTGCAAGGCACTCTGGTGGACCTGATCGACCTCTCCCTCGTCGCCAAGCAGATCCACTGGAACGTCGTCGGGCCGCGCTTCCGGTCCATCCACCTCCAGCTCGACGAGGTCGTCGACACCGCCCGCCAGTACTCCGACACCGTCGCCGAGCGCGCCTCGGCGCTCGGCGTCAGCCCCGACGGCCGCGCCACCAGCGTCGCCGGCGGCAGCGCCGTCGCCACCGTCAAGGAGGGCTGGCTTCCCGACAACGACGCCGTCCGCCTGATGGTCGAGGCCCTCGGCGCCGTCATCACCAAGGCCCGGGAGCGCATGAACGCCGTCGGCTCCGTCGACCCGGTCACCGAGGACGTCTTCATCCAGCTCACCGGCGTCCTGGAGAAGGAGCACTGGATGTTCCAGGCGGAGAACCGCGGCTGAGGTCAGGGGCGTGATAGGCGGGGTGACCTGCAGCGACGTACGTATCGAGGCGTAACGCTGCGCAACGCAACGTTCCGGAGTTGTACGGAAGATTTGCGGAATTCGGCTGGCGGTCCGGAACGATTCCGGAACGCCAGCACAGGAAGAAGGCCCCCAGGCTGGCGACTGGGGGCCTTCGGATGGCCGCCGGGGAGTGACGGCTCCCTGGGGCCAGCTCATGGGTAGGCATATGCCAGGTACCCGCGAGTCAAGATCCAAAACTGACCCTGGCTGGGTGCAGACAAATGATCATGGGCCATCGAGCGTTTCTGAGTGCCTGCCGATCCACCCTCCACCCGAGCGCTCGCTGCCCGTCGCCGAGTCGGAATCCGCATCAGGGACGCCCGGCTCTGGGCCAACCTCACCCAGGAGTCTCTGGCCGAGAGGGTCGGCCTCGACCGCAAGACCATCTACCGCATCGAGCTGGGCACAATCGGCGCGCGCCTCGACTGGCTCGTGGACCTCGCTGACGCGCTGGGGATGCCGCTCGCTGACATCGTGCGGGACTGACCGGGTGAGCCCTGGCCGTCCGCAGGGGGGCACGGACGGCCAGGGCGGTCATCGTGGTGGGTCCGGGCAGCGTTCGCCGTCGCGCGGGCACACCAGGGCGCAGCGGACGACCAGCTGGCCTCTGGAGTAGTAGCCAGCGTATGCGTCGGTGCCGCGGTTGATGCAGTCGCGCAGGTACTCCAACTTGCCCTCGGGGTTCGTGGGTGGGGTGGCGTGGACTTCCTTCTCCAACCAGGCGAAGGTCTCGTCCGGGTCGGTGAAGGTGCCAGCGCGCAGCTGCTGCGGTTTGCGGAACCAGTGCGAGATGGTGTTGGGAGGCACCGCGGCCTGGAGGTTCCGGGCCTCGCTGTCCTTGGGCCACTGGCCCCCGGTGTACGTGTACGCGTGCCAGTGCACCCGTCCGGTCCTTCCTGGTGGAGCGTGGCGCCCCGCTGAGGGGGGCGCCACGCGTATCGAGTTGTTACCGGTCGCCGCCGCAGCCTTGGCCGCTGCCGCAATCGGGTTCGTCAGCGGGCTGGGTAGGCTCGTCGTCCTCGGGGTCCGCGGACAGGATCAGCGCAAGCATCGTGCTCCTCCTTCTGTCGGATTTCTCGGGGACCCGCCTCCGGGCTGTGGCCGTCACGCGTTGGAGTGGACGCCGTGCGTGGCGGCCCGCCCGGGGCGGGGGTCATGAGGCGGTCGCGATCAGCCGCAGTTCCGGCGGCCCTCCGTGTTTGGCCTCCCGATGCCGCAGCATCACGACGGCTAAGGCGTACTCGACCTCGGTTTCCTGCCTGTGCTGCGCGAGGGCGAGCATGTGGTGGATCTGGTCGCACAGGTCGCACGGCTCCCCGTCGCCCTCGCCCTCGTCCTCGGCGTCGCGCAGTTGCGCAACGGCCCGCACCAGGTCGTCATCCCTCACGGCGTATCTCCCGGCTGCGCGATCTCGACGGGCAGGGCGGCCGCACGGTCCGGGCACGCGGCGAGGAGCACCAGGGCGGCCTCCAACTGCTGGCGCCAGTCGGCATCGAGCGCGTCCGCCACGGAGATCTCTTGCCAGGTGCCACATCGCCCTGCGTCCCGGCGTAACCGTTTGGCCAGCCGCTCGGCCTGGTCGGCAGGCGCCGCCAGGACCGCGCTTCGGGAGTCCCGGGCGTGCCAGGCGAGGCGTGCCAGCACGGTGGCGCGGTCCTCGCGCGGCGTGAACTGCCACACGGCGAGGAGGAAGGGGGTCTGTGCCGCGCGTCGGCGCCCGTGCAGGTGCAGCTGCTGGCGTAGATGGCGGCTCAGGGACTGCACCGGGCTGTCGGGGGACCCAGTCACGGGGTTGGTCCTTCGGTGGGGCGTCGCACTTGCGGCAGCGGATGCTGACGACGCGGCCCGCGTCGTCGGTGGTGCTGCTTGGGGAGAGGGCGCCGGCAGCGGGGGCAGGTTCCGTACCAGGTGCCGCGCCGGGCTGTCATCGCTGTGGGCTCAGGCGGCACGGCGGCCCCACCCTCGTCGGCCTAGCCAGCGTCGCGGACGCTCCTGTCGGCAGCCCGGGCAGCGGCACGGCGGCCACGCCATGCTCACGGCGCAGCTGTCGCCACCGCGCAGCTCGCGCCGACAGCTCCACGTGCGGCCGCCGTCGCGGGAGATCCGAAGGGTCATGGTGCTCACGCATCGGCCCTCCGCTGCCAGGGGCGGAGGAAGACGCGGCGTGCCGCGTTGTAGGCGTCGCGCTCCTGCTGGGTGGCCGGACGCACCTGGTCGGGGTTGGCAGGCCATTCGTAGCCGGTGTGGCTGATGAGCTGAACACGCCCATCGGCGAGCGCCTGCTGGACGCGGCCCACCCACGCGGGCTCGGGCGGCTTCTCCTGCCGCGTGGACTCGTCCGCCACATAGTCGCCGCGCGCTGGGGCTGATCCAAACGTCATTGCCAGGTCCTCGACTTCGGGTAGCAGATCCACCACAAGACTCGAACCGGGGGCGCAACGCCGGTATAACCGAAGGGGGTTACCGAGTCGGTAATACGCTCGTTGCTTGGGCAGCGTGAGATTCCCTTACGCTTAGGACCACTTCCGGAAGTTGGCTCACATGGACGCCACCACCCCGGCCCGCTCGCCGCCGATGTCCTGACCCGGGATGATGTGCGCCGCGCCCTCCAGGAGCACGACTTCGCCGCCGCTTTCATTTTGATCAAGAAGTGGGGCGGCCTCTCCCAGAACCGCATTGCAGCGGCGTGTCAGCTCACTCCCGGCAAGGTCTCCACGATCATCAAGGGTCAGCATCAGATCACGTCGATAGAGGTCATCCGCCGGATCGCAGACGGGCTCCGGATTCCCGGCGCTCTCGTCGGTCTGGCACCCCGCCCGTGGGAAAGCACCCCACCCGACTCGCCCCCGGCAGACGCACCAGGTGAACGGCAGCCAGCAGACGACGACGTACCGTGGCGCCCGGACGCCACAGTCGCGCTGGCTGGGAACCTGACAAGGAGCGATCTCGTGATGGACCGTCGCGGCGCCTCGCGCGCGCTCGCGGCAGCCGCAGTCACCGGCACCGCCCTCCTCGACCCGCTGGAAGCGTGGCTCCAGCCGGCCGCAGCATCACCCCGCACCCGAAGGGTTGGGCGCCTGGGCGCCCGGGACGTGGAGCAGCTGGAGCAGACTGCGCAGGCGTTCCGCCGCTGGGACCACCAGCACGGTGGCGGCCTGCGTCGTAAGGCCGTCCTCGGGCAGCTCGCCGAAGTGGCAGCAGCGCTGAACGAGCACCAGACAGACACTGTTGAAAGCCGCCTCTATCGGGTCATGGCGCACCTGTCCGGTACCGCCGCGACGATGGCGTGGGACACGGGGTACCAGCGGCGGGCTCAGGACTACTACCGGCTGGCGCTGCGGAGCGCCCATGGCGCCGAAGATGAGGTCTTCGGCGCCAACGTGCTGGCAGGGATGGCCAGGCAGATGCTCTACCGCCAGCAGCCGCAGGACGCGCTGGAACTCGTGCGCCTCGCGCAAGAAGGGTCCCGCCGAGTCGCAGGACCGCGCGTCCGGGCCATGCTGCACACCCGGGAAGCGTGGGCGTTGGCGGCCATGGGCCGTACTGCGGCGTTCCGCCGGGCGACCGCGCAGGCCCGGGCGGCGTTGGCGGAATCGACGGCTCACGATGAGGAGCCGTACTGGATCGCGTATTTCGATGAGGCGGAGCTGGCCGGTGTCACCGGCGGCAGGCTGCTCGACCTCGCCCGCCAGGACCGCGATCACGCGGAAGGAGCCGCGGACCATATCCGCCAGGCTCTCGACCGCCGAGGCCCGGAGGCTGCCCGCAGTCACGCACTCGACCGGATCGGCCTGGCCGAGTGCCACTTCCTAGCCGGGGACGTCACAGGCGCTGTCCAGGAGACGCACCGTGCAGCGGACGCCGCTACGCAGACCGCGTCCACTCGAGTACGTGATCAACTCGGCGAGCTGTACTCGTATACGGTCGGGCACAGCAAGGCGCGCGCCGTCCGCGACGCACGCGACCGCCTCCGTGAACTGCTGGCGAACCGATGAAGGGCACACCTGATGACCACTCTCGCGGTGACAGGACACATGGACCTCACGGACGAGGCCGTGCCACTCGTCCGTGAGGCACTGGACAAGGTCCTCGCCGACCACGAGCCCACCGACCTCGTCGGTGTCTCCTGCATCGCCAAGGGCAGTGACAGTCTCTTCGCGGAGGCCGTCCTGGCAGCCGGCGGCCGGCTCATCGTTGTGCTGCCCAGCAGGGACTACCGGGAGGCCAAGGTCAAGCCCGAGCACGCGCCCACCTTCGACCGGCTCCGCGCGGCCGCCTCGGAGGAGATCGTGATGCCGCACGAGACCGCGAACCGAACGGCGTACGAGGCTGCCAACGCTGAGCTGCTACGCCGTGCGGACCGGCTGGTGGCGGTCTGGGATGGTCAGCCCCCTTCGGGGAAGGGGGGCACCGCGGACACCGTGCAGCAGGCACAGGCCAAGGGGCTTGGCGTCACAGTGGTGTGGCCGGAGGGTGCCGCCCGGAAGGGCTGATCCCAGATGTGCGGGGCGGACCTGGCGCCCGAACGCACAAACCCGCCCCGCCACCCGGAGGTGGCGGGGCGGACTCGTCTGGGGAGGCGTGGGGTTCCAACGTGGCACAGCACGCAGTGTTCCGGGAGAGCACACACGAAATTGCCCCCGCTCCTCAACGGAGCGGGGGCGAAGTCACCAGCGCTTGCGGTCGAGGAGTGCGGCGGTCTCCGGCTCTTTTCCGGGGCTGCGCTCCGGGGCGCCGTCACGGCGGCACACCAGCGCATCAGGGTCCCACCGCGGCGCCTGCAGCGAGTAGCCGTCCGGGCAGGCAGGCCCGGCTGGACCCTGCGGCCCGCGCTCACCCTGGGGTCCACGCTCACCCTGCGGACCCTGGGCGCCGTCCTGCCCGTCGGCCCCCGGCTCCCCGGGCGGTCCGGTGGGCCCGGTCTCGCCCCGCTCGCCCTTCTCACCGGTCTTCCCGTCCTTGCCTGCCTTCCCGCGCTGCCCGTCGTCTCCGTCGCTGCCCGCAGCCCCGGGCGGCCCGGGTTTCCCGGACGGCCCTCGGCGGCCAGGGATCGGCACGGGCACCTCGGCCCGCTCCGGCAGATCTTTCACGGCCCGCTTGGGGTCGGGCGCCTTGGGCTTCCCGCCCTCGGCCCTGATCTGCGCGCGCAGCACACGCAGGTCTCCGGCGAGCGTGCTGACTGCTTCGCCGCGGCGATCCGCCTCGGCCGCCAGCTGGTGCGCGCGGTCGGCCTCGCGGTCGATCCTCGCCCAGATGACGACCACCGCCCCGGACAGAGCCACCAGGAGGCACGCCAGCAGCACGGGCCGCCAGCGGCGGGCGAGTACGCGCTGGGTGCGGGTCACGATGGGTCCCCTCCGAGTCGAGTGATGACGCCGCGCAAACGTGCGATCTCTGCCTGGTCGGCGGCACGTTGGCCATGGAGCTCGGCGAGCTGGAGGCGGAGCGCGTCACGCTCCTCCTGCAGGTCGTTGGTCAGCGAGCTGTATCCGGTGATCGCGTTTTCCCCGCGCTTGCCCACGAACGCCACCGCTGGCTTGCCACTCCGCCGACGCCGAGTAGCAGTGCGCCGAGGGCGGTGGCGTCCATGGGCTCTCCCTACGCGCGGGGGGTGCGGGTGGGGCCCGCGACGGTTTCGGTAACGCCGGGTCCCTCGGCGCCGGCGGGGAGAACCCGCGGGTGGTGCAGAAGCGGCTCGGGCACAAGGACGTGCTGACCACGCTCCGGGTCTATGCGCACCTGTGGGCCGAGGCGGAGGAGAAGACCCGCGGTGTGCTCGATGACGCGTGGGCAGCGGCCCGGAAGACTCCGGCGGGCCGGGGGGAATCTTCCCGGGCAGGCGGAAGGATTCCGGAATCCAGGACGGCAGAGAAGCCGTTCACCTTGGTCGAGGCATGATCTGGTGATTCAGCACTGGATGTTCCAGGCCGAGAACCGCGGCTGAGGGGGCGGGCGGTCAGCCGGGCGGGTGCGCTGCCACGCGCCGGTCGTGCGCCCCGTGGGGAACCGTAGGATTGGGGAACCATGGCTGACTCCGCCCACCCCGCCTATCTCGACCACGCCGCCACCACGCCCATGTGGCCCGAAGCGGTGCGGACGATGACCGAACAGTTCGCGGTCGTCGGCAACGCCTCCTCGCTGCACGGCGCGGGACGGCGTGCGCGGCGCACGGTCGAGGAGTCCCGGGAGTCGCTCGCTGCCTCGCTGGGCGCCCGGCCCAGCGAGGTGGTGTTCACCGCGGGCGGCACCGAGGCGGACAACCTCGCCGTCAAGGGGCTCTACTGGGCGCGCCGCGACCAGGACCCGCGGCGTACCCGGGTGCTGGCGGGCCCGGCGGAGCACCATGCCGTGCTGGACGCCGTCGAGTGGCTGGCCGAGCACGAGGGCGCCCGCGTGGAGTGGCTGCCGGTCGACGGGTACGGCAGGGTGCACCCGGACGCGCTGCGCGAGGCCATCGAACGCGACCCGGCCGACGTCGCGCTGGCCACCGTGATGTGGGCCAACAACGAGATCGGCACCGTCACCCCGGTGCCGGAACTGGCGCGGGTGGCCGCCGAATTCGACATCCCCCTGCACTCGGACGCCGTCCAGGCATTCGGCCAGCTCGACCTCTCCTTCGCGGAGTCGGGGCTGGCCGCGATGGCCGTCACCGGGCACAAGACCGGCGGCCCCTACGGCGTCGGCGCGCTGCTGCTGCGGCGCGAGTTCGCCCCCGTACCCCTGCTGCACGGCGGCGGCCAGGAGCGGCACGTCCGCTCCGGCACCCTGGACACCCCCGCCATCGCCGCGTTCGCGACGGCCGCGCGGGTGTCCGTCGAGCGCCGGCCCGACTTCGTCCGCGAGGTGGGCGCGCTGCGGGACGCGCTGGTGGCCGCCGTGCGCGAAGCGGTGCCCGACGCGGTGCTCAACGGCGACCCCGACCCGGCCGGGCGGCTCCCGGCCAACGCGCACTTCTCCTTCCCCGGCTGCGAAGGGGACTCGCTGCTGCTGCTCCTGGACGCGCAGGGGATCGAGTGCTCGACCGGGTCGGCCTGCACGGCGGGCGTGGCCCAGCCCAGCCACGTCCTGCTGGCCACCGGCACCGATCCCGATCTGGCCCGGGGCACGCTCCGCTTCTCACTGGGCCACACCTCGACGAAAGCGGACGTGGACGCGCTGGCGAAGGCCATCGGCCCGGTGGTGGAGCGCGCCCGCACCGCGGGCCTGAGCTGACCGGGTGCCCCGCATGGGGGGCTGCGCTTGCCCACCCTGCGCCCCTGGCGCAGACTGCCCAAGCGCGCGGTCTATTTGTCCCGCAGCGTGCTCTCCACCTTCATCTCCCTCCGCACCAGCCGCAGATATTTGTCCCAGTCCCAGTGCCGACCAGGGTCCGTATGGTCGGCACCCGGCACCTCGTTGTGTCCGATGATGTGCTTGCGGTCGGCAGGAAACCCGTACCGCGCGCAGATTCCGGCCGTCAGCCTCGCGGAGGACCGGTACATGGCGTCCGTGAAGTCCTGCCGGCGGTCTATCCAGCCCTCGTGCTCGATGCCGATGCTGCGCTCGTTGTACTCCTTGTTGGCCGCGTGGAAGGCCACGTCCAGCTCGCGGATCATCTGGATGATCTGCCCGTCCTGGCAGACGATGTAGTGCGCCGCCGCTTGGTGCGCCGGGTTCCGGAAGACCTTCACGGCGGCCGCCGCGCTGCCCTGTGCGACGTGGACGACCACCCGGTCGATGCCGTAGTCGGCGGGCCGGTCCCCGCGGCGCATGTTGGCGTCGGCGGCGGCCACCCACCGGGCGCGGGCGTCGTCGACCTGGCCCTCCATCCGGGGCTTGTCGTTCCCCGGCATCCGCCACCACCAGCGCTTGACCTCCTGCTGGGTGGCCACGCCGAGCACACCGAGGCCGACCGCGGTGGTGCCGGCGATCAGCAGCCTGCGCCGGGCGACACCGCGCTGCCCGGTCTCCTGGCCGCTCCGGCCGCCGGGTTCCTGGCCGCCGCTCGGGCCGCCGGTCCGTCCTTCATCCTCCGCCTGTCCCATGCGCTTCCTAACGCGTTCGGGTCATCGGGTGGTTCCGTCTACCCTGGAGGGCGCTATGACTACTGCATCCCCGCGGGGGACCGCCTCCGCGCGCCCGCTGCGCGTCCTGGCCGCCATGTCCGGCGGCGTCGACTCCGCCGTCGCGGCGGCCCGAGCCGCCGAGGCCGGACACGAGGTGACGGGCGTGCATCTGGCTCTGTCCGCCAACCCTAAGTCGTTCCGTACGGGAGCGCGCGGCTGCTGCACCATCGAGGACTCGAACGACGCCCGCCGGGCCGCCGACGTCATCGGCATCCCCTTCTACGTGTGGGACCTGGCGGAGCGCTTCCGCGAGGACGTCGTGGAGGACTTCGTCGCGGAGTACGAGGCAGGCCGTACGCCCAATCCGTGCCTGCGCTGCAACGAGAAGATCAAGTTCGCCGCGCTGCTGGACAAGGCCCTCGCGCTGGGTTTCGACGCCGTGTGCACCGGCCACTACGCCACTGTGGTGACGCGTGAGGACGGCCGCAGGGAGTTGCACCGTGCGAGTGACGCGGCCAAGGACCAGAGCTATGTGCTCGGGGTGCTCGACGAGCGGCAGCTCGCTCACGCGATGTTCCCGCTGGGCGACACCCTCACCACCAAGGAGGAGATCCGCGCCGAGGCCGAGCGGCGTGGTCTGTCCGTCGCGAAGAAGCCGGACAGTCACGACATCTGCTTCATCGCCGACGGTGACACCCAGGGCTTCCTCGCCTCCCGGCTGGGCCGGGCCGAGGGCGACGTCGTCGACGAGTCCGGCACCAAGGTGGGCACCCACGACGGCGCGTACGGCTTCACCATCGGCCAGCGCAAGGGCCTGCGGCTGGGCCACCCGGCGCCGGACGGCAAGCCGCGCTATGTGCTGGACATCTCCCCGGTCGACAACACGGTCACCGTCGGGCCCGCGGCCTCCCTCGATGTCGCCGCGCTGACGGCGGTACGGCCCCGCTGGTGCGGTGCGCCCCCGGCCGACGGCCCCCGTCCTTACACGGCGCAGCTGCGGGCGCACGGCGCCGAGACGCCGGTGGAGGCGGAGCTGGTCGACGGCGAGCTTCGGGTGCGGTTCGCCGAGCCGGAGCGCGGCGTCGCCCCGGGGCAGGCCATCGTGCTGTACGACGGCACCCGTGTGGTCGGCTCGGCCACGATCGACCGCACGGAGCGCGCCGTGCCGGCTGTGTGACCGGTGGGCCTCTCGCCCCCTTCGGGGACGGGGGCGGGGGCCGCGGCTCAGGCGCCCAGCAGCTCCAGCGCCTGCTGGCCGTCGTCAGCGAAGGTGACCAGGTCGGCCAGCGGGATCGGCAGGAAGCCCTCGGCCTCCATCCGGGCCATCTGCTGCCTCAGCCCGTCGTAGAAGCCGGCTGTGTTCAGAACGACGACGGGCTTGGCGTGCATCCCGTGCTTGCGCAGCTCCAGGATCTCGGTCGCCTCGTCCAGCGTCCCGGTGCCGCCGACCAGGACCACGACGGCGTCCGCGCGGTCGAGCATCAGCGCCTTGCGCTCGGCGAGGTCGGCGGTGACGATCATCTCGTCGGCGTCCGGCCGGGCGACATCGCGCAGGAACTCCACCGAGATGCCGATGAGGCGGCCGCCCGCCTCCTGCACGCCGTCGGCCACCACCTTCATCAGCCCGGAGTCCGAGCCGCCCCACACGAGGCTGTGCCCCCGCTTGCCGAGGAGTCCGGCGAACTCGCGGGCCGCGTCGGTGTAGACGCTGTCGAGTTCGGCGGCCGAGCAGAAGACGCAGATGTTCATGGGTGCAGCAGAGGCCATGACGGCCAGCTTACGGCCGCACTCCGGCGCCGAACAGTCGGGTGGCGGGGGCGGCCGTACACCGGTTCGGGTATGGCGTGGCACACTACGGCAGTCCGGCCCCGGGGGGCAGGGAGGGCCGTCAACCGACAGGTGGGGGAGTGGAGTTGCGAGCACGGCGGCGTTGGATCTGGCTGGGCGCGGTCTGGGCGGTGCTGGTGGTGACCGGCGGCATCCTGACCCTCAGCTGGCAGGAGGAGCCGAAGCCTTCGTTCGGCTGGCGCGAGATGGACGACGAGTCCGGCTCGGCCGAGCGGGATGCCGGCTACTCCGGCAACCCCATGCACGGCAGCCTGCCGTCCGGCCCGTCGAGCCCGTCGACCCCGCCGGAGCGGTACGGCGAGCTCGTCCCCTCCCTGGAACCGGACAGGGTCTATCTGGACGGACCGGCCCCCTCTCCCCGGCCGTGGGACGGGGAGAGGGGGCCGGTACCGGTACCCAGCCCGTCCCGGGTCAGCCCTTCAGCACGGTGAAGCGGAAGATGCCCCAGGTGAGGCGGTTCTTCTGACCGCCGTCGACCCAGTGCGCCAGCCCCCTCTTCATCTGGCTCAGATAGTCGCTGCTGACCTTGGAGGCGAGCCCTTCGGCCTCCTGCCGCTCGGTCTCCTCCAGCACCCGTCCGTAGTGCCTGACGAGTTGCTCGCGCAGGTCCTCGAAGCCCTCGCGGGAGTCCTCGTGCTCGGTCGGGGTGAAGCCGAGGCGGGTGAGCTCCCGCTTGTAGAAGCCGGGTGAGCCCATGTCGTCGAGGTGGATGCGGTCCAGGATGGGCTGGATCGCACCGAGGTCGGTGCCGTCGGCGGCCATCGGGTCGGTGAAGACCAGCCGCCCGCCCGGTTTCAGAACCCGCCGGATCTCCTCCAGCACCCGGATACGGTCTCCGCTGTGCAGGAATGCGTCCTGCGACCAGACCACGTCCACGCTGGAGTCGGGGAACGGCACGCTCTCGAACGAGCCGTCCACGACTTCGATCCGGTCGGTGAGGCCGCGGACCGCGTTGAGTTCCTTGTGGCGCTGGTTCTCCACCTCGCTGAGGTTGAGGGCCTGCACCGAGCAGCCGAAGGTATCGGCCAGATAGCGGGCCGAGCCGCCGAAGCCCGAGCCGAGGTCGAGGACCCTGGACTCCTCGGTGAGACCGAGTCCGGAAGCCATGCGCTCGACGGTGCGGCGGCTGGCGTCCGCGATGGGCTCCTTTGCATCGGCGTAAATGCCGACGTGTATGTCCTCGCCGCCCCACACGGAAGAATAGAAGGTGTCGGCGTCGGGGGAGTTGTAATAACTCCTCGCCGTACTCACGGCACCGCCGTAAGCCCCTTCCCCTTGATCTTCCATCCGGTATTCCTTCTCCGCGACATGCACGAAGAAGTCGGGCTGCTCGTCCCGGTAGGTGTGCTGGAAGTCGCCGTACGTCTCGATGCGCTGGAACCCGACCTCGGACATGAGGCGCCGCGTGTAGTCCTTGCGGAGCGGGAACATGTTGAGGTGGTACACCGAGCTGTCCGGGAAGCGGTACCGCATGCGGCACAGCCCCTCGTCCATGTATTCCGGCTCCACTGCGACATCTTCGCCGCAGTAGTAGTAGGTGTGCTTGCTGGAATAGCCTCGGTCCAGAATCGCGTCGTAGTTGCGCTGATCCAGGATGAGGATTCCGTCGTGCTTCAGCATCGCGTAGAACTCGGCCAGCGCCTTCCGCCGGTCGCGCTCCGAGAAGAGATGCGTGAACGAGTTGCCGAGGCACACGATGGCGTCGTACTCACCGTGAACGTCCCGGTTGAGCCATCGCCAGTCGGCCTGTACGACGCGCAGGATGTGGTCGCCGTGCTTCATTCCGTTTTCGAACGCCATCGCGAGCATGTCGGCGCTGCCGTCCGCGCTCACGGTTTCGAAGCCGGCTTCCAACAGCCGTACCGAATGGAACCCGGTCCCTGTCGCGACGTCGAGGACGCTCCTTACGCCCCGCTTTCGCAGCAGGTCGATGAAGAAATTTCCCTCGCTCTCCGCTCGCTTCTCCCAATCTATGAGAGAATCCCACTTCTCCACGAAGCTGGGGACGTATTCCTCTGTGTAGTGTCCGGTCTCCCGGACCTCGACGGGGTTGTCTCCGAATTCCTGAGCCGGTCGCGCGGAAATGACGAAACCTCCAGTGGTAGAGACGGTGGCCCAAGGCGCGGTCGCCGAGGACGCACCAGGCTTCGGGCTCGGTGAACCGCGCGTGGTCTCCGCTGCATAGCTATCCACCGCCCGGAGATCTATGCCACCAACTCGCCTGAGCATGCGTGCGATTGTCCGGAAAACGCGCTCCGACCAGCATCTTTGCGATTCAAGATTGTCTGCTGCGAGGTGCGGCCCACCTGCCGCAGCAAACAGGACAGTTGGGTATGCTGCGGATGGCAGCACCACAATTCCGTACGACTCGTGCAACCCCGTACAACACAGCACCGAACCAGGCGAGTACTCATGGCTAAGCGCACCCACTCCGCCCTCTCCGCCGCCTCCTCCCCGTTCCGCGGCCGGGACATCGGCATAGATCTCGGTACGGCCAACACGCTGGTGTACGAACGCGGCAGGGGCGTGGTCCTGGACGAACCCTCCGTCGTCGCGATCGACACGAACACCGGAAAAGTGCTCGCGGTCGGCGCCCAGGCACGGCAGGCCGTGGGCCGGACACCGGGAAGCATCATGGCCACCCGGCCTCTCAAAGGCGGGGTGATCACCGACTTCGAGGCGACGGAAGGCATGCTGCGGTATTTCATCCGCGCGGTCCGCGACGGAAAGGGCCGCGGCAGGTCGCCCCGGGTGGTGGTGTGCGTGCCCAGCGGCGTCACCGGAGTCGAACGGCGCGCCGTGGTGCAGACCGCCGACCGGGCGGGCGCCCGCTCGGTGCGGCTGATCGAGGAGCCCATAGCGGCGGCCATCGGCGCCGGGCTGCCGGTGCACGAGGCGCGCGGCTCGATGGTCGTGGACATCGGCGGAGGCAGTACGGAGATCGCCGTGATCTCGCTGGGCGGCATGGTCGTAGCCCGCTCCGTGCGGGTGGCGGGCGACGCGCTGGACTCGGCGATCGCCTCCTGGATCGAGCGGGAGTACACCATCGCGGTGGGCGAGCGGACCGCCGAGGAGATCAAGATGTCGCTCGGCAGCGGCGAGTTCGTCCCCGTACGCGGCCGCGACAAGCACACCGGTATGCCCAAGGTCGTCCAGCTCTCGCCCGAGGAGATCGGCGAGGCCGTCGAACGCCCGGTGCGCTCCATCGTGGCCGCGGTGCAGGCCGCCTTCGAGGAGTGCCCGCCCGAGCTGTACGGCGACATCATGGAGCGCGGCATGGTGCTGACCGGGGGCGGTGCGCTGCTGCACGGCCTGGACGAGCGGCTGATGAAGGAGACGGGCATGCCGGTGACGGTCGCCGACGAGCCCCTGGGCTGCGTGGCCCTGGGCACGGGCCGCTGCCTGGAGGAGTACGACAAACTGGAGTCGATCTTCGCGGCGTGAGAGCGCACGCGCCCTGCCAGGGGCGCGCGGAGCCACGCGAGCTGCCCAGGGCGGCGGTGCGGGATCATGGGGGCATGGCAACACACGTGATCACAGGCGCGGGCTCCGGGATCGGGGCCGAGGTGGCGCGCCGTCTCCAGGAGCGCGGCGACACCCTCTATCTGCTGGCCCGGGACGCGGGCCGGGCCAAGGAGCTGGCCCGCCGGTTCGACGGCGCCCGCACGCTGGTCGGCGACCTGGCCGAACCCGAGCGCCTCTCCTGGGCCTTCGAGCACCAGACGCTCCCCGAGGACGTCGACTCGCTGCTGCACATCGCGGGCGTCGTCGAGCTGGGCGCGGTCGGGGACTGCACCCCGAAGCTGTGGCAGGCCACCCTCGCCGCCAATCTGGTGGCCCCCGCCGAGCTGACCCGGCTGCTGCTGCCGCAGCTGCGCCGCTCCCGCGGCCACGTCGTCTTCGTCAACTCGGGCGCCGGCCTGCGGGCCAACCCCGAGTGGGGCGCGTACGCGGCCAGCAAGCACGGCCTCAGGGCGCTGGCGGACGCGCTGCGCGGCGAGGAGAGCGGCAACGGCCTGCGGGTCACCTCCGTCTATCCGGGCCGCACCGCGACGCCCATGCAGGAGAAGGTGCACCGCCAGGAGGGCAAGGAGTACGAGCCCGGCAGGTGGATCCCCGCCGAGGCGGTGGCGACCACGATCCTGACCGCCCTCGACCTGCCCAGGGGCGCGGAGGTCACGGACCTGAGCGTAAAGCCCGGAGGCTGACCCGGTGAGCAACGAGAACCCGCCACCCGCCTGGGGCCCGGCGGCGGCCAGCGGTATCGGCTCCATGCCCGGCACCAACGCGCGCGAGGCCGCCAGGACCGTCACCGGATCGCTGGAGGAACCGCAACACCTGACGTACCTCCCCGAGCTCCCGGCGCGGGGCCCCGGCGCCGACATGCTGGGCCGCACGGCAGGGCTGCTGGCCGAGCTGTACGTCCATCTGGAGCCCAGCGGGTGGCGGATCAGCGACCGGCCGGGCCGGGACACCAGACGGGCCCGCGCCTGGCTGGGGGAAGACCTCGACGCGCTGGAGGAGTTCACCCAGGGGTACGGCCAGGGCGAACGCCCGCGCGGCGTCAAGGTGTCGGCCGTCGGCCCCTGGTCGCTCGCCGCGGGCCTGGAGCGGCGCAACGGCGAGGCCATGCTGGGCGACCACGGCGCCGTCCGCGATCTGGCGGCCTCGCTCACCGAGGGGCTGGCCGCACACCTGGCTCAGGTGCGCCGCAGGGTGCCGGGCGCTGCCCTCGTGCTGCAGCTGGACGAGCCGTCGCTGACGGCCGTGCTGCGCGGCAGCCTGCCGACGGCCAGCGGCTACCGCACCCATCCGGCCGTGGACCGCGCGGTGGTCGAATCCACTCTCCGCGAGGTGCTCGCCGTCCACGACGGGCCGGCCGTTGTGCACTCGTGCGCTCCCGGCGTGCCCCTCGGGCTGCTGCGCCGGGCCGGTGCGGACGGTGTCTCCCTGGATCTCTCGCTGCTCACCGAGCGTGACGACGAGGCGGTCGGTGAACTGGTCGAGGGCGGCGGGGTGCTCTTCGCCGGTGTCGTACCCGGCGCCGAGCCGGCCGGCGGGGCATTGTCAGACCCTGCCGGTAGCGTCGGGGGTGTCAGGTCGTTGTGGCGCAGGCTCGGGCTGTCTCCGGGGCTGCTGAGCGAGTCCGTGGTGGTCACCCCCACGTGCGGGCTCGCGGGAGCCTCACCCGCGTACGCGCGTGCGGCGCTCGCCCACTGCGCCCGGGCGGCACGAGCACTCGCTGACAACCCTCAGTGACGGGAGGACCAACGGTGGCCGGCGAAAAGGACGGAGCGGTCCCCGCCGAACCGCGGCAGGACGCAGGTGTCCCCGCGCAACAGCGGGAGGAGCACCAGCGCCTCGCGGAGCAGATCGAGGAGCACCGCTTCCGGTATTACGTCAAGGACGCTCCGGTCGTCAGCGACGCCGAGTTCGACCGGCTGCTGCGCGAGCTGGAGGCGCTGGAGGAGAAGCACCCCTCCCTGCGCACCCCCGACTCCCCGACGCAGAAGGTCGCCGGGCGCTACGAGACCGAGTTCACGGAGGTGGCGCACCGGGAGCGGATGCTCTCGCTGGACAACGCGTTCGACGACGGCGAGCTGGGCGAGTGGGCGGACCGGGTGGCGCGCGAGCTGGAAGGGGTGGACTACCACTTCCTGTGCGAGCTGAAGGTCGACGGCCTCGCTGTGAACCTCACCTACGAACACGGGCGGCTGACCCGCGCGGCGACCCGCGGTGACGGCCGTACCGGCGAGGACATCACGCCCAACATCCGCACCATCTCCGATGTCCCCGAGCGGCTGACCGGCGCGAACCTGCCCGAGCTGGTCGAGGTGCGCGGCGAGGTGTTCTTCCCGATGGAACGCTTCCAGGAGCTGAACGCCCGGCTGGTCGAGGCGGGCGAGAAACCGTTCGCCAACCCGCGCAACGCGGCGGCGGGCTCGCTGCGTCAGAAGGACCCGCGGGTGACCGCCACCCGCCCGCTGCACATGGTGGTGCACGGCGTCGGAGCCCTCCAGGGCTTCGCCAAGGAGGACTTCGAACGCCTCTCAAGCGTCTACCACCTGCTGCGCGAATGGGGCCTGCCGACCTCCGCGCACGCCAAGGTCGTGGACGGACTGGGAGGCGTACGCGAATTCATCTCCTACTACGGCGAACACCGGCATTCGGTGGAGCACGAGATCGACGGCGTCGTCGTCAAGCTGGACGAGATCCGTCTCCAGGGCCGGCTCGGCGCCACTTCCCGGGCGCCCCGCTGGGCCATCGCCTGGAAGTACGCGCCGGAGGAGGTCAACACCAAGCTGGTCGACATCCGCGTCGGCGTGGGCCGCACAGGGCGGGTGACGCCGTACGCGGTGGTGGAGCCGATCACGGTGGCCGGCTCCGAGGTCGAGTTCGCCACCCTGCACAACCAGGACGTCGTCAAGGCCAAAGGCGTGCTCATCGGGGACACGGTCGTACTGCGCAAGGCGGGCGACGTCATCCCCGAGATCCTGGGCCCCGTCGCCGATCTGCGGGACGGCAGCGAGCGGGAGTTCGTGATGCCGGCCGAGTGCCCCGAGTGCGGATCGCCGCTGCAGCCCATGAAGGAGGGCGATGTCGACCTGCGCTGCCCCAACGCCCGCTCCTGCCCGGCCCAGTTGCGCGAGCGGCTGTTCTACCTGGCGGGCCGCAAGGCGCTGGACATCGAGCACTTCGGCTATGTCGTCGCCAGCGCGCTGACCCAGCCGCTGGAGCCCGCCGAGCCGCCGCTGCGCGACGAGGGCGGGCTGTTCGACCTGACCGTCGAGGACCTGCTGCCCATCGTGGCGTATGTCGTCGACCCGGACAGCGGGCTGCCCAAGCGCGACCCCAGGACCGGCGAGGAGAAGACCGTCACCCTCTTCGCCAACCAGAAGGGCGAGCCCCGCAAGAACACCCTGGCGATGCTGGAGAACATCAAGGCCGCCAAGGAGCGTCCGCTCGCCCGGATCATCACCGGGCTGTCCATCCGGCACGTCGGGCCGGTCGCCGCCGAGGCGCTGGCCCGCGAATTCCGCTCCCTGGACCGGATCGCCGCCGCCGAGGAGGAGGAGCTGGCCGCCACCGAGGGCGTGGGGCCGACCATCGCCGCCTCGCTCAAGGCGTGGTTCGCCGAGGACTGGCACCGCGAGATCGTCGAGCGGTGGTCAGCCGCCGGAGTCCGGATGGAGGAGGAGGCCACCGGCGAGGAGGGGCCGCGCCCGCTGGAGGGGCTGACCACGGTGGTCACCGGCACCCTCGCCTCCTACACCCGGGACGGTGCCAAGGCCGCGCTCCAGGAGCGGGGCGCCAAGGTCACCGGATCGGTGTCGAAGAAGACCGACTTCGTCATCGTGGGGGAGAACCCTGGCTCGAAATACGACAAGGCGGTACAGGCGAAGGTGCCGATTCTGGACGACGACGGATTCGCCGTGCTGTTGGCCGAGGGGCCACAAGCCGCCCGCGAGGCGGCGCTGGTCACTGGGGAAGAGGAGGAAGCGGACGCCTGACGGCGGAGCGTGCCACCAGGGGTGAGTCCGGGGCGCTCCCAACGCCCCTATCGCACACCGCCGTTCACGCACAGGCCACATCCAGCCACCCGCGCCCCGCCCCTCACGGGCACGGCCCCGGGCCGCTCAGCACCAGCAGCCGTACGACGCGGCGGAGTTGGGCACGATCGGCGTAGACGCATTCAGGGCAACAGCGGCCGATCGCTGCCCCTCTCCCCAGGCAGCGGCCTACTGTTGACATAGACGCCTGTCGTGGCGAGGGGCAGGCGTGGACGGCTGCGAGAGGGACCAGGATGCTGGATTTCTCCGGGGGATCCAGGCCCCCGTTCTCCCGCCTGCCCTCGGACGGCACCCGGGGCAGGGCGGGACGAGACGCCGGGGCGGGCAGGTCCGGGGGCAGGACGGCGAGCGGCAGGACGGGGGCGCGCGACGACGCGGCCACCGGCGGACGACCGGACGGCGGAGGTTCTCCGTCGGACGGCACGTCAGGCGGCATGTCGGGCGGCATGTCGGGCGGCGGCGAGGAAGCGTGGCTCGCGCGGCTGGTCGCGCTGCGCCCGCCGCTGCTGCCCGTGCTGGCCGTGGCCGCCGCTGCGCTGGCGCTGGCCGCCGGTACGGCGCGGGTGCTGTGGCGGGGCCACGCACTCTTCCCCGACGGCGCGGCCGGCTGGTCGTTCGCGCTGCTGACCGGCTGTGTGGTGGCGCATCTGGTCACCATGAGCCGGGACCGCTGGTGGGGCGGTACGGGCTCGGGGCCCGCGCTGACGCTGGCGATCCTGCTGCTGCACGGCTGGGTGCCCGCGCTGCTGGTCAGCCTCGCCGTCGTCGTCCTGGTCGGTGCGGCGCGCCGGACCAGGTGGCGACAGGCCCTTGTGCACGGGGCCGTCGACATCCTGGGCATCGGCGCCGCCGGCTTCGTCCTCACGCTGTGCGGCGTGCACCCCTCGGTGGAGCAACCCTGGCGGCCCGACACCTGGTCGGCGGCGGCAGCCGCCCTGATCCCGCTGGTCGCCGGCGTCTATCTGCTGGTGACCCGGGCGCTGCAGTGGTTCTGCTTCGCGCCGCGCACCCGCGGGCTGCCCTCGGCGCTGCGCACCGCGCTGGTACGGCAGGGCCTGGTGGCCGTCGCGCTGCTGGGCATCGCGCCGCTCATCGTCGTCGTCGCCGTCCACAAGCCGCTGCTGCTCCCGCTGTTCGCCGTTCCGCTGATCGCGCTCGACTCCACGCTGCGCATCGCCCGCGCCCGTGCCGAGGAACAGCTCCGCGACCCGCTGACCGGGCTGCCCAACCGGCTGTGGCTACTGGAGCGCGCCTGGGCAGCGCTGGACGAGGCCGAACGCACCTCGGCGCGCTCCGCGCTCGTCCTCATCGACCTCGACCGCTTCCGCTCCGTCAACGACACGCTCGGCCACCTGGCCGGCGACCGGCTGCTGTTGCAGATCGCCGAACGGCTGCGCGCCGCGCTGCCCCGCGGCGCCGAGGCCGCCCGGCTCGGCGGGGACGAGTTCGCCGTGCTGCTGCCCGTCGCCGACTCCACCACCAGCGCCCAGCGCATCGCCCGCAGCCTCGTCTCGGCGCTCAGCTCCCCCCTCGACCTGGACGGGCTGACGCTGGTGCTGGAGGCCAGCGCCGGGGTCGCCGTCTACCCGGAACACGCCACCGAGGCCGAGGGGCTGCTGCGCCGCGCCGATGTGGCGATGTACGAGGCCAAGCGCGACCGCACCGCCGTCGAGGTCTACGAGGCCACCCGGGACGGCAACACCCCCGACCGGCTCGGCCTGCTGGCCGACCTGCGCCGGGCCCTGGACGCGGGCGAGGTCGAGCTGCACTACCAGCCCAAGGTCGGCTTCGACGGCACCGTCTCCGGTCTCGAGGCGCTCGTGCGCTGGGCACACCCCGAGCGCGGCCGGGTCCCTCCGGACGAGTTCATCGCCATCGCCGAGACGTCCGGGCTGATGCCGAGGCTGACGGAGTACGTGCTGGAGACGGCGCTCGCACAGGTGGCGCGGTGGCGCGCGGGTGGGCTGACGGTGCCGGTCGCCGTCAACGTCTCACCGCGTGACGTCCACTCGCCGGGCTTCGCCGGCGCCGTCGCGGCACGGCTCGCCCGGCACGGGGTACCACCTGGCGCGCTCCAGCTGGAGATCACCGAGCATGTGCTGCTGGAGGACCCGCAGCAGGCGGCCGACACCCTGGCCGGACTGACCGGACACGGCGTCAAGATGTCGCTGGACGACTTCGGTACGGGCTACTCCTCGCTGGTCCACCTGCGGCGGCTGCCGGTGAGCGAGCTGAAGATCGACCGGTCGTTCGTGGCGCGGCTGGCGGTGGACACCGAGGACGCGGAGATCGTGCGCTGCACCGTCGATCTGGCGCACTCGCTGGGGCTGCTGGTGGTCGCCGAGGGCGTCGAGGACGACGAGACCTGGGAGCGGCTGCGGGATCTGGGGTGCGACGCGGTGCAGGGGTGGTTGGTGGCCGCCGCGATGCCCCCTGGGGAGACCACCGCGTGGTTGCGGGCCCGCGATGTGCCGGCCTCCCATTCGGTGCCGTCTCCTTCCGGGCCGCCCGCGCGCACGCCGTAAGGGAGGTGCCCCCAGGGCGCAGGGTGGACAGGGGCGGTGAGAGTGCCCGTGCGCACTGTGCTGAAGGTGCCCCCAGGGCGCAGGGTGGACAGGCGCAGCCCCCGTTGCGGGGTCAGCTCTCCTGGCCCGCTAGTTGGTACAGCAGCTCATAGGCGAGGGGCACCAGGTGGCAGGGGCGGCCCCGGCGGGTGGCGAAGGCGGCCAGGCCGATGCCGGACGCGGGGTGGTAGCCGCAGAACGCCTGCTGGCCGAAGGTCGCACCGGCGTGGAAGAGCATCGGTCCGCCGGGTGCGGGGTGCTGGAACCAGGTGAGGGTGTGGGTCTCGCCGCGCGGCCCGCCCCGGTGGAGCTGCGGCGTCTGCACTTCCTCCAGCGGGCCGCTCAACGGGCTGCCCGCGGGGTCCAGATGGGCCTCCAGAAAGCTGAGCATGTCCTGCGGGGTGGCCCGGACGGCGCCGGCGGCGGCGAATGCGCCCATGTCGGTGGCGGGGACGGGGGTGCGGCCGTCCCTGCGGTATCCGACCGCGTCCGCGCCCGCCGGGCCGGGCCCCAGCGTGGTGCCGGTCAGCCCGAGGGGCCGCAGCACCCGGGTGCCCAGCACGGCCGGGAACGTTTCCCCAGCCGCCCGGGCCAGTGCGGGACCCAGCAGCGAGACGCCGAAGTTGGAGTAGATCCAGCGGCGGCCCGCACGGTGCCGGGGCCGGATGTCGGCGAACGTTCGCAGCAGCCGGTCGGTGTCGTAGCGGGCGTAGCCGCTGTCGTAGGGGCGCAGCAGCGCTCCCGGGAGCAGGCGGTGCGGAATGCGCGGCAGTCCTGAGGTGTGGGTGGCCAGATGGCGCAGCGTGATGTCGTGTGAGGCGCGGTGCGGCAGCCGCAGCGTGGGCGGCAGATGGGCGGCCAGCCGGTCGTCCTGCCCCAGCAGCCCCTCGGCGGCGAGGGTGGCGAGCAGCAGCACGGTGTAGGTCTTGGAGATCGAGCCGAGTTCGTAGCGCAGCGCCTCCCTGGGGGTCGCGGACTCGGGGCCACGTCCGGCGGTCACCACGGTGCGCCGCCCTCGCCGGGTGACGGCGAGTACCACGTCCGGGGCCTCGATCCGCGCCGCCTCCAGGGTGAGCCGGTCCCGCAGCGAGGCCCCGGCGCCGTCCGGCGTCGCGGGTTCCGCAGCCAGGCGCTCCGCCGCCGTGTGCTCCGTCGTCACGCGCCCGCCCCCGTGCCGTCGGCCGAGAGGGAGCGGGAGGTGGCCATGGCGGACGCGAACGCGGCGACCAGCGTGGGGTGGTGCACGATGTCGAAGACGTCGGACGGGTCGCCCTCCGGCAGCCGTCCGCACAGCGGCATCGCTCCCGTCGCGGACTGCGCCGCCGCGTACCGCTCCCACAGCTGCCCGTCCAGCGTGGGGTGCGGCAGGCAGGCGTCGACGATCAGGAGCTCGCCCAGCAGGTCCCAGTGTTCGAGCTCGGCCCAGTCGGCCGCCCAGGCGGGCAGATACAGCTCGATGTAGTCGGCGAGCGGCTCCGGGAGGCGGCCTGGGTTCTCGCCCCAGTTGGTGAGGTGGAAGACGGTGTGGGTGATGTCGTAGGCGATGTGCAGATGCACCGTCCACGGCTCGGGACGCTGTCCGAGCCAGGTGGCCGCGGCCGCCTCCGCGAAGTCGCCGCTGGGCGTCAGCCCCATCCTGCGCTCGGCGTTGAGTACGCCGAGCCGGCGGTTGGGCTGCATCTCCAGCGCCCGCCAGGTGGCCGTGGTCCGGGGCGTGGCCAAGGCGGCCTCCAGCCCTGGGTGCCGGTAGTCCAGCTCGTGGAAGACCGCGTACATCTCCAGTGCCACCGGTGAGAACGGCTCGTTGTGCTGGTGCCGGGCCAGCACGTTGCCGCCGTCCAGCAACTCGCGCCAGGCGAAGTCCAGCAGGGAGCCGGCCCGCTCCCGCTGGCGGCTGCCTGCCACGCCTTCGCGGAAGAGCATCCGCATGTTGATCGCCAGTTCGCCGATCGGCTTGAGCCTCTCCACCAGCGCGTCGCCCCGTGCCAGGTCCCTCTCGGTGAGCCGGAAGTGGTCACGGTTGGCGTCGAGCCAGGTCAGCGCGCGGTCTCCGACGCTGTGCAGCAGTGCGGGGGGTGCGGGAGCGGGAGCGGTCACGGTCATCCGGTGGCCTCGCTGTCCGGTGTGGGGGCGGGCGTGGGTGCCGGGGCGGGGGTCGTCCGGGCCAGGGTGGCGGCGAAGGCGAGTACGAGGGTGGAGTGGTAGCAGGCACGGAAGACCTCGGCGGTGCCGGTTCCGGGCACGGGAGGTGCGCCCCGCTCGGTGAGGGCACCGTCAGGCGTTCTGGCGTCCGCCAGCCGCCGCCAGGCCACCGGGTCGAACGGCGCGCCGGGCACACACGCCGCCACCGCCAGCAGCTCGCCCACCAGGTCCCAGGACTCCTCCTCCAGCCAGCCGGCGACCCACGCGGGCAGCCACAGCCGCAGATACTCCGCGGCCGAGGGGGCCAGCCGGGTCCGCTCCCGGCCCCAGTCGGTGACGTGGAAGACGTCGTGCGTGAGCCCGTAGGCCGTTCTGCAGTCGAGGAACCAGGGCTCCGACAGCCGGCCCAGCCCTGTGTGGGCCAGTACGGCCCCGAATTCGGCGTGCGGCCGCAGCCCGATCCGGGCCTCGGCGTTGAGCATGGAGAGGGTGCGGGTGTGGTCGTCCTGCGCCACCTGCCAGCCCCGCAGGGCCGTCGTCGTGCGGATCAGCTTCTCCGCCGCGGCGTTGCGCAGCCCGGCCCGTGCGAAGACGCCGTACAGCTCCACCGGGTAGCCGGCCTGCGGCTCTCCTCTGACCAGTTCGGCGAGCAGGTCGCCCTCGCGGGTCTCCTGCCAGGTGTACGCGAACAGCCGTTCCGCCCGGGCGCGCAGCGCGGGCAGCGGGTGGCAGGAGGCGATCATCCCCGTCAGCTCGGCGAGCTCGCCGAGCGGTTTGAGGGTCAGATTGGGGTCGGCGGTCGTGGTGGCTTCGGGCGGCAGCCGGAAGGAGTCCAGGTGACGTTCGGTCCACTGCAGGCTCTCGTCCACGAGCACGTCGAGGAGCTCGTTGCCCCCTGCGCCCGGCTCTTCCCCCGGTTCGCGGTGCGGTGCCGGGGCCGCCTGGCGGGTGGTGGTCATCGGCCCCGTCCGAAGAAGCGCTGTGCTGCGGTGACATGGAGGGCCACTCTGGGGTCGTCGCTCATCTGCCGTACGAAGCGCAGCCCGTTGTCCAGGCCGAGGCTGGCCGGTGTCCGCGGCAGCCGGGCCAGCCAGCGGCCCAGTCCGGCCGACTGCAGCCAGTCGCGGCGGCGTACCGCGCGGACGAAGCCGCGGGCCAGGTCCTCGGTGCGGTCGGTCAGCCGGTCGGTGAGATCGAGGGCGAGTCCGGGCAGCGCGAGTGCCGCCAGCTGGGAAGCGCGGTGGGACAGCCGGGGCCATGGGTCGGAGGCGAGCCAGTCGTCCCCGGGCTCGGGCGGGGCCGGCCAGTCCGTCGTATGGCCGGGCAGCAACGCGCGGGAGGCTTCGACCAGCCCGTGGTAGCTCCACACCGAGACCGCCGCGGTGTCGCCGCTGGGCGGGAACGCGGTCAGCGCCTCGCGCACCATCGCCGCGTCCGCGCTGCCGGCACCGTCGGCTCCGGGGTGGCCGTCCAGCGCGTACGGGGCGAGCGCGTCGGCGCCCAGTACCCGGACGGCGGCGGGGGCGAGCGCGTCCTCCTGCCGCAGCGCCCTGGAGAGGGCGTAAGGATCGCCCTCGCCGCTGAGGGCAAGGGCGATCTCGGATGCGGCATCAGCGATGACCGCGCTCAAGGCGGCTGCTCCCTGTGCCTGTTCCGTCAAGACGGCCCCCTACTTGGTGTCCGTCTTGGGACGGGGGGTGGGGGGAGCGGCGAGCAGCAGACCGAGCAGCAGGACGGCGCCCGCGCACTCGCGGCTGTCACGGAAGGTGCCGTCCGGCTCGGGGGCGTTCATGAGGCCCTCGACCTCAGCGGCCAGTGCGGTGGTCTCGGCCGGAGCCGTGCGATCCATAGGCATACCATCACTCCTTTTCCTCTAGGGACCTCTCTATCGTGACCCTCACCCCATATGTCCGCAATTCGGGCGAAACGCCCACTGTACGGGCTCATGGGTGGGCAGCAGCCCGGGCGGGGGCGAGCGGGAAAGCCGTTCCCGGGCAGTCGGGGGCGACCCATAGGATTGGGGCGGACCATCCGACACTCACCCAGAGGACCGCTGCATGCCTGGCATCTCGCGCGAGGAGGTCGCCCACCTCGCGAAGCTGGCGCGCCTGGAGCTGAAAGGCGAAGAGCTCGACCACTTCGCCGGACAGCTCGACGACATCATCGGCGCGGTAGCCGCCGTCTCCGAGGTCGCCGACGACGCTTCCGTACCGCCGACCTCCCACCCGCTCCCGCTCACCAATGTCATGCGACCGGACGAGGTCCGTGCGTCGTTGACCCCGCAGCAGGCGCTCTCCGGCGCCCCGGCGCAGGAGCAGCAGCGTTTCAAGGTGCCGCAGATCCTGGGGGAGGAGTGACGGCGATGGCCGGGGAACTGATCAAGCTGACTGCCGCCGAGCTGGCGGCGAAGATCGCGAGCGGTGAGGTCACCGCCGTCGAGGCCACCGAGGCCCACCTGGCCCGGATCGGGGCCGTGGACGAGAAGATCAACGCCTTCCTCCATGTGGACCGCGAGGGCGCACTCGCCCAGGCCCGCGAGGTCGACGCCAAGCGCGAGCGCGGCGAGAAGCTGGGCCCGCTGGCAGGTGTGCCGCTGGCGCTGAAGGACCTGTTCACCACCGAGGGCGTGCCCACCACCGCGGGGTCCAAGATCCTGGAGGGCTGGATTCCGCCGTACGACGCGACGGTCACCAAGCGCCTCAAGGACGCCGACGTCGTGATCCTCGGCAAGACCAACATGGACGAGTTCGCCATGGGGTCCTCCACCGAGAACAGCGCGTACGGGCCGACGGCCAACCCCTGGGACCTCACCCGTATCCCGGGCGGCTCCGGCGGCGGTTCAGCGGCCTCGCTCGCCGCGCACATGGCACCGCTGGCCATCGGCACGGACACCGGCGGCTCGATCCGCCAGCCGGCGGCCGTCACCGGCACGGTGGGTGTGAAGCCGACCTACGGCGGCGTCTCCCGCTACGGCATGATCGCCTTCTCCTCCTCCCTGGACCAGGGCGGGCCGTGCGCCCGTACGGTGCTGGACGCGGCGCTGCTGCACAGCGTCATCGCCGGCTACGACGAGAAGGACTCGACCTCCATCGCGCAGCCGGTCCCGGACATCGTCGAGGCGGCCCGCAACGGCTCCGCGCAGGGCATGCGCGTCGGTGTCGTCAAGGAGTTCCGCGGCGAGGGCTACCAGGCCGGGGTGATGCAGCGGTTCGACGAGTCGGTGGAGCTGCTGCGCGAGCTGGGCGCCGAGATCGTTGAGCTGTCCTGCCCCTCGTTCACCAAAGCGCTGGCCGCCTACTACCTGATCGCCCCCTCCGAGTGCTCCTCCAACCTGGCCCGGTTCGACGCCATGCGCTACGGGCTGCGCACCGGGGACGACGGCACCCACTCGGCCGAGGAGGTCACGGCGCTCACCCGCGAGGAGGGCTTCGGGCCCGAGGTCAAGCGCCGCATCATGCTGGGCACCTACGCGCTCAGCTCGGGCTACTACGACGCCTACTACGGCTCTGCGCAGAAGGTCCGCACGCTGATCACCCGGGACTTCGAGAAGGCGTTCGAACAGGTGGATGTCGTCGTCTCGCCGACCACGCCCACCACCGCGTTCCCCATCGGGGAGCGTGTCGACGACCCGATGGCGATGTACCTCGCCGACCTGTGCACCATCCCGTCCAACCTGGCGGGCAACTCCGCCATGTCCATTCCGTGCGGGCTCGCGCCCGAGGACGGGCTCCCGGTGGGGCTGCAGATCATCGCTCCCGCCATGGCCGAAGACAGGCTCTACCGTGTCGGTGCGGCCGTGGAGGCCGCCTTCCAGGCACGTTGGGGTCACCCGCTGCTAGAGGAGGCACCGTCGCTGTGAGTTCGAAGCTGCAGAAGGCCAAGGGGTTCAAGAAGTCCAGGGCCGGGCTCTACTTCTCGATCGCCGGTTCGCTCATCAGCGTCCCCGGCACCGTCAAGCGTGCCAAGGAGGCCAGGAAGGAAGGGGACACGCTCCAGCTGATCGATGTGGCGGTCTCCGCCGCCGGCATCCTCACAGGCGTGGTCCTGCTCGTGCGCGAGCTGCGGCGCCTGGACGGCGACGACATCCTCGCCGACGACTGACCGGCCGCAGGGGTAGAAAGGTAAGTTTTCCGTGACCGTCACCGAACTGGTGTCGTACGACGAGGCGCTGGCCTCCTACGACCCCGTGATGGGCCTTGAGGTCCACGTCGAGCTCGGCACCAGGACCAAGATGTTCTGCGGCTGCTCGACCGAGCTGGGCGCCGAGCCCAACAGCCAGGTCTGCCCGACCTGCCTGGGCCTTCCCGGCGCGCTGCCCGTCGTCAACAAGGTGGGCGTGGAGTCCGCCATCCGTATCGGCCTCGCGCTGAACTGCCAGATCGCCGACTGGTGCCGCTTCGCCCGGAAGAACTACTTCTATCCGGACATGCCGAAGAACTTCCAGACCTCCCAGTACGACGAACCGATCGCCTTCGACGGCTATCTGGACGTCCAGCTGGAGGACGGCGAGGTCTTCCGCGTGGAGATCGAGCGCGCCCACATGGAGGAGGACACCGGCAAGTCCACCCACGTGGGCGGGGCGACCGGCCGTATCCACGGTGCCTCGCACTCGCTGCTGGACTACAACCGCGCCGGCATCCCGCTCATCGAGATCGTCACCAAGCCCATCGTGGGCGCCGGCGAGCGGGCCCCCGAGGTCGCCAAGGCGTACGTCGCCGAACTGCGCGAGCTCATCAAGGCGCTCGGCGTCTCCGAGGCCCGGATGGAGATGGGCCAGATGCGCTGCGACGTCAACCTCTCGCTGCGCCCCAAGGGCACCGAGAAGTTCGGCACCCGCAGCGAGACCAAGAACGTCAACTCGCTGCGTAGCGTCGAGCGTGCGGCGCGGTTCGAGATCCAGCGGCACGCCGCCGTGCTCTCGTCCGGCGGCACGATCATCCAGGAGACCCGGCACTTCCACGAGGACGACGGCTCCACCACCTCGGGCCGGGCCAAGGAGGAGGCGGAGGACTACCGCTACTTCCCCGAGCCCGACCTGGTGCCCGTCGCCCCCTCCCGCGAGTGGGTCGAGGAACTGCGCGGCACGCTCCCTGAGCTGCCCCGACTGCGGCGCAAGCGGCTCCAGGAGGAGTGGGGCATCTCCGACCACGAGATGCAGTCGGTGCTCAACGCGGGCGCCGTCGACCCGATCGTCGCCACCGTGGACGCGGGCGCCCCGGCCGACCAGGCCCGCAAGTGGTGGATGGGCGAACTGGCCCGGCGCGCCAACGAGGACGACCTCGAGCTGGCCGCGCTGCCCATCACCCCCGAGCAGATCGCCCGGATCTGCGCGCTGGTCGCCGAGGGTTCGCTCAACGACAAGCTCGCCCGGCAGACCATCGAGGGCGTGCTGGCCGGAGAGGGCGGCCCGGACGAGGTCGTCGAGAAGCGCGGCCTGAAGATCGTCTCCGATGAGGGCGCCCTGGGCACCGCCGTGGACGAGGCCATCGCCGGCAACCCGGACATCGCCGAGAAGGTGCGCGGCGGCAAGGTCCAGGCGGCCGGAGCGCTGGTCGGCGCCGTCATGAAGGCCACCAGGGGCCAGGCGGACGCGGCCCGCGCCCGCCAGATGATCCTGGAGAAGCTGGGCGTGGAGGGCTGACGCCGCTCTTGTGACGCTGCCTTTGTGAGACGGCCGCCGAGGGGCGGGGCACCAGGGACGGGTGTCCCGCCCCTCGGCGTGCGGAACCACGGTGCTTTGTTCCCGTACGGAGGTGGCCTGTCCCTCCGCGCCGGTGGTCCGGTTTCGTCACCGGTCCGGCCGGTTACGAAATCAACCGTTCGCGGCGAACGCCACCATCGCGGGCAGCACGGCGGCTATCGGCTCAGGATCCGCACCGTCCAGATGGCGGTACTCGGTCCCGATGGTCACCACCAGTCGCTCGGGCAGCCCCAGCTCGGGCCAGCGGCCCTCCCCGACCACCGCGTGGGCGGCCTCGACGGCGGACATCCCGCGCGCGTGCAGGGCGTGCGCCCGCTCTCGCACATGTCCGAGGTAGTCGATGTGCGAGCGCAGCCCCGCCCGGTCGAGCACCGGCCCATGCCCCGGAACGATGGTCTCGGCCCCGCTCTCCAGCACCGCCTCGCACGCCCCGATGACGTTCGCCAGCGGCCCAGCCCAGTGCACCGCGTGGTCGCCGGGCTCCTCGGGTGTCGAGGCGAAGACGACGTCCCCGGTGAACACGGTGCCGTGATTCGGCAGATGAACGACCAGATCCCCGGTGGTGTGCGCGGACGGCAGACTGGTCAGCACGACGGGGTGACCTCCGACGGTCAGTTCCAACTCCCCCTCGAACACGGTCGTCGGCGCGACGATCCGGGTCCGGGACCAGTCGAAGTGTCCGAAGTGCGTGGCGAGATACCTGCCGACCGGCGACTCGGCACCCGCCCCCTCGATCATCTCCCGCAGCTGCTGCGGACTCGGCTCGATCTCGATGTGGTGCCGCGCCTCCCGGGTGGCGATGACCTCGGCGCCGGGCACGACATCGGCACCCCACAGGTGATCACCATTGGCGTGCGTGACGACGATCCGCGCTATCCCACCGCCGCCCAGCACTTCCCGGGACGCCGCGAGGAAAGCCTCGGCCAGCGGCCGGTCGTACGGCGTATCGATCCACAGCCCCTCTCCGTCGTCCCCCACCAGCAACCCGCAGTTGGCCAGCCCCCAGCCCCGCCGCGGCGGCTTCCAGAGGTGGAGACCGTCACCGAGCGCGCGCAGGGAGGAAGGAGAGAGAGCCATACGTCCGATTATCCAGCCGCACCGATGAGTTCCGGCACCGAGCCCGGTCTGTCCTTGCAAGAGCCGTACCGCACCCCCTTGAAGGAGACCGCGATGTCCGAGACCTACGCAGCCGCGCCCGCCGCCACCGTTTCAGCGGGCGCCCGCAGCCGGCGCGGCGAGATCACGGTGAGGGTTCTCACCGTCCTGCTCGCCCTGTTCCTCGGCCTGGCCAGTGGCCTGCCCAAGTTGTTCCGGGCCGAAGCCGCCACCGAGGCGTTCGACAAGATCGGCTGGGGCGACTGGTTCATGTACGCCGTCGGCTCGCTGGAGGTCCTGGGCGCCGTCGCTCTGCTGATCCCGATCCTCTCCGGGGCCGCCGCGCTGGCCTTCATCGGACTGATGGCCGGCGCCACCGTATTCAACCTGACGGTGCTCGACGCGCCCGAGGCAGTGATCACCACCACCCTGCTGGCCGCCGTCCTCGCCTACATCGCCCGCTCCCGCCGCGCCCACACGGCCCACCTTCTCCGCCGCCTGCGCCGGTGACTCCGTCGGGGCCTCACCCGATGTGTCCGACAAACCGTGCCCACGCCTCGTACCCGAACACGAGCGTGGGCCGGTCCACGTCCAGCCGCTGTTTTGTGTCCCGCACGGGGACGGTGCGGGGGAGGTTGGTCGCGACCTCGACGCAGTCGTCGCGGTCGAGCTCGGGCGATGGTACGGGCCCTGCTGGGGGCCTGGGGCATTGCCCCGGACATGGCGGCGGACGCCGAACTCGTGCTGTCCGAACTGGTCACCAACGCGGTGGCGGCCCGAGCTCCGCGCGACCGCAAGGTCGGCATCCGGGTCGAGCGGCAACCCGACGGCGGCCTCCACGTGGCGGTCAGCGACACCAACGCCGCCGAGCCGCAGCGGCGCGACCCCGCGCCGGGCGACGAGGGCGGGTACGGGCTGCTCCTCGTCGACGCACTCGCCCACCGCTGGGGAACCGAGCGCCGCGCGTGCGGCATCGGCAAGACGGTGTGGGCCCAACTGCCCGCGCCCCAGAGCGAGCCGGCATCCGAGGCGACGGCCGCCGCCCTCACCGTACGGCCCGGCCATCGCGTCCATGCGCACGGCGCCTGGCGCACAGTCCGCACCGTACGCAGCGAGCCGTACGCCACCGGCGGCCTCGCCCTCGTCATCGGCCTGGACGAGGGCCGGGCCCTGCGGGTCCCGGCGGCCACAACCCTTGCCGTACGCAGCGGCGGCAGCACGCAGAGCTGACCGCCCGATACTGTGGCGCCGTACGACGGCAGCGGACGGCCTTGGCCGGTAGGAGGGCTGGGCGATGATCACCCGCATCGAGATCGACGGCTTCAAGTCCTTCGAGGACTTCACTCTTGAGTTGCCTCCTTTCACCGTGCTCGTGGGGGCGAACGCCTCGGGCAAGTCCAACTTGCTGGAAGTCATTGATCTGCTGGGGCACCTCATCAGGGAACCCACGGGGCAGACACTGGTCGATCACGCCCGACGCGGAGGGCCGAAAGACCTGTTCCGGCGCGGCCCGGACGGCGAGCCGGTCGACATGATGCGCATCACGGCCGATGTCATGGTGGACGGCAGGCTTGGTCACTGCCGGCTCCGAGTGATGGCCATAATGCGGTACACGGATCCGCCTGATCCGTTGCGGGTGAGTGTTCTGGTCGAATACGGGGAGTACCGTGATCCGGCGGATTTTGAGCCCTTTCCACGGCTTCCGGATGCGGAACTCCACGGCGACAACTGGCAGTTGCATGCGGTCGACTTGCCTGTGGGGGAGGCCGAATGTGGCTCGGAGCTGGCCGAAGCCACCAAGAACTGGCGGATCATCGAACCGTCGCCCAAGGCGATGCGGGTCGTCTCCTCAACTTACGACACTGCCCCCCTCGCTGAGGACGGAAAGAACCTCGGAGCCGTCCTCGGGCGGATCTCCCGCTATCCGGAGCGCTGGTACGACTTCCTGGCCGACGCGGTTGCCCTGCTCCCGGACCTCGCCGACATCAGGGTGGAGGCCAACTCCGACTGGGGACAGTGGGATGTCTGGCTTCAGCACAAACACGAGCACCCGATGACGCCCAGCGCGGTGTCGGCGGGAACGCTGCGTGTACTGGCGCTGCTCGCCGCCGCGCATGACCCTGCCCACGAGGGCATCTTGATGTTCGAAGAACCCGAGAACGGGCTCCACCCCAGCAGGGTCCCCACGCTGCTGTCGCGGCTGCGTGGCAGGGTGAGCGACTTCAAGACGCTGACGGAAGGACACGGTAGGCAGACGCTCGTCACCACCCACTCGCCCGTGGCTCTCGCTGCGGCCTTGGAAGAGGCCCCCGATTCGGTGATCTTTCTGGACTCCGTAACCCGGTTCGGCGATGGGCAGTCGCCACGTCGAGTGACGCGCGCCCGGCGAGTCGCCCAGGAAGGGGAACGGGGCACCTTCGTGACGCCTGTGGAAGTACGGAAGTACCTCGATCCCGTTGGGCGCTTCAGCCGTGGCGCGTAGGTACTTCACCCTGGCCCTGCTCACTGAAGGACGCAGCGACCAGTGGTTTCTCTGCCCTGTCATCGACCGGCAGGTTGCTGCACTGGCCTGCGAGGGAGCGGTCGGGTTCGACTACTCGGGAGTGGTCACCGGTGAATGCTTCACTGTGGCCCCTCGCGACTCGGTCGTGCGAGAGGTGAGGGAACTGCTTCGGTACTTCGACATCGTCCTGATCCACCACGATCACAACGAACGAGGGAAAGCGGAAGCGGTGCGAGAAGCGCTCGCGGCGTACGCCGCCCGTATCGTTCCGCTCGTGCCGGTACGGGAAACCGAGGCGTGGATGCTGACGGACCTGGAGGCACTGCGCGAAGCCACTCCCATGCAGGACACCGCCTGGCAAGTTCCGCACGATGTGGAAAGGGTCGCCGACCCGAAGGCCATTCTGAACGACGCTCTCGGCCGTCGCCGCGACGCCGAAAGGGACTTCGACCGGTTGGGGCAGACTGTATGTCTGGAGAGCCTCGCCAAGGTCTCCGCGTACCGCCCCTGGGTCTGCGACCTGCGTGCGGCGATGGAGCAGCAGCGTTTTCTGTGACGGCGGCTTGTGGGCCGCGCGACTAGTGTGGCCACTGCGGGACGCGGTCGCAGGTGGTATGGCGGAAGGCAGAGAGATGATCACGCAGATCCGGGTGGACGGCTTCAAGTCGTTCGTCGACTTTCACCTCGACGTGCCGCCGTCGCTGATCATGCTGGGACCGAATGGCGCCGGAAAGTCGAACCTGTTCGACGCGCTGCGGCTGGTTGCCGGAACCGTGCTGGACGGATTCGAGGAGACCATTTCGGACGATCCGCGCCTCTCTCCGAAAGGGCTGTTCCATCGGGGAGGTGCCGAAGGCCGGGCGCAGAGTGACGCTTTCACCGTTGAGGTGGGGATGGTTGTGCCCAGCTCGGAGGGGCCCTTGCCGCTGCGGGCCCGGGTGACGGTGGCGAGCCAGGAGCAGGGGCGGGGCCTGCCCAGCAGGCCTGTTCTCGTCCAGGGCAAGAGCGCCGTCTGGATCAGCAGTCTTCAGTCGACCGACTGGGCGCGGAACGTTGGACTGGGCGCCGACGTGCTGTCCGCGATGCGTGAGGCAAGGGAGCGGTTCCTGGCACGGACCGGAACCGAGATCGCGCCCGTGGGGTACAGCTACTTTCCCCGCTCGGAGGGTGAGGGCATCGGCCAGGACGAGCTGTTCGATCCCTTCCCGCAGAACAGGGGATCGGCGGAGCTGCTCCACCTCCTGGCCGACGAATGCCGTGGCTGGGAGCCGCTACAGCTCCGCCCCGAGATCATGCGGCAACTGTCGCCCGCAGGACCCGAGGCCCCGCTGGGGCCGCACGGGGATCATCTCGCACTGGCCCTCGCACGGATGGAGCGCGGTGATCCGGCCGTCTGGCGGCGGTTCGTCGCCGACTGCGCCGGGTTGATCGAAGGGCTCAGCGACGTGCGGCCGTATCTGATCGAACGGAGGGGCGAGTTCGACTTCGAGGTCGCGTTCGAGCACACCGGGTGGATGGTCCCCTCGCTGTTGTCCGACGGGACACTGCGGATGCTGGGGCTGCTTGCCGCCAGTGCCGATCCGTTGCGGCCCGGCACGCTGTGTGTCGAAGAGCTGGAGAACGGGATGCATCCCGCGCATGTGGCCGACCTGGTGCGTCGGCTGCGGCGGAGAGCTGGTGTCCCAGCGGGCCGGCGCGACGGGCCGTACCGGCAGTTGATCGCCACCACGCACTCGCCCGCTCTGCTGGCCGCACTCCGTACGGACTTCAGCGGCAGCCTCGTCTTCCTGGAGCAGGTCCACCGGACGAATCCGCAGGACCGTACGGTCTCCCGTGTGACACGAGCGCTGCCGCTGCGGGCCGGGGACGATGTGCCTGAAGAGTCCATCTCGCCAGACCAGGTCGCGCGGATGCTGCGACGGCTGGGACAGGAGGCGGCGTGAAGGAGCTTCCGCTGCGACCTGGGCTGATGGTCGAGGGCAACAGTGACAGCCGGTATCTGGAAGCGCTGATCCGGAAACAGTTGGCCGCGCTCGTGGAGCACTCCGACCGGCACGTCGAGGTCTACTCCTGCGACACCTCTCCGGATGTGTGGACCAACAAGTCAGCAGCCGACGTGCTCGCCGAAGCGAAATCACTCGCCCGCGACTGCGACTTACTCTTCGTCCACTGCGACTGGGACGCTGCCGACAAGGCACACGACTACGTCGCACATCTGAGGCAATGGGCCGAGAGCGAGAAACGCGCAGGGGAGCCTGTCGCTCTCGTACCCGTTCTGATGACCGAGTCCTGGATGCTTGCCGACAAGGCCGCTCTCGCAGCCGTCGTCCCCGGACTGGACATCAGCCGTTACCCCTACGGCTCACCCGCCGATGTGGAGAAGCGGGTGACGCCCCCGGAGAAGGGCAAGGGGAAAGGGAAAGTGAAGCTGGGCCCCAAGCAGGTGTGGGACCAGCTTCTGGGCCGGAACGCACACAGTGTGCTGCAGGACGACGCGGACATCCTTGTCCAGCACACCGACCTGAATGTGCTGGACAAGGTGCCGTCCTACCGGGCCTGGCGGGAGGCCACCGAAGAGGCGCTGAGGCCTCGGTATCTGTGACCTGAAACCGTCCGGGTCGGCGCCTCAGTTGCTGAAGATGTTGCCCTGGTTCTGGCCGCGGGCGCCCTGCCCGCCCATGCCGTACTGGGCCGCCAGACCGCCGCCGATCCGGGCGTTCTGCGGGGGCAGCAGCTCGCTGGGCTGGACGAGGGCGTAACCCTGGCCCATGAAGGAGAGCTCCCAGCCCTCGCCGGTGTTGCCGCGGCGGCGCCAGACGCCCTGGGAGGAGGTCTGGGCCTGCATCTGGACGCGCAGACCGCTGGACCAGGCGACCACCGCGTCGGAGTCGGCGTTGACGTAGGTGTCCGGGGTGACGTTCAGCAGCAGCGGCTGGCCCGAGGTCATCAGCGCGACCTTGCCCTGGCCGGTGATGTTGAGGTTGTACGCACCGGTACCCGAGATGCCGAACTGGCTGTCCACGGAGATGACCTCGTGGTGGAGGGTGGAGTCCAGGGCCAGGACGTAGGAGGCGTCCACGGTCAGACCGTCCCGGTCGACGTCCACCACGTGCACGTACTGCGCCAGGTTGGCGAGGAAGACCGTCCCCTGGCCGGAGCAGCGCATCAGGGGCAGCTGCTCGCGGGCGGGACCGCGGCGCCCACCACGCGGCTGGTACTCGGCGTCGAACTCCAGCAGCCCCTGGTAGGCGACCATGGCGCCCTTGCGGGCGAGCACGTCGTCGTGGCCGGTCAACTGCACCCGCAGCAGCTGCGGGTTCTGCATCGCGTAGCGGTCCTGGGTCTGGACCTCGGCGTATCCGAAGAGCGAACTCTGCACGGCTGTTCTCCCTATTCCCCGTCGGCTTCCGTCAGCCCCGGACCCGGATGCGGTCCGTGCTGTCCTCGCTCGGCTGGACGACCACGAAGCCCTGTCCGGAGAAGGCGATCTGATACGCCTCGCCGCTGCCCCGGCCGATGAGCGCTCCGGCCTTCATGCTGCGCTTGCCCTTCATCTTCAGGCCGCTGGACCAGGCCACCAGCGCGTCCGGATCCACATACGTCTCGTCCTCGCCGCGGCCGCAGTCGACGACCACCGGGGTGCCGCGCGAGGTCAGCGCGACCCAGCCGGTGCCGTGGATGCCGACGTTGAACAGCCCCTGGCCCGCGAACTTGGCGAGCCCCTTGACCCGCTCGACGCCCCACCGCAAGTGGGCGTCGAAGGCGAGCAGATTGGTGCCGTTGACCGACAGCGACTCCTCGTTGAGGTTGACGCACACCACGTCGGCGCCGTAGTCGGCCAGGTAGAGCAGGCCGTCGCCGCGGCACAGCATCAGCGGGTTCTGCTCGCCGGTCAGCCACTGGGAGGCCATCTGCCGCACGGCCGGAGGATTGGACTCGTACTGCACAAAGCCCTCGTAAGCGACCATCGAGCCGGGCCGTGCGAACAGGTCCTGGCCCGACTGCATGGCCACCTTGACCATGTGGGACCCGTGGTTCTGCATCCGTGCTGCCACGGGGGCGGGCGCATAGCCCGCGAGCGGTGCTGGCTGGTTCATGACGGGCTCCCCCTAGACCTCGTACGGCTGGACGACGATGAAGTTGCCGGGCGCACCGCGGAACTGGAGGTTCACGGTCTCCCCGCTGTGTCCCGGATAGGCGTTGCGGTGCAGCCGCACCTGGCTGGTGACGACCACCTGCGCCGCCGCCGACCAGGCCACCACCGCCTGCGCGTCGGCGAACGTGGTCGGGGTGACGGGAAGCACGACGGGGGTGCCCTGCGTCTTGACGACCACCGTGCCCGTGCCGGAGAACTGCATCGTGAACAGCGCGCCGCCGGGGATGCCGTGGCCCTCGATCCGGCGGATCTCGTGCTGCAGCGACTCGTCGAAGGCGAGGACGTTGTCGGCCGAGACGCAGAGCCCGTCGCCCTGGAGCTCCACCGGGTGGACGTGTGCCGCGTTCTCGGCGAAGAACACCTGGCCGCGCCCGCTGCAGCGCATCAGCTGCATCTCCTGGCCGGTCGCGTTGCCGACGACACGGCCGGTGAAGCCGGCGCCCTTGTAGGAGAAGTCGACCTTCCCCTGGTAGAGCACCATGCTGCCCTGCTTGGCGAGTACGGGCTGACCGTCGATACCGAGGTCCGCGCGGACGAGCGACGGGTTCTGCAGCGTCCACCGCTGGCCGGTCGGCACTTCGTGGAACTTCTGCAGCACCGCGCCCATGCCGGCGGCCGGCCCCTGCGGAATCTGCGGGGCGCCGTAGCCGCCGCCCGGCGCCTGCTGGGCGAACGGATTGGAGAGCTGCTGCCCGACGGGCGGCGCGCCGGGAGGCCCCGGCGGGCCGGGCGGGCCCGGCTGCTGGGGCTGCGGGGCGTGTGGGGCCTGCGGCGGGTGAATGGGGCCGGCCATGGTGGGTGCGCCATGGACGTCCGGCGCCGTGGGCTGGGGTGCCTGCGGAGCCTGCGGCGCGAACGGCTGCTGAGCGGCTTGCGGTTGCTGGGGCGCCTGAGCCTGCTGAGGCGCTTGGGGCTGCGGAGCCTGCGGGGTCGGCGGAGCTTGCGGCGCCGGAGCCTGCGGTGCCGGCGCGGGCGCAGGCGCCTGTGGCTGGGCTGCCTGCGGCTCCGGCGCGGGAGCCGGCGGAGGGGCGAAACCGGGCGCGGGCTGCTGCGGCGCCGCACCCCCTCCCGGCGGCGCGAAGCCGGGAGGGGCCTGCGGCTCGGGCTCCTGCTCCTCCTCCAACACCTCGCCGCCGAAGTGCTTCAGCAGCGCGTCGAGGCCACCGTCGAAGCCCTGCCCGATCGCCGCGAACCGCCAGACGTCGTTCTTCCGGTAGATGTCACCGAGCATCACGGCACGCTCGGTGGTGAACTCCGAGCCGTCGAAGGGATAGCGGGCGACCTCCTCGCCGCCCGCCACCAGCCGGATGTACCCGGGACCGATCTGCGACATCTGCCCGGCGCCGTCGAGCGTGGCCGTGAACGAGAGCCGCTGCACCTGCGGGGGAATCCGCTCCAGGGTCACCCGGAAGGATTCGGTGTCCCCGGCCTGCGCGCCGAGGAGCTGCAGGGATTCCTCCGGCGACTTGGGCTGGTTGAAGAAGATGAAGTAGCGGTCGTCGGAGAGCCGCTCCTCCCCGTCCAGCCCGAAACAGCTGATGTCGAAGGAGAGTCCGGCGCCGGCGATCTGCACACCCACATACAGATCCGTGCCCGCCGTGAGATCACTGATCTTGGCCTTGTGGCCGCGCTGCAATTCCCTGGGCATACGTAACGACCGTCCCCCATCCCGTGTGGCGCCTGTATCGAGCAATCCGGCCTTCGTCCGGCTCTCCCACCCCACGGTGCGGTTGCCGAACGGCTCACACAGGCTAATGGGTACGACGACCCGGGTACCGGGTGCGTTCCCGGACAGCGCGGCCGCGCCCGATTGCGTCCGGGGCACCCGTTTCGCCGTGAGGGCGCGGTTACGGGCTGAGACGCCGGTTCGCGGGTGCTGTGGGTATTGCCACAAAGGGGTCAATCGATCTTTTCGGGATGGCACGCTGCTGGAAAGCGGTCCTTGAGGCGAGGTGATCGATTGCCTCGGACCCCTCCTCCCGGCTTGCGACCGGGAGACCCCCAGATGCGGCGGACAGGGGCGCCGCACCCACTCCGTGCCCGTACGACCCCCGGGAGCAGGCGACCGCCCGTGACCGCACTTGCCCGCTGGTGCCTGAGGCGCCGCCTCCTTGTCCTGCTGCTCTGGCTCGCCGCGCTCGCAGGGGCCGTGACGGCCTCGTCACTCGCCGGCAGCGCCTACTCGGACGACTACGGTGCCCAGGGCACCGAGTCGGGGAAGGCGGCGCAGCGACTGGAGACCGCTTTCCCCGACCGGGCGGGCGGCAGCGACACGATCGTCTGGCACACCGACAAGGGCAGTGTGCGCGCGACCGCCGTCCAGGAGCGGATGACCGAGACCCTGGACAAGGTCGAGCACCTGCCGGGTGTCGCGTCCGTGGAGTCCCCCTACGGACCCCAGGAGCAGGGCAGGATCAGCCAGGACGGCCGTACCGCCTACGCCGACCTCACCTTCGACCGGCCCACCGACGAGCTGGGCGAGAAGAAGGTGCGGCACGTCGTGGAGACCGTCCGGGACGCTTCGGGCCCGGGGCTCCAGGTGGAGGTCGGCGGCTCCGGGGCGGCGTCGGCCGAGGCGCCCAAGGGGCACCTGGCCGAGATCATCGGGCTGGCGGCGGCCGCCGTCGTGCTCTTCCTGGCGTTCGGCTCGCTGGCCGCCACCGCCCTGCCGCTGATCACCGCTGTGGTGGCCGTCGGTACGGCGGCGGCCTCTATCGGGCTGCTCAGCCAGGTGATGACCGTCGCCGACTTCGCGCCGATGCTGGGCATGCTGATCGGGCTGGGCGTGGGCATCGACTACGCGCTGTTCATCGTCACCAGGCACCGAAGAGGGCTGCGTTCCGGACTGCCGGTGGTCGAGGCCGCGCGCCGCGCCGTGACGGTGTCGGGACGCGCGGTGGTCTTCGCGGGCGCCACGGTCTGTATCGCGCTGCTGGGCATGTTCATCCTGCGGCTCAGCTTCCTCAACGGCGTCGCGATCGCCGCCTGCCTGACCGTTCTGCTCAGTGTGGCCGCCTCGGTCACGCTGCTGCCCGCGCTGCTGAGCTTCATCGGGATGCGGGCGCTCAGCCGCCGCGAGCGGCGGCAGCTGACCGAGCACGGGCCGCGCCCCGACCGGCCCACCGGCTTCGCCATGCGCTGGTCGGCCTTCGTGGAGCGGCATCCCAGGCTGCTGGGCGCGGTCGCCGCCGTGCTGATGGCCGTGCTCGCGCTGCCGGCGCTCGGGCTGCACCTGGGCACCTCGGACCAGGGCAACGACCCGGCCGCCAGCACCACCCGCAAGGCGTACGACATGCTCGCGGACGGTTTCGGCCCGGGCACCAACGGTCCGCTCACGCTGGTCGGCGAGCTGGACGGGGCGGGTGACAAGCTGGCCTTCGACCACCTGCACGAGAGCGTCCGCGACACCGAGGGCGTCGCACAGGTCAGCGGACCCGAGTTCAACGGGAGCGGCGACACGGGCGTGATCACCGTGGTCCCGGACAGCTCTCCGCAGTCCCGGGACACCTCTGAGCTGGTGGACCGGCTGCGCGAGGACGTACTGCCCCAGGCCGGGGAAGGCTCCACCATGGAGGTCCTGGTCGGCGGTACGACCGCGGGCCACGACGACTTCGCCGACATCATCGTCGGCAAGCTGCCGCTCTTCGCCGGAGTGGTCATCGGGCTCGGTTGTCTGCTGCTCCTGCTGGCCTTCCGCAGCATCGGCATACCCATCAAGGCGGCGGTGATGAACATAGCGGCCGTCGCCGCGGCCTTCGGCATCGTGGTCGCCGTCTTCCAGTGGGGCTGGGGCAGTGAGCTGCTGGGTCTGGGCAGCGCGGGGCCCATCGAGCCCTTCCTGCCCGTCATCATGATCTCGGTGCTCTTCGGGCTGTCCATGGACTACCAGGTCTTCCTGGTCAGCCGGATGTACGAGGAATGGCGGCTGACCGGCGACAACAGACGCGCGGTCCGGGTGGGGCTCTCGGAGACCAGCCGGGTGATCAACTCGGCTGCCGTGATCATGATCTCCGTCTTCGGTGGCTTCGTGCTCAGCGGCGACCGGCTGATCGCCATGTTCGGCATCGCACTGGCGGCCGCGGTGGCACTGGACGCGTTCGTGCTGCGTACGCTGCTGGTTCCGGCGCTGATGCACATGCTGGGTGGCGCCAACTGGTGGCTCCCGCAGTGGCTGGACCGCCGGCTGCCACGGCTGAGCATCGAGCCGGATTCGGTCGACGACAGCACCGAGGAGGACGCGCTGGCGAGCGCGGACGTCCCGGTGGTGGGACAGCGCACCGGCTCTCTCATCGGTCTCTCAGAAACCGCACCTACGGTGGCCGCCAATGGCTACCGAAAGCACGAAGACCAAGCAGAGCGGGGCTGAGAAGTCCCTCGCCGACGACCCGGCCGACGAGGCGGTCAGCGAGCCCGCCGACCAGCTGGTCACCGAGCCGGCCGACCCACAGGACGCGGCGTACGACGAGCGTGACCCCGACGCTCCCGGCACCGCGCCGGGCCGGCGCGGCGACTGGAAGGGCGGTGCGTTCGCCGTCGTCAGCGCCGGTCTCGGCCTCGCCTCGCTGACCGGCACCTCCTTCAGCGACATGCTGCGCGAGCGCAAGGCCCTCATCGGGCAGATCAACGGGGCCCAGGGCGGCGGCTCGGCGGCCGACCAGGTCAACGCCGTCTACGGCGCTCCCTGGCACACGGCGGCCGTGGTCAACGGGATCTTCGCCGTACTCGCCCTCGTGGTGGGCGGCCTCGTGCTGGCGACGCTCAGCGGCCGGCCCTGGGCCCGCGGCTGGGTCAAGGCCGTCGCGCTGGGCGGAGTGGTCCTCGGTCTGCTCGGACTGGTCGTCGCGGGCGGTATGTACTTCGACCTGCTCGCGGCGCAGCCCGAGGTGCCCTCCTCGCCCGGCGGATGAGCCCTGGCGCGGATGCCCTGGCGTGGACGTGCCCTGGCCGGTGACCGCCGCCTCGGCACCCGGTCCGGTGGCCTAGGACTCCTCCACCGCCGTCCTAAGGCGCTCGGGCCCACCAGGACCGGTCAGTTGCCCGATGTGCCGGTACCCCCTCAGCGAGCAGTCTTGGAGCACAAGATCCGCACTGCTCGACGAGGGGGACACCGAGATGCTGTACGACCCGAGCACCAGCCAGTACCAGTTCCGGGCGGACGAGCTGCGCCGCGAGGCGGAGCACGAGCGGCTGGTCAGCGCCGCCCGCAGGGCCCGCGAGGAGGAGCGGGGCACCAGGCGCTCCCGGTTCTTCGGCCGCGGACGGCCGAGCCAGGACGGGAACGAGCGGGTATGGGTCCGCGCCGCGTGAGGGCCACCGGTGGCGGATGACCGCCGATAAGGCAGATGCCCCGTGTCGGTCCCGGATGCGATGCTGAGAGACGTGCCCCTGCAAACCGCTGTCAGCCCCGTGTTCGTCGGCCGCGCCGCCGAACTGGCGGCGCTCACCGAGGCCCTCACCCGCGCCGGTTCGGGCGCGCCCCAGGCGCTGCTCCTCGGCGGCGAGGCGGGCGTGGGCAAGACCCGGCTCCTGGAGGAGTTCCTGGAGCGGGCCCGCGCGGCCGGCGGTTTCACCACCCTGGGCGGCTGTCTCGAACTGGGCGCCGACGGCCTCCCCTTCGCGCCCTTCACCACGGCGCTGCGTGGCCTGCGCAGCGCCGTGCCGCCCACCGTGCTGGCCGCCGCCGCGGAGGGCCGGGAGGCCGAACTGGCCCGGCTGGTCCCGGACCTCGCGGTGCCGGGCCCGGGCCCGGCGGGACCGCAGCGCGAGGAGCACGACGACGGCGCCGACGGCGGCCGCGCCCGGCTCTTCGAGGCGACGGCCCAGCTGTTGGAACGGCTGGCCGCCGACCGCACTCTCGTCGTCGCGCTCGAAGACCTCCAGTGGGCCGACCGCTCCACCCGGGAACTGCTCGGCTACCTCTTCCGCTCCGTACGCGCCTGTCGGCTGGTGCTGCTGGCCACCTACCGCACCGACGACATACACCGACGTCATCCGCTGCGCCCCTTCCTGGCCGAGCAGGACCGGCTGCGCACCGTTCTGCACCTGGAGCTGCCACGGCTGACCCGGGCCGAGGTGCGCGACCAGATCACCGGTATCAACGGCACCGAGCCCGCGAGCGGGCTCGCCGAGGAGGTCTTCCGCCGCTCCGAGGGCATCCCCTTCTTCGTCGAGGAGCTGACGGCGACCGACGCGGCCTGCGCCATCAGCGACTCGCTGCGCGATCTGCTGCTCGTCCGCGTCGAGGCGCTGCCCGAATCGGCGCAGCGGGTGGTGCGGCTCGCCGCTGGCGGCGGCTCCGCGGTCGAGCACGCCCTGCTCGCTGCCGTCGCCGGGCTGGGGGAGGACGCGCTGCTGGAGGCCCTGCGCTCGGCGGTGGGCGCCAATGTGCTGCGCCCCACCGGGGACGGCACCGGCTATCTGTTCCGGCACGCCCTGCTGCGCGAGGCGGTACGTGAGGATCTGCTCCCCGGCGAGCTGGCCCGGATCAGCCGCCGCTACGCCGAGGCCCTGGAGGCGGATTCTTCGCTGGTGCGGTCCGAGGAGCGGCTGGCTCGGCTGGCGCACTACTGGCACCGCAGCCGGGACGCGGCCAGGGCGCTGCCCGCAGCGCTCTCCGCCTCCGTCGAGGCCCGGCACCGGCACGCGTACGCGGAGGAGCACCAACTCCTCGAGCGGGTGATCGAATTGTGGGACGAGGTGCCCGAGGAGGCCAGGGCAGGGCTGCCCGGGCTGCGCGTCCCGCGCACCTTCCCCGTGGCCGGTACCTCGGGCTGGGCGGACAGGCACCCCTTCTCCCAGCCGCCGCGCTTCATCGAGGTGCTGGCCGAGGCCGTCGTCGCCGCCCGGACCAGCGGGGACGTGGCCCGCGCCAAGGTGCTGGCGCGCCGCGCGCTCGCCCGGCTGGACGAGACGAAGGACCCGCTCACCGCAGCCTGGTTCCAGCTGAAGCTGGGCATGCTGCTGGAGGACATCGGCAAGGGCGACGGCTGGGCGCAGATCGCCAAGGCGCAGGAGCTGGTCAGCGGGCTGCCGCCGTCCGCCGTGCACGCCGAGGTGCTCTCCAGCGCCGCGAGCTGGGGCATGGTGCACCGCCCCGGACGGGAGGCGCTGGCCACGGCCGTACGCGCGGTGGAGCTGGCCCGGGTGGTGGGCGCCACGGCCATCGAACTGGGAGCGAGGGTCACTCTGGGCACCCTGCTCGCCGAGTCGGGGGACCTGGAGGAGGGCCTGGCCGAGCTCGCCCGGGCGCGGGAGGAGGCGGACGAGGCGGGCGTCACCTCGGTGATGACCTGCGCCGCCGTCAACATCGCCGGCACGCTGGAGGCGGTGGGCCGCTCCGCGCAGGCGGCCGAGGAGGCCGCCCGCGCGGCCCGCGTCGCCCGCGAGCGCGGCCGCCCCAACTCCTACGCGGGAGCGCTCGCCGGGCAGGCCGAGGCGCTGCTGTCGACGGGGGAGTGGGAACGTGCGGCCGAACTCCTCGACCTGGCCGGCGGGGCGGCACGGGTGGCCGACGTACGCGCCTGGGTCGCGCTGCTGCGCGCCCGGCTGGCCCGCGACCGTGGTGATCTGCCCGGGCTGGCCGACGCGGTCGATGAGGCGGTGGCCACCATGGGCTCCTCGCCTGCCGTCGAGCCCCAGAAGGTGGTGGCGCTGCGGTACTTCACCATGGTGCTGGCCGCCGAGCGGGGCGAGCTGGTCAAGGCGCGCGCCGAGCTGGCCGCGGCCCTGGAGGCCGGCTTCCCACCGGGCGCCCACCCCTACGCCTGGGCCCTGCTGTACGCGGCCGCGTCCCTCGAGGCGGAGCTGCGTGGCCTGCCCGACGCCGAGCAGGGACGGGGCGCTGTGCTGGCCGGAGTGCGCCGCGCGGCCCGCAGCCTGCCCCGCCCCGCGCCGGTGTGGGAGGGGTGTGCGCTGCTGCTCGAGGCCGAACTGCAGCGCGCCGAGGGGGAGAACGAGCCACAGCTGTGGGAAGCGGCCGCGCAGACCCTGGAACCGGTCGGCCGACCGGTACCGCTGGCCCGCGCCCGGCTGCGCTGGGCCGAGGCGCTGCTGGAGCGCGGGGGCAGCCGGCGTGACGGCTCGCGGACCCCTGACCATCTGCTGAGACAGGCCCACTCCGTCGCCGCCCGGCTCGGCGCGGCACCCCTGCGGGCCGAGGCGGAACAGCTCGCGGTACGGGCGCGGATCGCGCTCGACGGAGCGGACGGCGGGGGAGCGGCGCAGCGCGCCCCGGCGGGCAAGACGACTGCGCAGCCCGCCGATCCGGCCGAGTCGTTCGGGCTCACCCGGCGCGAGCGCGGGGTGCTGGAGCTGGTCGCCGAGGGCCGTAGCAACCGTCAGATAGCCGAACGGCTGCACATCGCGCCGAAGACGGCGAGCGTGCACGTCTCCAACATCCTGGCCAAGCTGGGCGTCGCCACCCGCGGCGAGGCGGCGGCGATGGCCTTCCGGCTCCGGCTGGTCGGCCCGAGGGGGGTCAGCGGCTCTGCGCCGACCCCGGCTCCGGCCTCACCTCCGGCGTCCACTCCGCCTCAGGATGCCGCGCAGGCTCCGGCTCCGGATCGGTCCGTTGCCCGGGTGGACGGATGAGCACCTGGCCCGAGGCCAGGTCGATCGGCCCCTTGCCGGGGTCTGTGCTGCCCTCCTCGACCCGGGTGTGCTCCAGCCGCCGCTGCTCGTCGTCGGTGTGTTTGCGGCCCGGCGAGAACAGCTCCTCCATCAGATTGAACATCCGACCATCCTCAGCGCACCTTGAGTCGCAGGATGCGGTCGTCCCCGTTCTCCGCTGAACCACGCCCGTCCGTCTCGCTCGTGACCAGCCAGAGCCCCTCGCCACCACCGGTGCCGTGGTCGGCGACAACAGTCCGGAGCCGTCCGTACTTTCCCTTCAGGAACGCCTGAGGGGGCGCCGCGGGTTCCGCGCCCTTGAGTGGAATGCGCCACAGCCGCTCCCCGCGCAGCCCCGCCATCCACACCGACCCCTTGGCGACGGCCAGCCCGCTGGGGGACGCCTCGGCGGGCCGCCACTGCTCGACGGGGTCCCGGAAGCGCTTGTCGTCGCTCTTGCCCTCGGCTTCCGGCCAGCCGTAGTTCTTGCCCGGTTCGATCAGGTTGAGCTCGTCCCAGGTGTCCTGGCCGAACTCGGAGGCCCACAGCCGCTTGTCGCGGTCCCAGTCCAGGCCCTGCACATTGCGGTGCCCCCAGCTGTAGACGACCGAGTCCGGCTCGGGGTTGCCGTGCCCGGCCGGTTCGCCCTCGGGCGTCATCCGCAGGATCTTGCCGCCCAGCGACTTCTTGTCCTGGGCGTTCTCGCCGTTTCCGGCGTCACCGGTTCCGGCGTAGAGCATCTTGTCCGGGCCGAAGGCGATCCGCCCGCCGTTGTGGAGCAGGCTCTTGGGGATGCCCTTGAGGATGGTGTCGGGCGCACCGAGCTGGTCGCCGGGCTCCTTCTTGTCGTCGTAGACCATCCGCACGATGCGGTTGTCGGACGCGGAGGTGAAGTACGCGTACACCATCTTCCCGGCCTGCGACCCGTCCGGTGGGACGGCCAGCCCCATCAGCCCGCCCTCGCCGCCGGGTTCGACCCCCGGCACGGTGCCGACCTCGGTCTTCTTGCCACTGTCGCCGTCGATACGCAGGATCTTCCCGGTGTCCCGCGAGGAGACCAGCAGGTCGCCGCCGGGCAGCGGGGCCAGCCCCCAGGGGCTCTTCAGGCCGGTCGTGAGGGTCTTGACGACTTTCACGGAGCCCTTGGCGGGCGCTGCGCTCCCGCTCGGGGCCGCGCTGGAGTTGCTCCCTTCGGGCGTGGGCTCGTCTCCCGCGCCGCCGCCCCCGCTCGAGCACCCCGCGCTCAGTGCCAGCGCGCAGGCCATCCCGATGCTCACCCGTGTCGTACGTCGCACCTCGTGGCTCCCTCGTCCCCAGGTAGTGGCTCCCTCACAGGGGACCACACGCGTGCCCTGTTCCGGTCCATCGGACGCGAGTCCACCATGCCGGGAAGCGGCTGCTGCTGTTCGCCGGTTGCGGTCCGCCGGTGTCCCGTGGTGGCTGGGGGCACTCCCCCAGCCTCCGGCCGGGGGCACCCCCACCGGCCGAAGTCCCCCAGCCTCCGGCCGGGCGGTGCCCCCAGGGGAGCAGTTCCCCGTACCCCTGACGGGGCGCGGTCCTCCTAGTCCCAGGAGCCCTGCGCCGGGGGGAGGGCCGCGATCTCCGCGAGGTCGTCGGCGGTCAGTACCAGGTCGGCCGCGCGGGCGTTCTCGGTGACCCAGTGGGCCTTCTTCGTGCCGGGGACCGGGAGCACGTGCCGGCCCTGGGCGAGCACCCAGGCGAGGGCGATCTGCGCGGGAGTGGCGTTGCCGTGGCGGCGGGCGACCCGGCGCAGCCCGGCCACGATGGGCTGGTTGGCGGCCATCATCTCGGCGGTGAAGCGCGGATGCCGGGCGCGTACGTCGTCCGGCTCGAAGCCGCCCCCGGTGGTGAGCGCTCCGGTCAGATAGCCGTTGCCCAGCGGCATCGCGGCCAGGAAGCCGATGCCGCGCGCCTCGCACCAGGGCAGCAGGGTCTCCAGCGCCTCGCGGGACCAGACCGACAGTTCCGCCTGTACTCCGCTGACGGGGAAGACCTGCTGGACCCGTTCGAGCTGCCGTATGGTCCCGTCGTGAATACCGGCGCCCGCCCGCCGGTCCGCGCGGGCGCCCACGGCGCAGAAGCCCAGCGCGCGCACTTTGCCCGCGGTCACGAGCTCGGCCATCGCACCCCAGGTCTCCTCGATCGGTACCTCGGGGTCGGCGCGGTGCAGCTGGTAGAGGTCGATCACCTCGGTCTGCAGCCTGCGCAGCGAGGCGTCGCAGGCGCGTCGGACGTAGCTGGGCCGGCCGTTGGCGACGATGTGCTGCTCGCCCACCAGCAGCCCGCACTTGGTGGAGACGAAAGCGTCGGAGCGCCGCTCCTTGACCGCGCGCCCGATCAGCAGCTCGTTGGTGAAGGGGCCGTACATATCGGCGGTGTCCAGCAGGGACATCCCCGCGTCCAGCGCCGTGTGCACCGCGCGCAGCGAGGTCTCGCCGCGTTGCTCGGAGGTGGAGTAGGCCCAGCTCATCGGCATACAGCCGAGGCCCACGGCACCCACGCCGAGAGCTGCCGCACCAATTGTCCTGCGCTCCACCTGGTTCCCGCTCCCTCCCGGACGGCCCCCAACGTAACGGTTGCCCCCGGGGTCACACACGTTCGCTCCTGCCACACCATCCCCCGGACCCGGCCCGGAGGGTGCCCCGGCCCGTCGGCGCGGTGCGCCGACTAGTCTCTCCCCATGTCTGACGCGACGGAGATCTGGCTCTCGCTCCCGCCGGAGAGCGTCGAGGGCCTGCCTGACACTCTGACGTACCGCTACTGGGCCGGAGAGGAGGAGTTCCCCGCGGACCCTGCCGACTGCGCCTTCTACGTCGTGCCCTACTACGCGGGTGCCGAGGTCGCCGTACGGCCGCTCGCGCGGATGACGGGTGTGCGGGTCGTCCAGACCCTCACCGCGGGGATCGACCACATCGCCTCCGCCATCCCACGCCTCCCCGCCGGTACGCGGGTGTGCAACGCCCGCGGTGTGCACGACGCGAGCACCGCCGAACTGGCCCTGGCGCTCACCCTCGGCTCCCTGCGTGACCTGCCTGGATCCGTCCGAGCCCAGGACCGCGGCGAGTGGCTGCCCGGCTTCCGTCCCGCGCTCGCGGACCGCACGGTACTGATCGTCGGCTACGGCGCCGTGGGTGAGGCGATAGAGCGGCGGCTGCTGCCCTTCGAGGTGGCCGCGGTGCACCGCGTCGCCCGCTCGGCGCGCAACGCTCCGCTGGGTCCGGTGCGGCCGCTGAGCGAGATCGGCGAACTACTGCCGGAGGCGGACGTCGTGATATTGGCGACGCCGCTGACCGAGCGGACCCGCGGCATGGTCGACGCGGACTTCCTCGCCCGGATGAAGGACGGGGCGCTGCTGGTCAACGTCGCGCGGGGCGCCGTGGTCGACACCGAGGCGCTGTTGGCCGAGACGGGGACGCCCGCCTCGGTCCCGGGTGCGGAAGACGGGGTTCCGGGGCGGCTCAGGGCGGCGCTCGATGTGACCGATCCGGAACCCCTGCCCAAGGATCATCCGCTCTGGCGGACGCCCGGAGTGCTGATCACTCCGCACCTCGGAGGGATCACTTCCGCCTTCTACCCCCGTGCCAGAAGACTTCTCAGCGCGCAGCTGAGGCGCTGGGCGGCCGGTGAGGAGCTGGAGAACACGATGGCCGTGGCGTAGTTCCGGTAAACGCCCTCAGGCCGCGAGAGGCCACGCTACGGATGCGTACGACTGCACCCTGTACCGAGCTTCCCTCTTATGGTTACGGTCTGTATTGGGACTATGTCCCTGAGTGACGAACCTGGTGTATCGTCCCGAGCGGGGGGCGAAACCCGGACACGAGGGGGGCGACGGGCGAATGCACGATCAACGGACGAACTGGCGCGCGGGGCGCATGGACAGCGCCCGCGGACATCCCAACTGCCGGAAACAACCCCTGTGTTGCGGCGTCTCGCCGTACGCGTCCCGCAACGACCGGGCCTGCTCCGTCAAATGGCCCCCGTCTCCACGGGTGGCGCGATGACTACCCATGAAGCGGCTCCCAGGCGGAGCCCGTACCGGAGCGGGGCACTGAGCGTGCACCCCACCGAAGCGGTCCGGAGCGAGGCCGCACAGCAGGCGCCGCGCCAGTGGCACACCCAGCCGACGCCGTCAACCCGGCCGACCCGGTCACCCTGGCCGAAGCGGTCGCTCCGACCGAAGCAACCGACGCAGTCGGAGCCCTGCGGAGGAGGCTCCGGAGGCGGCTCGCGTACCAGTCTGCTGCCGCAGTTGGCGCTGATCGTGGTCTGCGCGGCCTACGCCGTGGGCGCCGCCTTCGGCTGGGGTTCCGAGACCGTCGCCGTCTTCATGGGCGACTTCGGGCTCAGCGCCGCGGCGCTGCTGGCCGGCGTCTCGTGCCTGTGGTACGCGCGAACCCAGCGGCGGGAGGCAGCCCAGGCCGCCGCGCACGAACCGGCCGCGACGCGCGCCAGGCTGGAGGCCAGCCGCCCGGCGTGGGTGCTCTTCGGGGTCTCCTCGCTGATGGCGGGGTTCGGCAACGGGGTCTGGGGCTGGTACGAACTGGTACTCGGCCAGCAGGTGCCGCGCCCCTCCCTGGCCGACTTCTGCTTCCTGCTGTTCGCGCCGCCGGCCATCGTCGGACTGCTGGTGCTCGCCAAGCGCCCGGTGACCCGCGCCGGCTGGGTCTGCCTCGGCCTCGACGCCTGGCTCATCGGCGGCTCGCTGCTGACCCTGTCCTGGTCGCTTGCCCTGGCTCACACGGCCTACTGGGCAGGGGACTCGGTGGCCAGGGCGGCGCTCAACCTGGCCTACCCGCTGCTGGACATCGTGCTCGTCAGCATGGTGCTGGCGCTGCACTTCCGGCGCTCCTCAGCACACCGCAGCGCGATCAACACCGCGATCGGGGCGCTCGCCCTCACGGTGCTGTGCGACGCGCTGTTCACCTCGCCGATGCTGCGCGAGAACTACACCTCCGGACAGCTGCTGGACGCCGGCTGGTTCGCGGGCTCGCTGCTGCTCGCCTACGCGCCCTGGGTCGGCAAGGCCGGCAGGGGCGGTAAGGGCAGCGAGGGAGGCACCGGCGGCAGGCGGGGCGGCAAGGACAAGAAGGGGAAGGCGGAGCCCGTACCCGCGCAGCCGCTGGCTGCCACGGACCGGCAGGCCGAGGCACGGGCCACCCACCCCAGCCGCCCCATCTCCGGCTCGCTGAGCGCGCTGACGCCCTACCTCGCGGCCGCCGTGTGCACGCTGGGCATCCTCTACAACTCGGTGGACGGACACGACATCGACCGCGTCGTCCTCTACACGGGCTGCACCGTCGTCCTCGCGCTGGTGCTGCGCCAGGGCATCATGCTGCTGGACAACATCACCCTGACCCGGGAGCTGGCGCAGAAGGAGAACCACTTCCGCTCCCTGGTCCAGGGCTCCAGCGACGTGATCATGATCACCGCCGCCACCGGCATGCTCCGCTATGTCTCACCGGCGGCGGCCGGGGTCTACGGGCGGGACGCCGAGGACATGGTGGGCTGTGAGCTCTCCTCCCTCGTGCACCCCGAGGACCTGGGCCAGGTCAACCACGAGCTGCGCCGGTTCCTGGCGGCCTCGGCGGACCAGGAGTCCAGCACCCGGATCGAGTGCCGCTTCCGGCACGGCGAAGGGCACTGGCTCAACGTCGAGTCCACGGTCAACCGCTACCAGGGCGGGCTGATCTTCAACAGCCGGGATGTCACCGAACGGGTGAGACTCCAGGCGCAGTTGCAGCACAACGCCTCGCACGACGCGCTCACCGACCTGCCCAACCGGGCCCTGTTCACCGAGCGGGTCAGGCAGGCCATCGGCGGCCGGCGTGGCGGCGACTGCGGCACCGCGGTGCTCTTCATCGACCTGGACGGCTTCAAGGCGGTCAACGACACCGTCGGCCACCAGGCGGGCGACGAACTGCTGGTGCAGGCGGCACGGCGGCTGCACGACTCCGTACGCTCGGGCGACACCGCCGCGCGGCTGGGGGGCGACGAGTTCGCCGTCCTCATCCGCGGCGACGGCGAGCCGGGCCGGATGCCGGACGCCGAGCGCGAGCTGCGCATCCACGACATCGCCGACCGGCTGCGGATCACCCTCTCCGACCCGTACCGGGTGGAGGGCACGGAGGTGCGGGTCGCCGCCTCCATCGGTATCGCCTTCGCCGAGCCCGGCATCACGCCGAGCGCCCTGATGCGCAACGCCGACCTGGCGATGTACCGCGCCAAGCAGGCGGGCAAGGGCCGGGTGGAGCTGTACGCGCCGCAGATGCAGGCCGAGGTGGTCAAGCGGGCCGAGCTGGCGGCCCGGCTGCGCAGCGCGCTGCACGACGGCGAGTTCGCGCTGCTGCACCAGCCGATCGTGGAGCTGGCCAGCGGCAAGATCACCGCCATCGCCGCCGAGGCACGCTGGCGCTCGGCCCAGGGCATCCTGTTCACCCCCGCTGAGTTCCTGCGCACCGAGGGCGCCTCGGCGCGGGAGGCGCGCGGTGTCGGCGGCGAGCGGGCCGCCGAGGTGAGCCGCTGGCTGCTGGAGGAGGCGGTTCAGCAGGCGGCGGCGAGGCAGCGCGCCGGGTACGGGGCGCCGGTGACCGTACGGCTGCCGGCGCGGCGGCTGACGGAACCGGGGATGGAGCCGCGCTCCATCGGTGCCCTGCTGGCCCGACACGGGCTGGCCGCCGCGCCGGGCCCCACCGGTGGCGCCGCGCTGGGCGCCCCCGCGGCGAATGCCGGGGTGCCGGGGGCTCCGGGTGCGCTGATCCTGGAGCTGTCGGACAGCGATCCGCGTATCCCGCTGGACGAGCTGGAGCGCAGGCTGACGGCGCTGCGCCGGCTGGGGGTGCTGATCTCGCTGGACGGCTTCGGCAGCGGCTACGCGGCGATCTCGGCGCTGCGCAGGCTGCCGGTGGACATCCTGCGGCTGGACCGGGGCCTGACGGACGGCATTCTGGAGTCCACCCGGCAGCGCAAGATCACCTCCGGGCTGCTGCGGATCGCGGGGGACCTGGGACTGACCACCGTCGCCGAGGGCGTCGATCTGCCGGAGCAGGCCACGCTGCTGCGTGAGATGGGGTGCACACACGGTCAGGGTGCGGTCTTTTCGGGGCCGCTGGACGAGCACCGGCTGCGTACGGCGCTGGCCCGCGGGGTCTACGCGGTGCCCGAGTCCACCCGCAGCGGTGGCGCCTCCGGGTACGGCGAGGAGCACCCGGAGGGCCGGGGCACGGCCGTCGCCGTGGCGGGGGCGCTGCCCGTGGCGCGGGGCGCGGGCACCCTGTCCGTGCGCCAGGAGAGTGCGGGGGACTCGCTCACGCACTCACCGGCGTCGCCCAAATGCTGAGACGGCCGTCCCACACACTTGACACCCGGGGCTTGACGGGGAGAAGGTCAGTGCCATGCGCACCCGAATTCTCGTACTTGGACAGCGCGTCAGCTGACCGCGGGACCATCCCTCCCGCGACCACCAGCGGCGCGCTCCCCTCGCTTGCCTCACGGCACGGGGGGTTTTTTGTTGCACCGGCACCTGCGGCTACGCAGCAGCGGCAGTCCGAAAAACCCGCCCAGCACGAGCGTCCATCCCCACCACGAGCGTCAACCCTCACTCTCCGAGAAGAGACAATCCGATGACCGATCAGGCCACCGGGGCCCCGAAACCGCAGCCGCGGGCCCGTAACAGCGGACAGCCCAATTCCGTTCCGGCCCAGGCCGCCCCCCGCATCACGGGCGCCCAGTCCCTCATCCGTGCTCTCGAGGAAGTCGGCGCCGACACCGTATTCGGCATCCCCGGCGGCGCCATCCTGCCCGCCTACGACCCGATGATGGACTCCTCCCGGGTCAAGCACGTCCTGGTCCGCCACGAGCAGGGCGCGGGCCACGCGGCCACCGGCTACGCGCAGGCCACCGGCAAGGTCGGCGTCTGCATGGCCACCTCGGGGCCTGGCGCGACCAACCTGGTCACCCCGCTCGCCGACGCGCACATGGACTCCGTGCCGCTGGTCGCCATCACCGGGCAGGTGGCCTCCGGCGCGATCGGTACCGATGCCTTCCAGGAAGCCGACATCTGCGGCATCTCGATGCCGGTCACCAAGCACAACTTCCTGGTCAGGGACCCCGACGAGATCCCCAGGATCATCGCCGAGGCATTCCACATCGCCTCCACAGGGCGACCGGGGCCCGTCGTGGTCGACATCGCCAAGGACGCGCTCCAGGGCGAGACCACCTTCCAGTGGCCGCCCACCACGGAGCTGCCCGGCTACCGCCCGGTGACCAAGCCGCACGGCAAGCAGATCCGGGAGGCCGCCAAGCTGCTGGCCGAGTCCCGCCGCCCGGTGCTCTACGTCGGCGGCGGCGTCCTGAAGGCGGGCGCGACGGCCGAGCTCAAGGTGCTCGCCGAGCTGACCGGAGCACCGGTGACCACCACCCTGATGGGCATCGGCGCCTTCCCCGACAGCCACCCGCAGCACCTGGGGATGCCCGGTATGCACGGCACCGTCGCCGCGGTCACCGCGCTGCAGAAGGCCGACCTGATCGTCGCCCTCGGCGCCCGCTTCGACGACCGCGTCACCGGCAAGCTGGACTCCTTCGCACCGCACGCCAAGATCGTCCACGCCGACATCGACCCCGCCGAGATCGGCAAGAACCGCGCCGCCGACGTGCCCATCGTCGGCGACGCCCGCGAGGTGCTGGCCGACCTGGTCGTCGCCCTGCAGAGCGTGGCGGCCGAACACCCCGGCGAACCGGGCGACCGCTACGCGGACTGGTGGGCGCTGCTGGACCGCTGGCGCAAGACCTACCCGCTCGGCTACGACCTGCCCGAGGACGGCTCGCTGGCCCCGCAGCAGGTCATCCAGCGCATCGGCGAGCTGGCCCCCGAGGGCACGATCTTCGCCGCGGGCGTCGGCCAGCACCAGATGTGGGCGGCGCACTTCGTCACCTACGACCAGCCGGCCACCTGGCTCAACTCCGGCGGCCTGGGCACCATGGGCTACGCCGTCCCGGCGGCGCTGGGCGCCAAGGTCGGGATGCCCGACCGCGCGGTGTGGGCCATCGACGGCGACGGCTGCTTCCAGATGACCAACCAGGAGCTGGTCACCGCGGCGCTGAACGGGGCGCCCATCAAGGTGGCCATCATCAACAACGGCGCGCTGGGCATGGTCCGCCAGTGGCAGACCCTCTTCTACAACCAGCGCTACTCCAACACCGTTCTGCACAACGGCGAGGAGGGCGAGCCGAGCCGGGGCACCCGTATCCCCGACTTCGTCAAGCTCGCCGAGGCCATGGGCTGCGTCGGCATCCGCTGCGAGGACCCCGCACAGCTCGACGCGGTCATCGAGAAGGCCAACTCCATCAACGACCGGCCCGTCGTGGTCGACTTCATCGTCCACGAGGACGCCATGGTCTGGCCGATGGTGGCGGCAGGAACCTCCAACGACGAGGTCATGGCGGCGCGCGGCGTCCGGCCCGACTTCGGCGACAGCGACGACTGACGGCCACCGGCAAAGGAAAGGCTTTTTCCCGATGTCCAAGCACACGCTCTCCGTGCTGGTGGAGAACACCCCCGGCATCCTGGCCAGGATCGCCTCGCTCTTCTCCCGCCGCGGCTTCAACATCGACTCGCTCGCCGTCGGTGTGACCGAGCACCCCGACATCTCGCGTATCACCATCGTGGTGAACGTCGAGGACCTGCCGCTGGAGCAGGTCACCAAGCAGCTCAACAAGCTGGTCAACGTCCTCAAGATCGTCGAGCTGGAGCCGTCCTCCGCGGTCCAGCGCGAACTCGTCCTGGTCAAGGTCCGCGCCGAGGGCGAGACCCGCTCGCAGATCGTGGAGATCGTTCAGCTCTTCCGCGCCAAGACCGTGGACGTCTCCCCGGAGGCCGTCACCATCGAGGCCACCGGCAGCGCCGACAAGCTGGAGGCGATGCTGAGGATGCTGGAGCCGTACGGCATCAAGGAACTGGTGCAGTCCGGCACCATCGCCATAGGGCGCGGCGCCCGCTCCATCACCGACCGGAGCCTGCGCGCGCTGGAGCGCTCCGCCTAGACCGTTCGCCCCTGACACACCCCGTCAGCCCGGCCGCGTAGGTTGGGCCCACACCGAAGACTGAGTACAAGGAGAAACACCCCGTGGCCGAGCTGTTCTACGACGACGACGCCGATCTGTCCATCATCCAGGGCCGCAAGGTCGCGGTTCTCGGATACGGCAGCCAGGGCCACGCCCACGCGCTGTCCCTGCGCGACTCGGGCGTCGACGTCCGGGTCGGTCTGCACGAGGGCTCGAAGTCCCGTGCCAAGGCCGAGGAGCAGGGTCTGCGCGTGACCACGCCCGCCGAGGCGGTCCAGGAAGCGGACGTGATCATGATCCTGGTCCCGGACCCGGTCCAGGCCAAGGTCTACGAGGAGTCCGTCGCCCCCCACCTCAAGGACGGCGACGCGCTCTTCTTCGGCCACGGCCTGAACATCCGCTACGGCTTCATCAAGCCCCCGGCCTCCGTCGACGTGTGCATGGTCGCCCCCAAGGGCCCGGGCCACCTGGTCCGCCGCCAGTACGAGGAGGGGCGTGGCGTGCCGTGCATCGCGGCCGTCGAGCAGGACGCCAGTGGCAACGCGTTCGCGCTGGCGCTGTCGTACGCCAAGGCCATCGGCGGCACCCGGGCCGGCGTCATCAAGACCACCTTCACCGAGGAGACCGAGACCGACCTGTTCGGTGAGCAGGCCGTGCTGTGCGGCGGTACGGCCGCGCTGGTCAAGGCGGGCTTCGACACCCTGGTCGAGGCCGGCTACCAGCCGGAGATCGCCTACTTCGAGTGCCTCCACGAGCTGAAGCTGATCGTGGACCTGATGTACGAGGGCGGCCTGGAGAAGATGCGCTGGTCGGTCTCCGAGACCGCCGAGTGGGGCGACTACGTCTCGGGTCCGCGCGTGATCAACGACCAGACGCGGGCCGAGATGAAGAAGATCCTCGGCGAGATCCAGGACGGCTCCTTCGCCAACAACTGGATGGCCGAGTACAACGCGGGTCTGCCCAAGTACAACGAGTACAAGAAGGCCGACGAGGACAGCCTGCTGGCCAACACGGGCAAGAAGCTGCGCTCCCTGATGAGCTGGGTCGACGAGGAGAAGTAACCCTCACCCTGTCGTGGGCAATCGGTCCGTCCCGCCCCTCGCGCGTACGGACCGATTGCCCACGCCCATGAGCTCCCGCCGATAGACTGCTGAGCCACAGGCTCACAGCGTCGTGCGTCTGCCTCCTCCCCAGCCGCCCCGCAGGGAACCCGCAGGGAAAACGCGCCGTCCCAAGAATGTGGAGACCACGTGAGCAAGCCCGTAGTACTCATCGCCGAAGAGCTGTCGCCCGCGACCGTCGACGCGCTGGGCCCGGATTTCGAGATCCGGCACTGTGACGGCGCCAATCGCGACGAACTCCTCCCCGCTCTCGCTGAGGTGGACGCCGTCCTCGTCCGCTCCGCCACCAAGATCGACGCCGAGGCCATCGCCGCGGCGAAGAAGCTCAAGGTGGTCGCCCGCGCCGGTGTCGGGCTCGACAACGTGGACGTGCCCGCCGCCACCAAGGCGGGCGTGATGGTGGTCAACGCCCCCACCTCCAACATCGTCACCGCAGCGGAGCTGGCCTGCGGCCTGCTCATCGCCACGGCCCGCAACATCCCGCAGGCCAACACCGCGCTCAAGAACGGCGAGTGGAAGCGCAGCAAGTACACCGGTGTGGAGCTGAGCGAGAAGACGCTCGGCGTCGTCGGCCTCGGCCGCATCGGGGTGCTGGTCGCGCAGCGCATGTCGGCGTTCGGGATGAAGGTCGTCGCCTACGACCCGTTCGTGCAGCCCGCGCGGGCCGCGCAGATGGGCGTGAAGCTGCTCTCGCTGGACGAGCTGCTCCAGGTCGCGGACTTCATCACCGTCCACCTGCCGAAGACCCCCGAGACGCTGGGGCTCATCGGCGACGAGGCGCTGCACAAGGTCAAGCCGAACGTGCGCATCGTCAACGCGGCGCGCGGCGGCATCGTGGACGAGGAGGCGCTGGCCTCGGCGCTCAAGGAGGGCCGCGTGGCGGGCGCGGGCCTGGATGTGTACGCCTCCGAGCCGTGCACCGACTCCCCGCTGTTCGCCTTCGACCAGGTGGTGTGCACTCCGCACCTGGGGGCCTCCACCGGTGAGGCGCAGGAGAAGGCGGGCATCGCGGTCGCCAAGTCGGTGCGGCTGGCGCTGGCGGGCGAGCTGGTGCCCGACGCGGTCAACGTCCAGGGCGGGGTGATCGCCGAGGACGTGCGCCCGGCACTGCCGCTCGCGGAGAAGCTGGGCCGGATCTTCACCGCGCTGGCCGGCGAGGTCGCCGTCCGGCTGGACGTCGAGGTCTACGGCGAGATCACCCAGCACGATGTGAAGGTGCTGGAGCTCTCCGCGCTCAAGGGCGTGTTCGAGGACGTGGTGGACGAGACGGTCTCCTATGTCAACGCGCCGCTGTTCGCGCAGGAGCGGGGCGTCGAGGTGCGGCTGACCACCTCCAGCGAGTCCGCCGAGCACCGCAATGTGGTGACCGTGCGCGGCACCCTGGCAGGCGGTGAGGAGGTCTCCGCCTCCGGCACGCTGGCCGGGCCCAAGCATCTGCAGAAGATCGTCGCCATCAACGAGCACGGCGTCGACCTCGCGGTCGCCGACCACATGGCGTTCCTGCGCTACAGCGACCGCCCCGGCGTCGTCGGCACCGTCGGCCGCGTCCTGGGCGAGGCGGGCATCAACATCGCCGGCATGCAGGTCTCCCGCGCGGAAGAGGGCGGCGAGGCACTGGTCGCGCTGACGGTGGACGACACCATCGGCGCCACTGTCCTCACGGAGATCGGTGAGGAGATCGGGGCCACCCATGCTCGGGCGGTCAACCTCACGGAGTGAGTTTCCGGTGAGGGGGTGCCTGCCCACGGCGGTCGGTTGCGGGATGCGGGTCCGTTTGTGGTTGCGCGCGCCCACGCGGCGGAGCCGCACATCCGACACAGTCCCGCGCCCCTGATGGGGCGCCCCGCTAGAACAGCCGGGCCGTCTTCAAGGCCATGTGCAGCAGGAGGCGGTCTTCGCCTTCGTCCAGGTCGAGGCCGGTGAGGCGTTCGACGCGGGAGAGGCGGTAGTAGAGGGTCTGGCGGTGGATGCCCAGCGCTGCCGCCGCCCGGCCTGCCTGGCCCGCGCAGTCGAGGAAGACCTCGGCTGTGCGGGCCAGTTCGCTGTGAGCGGGGCGGAGCAGTTCCCGTACGGCGGGGTCGGGCAGGGAGTCCGCCGCGCGGGGGATGCCGGTGAGCAGCCGGTAGGGGCCGATGGCGTCCCACTCGGCGAGGCCGCCCGGTACGGCCGCGGCTGAGGCGGCTCTCGCCGCGGCGCGGGCCTCGTGCCAGGCCGCGGGCAGGTCGGTCAGGCCGGTACGCGGACTGCTCAGCCCCGCCGTGAGGCCCGCGCCGCCGGCGGCCTCGCCGGTCGCGGCCCGGCCCGCCGAGCGCAGCAGCCGGTCGGCCGCGGTACGGGCCGCCTCCAGGCCGTGCGGAGTGCGCAGCCGTACCAGCGCTGCCAGTGCGCCGTCGCGTACGCACTGCGCCGCGAGCCGGGGGAGGGCGGTGGGCAGCGGCCCCGCGCCCGGGTCCTCTTCCTCCGGCCACGGCACCACCGCAACCAGTACCAGCGGCCCCGACGCGGCCTCGCCGACGGCGGCGGCCAGTGCGGCGACGGCCTCCTCCCGTGCCGCGCCGCCGCGTTCGGCGAGCGCGGCGTGCAGGAACCGGCCCGTCCGCTCCTCGGAGCGGGCGTCGGCTGCGAGCTGGGCACCGGTGCGGTCGGCGACGGCCATCGCGGCGGCCAGCCGTGGATCGGTCAGCTCCAGTTCTCCGTCGTCCAGCAGCCAGATGTAGCCGTGCACGACCCCGTGGTCCCGCACCGGCAGACAGATCCTGCCGTGCACCACCCCGGCGGCCGGGTCGGGCGGGATACGTACCGGGCCGCTCGCCCTGGCGATGCCGTAGCTCTCGAAGAAGGCCCGCACGGCCGGAGCGGAGCGCCGCTGAAGGATGGTGCGGGTCCGCACCGCGTCCAGCTCCAGGCCGGTGACCTGCTCCTCGTCGCCGTCGGCCGCGCCCTCGTGCGCGCCGAAGGCGATCAGGGAGAAGTCCCGGCCCTCCAGCGTCGCGGGGGTGCCCAGCAGCTGGGAGACCTCGTCGATCAGCGCCTGATAGTCCTCGCGCATGGGCAGATCTCCTCGGGGGCTGAGCTGGGCTGGTATGGGCCGGGGCGGGGCGGCTCGGGGTGGTGTTCGCCCTCCATTCTCATACACGTGTCTGAGAGCCGGACCACGGACGCGTGACACCTGTCGATGGTCCGGCTCGTGGCGCGATCCTTAACTTTCTAGTGGCTCCCGCGTCACGCCTTCGCTGCGCGCACGCCATCGAGCCACCGACAAGAACAATCCGTGGAGGTGCCCCGTGCTGGGACCCGTGCTCCTCGCCGCCGCGCGCAGCGACAGCATCCGCCGCCTCGTCTCGGCCGCTCCGGTGACCCGCCCCATGGTGGACCGGTTCGTGGCGGGCGAGCAGCTCGATCAGTGTCTGGCCTCGGTGGCGACGCTCGCCGAGCGCGGTATGCAGGTCACCATCGACCATCTGGGCGAGGACATCACCGACCGGTCGGAAGCCCTCCGCAACCGTGATGCCTACCTCGCGCTGACCGACGCGCTGGCCGGCGCCGGGCTCGCGGAGCACGCCGAGATGTCGGTCAAGCTCTCCGCCTTCGGGCAGGCGCTCCCGGGCGGGCACGACCTGGCGGCGGAGAACGTGCTGCCCGTCGTCGAGGCAGCCACCGCGGCGGGGACGACGGTCACCCTCGACATGGAGGACCACACCACCGTCGACTCCACGCTCGCCATTCTGGGGCAGCTGCGCGAGCGGTTCCCCGGTACCGGTGCCGTGCTCCAGTCCTATCTGTTCCGCACCGAGGAGGACTGCCACGCGCTGGCCGGTGAGGGCTCCCGGGTCCGCCTGGTCAAGGGCGCGTACAACGAGCCCGCCGAGGTCGCCTACCAGGACAAACGCGAGGTCGACCGGGCGTATGTGCGCTGCCTGAAGATCCTGATGGCCGGCAACGGCTACCCCATGGTGGGTTCCCACGATCCCCGCATGGTGGCCATCGCCCAGAATCTGGCCGAGCGTTACGGTCGAAAGCGGGACGAGTACGAATTCCAGATGCTGTACGGCATCCGCGGGGCCGAGCAGGAGCGACTGGTCGCGCAGGGGCACCGGATGCGTATCTACGTCCCCTACGGCACCGACTGGTACGGCTACTTCATGCGACGCCTCGCGGAGCGCCCCGCGAACCTGGCCTTCTTCCTGCGGTCCCTGATAACCCGCAGCTGAGACGCCGGCAACACCGACCGCCCGAACCCGACACAAGGAGCAACCGTGGACGCTGTGACCCAGGTCCCCGCCCCGTACAACGAGCCGGTGCACACCTACGCGCCCGGCAGCCCCGAGCGTGCGCGCCTGGAGGCCAAGCTCAAGGAGCTGGCGGACAACCCCCGTGAGCTGCCGATGACCATCAACGGCGTCAAGCGCATGGGCGGCGGCGAGCGCGTCGACGTCGTGCAGCCGCACAACCACCAGAAGGTGCTGGGCACCTTCGCGACCGCCACCCGGCAGGACGCGCAGGACGCCATCGACGCGGCGCTCGCCGCGGCCCCGGCCTGGCGTGCGATGTCCTTCGACGACCGGGCCGCGATCATCCTCAAGGCCGCCGAGCTGCTCTCGGGGCCCTGGCGCGAGACGATCGCCGCCTCCACGATGCTCGGCCAGTCCAAGACGGCCCAGCAGGCCGAGATCGACGCGCCCTGCGAGCTGATCGACTTCTGGCGCTTCAATGTGCACTTCGCCCGTGAGCTGATGACCGAGCAGCCGCTCGTCCAGCCCAACGGGATCTGGAACCGCATGGACCACCGCCCGCTGGAGGGCTTCGTCTATGCGGTCACCCCGTTCAACTTCACCGCCATCGCGGGCAACCTGCCCACCGCTCCGGCGCTGATGGGCAATGTGGTGGTCTGGAAGCCGTCCCCCACCCAGACCCACTCCGCGGTGCTGCTGATGGAGCTGCTGGAGGAGGCCGGGCTGCCCAAGGGCGTCATCAACCTGGTCACCGGTGACGGCAAGGAGGTCTCCGAGGTCGCGATCCCGCACCCGGAGCTGGCCGGTATCCACTTCACCGGCTCGACGGCCACCTTCCAGCACCTGTGGAAGAGCGTCGGCGAGAACATCTCCAGCTACAAGTCCTACCCGCGCATCGTCGGCGAGACCGGCGGCAAGGACTTCATCGTCGCGCACTCCTCGGCCGACCAGGCCGTACTCAAGACCGCCATCACCCGTGGCGCCTTCGAGTACCAGGGCCAGAAGTGCTCGGCCGCGTCCCGCGCCTACCTGCCCCGCTCCATCTGGGAGGGCGGTTTCAAGGACGCGCTGGCCACCGAGGTGCAGGGGCTGGCCGTCGGCGATGTGACAGACCTGTCCAACTTCATCGGCGCCGTCATCGACGACCGCGCCTTCGCCAAGAACAAGGCCGCCATCGAGCGTGCCAAGGCCGACCCGACCTGCGAGATCCTGGTCGGCGGTACGTGCGACGACAGCGTCGGCTACTTCGTCTCGCCGACGGTCATCGTCTGCTCCGACCCGGAGAACGAGGTCTTCAAGACCGAGTACTTCGGCCCGATCATCGCGGTCCACGTCTACGAGGACGAGGACTGGGACGCGATGCTGGACCAGATGGAGTCGGCCTCGGCGTACGCGCTGACCGGTGCCGTGCTCGCCAAGGACCGCGCCGTGCTGGCCGCGGCCTCGGAGAAGCTGCGGTTCGCGGCGGGCAACTTCTACCTGAACGACCGGCCCACCGGGTCGATCGTCGGGCAGCAGCCCTTCGGCGGTGCCCGGGCCTCCGGCACCAACGACAAGGCCGGCTCGAAGTTCAACCTGATCCGCTGGTCCTCGCCGCGCGCGATCAAGGAGACCCAGGTCGCGCCGACCGACTACCGGTACCCGCACATGGGCTGAGGCCCCCGCGTGGCCCTTGTGCGATGAGGGCCCGGCCCCCGGAGGGGGCCGGGCCCGCTCTCTTTTGTCCCTCTCCGGTGTGGGCCTCGTCTCAGATAGTAGGAAGCCCAACTAATTGGCGAGACATCACGGCTCTCGGCTTCTATCTTTGTAGGAAGCCGATCGTCTCGCTCGACCGAGCGCTTCGCGGATGTGACGCCCGTGCGTCCCAGGCAGGTGATCCCTGCCGCACCGGTTGTCCCCGCGCCGTTGGCTGTCCGGCAGATCTCTCCTTGCGTCCTTGCGTCCACGCGTCGTGCAGAAGGAGTTGCATTCCTATGGCCACGCCCACAGCCACCCACGTCCCCGCCTCCCGCGTCCGCCGTTCGCGGGCTGCGGCCCGCCTCCGTGAGGAGGACCGCCGCAAGGCGGCCGAAGCCCTCCAGCGCGCCTTCGACCGCCGCTGACCTCTACGGGGCGCGCCCAGCCGCTGCAAAAGGTCGCCCTTGGCAGCTCGCGTGCCCCGCAATGGGGGCTGCGCTTGCCGGCCCTGCGCCTGGGGGTGCCCCCTGCTCGAAGAGCTCAGGGGAGCAGACCTCCCAAGCACAGCGGGAGGATGCGCCCCGTCAGGGGCGCGGGGAGCGGCGCGAGCGACCACAACGCGCCCGCAGTCTGCAACGGACAGACAGGGGCAGCCCCTCCCCGGTCAGCGGCGCACCACGAAGTGGTCCACGCGGCGGCCGGAGCCGGACAGCGCTGTCGCCGAGAGCGACGGCCGTCGCCCACCCCGGCACTCGACCGCGAGGAACGAGAACCCCGTGTAGCGGACCCGGGACCAGTCCACCCGGCCCCGCTCCGACGCCCCGCCCTTCATCCAGCGGACACCCGCAACGCTGTCCCGCTCCTCGACGTGCCCCTCATAGCTGTCCGGCGCCGAGAAGTCGTACAGCTCCCTCCCGGCCCCGCCGGCGGTGACGTACACCGTGCCGTCCCGCACGGGATCGGTCGCATCGCCCACCCGCACCGCCCGGGTCGGCGAACCACCCCGCAGCGGATCGGTCCGCTCGTACACATGGTTGTGCCCGTTGATCACCAGATCGACGTGGTGCTGTTCGAACAGCGTCACCCACGCGTCGCGCACGCCGCCGTCCGAACCGTGTGTGGCGGTCGAGTACGCGCAGTGGTGGAAGAAGACGACGACGAAGTCGATCCCTCGGGCGGCCCGCATCCGCTTCAGTGTCCGCTCCAGCCACCTGGTCTGCGCTCCGTCCGTGTAGCCGAGGTTGGCCGGGATCTCGTAGGAGACGTCGTTCGCGTCGAGGGCGATGACCCCGATGTTCCCGTACTCGAACGCGTAGACACCCGGGGCTCTGGCCGGGTCGGGGCCGTTGCCGGGCAGGGACCATCGGGCTGCCTGGCCGCCGTAGCCCTCGGGGGAGTACCACGCCTCCATGTCGTGGTTGCCGGTGGTCACCATCCACGGCACGCGGGAGGCGACCGGCTCGGTCTGGGCGAGGTACTGGTCCCATACCCGCGCGTCGTAGGTGTCGGACTTCTTGCCGTGCCCGGTGTCGTCGGCGTAGCAGATGTCGCCCGCGTGCAGATGGAAGGCCGGGTTCTGGCCGAGCAGCAGCTGGTTGGTGGCGAGCGCGTCCGGGCCGACGCCCTGGTCGCCGAAGGCGGTGAAGACGAACGGCTCTCCGCCGCCGTCCGGCGCGGTGGTGAACGAGCCCACGGTGCCCAGGCGTTCGGCCGAGGCGGGGTCGAAGCCCTCGTGGCCGACGCCGTAGTAATAGGTGGTGCCCGGGCGCAGCCCGTCCAGGCGGGCGTGCAGATGGAGCTGCTCGACGGCGGGCAGGTGGCGGCGGAGCGACGGGGTGTGCAGCGCGCGTACCTCGGCGGCCACTCTGCCCTCCAGCTCCCAGGGCCTGGGCCCGAACCGCAAATACGGCTTCCGGACCGCGAACGGCACCTGCCAGGAGACCCGCATCTGCGTCCTCGGGTCCGCGCCGAACGCCAGATGGCGGCCGAACGGTGCCACGTGCCTGCCGTCCACGATGGCGCGGGACAGCACCGGCTCAGGACTGCGGCCGGCGGTGTGCCGGGCGCCCTGGCGGAGGGCCGCGTCCGAGCCGAGCACCAGGACGCCGGCTCCGGCGGCGCCCGCGGCCGCCAGTCCGCCGCCGCGCAGCACTCCGCGCCGGGTCAGCTTCGCGCGCAGGTACGCGTGTTGTTCGGCCATACTCATCCGTGCGGCGAGGCGGGCGGGGACGCCGAGGTCGGGCAGGTCGTTCGCGGCCATGGACACCAAGCTCCCAGCGGGTGTCAACTGCCGGAAGACACCGGCGGATACACGCCGTGAACGGTATGCGTCGTCCGTCATACGGACAGCTTTATGTCACAGCCTGGGACGGGGAGTATCGTCCGCGCATGGCTTCAGGAACGGCACCCCGCACGGAGCGCACCATCGACCTCGCTGTGATTCCCGGTGACGGAATCGGCCCGGAGGTCGTCGCCCAGGGCCTCAAGGTCCTCACCGCCGTCCTCCCGCAGGACGTCAAGCTGGAGACGCACGAGTACGACCTCGGCGCCAAACGCTGGCACGCCACGGGTGAGACCCTCACCGACGAGGAGCTGGAGCGGCTCAAGGCGCACGACGCGATCCTGCTCGGCGCCGTCGGCGACCCCGGGGTCCCCTCCGGCGTGCTGGAGCGCGGACTGCTGCTGAAGCTGCGCTTCGCCTTCGACCACTTCGTCAACCTGCGTCCCTCCAAGCTCTTCCCGAACACCACCTCCCCGCTGGCGGGCCGCCCGGAGATCGACTTCGTCGTCGTCCGCGAGGGCACCGAGGGGCTCTACGTCGGCAACGGCGGCAGCGTCCGCAAGGGCACCCCGCAGGAGGTCGCCAACGAGGTGAGCGTCAACACCGCGTTCGGTGTGGAGCGGGTCGTACGCGACGCGTACGCGCGGGCGCAGTCGCGTCCGGGCAAGAAGCTGACGCTGGTGCACAAGAACAACGTGCTGGTGCACGCCGGTCACCTGTGGAAGGACACCTTCGACCGGGTCGGGCGCGAGTACCCCGAGGTGACCACCGACTATCTGCACGTGGACGCGGCCACCATCTTCCTGGTGACCGACCCGGCCCGGTTCGACGTGATCGTCACCGACAACCTCTTCGGCGACATCATCACCGACCTGGCCGCCGCCGTCAGCGGCGGTATCGGCCTGGCCGCCTCCGGGAACATCAACCCCACCCGCGAGTTCCCGTCCATGTTCGAGCCGGTGCACGGCTCGGCGCCGGACATCGCCGGTACGGGGAAGGCCGACCCGACCGCCACGGTGCTCTCCGCCGCGCTGCTGCTGCGGCACCTGGGCTACGAGGCCGAGGCCGAGCGGATCGACGAGGCCGTCTCGGCGGATCTCGCCGAGCGGAGCGCCGGGACGGCACGGAGCACCGACGAGATCGGCGACGCTCTCGCAGCCCGGGTGGCCGGCTGACGTCGCACGGCGTTCCGCGGCGGCCGCGCAGGCTCCTTCCCGCGCCTCTCCCACCCCTTTCCCTCAGCGGTTGACCGCTGCGGGATAATCGGGGGGTGGGACCGCCCGGGAGGGAGCATCCGGCGCTTCGGCGTCCACCCCGTGAGGAAGTGGCTGGTCCGCAAACGACTAGCTAAGGACGCGGACATGACGACGCCCCGTATCGCATTCGACCTCAAGCCCGCCGCTCAGCCCCTCGGCGCAGCCGAGCGCGAAGCGATACTGGCCGACCCCGGTTTCGGGCGGTATTTCACCGACCACATGGTCACCATCCAGTGGACCGAGGGCCGGGGCTGGCACGATGCCAGGTTGCAGCCCTACGCCCCGCTGCAGCTGGACCCGGCGAACATGACGCTGCACTACGCGCAGTCGATCTTCGAGGGGCTGAAGGCGTACCGGCAGCCGGACGGCTCGGTGAAGGTGTTCCGTCCCGACGCCAACGCCCGCCGCTTCCAGCGCAGCGCGCGCCGGATGGCGATGCCCGAGCTGCCGGTGGAGACGTTCATCGAGGCGTGCGATCTGCTGGTCACCCAGGACAAGGCGTGGGTGCCCGGCGGGGGCGAGGCGTCGCTGTACCTGCGGCCGTTCATGTTCGCCACCGAGGTGGGCCTGGGCGTCAGGCCGGCGAACCAGTACACGTTCATGGTCATAGCGTCCCCGGCGGCCTCCTACTTCCCCGGCGGCGTCAAGCCCGTCTCGGTGTGGCTGTCCGAGGAGTATGTGCGGGCAGCCCCTGGCGGTACCGGGGAGGCCAAGTGCGCGGGCAACTACGCCGCCTCGCTGGTGGCCCAGGCCGAGGCCGCCGAGCAGGGCTGCGACCAGGTCGTCTGGCTGGACGCCGTGGAGCGCCGCTACATCGAGGAGATGGGCGGCATGAACCTCTACTTCGTCCACGGCAGCGGCGCTGACGCGCGGATCGTCACCCCGGAGCTGACCGGGACGCTGCTGCCGGGCATCACCCGGGACTCGCTGCTGCGGATCGCCGCCGACCTGGGGTACGAGACGGGCGAGACGCGGATCACCACCGACGAGTGGCGCGCGGGGAACGCGGACGGCTCGATCAGCGAGGTCTTCGCCTGCGGTACGGCAGCGGTGATCACTCCGGTCGGCGAGGTGAAGTCGGCGCGCGGCGAGTGGAAGGTCGGCGACGGCGGTGCGGGGGAGATCACCATGAGGCTCCGTGAGGCGCTGCTGGCGATCCAGACCGGCCAGGCGGAAGACAAGCACGGCTGGATGCACACGCTGGGTTCCTGAGGGGTAGGTCCTCACGGACATCGTGGGGCGTATCACGGTAAGCCCGGAACCGACGCCGCGTACATGTACCTGACATGCAGCGGTCGGACTTCCGTGGCTGAAGAGCCTTTCGGCAGCGCTGTCATGACGGTGTCATCGACTGCCTCCCGGGAGGGCCGAGATCCAGATGCCGAGTCATGGGACGACCCAGCAGGATCAGGAGACTCAGCACGAACTCAGACAAGCGGCGGCGGCACTGGGCCGCCGCCGCTTGCTGACCGTCACGGGCGCCGCCGTTGCGCTCGCCTTCACCACCAACCTTCCGGGCAGCGCCCAGGCGGCCGAGGCGGACGCGCGCACCGCGGTCCGCGCCGACCCCTTCACCCTGGGCGTCGCCTCCGGCGACCCGCTGCCCGACTCCCTGGTGCTGTGGACCCGGCTCGCGCCCAAGCCGTACGAGCCCGGCGGCGGCCTGCCGAAGGCGCGGATCGCCGTGCGCTGGGAACTGGCACACGACCGGCGCTTCCGCCGCATCGTGCGCCGCGGCACGGCCACGGCGCACCCCGAGCTGAACCATGCGGTGCACGTGGAGCCCGGGGGACTCGGTCCCGACCGCGTCTACTACTACCGCTTCCGGGTGGGCCGGTGGCTCAGCCCCGTGGGGCGTACTCGTACGGCACCGGCGCCCGGTGCCGACCTGAACGAGCTGCGACTGGCCGCCGTCTCCTGCCAGGCATACCACCACGGCTACTACACGGCCTACCGGCACCTCGCGGACGAGGACGTGGACCTGGTCTTCCACCTCGGCGACTATCTGTACGAGTACGCCGTCGACGCGCACGGCGGCGCCCGCGCCTACACCGACCGGGAGCTGCCGGCCCACTTCAACCGTGAGACGGTCTCGCTGGAGGAGTACCGGCTGCGGTACGCGCTCTACAAGTCGGACCCGGACCTGCGGGCCGCACACGCCGCGCACCCGTTCCTCGTCACCTGGGACGACCACGAGACGGAGAACAACTACGCGGACGACATCCCCGAGGACGGCAGCTCCTCGGAGGACTTCCTGGTGCGCAGGGCCGCCGCCTACCGCGCGTACTGGGAGAACCTGCCGCTGCGCAGACCCCAGCGCCCCAAGGGCCCCGATATGCAGCTCTACCGCAGGGTGCGGTTCGGCAAGCTCGCCCAGTTCGACATCCTCGACACCCGCCAGTACCGCTCCGACCAGGCGTACGGCGACGGCTGGCACCACCCGGGGCCCGAGTCCACCGACGCGTCCCGCACCATGGTCGGCGCCGCGCAGGAGCGCTGGCTGATCGACGGCTGGCGGGCCTCGGACGCCGTGTGGAACGTGGTGCCCCAGCAGGTCACCTTCTCCGAGCGGCGCAGCACCAGCGGCGCCGACTACAAGGTCAGCATGGACGCCTGGGACGGTGCCCCCGCCTCCCGCGAGCGGCTGCTGGCCGGTGCCCAGGCCGCTGGAGTGGAGAACCTGATGGTGCTCACCGGGGACGTGCACCGGGGGTACGCGTACGACATCAAGCGCGACTTCGGCGATCAGAAGTCCCGCACGGTGGGCACCGAGATCGTGGCCACCTCCGTCACCAGCGGCCGGAACGGCGAGGACAAGCCCGCCAACTGGGACAGCTACATGGGCGCCAACCCGCATCTGAAGTTCTACAACGGCCACCGCGGCTATGTGACCGTGCGGCTGGACAAGCGGCAGGCGCGTGCCGACTTCCGCACGGTGGCGGTCGTCACCGAGCCGGGAGCCCCGGTCTCCACGGCCGCCTCCTTCGTCACCCGGGCCGGTGACCAGGGGCTGCACCAGGTGTGACCGGTCGGGCTGTTTCCGCATGGTGAGACGGAAGGGGGCGCGGGGGCGGTGTTGTGCCAGACTTCCCCCGTGCCCTCGTTCGTCATGATTATTGGCAGCAGGCGCGCCGGTCCGCAGTGACCGGCTGCCGTGGCAGAACCCCTTCGGCAGCCGGACACCGTGCCCCAGACCCGCGCGCAGACCTCTCGCACCCGCGAGGGGTTTTTTCGTTTTCCGGCCCACCCGGCCGAAGGCGGAGGCGCGAGGGATGATGGGGGCAAGTGGAGCGCTTCCTTCCGCAACCACTGAACCCAGCAGGAGCCATCAGCCATGACCCCCGACGACAGTTTCCACGTCTTCGACACCACCCTGCGTGACGGAGCACAGCGCGAGGGCATCAACCTGACCGTCGCCGACAAGCTGACCATCGCGCGCCACCTGGACGAGTACGGCGTCGGCTTCATCGAGGGCGGCTGGCCGGGCGCCAACCCGCGCGACACCGAGTTCTTCGCCCGCGCCCCCAAGGAGATCGACTTCCAGCACGCGCAGCTCGTCGCGTTCGGCTCCACCCGCAGAGCGGGCGTACCCGCGCAGATCGACCCCCAGGTCAAGGCGCTGCTCGACTCCGGGGCGCCCGTGGTCACCCTCGTCGCCAAGGCGCACGACCGCCATGTCGAGCTGGCTCTGCGCACCACGCTGGAGGAGAACCTGTCGATGATCGCCGAGACGGTCGGCCATCTGCGGGAGCACGGCCGCAGGGTCTTCGTCGACTGCGAGCACTTCTTCGACGGCTACCAGGCCAACCCCGGCTACGCCAAGCAGGTCGTGCGCACCGCACACGAGGCGGGCGCCGACGTAGTGGTGCTCTGCGACACCAATGGCGGCATGATCCCCGCACAGATCCAGGCCGTCGTCCGCACCGTCGCCGCCGACACCGGGGCCCGGCTGGGCATCCACGCGCAGGACGACACCGGCTGCGCCGTCGCCAACACACTCGCCGCCGTGGACGGCGGCGCCACCCATGTGCAGTGCACGGCCAACGGCTACGGCGAGCGCGTCGGCAACGCCAACCTCTTCCCCGTCGTCGCCGCACTGGAGCTCAAGTACGACAAGCGCGTACTGCCCGAGGGCGCGCTGGCCGAGACCACCCGGATCTCGCACGCCATCGCCGAGGTCGTCAATCTGACCCCCTCCACCCACCAGCCCTACGTCGGCACCTCCGCTTTCGCGCACAAGGGCGGGCTGCACGCCTCCGCGATCAAGATCGATCCGGACCTCTACCAGCACATCGACCCCGAACTCGTGGGCAACACCATGCGGATGCTCGTCTCCGACATGGCGGGGCGCGCCTCCGTCGAGCTCAAGGGCAAGGAGCTGGGCTACGACCTGAGCGGCGACCGCGAACTGGTCGGGCGCGTGGTCGAGCGCGTCAAGGAGCAGGAGCTCAAGGGGTATACGTACGAGGCCGCTGACGCCTCGTTCGAACTGCTGCTCCGCGACGAGGTGCACGGCGGAACCACGGGGACCGCGCCCCGGTTCTTCCGCGCCGAGTCCTGGCGCGCCATCGTCGAGCAGCGGCCCGACGGGATGCAGGTCAACGAGGCGACGGTCAAGCTGTGGGCCAAGGGCGAGCGCATCGTCGTCACGGGTGAGGGGAACGGCCCCGTGGACGCGCTGGACCGCGCTCTGCGGGCCGGCCTGGAGCGCATCCACCCCGAACTGGCGAAGCTGAACCTCGTCGACTACAAGGTCCGCATCCTGGAGGGCGCGCACGGGGCGTCGTCAACGACGCGGGTGCTGTTGTCGATGAGTGACGGCAGTGGGGAGTGGACGACCGTGGGGGTGGGGGACAACGTGATCGCCGCGTCCTGGCAGGCGCTGGATGACGGGTACACGTACGGGCTGCTGCGGGCGGGAGTCGAGGCGCACGACTAGCGAGGGCCGCGGTGGCTGGGGGAGCGGTTCCCCGCGCCCCTTCGGGGCACCAGGAGCTCAGCCGTCGCCCGGCGTGAGGGACTCGTCGAAGTGGTCCCGCAGATGGCCCAGGACCAGCTCGCGGTCCACCCCCGGCAGCCCCACCACAAGATGGGTGCCGAAGCCGTCCAGGAGCGCGCGGGTGCGGGTGGCGAACCGGTCGGCGTCGACCGGCCCGAACTCTCCCTGCGCCATGCCCTCCACCAGCAGCGCCACCAGGTCCCGGTGCCAGCTCAGTTCCAGTTCGAGCTGACGGGACCGCACCTCGTCGTCACCGGACTGCGAGCGGTTCCACACCTCCAGCCACAGCGCCCAGTGCGGGTCCCGGTGGCCGTGGGGCAGATAGAGCTCCACCAGTGCGTCCAGCCGCTCGCGCGCCGGTGTCCGCCGGGCCAGCGCGGCGCGCCGCTCGGCTCCCAGCTGCTCCTCGCTCCACTGGAGCGTCTGCAACAGCAGCTCGTCCTTGGTCTTGAAGTAGTAGACGAGATGGCCGCTGCTCATACCGACCTCGCGGCCGAGTGCGGCCATGGTGAGCCGGTCGAGACCGCGTTCGGCGATCATCTCCATGGCGGCGGCCAGCACCTGCTCCTTGGGCTGCGCCGCGCGCCGGGGACTCCGCCGGCGCCTGCCCTCCGCCTCTGTGACCACCGCTGTGTTCCTCCAAGCCCCTCCGCGAGCCGCCGACCGTTCAGCCTAACCGGGCCGTCTCACACCCGGGGCTGCTGCTGGGTGATGCAGTGGATGCCGCCCCCGGCGGCGAACACCGTACGCGCGTCCACCAGCGTGACCGTCCGGCGCGGGAACAGGCGGCGGAAGATGCCGGCCGCGTGCTCGTCGCGCGGGTCGCCGAAGCCGCACAGTACGACCCCGCCGTTGCACAGGTAGTGGTTGACGTAGCTGTAGTCGACCGGCTCGCCGTCCTCGGTGTGCGTCACCGTCGGTGCCGGCAGCTCGACGACCTCCAGCTGCCTCCCCTTGGCGTCGGTGGCCGCGCGCAGCAGCTTCACCGTCTCCTCGCACACGTCGTGATCGGGATGGGCGGGGTCGGGCTGGGTGTGCGCGACGACCACGCCTGGTGCGGCGAAGGCGGCCACCAGGTCGACATGGCCGCGGGTGCCGTAGGTGCCGTAGTCGGCGGTCAGCCCGCGTGGCAGCCAGATCGCCTTGCGGGTGCCGAGCAGCGCGTGCACCTCCGCCTCGACCTGTTCGTGCGTCCAGCCGGGGTTGCGCTCCGGGCCCAGCTGCACTGTCTCGGTGAGCAGCACCGTGCCCTCGCCGTCCACATGGATGCCGCCGCCCTCGTTGACCAGCCGCGAGGAGCGCACGGGGGCACCCGCCTGCCCGGCGACGTACGCGCCGATCAGCGCGTCCCGCTCCCAGCGGGCCCACGCCTGAGCGCCCCAGCCGTTGAACGTCCAGTCCACGGCGGCCAGGCGGTCGCCCTCGGTGACGAAGGTCGGGCCGATGTCGCGCATCCACGCGTCGTCCAGCGGCTGCCCCACGACCTCGATCTGAGGACCGAGCTGCGCGCGCGCCCCGGCCACGTCACCGGGGTCGGCCACCATGGTGACCGGCTCGAAGCGGCGTACGGCATGGGCGACCGACGCCCACGCGGTACGGGCCTCGGCCAGCACCTGAGCGTCCTCGAACGTCGGGTTGGCACCGGGCCACGCCATCCAGGTGCGCTCGTGCGGCGCCCACTCGGGCGGCATGTGCGGGACGGCGGCGTCGGACGTGCGGTTGCTCATGGGGGGCGATTCCTCGCGGGTCGGGGGCGTCATCGGGGGGTCAGAGAAAGTAGAGGCGGTTGAGCGAGACGCTCTCGGCCGCCTTCGAGCGCAGCGGCTCGCCGTCCAGCGTCACCAGGCCGGTGCGCTGGTCGACCTCCACCGCGCCCAGCCGCGCGTTGTGCACCAGGTCGGCGGGGCCGATGCCGCGGGTGCCGCGTACGGCGACCCGGCGCCGGCGCGTCGGCAGCGTGTCGCCGCCACGCTCGACGGCGGCCTGCGAGACGAAGGCGACGGACAGCTCGGCGGGCGTCCCGCCGTGCGCCCCGAACAGCGGGCCGAGCACCAGGGGTTCGCTGGTGTCGGTGGCGGCGTTGGGGTCGCCGGTGACGCCCCAGGCGGGGAAGCCGGACTTGAGGACCAGCTGCGGCTTGGCGCCGAACCAGGCCGGGTGCCACAGCACGATGTCGGCCAGCTTGCCCGGCTCCAGCGAACCGATCTCGTGCGAGAGGCCGTGTGCGAGTGCCGGATTGAGGGTGAGCTTGGCGATGTAGCGCAGGACGCGCGCGTTGTCGTCCGTACCCGCTTCGCGGATGCGCGCCGCGTCCTCCAGTTCGCCCCGCTCCGCCTTGAGCTTGGCCGCCATCTGGAACGTACGCCGCACGGTCTCGCCGGCGCGGCCCATGCCCTGCGCGTCGGAGGAGGTGATGCCGATGGCGCCCAGGTCGTGCAGTACGTCCTCGGCACCCATCGTGCCCGCACGGATCCGGTCGCGGGCCATGGCCGCGTCCCCGGGCAGGTCGGTCTTCAGGTCGTGCACCGAGACGATCATCCCGTAGTGCTCGGCGACGGCGTCCCGGCCGAAGGGCAGCGTCGGGTTGGTGGAGGAGCCGATGACGTTGGGGACCCCCGCCATCCGCAGCACATTGGGCACGTGGCCGCCGCCGCAGCCCTCGATGTGGAAGGCGTGGATGGTGCGGCCCTCCAGCACCGCGAGGGTGTCCTCGACGGCCAGCGCCTCGTTCAGCCCGTCGCTGTGCAGCGCGACCTGTACGTCGTACTCCTCGGCCACCCGCAGCGCGGTGTCCAGCGCCCGGTGGTGCGCTCCCATGTCCTCGTGCACCTTGAAGCCGCAGGCGCCGCCCTCGGCCAGCGCCTCGACCAGCGGTGCCGGGTGCGAGGAGGAGCCGCGGCCCAGGAAGCCGATGTTGACCGGCCAGGCGTCGAAAGCGGAGAACGCGTGTCCCAGCGCCCAGGGCGAGTTGACGCCCACGCCCCACACCGGGCCGAACTCCTGGCCGATGATCGTGGTGACGCCGGAGGAGAGCGAAGCCTCCATGATGCGCGGCGAGAGCAGATGGACATGGGTGTCGACGGCGCCTGCCGTGGCGATCAGCCCCTCGCCGGAGACGATCGAGGTGCCGGTGCCCACGACGACGTCCACGCCGTCCACCGTGTCCGGGTTGCCGGCCCGGCCGATCGCGTGGATGCGGCCCTCGCGGATGCCGATGGACACCTTGCGTACGCCCTGCACGGCGTCGATGACCAGCACATTGCTGATCACCACGTCGCAGGTGTCGCGGACGGCCGCCGCCTTGAGGTGGAGCCCGTCGCGGGCCGTCTTGCCGAATCCGGCCAGGAACTCGTTCCCCGGCTGCTGGGAGTCGGACTCGACGCGGACGACGAGCCCGGTGTCGCCCAGCCGTACCCGGTCGCCCGCGCGCGGTCCGTGTACGGCCGCGTACTCGTGTGCGTCCACGCTCATGCCTCTCCCTCTCCGGCCCGGCCGCTTTCTGCCCCGGCGCCCAGATAGCCGCAGGCCGCCGCGCGCCGCAGAGCCTCCTCGCGGGCTCCGGGCGCGTCCAGCGGACCGTCCACCAGACCGGCGAAGCCGATGGCCACCCTCTCGCCGCCCAGCGGGACGAGCCCCACCTCGGCGGTGCCGCCCGGATCGAAGCGCACCGACGAGCCGGCGGGCACGGCGAGCCGCATCCCGTAGGCGGCGGCCCGGTCGAAGGCAAGCCGGGGGTTGGCCTCGAAGAAGTGGAAGTGCGAGGTGACGCTGACCGGCACCTCGGCGGTGTTGCGCACGGTCAGCGAGACCGTGGGCTCCACCTGTGCGTACGCCGCGTCGGTGCCCTCCTCCTCGCCGGCGGGCAGCACGGCGCCGGGGCCCTGCCCGGTCCCGGAGGCGGCGATGGGGGAGGAGATCACCGCGAGCCGGGAGCCGTCCTCGAAGACGGCCTCCACCTGGACCTCGGTGAGCACCTCGGCCACGCCGGGCAGTACGTCGTCGGGGCCCAGCACGGCGCGCCCCGCCTCGATCGCCTCGCCGAGCCTGCGCCCGTCACGGGCGGCCTCGCAGACGGTGTCGGCGATGAGCGCCGTGGCCTCCGGCACGTTGAGCCGCAGTCCGCGGGCTCTTCTGGTCCGTGCCAGCTCGGCCGTGCCGAAGATCAGCAGGCGGTCCCGTTCGGTCGGCCCCAGCCGCACGGCTCTCCCACCTTCCGGTCGTGGTGAATGCGTTCGTCGTGTCTTGCCGCGTACTCGGCCAGCATTTAGAGCATCACTCAAATAGTCAAGTCTTCGTATCCACCCATTGACCCCGCTGCCCCTGATGCTTCAGATTGAGCGCTGCTCAAACCAAATGCCGGCCACACCCCGACAGGGAGCACCATGCAGATCGAGCAGCACGGCGTCGATGTGATCCCGGAGGCCGAGCGCACCGGCCGTCCGCGCGACATCGTCAGCTTTCTCATCGGATCGAACCTGGCGCTCGGCGTCGTCATCTTCGGCTGGTTGCCGGTCTCCTTCGGGCTGGGCTTCTGGCCCGCCGTCTCCTCACTGCTGGTCGGCACCCTGGTCGGCACGGTGCTGGTCGCGCCGCTCGCGCTGGTCTCGCTGCGCACCGCCACCAACCTCTCGACCAGCAGCGGCGCCCAGTTCGGCGTACGCGGGAGACTGCTCGGTTCGGCGATCGGGCTGCTGCTCTCGCTCGGCTACACCGCGCTCACCCTCTGGGTCGGGGGCGACGCCATGGTCGGCTCGCTCGCCCGGCTGTTCGGGATGCCCGACTCGGCGGCCGGCTACGCGATCGTCTACGCGGTGCTCGCCGTGTGCACCGCCGTGTGCGCGGTCTACGGCTACAAGCTGCTGCTGCGGCTGAGCCGGGCGCTCGCCATCGGCATGACCACGCTGCTGGTCGTGGGGCTGTTCGCGTACGCGCCGCACTTCACCACCCAGGCACCGGCCGGGGCCGAGTACCTGCTCGGCGACTTCTGGACGACCTGGCTGCTGTCCGTCGTCGCGGCCGGACTCAGCGGACCGATCGCCTTCATCACCCTGCTGGGCGACTACACCCGCTACATGTCTCCGGCGCGGCACTCCTCGCGCCGCGTCTACCTGACCACCTGCCTCGGGCTGGTCGCCGGACTGCTGATCCCCCAACTCTTCGGCACCTTCACCGCCGTCGCCGTGGACGCCGCCACCGACTACGCGGGACCGCTGGTCGCGCAGGCGCCGTTCTGGTTCCTGGTGCCGCTGCTGCTGGCCGCCTCGCTCGGCTCGATCGGCAACGCGGGGCTGATGCTCTACTCGATGGGGCTCGACCTGGACGCCATCGTTCCGCGCACGACCAGGTCCAAGGCCACCTTCACCGTCGCGGCAGTGTCCACGGCACTGGTCTACCTCGGCCACTTCGTATGGGACGCACAGGACGCGATGACCGCCTTCGTCCTGTTGCTGACCGCCGTTGGCGCGCCCTGGGCCGTGCTCGTGCTGATCGGGCATGTGCGCTGCCGTGGTGCCTACGACACCGAAGCGCTCCAGGTGCTCAACCGCCGCTCCGTCGGCGGCCGTTACTGGTACACCGCGGGCTGGAACCTCCGGGCGACGCTCGCCTGGGCCATCGGCTCCGCCGTCGGCCTGCTGGCCGTCGACACCCCTCTGTACACCGGCCCCCTCGTCCCCCGGCTGGGCGGCTTCGACCTGAGCTTCCTGCTCTCGTCAGCGGTGACGGCCGCCGCCTTCCTCGTGGTGACGGCGGGCGAGAAGACGGCGCTCTTCCCTGCGGCGGCCGCGGCTTCCAACGGGCCTGCAGAGTCCGCCGACCCGGCCGCGCCCGCTCCGGCGGCGGCAGGCGGCGACGCGCACGGTCCGGCGGTCGCCCCGAGGTCGTGAAGGGCGCGTCCTGGCAATCCCGAGGGACCGTCCCGGCCGCGCCACCCCTACGGTGGGTGGCCTCCACGCCAACACCGGCGGTCGGCGACACGAACAGTCGGCGGAGGGGGCTGTGGAATTCCCACAGCCCCCTCCCCGTGTAATGAGAGGGTTTCCCTCTGCCCAGGCCCCGCCCCCCAACGGTTCTGTCCAGCGCTGCCATGAAAGTGCCGCGGAGACTGTACGAATCTGACGACGGTGATCGGCGCTGTGGTTTCGTAGGGTCTATACATGACCGATCTGTCCCAGCCGTCGCCCCGGACCGCGCAGGCCGACCAGGCTGATCCCGGGGCTCCCGGCTCGCCCGGCTCCGTCCCCGCACAGGACACCCGCGGGCGCGTGGCCGAACTGCACGCGATCCGTGCCCAGGCGTACCAGGGGCCCAGCGAGCGGGCGACCGAGGCGCAGCACGCCAAGGGAAAGCTGACCGCCAGAGAGCGGATCGACCTGCTCCTGGACGAGGGCAGCTTCCGCGAGATCGAGCCGCTGCGCAGGCACCGTGCCACGGGCTTCGGGCTGGAGGAGAAGAAGCCGTACACCGACGGCGTGATCACCGGCTGGGGCACCGTGCACGGCCGGACCGTCTTCGTCTACGCACACGACTTCCGGATCTTCGGCGGGGCGCTGGGCGAGGCCCACGCCACCAAGATCCACAAACTGATGGACAAGGCGATCGCGGCCGGAGCGCCGCTGGTCTCCCTCAACGACGGCGCCGGAGCCCGTATCCAGGAGGGCGTCGCGGCGCTGGCCGGCTACGGCGGCATCTTCCAGCGCAACACCAGGGCCTCCGGCGTCATCCCGCAGATCAGCGTGATGCTCGGCCCGTGTGCGGGCGGCGCGGCCTACAGCCCGGCGCTGACCGACTTCGTCTTCATGGTCCGCGACACCTCGCAGATGTTCATCACCGGACCCGACGTGGTGCAGGCGGTGACCGGTGCCGAGGTGAGCCAGGACGGCCTGGGCGGCGCCGATGTGCACGCGGCGACCTCGGGCGTGGCGCACTTCGCCTACGACGACGAGGAGACCTGCCTGGAGGAGGTCCGCTACCTCCTCTCCCTGCTGCCGCAGAACAACCGCGAGAACCCGCCGGCGGAGCCGACGGCCGACCCGGCCGACCGGCGCGGCGAGGCGCTGCTGGACCTGGTGCCCGCCGACGGCAACCGGCCGTACGACATGCGCAAGGTCATCGAGGAACTCGTCGACGACGGCGACTTCCTGGAGGTGCACGAGCGCTGGGCGACCAACATCATCTGCGCCCTGGCGCGGATGGACGGCGAGGTCGTCGGCATCGTCGCCAACCAGCCGCAGTCGCTCGCCGGGGTGCTGGACATCGAGGCCAGCGAGAAGGCGGCCCGCTTCGTGCAGATGTGCGACGCCTTCAACATCCCGATCCTCACCCTGCTGGACGTGCCGGGCTTCCTCCCCGGCGTCGACCAGGAGCACGGCGGCATCATCCGGCACGGTGCCAAGCTGCTGTACGCCTACTGCAACGCCACGGTGCCGCGGATCTCCGTCGTCCTGCGCAAGGCATACGGCGGTGCGTACATCGTGATGGACAGCCAGTCCATCGGCGCCGACCTGACCTTCGCCTGGCCCACCAACGAGATCGCGGTGATGGGCGCCGAGGGCGCCGCCAACGTCATCTTCCGCAAGCAGATCGCGGCGGCCGACGACCCCGAGGCCATGCGCGCCCGCATGGTCAAGGAGTACAAGGCCGAGCTGATGCACCCCTACTACGCCGCCGAGCGCGGCCTGGTGGACGACGTCATCGACCCGGCCGAGACCCGCGAGGTGCTCATCCGGTCCCTCGCGATGCTGCGCAGCAAGCACGCCGACCTGCCGTCGCGCAAGCACGGCAACCCCCCGCAGTGATGGGAGCACAGATGTTTCAGACCCCGAAGGAGCCTGGCAGTACGGGCCCGTTGAGCGACGAGGCGAACAGCGTGGTCCGCGTCGAGAAGGGGCAGGCGAACGCGGAGGAGCTGGCCGCGGTCACCGCGCTGCTGCTGGCCCGCGCTGCTGCCACCACGCGGGACGGTGAAACGCGGACGACCGCCCGCCGTGGGCGCCCCAGCAAGGCGGGGTGGCGCCGGCTGGAACGCCAGCACGGCTTCCGCGCCCCCCACAGCTGGCAGGGCTGACAGAAAGAGCCCCGCGCCCCGAGGAAG
>NZ_JAFFZN010000070.1 GCF_017676385.1 Streptomyces spirodelae
CGTCCGCGTACTCCTGGCCACCAGCCTGCTTGCCATCGGCCTTGCTGTCGGCCTTGCTGTCGGCCTTGGCGTGGGCGGCCTGGGCGGTCAGGTGCTGGGCGGTGGAGGCGGCACTGGCGATCGCGGGACGGGCCTCGTGCTTGCCGGCCTCGGCAGCGTGCGCGGTACCGGCCAGCGCGGTGGTGGCGATACCGGCCGTACCCACAGCAGTCACAGCGGCAGCGGCCAGCCGGCGGGTGGGCTTGAGAGAACGCAGAGCAGTACGCATGCGAGCAAAGAGCCTTCCAGTGGGGGGACGTTCCGGCCGCGTCCTCCGGGGCGCCCCGTGAGGAGGCGTGCATCCCGGTCCCGTCGCGACCTGGCACCCACCCTGGGAACCGGCTCCCCCGCCCGACAACTGTGTGACCTACGACCCCGCATAGTCCCCACCACACAGCCGGGCCGACCACTCCCCACCCCCTCGGGCACATCCGCAACCGGCACCTACGAACCCGCCAC
>NZ_JAFFZN010000071.1 GCF_017676385.1 Streptomyces spirodelae
CCGCTCCTTGTCGCATGCGGGGTGTTGCGGTGTGGCCTGGGTGTGGGCTCAGTAGGCGGAGTCGACGTTGTCCATGGAGCCGTAGCGGTCGGCTGCGTAGTTGCAGGCGGCGACGATGTTGGCGACGGGGTCGGTGAGCTTGTCGGGGGTTCCTTCGACGTGGTAGCGGTCGAAGGTGGGCTGGATCACCTGGAGGAGGCCCTTGGAGGGGGTGCCCTTCTTCGCGTTGATGTCCCAGTCGTTGACCGCGTTGGGGTCACCGGCCGACTCGCGGATGATGTTGCGCTTGATGCCGTCGTAGGAGCCGGGGATGCCGTGCTCCTTCATGATCGCGCGGGCCTCGCGGATCCACCCGTCCAGAT
>NZ_JAFFZN010000072.1 GCF_017676385.1 Streptomyces spirodelae
CGTTTTCCGGCCCGTTTCCGTGCCATCTCCCGAATCGGATTTCCCCTGTCGACGGGGCGCCTTCCGGCTGACCGCTACTTTAGGCCCTTTCCCCGCCCTGCTCCAAATTGAGCCGGACCGCAAAAGTAATTCGGCATGCCGAACAGACCCCTGCGAAGGGTGGTAGTGCTCGAGTAGTGGTTCCGCCGGATCGGCAGGATGAGTCACCAGAAGCCGTGACCGGCTGCTGACAACCCGGTGAACCTTACGGATC
>NZ_JAFFZN010000008.1 GCF_017676385.1 Streptomyces spirodelae
GTGTTCCGCACGGTTACGCGCCACCCGCCCTGCCTGGTGGTTAACATCGGCGAAACAGATGGGTCATGCTGGAGAAATGGCCCCTGCCTAAGGTCGGCCCTCAGGCGTGCGGAGCCCTCGTGCCCGCACCCGGAGCCGGAGCAAGCCCGTCCCGACGCGGCGGGACTAGGAGGATGGATGTTCCAGAACGCCGACGAGGCCAAGAAGTACATCGCGGACAACGACGTCAAATTCATCGACGTCCGGTTCTGCGACCTGCCCGGCGTCATGCAGCACTTCGCCGTTCCGGCGGAGTCCTTCGACCCGACCGAGAGCCTGATGTTCGACGGCTCCTCGATCCGCGGCTTCCAGGCCATCCACGAGTCCGACATGGCTCTGGTCCCGGACCTGTCGACCGCCCGTCTGGACCCGTTCCGCTCCGAGAAGCACCTCAACATCAACTTCTTCATCCACGACCCGATCACCGGCGAGCAGTACAGCCGTGACCCGCGGAACGTGGCCAAGAAGGCCGAGGCGTACCTCGCCTCCTCCGGCATCGCCGACACCGCGTTCTTCGGTCCGGAGGCGGAGTTCTACGTCTTCGACGACGTCCGCTTCGAGACCAAGGCGAACGCCGGCTACTACCACATCGACTCCGAGGCCGGCGCCTGGAACACCGGCGCCGTCGAGGTCGGCGGCAACCGCGGCTACAAGGTCCGCTACAAGGGCGGCTACTTCCCGGCCCCGCCCATCGACCACTTCGCCGACCTGCGCGCCGAGATCTCCCTCGAGCTGAGCCGCGCCGGTCTGCAGGTCGAGCGCCAGCACCACGAGGTGGGCACCGCGGGCCAGGCGGAGATCAACTACAAGTTCAACACGCTGCTGGCCGCGGCCGACGACCTGATGCTGTTCAAGTACATCGTCAAGAACACGGCCTGGCGCAACGGCAAGACCGCCACCTTCATGCCCAAGCCGATCTTCGGTGACAACGGTTCCGGCATGCACGTCCACCAGTCCCTGTGGGCGGGCGGCGACCCCCTCTTCTACGACGAGCAGGGCTACGCGGGCCTCTCGGACACCGCCCGCTACTACATCGGCGGCATCCTGCGCCACGCCCCCTCGCTGCTGGCCTTCACCAACCCGACGGTGAACTCCTACCACCGCCTGGTCCCCGGCTTCGAGGCCCCGGTCAACCTGGTCTACTCGCAGCGCAACCGCTCGGCCGCCATGCGGATCCCGATCACCGGCTCCAACCCGAAGGCCAAGCGCGTCGAGTTCCGCGCCCCGGACCCCTCGTCCAACCCCTACCTGGCCTTCTCCGCCCTGCTCCTCGCGGGTCTGGACGGCATCAAGAACAAGATCGAGCCCGCCGAGCCGATCGACAAGGACCTCTACGAGCTCGCCCCCGAAGAGCACGCCGACGTCCCCCAGGTCCCCACCTCCCTCCCCGCCGTCCTCGAAGCCCTCGAGAACGACAACGAGTACCTCCAGGCCGGCGGTGTCTTCACCTCCGACCTGATCGAGACCTGGATCGACTACAAGCGCACCAACGAAATCGCCCCCATGCAGCTCCGCCCCCACCCCCACGAGTTCGAGCTGTATTTCGACATCTAAAACCCCGGTTCGGGCTACCTGCGAGGTTGGCTAGGAAACCTGCTGTGACCTGCGGAAACGGTGTTCAACGTTTCCCGCTGTTCCCAGCTCGTCCCCACCCTCGTGTGCACCGGGAGCCCGAATCGCTGACGCTGCGTCAGTTTTGCCGTTGAGGGCCGCCGTCCTGATTCCCAGGGCGGCGGCCCTCAACGTTCTCGTGCCCGAGCTTGCTCGGGGCCGTGGCTCTTGTGAGGGGCGAGCTGTATGGCAGATAACCTCGCCCATGTTGCCCCCCGACAAGCCCCAGGGACACGGAAGCGCCTGGCCATCCGCTCGAGCTCCGCTGGGAGCCTCCTGATGATCCCTGCCACCGGGTACCAGCACGACCCGAAGGGCATATGCACTTCCAAATCTTTGCCGCGGCCACGCCTGGAGATGACTGGCCAGGCACACGAAGTGAGCATCTGGACCGCGTGATCCCGCGAAGTCAGCGCCTCACGTCTATGCAGTTGAGGTACTCCATGCGGAGCGTGTTGACCTCGTAGCGATACGTCGTCAGGAACTCTCGAAGAGTCACGAGCTTCCCCTCGTAGGTGTTGAGCTGCCAGGCCATGGAGAACTCTGGGTCATTGGACGAGTAGCGGATCGCCTGCCCGTCCTCGACCAGCCAAAGTCCGCGCTCGTCTTCTGGGGCCGGCGGCCCAGGGGAGTCACTGGTGATCTCAAGCATCATGTAGCGCAGTCCTAGGCGGCGAACCAGATCCAGATCGCTGATCCAGGTGGTGCCGCCGTATCGACTTGTCATCCAACTCATCGGATCGCGGTACACCTCGTGGGCGTAGTGGTGGAAGCCTGGTGCCCCCCCGGTACTGTTCGCACACAGCATTCCCTGGGCGACGGAGCGGCTGCCATCGGGAAAGCGGGCGACGGCTTCGATGCGTGGTTCCCATTGGGCGAGCTCATCCGGCCATCCGTAGATGACAGTCTGAATCAGGTCGCAGGGGTTGTAGATCCACAAAAGGACATCGATGTCGCCTGGCTGTTCGGCAACTCGCTCCAGCCACGCCCGAATGAGCATCTCCCACTCGGGATTGCCACCGAGGCTGGTCATGGCCTGATCCACAAAGGAGTGCCACCGCCTGGTGATCCGGGGATTGGCGGAGCCGATGTACTTGAAGTGCCCGTCCCCACGATCATGACCAAGCAGCATCTGTAGCCAGTCGCGTTCCTCATACGCCTCGTTGCTGAGGGCAAACACTCCAGTGCCCCGATACCCGGTGATCTCCCAAGTGGGATCGCCCAGGAAGGTGCCCAGCACCCCTGGATAAGCCGAGTTGACTTCGACGCAGCGAACGCGGGCGTTGATTTCGCTCAGTGCCCCGTACTCGGCCGGGTGCTCCGAGCCGTACCCGTCTACATCTGCGGAGTCCGACAACGCGCTCCCCCACTCCACGGTGCCGACACCCAGGTACAGGCCGTAGTGCCCGCTGACACTGTTCTTGGCGCTGACGCGTTCGAAGTCGGCAGCAAGGAGGTTGGGCGCGCCGATCTCCGAAGCGATTTGCCGTATATGCTTCCACCCTCGGTCTCGGTTTTGGGGACTCGAGTAGAGGTAGATGCCGTGCACCGGCGTGACGTACTGCTCAGGCGACGGTGGAAGCAGCGCGACGCGCTCAGCGCTGAGCGTCCGATCGCCATACACCTGGAGTTCGTAACCGCGAAGGTCATGGCTCCAGTCACGCGCCATGTTGCTCACCGGCACGAGTAGTTCGCGCCAGTCGGTCGACACGATGAGGGCGCGGATACGGTCAGGCGCGACCTGCTTGTCGCGCTGGAGCAGCTCTGCGTACTTCGCGACCTCATGCAACGCCTCACGCGATGTAGACGCAGCACGCTTCAACTCGATGATCACCCACAGGCCGTGCCGGTCACGAGCAAGGATGTCGATCCAACCCCTCGTACGGAGCGGCGGGTCGCTCAGTGCAAACTCGCATCGGACGAGGGTCAGTCCTGGTTCGAGAACTTCCAGCTGCACCGCTAAGAGGTCCCGGAGCTCACGTTCGAGTGGCATGGTCATGAGTGAAGACAGTAGCGGTGCGGGCTGACATGGGCCCAACGTGGCGGGACCTCACCGTGTGCCCGATCTGCTCGCCCCTTTGGTTCTGCGCCATCACTGCATAAACGGCGGTACCCAGAATGGCGATGCCGCAGTGCCGACGCGAGCAAGCATGGGATTACTTGGCTCGATCGTCATGCAGGCCCCGGATTTCTTCGCCGTGAGAGGCCCTATTCGCGCCACCGGAGGGCGTTCGGCTCCCCGCAACACTCGCTGCAGATTCGGCGTCCATGGGCATGATGGAGCTCCCCGACGCGGGATTCCCATGATGTCGCGTACGGGTTATCGATTCCTCTGCCCGTCCGCTGTGAACTGCACGAACTTGGCCCAAGCCCCGCGGGAGAGACATAGGATGGCCCCTCCTCGGTTCTTGGTGTCCCGCACCAAGACTTCAGCCGGGTCGCCATCGGCGACTTCCACACAGTTCTCAGTCCCGGTGTAGGAGCTTGTGCGCCAGTTCGGTTCGGGGTTCACTCTCTCGCCCTCGTCGGTTGTCATCATGCGCGGTGCCGGTCGAAGTACTTCCTGGCGGTGTGGATGAGCCCTCTGGCGGTCTCGCCGTACACCGCTGATTGCTGGAGGAGTGAGAAGGCCCTGGCGTACAGCTCGATCTCGCGGGGCTGGGTGACGGACAGTTCGGCGGAGAACGTCTCCACGAGGACGAGCCGGTCGTCGAACATCGAGAAGGAGTGGCCCAGCCAGATCGCGGTCGGGGCCGTGGACGGGACGATGCCCAGGCTCACCCGCGGCAGGCCCATCAGTGCGGTGAGCCGGTCCGACTGGTCCCGCATGACGTCCGGACCGCCGATGTTCGCGTACAGGGCCTGCTCGCCGAGGAGGACGTTGTAGATCCGGTTTCCCTCGTACAGGTATCTCTGGCGTTCCAGCCGCTTGGCCACCGCCGCCTCGGTGTCGTCAGGGAACTCGTAGAAGGAGACGCCCTGTTGGAAGACCTCGGCGGCGTACTCCGCCGTCTGGAACGTTCCCCAGATCATGTTGGGGTTCCAGATGCGGAATACCCGGGTCTTGGCGTAGACGGGAAGGGACTTCTTCTGGCGGGTCTCGACGCCGGTCTGGAGCTGTCGTCGCCATTCCAGCCAGAGTTCGTCGATGTGGCGGACGGTCGCGATCAGGTCCGGGATATGTCCGTGCTGGTCGGTGGCCTCGCACCAGGCGCGGATGTCGCTCTCGCTGGCGTTCTGCTTCCCGTTCTCCAGCCGGGAGACCTTCGACTCCTGCCATCCCAGGGCTCGCGCGAGCGCCCGACCGCTGTCGAATCCGGCGTCCTTCCGGAATCCGCGCAGCCGGGCACCCAGCGCCTCACGGGCCTCCTGTGCTTGTTTGCTCACGCGTCGATCAGGGCCGGTACTCGCCGTGCGGGATGGCGAGGGCCCACAGGGCATCGCGGAGCGAGACTGCCTCAGCGATGACCTTCGGGTCGTCGATGACCTCGTGGCCCGTTACGCGACCAGCATCGATGTGTCCCACGGCGAGGAGGCGGTCGTCTATGAGCCACCAGTCCTTACCGTCGAACGGGAAGATCAGATCACCGGGGACGGTGTGGCGGGGGAGCCAGCGGATGTCCTCGCCGGCCTCCAGGTTGCGGAGAGTGGTGCGGTGTTCCCACTGGATATACGGCGTGTGGGGATGAGAGACGATGCGGACGCGTCGTACGGCCCTTCCTTCGCCCGCCAGTCGCTTGACCATCTGCGTCCACGGTTCCATGAACGCGTAGTCCACCGGCTCGTTGCGGAGCCAGCTCTCGAAGGGGCCGTCCTCGTCGGGCACCGAGTAGTCGTCGCGCAGTTCCAGGTGGAACGAGTCGTGCTCACACGCCTCAATGAGCCGGTTGCGCTCGACGCCGGTGATCAGTTCCACGCGGTTCCTCCAGTAGGGCGGTGATCGCGGTCTTGGGGACCTCGACCACGGTCTCGTAGTCCGGAATCTCCATCTGTCCCAGGGCTTCGGGATCGACCACCTCCGCCCCCTGGACCACGTACGTGCCTGTCGGCGTCAGGATCATGAGGGGGTCTTCCAGTCGCCTGAACTCCCCGGCCGGGAGACCGTCCTTCGCCAGGTGCTCGAACAGCTCGGTCGGGACCTCCACCACGCTCTGCCCCTCGGGGACGTCGAGCTGCATGAGCAGGTCGTTCGCGAAGACCTTCCATCCCTGGACGAGGTACGTGTCACGGTCGGTGGCGTACAGGGTCGGGCAGTCGCCCACGTTGGAGTTCTTACCAAGGAACCGTAGCTTCATGGTGATTCTCCTGTCTGCTGCCTTGCGCTGGTTTGCGCCGCCTAGTCATCGTCCGAGTGCTGTACGGGCTGGTCAAAGGAAGTGCTGCAAACTCGCGCAATCTCTTTGGCAGTTGGACTCGCGCCGCCCTACGTTCGTCTCACTTCCGCGTGGCGCCGACGGGTCCGATCCGTCGGCGCGGCGGAGAGCTTCCTGCCCCTGTCCCTCGCTCAGAGGCGGGTGCCCCACCACCTCGGAGGGATGGCCCTGTGTCCATGACCACGCCTCGACCCCACGCAATCGGCTCCCCCGGCTACAGCGAGACCTGGCCGAGCGAGCCACGGACGGCTCGCCGCTCCCGTGAGCTGGTCAAAGCAGCACTGTGCGCCTGGGGGTTCGATGGCGAGTTCGTCGATCAGGCCGTGCTCGTCACCTCTGAGCTTGTCACCAACTCGATCCTGCACAGCGGATGCCAGCTTCTGCGGGTCACGGTGGCGAGACCCCGGGCGCGCTTGGTGCAGATCTCCGTCGAAGACACGTCGAGGTCGAAACCCACGAACCGGGAGGCGGGGCCGAAGGACGAGCAGGGGCGCGGCCTCCTGCTCATCAGCGCCCTGGCCGCGAACTGGGACGTGGAGCTGCGGCACTCCGGGAAGACGGTCTTCGCCGAGATGGTGGTTCCGGACTGATGAGCAGGTACGGCCGTCCGAGAGTAGCGACTCCCATAGATGCCACGGGGTCGGCGTTCGCCCTTGGCCGAGGACGCGTTCCCCGATACGCGAAGCACCCGCGCACTGGACGTTCGGTGCGGGTGCCGTACGTGGCCATGTGGGACAGCGAGAAGGCGGTCGCCGAGGCGGCCCTGGCTGTCGCGCTCACGCCCGAGCCTCCCAGGCTGGTCTACCAGGGGCGGGAGCTTCCTTCTGACCGCGACGGGTTCGGGGTGCTGTGGGCCCGGCGCTCGTACTCGCCCGGAGTCGGCCGGCCGGACTTCGCCTCGATGTATCCGGGGCGGCAGTACGAGTGCATGTACGCGATGAAGTGCCAGGTCTGCGGCGGTCCGGCGGACCGCAACAAGGACGGGTGGCTGTTCTTCGACTGGCGCAATGAGCTGGACCCGCCCTCGTGGCCGGAGGGAGCGCTGAGCGCGATGCCGCCGCTGTGCGCGAAGGACGCGCGGCTGTCGATGACCGTATGCCCCAAGAGCGGCGCCTTCACGGCGCTGCGGGTGAGGGCGCCGCGGGTGTGGGGAGTGGGCGGGGTCAGCTACCGCCTCACCGTCGACGGCTGGCGCCTCAACCACGGCGACACCGACATCTGGCTGCCGAAGGATGACCCTGGATTGCACTCGATGCTCGCCTCCAAGCTGATCCGCGAACTCCGAAAGGTCACCCCCGTCAACCCCCGCGATCTGCACCACGCTGTGAAAGAGGAGATCGTGGCTGCCTTCCGGAAGCTCCGGCGCACCCTCGCTCGCTGGTCGAGCCCGAGAGCACAGCCGAGCGTGCCGCGCCCGTTCACCGTCCCGGTGGAGGACCGGCTCAACGAGTGGCTGCCCGATCCCGCATTCCTGCCAGACTCCGCTATCCGATCCCGCACGAGAGGAAGTTGGTACCCCATGCACGTCGTCGAGTACGAGGCCAAGGCCCTGGAGATCGACCCGGAGGCGATGGCCGCGCGCATCAAGTCCGCGGGCGGCACCCTCCACGGCGAGCGGTTGATGCGCCGCTACGTCTACGACCCCATCCCGCCGGTCGAAGGGCGGTGGGTGCGGCTGCGGGACGCGGGCGGCGCGGTGACGCTGTGCGTCAAGACGATCAACTCGGACGCGATCGACGGCACCCAGGAGACCGAGACCACCGTCGGCTCCTTCGAGGACACCCACGCCCTCCTCGGCCTCATGGGCCTGACCCACCGCTCCTACCAGGAGAGCCGCCGCAGCTCCTGGCTCCTGGACGGCGTACGGCTGGAGATCGACACCTGGCCCCGCATTCCCCCGTACCTGGAGATCGAGGGCGACGACGCGGAACAGGTCTGGCAGACCGCCGAACGCCTCGGCATCCCCGAGACCGAGCTGACCAGCGAGAACACCCAGAAGATCTACGCCCGCTACGACATCGACCTCGACACCATCACCGACCTGCGCTTCTGACCCGACCTGTCGGCGCACTCGCCACGTACGGAAAGGCGGAACGATGCACGACCCACACGACGACGTACCGGTCACGGTCGTTCCCGACCGCACCCTCCGCGTGAAGATCATCGACGCGTGCGGACTGGCCTGCACCTTCTGCCACAACGAAGGGACCCCCGTCGCCACCGACAACACCGGCCGCCCACCCGACGCCTTCACCGGCACCCCCGGCCGCTCCGGGAGGGTCTCGATCTACCTGGCCACCAACGGCGCCGACTTCCTCCCCCAGCGCATCCCGGCGGACTCCGACTTCGCGCTCGCCCTGGCCGCCGTCCGCGGCAGCCTCCCCATCAACGAGGTCCACTTCACCGGCGGCGAACCCACCCTCCACCCGGACCTACCCGACCTGATCCGCATCGCCAGGCGGCTCGACCTGACCGTCGGGCTGCATCAACCTGTCCGTGTTCGGCACCACACCCGAGGAACTCGCCGCCGTCCAGGCCCCCCGCCTCGCCTCACCCCGCCTGGCCGCCCGCACGCTCGACGCCCTCGCCGACACGATCGAGGCCGCCTGTCGGCACGGCGTGAAGGTCTCGGCCAACATCGTCATCCCCGACCACGACCACGTCGAACGGGTCCTGCGGATCATTGAGTGGCACGGCCGCGACGTGATCGTGCGCATGCTGGTGAACCTGGAGGAGGACGGCGCCTCCCTCACCGCCATGCGCGAGGTCCTCGACCACCTGGGCGCCGTCCCCGACCTGCGCGTCATCACCGCCGGCGCCTCCGACCAGCGCACCCGCTACCGCCTCCCGGACGGCCGCACCCTCTACGCCAAGAGCATCCGCCCCGTCCGCCTCCCCGACACCTGCACCGGCTGCCGCTTCAACAACGACCGCGACTGCCAAGAGGGCTACTACGGCGTCCGCATGTACCGCGCCAAGAACGGCCCCTTCATGATCGGCGTCTGCATCCAACGCATGGACCTCTGCCTCCCCCTCGGCGAATTCGTCACGAGTCAGCGCTGCACCGAAGTCCGTAACTTCCGCGACGACGAAACCGCCCGCCTCACCGCCCTCCACCACGCACCCGATCGGGAGCCAAACCGAAGCTGAGCACGCCTCGGCCCACCGGCGGTGAATGTGTACTCGTGGGGCGGATGCAGCATGCCCTTCAGCGACGCTTCTGGCGACGGTTGGGGCGGTCGGGTTGCGGAGCGCAGGGCGTCGTCTGCTGCGGCACGTCGGTCCGCAGGACCCGGGCGCTGTTCTCGCTCCTGGCGGTGGCGGCCCTGTGCCGCTTGCTCGGCTGGATGGAGCGATACGCCAGTTGAGGACCTCGGCCGGGCGGTCGACGGAGTGCAGTTCGCGGCGCGAGGCGCGCGGCGGCTTCGGCGAGGACGTGGCGGGGGCGGTGGCCGTTACGTTCGGCCGTGGCGAGAGTGGCGGTCAGAGCGGGCCAGGCGGGATCGGCCAGGACGCGTTCGGCGTGCTCGGGGACGGCCGCGCGCAAGTCCTGCTCGTAGCGCCCGGGCAGTCTCGGCTTGCGGGGGCCCGGCGGGTCAGGGCTGCGAGGGCGGGCTGGGAGGTGTGCTCGTACGCGGTGCGCAGGTGGGTCAGGGCCTGGTGGGCTGCGGCTGCCTGCTTGCTGGTGGCCGTGCTTCTCGTGCCTGCGGGCTGCGGCGATGGCCAGGAGGACAGCGGCGCTGAGCAGCGCCGCCACGGCGCTCTCGTCGCCGCGTGCGGTGGGGGCGAGCAGTTCCTTGGCCGCGGCGCGTAGTGCTGTGGCTTGTCGGTGGTCGGCGCGGACGGCGGACCTGGTGGCGCGGTCGAACGCCCTTGCCGCCGCTCGTAGTTCGGTCCGAGCGGCAACCGGGACGGCGGCGGTGTTGTGCAGGAGTTCCCCGAAGGCGGCGAGCTGGGCTTGGGTGGCCGAGGCGCACCTCCAGTTCCACAGCACGAAGCCGAAGGTCATGTGGCTGGAGAGGCCCAGGTGATCTTAGGCGGGCGCGAGGAGTCCTTTGGGATGGTCGAGCTGTAGTCCTGAACTCGGGGTGGCTGTCGCTGGGATGAGGTACATAGGTAGTTGACCGAGCAAGCCCCGTGGCGCGGGAGCAATGAATGGGAACAACCTCGGTGTCATCACCGGGCGGTGGTGACGCCTCTTCGGAAACCGGGGCTGCGGGGGTGACAGCGCCCGCACAGTCTCAACGACAGGCGGAGGCCGACCCCCAGGCTCAGCAGGCTGTGTGGAAGAAGAAGGAAGTCTGGGTCCGCATGGTCCTATGGCTCCTCCTTTCCGTGGTCTTCGCGCTACTGCCCACCGGAGGTCAGTACCTGAACGGTCGTCAGACTGAGGGGTTCCACCAGCCGGGCTTTTGGGAATGGGTCAGCAGGGCCCAGCTCTACGTGGTCTCCATGGGCCTGGCAGTGGCCGCTGTTGGCGAGGCTCTGATGCACCTATGGAAGTCGAACCAGTCATTCCGGCTGATCTTGGTCACCGTCACTAACGTGCTCATCATGCTGTTCGCTGCGTACCTTGCGCCAGGTGGCGACTCCGACAAGAAGATCGAGGCTGTGGTTGGTCAGCAGTCCCTGGTGATGTTCATTACCGTGTTGGTTACCTCTGGCATCAGCACGTGGCTCTGCGTGACGGAAGTCGGGGTGCAGCAGTGAGGACGGAATGGGTGCTGACGTTCATCTCCGCCGGGGCGGGCATTCTGAGCCTTCTCGTTACGACGGGTGTCGAGGTGATCAAGCGACTTGGAGAGCGTAACCCGCTCCGACGCTTCCTCCGCATCAGAGGGGATGACGGGCCACCGCGCCCATAACGCTTCAGTTGGAAGACGTTGCCTGGGCCGGTTCTTCTTCGGTGGCGACAGCGTAGGGCGGTGGCTTGGTGGCGTCTGTGTCGGGGTCAGCGCAGGGTGTGTGCGAGGCGAGGGGCTGTTGCGGGGTTTGAGGCGGGGAAGCAATATACGTCCAGGGTTCGCCGAAACTCCTTGACGATGACAGGGACGGTGCTGATGGCGTCGTCACGCTCAGCAAGCATCGCCACTGCCTGCACGCAATCCCCAACATGGTTCCGAACCTTCCTCGCGTTAGTACGGCCACTCCCTGTGCGGATCGCCCCCAGCGTGCACCAGAAGTGCACCGCCCCAGCCCTGGGACGTGTGTATACGCAGGTCAGAAGCTTTTTCATGCCGTACTTCGCATCTAAAGGCTGCTGGATCAGCAGTCGTGCTGAGGGCCGCCACCCCTCCGGGTGGCGGCCCTCGCGCGTTGGGCTCGGCCGGACCTCCGGCTGACCTACTGCCACCCTTTCAGTGAGAGCTCGAGGCCGTCATTGAAGTAGTGGTGCAGAGCGGTCGCCGTGGTGGGCACGAACGCCTCGGGGAAGCTGTCGGCGTCGGCCCAACGGACCTGGGTGTGTTTGTCCGGCTCCCGGTTCTCCGGCGTGCCCGACCATTCGTGGGTGACGAAGACGACGGTCAGGAAGCCGTTGGGGGATTCGACGCCCCGGGCGCTGTGGATGATGTGCGCGACACGGAGGTCTTCCGGCCGCACGGCGACGCCGGTCTCCTCGTACAGTTCGCGGACCGCCGTGATGGTGATGGGCTCCCCGGGTTCGTTCTTGCCGACGGGGAGGTCCCATTTGCCTTGGGCGAACTTGGCGCGGGGTCCGCGTTGGAGGAGCAGGACGCGGTTGGTGGCCTTGTCGTGAACGATGACGGCGGCGACGAGCAGCGTCATGGAGTCCAGCGCGGGCGGCAGGGCGTCGGGCTGGTCGGTCCGCGGATCGGCCACGGGGCGGTTCCCTTCGTTCGCCGGGCGGTCTGATGCTGGAGGAGGGCCGGCGAGCGTGGCAGGCGAGTGCGGGCCGCCGTCGGCGTCGGCCGGGCGGTGGGGCCGGCGCCGCAGGAGCTGGGCTGGCCGGCGGCCTTGCCCTGCGCGTACCCATGCCCGCCCGGGCATGGCGTCATGTCAGGGGACGGCAGTCGGTTTGGTGGCCCGGACGATGGCGGAGTGCATGCCGTCGGCGACCGGGTGGGACGGTGTGATCCGGATGCCGGTGAAACCGGCGGTCTCCAGGCCCCGTTGGTACTCCGCGACAGACAGTGCTCCGGCGATGCAGCCGGTGTAGTCGCCTCGTTCGGCTCGTTGCGCGGCGGTGAGGTGGTTGTCGGCCACGATGTCGGCGATGCCGATACGGCCTCCGGGGCGCAGGACGCGGAACGTCTCGGCGAAGACGGCGGGCTTGTCGGTGGAGAGGTTGACGACGCAGTTGGAGATGACGGCGTCGATGGTGTTGGCGGGCAGCGGGATCGCCTCGATGGAGCCCTTGAGGAACTCCACGTTGTCCGCGCCGGACTTCGCCTTGTTGGCCAGGGCGAGGGCGAGCATCTCCTCGGTCATGTCCAGGCCGTACGCCTTGCCGGTCGGGCCGACGCGGCGGGCGGAGAGGAGGACGTCGATGCCGCCTCCGCTGCCCAGGTCGAGGACGTGTTCGCCCTCGCGGAGTTCGGCGACGGCTGTGGGGTTGCCGCAGCCCAGCGAGGCGGCGACGGCTTCGGGGGGCAGGTCCTCGCGCTGTTCGGCCCGGTAGAGGGCTGATCCGAAGCCCTCCTCGGCCACCTCGACCGTGCCGGGGCCGCAGCAGCCTGTTCCCCCTTCGGCCACCTGCGCGGCCGCTGCTGCGTATCGCCGCCGGACGGTCTCACGCAGTTCTTCGCTCTCGCTCATGGCTGGCCCCCAAGGGTTACGGCACCGGAAGTCCCTGTTTCGATGTCCTTAAATGCAAGGGTGCTCTCCATATCGACAGGCGTCAAGATAGAGCAGTGTCGAAATAGCGGGATCCTCATTCGCAGGGGTGTGCGCAGCGCCGCTCCGGCCAGGGGTTAACATGTGAGCACCGCCTAGCTCGAAAGATAGATCTGTGACTGTCAATGACGACGTGTTCACCAACTGGAAGCACCGCGAGGAGATCGCGGAGTCGATGATCCCGCTCATCGGGAAGCTGCACCGCGAGCGGGACGTCACCGTCCTGCTGCACAGCCGCTCCCTGGTGAACAAGTCGGTGGTCAGCATCCTCAAGACCCACCGGTTCGCCCGGCAGATCGCCGGCGCTGAGCTGTCGGTCACCGAGACGCTGCCGTTCCTGCGGACGCTCACCACGCTGGATCTCGGCCCCTCCCAGATCGACCTCGGCATGCTCGCCGCGATGTACCGGAGTGACGACCGGGGCCTGTCGGTCGAGGAGTTCACGGCGCAGGCCGTGGCCGGTGCGACGGGTGCCAACAAGATCGACCGCTCCGAGCCGCGGGATGTCGTGCTGTACGGCTTCGGCCGTATCGGCCGTCTCCTCGCCCGCCTGCTCATAGAGAAGGCCGGTTCCGGCAACGGGCTCCGGCTGCGCGCGATCGTCGTACGCCAGGGTGCAGGGGAGGCCGGCCGGGCCGCCAAGGACCTGGTCAAGCGGGCCTCGCTGCTGCGCCGTGACTCCATCCACGGCCAGTTCCAGGGCACCATCACCGTCGACGAGGCGAACAGCACGATCGTCGCCAACGGCAACGAGATCAAGGTGATCTACTCCGACGACCCGACGTCGGTGGACTACACGGCGTACGGCATCAAGGACGCCGTCCTCATCGACAACACCGGCAGGTGGCGGGACCGCGAGGGGCTCTCCAGGCACCTGCGCCCCGGTGTCGACAAGGTGATCCTGACCGCGCCGGGCAAGGGCGATGTGCCCAACGTGGTGCACGGGGTCAACCACGACATGATCAAGCCGGACGAGCGGATCATCTCCTGCGCGTCCTGCACCACCAACGCGATCGTGCCGCCGCTGAAGGCCATGTCGGACGAGTACGGGGTGGTGCGCGGGCACGTGGAGACCGTCCACTCGTTCACCAACGACCAGAACCTGCTGGACAACTACCACAAGTCCGAGCGCCGTGGCCGCTCCGCGCCGCTCAACATGGTCATCACCGAGACGGGGGCCGCCTCCGCCGTGGCCAAGGCGCTGCCGGACCTCGAGGCGAAGATCACCGGCAGCTCGATCCGGGTCCCGGTGCCGGACGTCTCGATCGCCATTCTCAATCTGCAGCTCGCCCGCGAGACGAACCGCGAGGAAGTCCTCGACTACCTCCGCGAGGTCTCGCTGACCTCCCCGCTCAAGCGTCAGATCGACTTCACCAGCGCACCTGACGCGGTCTCCAACGACTTCATCGGCTCGCGCCACGCCTCGATCGTCGACGCCGGCGCCACCAAGGTCGACGGCGACAACGCGATTCTGTACCTGTGGTACGACAACGAGTTCGGCTACTCCTGCCAGGTCGTCCGCGTTCTCCAGTACGTCTCCGGCGCCGAGTACCCCACCTTCCCCAACCCGGCGATGTGACCTCCCGGAGCGGGAGGCGCATCCCACGGTAGGACGTGAGCGCCTACTCGTTGCCCCCCTGCCTGCTGAGCGACAGCCCGTGCTCGTCGGCGAACGCGCGTCGGCACAGGCCGTGGCAGAAGGCGTACAGGGCTCCCTGGTGTACGAGCGTGAGCGTGGACTCCTCCAGGTCCACGCTCATCCCGCAGACGGGGTCTATCAGCTTTCCCTCTGGCGGGTTCGGCTGTTCCTCGGAAGAGTTCGGCTCATCAGCGCCAGGGGCGGCTGCCCTGTCGCGGTACGGCCGGGAGACGAGTTCCGTGAGATCCAGGCTGCTCATCGCCCTGCCGTGCAGCCCCACACCGCCCTCGGGGATCCCGTCCACGAGAACCACGGCATGCGGCTCGCGCCGGATGCGCTCGGGATCGCGTCCCGCCGCGCGCTCGGTCTCGGCCAGCACCTCGGAGACGAGCCGTACGGTGTGCTCGCTCATCTCCTTGCGCCACGACGCCGGAACGGTGACCCGCACCAGATAGCGCGGCGGAGCGGTCGCATCCGCCGCCGGACGCTCGCCCAGCACCCAGGTGGTGGGCTCGTGCACCAGCACCTGGGTGATCCTGCGCTGGGCTTCGATCACCTCGATGGCGTGGCTGTCGTCCTCCACCATGAGCGTGTCGATGAGCCGCTTCCCCAGCGCCTGCTGCTCCTCTTCGCTCAAGGTGCCCTTGGGTGTGAAGACCTCGATCAGCAGCATCCGTCCGTCCCCTCCCGCGTCCTTGCCTGCTGTGTCCTGCCCTGCACGGAATGCCGCACACGATACGGAGGGGAGGTATCCGCGGCATCGCCCGGAGGAAGGAGCGGTGCGTTACCGCGTACGCAGTAGGGGAGCAGTAGCAGCAGAGGGGGAGCAGAGGACGCCGGTCCGTTCGCGGGCCGGGGTGTCAGGGCCGGTGCGTACAGTGGTTGTCCCCTGGGGTCGCCCGGAACGGTCCGGCTCCGGGTGTGGCCACGGGCAGGGGAAGTGCCAAGGGGGACGGGCAGCATGACGATGCGCAGTCAGGCCGAGCGGGACGCGGTCACGGTGGAGATCGGCTACGCGCTCGTGACGGCGGTGGTACTGGCCGTCGTCGCGGGGCTCGCAGTGGCCAGCCCGATGTGGTTCCTGCATCTGGAGGGCGCGGCCAAGGAGATCGTGAGCCGCCTCTCCCTCGTCTGCGCCGGCGGCGTACTCATCTGGCGGCTGGCCAGTGTCCTGATCCGGTACGACAGCGGCAGGCGGTAACCGCCGTACGGCGAATGAGATCGCCGAGCAGGGCTTCGTACGAGACCGCCGCGAAGGCTCCACCCGCCCCTCACCCCGCCCCGCATGCGCAAGCGCGGGCCGCTTTACCGTGAGGGCAGTCCACGGGATATCTTGATATCGAGACGATGTAGACGCGAAGCGGAGTAGCGGTGACTGACTCGACGATCATCTATACGCAAACCGACGAGGCCCCGGCCCTGGCGACGTATTCGTTCCTGCCCGTGGTCGAGGCGTACGCCTCGACGGCCGGTGTCGCCGTCGAGAGCCGCGACATCTCCCTGGCCGGCCGGATCATCGCCAGCTTCCCCGAGCGCCTGGCGGAGGACCAGCGCATCGAGGACGCCCTCGCGCAGCTCGGTGAGCTTGCCAAGACCCCGCAGGCCAACGTCATCAAGCTGCCGAACATCTCGGCGTCCATCCCGCAGCTCAAGGCCGCCATCGCTGAGCTGCAGGAGAAGGGGTACGCGCTGCCGGACTACCCGGACGACCCGCAGACCGACGAGGAGCGGGAGGTGCGCGCCCGCTACGACAAGGTCAAGGGCAGCGCCGTCAACCCGGTCCTGCGCGAGGGCAACTCCGACCGCCGCGCCCCGTCCTCCGTCAAGAACTACGCCAAGGCCAACCCGCACCGCATGGGCGAGTGGCGCGCCGACTCCAGGACGAACGTCGCGCACATGGACGGTGACGACTTCCGCTCCACCGAGAAGTCGGTCGTGCTGGCCAAGGAGGGCTCCCTCAAGATCGAGCTGCACGGTGACGACGGCTCCACCACGGTGCTGCGCGAGTCGGTACCGGTGCAGGCCGGCGAGGTCGTCGACGCGGCCGTGATGCGGGTGGCCGCGCTGCGCGAGTTCCTCTCCGCGCAGGTCGAGCGGGCCAAGAAGGACGGCGTGCTCTTCTCGGTGCACCTGAAGGCGACGATGATGAAGGTGTCCGACCCGATCATCTTCGGGCACACCGTGCGCGCCTTCTTCCCGAAGACGTTCGCCTCCTACGGTGACAAGCTGGCCGCCGCCGGTCTGACGCCGAACGACGGTCTGGGGGGCATCTACAAGGGCCTGGAGTCGCTGCCGGAGGGCGACAAGATCAAGGCATCGTTCGACGCGGAGCTGGCCCAGGGCCCGGACCTGGCGATGGTCGACTCGCACCGCGGTATCAGCAACCTGCACGTGCCCAGCGACGTCATCGTGGACGCCTCCATGCCCGCGATGATCCGTACCTCGGGCCACATGTGGAACAAGGACGACCAGGAGCAGGACGCCCTCGCTGTCATCCCCGACAGCAGCTACGCGGGTATCTACCAGGCCGTCATCGACGACTGCCGCGCCAACGGCGCCTTCGACCCGTCCACCATGGGCTCCGTACCGAACGTGGGCCTGATGGCGCAGAAGGCCGAGGAGTACGGCAGCCACGACAAGACCTTCGAGATCCCGGCGACCGGCACGGTCCGCGTCCTGGACGACGAGGGCGAGCTGGTGCTGGAGCAGGCCGTCGGTGAGGGCGACATCTTCCGGATGTGCCAGACCAAGGACGTGCCGATCCAGGACTGGGTCAAGCTGGCCGTCACCCGTGCCCGCGCCACCGGCGACCCGGCCGTCTTCTGGCTGGACGAGACCCGCGCGCACGACCGGAACCTGATCGCCAAGGTCCGCGAGTACCTGCCGCTGCACAACACCGAGGGCCTGCAGATCGAGATCATGTCGCCGGTCGAGGCGATGAAGTTCTCGCTGGAGCGCATCCGCCGCGGCGAGAACACCATCTCCGTCACCGGCAATGTGCTGCGCGACTACCTCACCGACCTGTTCCCCATCATGGAGCTGGGCACCAGCGCCAAGATGCTCTCCGTGGTGCCGCTGATCAACGGCGGCGGGCTGTTCGAGACGGGCGCGGGCGGCTCGGCCCCCAAGCACGTGCAGCAGCTCGTCAAGGAGAACTACCTGCGCTGGGACAGCCTGGGCGAGTTCCTCGCGCTGGCCGTCAGCTTCGAACACCTCGCCCACAAGACGGGCAACGCGCGCGCCCAGATCCTCGCGGACACCCTCGACCGCGCCACCGGCACGCTGCTGAACGAGAACAAGTCCCCCAGCCGCAAGCTCGGCAGCATCGACAACCGCGGCAGCCACTTCTACCTGGCCCTCTACTGGGCGCGGGAGCTGGCCGAGCAGACCGAGGACACCCAGCTCGCGCAGGCGTTCGCCGGCCTGGCCAAGACGCTGGCCGAGCAGGAGCAGACGATCGTCGAGGAACTGCTGGCCGTCCAGGGCTCGCCCGTGGACATCGGCGGCTACTACCAGCCCTCCCCGGAGAAGGCCGCAGCCGTCATGCGCCCGTCGAAGACGTTCAACGAGGCCCTGTCCTCGCTGAGCTGACGTGCTGATGTAGTGCTCTTTGTGTGACAGGTCTGTGTGACAGGCCCGTGTGGCAGGGCCCGGAGCGGTGCCGACCGACCGCTCCGGGCCCTGTCGTTTGCGGCCGGGGCCTCTCCATGAGCCCCCAACGGCGCTGGTCGGGACGGTGGATAGCATCGCGGCGGCACTGCCCGTGGAACAGCGGCACTGCCCATGGAACAGCAGCAGTCGAGTCACGTACGGGGGAGCTCGTGTTCGGAATCGTCAGGCCCTGCAAGCACCGGCTTTCGGAAGGGCTCAGGACCGAGTGGATGGCGCATCTGTGCGGGCTCTGTCTCGCGCTGCGGGGCGACCACGGCCAGTTCGCGCGGGTGGTGACGAACTATGACGGGCTGCTCATCTCCGTACTGACCGACGCGCAGAGCGGCGTCGCCGCCGCCCGGCGCCGTACCGCGGGGCCGTGCCCGCTGCGCGGTATGCGGACCGCGTCCGTCGCGCAGGGCGAGGGAGCGCGGCTGGCGGCCTCGGTCTCGCTCGTCCTCGCCTCGGCGAAGGTGCGGGACCACATAGCCGACCGCGACGGCATGCTGCGCCGCCGCCCGGTCGCGGCAGCGGCGCGCCGGATAGCCGCGGGCTGGGACCGGGCCGGCGCCCGTACCGGCGGCACGCTGGGCTTCGACACCGCCGTCCTGGTCGACGCCGTGGACCGGCAGACCGATGTGGAGCGCGTCGCGGGGCCCGGCACTCCGCTCACCGCCGTCACCGAGCCGACCGAGACGGCCACGGCAGCGGCTTTCGCACATACGGCGACGCTCGCGGGAAAGCCCGGTAACGCGGCGCCCCTCGCCGAGGCCGGCCGCCTCTTCGGACGCCTCGCGCACCTGCTGGACGCGGTCGAGGACCGCGCCAGGGACGCCGCCGAGGGCGCCTGGAACCCGATAAACGCCACCGGCGCCACCCGCGCCGAGACCCGACGGCTGTGCGACGACGCGGTCCGCGGCATCCGGCTGGCCCTGCGCGATGTCGACTTCGCCGACCCGCGGCTCGCACACGTCCTGCTGGTGCACGAGCTGCCGCGCGCCGTGGACCGCGCGTTCGGCACCACGACATGCGCACACACGGACGCCCACACGGAGGGCCACGCGGACGCCCACGCCCCGGACAACCCGTACCAGCAGCCGCACGGCCAACCGCCGCATGGCCAGCAGCCATACGGGCAGCAGTCGCCGTACGGCCAGCCGCACCACGGCCGACCGCCCTACGGGCAGGCCCCGCAGAACCTCAACGGCCCTGCAAACCCCTACCCGGGTTCCGACGGCGGTGGCCAGGTGCCGCCCGGGGCCGGAGGGGACGGCTGGGGCGGTGACGGCTCAGGCGGCAACAGCCCACACCCGCCCAACCAGCGGCCCCCGCGCGGTCTCCTGGCCGGCTGCGCCGCATTCGTCGGTCTCTGCTGCACCTGCCAGATGTGCTGCGCCTCCCAGTACGAGGGCCCCTGGTCCCGCAAGAAGCGCGAAGGTCTCTGCTCGGACTGCTGCGACGCCTGCGACTGCTGCAGCAACTGCAACTGCGACTGCTGCAACTGCGACGGCTGCAATTGCTGCGACTGCGGCTGCGACTGCTGACGCGAAGCCCGCCGACATCTGGGCCACCCTGCCCGAGGGCAAGAAGGCGCTCGCTCCGCACGCCGACCGCACAGGCCCGCCACCGGACTGCCGCATGGGTTCGTGAGGGTGTAGTGCGCTGCCGTAGGAAAACCTGGCGACCGGCGAGGGAGGGCCCTGCTACCGTGCCCGGTATGCCACAGCGCGCCGCAAGTGTCGCCAGGACGACGACGCCGGACCAGGTCCCGGCGCGCTGAGCCACGTCCCAGACGTATCACCGAAGCCCCGGGCCGAGCGCCCGGGGCTTCGTCGTTCCGCTCTCCCGGGCCTCCGCCCGCCGCAATTGACACCAGGGAGAGCCGTATGAGCACCGCACACCACGATCACCGTTCGCTCGGTCGCGAACTGGGCCTGTTCGGCACCGATCCGCTGATCGGTGCCGGGTTGCCGTACTGGCTGCCGGACGGGGCCACCGTCCGGCACGCGCTGGAGGAGTACGTGCGCGCTGTCGAGCGCCGCGCGGGGTACCAGCATGTGTACTCGCCCGCGCTGGGGAAGAGGGAGCTGTACGAGCTCTCCGGGCACTGGGCGCACTACGCCGATGACATGTTCCCCCCGCTGGAGGCGGGCGAGGGCGGTGAGAGCGAACAGCTCGTGCTCAGGCCCAGCCTGTGCCCGCATCACGCGCTCATCTACCGGTCCCGTGCGCGCAGCTACCGCGAACTGCCGTTGCGGATCGCGGAGCTGGGCGCCATGTACCGCGCCGAGCGCTCGGGCGTGCTCGGCGGGCTGACCAGAGTGCGGGCCATCCAGCTCAACGATGCGCACATCTTCTGCGCCCTCGACCAGGTCGCCGCCGAGGCGCGGGCGGCGCTGGAGCTGATCCGGGCCGCCTACCGGGCGCTCGGTATCGACGCGGCCCGCTACCGGCTGTCCCTCCCGGCCCCCGGCGGCGGTTACGCGGCGGACCCGGACGCCTGGCGGCAGGCCACCGCGCTGCTGACCGGGGTACTCGAGGAGTCCGGGCTGCCGTACGAGGCGGCGGAGGGCGAGGCGGCCTTCTACGGGCCGAAGATCGATGTGCAGATCGCCGACGCGGTGGGCAGGGAGGCGACCCTCTCCACCGTCCAGGTCGACCTCCACCAGCCCGCACGCTTCGATCTGCGCTACATCGGCGCGGACGGTGGCAAGTACCGGCCCGTCATGGTGCACCGGGCAGTGATCGGCAGCGTGGAGCGTGCCGTGGCCCAGCTGATCGAGGTGCACGGCGGCGCGTTCCCGGCGTGGCTGGCACCCACCCAGGTCACCGTGCTGCCGGTGTCGGAGGCGCAGGTGCCCGAGGGCGAGGCGTTCGAGCGGCGCTGCGCTCGGGCAGGACTCCGCACCGAACTGGCCCCTCCGGGACGGGGCAGCCTGGGCGCCCGGGTACGGGAGGCACGGCTCGTGCCGTACCAGGCGGTGATCGGTCCCCGCGAGGCCGCCGACGGGCTGCTCGCGCTACGGCTGCGCGACGGCCGCCGCATCGGACCGCTCCCCGGGAGCGAGGCCGTCGGCCGGATCGCCGCGCTCGTGGCCCGGCACAGCACCGAGCTGTGGTGAACGCGCCGCCGGAAGCCAGGTGTCGGAAGGCCGGAACGGAGTGGAACGCGAGCTGATGTGACAACGCCCCGCCCCGCCCCGGTGCGATCTCAGCGGGCCGCGTACGCCCGCAGCCGGTCCGCGCGCGGTGGCAGCACGGTCCTGGCAGGGTGCCGCGAGCAGCTGTGGGGCCCGCAGCCGGACGCCCGCGATCCCGTGGCTTGCCCGGCCGTACCAGAAGGTTGTGCGGCCGTACGTCCCATACGCGGCCGTCGAGCACCCAGCCGAGCATCGCCGCCGCCGTCACCCGGCCCGCGTACACAGCCATCCGGGTCAGCGCCGCCGCATGCGCCGTGCGGTGGCCGCTAAAAGGACCCCGGGGCTTTGCCCGGCCCCGGGGTCCTGGGTGCCGCTCGTTCGCACGCCCTGACGGTTCATGGGCGGATCATTCGGCGATGTCCTCGCGTGGAGCCACTCCACCACGGCGGCATGTGGAACCGCCGGCCGGGTTCGAACCGGCGTCTCGAGGTCGTCACCACCCCGGTTGCCGGGCGATGAACGGCGATGCTGAGCTTGGAGCGAGAGGTTGAGCTTGACCGGCCACCTGCATATGTGCGTAGGTCGCCGGGGGTTCACACATCAGCTTCAGCTTCAGCTTTGCGCTCCTGGCGCACCCCGGGCCGAAAGGGCGTCGAACCCCATGGCCCGGGGAGTCTGTAGTTGTATTCCGCGTCTTGCGTCTTGCGTCTTGTGCCGCCGCCTACGCGAACAGGTAGCCGAAGACCGCGTCCCCGACGCGCTGGTCGGTGACCTCCGTGCTGTTGGCCTCCTCGCGGGCGAACTTCACCGCAGCGGCCAGCTTGTCCAGCCGCTCCAGCAGCTCGTTGACCCGGCGTGCGGGCAGCGCGCCGGAGTACTTGACCGTGGTCCAGTAACCGACGGGGATGTCCTCGTAGTACACCTCGACCTGGGCCGGGTGCTTCTCGGTGGCCTCCGCCTTCACATGGTTGCGCGGCACCTTCTTGGTGCGCACCGTACGGACCTGCTCGGTCTTCCACCAGTCCGTGGAGGGGTCCTTCTCCCACGCCTCGGCGCCGTCCAGGACGGGCAGCTTGCGCAGAAAGGAGCCGAGCTCTCCCAACTGCTTCTCCAGGAAGAGCAGATAGGAGACGGGCACCTCGGACAGGACGGTGCGGCCGTCGACGACGACATCCGCGCGAGCCGTGAGGTTCGCCCAGTCCTTCGTCGCCGTCACATCGAACAGCCGGGTGAGGATCTTCGCCGTTTCCTTCAGCACATCCTCGGTCTTGACCTGGACCCGTGTCGATTCCGGCGGAAGCTGCTCGCCCTCTTCGTCCTTGGGCTGGTACGTACGCGAGATACCGGCCAGCATCTGCGGCTTCGTCAGCCCGTGCTGCGCCTGCGCCAGGTCCTGTGCCACCTTGGACTTGACGCCCTTCTCGACTGCGATGATCTGATTCAGCTTCGCCACGACTGCGAAGCTAGCAGCTCAACAGCGAGTCGGACCACGCAATTTGTTCGACGGATCGGTAACAGCGGCATCCCACGTACGAGTGAAAAAGGATGGTCGTCATTCCACCGCGGGTAGGCCAAGTCAGCACCGATCCGACGAGCTGGGGGACAGTGACGTTGTCGCAACCCTTCGAACTGCCCGACTTCTACGTGCCCTACCCGGCCCGGCTCAATCCGCACGTCGACCAGGCCAGGGCCCATTCGCGGGAGTGGGCAGGGAAGATGGGGATGCTGGAGGGCTCGGGGATCTGGGAGACCGCCGACCTGGACGCGCACGACTACGCGCTGCTGTGCGCCTACACCCACCCCGACGCGAGCGCCGAGGACCTGGCGCTGGTCACCGACTGGTACGTGTGGGTCTTCTTCTTCGACGACCACTTCCTCGAGGAGTTCAAGCGCACCCAGGACCGGGCCGGCGGCAAGGCGTATCTCGACCGGCTGCCGCTGTTCATGCCGCTGGAGGACGACCCCGCGGCGCCGGTGCCCGAGCCGGTCAACCCGGTCGAGGCGGGGCTGGCCGACCTGTGGGCCAGGACGGTGCCGGCCATGTCGGCCGACTGGCGGGCGCGGTTCGCCGTCAGCACCGAGAACCTGCTCAACGAGTCGCTGTGGGAGCTGTCCAACATCAACATCGGCCGGGTGCCGAACCCGGTCGAGTACATCGAGATGCGGCGCAAGGTCGGCGGTGCGCCGTGGTCGGCCGGGCTGGTGGAGTTCGCGGCGCACGCCGAGGTGCCCGCGGCGGTCGCCGGCTCGCGTCCGCTGTGCGTACTGCGCGACACCTTCTCCGACGCCGTGCACCTGCGCAACGACCTGTTCTCCTACGAGCGGGAGACGCGGGACGAGGGCGAGCTGTCCAACGGCGTACTCGTCCTGGAGACGTTCCTGGGGTGTTCGACGCAGGAGGCCGCCGACGCCGTCAACGACCTGCTCACCTCCCGGCTCCAGCAGTTCGAGCACACCGCGCTGGGTGAAGTGCCCGCGCTCTGCGCCGAGAAGGGCCTCGATCCCGCCCAGTGCGCCGATATCGCCGCCTACACCAAGGGTCTCCAGGACTGGCAGTCCGGCGGTCACGAGTGGCACATGCGCTCCAGCCGCTATATGAACGGGGGCGGAGCGGGCGGCAGCGGCCCGGCGCGGCTGCCGTTCGTCCCGGCCGGGCTGGGGACCTCGGCCGCCGACGTGCTGCGCCCGCACAGCCGCGCGCAGGCGCGGCGCGTCCGCTCCTTCAGCCATGTGCCGCACGAGCGCACCGGCCCCTCGGTGCTGCCCGACTTCGAGATGCCGTTCGAGCACCGGCTCAGCCCGCATCTGGACGGCGCACGGGAGCGGGTGATCGCCTGGGCCCACGCGATGGGGCTGCTGGAGCCGCAGCCCGATGTGCCGGGCGGCCGGGTCTGGGACGAGGAGCTGATGCGGGACCACGACCTGCCGCTGTGCGCCGCGGGAATCCACCCGGACGCGACCGCCGACGAGCTCGACCTGGCCTCCGCCTGGCTGGCCTGGGGCACTTGGGGGGACGACTACTATCCGGTCCGCTTCGGCCGCACCCGCGATCTGGCGGGCGCCAAGGTGTGCACGGATCGGCTGTCGCTGTTCATGCCGGTCGACGAGGTGCCCGGAGCGGGGGCGCCTGGAGCGGCGGCGCCCGAAGCGGGAGCGACCGGTGGCACGCCCCCGGAGAGCCCGTTCGAGCGGTCGCTGGCGGATCTGTGGATGCGCACGGCCGGTCCGATGAGCCCCGCGAAGCGCCGCCGCTTCCGCGCCGCCATCGAGATCATGGCGGCCAGCTGGCTGTGGGAGCTCGACAACCAGACGCAGAACCGCATCCCCGACCCGGTCGACTACGTGGAGATGCGGCGGCGGACCTTCGGCTCGGACCTGACCATGAGCCTGTGCAGGCTCACCCAGCCCGACACCATCCCGGAGGAGATCTACCGCAGCGGTCCGATGAAGTCGCTGGAGAACGCGGCGGCGGACTACGCCTGTCTGCTCAACGACGTCTTCTCGTACCAGAAGGAGATCGAGTTCGAGGGTGAACTGCACAACGGGCTGCTGGTCGTCCGCGACTTCTTCGACTGCGACTACCCGACGGCGCTGCGCATCATCGACGATCTGATGAAGTCCCGGATGCGGCAGTTCCAGCACGTGGCCGCCAACGAGTTCCCCGTGCTCTACGACGACTTCGCGCTGGGGAAGGCCGAGCGCGCGGCGCTGGACGGCTATGTGCGGGAACTGGAGAACTGGATGGCGGGCATCCTGGCCTGGCACCGCGGCTGCCGCCGGTACGCCGAGACGGATCTGCGCCGCCATTTCCTGCCTACGTGGCCGTTCGACGGCCCTGCGGGACTGGGGACGTCGGCTGCCCGGCTGGGGAGGACGGCCGCGGGTCCGGTGCCGCGGTAGCGGACGGTGCCGCGGTAGCGGACGGTGCCGCGGTAGCGGAGCCGGCCGCGGTCACGGGCCGGGGAGGGCGCGGGGTGCGGCTGCGCGAGCGGGAGACGGCCACTCCGGCCAGGCACAGCAGGCCGCCCGCCAGGGCCAGCCGGCCGGGCACCTCGTCCAGGAAGAGCCAGGACATCAGTACGACCAGGAACGGGACGACGTACGTGGTGGAGCCCATGCGCCCGGCGGTGGTGCGGGAGAGGGCGTAGGCCCAGGTGGAGAAGGCGAGGGCGGTCGGGAACACGCCCAGGTAGACGGTGTTGAGGGTGGCCGAAGCGGGCGCGTCGGCCACCTCGGCGACCAGTTGCCCGCTGAACGGGAGGCAGGCCACGAAGCCGATCAGGCAGCCGAACGCGGTGACCTGCAGCGGCGAGGCGTGCCGCAGTGCGGGCTTCTGGCTGACGACCCCGACGGCGTAGGAGATGGCGGCCAGCACGCACAGCGCCACCCCCAGGGGCGAGGAGCCGCTGCCCCCGGACACCGACAGGCCGACGACGACGGCGCCCGCGAAGGAGACGGCCATCCCGGCGAGCAGCCGGCTGGGGAAGCCCTCCTTGAGCAGCCAACCGCCCAGCAAGGCCATCAGCAGGGGGCCGATGTTGACGACCATCGCCGCCGTGCCCGCGTCCACCAGCCGCTCGCCCCAGTTGAGCGCGACCATGTACCCGCCGAACCACAGGACGCCCGAGGTGATGATGCCGGGCCAGGCCGCCCTGGGCGGGAGCCCCTCGCGGCGGACGAGGAGCACCGCGCACAGGACGAGCGCCCCGGCACCGAGCCTGCCCAGTGCCAGGGCGCCCGGTGAGTAGTGCGCGCCCGCGCTGCGTATGGAGACGAATGCCGAGGCCCACAGCACGACCGTGACTCCGGCTGCCGCCAGCGCCGTGGCCTCGGCACGCTTCCTGACCGCCCCTGCCGTCATGAGGGCTCCTTCGTGGTTCACCGACCGCACATGCCGGACCGCATATGACAGTCAGGACCGTAGAGCACCTATGGTCATGACGCTACGGGTTTTTCCGGTGCTCCTTTCCCGGCGTCGGGCCGAGGTGTCAGGGCGGTGGAGCCCCGGTGTCAGGGCAGCAGCGACCGCACCAGGCGGCAGGTGGTGAGCGACGGCGGGTGCACGCCGATGCGGTGGGCCGTCGCCCGGATGGTGCGGTTGCGTGCCTGCTCGGCGGTGTAGACGCCGGTGTCGAGCAGGGCTATCGCGATCCGCATCGCCTTCAGTTGGCGGTTGTGCGTCTCGTACCACTCGCGCGGCCGGCCGGCCGGGAGCGGCTTCTTCGGCAGGACGGGCAGGGTGGACATCTTCGGCAGGTGCTGCTGCTGGTGCTGGGCGCGGGTGGTGGGGCGGGAGTGTGAACGAGAGGTACGGGAACGGACAGCAGTCATCGACGGTCTCCTCACGACGTCGGTGCGCTTGCTGGAACTACCTCGATTCTACCCGCCCCCACTGACAAAACCCGCTGGTCATCAGGGAGTTCGGGATCTTTGTTCGATTAGGCGGCGGTCTCCCGCACGGGCTCGGCGCACGCTGCCGGACGCCCGAAGTCCCGCAGGATCTGCTCCGTGGCACGCTCCGCCGAACTCAGTGCCCCGCGCGGGGTGCTGGTGTCCCGGTGCTCCCCGCACACATAGAGCCCGGACAGCACCCGCACCGGTCGCCGGGGGTCGTGCGGGGCCGGCATCGCGGGCACCGCGTCCGGGTCGTGGTAGGCCGCCAGCAGCTCCCAGCGGTCCGTCGAGGTGCCGTAGACGCCCGCGAGCTGCAGCCGCGCCGCCTTGTCCAGCGCCGTGGGCGGCTCGGCGGCCCGCTCACCCAGGACGACCGAGGTGATCAGCGTCCGGCCGGGCGCGGCGCGCGAGGGGTCGACCGACGAGGCCACCCAGGTGTGGCTGACGGGGTCGGGTTCCGTGCCGTCCCGCTCGGCGCAGACGGTGAAGGAGGGTCCGCTCACGCTCGGCGGCAGCGGCTCTTCCGCGGCGTGGTGCAGCACCGTCACCGGGTGGAACTGGGGCACCCGCAGCCCCGGCAGCAGCGTGGCGGCCGCGCGGGCACCGGTCGCCACCAGCACGGCGGCGCAGCCGAAGGTGCCGTGCGCCTCGGTCTGCACCGCGTGTGTGCTCACGGAGGTGACCCGTACGCCGGTACGCACCGTGCCCGGAGGCAGCGCCGCCGCCAGCAGCTCCGTAACCGTCGACTGGCCGCCAGCGGGTACGCCGAGTCCGCCGCGTGCGAAGCCGCGCAGGGTCAGGTCGGCGACGCGGCTGGAGGTCGTCAGCGCCGGGTCCGACAGCAGCGCGGTCAGCAGCGGGCGCACCAGCGTCTCCGCCGGACGCGAGGGCAGACCCCGGTCCGTCAGCGCCTGGCAGGTGGGCACCTCGGGCCGGGACAGCAGCCCCTGGGGCGGCACCGAGGCGAACCGCGCCAGGGAGACGCGCAGCCGGACGAGTCCCAGTGCGTCGGACATGTCGGCTCGGGTGCGCGCGCCGGTCAGTGCGCGTGCCGTCTTCAGCGCGGTCGATGCGCCTCGCGTGCTTCCTGCGCCCCTCGTGCGCCGGTCGAGCAGGGCCGTACGGCCGGCGCGCACCGGCTGGGAGCCGCGCTCCGTCCTGCGGGCCGCCACCCGGTGCCTGCGGCCCTCCGCGTGCAGCAGCGCCCCCGGCGCGAACGGGCGCAGTGAGAGCGTCTCCAGTGCGGGCAGCCGGGTGAACGCGTCGGCGTCCCTGTCCAGGCTGAGCACCCCCGGGCTGCGGTCGAGGCGGTACCCCTCCAGGTGGTCGGTGCGCAGCCGTCCCCCGGCCGCGGGGGCCGCCTCCAGGACGAGGACACGCAGGCCGGCCGCGGTCAGCCGGTGCGCGGCGGCCAGGCCGGCCAGTCCCGCACCGACGATCACCACGTCCGCCGTCCGCTCTCTGCCGGCGCCTTCCACCTCCTCGTGGCCGGTCCCGGTGCGGGTGTCTGCGTGTGCGCTGCTGGTCAGCACATTTCCTCCCGACGTCGACGCGCGTGCGGGTCTGATGGGGGCTGGTCGGTTCGGCCTTCTCGCTGCTGTCGCGTTGGTGCTGTACGTGCGTTCTTGTGCCCAAGTGGGGCATCCGGCTCTCGTCCTGATGCCCCGGCGCGCCCTCCTCATACCCGTGTTCGAGCGTTGGTGTGTGATCGCCTCTCCGGTACGTCGCGCGGGGGGCGCCCGGATGCATACCCGGGCTCAGAGGGCGGCGCGGATGGCGTCCGTCACCGTCGGGAAGGCGAAGCGGAAACCGGCGTCCAGCAGCCTGCGGGGGAGCACCCGCTGGCTGCCCAGTACGTCCGCGGCGAACTCGCCGAGTGCGACACGGAGCACGGGCGCGGGGACGGCGAAGGGAGTGGGGCGGTGGAGCACGCGGCCCATGGCGGCGGTGACCTCACGGTTGGTGGCCGGTTCCGGCGCGGTGAGGTTCACAGGGCCCGACAGCGACTCCTCCTCCAGCAGGAACCGCAGCGCCGCCACGTGGTCGTGCAGCGCGATATGGCTCCAGAACTGGCGGCCGCTGCCCAGCCGTCCGCCGAGCCCCGCCTTGAAGAGCGGGAACAGCCGCCCCCACGCCCCGCCCCCGCGCGCGACGACCAGCCCGGTGCGGCCGAGGACGGTACGGATACCGGCGTCCCGGGCGGCACCCGCCGCGGCCTCCCAGTCCTGGCACAGCTCGGCCAGGAAGCCGCTGCCGGGCCCGGCGCTCTCGTCGACGGCGGCATCCCCGGTGTCGCCGTAATAGCCGATCGCGGTACCGACGATCAGGGTGCGGGGCGGAGTGTCCAGCGCGGCGAGGGCGCCGGCGAGGGTGCGGGTGCCCAGCACTCGGCTCTCGCGCAGTTCGCGCTTGTAGCTGTCCGTCCAGCGGCGCGCGCCCACGGGTGCGCCCGCGAGGTGGACGACGGCCTCGCAGCCTGCGAGTCCGGCCGCCGCCACCCGGCCGCCCGTGGGGTCCCAGCGCAGTTCGTCGGCGGCCGCGGCAGGGCGCCGTACCAGCCGCAGCACCTCGTGCCCCTCGGCCCGCAGGGAGCGGGTGAGGGCCGAGCCGATGAGTCCGGTGGAGCCGGTGACCGCGATACGCATACGCCCATCCTGACGTATCCGCAGCGACCACTCAGACGGCGCCTCACAGCCCCCGTACGGCGGCGATGGTGAACGGCGTCTGCGGGGTACCGGGGCCCATCGGTCCGCCCTTGTCGAACTGCGAGCGGACCACGAACAGCGTGCCGCGCTCCCGAACCAGGGTGGTCGGTATCTGGAGGCCGGGGTCGCTCGCGCGGGCCTCCTGGCGGGCTTCGGTACCGTCGTGGTTCAACCGCCAGCGGCTCAGCGCGTTGTCGGTGTTGTGGACGACCCACAGCCTGTCGCCCGCGGTCTCCAGACCGTCGGCGTTGCGCAGGTCGGCGCCGTGCAGCCGGACGCGGGACACCTTGCCGGTGACCGGGTCGAGGCGGTAGAGGCCGCCACCGGTCATGTCCACCGTGACCAGATAGCGGCCGCCGGGTCCGGCCGCTATGCCGTTGAGGGCGTAGGGCACCTCGTCGGTGGGTGGGGGCACCGCCTCGGCCAGGTCGAAGCGGGTGACCAGCCGCCCCCGCCCGCCTGTCGCCTGGGCGCGGGCCAGCTGTGCGGGAGTGACGCGGTAGACGACGTTGCGCACGCTGTCGGTCACATGGGCCGAGCCGTCCGGGGTCAGCACGAGGTCGTTGACGAAGAAGGGGTCGTTTCCGGTGACGTCGAACCGGGCGAGCAGCCGCCGGGTGCGCAGGTCGTAGACGAAGACGCCCTTGGTGGAGTCGGTGACCCACAGCCGCCCCGCACGGTCGGCCTTGAGGCCGTTGGCGGTGTGCCGTCCGTCGGTGCCGGCGGGCAGGAAGGTCTCGGCCACGCGGTGTCCGGGCGTCATCCGGTAGACGGCGCCGGTCTCGAAGGAGCCCGCGTACAGCCGGCCGGAGCACGGGTCGGCGGCGATCCCCTCCGGGTAGACGCGGTCGCCGGGCAGCTCGTACGCGGTCGAGACCCGCAGCCGGGGCGCGGGTGCGGAGTGGTCGGCGGGTGCGGTGTGCGCGGCCGTCGCCGAGGTGGCGGGCGGCGCGGTGAACGCCGTGAGCGAGGTGGCCGTTGTAGCCACCGCGAGCGCGGTCAGCGCGAAACGGCGCCGGGAGGGGTAGGGCTGACGGGAAATGGTGTGCCTCCAGTGACAGAAGGGGCCCAGGTCAGCGGTGAAGAACCGCTACGGGAATGAGGGCCCTCCCATGAGAATGTACACGCAAGTCTATTAGAGCTCTAATATTCGTCAAGATTCTTCTCCTTGGGCTGGTGGCTACGATGCGTGGATGACCTCCATGCCCGCCTCCGAGCGCCTGGGCTCGCACATCAAGGAAGCCGAGCACGCGCTCAACGCGACCAAGCACGCCGTGCTCAAGCCTGCCGGGCTGACGGTCCCTCAGTACGCGGCGCTGCTCCAGCTCGCCGAGAACCCCGGCATCCCGGCCGCCGCCCTCGCCCGGGCCTGCCGGGTGACGGCGCCGACGATGAACACGGTCCTCAAGAACCTCCAGCAGCGCGGCCTGATCACCCGCACCCCCCACCCCTGGCACCGCAATGTGCTGGAGACCCGGCTGACGGAGCTCGGGACACAGGTGATGGCCGAAGCCGACGAGAACGCCGTACGGGTCGAGCGGGGACTGGCGGCCCAGTTCACCGACGAGGAGCGCGCCCAGCTGATCTCACTGCTGGCGCGGTGCTCCGGCTACCTGGAGTCGGTACGGCCCGGGTGAACCGGCCGCCGTGCGGCGGGTGCAGACCTGCGCGGGCTCACTCCCCCCGGAAGCGGTCCCACAGCCGGGGCAGCCGGTCGGCCAGCGCCAACGGGTCCTCCATGTTGAGGGGCACGCCGTCCGGGTCGGCCGGTGCCTCCGGCAGGCCCAGGTCGGGCAGGACGGTACCGGTCAGCTGTTCGTACGCCTCGTCGGCCGCGAAGCCCAGTTCCTCGCCGTCTCCGTCGAGCTCCTCGTCGAAGTCGTCCAGCAGCTCGGCGAGGGCGTCGGCGTCGTGCGCCGCTCCCTCGAAGACCTCCCGGCCCTGGCCGATCAGCCAGCACCGGAAGGAGTCGAACGCGTCGTCGCTCGCGCCGTCCAGCAGAATCCAGGCGGCGGCCCACAGGTCCCATTGGTAGGAGCGGTTGTAGCGCGACTCGAAGTGGCGGGCGAAGTACGTCACCGCGTCGGGGTCGAGCTGGGTGAGCCGCTCGACCAGCAGATCCGCCTGTTCCTGGGGGTCGCCGTCGGCCTCCTGGCGGGTGGAGTCGATCAGCTCCCAGAACTCCGTCTCGTCCATCACGCCCTCAGCATCGGGCCTGAGACGGCGTGGCGCACGCGGAGTGCGCCAGATGCGGCTGTGTCGTTATGAGACATGAACCACACGGCATTCCGTATTCGATATCCGACAGAGGCTGTCCGGTATTGCTGCCAGCGTCTTCTTCCTGCGAACCAGCGCAGCAACGAAGGAGGAACAGTGAAGGAACCGAGCAGCTCCCGCGGGCCGCTGGCCGGCAAGGTCGCCCTGGTCGCGGGTGCCACCAGGGGGGCGGGACGCGCCATGGCGGTCGAGCTGTGCCGCGCCGGGGCGACCGTCTACGCGACGGGCCGTACCACCCGGGAGCGGGCCAGCGAGGTCGGCAGGACGAGCGAGACCATCGAGGAGACGGCCGAACTGGCGAGCGAGGCGGGTGCGAGCGGTGGAGGGGGCAGCGGACACGCCGCCGCCGTCGACCACCTCGACCCCGAACAGGTGCGTGAACTCCTCGCACGTATCGACCGTGAACAGGGTGCCCTCGACATCCTCGTCAACGACCTGTGGGGCGGCGACCACCTGGTCGGCTTCGACAAGAAGCTGTGGGAGCACGACCTGGCCGACGGGCTGCGCGTCCTGCGGCTCGGCATCGACAGCCACCTCATCACCAGTACGTACGCCCTGCCGCTGCTGACCCGGCGGCCGGGCGGGCTGCTGATCGAGGTCACCGACGGCACCGAGGAGTTCAACCAGCGCTACCGGCAGCCCGTCTACTACGACCTGGCCAAGACCGCACCCCTGCGGATCGCCCGCGCGCTGGCCGAGGAGACCAAGGAGCACGGCACCACCGCCGTCTGTCTGACCCCCGGCTGGCTGCGCTCGGAGACGATGCTCGACACCCATTTCAAGGTGTCGGAGGACGACTGGCGCGACGGGTGCGCCAAGGACCCGAACTTCGCCATCTCCGAGAGCCCCGTCTTCGTCGGCCGCGCCGTGGCCGCGCTCGCCGCCGACCCGGACGTGGCGCGCTGGAACGGCCAGTCCGTCTCCAGCGGCGGCCTCGCCAAGGTCTACGGCTTCACGGATGTGGACGGCTCGGCACCGGACGCCTGGCGGTATCTGCAGGACCTCGATACCGCGGAGGGACCGCTGGACGCCGGCACCTACCGTTAGCCCGGCACCCCCAGGGGCGCGGGGGGACTGCTCCCCTGGGGGCTACTCCACCAGGTAGAGGGCACCCATGGCGCGCGCCGCCTGCGCACAGCGGCTCCGCAAGGAGCCGGGCGCCAGCACCTCGCACTCCGGGCCGAGAGCGAGGAGCTGCTCGTAGGCCACCTCCTCGCTCTCCACCGGCAGCGTCACCGTCGTACGGCCCTGGTCGTCGACGGTGCCGCGTGCCAGCGCCTCCTCGGCGGCCGTCCGGTCGGTGACGTACCGCAGCCGGCGGGCGCCCGGCCCGGTCAGCCGCAGCGTCACCTGCTCGCGCAGGATGGCGCGCGCGAACGCGGCCGCCTGCTCCGTCCAGAACGCGGCCAGGTCGAAATCGGCGTCCCGCTCGAAGTGCTCGTCGTGGACGGTGACCTCGGTGAACCGGTCGACGCGGTACACCCTCCAGGGGTCCCGGCCCCGGCGGTCGGCATCCGCCGGGACACGGGCCGCCAGATACCACCGGCCCGCCTTGAGTACCAGCCCGTACGGCTCCAGCTCCCGCTCGACCTCGCTCTTCTTCCCCTTGTAGCGGACGGCCACCCCGCGGTCCGACCAGACGGCGTCGGCCAGCGCGGGCAGCAGCGGCGGTGTCTCGGGCGCCTGCCACCACCCCGGGGCATCCAGGTGAAAACGCTGCGCCGTGCTGGCGTGCACATCGCGCAGCGCGGGGTCCAGCGCCGCCGAGACCTTCAGTTTCGCCGCCGAGGCCGCATCGTCCAGGCCCAGGTCCCGCAGCGCCGAGGGCACGCCCGACAGGAACAGTGCCTCCGCCTCGCTGCGGCCCATGCCGGTCAGCCGCGTACGGTAGCCGCCGATCAGCCGGTAGCCGCCCGCGCGGCCCCGGTCCGCGTATACCGGCACGCCCGCCTCGGAGAGGGCCAGCATGTCCCGCGAGACCGTACGCTCGGAGACCTCCAGCTCCTCCGCGAGCTGCGCGGCCGTCATCTCCCGCCGTGTCTGGAGCAGGAGAACCATCCTGATCAGCCGGGCTGCCCGCATGCTGAATACCCCTCCCGTGGGCCGTGTCCCGCTGTTACCGTTCCGCCCGTTATACAACGAACAAGGAAACGGTCATGTCTCAGCAAACTCGCGAACAGCGCGAACAGTGGGGCTCGCGAGCCGGCTTCCTGATGGCGGCCATCGGCTCCGCCATCGGGTTGGGCAACATCTGGCGCTTCCCCGCCGAGGCGTACAAGAACGGCGGCGGGGCCTTCCTGCTGCCCTATCTCGTCGCGCTGCTGACGGCGGGGCTCCCGCTGCTCATTCTCGAATACACGGTCGGCCGCAAGTACCGGAAGTCGCCGCCTGCGGCGTTCCGGCAGATCTCCCGCCCCGCCGAGGCCATCGGCTGGTGGCAGGTCGTGATCTGCTTCGTCATCGCCTCCTACTACGCGGTGATCGTCGCCTGGGCCGTGCGGTACGCCGGATTCTCCTTCGGCAAGGACTGGGGCAAGGACCCCGAGAAGTTCTTCATGGGGGACTTCCTGCAGGCCGGGAGCGAGCCCGGGCTGCCCAGCTCCCTCGTCGGCAACGTCTTCTGGCCCCTGCTGGCCGTGTGGATCATCGTGCTGGCCATTCTCGCGCTGGGTGTACGGCGCGGTATCGAACGGGCCAACAAGATCTTCATCCCGGCCCTGGTGTTCTTCTTCCTGATCCTGGTCGTCCGCGCCGTCACACTCGACGGCGCCAGCAAGGGCCTGGACGCGCTCTTCTCCCCCGACTGGAGCGCGCTGACCGACGGCAGCGTCTGGGTCGCCGCCTACGGGCAGATCTTCTTCTCGCTCTCCATCGGCTTCGGCATCATGGTCACCTACGCCTCCTACCTGGGGCGCCGCGCCGACCTGACCGGCTCGGCACTGGTGGCCGGCTTCGCCAACAGCTCCTTCGAGATCCTCGCCGGCATCGGCGTCTTCGCCACCCTCGGCTTCATGGCGCAGGCCAACGGCGCGGCCGTCGACGACGTGGTCAGCGAAGGCGTGGGCCTGGCCTTCATCGCTTTCCCGGCCGTCATCTCTCAGATGCCGCTGGGCGCGGCCTTCGGCGTCATCTTCTTCGTCTCGCTGGCCATCGCGGGCCTCTCCTCGCTGGTCAGCATCGTGCAGGTGGTCATCTCCGCCGTCCAGGACCGCACCGGCATGCGCCGCGTGCCCGCCGTGTGGACCGTCGGCGGTCTGGTGGCCGTCGTCTCGCTGGTCCTCTTCCCCACGGACGCCGGCCTCTCGCTGCTGGACGCGGCCGACCACTTCATCAACCAGTACGGCATCGCGCTGGCCGCGCTGTTCTTCCTGGTCGTGATGGCCTGGATCCTGCGCCGCCTGCGGCCCTTCCAGGCCAACGCGGATGAGACCTCCGCGGTGCGGCTGGGCGTCTGGTGGCGGGTCTGCCTCGGGGTGATCACCCCGCTGGTGCTCGGCTGGATGATGGTCGACAGCCTGCGCAAGGAGTTCGACGAGAACTACGGCGGCTACCCCACCTCCTTCCTCGCCTGGGCGGGGTGGGGTGTCGCGGTCGGCGCCCTGGTCGTGGGCGTCCTGATCTCCCTCATCCCCTGGCGCGGAGCGCCCGTCGAGGGTGACGCTGAACGGGAGGAGGTGCGCTGATGTCCGCAGGAGCCATCGTGATGATGGCCGTGGCCGTCCTGATCGTCTGGGGCGGCCTGATCGCCGCCATCTTGCGCTTGCGCAAGCACCCGTCGGAGTAGCCGGCCCGCACAGCAGAGTTCCCCGCGCCCCGAAGGGGCGCGGGGAACTGCGCGCTCAGCGGCAAACCCTTCGGGGCTCGGGCAACGGCCCGAGCCCCGGTGGCACGTCTCCACGAGGATGCACCCCGCGAAGATGGACCCCGCGAAGCGTAGGCGCCCGCCTACGCGAGGCCGTACTTCTCGGCGGCCCGGCGGACGTCCTCCGCCTTGACCTCGCCCCGCCGCGCGAGCCGCGACAGGGCGGCGACCACGACGGACTCCGCGTCGACGCCGAAGTACCGCCGTGCCGCCTCGCGGGTGTCGGAGAGGCCGAAGCCGTCCGTGCCCAGCGAGGCCCAGTCCTGCTCGACCCACTGGCTGATCTGGTCCGGCACGGCACGCATCCAGTCGCTGACGGCCAGCACGGGGCCGGGCGCGCCCTCCAGCGCACGGGTCACATACGGCACCCGCTCCTCACCGCGCAGCGCCGCCGCGTCGCACTCCATGGCCTCACGCCGCAGCTCCGTCCAGGACGGGGCCGACCACACATCGGCGGCCACGCCCCACTCCTCGGCGAGGATGCGCTGCGCCTCCAGCACCCAGTGGATCGCCGTTCCGGAGGACAGCAGCTGGATACGGGGGGCGTCCGCGGGCGCGGCCTCCGCCTCCTTGAAGCGGTAGAGGCCCTTGAGGATGCCCTCCTCGACGCCCTCGCCCTCGGGCATGGGCGGCTGCACCTTGGTCTCGTTGTAGACCGTCAGGTAGTAGAAGACGTTCTCCTGCGCGGCCGCGTCCGGGCCGTACATCCGGCGCAGGCCCTCCTTGACGATGACGCCCACCTCGTAGGCGAACGCCGGGTCGTAGGAGATGACCGCCGGGTTGGTGGCGGCCAGCAGGTGCGAGTGGCCGTCGGCGTGCTGGAGGCCCTCGCCGGTCATCGTCGTACGGCCTGCCGTGGCGCCGATGACGAAGCCGCGGCCGAGCTGGTCGGCGAGCGCCCAGAACTGGTCGGCGGTGCGCTGGAACCCGAACATCGAGTAGAAGATGTAGAACGGGATCATCGGCTCGCCGTGCGTGGCGTACGACGTCGCCGCCGCGGTGAAGTCCGCCAGCGAACCGGCCTCGGTGATCCCCTCGTTGAGGATCTGGCCGTCCTTGGCCTCCTTGTAGTACAGCAGCTGGTCGCGGTCGACCGGGTCGTAGTTCTGGCCCAGCGGCGAGTAGATACCGGCCGACGGGAACAGCGACTCCATACCGAACGTACGGGCCTCGTCCGGGACGATCGGCACCCAGCGCTTGCCGGTCTCCTTCTCCCGCATCAGATCCTTGACCAGCCGCACGAACGCCATCGTGGTGGCGATCTCCTGCGACCCCGAGCCCTTCTTCAGCACGTCGAAGGGCTTCTCGGCGGGGGAGGGCAGGCCGACCGGGTGCACCTTGCGGGCCGGCGCCGGGCCGCCGAGTGCGGCGCGCCGCTCCTGGAGGTAGCGCACCTCGGGCGAGTCGGGGCCCGGGTGCACGTACGGCACCAGCTCGTCGTCCAGCTTGCTGTCCGGGATGGGCAGCTCCAGCAGGTCCCGCATGGCGCGGAACTCCTTGCCGGTGAGCTTCTTCATCTGGTGGTTGGCGTTGCGGGACTCGAAGCCCGGGCCCAGCGTCCAGCCCTTGACGGTCTGCGCCAGGATCACCGTCGGGGCGCCCTCGTGCTCGACGGCTGCCTTGTACGCCGCGTACACCTTGCGCGGCTCGTGGCCGGCGCGGGAGGTCTTGAACAGCTCGGTGATCTTGTCGTCCGACAGCAGCTTGCCGAGCTCGACCAGGGCCGGGGAGGCGCCGAAGAAGTGCTCGCGGATGTAGGCCGCGTCGCGGGTGGCGTACGTCTGGAACTGCGCGTCCGGCACCTCGCGCAGCCGCCGGGTGAGCGCGCCCGTGGTGTCCAGCGCGAACACCTCGTCCCAGGCGGAGCCCCACAGCGACTTGATGACGTTCCAGCCGGCAGCGCGGAACTGGGTCTCCAGCTCCTGCACGATCTTGAAGTTCGCGCGGACCGGGCCGTCCAGCCGCTGGAGGTTGCAGTTGATGACGAACGTGAGGTTGTCCAGCTGCTCCCGCCCGGCCAGGGCGAGCGCCGCTGTCGACTCGGGCTCGTCCATCTCGCCGTCACCGAGGAAGGCCCATACGTGCGAGGCGGAGGTGTCCTTGATGCCGCGGTGGGTCAGATAGCGGTTGAACCGCGCCTGGTAGATCGCCGAGATCGGGCCCAGACCCATGGAGACGGTGGGGAACTCCCACAGCCACGGCAGCCTGCGCGGGTGCGGGTAGGACGGCAGCCCGTCGCCTCCCGCCTCCTGCCGGAACCGGTCCAGGTGCGCCTCGGTGAGCCGCCCGTCGAGGAAGGCGCGGGCGTAGATGCCGGGGGAGGCGTGGCCCTGGACGTAGAGCTGGTCACCACTGCCGTCGCCCTCCTTCCCCCTGAAGAAGTGCTCGAAGCCCGTCTCGTACAGCCAGGCCGCCGAGGCGAACGTCGCTATATGGCCGCCGAGGCCGTAGCGGCTGCCGCGGGTGACCATGGCCGCCGCGTTCCAGCGGTTCCACGCGGTGATGCGGGACTCCATCGCCTCGTCACCCGGGAAGGCGGGCTCGGCCGAGGTCGGGATGGTGTTGACGTACTCCGTCTCCAGCAGGGCCGGTACGGCCAGACCGCTGTGCTGCGCGTGCTCCACGGTACGGCGCACCAGGTACGCGGCTCGTTCGTCGCCCGCGTGTGCCGCGACGGCGTCGAGCGACTCGCGCCACTCGCCGGTCTCCTGCGGATCACGGTCCGGGAGCTGGTCCAGCTCGCTCGGATACGGGCGTACGGGATCGGGCATGGTGGCCACCTTCCGGACGTGTAGGCCCCTCCAAACGGGTCGGGAGGGCGGTTGTGCGGGTGGGCGTTGTGAACCCTGACGGGCAGGACAGGGGGCACCCAACGAAGGGACTCTACGCCTGTGATCGATGATCGATCAAAGCTTCTCGCGAAATTGGCATTCCGTGCCGTGAAAGTCGGCACCGGATGCCGGGGGCTCGCCGCTGCGCCCGGTGCGCGTTGCCGAGTGCGGGCCCCGGGCGGCTGGTCGCGCAGTTCCCCGCGCCCCTGCCGGGGCGCTCAGTCCCGGGGCGCCGGGGCGCAACCCAGCACATGCTCCTTCACCAGGAGGCCGATGTCCGGGTCACATCGCTCGATGGCGGCCATCACGGCCTCGTGCTCCTCCGCGTACGACTCCTGCACCGTACCGAGCCAGCGGATCGACAGCGCCGTCCACACCTCGATGCCCAGCCCCTCCCAGGTGTGCAGCAGCACGCTGTTGCCGGCTGCCCGCACCAGCTCCCGGTGGAAGGCCACGGTGTGGCGCACCTGCGCCTCCCCGTCCCCGCGCCGGTCCGCCTCGTACAGCGCCGCCACATGCGGCCGCAACCCCGTGACGTCCCCCGCCAGCCGGGGCACCGCCAGCTCCGCGGCGATCTGCTCCAGACCGGCCCGGACCGGATAGATCTCCTCCAGATCCGCCGCCGACAGCTCCCGCACCCGCACGCCCTTGTTCGGCGACGACTCGATCAGCCGCAGCGCCTCCAGCTCCCGCAGCGCCTCCCGCACGGGGGTCTGGCTGACCTCCAGCTCCACCGCGATCCGCCGCTCCACGATCCGCTCCCCGGGCTTCCACCGCCCACTGACGATCCCCTCCACGAGGTGCTCGCGGATCTGCTCGCGCAGCGACTGGACGACGGGCGGGGTCATGAAGACACTCCTCGCAGCGAGGTGGTGGGGCCCCTAGACGATACGACCTGCCCCGGCACCCGGTGCCACTGCATACGGTGAGGGATCCGTCACGAGGACGACGGAGCCCCCGCCACACACGTGTGACGGGGGCACCACTTGCGGCTGGGCGTAAGGGTTACAGGCCCAGTTCGCCCTCGAACTCGCCGGCCTCGAGGCGGGCCTTGACGTCGTTGAGGTAGCGGGCGGCGTCGGCGCCGTCCACGAGCTGGTGGTCGTAGGACAGGGTCAGGTAGACCATGTCGCGGATGGCGATGGTCTCGCCCAGGTCCGGGTGGTTGACGACCATCGGGCGGCGCACGGTGGCGCCGATGCCCAGCTCGGCGACCTGCGGGTAGTTCACGATGATGGTGTCGAAGAGCGCGCCCCGCGAACCGGTGTTGCTGATCGTGAACGTGCCGCCGGACATGTCGTCCGGGCCCAGACCGCCCTCGCGGACCTTCTTGGCCAGCTCGGCGGTCTTGCGGGCGATCCCCGCCAGGTTGAGGTTTCCGGCCTCCTTGATGACCGGGACCATCAGACCCTTCTCGGAGTCCACCGCGATGCCGATGTTCTCGACGTCGTGGTAGGTGATGGTGCCGTCGTCGTTCAGCCGCGCGTTGACGGACGGGTGGGCCTTCAGCGCCTCGGCAGCCGCCTGCACGAAGAACGGCATCGGGGAGAGCTTGACGCCCTCGCGCGCCGCGAAGCCCTCCTTCGCGCGGGCCCGCAGCTGCATGATGCGGGTGACGTCCACCTCGACGACCGTGGACAGCTGCGCCTGGCTGTGCAGCGCCTTCATCATGTTGTCCGCGATGAGCTTGCGGATGCGCGGCATCTTCACCGTCTGGCCGCGCAGCGGCGACGGCTCCAGCTTGGGCGAGGTGGGACGGCCGGCCGCCGCGGGGGCGGCGGCGGGAGCCGCCGGGGCCTGGGCCTTGGCCTTGGCCGCCTCGGCGGCCTGGATGACGTCCTGCTTGCGGATGCGGCCACCCACACCGGTACCGCGCACCGTGGTCAGGTCCACGCCCTGCTCGGACGCCAGCTTGCGCACCAGCGGGGTCACATAGGCGCCGTCGCTCTCCGGCGCCGCGGCCGGAGCCGGGGCTGCCGGAGCCGCAGGAGCCTGTGCGGCGGGTGCGGGCTGCGCGGGCGCGGGCTGGGCCGGCGGCGCCGGCTGAGCGGGCGCGGGCTGGGCCCGAGAGGGCTCCGGAGGCGTCTGCGGCGCGGCGGGCTGCGCCGGTGCCGCGGGGGCCTGCGGGGCCTCCTGTGCGGGCTGCGGCGCCGCCTCGGCGGGCTTGGCCGGAGCCGAAGGTGCCGGGGCAGCGGCAGCCGGAGCGGCACCGGCGGCGCCGATGACGGCCAGCTTGGCGCCGACCTCGGCCGTCTCGTCCTCGCCGACGGCGATCTCCAGCAGGGTGCCGGAGGTCGGCGCGGGGATCTCGGTGTCCACCTTGTCGGTGGAGACCTCCAGCAGCGGCTCGTCGGCCTCGACCTCGTCGCCGACCTGCTTGAGCCAGCGGGTGACGGTGCCCTCGGTGACGGACTCGCCCAGCGCGGGCAGTACGACGTCGGTGCCGGTGCCCTCGGCCGCGCCACCGCCGGACGGCGCTGCGGCAGCGGGCTCGGGCTGGGCCGGTGCGGCCGGGGCCTCGGCCTGCGCGGGCTGCTCCGCGGCAGGCGCGGCGGCCGGCTCGGCCGCGGGCTCGGCGGCCGGTGCGGCGGCGGCCGGAGCGCCGGAGCCGTCGTCGATGACGGCCAGCTCGGCGCCGACCTCCACCGTCTCGTCCTCGGCGACCTTGATGGAGGCGATGGTCCCGGAAGCGGGGGCCGGGATCTCGGTGTCGACCTTGTCGGTGGAGACCTCGAGCAGCGGCTCGTCGGCCTCGATGTGCTCACCCTCGGCCTTCAGCCAGCGGGTGACGGTGCCCTCGGTCACGCTCTCGCCGAGCGCCGGCAGGGTTACGGAAACCGCCATGGTTTCTGTTGCTCCTTACAAAACTGTGCGGATGGGTCGCGCCCTGACTGGAACCCGGCGGTCAGTCGTGGGAGTGCAGCGGCTTGCCGGCCAGCGCCAGGTGCGCCTCGCCGAGCGCCTCGGTCTGGGTCGGGTGGGCGTGGATGAGCTGGGCCACCTCTGCGGGCAGCGCCTCCCAGTTGTAGATGAGCTGGGCCTCGGCGACCTGCTCACCCATGCGGTCTCCGACCATGTGGACGCCGACCACGGCACCATCGCGCACCTGGACGAGCTTGACCTCGCCCGCCGTCTTCAGGATCTTGCTCTTGCCGTTGCCCGCGAGGTTGTACTTGAGCGTGACCACCTTGTCGGCACCGTACCGCTCCTTGGCCTGCTCCTCGGTGAGGCCGACCGAGGCCACCTCCGGGTTGCAGTACGTGACTCGCGGCACACCGGCGTAGTCGACCGGCACCGGGTTGAGTCCGGCCAGCCGCTCCGCGACCAGGATGCCCTCGGCGAAGCCCACGTGTGCGAGCTGGAGGGTGGGGATCAGGTCGCCGACGGCGGAGATCGTCGGGACGCTGGTGCGGCAGTACTCGTCCACCGTGACGAAGCCGCGGTCCATGGCGACCCCGGCCTCCTCGTAACCCAGGCCCTCGGAGACCGGGCCGCGGCCGATGGCGACCAGCAGCACCTCTGCCTCGAACTCCTTGCCGTCCGCCAGCGTGACCTTGACGCCGTCGGCGGTGTACTCGGCCTTGTCGAAGAAGGTGCCGAGGTTGAACTTGATACCGCGCTTGCGGAAGGCCCGCTCCAGCAGCTTGGAGCTGTTCTCGTCCTCGGCCGGGACCAGGTGCTTGAGGCCCTCGACGACGGTCACGTCCGCGCCGAAGGACTTCCACACGGAGGCGAACTCGACGCCGATGACGCCGCCGCCCAGGATGATCGCGGACTTCGGGACCCGGTCCATGACCAGCGCGTCGTCGGAGCTGATGATGCGCTCGTGGTCGATGGTCAGACCCGGCAGCGACTTGGGCACCGAACCGGTCGCCAGCAGGATGTGGCGGCCCTCGTAGCGCCGGCCGTTGACATCGACGGAAGTGGGCGAGGACAGCCGGCCCTCGCCCTCCACGTAGGTGACCTTGCGCGAGGCGACCAGCCCCTGCAGGCCCTTGTAGAGCCCGGAGATCACGCCGTCCTTGTACTTGTGGACGCCGGCCATGTCGATGCCCTCGAACGAGGTCTTGACACCGAACTCGGCACTTTCGCGGGACTGGTCGGCCACCTCGCCGGCGTGCAGCAGCGCCTTGGTCGGGATGCAGCCCCGGTGCAGGCAGGTACCGCCCAGCTTGTCCTTCTCGATAAGGGCGACATCCAGACCGAGCTGCGCGGCGCGAAGGGCAGCGGCATAACCGCCGCTACCGCCTCCGAGGATCACTAGGTCGAAAACGGTGCTGGCGTCGTTCGCCACGTCACGTCCTCCATGCATGGGTACGCCGTAGCCGGTCTCGTGTGACCGGGCGGCTTGAGGTTCGGCCGCTTTTGTCTGCTCGGCCCTTTTCATCGCTTCCGGCTTCTGTCAAGCCGTGCGGGGCCCTGTCCTGCCAGTGACCCATCTTTGCACTTGTTGCCGGAAAGCGGGGAGCGGGGTGCCTCCGGCGGTCGGACCAAGGGGTGTGGGGCTTCGGGAGGCGAAGCCCCACACCCCTCCCGGCCGGTCCGGTCAGTCGCCCTCGGCCGTGCGCTCCACGAGCCGGACCAGCGTCCGCACCGCCGAGCCCGTGCCGCCCTTGGGGGTGTAGCCGAACGGGCCGGACTCGTTGAAGGCCGGGCCCGCGATGTCCAGGTGCGCCCAGGGCGTGGACTCGGGGACGAACTCCTTCAGGAAGAGCCCGGCGAGCAGGCCGCCGCCCATCCGCTCACCGATGTTGGCGATGTCGGCGACCGGGGAGTCGAAGCTCTTGCGCAGATGTCCGGGCAGCGGCATCGGCCAGGCGTCCTCGCCCGCTTCCTCGGCCGCCTCGTGCAGCGCGGTGCGGAACTCGTCGTCGTTCGCCATGATCCCGAAGGTGCGGTTGCCCAGGGCCAGCACCATCGCGCCGGTCAGCGTCGCCACGTCCACGATCGCGTCCGGCTCCTCCTCGCTCGCGCGGGTCAGCGCGTCCGCCAGCACCAGCCGTCCCTCGGCGTCGGTGTTGAGCACCTCCACCGTCTTGCCGCTGTACATGGTCAGCACATCACCCGGACGAGTGGCCGAGCCGGAGGGCATGTTCTCCGCCAGCGCCAGCCAGCCGGTCACATTGGCCTGGAGCCCCAGCCGGGCGGCGGCCACGACGGCGGAGAAGACGGCGGCAGCCCCGCTCATGTCGCACTTCATCGTCTCGTTGTGGCCCGCGGGCTTGAGCGAGATGCCGCCCGAGTCGTAGGTGATGCCCTTGCCGACCAGCGCGAGGGACTGCTTCGCCTTCGGGTGCGACCAGCCGATACGGACCAGCCGCGGCGGCTGCGTCGAGCCGTTGCCGACCCCCAGGATGCCGCCGTAGCCGCCCTTGGCCAGCGCCTTCTCGTCCAGCACCTCGAAGGTGAGGCCGAAGGACTTGGCCGCGGCGCGGGCCTCGGCGGCGAAGGTCTTGGGGTCGAGCCCGTTGGCCGGGGTGTTGATCAGGTCACGCGCCCGGTGCACCTCCTCGGCCACCACCTGCGCGCGCTCCAACGCCGCCTTGTGCGCCTTGTCCCGCGGCTTGGCGCCGACCAGCGCGATCTCGGCGAGCGGCGCCGAGCTGTCCTTGGCGTCCTTGCCGCTCTTGTCGCCCTTGTTCTGGGCGCTCTTGTCCTTGCCCCGGTAGGCGGTGAAGGAGTAGGCACCCAGCAGCGCGCCCTCGGCGACGGCGGAGACGGCCTCGGCGTCCTCGACCGGCAGCGCGAACGCGGCCTTCTTGCTGCCGGCCAGCGCCCGTGCGGCGGCACCGGCTGCGCGGCGCAGCACCTCGGCGTCGTACGACTCCTGCTTGCCGGCCGCCTCGCCCAGCCCGACCGCCACGACGACGGGGGCCTTCACTCCGGTCGCGGGGGCCGGCAGCTTGGTGACCTCGCCCTCGCCGCCGCTCGCGCCGAGAGTCTCGAGCGTCGCGGCCAGCTTGCCGCCGTACGCCTTGTCCACGGCCTCCGCGCCGGGGGCGAGGACGACGGCCGCCTTGGCAGCGCGGCCCTTGCCGGAGGAGCCGTTCTTGGCGATACCGACGACGACGGCGTCCGCGCGCAGCGTCGCGGCGGACGAGGAGCTGAGAGTCAGTGCAGACACGTGGGAGAGACCTTCTTCCTGAACATGGCTTCGGAGTGCGTGTCGCCTCCGGTCGGTTCGGAGCGCATCGGCTCCGGCTTCGGACGTTCCGGGCATCGTATGCCCGTGTCCCCCGGAACGCCGGGGGAGTTACGGGTGGGGGTGGAAGCGGAGGTTCGCGGCAATCCCGTCACAGGACCGCGGCCACGACGAGCGTGCAGCAGCCCGCGGCCTCGGCCACCGCGCCGAAGACATCCCCTGTCACACCGCCGAACCGCGCCGTACAGCGCCGCAACAGCGCCTCGGCTGCGCCCAGTCCGAGCACGGTGGCGACCGCGAAGCCGGCGATCCGCCCCATCGGTCCCGGGCAGGCCGCTCCCAGCCCGACGGCCAGTGCCACGCACAGCCCGGCCACCCCCAGCGCGGCCCCGCGCGGCACTGTCCCGGCGACGGCTGCCCCCAGCCCGTCGGGCCGCGCGGCGGGTACGCCCTCGCGGGAGGCGAGAGTGAGGGCGCCGCGTGCGGCGACAGCGGAGGCGACGGCACCGGCGGTACCGATGGCCCACCCCTGGCCGTACAGCGCGGCGAGCGCGGCCACCTGCCCCAGCAGTACGAACACCAGCGTGATGACGCCGAACGGCCCGATGTCGGACTGCTTCATCACCCGCAGCGCCTCCTCGGCCGGCTTGCCGCTGCCCAGGCCGTCGGCGACGTCGGCGAGGCCGTCCAGATGCAGCCCCCGGGTCAGCACCGCGGGCACCGCCACGGCTGCCACGGCGGCGAGCAGCGCCGAGGCCCCGCACACCAGCAGCACGGCGCCCACGGCGGCGGCGACCAGCCCCACCACGAGCCCGACCGCCGGGGCGCACACCATGCCCACGCGCGCGGCGGGCCTGTCCCACCGCTCCACGCCGACGGGCAGCACGGTCAGCGTTCCGAAGGCGAATCGCAGTCCCTGGGCCGCCGAGGCTCTGTCGGTCTCCGCGGATGACGAGGAATCCATGGCCGAGCAGGCTACTGCCCGAGCGCAAAGGGAGGGACGCGCCCCCGAGGGGCGCGGGGAACTGCGCGACCAGCCAACGAATCCCCCGCAGTCTGCAACGCACAGGGAGAGGCAGCCCCTTCCCAGCACACACGCGAGGGCACCGGCTCAGGTGACGTCCACAGCCTCCGCGGAGTGGGGCGCCCCCTCCCGTTCCCGTACGGGAAGTTCCGCGGCCAGCGCCGCCGCGGCCCGCACCAGCGGCAGCGCCAACAGCGCTCCGGTGCCGCCGCCCACCTCCACCCCCTGCTCCAGCAGGGGATCGGCGGCCAGCCTGTCCAGCGCCTTGGCCTGGGCCGGTTCGCTGCCGGCCTGGCCCGCCAGCCACCAGTCCGGGGCGCGGAACGCCACCCGCTGGCCGACCAGCGCGCACGCCGCGGAGACGACGCCGTCGAGGATGACAGGCGTGTGCCGGACCGCCGACTGGAGCAGGAACCCGGTCATGGCCGTCAGGTCGGCGCCGCCCACCGTCGCCAGCAGCTGCAACTGGTCGCCCAGCACCGGCCGGGCCCGGCGCAGTCCGTCGCGGATGGCGGCGCACTTGCGCATCCACGTCAGGTCGTCGATGCCGCCCCCGCCCCGGCCGGTCACCACCGACGCGTCGGTTCCGCACAGCGCGGCGACCAGCGTTCCGGCCGCCGTGGTGCCGCCGACGCTCAGATCGCCGAGGACCACCAGGTCCGTACCGGCGTCCGCCTCCTCGTCGGCGACGGCCATCCCCGCGCGGAACGCCGCCGCTGCCTCCTGGGGCGTCAGCGTGTCCTCGCTGTCCAGCCGCCCGGACGAACGGCGCACCCGGTGCCGCGTCACCTCGGCCGGCAGCTCGTCCGCTTCGCAGTCGAGCGCAATGTCGACCACCCGGACCGGAACCTCGAACTGCCGCGCCAGCACGGCAGCGGGCGAGACGCCGTCCAGCAACTCACGTACGAGCTCCTTGGCGGTGCCCGGCTGCCGGGTGGAGACGCCGAGTTCGGCCACGCCGTGGTCGCCGGCGAAGACCACCAGGCGCGGGTTGACCACCGGCTGCACAGGCACGCGTGCCTGTGCGGAGCTGAGCCATTCGCCCACGTCCTCCAGCCGTCCCAGGGCCCGTGGGGGCAGCCCGGTCAGCGCACGCCGTTCCTCGGCTTCCCGGCGCAGGCCGCCGTGCGGGCGCTCGATGAGGTCGGAGAAGTCGTCCAGATCCAGGGTGCGGTCGCTCATGCCCGCTGAGATTACGTGAGCGGCTCGCGCCTGTGTGGGGCGCCTTGCTGATGAGGTCGCACCCCCGCGGCGGAGCCGCATATGGGAGGCGGCCCCGCGCCCCTGACATGGCGCAGCCCTCACCGCAGTGGCAACGCCACACCCGCGACCGTCAGCAGTACATGCTCGCACTCAGCGGCGAACGCCGCGTTCAGGCGGCCCAGTTCGTCGCGGAAGCGCCGCCCGGCGGGGGTGGCGGGCACCACCCCGGAGCCCACCTCGTTGCTGACCGCCACCAGTTGCCGTCGTGTGCCTCGTACGGCGGTCACGAGCGCCCGCACCCGCGCGGCCAGTTCGGCGGCGCCGCCCCGCTCCCACCGCTCGTCGTCCCAGGCGCCCACCTCGTCCATGGCGTGGGTGAGCCACAGCGCCAGACAGTCGACCAGCAGCGGCGGCCCCTCCTGCTCCAGCAGCGGCACCAGGTCGCAGGTCTCCTCGGTACGCCAGGAGGCGGGCCGCCGCTCGCGGTGCTCGGCCACCCGCGCCGCCCACTCGGGGTCACCGTCGCGGGTGCCGCCGGTGGCCACGTAGACCACCCCGGGGAACGCGGCCAGCCGCCGCTCGGCCTCGACGGACTTGCCCGAGCGGGCCCCGCCCAGCACCAGCGTGCGGCGTGGGGGCTCGGAGACGTCCACCCCGCCGTGGAACTCGCCGACGGTGAGCGTCGTACCGTCCGGAACGGCGCGCGCACCGGCCGCCGCCAGCCGCCGGTGCAGCTCCGGGCCCGGTGGCACGTCGTGCCCGAGGTGGACGGCGAGCACATCGGTGGCCGCGCCCACCAGGCCCGCCTCCCGCAGCCGGGCCAGCGCGTCGGGCCGCCCGGCCACGTCCAGCAGCGCCACGTCGTAGGGGCCGCCGTGCCCGGTCCCGCGCTCGCCCGTCCCGGCGAGCGCGGCGCCCGGCGGCAGGTACAGCAGCCGCTCGCCGCCCGGTCCGGTCACCAGATACCCGGTGCCTGGCGAGTCCAGTGCCAGCGCCCGCACCCGGTGCCCGCTGATCAGCGCCAGTTCCTGCCGCTCCGGCACCCGGACGGGCGAAGGCAGCCCGGCGGGCACCTCCAGCGCGGGCCCCTCGTGCGGATGGGTCAGCAGCACCTGCCGTACGCCGCTGAGCGACTGGCCCGCGCGGGCTGCGGCGAAGGCGGGCCCTGGGGTCAGGTCGAGCAGCAGGGTGCTGTCCAACAGCAGCGCCGTAGCGGCCCGCGCTTCCGGGCCGCTCGCGGCGGCGCAGCGCGCGCAGGGGCAGTCGGGACGGGGGAGACCGGCGGGACCGCCGGTGCCGAGCAGTGTCAGTTCCACCCTCTGATCGTCTCGTGACCTGCCACCGGGTGCGCACAGGGGACTACGCTTCCGGGAGCAACCGGCGATCTTACGGAGGCACTGATGGCGTGGACGTGGCGGTTCGAGAAGGCCGACGGCACCGAGACGGAACCGGCCGTACAGCCCGAGGAGTTCCCCACCCAGTCGGACGCCGAGTCATGGCTCGGAGAGGTGTGGCGGGAGCTGCTGGAGGGCGGAACCGATCAGGTGACGCTCCAGGAGGACGGGAGCACCGTCTACGGGCCGATGAGCCTGCACGAGGCGACGGAGGCGGACTCCGGGAGCTCCGCCTCCGGCTGAGTGCCGGAGCCTTTGCACGGCGGGGGCCGGCCCACCCGGCGAACCGCTACCCTCGGTGCTCATGGACGTACGTGGCGCGGTTTATGTGGTGTTGCGCGGTCCGGTCGAGAAACGGGACCGGACGCTGGGAACGCTGAAGCAGGCGGGCATCTTCGCCGAGAAGTCGGTGCGGGGTTCCGAGGTGATCGAGGCATTCTTCTACGGGGGCGACGAACGCCCCAGTCCCCGCTTCATGGACGCCTGTGCGGCACATGTCGCCAAGGCGGCCCTCGGTACCGACTTCGCGGTTGAGGAGACGGGCACCATCAGCAGCGCCGCCGCCTCCCGCCGGCTCGCCTACAACCGGCGGACGGGGGAGTGGCTGGGTGCCTTCATCGACACCCAGGCCCCCGAGCAGTCCCGGGTCGAAACCCTCGCCCACCTCGCCCGTGAGCAGGGCATCGACGTCTCGGACATAGAGCTGCGCGACCCCCCTGAGTTCCATCCGCCCGTCGTCTGAGGGACCGGCGGCACCGGCCTGCCCAGCCGGCCGGTGCCGCGCACGCCGGATGGTGCTAGCCCCGTACCCCGAACAGGTGCAGGCTCTCCGCCACGCCCCGGTAGGGGTCCATGCGGCAGGCCCTCTCCTCCACGTCCAGCGCTTCCTCGCCCTCACCGGCGAAGACGCCCGCGCCGTACCAGCGCTCCATGGGCACCCCGATCCGGGCGAGGAACGAGGTCAGCGACTCCAGCCGCAGGAAGCGGTCGCCCTCGGCCGGTTCCGTCACCAGGGCGGCGTGCGCGCCGTCCCAGTCGCCGGCCAGCCCAGGGCGCATCGCACGTGCCGCCACATTGGGCACCACCAGCGAGAGCAGCCCTCCCGCGTCCAGCACCCGGGCGAGCCCGGCGAGCGTGCTGTCCGGGTCCGGTGTCCGGTCGAGCACGTCGTGGCCCAGCACCACGTCGAAGGTGCCGGGCAGGAAGTGCGCGCCGGTGTCCTGACCGCCTCCGGCCATGGTGCGGAAGCGCGCGCGGATGCCCTCGGGCTCGTGGCCCAGCGCCGCCTCCACCGCGGCGAGCCGCGCGGGCTCGGCCTCCAGGCCCGTCACTTCGTGGCCGGCCCGGGCCAGCCGCAGCGCCTGCGCGCCGTCGCCCATCCCGGCGTCCAGTACTCGGAGCCGGCGCCCCACCTCGAAGTGCGCGGAGATCCGCTCCTCGAGCTGCCGGGCGACCAGCTCCTGCCGGGTCAGGGCTTCTCGCCGCGCGCCACCTGCGGCTTGGGCAGGCGCATGCGGCGCATCTGAAGAGTCCGCATCAGCGCGTAGGCGATGGCGCCCCGGCGGTTCTCGTCCGGGTAGCGCTCGCGGATCTTCTTCTTGAGCCGTACCGAGATGCCGATCGAGTCGACGACGATCAGCAGGATCACCACGAGCCACAGCAGCAGCGAGATGTTCTTCAGCTGGAGCGAGGGCAGCATGCTCAGCACAAGGATGATCACGGCAAGCGGCAGGAAGAACTCCGCGACGCTGAACCGCGAGTCCACGAAGTCGCGCGCCAGCCGCCGCACCGGGCCCTTGTCCCGTGCGGGCAGGTGGCGCTCGTCTCCGCTGGCCAGCGCCTCGCGCTGCTTGGCCAGCGCGGCCCTGCGGGCCTCCCGCTGCCGCTTGGCCGCGTCCTTGCGGCTCTGCGGGCCTGTGGCGGCCATCGGGCGGCGCGGGCCGCGTGCCTCGTTGCGCTTGGGGGTGGGGCGACCCTTGGGGGCTTGCGGGTCGCGCGGCTGGCTGGGCTCGGCCGCCGTCACCTGAGGTGAGTCGGCCTGCCCTGATTTCGTCGAACGGCTACGGAACACATCTCAAGAGTACGGTGTGCAGGAGAGTGGGCCCCAGCCCCCAGGGGAATGGGCCGGAGCACCGATCCCAACGGTGACCGGATGCCTACTCCCTGCGCCGGAGAGGGCGGGCGGCTGATCGTCCTCGAGGAGGAGCGCATCCGTGCCCGAACGGTGCGGTAATGGAAGACAGCCCCGTACTCTGGGGTCTGTAGGTTGCCGAGGGCTTGAGTCCGTTACGAAGGGGGCGCGCGAGGCCCATGAGCGGTGTCATGAAGCGTATGGGGATGATCTTCCGCGCGAAGGCCAACAAGGCCCTGGACCGGGCTGAGGACCCGCGTGAGACGCTCGACTACTCCTACCAGAAGCAGCTGGAGCTGTTGCAGAAGGTGCGCAGGGGCGTCGCGGACGTCGCGACCTCCCGGAAGCGTCTGGAGCTGCAGATGACCCAGCTGCAGGGGCAGTCCTCGAAACTGGAGGAACAGGGCAAGAAGGCGCTCGCGCTGGGCCGGGAGGACCTGGCCCGCGAGGCGCTCTCCCGCAGGGCGGCGCTCCAGCAGCAGGTCACCGACCTGGAGGGGCAGCACCAGACCCTGCAGGGCGAGGAGGAGAAGCTGACGTTGGCGGCGCAGCGCCTCCAGGCCAAGGTGGACGCGTTCCGCACCAAGAAGGAGACCATCAAGGCCACCTACACGGCGGCCCAGGCACAGACCCGGATCGGCGAGGCGTTTTCCGGCATCTCGGAGGAGATGGGCGACGTCGGTATGGCCATCCAGCGGGCGGAGGACAAGACGGCCCAGCTCCAGGCCCGCTCCGGTGCCATCGACGAGCTGCTGGCCTCCGGTGCGCTGGACGACCCGTCCGGTATGGCCAAGGACGACATCACCGCCGAGCTCGACCGTCTCTCGGGCGGCAGCGACGTGGAGCTGGAGCTTCAGCGGATGAAGGCCGAGCTGGCCGGCGGCAGCGACGGTGGCCAGCAGGCCATCGAGGGGGGCCAGGGCCAGGAAGGCCAGGCGAACGGCCAGCAGGAAGCGCCCAAGTTCAACAAGGAGTGAACGGGGCCGTAGCGGTATCCCCCCGCAGCCGGAGGAGGAGAACGGCATGATCGTACGGATCATGGGCGAAGGCCAGGTCGAACTGGACGACAGCCACTTCGTCGAGCTCAACAAGCTCGACGACGAGCTGCTCCAGGAGATGGAGAGCGGCGACGAGGCCGGCTTCCGCCGTACCCTCTACGCGCTGCTGGAAGCCGTCCGCAGGATGGGCAGGCCACTGCCCGACGACGCGCTCGAACCCTCCGAGCTGATCCTGCCCGCGCCCGACGCGAGCCTGGACGAGGTACGGGAGATGCTCGGCGACGACGGACTCATCCCCAGCTAGCCCGGCCCCGCGCCCCCGGACAGCGCGGTCCTCGCCACCCCCCCCACTCGCTCCCCCGCGAGTACCACCCGTACGCACAGCCCGCACAGTCCCGCACGACCCGCCCAACGCGACCTGCGAGAGCAGATCACGACGCACACATCCCAGGAGAGCCGGGCATACGGTGCCTGCCGTGACACTCCGCGACATCCGCGAGCGACTCCGAGCGCATCCCCATGCGGTCGACGCCCTCATCGCCGCAGGGACGTTCTGCTGCATCCTCCTCGGCGCCGCCACGGAGCCGCACGGACCGGATGGTCAGCCGCGGTTCGCCGAGCGTGAGATCACCGGCCAGACCGTGCTGCTGGCCGCGCTCGCCTGCGGGGTGCTGGCGCTGCGCCGCCGCGCCCCGATGCCGGTGCTGCTGGTGACCGGCCTGATCTCCGTCGTCGCGCTCGTCGCGGGAGACGGGCCCCGAGCGGGCTCAGCGCCGGAGGCGCCGCTCGTCTCGGCCGCCGTCATCGCGCTCTACACCGTCAGCAACACCACCGACCGCCGCACCAGCTGGCGGGTCGGCGCCCTCGCCGTCGGGGTGTTCACCGGCGCCGGCATGCTCTTCGGGGCCCGCCCCTGGTACGCGCAGGAGAACCTCGGCATCTTCGCCTGGACCGCGCTGGCCGCCGCCGTCGGGGAGGCCGTACGCAACCGGCGGGCCTTCGTCGACGCCATCCGGGAGCGGGCCGAGCGCGCCGAACGCACCCGCGAGGAGGAGGCCAGGCGCCGCGTCGCGGAGGAGCGCATGCGCATCGCCCGCGAACTGCACGATGTCGTCGCCCACCACATCGCGCTGGTCAACGTCCAGGCCGGAGTGGCGTCCCACGTCATGGACCAGCGCCCCGACCAGGCCAAACAGGCACTCGCGCACGTCCGGGAGGCCAGCAGGCACGCCCTGGCCGAGCTGCAGACCACCGTGGGACTGCTGCGCCAGTCCGGGGAGAGCACCGCACCCACCGAGCCCGCACCCGGCCTTGAGGTGCTGGACGACCTGGTGGACGGCTTCCGGCACGCCGGGATGTCCGTCGACGTGGAGGCGCCGCCGCCCGGCGGGGCGCCACCGCTGTCCTCGGCTGTGGACCTGACCGCCTACCGCGTCGTCCAGGAAGCCCTCACCAACGTGCAGAAGCACGCGGGCGTCGGCGCCCACGCCGAGGTGCGGATACGCCGGGACGCGCGGGCACTGGAGATCGTCGTCATCGACGACGGCGCGGGCACCACCCACACCGTCCCGGACGACGCCGGCACCTCCGCCGAAGGCGCCACCGACTCCGGTACCGAAGCGGACGACGGAGCGCGGCGCCGCGAGGGCGGCAACGGCGGCCACGGCCTGGTCGGAATGCGGGAGCGGGCCGCCGCGCTGCACGGCGCCTGCGAGACGGGACCGCTCCCCGGCGGCGGCTTCCGGGTCCGCGTACGGTTGCCGCTGGAGAGTTCGGTGCCCCGGAAGGAGACCCCCGCATGATCCGTGTCGTACTCGCCGACGACCAGGCGTTGCTGCGCAGTGCGTTCCGGGTGCTGGTCGACTCCGAGGCCGATATGGAGGTCGTGGGCGAGGCGGCCGACGGGCAGGAGGCCGTGGCCCTGGTGCGGGAGAAGGGCGCCGACGTGGTCCTGATGGACATCCGGATGCCGGGCACCGACGGGCTGGCCGCCACCCGCGCCATCAGCGCCGACCCCGCACTGGCCGACGTCAAGGTCGTCATCCTCACCACCTTCGAGGTGGACGAGTACGTGGTCGGCGCGCTGCGTGCCGGTGCCTCCGGATTCCTCGGCAAGGGCGCCGAGCCCGGCGAACTGCTCTCCGCGATCCGGACGGCCGCCAAGGGCGAGGCCCTGCTGTCCCCGCTCGCGACCAAGGGTCTGATAGCCAGGTTCCTCGCCCAGGGCGGCAGTTCGGACCCGGAGGGCCCCGGAGCCAAGGGGACCGGCGCGGCCCGGCTGGAGGCGCTGACCGCGCGCGAGCGCGAGGTGCTCACCCAGGTGGCCGCCGGACTCTCCAACGACGAGATAGGCGAACGGCTCGACGTCAGCCCGCTCACCATAAAGACACATGTCAACCGCACCATGGCCAAGCTCGGCGCCCGCGACCGGGCGCAGTTGGTGGTGGCCGCCTACGAGAGCGGCCTGGTGCGACCGGCTCTCTGAGGCCTCCGCCCCTTGGGCGCCCCCCGCTTGTGGACGCACGCCCCGTTTGTTGCTTCGGCTGCCGCCGGCAGGTCGTGTCGGGGGCTCCTCCCCCAGCGCCTGTCCGGCGAGGACCCGGGGGTTCGGGGGCGGAGCGCCCAACAACGGGAGAGGGCCCCAGGGCGGGGCCCTCAGCCGTTGGAAGCGGCGCCCCCGAAAACGTGGCCTCAGCTCAAGTGAGCCTGCACTTCGGTGGCGGCGTCATGGCCATAAGCCTTCGTGAAGCGCTCCATGAAGTGCACCCGCTTCAACTCGTACTCCTGGGTCCCGACGGTCTCGACGACCAGAGTCGCGAGCATGCACCCGACCTGCGCGGCCCGCTCCAGGCTGACCCCCCAGGCCAGGCCCGAGAGGAACCCCGCGCGGAAGGCGTCACCGACCCCGGTGGGGTCGGCCTTCTGCTTCTCCTCGGCGACGCCGACAAAGATCGGCTCCTCGCCGGCGCGGTCGATCCGGGCTCCCTTCTTGCCGAGGGTGGTGACGCGGGTGCCGACGCGCTGGAGCACCTCCTCGTCGCTCCAGCCGGTCTTGTTCTCGATCAGCTCCTTCTCGTACTCGTTCGAGAAGAGGTAGGCGGCGCCGTCGGTCAGCTCGCGGATGCCCTCGCCGTCCATGCGGGCGATCTGCTGGGAGTAGTCGGCGGCGAACGGGATGCCCCTGGTGCGGCACTCCTCGGTGTGGCGGAGCATGCCCTCGGGGTCGTCGGCACCGATGAGCACGAGGTCGAGCCGGCCGACGCGGTCGGCGACGTGCTGGATCTCGATGTTCCGCGCCTCGCTCATGGCACCGGTGTAGAAGGAGCCGATCTGGTTGTTGTCCGCGTCCGTGGTGCAGACGAATCGTGCGGTGTGTGCGACCTCGGAGATGTGCACGGACTCGGTGTCGACCCCGTGCCGTTCGAGCCAGACTCGGTACTCGTCGAAGTCCTCTCCCGCCGCGCCGACGAGGATGGGCCGGGCGCCGAGTTGGCCCATGCCGAAGGCGATGTTGGCGCCGACTCCGCCGCGGCGGATGTCGAGGCGGTCGACGAGGAAGGAGAGCGAGACCGTGTGCAACTGGTCGGCGACCAGTTGGTCGGAGAAGCGCCCCGGGAAGGTCATCAGGTGGTCGTTTGCGATGGACCCGCAGACTGCGATACGCACGACGAATTCTGCTCCTGAGAGACATCGGGTACCCCCGTACGTCCAGCGCACGAGGGGAAGGCGTGCGCCACGCTACCCGCTGGGCCCGCAGAGTCGAACAGGACACAACTACCTCATAGTAGGGTCTTCCGGGCAGCTCATCCGATGCGTAGCGTGATCCTCATGGGGAAAACAGCGCCTTTCCGAGCTGAGTACGCCGATCCCGAGTCGATGGAGCAACTGCTCGGCGACTGCGCGCGGATGGTCCCGCACTGGAGGGTTCCGCCCGGAAAGTCCGAGGAGCGGCACCCGGCGCGCCCTGCCGCGCTGCACGGCGTGCGGGTTCCGGTTCGGTCCGCACGGCTCCTGGACGGGATGTCCGAGTACGGCGACTGAGCGGCCCGCTTCTGTCACGGAGCGCGTCGCGCGGGAACCGTCCGCTTCCGGGTCCCGTCCCACTGATGTCCCCCGGCGGGGGAGGGGCAGGAGAAGAATCCCTCCCGCAGGGGTCTCGTGGACGCGGAGCCAAAGGAGTTTTCGGTGAGTACAGACCAGTCCCCCGAGACCGAGGGCCGCCCGGCGCCCCGGAGCAGGCGGCGGCAGCTCTCCGTGGCCGCCGTGGCCGCCGCGGTCCTGCTGGCCGGCGGGGGCGGCGCGTACTGGGCCTCCGTCGCCTCTTCCGACGGTGCGTCCGAGTCGGGCGGCAGCGCGGCCGGCGACGGGCAGGGCGACAGCCCGCCGAAGCTGGCGCTGGACGGCACCGCCACCTCGGCGCGGGACAGCGGCAAGGGCATCGCGCCAGGTGAGCCCATGGGGCCGCGCGGCTATCGCGCCGACGGACACCTCCCGGACGGCCCGAAGTCGGCGGCTGTCCGCATCCCCGGGTACGAGGTGAGCCGGGCGCAGGTGGCGAAGCTCGCCGAGGCGCTGGAGGTCGAGGGCCCGGTCAAGGCCCGGGAGGGCCGCTGGCAGGCGGGCGGTGGCCAGGGCAAGGGGCCCAGGCTGACCGCCGAGCGCGGGGCCGCTGGCGGCGCGTGGACGTACCAGAGCGGCGAGACCGTCCCGCTGGACGCCGATCCCGACCCGGCACCGGGCGGCAAGCCGCTGTCCGCCGAGAAGGCGAAGGACGCCGTTCGCCCCGCGCTGCGCGCTCTGGGGCTCGGGGACGCCGCGCTGGACGCCGGGTCGCCGGTCGGCGGCACCCGCACCGTCACCGCCTCACCCAAGGTGGACGGGGTGCCCACACACGGCTGGGACAGCACCTTCGTGGTGGACGACAAGGGCTCCGTCACCCGGGCGCAGGGGAGCTGGAACGAGACCCGCAAGGGCGAGGTCTACCCGGTGCAGAGCGCCACCGCGACGCTCGACCAGCTGAACAAGGCGAGCCAGTCGCGCGGCGGCCACGGGCGCGAGGGGGAGCGGGACAACGAGCCGACGAAGATCGGCGACGCGGCCTTCGGACTCTCGCTGGAGCGCTCGCACGGCAGGCCGCTGCTCGTCCCGGCATGGATCTACGAGGTCGAGCGGCCCGGCGGCGGCGACATGAAGGTCACCCATCCGGCCGTGCAGCCGGAGTACCTCAAGCCCTCGAAGACCTCAGGGCACCCCTCGAAGCCGGGCAGCGGCGACGTGGGCGCGGGCGGCGGGAAGTCCACCCAGGCCATGGAGTCGTATCAGGTGGAGGGCCGCACGCTGAAGCTGTCCTTCTGGGGCGGGGTGTGCGACACCTACAAGGCCACGGCCGAGGAGTCCGGCTCCCAGGTGAAGGTCAAGATCGACGCCAAGCCGAAGAACGGCAAGGGCAAGAACATCTGCGTCAAGATCGCCAAGCGGCAGACCGCAGAGGTGAAGCTCGACAAGAAGCTGGGCGACCGCAAGGTGGTCGACGCGCGGGACGGTGAGAAGCTGCCCCGCAAGTGATCCGGGCTGCCGCCGCGTGACGCTGCGGCGCCGCCCCTGGAACGACAAGGGCGGCGGACTCCTGGTGGGGGGAGTCCGCCGCCCTTGTCACGATCCGACGCGCCCCGTCAGGGCGCGCCCCGAAGGGGCGCGGGGCAGACCTCATCCCGCTACGGCGCGTATCCGCAACGAGCCCGGCGACTCAGTTGAACGAGTCACCGCACGCACACGACCCCGTGGCGTTCGGGTTGTCAATGGTGAAGCCCTGCTTCTCGATGGTGTCGACGAAGTCGATCGACGCACCGCCGAGGTAGGGGGCGCTCATCCGGTCGGTGACGACCTTGACGCCGTCGAAGTCCTTGACCACGTCGCCGTCGAGCGAGCGCTCGTCGAAGAAGAGCTGGTACCGCAGGCCGGAGCAGCCACCCGGCTGGACGGCGACGCGCAACGCCAGGTCGTCGCGGCCCTCCTGCTCCAGCAGGCTCTTGACCTTCGCGGCGGCGGCGTCGGACAGGATGATGCCCTCGCTTACAGCGGTCTCGTCCGAAACGGACATCTGCTTCTCTCCCGGGTTGTACGGACTGCTCTCTTACCGTCAGCTCAACCGACGGCATCCCGGATTCATTCCAGGAGTAGTCACTTCATGCTCGCACACCGCCGAAGCGGGTGGGAATGCGTCACATCGACGCGATGGCCATCGTCAAACTGACGTGAAGCGGTTATGATAGATAACGTCACTTAGACGAGAAACCGACGCGGAGCCGCCTCGCCAAGCAGTCTCCGAGCGTCGACCGAGCTAGAGAAAGGGCTGGTCCTGTGAGTGCCGCCCAGCCGCTGGACGTACAGCCGACCCCGCTCGCTCTGCTGCTGCTCGGCCGCGAGGCCGACCCGAAGAGCGAGCGCGGAGTCGAGTGCCCCGGCGACCTTCCCGCCCCCTCCGACCCGGACCTGGTGGCCCGTGCGCGCGCCGCGAAGGAGAAGCTCGGCGACCGTGTCTTCGTGCTCGGCCACCACTACCAGCGCGACGAGGTCATCGAGTTCGCCGATGTGACCGGTGACTCCTTCAAGCTGGCCCGGGACGCCGCGGCCCGCCCGGAGGCCGAGTACATCGTCTTCTGCGGCGTGCACTTCATGGCCGAGTCCGCCGACATCCTCACCTCTGGGGCCCAGCAGGTCGTGCTGCCCGACCTGGCGGCCGGCTGCTCGATGGCGGACATGGCCAGCGCCGAACAGGTGGCCGAGTGCTGGGACGTCCTCACCGAGGCCGGTGTCGCCGAGGTGACCGTGCCCGTCTCGTACATGAACTCCTCCGCCGACATCAAGGCGTTCACCGGCCGGCACGGCGGCACCATATGCACCTCCTCCAACGCCAAACGGGCCCTGGAGTGGGCCTTCGGCGAGGGGGAGAAGGTGCTGTTCCTCCCGGACCAGCACCTCGGCCGCAACACCGCCGTGCGCGAGATGGGCCTGGCGCTGGAGGACTGCGTCGTCTACAACCCGCACAAGCCGAACGGCGGCCTGACTGCCCAGCAGCTGCGCGACGCCAAGATGATCCTGTGGCGCGGCCACTGCTCCGTGCACGGCCGCTTCTCGCTGGACTCGGTGCGCGAGGTGCGCGAGCGCATCCCCGGCGTCAACGTGCTGGTGCACCCCGAGTGCAAGCACGAGGTGGTCGCGGCCGCCGACCAGGTCGGCTCGACGGAATACATCATCAAGACCCTGGAAGCGGCGCCCCGCGGCTCCAAGTGGGCGATCGGCACCGAACTCAACCTCGTACGGCGGCTGGCCAACCGCTTCGCTGCCGAGGACAAGGAGATCGTCTTCCTCGACCGCACCGTCTGCTTCTGCTCGACGATGAACCGCATCGACCTGCCGCATCTGGTGTGGGCGCTGGAGTCGCTTGCCGACGGCACGGTCGTCAACCGGATCGAGGTCGACGCGGAGACGGAGAAGTACGCCAAGCTGGCCCTGGAACGCATGCTGGCCCTGCCGTAAGGGACGCGCCCCGTCAGGGGCACCCCCTCACCGGCCCAAGGGAGGCCCTCCCGTGAAAAGGCGCCGCAGGCTAGCGTGCCCAGAATGCTGCTGCGCCCTGTCAGGGAGAACCAGGAAGACGCGGAGACGGTAAGAACGCTGGCCGAGGCGGCCTTCGGGGCCTCGCACGCCCTCAAGGGCGACCCCCGGGGCCCGTCCTCCGCCGCCCGCGCGGCCCGCGGTCGCGAAAAGATCCTGCACCTCGTGCGGCACGACCCCGCGGGCAGCTGGCTCGCCGAGGACGAGAGCGGGCAGGCGATCGGCGCGGCCCAGTCCCACATCCGGGAGGGCACCTGGGGCCTGGCCCTGCTGGTCGTGCTGCCCGGCACCCAGGGCAAGGGCGTCGGGCGGGCGCTGCTGGAGCGCACGCTGGAGTACGGGCGCGGCTGTCTGCGGGGCATCATCTGCTGCTCCCGGCACCCTGCCGCCGCCCGGGTCTACCGGCAGGCCGGATTCGCGCTGCACCCCACGATCCGGATGCGCGGCGTCGTGGACCGGGCGCGGCTGGGCCCCGTCGACGGCGCCGCCGTCGAGGGCGGCCCCCGCGACCGCGATCTGCTCGACTCCGTCGACCGGCGGCTGCGGGGCGGGGCCCACGGGCCCGACCACGAGTTCCTGACGCGGCACAGCCGGCTGGTCGTCGCGGACGACCTGGCCGGAAGCGGGTACTGCTACATCAGCCACGAAGAAGAGAAGGCGAAGGTCGAACTGCTGGGCGCCACCTCACGGCGGCTCGCCACCCGGGTGCTGAGCGCGGCACTGCTCGGCGTAGGAGAAGGGGTCGCCGTGGAGGTCCAGGACATCACGGCGGAGCAGCAGTGGGCGGTGGACGTCGGACTCCGGGCGGGACTGGAGCTCCGCTCCGAGGGGTTCGTCTGCTTCCGCGGCCTGCGGCCCCCGTCGCCGTACATCCCTTCCGGCGCCTTCCTGTGAGGGGGGCGGGGGTTCAGCTGTCGGCAGTCTGTCGCCGCACCCGGTACTCGACGCCCTCCACCCCTTCGAAGGCGTGCCCCGTCATCTCGCACCAGGCGGGGATGTCGAGCCGTGCCGCCTCGTCGTCGGCCAGGACACGGACCACGCCCCCGGCGGGTACGTCCTCGATGACCTTGGCCAGCTCGATCACCGGCAGCGGGCACAGCTTGCCCAGCGCGTCGACGGTGACCTCCGCGGTGGCACCCGAAGGCGAGGGTTCCGCGGCGGTGCCGGTCGCCGCCCCGATGCCGGTCGCCGCCCCGGCGGCGGCCCCCGCCCCGGCGCCCAGATGTGCCCGTACGCCCTCAACGGCCCCGGGCAGCACCTCCAGGAAGCGGTCCACCTCCTCCTCGGTCGTCCCCGGCGGCAGCGAGACCCGGACGTTGCCTTCGGACAGCACCCCCATGGCGCGCAGCACATGGCTCGGCGTCAGCGTGCTGGAGGTGCAGGAAGAGCCGCTGGAGACCGAGTAGTCGGCGGCGTCCAGCGCGTGCAGCAGCGCCTCGCCGTCCACGTACAGACAGGAGAAGGTCACCAGGTGCGGCAGTCGCCGTACCGGATCGCCGACGACCTCGGTGTCCGGCACCAGTTCGGGCACCCGCGTCCGGATACGGTCGACGAGCGCGCGCAGCCGGTCCGCCTCGGCGTCCGCCTCGGCCCGTACGGCGCGCAGCGCGGCCGCGGCGGCGACGACGGCGGGGATGTTCTCGAACCCGGGAGCTGCCCCGGACTCCCGCTCGTCCACCGGCCCGGGGGGAGCGAAGCGCACACCCTTCCGGATGGCGAGCAGCCCGACGCCCGCCGGACCGCCCCACTTGTGGGCGCTCCCGGCCAGCAGCGACCAGGGGCCGGCCACCGGGCCCCAGGGCAGCGACTGCGCCGCGTCCACCAGGAGCGGTACGCCCGCCTCGGCGCAGATTTCGGCCACTTCCGTCACCGGCTGCACGGTGCCCACCTCATGGTTGGCGGACTGCAGACAGGCCAGCGCACTGTCCTCGCCGAGCGCCCGGGCCCACTCCTGTGCGTCCACCCGTCCCGAACGGTCGACGCCGACCTCCCGCACCAGGCCCCCGGCCCGCTCGTGGGCCTCGGCGGTGTGCAGTACGGCCGAGTGTTCGACGGCCGAGACGACCAGCCGCCGCCCGGCCCGGCGCCGACCGGCGAGGGCCCCGGTGATCCCGGTGTGCAACGCGTGCGTACCCGAAGAGGTGAATCGCAGCTCGTCGGGGCGGCATCCGACGGCCTCGGCCGCGGTCTCCCGCGCGGCGTCCAGCAGCATCCGCGCCCGCCTGCCCTCGCGGTGCGGGCGGGCGGGATCGGCCCACCCCTCGTCCACCGACGCGAGTAGCGCTTGGCGCGCGACGGGGTGGAGGGGAAGAGAGGAGGCGGCATCGAAATAGGACACACTTTTACGCTACCGGGCCGCTGCGCGCTGGGCGGTCAGCCGTCTTTGCGGGCGGGGGTGTCCAGGTGACGTCCGGCTCAGGGAGGCCCGCCCTCGGGGCGCGCCCTCGCGTTGCGCGCCCGCGCGGCGGAGCCGCATATCGGCACAGCCCCGCGCCCCTCCGGGGCGGGCCCGGGCCCCTTCGGGGCGCGACGCGGCGCGTTACGCCCCCTCCCCGCGCGACCCCAAATGGCGTCGGCTAGGGTTTGGTCCGCATAAACATCCAAACCCCTGCCCGCGCCTGGGCCGGCGCCCGACCACGTAAGAGGGCCGCGCCCGACCGACGCGGGCGAGACTCTCGGGAAGGCGCTACGTGAGTCCCAACGGCTCCGACCTCCCCCACGGGCGCCCCTCGGGCGCGGTGGGCGGTACACCCACGTCGCGGCGCCCGATGCGGCGGAAGCTGCAGCAGGCGCTGGCCGCGGGCCTGGTCCTGGCGACCGCGACCGGTTGCACATCAAAGGACTTCCCCCGCCTCGGTATGCCCACCCCGGTAACGGACGAGGCGCCGCGGATCCTCTCCCTGTGGCAGGGCTCCTGGGCGGCCGCGCTCGCCGTGGGCGTGCTGGTGTGGGGGCTGATCCTGTGGAGCATCATCTTCCACCGGCGCTCGCGGTCCAAGGTCGAGATTCCCCCGCAGACCCGGTACAACATGCCCATCGAGGCTCTGTACACGGTGGTCCCGATCATCATCATCTCGGTGTTGTTCTACTTCACCGCGCGGGATGAGACCAAGCTCCTGGCGACCTCGAAGAAGCCCACCCACGTCATCAACGTCGTGGGGTACCAGTGGAGCTGGGGCTTCAACTACATCGAGGACGTGGATGGCGATCCCAAGACGGACGTCAACACGAACAAGGCGCTGGACAACGAGCTGAGCGCCATCCCGGACCGGATGGCCAAGGGCTTCCCCAAGGGTGCCGAGGGCGTCTTCACGGCCGGCACTCCGGCGGACAAGAACCCGCAGAACGGCAACCCGGGTCCGACGCTGTGGCTGCCCAAGGGTGAGAAGGTCCAGTTCATCCTGACCTCCCGCGACGTCATCCACTCCTTCTGGGTGCTGCCGTTCCTGATGAAGCAGGACGTGATCCCGGGGCATGTCAACCGCTTCGAGGTGACCCCCAACAAGGAGGGCACCTTCAGGGGCAAGTGTGCCGAGCTGTGCGGCGTCGACCACTCCCGGATGCTCTTCAACGTGAAGGTCGTCTCCCCGGAGCGCTACCAAAAGCACCTGGAGGATCTGGCGAAGAAGGGCCAGACCGGCTACATCCCGGCGGGTACCGCCACCACGGGCGGCGCCAAGAATGCGGAGACGAATAACCCGTGAGCATCCTCAACGAATCCCAGGGTGCCGCCGCCGCGACAGGTCCGGCGACAACCCCTGGACGCCGTAAGCGGCCCGGTCAGGTGGTCGTCGACTGGATGACGACGACGGACCACAAGAAGATCGGGAGCCTGTACCTGATCACATCGTTCGTCTTCTTCTGCATCGGCGGCGTCATGGCGCTCTTCATGCGCGCCGAGCTCGCCCGCCCCGGCATGCAGATCATGTCGAACGAGCAGTTCAACCAGGCGTTCACCATGCATGGCACGGTCATGCTGCTGATGTTCGCCACCCCGCTGTTCGCCGGCTTCGCGAACTGGATCATGCCGCTGCAGATCGGCTCGCCCGATGTGGCCTTCCCGCGGCTGAACATGTTCGCCTACTGGCTCTACCTCTTCGGTTCGCTGATCGCGGTGGGTGGCTTCCTCACCCCGCAGGGCGCTGCCGACTTCGGGTGGTTCGCCTACTCGCCGCTCTCGGACGCGGTCCGCTCGCCGAGTGTCGGCGCCGACATGTGGATCATGGGCCTGGCCCTCTCCGGCTTCGGCACCATCCTCGGCTCGGTCAACTTCATCACCACGATCATCTGCATGCGCGCGCCGGGCATGACGATGTTCCGGATGCCGATCTTCACCTGGAACGTGCTGCTCACCGGTGTGCTGGTGCTGCTGGCCTTCCCGGTGCTGGCCGCCGCGCTGTTCGCCCTGGAGGCCGACCGGAAGTTCGGGGCGCACATCTTCGACTCGGCCAACGGAGGGGCGCTGCTGTGGCAACACCTCTTCTGGTTCTTCGGTCATCCAGAGGTGTACATCATCGCGCTGCCGTTCTTCGGCATCGTCTCGGAGGTCATCCCGGTCTTCAGCCGTAAGCCGATGTTCGGCTACATCGGTCTGATCGGCGCGACCATCGCCATCGCCGGTCTGTCGGTGACGGTCTGGGCGCACCACATGTACGTCACGGGCGGCGTGCTGTTGCCGTTCTTCTCGTTCATGACCTTCCTGATCGCCGTGCCGACAGGTGTGAAGTTCTTCAACTGGATCGGCACGATGTGGAAGGGGTCGCTGTCCTTCGAGACACCGATGCTGTGGACCATCGGCTTCCTGATCACCTTCACCTTCGGTGGTCTGACCGGTGTCATCCTGGCCTCGCCCCCGATGGACTTCCACGTCTCCGACTCGTACTTCGTCGTGGCGCACTTCCACTACGTGGTCTTCGGCACCGTGGTCTTCGCGATGTTCGCGGGATTCCACTTCTGGTGGCCGAAGTTCACCGGCAAGATGCTGGACGAGCGGCTCGGCAAGATCACCTTCTGGACGCTGTTCATCGGCTTCCACGGCACCTTCCTGGTGCAGCACTGGCTGGGCGCCGAGGGCATGCCGCGCCGGTACGCCGACTACCTGGCGGCCGACGGCTTCACCGCGCTGAACACCCTCTCCACGATCAGCTCGTTCCTGCTGGGCATGTCGCTGCTGCCGTTCTTCTACAACGTCTGGAAGACGCACAAGTACGGCGAGAAGGTCGAGGTCGACGACCCGTGGGGCTACGGCCGTTCGCTCGAGTGGGCGACGAGCTGCCCGCCCCCGCGGCACAACTTCCTCACCCTGCCCCGCATCCGCTCCGAATCCCCGGCCTTCGACCTGCACCACCCGGAGATCTCCGCGCTCGATGAGCTGGAGAACGTGGACAGGGAAGACAAGGCGCTCGCCGGCAGCAAGGAGGCCGGGAAGTGAAGATCCAGGGCAAGATGTTCCTGTGGCTGTCGGTCTTCCTGCTGGCGGTCGCCATCACCTACGGGCTCTGGTCGAAGGAGCCGGTGGGCACCACGGGCCTCTTCCTGGCCTTCGGTCTGTCGATCATGATCGGCTACTACCTGGCGTTCACCGCGCGCCGGGTCGACACCGGAGCCCAGGACAACAAGGAGGCCGATGTCGCGGACGACGCCGGCGAGCTGGGCTTTTTCAGCCCGTGGAGCTGGCAGCCGCTGGTGCTGGGTCTCGGTGGTGCCTTCGCCTTCCTGGGCGTGGCCCTGGGCTGGTGGCTGGTGTACGTCTCGGCACCGGTGCTGCTGATCGGCCTGTTCGGCTGGGTGTTCGAGTACTACCACGGGCAGAACCGCACCCAGTAGCAGGACGCGGCAGCACACAGCGGCCAGGCCGCACACAACCGAAAACGCAAGGACCGGCCCCCCGACACTCCGGGGGGCCGACCCGTTTGTACGCACTCAGCGCGCCCGAAATGACGATTCTTCATATTTTGGGCCCATGACTCACAGCTCACGCACCGCGATAGCGGAGGGGGTCCTCACCCCCCGAATCCTGTCCCGCAAGAACAAGCGCCGGATGGTCAAGAGCTGCGCCCTGCTGCTGGCGCCCCTCTCCGTGGGGCTCGCCGCCTGCAGTGGCGGGAGCAGCGGCAACTCGCTGGCCTCCGCTCCGTACGACGCCACGGACGCCGTGGCCGTCAACGCCGACGCCGACAGCACCGACGTCGACCCCGACAAGCCCCTCGAAGTCACCGCCCAGCACGGCGACACCCTCACCGACGTGGTCGCCACCGACGCCTCGGGCCGTGTGGTGGCGGGCGAGCTGTCCGCCGACGGCAAGCGCTGGCACAGCACCGGGTCGCTGGCCGCCGGCGCGCGCTACACCCTCAAGGTCAGCACGGAGAACGACGAGGGAGCCCCAGGGCGGCGCTCGCTGCGTTTCGGAACCAAGTCCGCATCCAAGCACCTGAAGGTCAAGCTGGGCCCGGACAACGGCACATACGGCGTCGGACAGCCCCTCACGGCGAAGCTGAGCCGCCCGATCAAGGGTCGCGAACAGCGCGAGCTCGTTGAACGGGCACTGAGAGTGAAGTCCTCCCCGCATGTGGAGGGTGCCTGGCACTGGGTGGACAGCAAGGAGCTGCACTACCGGCCCCGCTCCTACTGGCCGGCCCACGCCACCATCACCCTCCGCTCCTATCTCAAGGGTCTGAAGATCCGCGACGGGCTGTACGGCGGCAAGGCCGAACCCGTACGGATGAAGACGGGTGATCGAATAGAAGCGATCACCGACGCCTCCTCGCTGGTGATGAAGGTCAAGAAGAACGGCAAGACGATCCGTTCCATACCCGTCACCACGGGCAAAGCGGGCTACGAGACCCGTAACGGCGTCAAGGTGATCCTCACCAAGGAGCCGTACGTGCGGATGACCAGCGCCAGCATCGGCGCCTCGGACTTCTACGACCTGGGCGTCTACTGGGCCACGCGGCTCACCAACAGCGGTGAGTACGTGCACGGCGCGCCCTGGTCGGTCGGCTCCCAGGGCGTCTCGAACACCAGCCACGGCTGCACCGGTATGAGCAGCGCCAACGCCAAGTGGTTCTTCAACCACGTCCGCCAGGGCGACATCGTCCAGCACATCAATTCGGCGGGCGAGAAGATGGCACCCTTCGGCAACGGCTTCGGGGACTGGAACCTGGGCTGGAAGAAATGGCGCGCCGGCAGCGCCGTCCACCACGGCCAGCCCCTCGGCAGCGGCCCCGCGGACTCCGCGCGGCTGCGCCCCCAGATATGACCCGGGGTGTGACCCACCACCCGCACAAGGCCGCGCCCCCGCCTCCCTCGATCGTGGGAAGCGGGGGCGCGGCCTTGTCCGTGCGGCCTCAGGCCGGGGCGAGGTCCCCGTCGGCCGTGCGCTCCCGCAGCAGCCCGGCCAGCGCGTCGGCCAGTGCCACCGGGTCCACCGGGTGCGAGACGGTCGCCTCGGCCCGGCTCCAGGTCGCCAGCCAGGCGTCCTGCGGCCTGCCGATCAGCAGCAGTACCGGCGGGCAGTCGAAGATCTCGTCCTTGATCTGCCGGCATACGCCCATGCCCCCGGCCGGGGCCGTCTCCCCGTCCAGCACGCACGCGTCCACGTGCAGCTCCTCCAGTGCTGACAGCACCGCGGGCAGCGTGGCGCACTCCACATACCGGATCTCGGGCACATCGGGCGCGGGCCTGCGGCCCGCTGCGAGCCGCACCTGCTCGCGGGTGGTGGCGTTGTCGCTGTAGACCAGCACCGTGGCGGTCGGCTGCATCGTTCCTCCGCGTCCGTATCGGGTGAACCGCTGGCGCACCGCGCTGACCGAAGCCGTATTCCACGGTGGCGCCGCTCGGATGCTACTCCCTCTCATGCACCGTCAACACCGGTCAGCACGCCTTGATACTGGGCCGTAAGGGGGGTGCGCCGGGGGCGTCGTCGCTGGACAGGGCAGCAGTGCCGGCTACGGACACACCGAACGGGACCCCCCGAAGTGAGGCCGGGATAAGCGACCGACATAATGTCGGTCGTGGCGACAGCAACAGCAGTAGAAACCGGGCACGCGCACCCGTCGGTCAACCGGCCGAACCTCACCAGCGTCGGAACCATCATCTGGCTGAGTTCCGAGCTGATGTTCTTCGCGGCCCTCTTCGCGATGTACTTCACCCTTCGGTCGGTGACCGGAGCCGAGTACTGGAAGGAGCATGCCGATGCGCTGAACCTTCCGTTCTCGGCGACGAACACCACGATCCTGGTGCTCTCCTCGCTCACCTGCCAGCTCGGCGTCTTCGCTGCCGAGCGCGGTGACGTGAAGAAGCTCCGGGCGTGGTTCATCGTCACCTTCATCATGGGTGCGATCTTTATCGGCGGCCAGGTCTACGAGTACACGGAGCTGGTCAAGGAGGGCACCTCACTCTCCTCGAGTCCGTACGGATCGGTGTTCTACCTGACCACCGGTTTCCACGGGATGCACGTGACAGGCGGACTCATCGCCTTCCTGTTCGTCCTGGGGCGCACCTATGCGGCCAGGCGGTTCACTCACCACCAGGCCACCGCCGCCATCGTCGTGTCCTACTACTGGCACTTCGTCGATGTCGTCTGGATCGGCCTCTTCGCCACCATCTACCTGATCCGGTAAGCGAGCGGCGCGGCACAGCCGCGCGCCGTACCGCGCAGGCGGACTACGGGAACAGACGGACAGACACCGCATCGACGAGAAAATCCTGACACCGGGGTAATCCGTGAAAAAGCTCTCCGCACGACGGCGCCATCCGCTGGCGGCGCTTGTCGTTCTACTCTTCGCGCTGGCGGCCACCGGGGGGCTGTACACCGCGTTCGCTCCCGCGGGTGAGGCCAAGGCCGAGCAGGAGTCGAGTAAGTCCCTCGCCATCGAGGAGGGCAAGAAGCTCTTCGCCACCGGGTGCTCCAGCTGCCACGGAACCGGCGGCCAGGGGACCAGCGACGGTCCCAGCCTGGTCGGTGTGGGGGCCGCGGCGGTGGACTTCCAGGTCGGCACCGGCCGGATGCCCGCCCAGCAGCCCGGCGCCCAGGTGCCGAAGAAGCCGAAGGTCTACAGCCAGGACGAGATCAACCAGCTCGCCGCATACGTCGCCTCGCTCGGCAGCGGGCCGGCCAAGCCGACCAAGGACATGTACGACCCGGCCGGCGCCGACGTCGCCAGGGGTGGGGAACTGTTCCGCACCAACTGCGCGCAGTGCCACAACTTCACCGGTGAGGGTGGCGCCCTCACGCACGGCAAGTACGCGCCCGACCTCGGTGATGTCGACCCCAAGCACATCTACGAGGCCATGCAGACCGGCCCCCAGAACATGCCGTCCTTCACCGACGGTGCGCTTCCCGAGAAGGACAAGCGGGACATCGTCGCGTACGTGAAGACGGTCAACAGCGACAACTCGGAGAGCCCCGGCGGGTTCAAGCTCGGTGGCTTCGGCCCCGTCGCCGAGGGCATGTTCGCCTGGATCTTCGGTCTCGGCGCGCTGATCGCCGTCGCCGTCTGGGTCGCCGCTCGGACCGCAAAGGCCAAGAAGTCATGAGTAGCCAGACTGGACCAGACGAGAACGTGTCAGACGACGAGAACCTGCCCGCCGCGCAGGAAGAATCCCACGGTGCGGAGGTGGTCGAGGCCGACCCCTTCGCGGACCCCGGTCTGCCGCCGCACGAGCACCGCATCCAGGACATCGACGAGCGGGCGGCCAAGCGCTCCGAGCGCACCGTCGCCCTCCTCTTCACGCTGTCCATGCTGGCCACGGTGGGCTTCATCGCCTCCTTCGTGGCCTTCCCGATCGACGAGATCATCTACGTCTGGCCGCTCGGGCACATCAGCTCGCTGAACCTGGCACTCGGCCTCACCCTGGGCGTCGCACTCTTCTGCATCGGCGCCGGCGCGGTCCACTGGGCCCGCACGCTGATGTCCGACGAGGAGATGGTCGACGAGCGGCACCCCGTAGCGGCCTCCCCCGAGGTGCGCGAGAAGGTCATCTCGGACTTCAAGCAGGGAGCCAAGGAGTCGGCCCTCGGCCGCCGGAAGCTCATCCGCAACACGATGTTCGGTGCCGTGGCCCTGGTGCCGCTCTCCGGCATCGTCCTGCTGCGCGACCTGGGCCCGCTGCCGAAGGACAAGCTGCGGCACACCGCGTGGAAGAAGGGGAAGCTGCTCGTCAACGAGAACACCAACGAGCCGCTTCGTCCCGAGGACATCGCCGTCGGTTCGCTCACCTTCGCCAAGCCCGAGGGGCTGGAGGAGGAGGACCACCACTTCCAGGAGGAGATCGCCAAGGCGGCCCTGATGATCGTGCGGCTGGAGCCGAACGACATCAAGGACAAGCGCGAGCTGGACTGGTCGCACGAGGGGATTGTCGCCTTCTCGAAGATCTGCACGCACGTCGGCTGCCCCGTCAGCCTCTACGAGCAGCAGACCCACCACGTCCTGTGCCCGTGCCACCAGTCGACGTTCGACCTCACCGACGGTGCGCGCGTGCTCTTCGGACCCGCCGGCCACCCGCTGCCGCAGCTGAACATCAGCGTCAACAAGGACGGCTACCTCGAAGCGCAGGGCGACTTCGCGGAGCCCGTCGGTCCGGCCTTCTGGGAGCGCGGATGAGTACTGCAACCGAGACCCGGGGCAGCGCTGCTGCCGAGGGCAAGAAGAAGGCACCCGCGGGAGAGCGGGTCGCCGACTGGGCCGACGGGCGGCTGGGGATCTACAGCCTCGCCAAGGCCAACATGCGCAAGATCTTCCCGGACCACTGGTCCTTCATGCTGGGTGAGGTCGCGCTCTACAGCTTCATCATCATCATCCTGACCGGCGTCTACCTGACGCTGTTCTTCCACCCGTCGATGAACGAGGTGGAGTACCACGGCCCCTACACGCCGATGCAGGGCGTGCAGATGTCCGAGGCGTTCAAGTCGACCCTGGACATCAGCTTCGACGTGCGCGGCGGTCTGCTGGTACGGCAGATCCACCACTGGGCGGCGCTGATCTTCCTCGCGGCGATGTTCGTGCACATGATGCGCGTCTTCTTCACGGGCGCGTTCCGCAAGCCGCGCGAGATCAACTGGGTCTTCGGGTTCCTGCTCTTCGTGCTGGGCATGTTCACCGGCTTCACCGGCTACTCGCTCCCGGACGACCTGCTCTCCGGCACCGGTGTGCGGTTCATGGAGGGCGCGGTCCTCTCGGTGCCGATCGTCGGTACGTACCTGTCGATGTTCCTGTTCGGCGGCGAGTTCCCCGGCGACGACTTCGTGGCCAGGTTCTACTCGATCCACATCCTGGTGCTGCCGGGCATCATGCTCGGGCTGCTGGTGGCGCACCTGATCCTGGTCTTCTACCACAAGCACACCCAGTTCGCGGGCCCGGGCCGGAAGAACTCCAACGTGGTGGGCATGCCGCTGCTGCCTGTCTACATGGCCAAGGCCGGAGGCTTCTTCTTCCTGGTCTTCGGTGTGATCGCGGCCATCGCGGCGCTGTTCACCATCAACCCGATCTGGGTGCTCGGCCCCTACCGGCCCGACCAGGTGTCGACCAACGCGCAGCCCGACTGGTACATGGGCTTCTCCGAGGGCCTCGTCCGGGTGATGCCTGGCTGGGAGGTCGACTTCCTGGGGCACACCCTGGTGCTCGGTGTGGCCATCCCGCTGATGATCCTCTTCCCGCTGGTACTCGTCGCGATCGCCGTCTACCCGTTCATCGAGGCATGGGTGACCGGGGACAAGCGCGAGCACCACATCGCCGACCGGCCACGCAACGCACCCACCCGCACGGCGTTCGGTGCCGCGTGGATCTCCTGGTACTTCGTCTGCCTCGTCGGCGGTGGCAACGACCTGTGGGCGACGCACTTCCACTTGTCGATCAACGCCATCACCTGGTTCGTACGGATCGCCTTCTTCGTCCTGCCCGTCCTGGTCTTCTGGGTCACCCGGCGCATCTGCCTCGGGCTGCAGCGCAAGGACAGGGAGAAGGTGCTGCACGGCCGCGAGACCGGCACCATCAAGCGGCTGCCGCACGGTGAGTTCGTCGAGATCCACGAGCCGCTCTCGCAGGAGCAGCTGCACACGCTCACCGCGCACGACCAGTACGAGCCGGTGGAGATCGGGCCGCTCAAGGACGAGAACGGTGTCGAGCGGAAGGTCTCGCGCGGTCAGAAGCTGCGGGCCAAGCTGTCCAAGGGCTACTACGGGGAGTCCGGTCAGATCCCCAAGCCCACCCGCGAGGAGTACCACGAGCTGGAGAGCGGGCACCACTGACCCGATCGCACCGCTGACCGGTTCACACAGCTGGATCCGCCACTGGGGAGGGGTCCACGGGCACGTCCCGTGGACCCCTCCCCGCTGTCTGCCCCCGGTCGCTTCCGGGCCCCTGCTCAGGGGCTGAACACCGGGCCGGCCTGCTGCCCGGACTCGGTAGGGTGGCCGCACCAACGCGTCGGTCTATTGCCAGGAAGTGGTCACCATGAGCGCTGCTACCCCCGCCGGAGGCGACACCATGGCGGCGCACACCTGGCCCGACGTACTGAGCACGCTGCTCGCCGGTGAGGACCTGAGCGCGGAGGCGACCGCCTGGGCGATGGACCGGATCATGCGGGGCGAGGCCAGCGATGTGCAGATCGCGGGCTTCGCGGTCGCGCTCCGCGCCAAGGGCGAGACCGTCGGGGAGATCTCCGGCCTGGTGCGGGCGATGTACGAGCACGCCAGGACCATCGAGGTCCCAGGACCCACCGTCGACATCGTCGGCACGGGCGGTGACCGCGCCAAGACCGTCAACATCTCCACCATGTCGGCGATCGTCGTCGCGGGCACCGGGGTCAAGGTCGTCAAGCACGGCAACCGGGCCTCCAGCAGCGCCAGCGGCGCCTCCGACGTCCTGGAGAAGCTGGGCGTCAACCTGGAGCTGTCGCCCCGGCGGGTCGCCGAGATGGCCGACGAGGCCGGCATCACCTTCTGCTTCGCGGTCAAGTTCCACCCCTCGCTGCGCCATGTGGCCGTGGCCCGCAAGGAGCTGGGGGTCCCGACCCCGTTCAACTTCCTGGGCCCGCTCACCAACCCGGCCCGGGTCGGCGCGCAGGCCACCGGCGTGGCCGACGCGCGGATGGCGCCGATCATCGCCGGGGTGCTGGCCTCACGCGGCTCGTCGGCGCTGGTCTTCCGCGGCGACGACGGACTCGACGAACTGACGACCACGGCGACCTCCACCGTTTGGGTCGTACGCGACGGTCTCGTACGGGAGGAGAGCTTCGACCCGCGTGAGGTGGGCATCGAGCTGGTGCCTGTCGAGGCGCTGCGCGGTGCGGACGCCGCCTACAACGCGGATGTGGCGCGGCGGCTGCTGGAGGGGGAGCGCGGGCCCGTGCGGGACGCCGTGCTGTTGAACGCCGCCGCCGCGCTGGTGGCGCTCTCGCCGGGCACCGGGTCGCTGCCCGAGCAGATCGCGGCGGCGATGGAGCGGGCCGCCGCGTCCATCGACTCCGGCGCGGCCCACGCGGTCCTGGAGCGCTGGGTGGCCGCGAGCAACCGTCCCTAGGGCCCTGCGGGCCGCCGCCGTCAGCCGGCGGCGGCCTCCAGCCCGGCGATGTCCAGTTTGTGCATGCCGAGCATCGCCGTGGTGACGGCCTCGGCCTGTGCCGGGGCGCCCTCCTCCAGGAGCTCGAACAGCCGGCGGGGCACGATCTGCCAGGAGACGCCGTACCTGTCCTTGAGCCAGCCGCACGGCCCCGGCTGGCCGCCGTCCGCTGTCAGCTTCTCCCAGAGGGTGTCCACCTCCTCCTGCGAGTCGCAGTCGACCTGGAGCGACATCGCCTCGGTGAACTGGAACTCCGGGCCGCCGTTGAGTGCCACGAACTGCACCCCGGCCAGTTCGAAGTCGACGGTCATCACCGAGCCCGTCCGGCCGGGCGCCGCCTCGTTGTAATGGGTGACGTTCCGGATGCGGGAGTTGTCGAAGAGCGACACATAGAACTCCGCCGCTTCCTGCGCCTTTCCGTCGTACCAGAGGAACGTCTTGATCTTCTGGGGCTGCTGCATGGGGACCCTCCGGGGTCTGCGCGGTCTGTCGGTCTTGTCAGTGCAGACCCGGCCCGGCGCGGAAACTCATCGCCCGGCCCCGGAGTTCTCCCGTCCCACCCCACCGGCCCAGTGCCCCAGCACCGCCCCCGCAGACACTGCCGACCACCAGCAGCGCCGGGGCACCGCGTGGGCGGCGGGGCTTTGCGCTGTCTCAGCCGGCGCGGCCATCGGGTCCCCCGGCAGGCCCGCCGTCGCCGCGCACGGTGTGGCGGGCGCCGACGACGAGGCGTTCCCCGCCCGAGCGGCGGGCCAGCCAGGCGCGCAGGGTGCCGCAGGCGCAGCGGGCGTAGACGATGCTGCCCTCGGCGACAGGGTGCCGGGAGACGATCTCATAGGGGTCGTGCAGCGGCCAGCCGCACCGGGCGCACCGGTCGCCGCCGTGAGTGCGGTGAGGGGCCATGGGATCTGCGTCGCGGTCCATGAGGACAGCGTCCTGGGCACGGACCGTGCGCGTCCATCGCAACTTTGCGCACACGACCTTTCAGTGACGCCGCACAGTTGATGCCGCACTGTTGCCGCGTGATCGATCTGCGACGCGCGCACACACTCCGGGTGCCGCACTCCGAGGGCACGGTCACCGCGACGGCGCGGGCGCTCCATCCGGGCTGGCGGCGCTGCGGGCCAGGGCCGAAGTGCTCACACAGCGCGCAGCGGGGAAGTGAGCAGACGCTTTCGTGGGCGTTACGCGCGGACACGGAGGCGGAAACAGCGCGCTCCTAGCGTCGGAGTTCCTTCCAGCGGACAGGAGGCGACGTGAGCGCACGGTGGATCACCCGATGGGAACCCGAGGACCCGGGGTTCTGGGAGCGAGAGGGACGGCGCACCGCGCGGCGGAATCTGTGGATCTCCGTGTTCGCCGAACACATCGGGTTCTCGGTGTGGAGCCTGTGGTCGGTGCTCTTGCTGTTCATGACGCCGAAGGCGGGCTTCCAGCTCTCCCCGGACGACAAGTTCCTGCTGGTCTCCCTGGTGTCGCTGGTGGGCGCGCTGCTGCGGCTGCCGTACGGGTTCGCCGTCACCCGGTTCGGGGGACGCACCTGGACGGTCTGCTCGGCGCTGGCGCTGCTGGTTCCGGTCGTACTGGCGACGGTGCTGGTGCAGCGGCCGCAGACGCCGCTGTGGGCGCTGCTGCTGTGCGCCGCGGTCTCCGGCATCGGAGGCGGCAACTTCGCCTCTTCGATGGTCAACATCAACGGGTTCTTTCCCGAGCGTGAGAAGGGGTGGGCACTGGGCCTGAACGCCGGGGGCGGCAACCTCGGGGTCGCCACGGTGCAGCTGCTCGGGCTGGCGGTGCTGGCCACCGCCGGGGTCGCCCGTCCGGAAGTGCTGACGCTGCTGTTCGTGCCGGCTCTGCTGCTGGCCGCGCTGCTGGCGTGGCGCGGCATGGACAACCTGGCCACCAACCGGACCGACTACGGCGCCTACCGCAGCGCCGTGCGGGACCGGCACTGCTGGACCATCTCGCTGCTGTACATCGGGACGTTCGGCTCCTTCATCGGCTTCGGCTTCGGTTTCGGGCTCCTGCTGCAGAACCAGTTCGGGAAGAGCCCCATGCAGGCGGCGGCCTTCACCTTCCTCGGACCGCTGCTGGGGTCGCTGTTCCGGCCGCTGGGCGGGGCCCTGGCCGACCGGTTCGGCGGGGCGCGGGTGACGGCGTGGTCGTTCCTCGCGCTGGCGTGCGGTGCCGCTGCCGCGCTGGCCGCCTCCGACGCCGGGTCGTTCCTCGTCTTCGTCGTGGTCTTCGCCGTGGTCTTCGTCCTGACGGGGCTGGGCAACGGGTCGACGTACAAGATGATCCCCGCCATCTACGCCGCGCGGACCGAGAGCGCCGTGGAGGCGGGCGCCGACCCCGCCGAGGCCCGCACCCAGGGACGCCGCCTGTCCGGTGCCGTCATCGCCATCTCCGGCGCGGTGGGTGCGCTGGGCGGTGTCGCGATCAACCTCGCCTTCCGCGAGGCGTACCGGCAGACGGGCGACGCGGCCCCGGCCCTCGTCGGCTTCCTCGCCTTCTACCTGCTGTGCCTGGCCGTGACCTGGGCCGTCTACGTACGGCGGCCCGCTGCCGAAGGCGCCGGGCAGGCGACCGGGGCACAGCAGCCGGAGCCGAAGCCCGAGCCCGCCGAGCGAGGAGCCCGAGGTGCCTGAGGCGACCGGGGCCGCCGTCCGTGCCGCTACCGCAACCGGCACCGCGACCCACTGCCCGTACTGCGCCCTCCAGTGCGCCATGACCCTGACCCCCGAGGCCGCGGCCGAGTCCGGCCCCGCCCGGCTCAGCGTCACCCCGCGCGAGTTCCCCACCAACCGGGGCGGCCTGTGCCAGAAGGGCTGGACCTCGGCGCAGCTGCTGGACTCGCCCGAGCGTCTGACCACCCCGCTGGTACGGGACACCAAGGGCGCGCCGCTGCGCGAGGCATCCTGGGACGAGGCCCTGGACCTGGTGGCCGGGCGGTTCCGGGTGCTGCGCGAGGAGCGCGGAGCGGACAGCGTCGCGGTCTTCGGCAGCGGCGGCCTGACGAACGAGAAGGCGTACGCGCTGGGAAAGTTCGCCCGGGTCGCGCTGGGCACCTCGCAGATCGACTACAACGGCCGGTTCTGCATGTCGTCGGCGGCCGCGGCCGGGAACAAGGCGTTCGGGCTGGACCGCGGGCTCCCTTTCCCCGTCACCGACCTGGACGACTCCGAGGCCGTGGTACTGGTCGGCGCCAACCCCGCCGAGACGATGCCGCCGCTGATGGGCCACTTCGACCCGGCCCGGCTGATCGTCGTCGACCCGCGCCGCACGGCCACGGCCCAGGCGGCGCTGGACGGCGGCGGCCTCCACCTCCAGCCGGCGCCGGGCACGGACCTCGCACTGGCGCTCGGACTGCTCCATGTCGCGCTGGTGGAGGGCCACCTGGACACGCTCCACCGCGTCGCCTACCGCGCGGAGCGCACCGTCGGCTGGGAGGACGTGCGGCAGTGCGCGGCCCGCTGGTGGCCGGAGCGTACGGAGCGGCTGACCGGGGTGGCCGCCGCCGATCTGCGCCGCGCCGCCGCCGCGCTGGCCCGCGCCCGCCGCGCCCACATCCTCACCGGGCGCGGCGCCGAACAGCACAGCAAGGGCGTGGACACCGTCTCCGCGTGGATCGACCTGGCGCTCGCCCTCGGTCTGCCCGGCACCCCCGGCTCCGGATACGGCTGCCTGACCGGGCAGGGCAACGGCCAGGGCGGCCGCGAGCACGGCCAGAAGGCCGACCAGCTGCCCGGCTACCGGCACATCGAGGACCCGGCGGCCCGCGAACACATCGCCGGCATCTGGGGCGTCGCCCCCGAGTCGCTGCCCGCCGCAGGGCGCAGCGCCTGGGAACTGCTGGACGCGCTCGGCACCCCGGAAGGCCCCGCCGCGCTGCTGGTGATGGGCTCCAACCCGGCCGTCTCAGCGCCACGTGTGCGCCGCGCCGTCGAGCGGCTGCGGGCGCTCGACCTCCTCGTCGTCGCCGACTTCCTTCGCTCGGAGACAGCGGAACTCGCCGACGTGGTGCTGCCGGTGACCATGTGGGCCGAGGAGTCCGGCACCATGACCAATCTGGAGGGCCGGGTACTGCGGCGCCGCGCGGCCCAGGCCCCGCCGCCGGGCGTGCGGACCGATCTGGAGGTGCTGCACGGCCTCGCGGTGCGGCTGGGCCGCTCCGCGCACGAGTTCCCCGCCGACCCGGCGCCGGTCTTCGACGAACTGCGCCGCGCCTCGGCGGGCGGCACCGCCGACTACGCGGGCGCCGCACCGGAGCTGCTGGACGCGGGCGAGGCCGTGTACTGGCCCGTCCGGGACACGACCGGCGGTTCCGTACGCGAGGCCACCGGAGGTCCCGAGCGGGACGCCACCGGCGGCGGCGCGGAGGCCCTCGGCAGCCCGAGGCTCTTCCTCGACCGGTTCGCGCACCCCGACGGCCGGGCCCGGTTCCTGCCCGTCGAACACCGGGAAGCCGCCGAGCTGCCCGACGCCGAGCACCCGCTGTACGCCACCACCGGGCGGCAGTTGCAGCACTACCAGTCCGGCGCGCAGACCCGCCGGGTGCCCGAACTGCTGGCCGCGGCGCCCGGACCGTACGTCGAGGTGCACCCCGACACGGCACGCCGCGCCGGGCTCGCCGACGGGGACACCGCACGGATCGTCTCGCGGCGCGGAGCCGTGCTGGCCCGTACCCGCTGTGTGCCGAGCCTGCGCCCCGACACCGTCTTCCTGCCCTTCCACTTCCCGGGCGGGGGAGCGGCCAACGCACTGACCAACCCCGCACTCGACCCGGTCAGCCGGATGCCGGAGTTCAAGCTGAGCGCCGTACGGCTGGAGCGTGCCGACGGGGGTGGCGTCATGAGTCCCGAGGAGGCCGTGTGAACCGGGCCCTGAACGTCGTGGTCGTCGGCAACGGAATGGTCGGCGCGCGGCTGTACGAAGAGACGCTGCGGCGCGACCCGACCAGCAGGCGGGTGCGGATGACCGTACTGGGCGCCGAACCGGTCGGCGGCTACAACCGGGTGCTGCTGCCCGGGCTGCTGTCCGGCTCGCTCACGGAGGCCGACCTGACCCCGGAACCGCCGGGCGAGGGCTCGCCGGCCACCGGCACGACCGTCACCGGAATCGACCGCGACGCGCGCACCGTCAGCACCGCCGACGGACGGCAACTCCCGTACGACAGGCTGGTGCTGGCCACCGGCGCCAGCACCGTCATACCCCCGCTGCCGGGGCTGCGCGAGGACACCGACGAGGGGAGCGGGGTACTGGCACGTGGCGTCACCGCGCTGCGCACGCTCGCCGACGCCCGCAGGCTGCGCCGCCTCGCCGACCGGGCACGCGCCGTCGGCGCGCGGATCGCCGTGCTCGGCGGCGGGGTGCTCGGCCTGGAGGCGGCACGGGCCCTGGTCGCCCGCGGGGTGGCCGTCACCGTCGTACACCCGGCGCCGCATGTGATGGACCGGCAACTGGACGCGCCCGCCGGGCGGGTACTGGGCCGGGCGCTGCGGCGTACCGGCATAGAGCAGCGGCTGGGCGTGATGGCGGTGCGCTGGGAGCCGGCCCGTGGGCTGCACCTGGACGACGGCAGCGTGCTGCCCGCCGCCGGGCTGCTGCTGTGCACCGGCGCACGGGCCGAGACCGGGCTCGCCCAGGACTGCGGTCTGGAGACCGGCCCGGCCGGTATCGCCGTCGACGACACCCTCACCACCTCCGACCCGGACATCCACGCGCTGGGCGACTGCGCCGACGCCGAGCCAGGGCTCGTCCAGCCCGGCTGGGAGCAGGCGGCTGTGCTGGCCGACCGGCTGACCGGCGAGGACCCGTACGCGCGCTACCTGGGCAGCCCGCGGGTGACCCGGCTGAAGGCGGCCGGTATCGAACTGGCCTGCCTGGGCGACCCGTTCGTCGCCGATGACGGCTTCGCCGGGCATGCCCCGGCCGGCGGCGGCTCCGGTGGGCAAGGGCCCGCCGCGGGCGACTTCCCGGACGACGGCGGCCCCGAGGTCCTGCGGCTGGAGGACCCGACCCGGGAGCGCTACGCCAAACTGGTGCTGCACGGCGACCGGGTCACCGGCGCCATCCTGCTCGGGGTGCCCGACGCGGCCGCCGGCCTCGTCCAGCTCTACGACAAGGGCGCCCCCGCCCCCTCCGACCGACTGGCCCTGATGCTCGGCCGGGCACTGCCGCCCGAGACCGCGAGTGAGACGGGCGAGTCGCTGCCCGACCACGCCATGGTGTGCCGCTGCAACAGCGTCACCAAGGGCGCCCTGCGCTCCGCCTGGTACGACGGCGCCCGCTCGGCCCGCGAACTGGCCGACGCCACCCGCGCCACCACCGGCTGCGGCGGCTGCCGCGGCGCCGTCGAGAAGATCGCCGCCTGGCTCGCCGAGACCGACCCGCTCTCCAGCCGTGACACCCCTGCCACGACCGCCCCGAGGTGAACCCCATGACCAACTCACGCTCCGCAACCCCGCGCAAGCTCGTCGTCGTCGGACACGGCATGGTCGGCCACCGGCTGGTCGAGGCCCTCGACTCCCGCGATACGGACCGGCAGTGGGAGATCACCGTACTCGCCGAGGAGCACCGCCCCGCCTACGACCGGGTGGCCCTCTCCTCCTGCTTCGACGGCGCCGACGAGAGCGCGCTGCGGCTGCCCGAGCACGACCCCGAGCGGATCGACCTCAGGCTCGGCGACCCGGTCACCGCACTGGACCGGGACGCGAACGCCGTACTGACCGCGTCCGGCGAGCGGGTGCCCTACGACGCGCTCGTACTGGCCACCGGATCGCGGCCGTTCGTACCGCCGCTGCCCGGCTCCACGGCGCCCGGCTGCCTGGTCTACCGCACCCTCGACGACATCGACGCCATCCGCGCGGCAGCCGAGGAGTCCGCCACCGGGCGCGGAGTCGTCGTCGGCGGCGGGCTGCTCGGTCTGGAGGCCGCCAACGCGCTGCGGCTGCTGGGGCTGACCACCCACGTGGTGGAGATGGCACCGCACCTGATGGCCGTCCAGCTCGATACGGGCGGCGGCGCGCTGCTCGGCCGCATGGTGGGCGAACTGGGCGTGGCCGTGCACACCGGAACCGGCACCCAGCAGGTCCTCACCGACCCGGAGACCGGCGCGGTCACCGGCGTGGAGTTGAGCGACGGCACCCTCCTGGAGACCGACCTGGTGGTCTTCGCCGCCGGGGTGCGGCCGCGCGACGAACTCGCCAGGGAGGCGGGCCTCCAGGTGGGGGAGCGCGGCGGCGTCGTCGTGGACGAGAGCTGCCGGTCCGTCACCGACCCCGCTGTCTGGGCGGTGGGCGAGGTCGCCTGCATCGAGGGGCGCACCCTCGGCCTGGTCGCGCCCGGCTACGCCATGGCGGAGACGGTCGCCGACCGGCTGCTGGGCGGCGCGGCAGGCTTCCCCGGCGCCGACACCGCCACCCAGCTCAAGCTGCTCGGCGTCGGTGTGGCCTCCTTCGGCGACGCGCACGCCACCACCCCGGGGGCGCTGGAGGTCGTCCTCAACGACCCGGTCGCGGCCACCTACGGCAAGCTCGTCGTCTCCGACGACGCCAAGACCCTGCTCGGCGGCATCCTGGTCGGCGACACCTCCGGCTACCCGCTGCTGCGCCCGCTGGTGGGCAGCGCCCTGCCCGCCGACCCGTCCGTGCTGCTGGCGCCGCAGTCCGAGGGCGCGGCAAGCGGCGTCGGTGTCGCCGGACTCCCGGACACCGCACAGATCTGCAGCTGCCACGCCGTCACCAAGGGCGCGCTGACCGAGGCCATCACCGAGCAGGGCTGCGCCGACGTGCCCGCGCTCAAATCCTGCACCAAGGCGGGCACCGGCTGCGGCTCCTGCGTACCCGCGCTCAAGCAGCTCCTGGAGGCGGCCGGTGTCGAGCAGTCCACGGCGCTGTGCGAGCACTTCGACCACTCGCGGGCCGAGCTGTTCGAGATCGTCGCCGCCACCGGCGTCACCACCTTCTCGCAGCTGGTGGCCGAGCACGGGCGCGGCAGGGGCTGCGACGTGTGCAAACCGGCCGTCGCCGCGATCCTCGCCTCCCGCGACAGCGGCACCCACATCCTGGACGGCGAACGCGGCGGCCTGCAGGACACCAACGACCGCCACCTGGCCAATATGCAGCGCAACGGCACCTACTCGGTCGTACCCCGCGTCCCCGGCGGCGAGATCACCCCGGCCAAGCTCATCGTGCTGGGCGAGGTCGCCCGCGACTTCGGCCTCTACACCAAGATCACCGGCGGTCAGCGCATCGACCTGCTCGGCGCCCGCCTCGAACAGCTCCCCGCCATCTGGCGCCGGCTCACCGACGCCGGCTTCGAGTCCGGGCACGCCTACGGCAAGGCCGTCCGTACGGTGAAGTCCTGCGTGGGCTCCACCTGGTGCCGCTACGGCGTCCAGGACTCCGTCGGCCTCGCCATCGAACTGGAGCTGCGCTACCGCGGGCTGCGCGCCCCGCACAAGCTCAAGGCGGGCGTCTCCGGGTGCGCCCGGGAGTGCGCCGAGGCCCGCAGCAAGGACTTCGGCATCATCGCCACCGAGCAGGGCTGGAACCTCTACGTCGGCGGAAACGGCGGCTTCACCCCCCGCCACGCCGAACTCCTCGCGTCCGACCTGGACCACGAGACGCTGGTGCGCACCATCGACCGGTTCCTGATGTTCTACATCCGCACCGCCGACCGCCTCCAGCGGACCGCCGCCTGGCTGGAGTCACTGGAGGGCGGCCTGGACCACCTGCGCGCCGTCGTCATGGACGACTCGCTCGGCATCTGCGCCGAGCTGGACGCCGCCATGGAACGGCACGTCGCCGACTACCACGACGAGTGGCGCGGTGTCCTGGAGGACCCCGCGAAGCTGGCCCGTTTCACCTCCTTCGTCAACGCCCCGGAGACCCCCGACCCGGCGATCTCCTTCGCCGTCGAGCGGGAGCAGCCGGTACCGGTGCCGGGCCCGGTCTCCCTCGGCATGCCGGTCCTGCCCGCCGCCGAGGGCACGAGCGCCCGATGAAGACATCTGTCCCCGCGAGCCGAAAGGTGACCTCTGTGACCACCATGACCACCAGCTCCACCGCTCCCGCCGGCTCCACCGGCCCCGCCACCGGCGCTGCCACCGACTGGGCCGCCGTCTGCCCGCTGGACGCCCTCCCCGTCGAGCAGGGCCGCGCCGCGCTGCTGCCGGACGGCACCGCCGTCGCCCTCTTCCGACTGCACACCGGCGAGATCCACGCGGTCGGGAATCTGGACCCCTTCAGCGGGGCACCCGTGATCTGTCACGGCATCGTCGGCGACCGCGACGGCGTCCCCGTCGTGACCGGACCGCTCGGCAAGGAGACCTTCGAGCTGGCGACCGGCCGCTGCCTGGACGACGAGACCGTCCTGCTCCCCGTCCACGAGGTCCGGCTGACCGGCCGGGTGATCGAGGTTACGGCCCGGCGAAACACGGTCGAAACGCTGGTCGGGCGAGGATGAGAAGCACGCAGCACCCACGAGAGCACTGAGAGGAGACGCGGTGTCGGCACCTGACCCGTCGCTCAGCCGCACGGGAACCGTTCCCCCGCTGGCGGGGTTCACCGTCGCGGTCACAGCCGCGCGCCGGGCCGAGGAGCTGGGCGCGCTGCTGGAGCGGCGCGGCGCCGAGGTCGTCCACGCGCCCGCGCTGCGCATCGTCCCGCTCGCCGACGACGACGAACTGCGCGACGCCACCAAGGAGCTGGCGGCCCGGCCGCCGGACGTGGCCGTCGCCACCACCGGCATCGGCTTCCGCGGCTGGATGGAGGCCGCCGACGGCTGGGGTGAGGGCGAGGCCCTGCGCGGCGCCCTCGCCCGGAGCGAGGTGCTGGCGCGCGGCCCGAAGGCGTGCGGGGCGCTGCGCGCCGCCGGGCTCCGCGAAGCCTGGTCCCCGGCCTCGGAGTCCTCGACCGAAGTCCTCGAACGCCTGCTCGCCCGGGACGACCTCGACGGACTGCGGATCGCCGTCCAGCTGCACGGTGAACCGCTGCGCGACTTCATCGACGCGCTGCGGGGTGCCGGCGCCGAGGTGGTGCCGGTGCCCGTCTACCGGTGGACGGGCCCCCTCGACCCCGCCCCCCTCGACCGCCTGATCGACAGCGTGCTGGCAGGCGGCGTCGACGCCGTCACCTTCACCAGCGCGCTGGCCGCCGCCGGACTCTACGCCCGCGCCGAGGAACAGGGCGCCGCCGAGGAACTGACCCGGGCGCTGCGCGACCGCACCCAGGTCGCCTGCGTCGGCCCTGTCACGGCCGCGCCCCTGCTCGCCCGGGACATCCCCGCGTACTGGCCGGACCGCTTCCGCGTCGGAGCCCTCGTCCGCCTGCTCGGCGAACGGCTCCCCGCCACCGCGCCCACGCTGCCCGCGGCCGGCCACACGCTTGAGGTACGCGGCTCCGCAGCCCTGCTCGACGGCGAGCTGCGGCCCGTCAGCCCCGGCCCCATGGCCATTCTCCGCGCCCTGACCCGCCACCCCGGCCAGGTGATGTCCTGCGCCGACCTGCTGCCCTACCTGCCCGGTGGGGGTACCGACGAACACGCCGTCGAAGCCGCCGTCGCCCGGCTGCGCACCTCGCTGGGGGTCTCCTCGGTCGTGCAGACCGTCACCAAACGCGGCTACCGCATCGCTCTCGACCCCGCCGCCGTGTGTGAGGGCGGCGCATGACCGTCCTGCTCGTCGCCCATGGCACCCGGCACCTCGCCGGCGTCCGCACCGTGCGGGAGCTGGCCGACGGCGTCGCCGCCCGGCTGGGGCAGCCGGTCGCCGTCGCCTACGCGGACGTACGGGGGCCGACCGTCGCCGAGGCCCTCTCCCGGTTGCCGGGACCCGTCACCCTGATACCCGCGTTCCTCGCCTCCGGCTACCACGTGCGGGTCGACATCCCCGCGCAGGTCGCTGCCGCTGGGCGGGCTGCTGCCGTTGGGCAGGCCGCTCTCGTCGGGCGGGCCGGCGATGTGACCGTGACCCCCGCGCTGGGGGCCGACCCCGCGTTGCTGCCCGCTCTCGTCGACCGGCTCGCCGAGGCCGGTGTCCGGGAGGGTGACGCCGTGGTGCTCGCCGCCGCCGGGTCCTCCGACCCTGGAGCCCGTGCCGAGGCGCACGCCATGGCCCGGCGGCTCGGTCGCCTTCTGCGGGGGCCCGTGCCGGTGGCATGGGCTGCCACCGCGGAGCCCGCTGTCGCGGAGGAGGTCGCCCGGTTGCGGAGCGCGGGCGCCCGCCGTGTCGCCGTCGCCACCTGGCTGTTGGCGCCCGGCCTGTTCGCCGACCGCCTTGCGGCGGCCGGCGCCGATGTCGTGGCCGCGCCCCTGGGAGCGCACCCCTCGGTCACCTCCACCCTCGCCTCGCGGCCCGCCCTTGGCTTGACGCCGCCGCCATTGGCTGAGGCCGCTTCCATTGGCTGAGGGCCCGGCCCTCTGACCCTCTTCCGTTGTTGGGGGCTCCGCCCCCCAACCCCCGGGTCCTCGCCGGACAGGCGCTGGGGGCGGAGCCCCCCGACACGACCTGTCGGCGGCGGCCAAGAGGGGGAGGTCCACATGGTGGACGGGGCAATGATGGGGGCGCGATGGCTGTGGCATACTCCCTCGCAGGTCACGAGCGACAGCGACCAGGCCCCGGCCCGCTGTCCGGCAACCCTCCTTCCGTGGCGGGGTGCCCCGGGTGATGACCAGGCCGTAGGACAGCAAGGTCTACGGCAAGCGCGGATCCCTCACCGCCAGGGGTCCTGGTCTATGAGGGAGCCTTCTGTGAGCAAGCGAATGCGCTAGGGCCAAGGGCAGCAGCACTCTTCCGCGCCCGGGCCCGCCTCCCACCGTCACGCTCAACTGTCACGCCGTCAGGCAACAGCGCACGTAGGGCATTGCCATGCCGCCATGCCGCGCTGCCGCCATGCCGCGCTGCCGCGCTGCCGTGAGCCTCCACGCCATTCCCTCACCGGAGCACCCCCATGTCTGCAACCACCACATTTGCCCCCGTCTGTACCCTCTCCCGCATCGATGAGCCCCTCCCCGTCCTCGGCGGCGACGTCCACGTCCCGCTCGTCACCGGCGGCGAAACCCCGTACGCGGCGCTGGACTACGCGGCGAGCGCCCCCGCGTTGCAGCGGGTGTGGGACGACGTGGCGGCGTACGCGCCGTACTACGGCAGCGTGCACCGAGGCGCCGGCCACCTCTCCCAGTTGTCGACCGAACTGTTCGAGCAGAGCAGGCAGACCGTCGCCGAGTTCCTCGGCTGCCGCGAGGGCGACCAGGTCGTCTTCACCAGGTCGACGACCGACTCCCTCAACCTCCTTGCCGCCGCACTGCCGCCCGGCACCCGGGTGTTCGTGTTCGAGACCGAGCACCACGCCGCCCTCCTGCCGTGGCAGGCCCGCGGCAGCGACGTGACGTATCTGGACGCGCCCCGCTCGCCCGAACAGGCCGTCGCAACGCTGGAGTCGGCCCTGCACGCGGCGCCCTCCGGGCCGAAGCTGGTCTGTGTGACGGGCGCCTCCAACGTCACAGGTGAGGTGTGGCCGGTGCGTGAGCTGGCCCGCGCCGCGCACCGGCACGGCGCCCGCCTGGTGCTGGACGCCGCGCAGCTCGCCCCGCACCGGCCGGTCAGCCTGTCGGAACTGGAGGCGGACTGGGTGGCGTTCTCCGGGCACAAGCTGTACGCGCCCTTCGGTGCCGGAGTGCTGGCGGGCCGCGCCGACTGGCTGCGCGCGGCGGAGCCGTACCTGGCGGGCGGCGGTGCCAGCCGCCGCGTGTCCCGCACCGCGGACGGCACCGTGGAGGCGGAGTGGCACACCACCGCGGCCCGCCACGAGGCGGGCTCGCCCAACGTGATCGGCGCGTACGCGGTCGCCTCCGCCTGCCGGGCGCTCACCGAGGCCGGGTTCGACCGCCTCGTGGCCCGCGAGGAGGAACTGCTGGCCCGGCTGCGCAAGGGACTGGCCGAACTCCCCGAGGTGCGAGTCCTCTCCCTCTTCGGGGAGGAAGCGGACCAGGTCGGCGTGGTCTCCTTCGTCGTGGAGGGCTGGAACAGCTCCCACTTCGCGGCGGCGCTCTCGGCCGAGTACGGGATCGGGGTACGCGACGGCCTCTTCTGCGCCCACCCGCTGCTGCGCGCGCTCCTCGGGCAGCAGGGCGACGCCCCGGGGGAGTGCGGAGCTCCCGACGGGGCGTCCGGGGAACTCCCCGGGTCTTCGGCCGGGGTGACCCCCACGCTCAACGCCGTCCGCGTCAGCTTCGGTGCCGGGACGCCGGACGAGCACGTGGACCGGTTCCTCAGCGCCGTCAGGCAGTTGGTGCGGGACGGAGCGAGCTGGACCTACCGCACGGAGAACGGCCGCTGCGTGCCGGAACCCCGCAGGGACGCGGCGAACTGAGCCGCCCCTCGCACGGGTCAGCCGACGACGGCCTCCCGCTCTCGTACGGGCACCATCAGGTGGGTGACGAGCTGGTCGGGTGGGGTGGTGGCGGGGTCGTCGACGTAGACCTCCCGCAGCGGCCCGGCAGGGGCGTGCCCGTGCTCGGCGCACCACGCCAGCAGCGCGTGCGCGGTCAGCGGGATCTGCGCGTACGGGCCCAGATGCGTCGCGCGGGCGAACGTCCCACCCGGCAGCAGCTCGATGGCGGCGGGCTCGGACGCTGCGGCGCCGTCCTCCAGGGCGCCGCCTTCCAGCGTGGCGCCGTCCTCCAGCGCCGCTCCGACCGCGATCGGAACGCGCTCCTCCATGTCGAGCGGGAACAGCCCGGTGAGCCGGGGCGGGCCCTCCCCGGAGAGCAACGGCAGCAGCCGGGCCACACAGCGGGAGGTGGCCCGCGCGATGTCGTACGGCGAGGTGGCGACCTCCCGTACCAGGACGACGCGCTGTGGACCCTCCTCGTGGAGGGCGACGTGAGCGGTCTCGGCGCTGGGCAGCCCCCGCTCCAGGATGTGCTCCAGCGCGGTGAGGCTGTGCCGGCGCCGGGCGAGCTCGCCCTCGAGCCGGTCGTGTACGGCGGTCAGCGCGCCGGTGGCGGTCGGCTCCCCGCGCAGCACTTCGGCCACGACAGGCAGCGGCACGTCCAGGGAGCGCAGCAGGCCGATGGTCAGCGCGTCGGGGGCCTGCCCGGCGCGGTAGTAGCGGTATCCGGTGGCCGGGTCCACCCGGGCGGGAGGCAGCACGCCGAGGTCGGCATAGTGCCGCAGCTGTTTGACGCTGAGCCGGGCCAGGCGGGCGAACTGTCCGATGGACAGCAGGGGTTCGTCGTTCACGCGGACCACGATGGACTCTCCTGCCGGGAGAGTCATCCTCCCTTCCGCGCCACCTCGGCGGAGCTCCGCGCCGTCCCGGTGGAACGCCTCAGGAGTCGAGGCCGATGGCGAAGGCGGATTCCAGGTCGTGCTGGGAGTAGGTGCGGAAGGCGATATGGGTCTCGGTGGACTCGACGCCCGGCACCTTGCTGATACGGCCCGGGATGATGTCGGCGAGGTCGTCGTGCTGGGCGACGCGGACCATCGCGATCAGATCGTGCGCACCGGTGACGGAGTAGACCTCGCTGACGCCCTCGATGGCGGCGATCTGCTCGGCGATCTCGGGGATGCGGTCGGTGCTCGTCCGGATGAGGACGATGGAAGTGATCACGGTGGGGTCTCTCCCTCTGACGCCGGGGTTGGCCCGGTCACTTTAGCCCGGCGGTAGCACAGCCAGGCATACACGAAGCCCAGCGTGAAACCCACCACATGGGCCAGGTAGGCGACGCCCGGCCCGTCGCCGTCCTGTCGGGCGGCCAGCCACTGCACGGTCAGCCAGAACAGGAGTACCACCCAGGCGGGGAAGCGCAGCGGGAGGAAGTAGAGGAAGGGGAAGACACTGGTCACCCGGGCGTGCGGGTGCAGATAGAGGAAGGCGCCCAGCACCGCGGAGATCGCACCGGAGGCGCCGACCAGCGTCTCACCGGAGGCCGGGTGCGCCGCCGCGTAGCAGAGCATGGCCACATATCCGGTGCCCAGGTAGAAGAGGGCGAACCGCACCGGGCCCATGCGCTGCTCGACCAGGCCGCCGAAGACGAACAGAAAGAGCAGGTTTCCGAGCAGATGCAGCCAGTTGCCGTGCAGGAACAGCGCGGTCAGCGGCGCCGCGAGTGGGCGTACGGCACCGCTCAGCAGCGTGCGGGGCACCACGCCCCACTGGTTGAAGTAGGCCGACCTGGCCTCCTGGAGAGCCTGCCCCGTACCGTAGGAGGGGACGAGGCCGGAGGCCGGCCCGATCAGGAAGACCAGGCAGCAGCAGCCGATCAGGGCGTACGTCATCAGGGGCCGGGCCGGGTGCGGATGCTCGCCGGGGTCGCGAGACGGGGCGTCGGCGCGGCCGGGGCGCTGGGCGTCGGTGCCGTCCATGTCCGGATCATGGACCGTCCGGTCCCGGGGCATGCTCCTCGACACACGTGGAGGCGGGCGGACGGTCCCAGGCCGTAGGGTTTACGGGACGTGACCCCGCGCCGCGTGTCCGTGACGTGTCCGCGGCAGCGACAGACCGAGACCCTTCGACACCGAGACCCTTCGACCTTCAGGAAACGAGGACGAGACGATGGCGGTCCCCACGCCGACGGCCGAGACCCGCTGGCGCTGCACCCTGTGCGGCAATCTCACCCGGTTCGACGTGACACGTTCCAGCAAGGTGGTCGAGTACGTCCATCTGGACCTGGCGGGAGCGCCGAAGGTCGAGGAGCGGGAGGTGCTCAGTGAGAGCATCGAGTCCGTGCGCTGCAGATGGTGCAACGCCGTGGACCAGGTCGAACTGGTGGACCGGCCCAGCGCTCAGGTATAGGGCTCAGGGCTCAGAGACGGCAGGTGTGACCGGTGGAGGAACGGACGGGCGGCGACCCTCGGCAGCCGGAACCGGCTGCCGGGAAGGAAACCGGGCCCGCTGCCCGCGCGGCGGCTGAGGGGCCGGCGGCCCGGACGGACCCCGGCAGCACCGAAGGGCACCCCTCCGCCGGGCCGCACCGCGCCCCGGCACCGGACCAGGGCCCGGACTCCGGCACGGAGGGCCCGCTCGCCGCGGGCCCGGGCGCCGAGGCACCGGACGACCAGACGCCGGACGACCAGGCGCCGGACGACCAGGCGCCGGACGACGAGGGCGAGAGCCTGGAGCGGCCGCTGCCGGAGAAGGTGCGGCGGCGGGTGGTCGCCGTGACCGGGGACGCCCTCGGTGGACTGACCATCGCCGAACTTCCCCCGCCATTGCGGCAGTATGCCCGCTTCACCCCGCAGCGCCGCGCCAAGTTCGGCGGGAACGCCATGGCGGCCGCGCTGGAGAGCGACGCGGTCTTCCGGCAGCGCATCGCCTCGCGGGTGCGCGAACAGCTCCCCGAGCTGGCCGGCGCGCTCGACGAGGGCTCCCCGCCCCCGGCGGCCGATCCGGTGGACGTGGCGGCCGCCGCCTACATCCTGCGCCCGCCCGGCTGGGCGAAGCTGGTCGCGGCGGCGGGCGAGGAGGCCCAGCGCGCCCAGGCCGAGCGGGCCGGTGAAGAGGCCCAGCGTGAGCTGGCCCGGCTGCGTGCGGAGCTCTCGCACGCCAAGGGCGCGGCCCGGGACGAGGCCGAGCGTGGGCGCCGCGAGATGGAGTCGCTGCGCAAGGAGCTGGACGGCACCCAGCGCAAGCTGCGCAGCGCGCAGGCCGATGTGCGCCGCCGCGAGGCGTCGCTGCGCAAGCTCCAGGAGGAGCTGGACGCGGTACGGTCCGCTGCCGGTACGGAGAAGGCGGCGCTCGACAGCGAGGTGCGCCGGCTCAAATCCCGCCTCGCCGAGACCGAGTCGGCCCTGGAGGCCGGGCGGCGCGCGGCACGCGAGGGCCGCAGCGTGGAGGACATGCGGGTGCGTCTCCTCCTCGACACGGTGCTGGACGCGGCCCAGGGGCTGCGCAGGGAACTGGCGCTGCCGCCGTCCGAGACCCGCCCCGCCGACACCGTCGACGCGGTGGAGCCGGGCCGGATGTCGGCCAAGGACGTGGCGGCGCGGGCGCTTTCGGAGACCGATCCGGCGCTGCTGGACCAACTGCTGGCGCTGCCCCAGGCGCATCTGGTGGTGGACGGCTACAACGTCACCAAGACCGGCTATCCCGCGCTGCCGCTGGAGAAGCAGCGGCTGCGGCTGCTGGGCGGGCTCGCCGTGCTGGCGGCGCAGTCGGGCGCCGAGGTCACCTGTGTGTTCGACGGCGCTGAACTCGCCGCGCCCGTTCTGCTGGCGCCGCCGCGCGGGGTGCGGGTGCTCTTCTCCAAACCGGGACAGACCGCGGACGAGTTGATCCGCCGTCTGGTGCGTGCCGAACCGCCGGGCCGTGCGGTGGTGGTGGTCTCCAGCGACCGCGAGGTCGCCGACGGCTGTGCGGCCGCCGGGGCCAGGCCCGTGGCCTCCACGCTCCTCCTCAAGCGGCTCGACCGGAGCTGACCGTTATCGGGGCCTGGCCTCAACTCCTCTGCGCATAAGGGACATCCGGGTCGTGCTGCCCCGGGAGGGGTAGCGATGTGTGAGGCAGCGCTCGCCGTGCGTTGATGCCGGGTAAAGAATGCGGCTGTGGGACGCCTTTTTTCCTGAGGGATTTGATCGGATCACTACGCGTGGCTAATCTCAGGCCCGAACCTTCGCTCGGTTGATCACCTATCCGGGGTGACAGCGGAGGCCCGCCTCGTTCTGCCCGACCGGGATCGCCCAGTCCCGTGACGCGGAGCCGGAGATGACCAGACCGGCAGGCGGCTGAGGAAGAAGGAGCTCGCCCCAGTGGCGTCCCACCGTCGTCCCAAGCAGCCGAGTCGCGCACGTGTCAGCGTCTTCACCATGACCGCTGCAGCGGCTGTCGCTCTCACCTCCCAGGCGGCACACGCCGACCCGCAGACCTCCAAGAAGGACGTCAAGGAGAAGGTCGACAAGCTCTACGAGGACGCCGAGGCGGCCACCGAGAAGTACAACGGCGCCAAGGAGAAGCAGTCCAAGCTCTCCAAGGAGGTCGAGCACCTCCAGGAAAGCGTCGCGCGGGGCCAGGGCGAGCTCAACAGCATGCGCGACAAGCTCGGTTCGATGGCCACGGCGCAGTACCGCTCCGGCGGCATCGACCCCTCGGTGCAGCTCTTCCTCTCGTCCGACCCGGACACCTATCTGGACAAGGCTTCGGCCATGGACCAGTTGAGCACCAAGCAGGCCAGCGCACTCAAGAAGATCGCGGCCAAGCAGCGTAGCCTCGCGCAGCAGCGCAAGGAGGCCGCGGGCAAGCTGAAGGACCTCTCCAGCACCCGCAAGGAGCTCGGCGAGAAGAAGAAGGAGATCCAGGGCAAGCTCGCCGAGGCCCAGCGGCTGCTCAACACGCTGACCGCCAAGGAGAAGGCGAAGCTCGCCGAGAAGCAGGAGCGCGCCGACCGCGCCTCCAGCGACCGCGCCGACCTGGGCAAGGTCCCGCCCGGCTCGGGCCGTGCGGCCGCCGCGCTGGCCGCCGCCAAGGGCAAGATAGGCAGCCCGTACGTGTGGGGCGCCACCGGTCCCAGCTCCTTCGACTGCTCGGGGCTGACCTCGTGGGCGTACAAGCAGGCGGGTGTCTCGCTGCCGCGTACCTCCCAGGCGCAGGCCAACGCCGGTACCCGGATCAGCAGCCAGAGCCAGCTCAAGCCGGGCGACCTGGTGCTGTTCTACGGCGACCTGCACCACATCGGCCTCTACGCGGGGAACGGCCAGGTGCTGCACGCCCCCAAGCCCGGTGCCAACGTGCGCTACGAGTCGATGGGCAACATGCCCTTCCAGTTCGGCGTCCGGGTGGGCTGACCCGCCACCGGGTCACGGGATCTCCCCCGATCAGCAGCCAGTGTGATGACCGCTAAACGTCCTTCGTCCGAGTGAACCCACCCGGGTGCGGATGACCCCCGCACCCGGCCGGTGACCTGCGTGATCGGCGAACGCCGCGGCGCGGAGCAGGACTTACGGGGCTCCCACGGTCCTTTGTCCCCTGTATGGGCACGGCTACATTCTGCGGGCGCAAGTCGCCTAGCGGAAGGAACGCCTCCTCCAGTGGCATCGCACCGGTCCCCTCGACGTACCCCCCAGCCCGGGCAGGGCTGGCCAGCGCGGATCACCGTGCTGTCGGCCGCCGCCGCGGGCGCGGCTGGCGCGCTCGTCCCCGCGGCGCCGGCGGGCGCCAAGCCCGACGACCAGCCGTCCGCCGCCGGCCTCAACTCCCGCATCGACCGGCTCTACGAGGAAGCGGAAGTCGCGACGGAGAAGTACAACGGGGTGGCGGAGCGCGCCGGGAAGCTGCGCGAGCAGGTGGCCAATGCCCAGGACGGCGTCGCGCGGGGCCAGGCCCGGGTCAACCGGCTGCGCGACTCCCTCGGCTCCCTCGCGGGCGCCCAGTACCGCTCGGGCGGCCTCGACCCGGCGGTGGCCCTGATGCTCACCGAGGACCCCGACAGCTACCTCGACAAGGCCGCCACTCTCGACCGCATCGGCAGCCGCCAGACGGCCAGGCTGCGCCAGCTCCAGTCGGCCCAGCGCCACCTCGCACAGCAGCGCAGCGAGGCAGCCGCGAAGCTCGAACAGCTCGACGGGCTGCAAAAGTCCCTCAAGCAGCAGAAGAAGGACGTCCAGCAGAAGCTGGCGGCGGCCCGGCGGCTGCTCGGCCGGCTGACCGCCGAACAGCGCGCCAACCGCGACGGCCACCGGTCCAAGAGCGCCGCCGGAGTCGACCTCGGCGGCTCCAAGCCGTCCTCGGAGCGCGCCGCCGCTGCTGTCGCCGCCGTCAAGTCGGCGCTCGGGCGCCCGTACGCCTGGGGAGCGGCCGGGCCGGGCTCCTTCGACTGCTCAGGGCTGACCCAGTGGGCCTACAAACAGGCGGGCACCTCCATCCCGCGCACCTCGCAGGCCCAGCGCTCGGCGGGCCGGCAGGTGCCACTGAGCCAGGCCCGCCCCGGCGACCTGGTCGTCTACCGCGACGACGCCAGCCACGTGGGCATGTACGTGGGCGGCGGCCAAGTCGTGCACGCTCCCCATCCGGGCGCCCCGGTGCGCTACGACCCGGTCGGCATGATGCCGGTCTCCTCGGTCACCAGGCCCTGAGCCGCTGCCCGTACCCTCGATGGGGTGCGGCGGCAACGAATGCGGTACGGGCGAGCGCTGAGCGGTACGGCGGCGCTCGCCCTGCTGTGCGGTCTCGGCGGCTGGCTGCGCACCGACGCGCACGACCAGGACCGTGCCCCTTTCCAGCGCCTCCTCGACCGGCAGTCCGCCGCTCTGCGCGCCGGTGACGAACACGGCTATCTGGCACCCGTCGACCCGCGAGCCTCCGGCCACCAGCGGCAGATCTTCCACAACCTGCGGCGGCTTCCGCTCACCGAGTGGTCCTATGCCGTGCGAAAGGTCACGGCGCGGGACCGGCGCGCCACCGTCGAGGCGACCCTCCGCTACCGCCTCGCGGGCTACGACAGAACCGCCACCACCGCCACCGAACGGCTGCGCTTCGTACGGCAGGACGGCACCTGGCGTCTCGCCGGCGAGGCGTCCGGCAGCGACACCCAGGTCTGGGAACAGGGCGCCATGACCGTCGTACGGGGCGAGCACAGCCTGGTGCTGGGCGTCGGCCGCAAGCGGTCCGAACTACGGGACCTCGCCGACGCCGCCGACCGTGCCGTCCCCTCCGTCTCGGCGACCTGGCCCGAGCACTGGACCCGCAGGACCGTGCTGGAAGCGCCCGCCTCCACCCGGCAGATGGCCCGGCTGCTGGGCTCACCCGCCGCCGCCTCGCGGACGTACGAGGGCATAGCGGCCGTCACCACCGGTGAGGCGGCCGGCTCACACGGAGCCGGAGCCGACGCCGACGCCGACCGTATCGTCGTCAACCCCCGCGCCTACGGGCTGCTCAGCGAGGAAGGCCGGCAGGTCGTCCTCACCCACGAGACCACCCATGTCGCCACCCGCCGCTGGACCACCCCCGCCACCCCGCTGTGGCTCTCCGAGGGCATAGCGGACTGGGCCGGCTACCGCGGTTCCCGCCTGACCCCCCGCCAGGCCGCCCCGGAGTTGGCCCGCGCCGTCGCCGAGGGGAGGGCGCCGCGTGGGCTCCCCGCCGATGGTGACTTCCGCTTCGGGAACGAGCCCGCTGCTCTTGCCCGGGCCTATGAATCCGGCTGGCTGGCCTGCCGGATGGTCGCCGACCAGTGGGGGCCTGACGCCCTCCTCGCCCTGTACGAGCGCGCAGGGCGGGAGAACGGTGGCGAACGGCCCGACACCGACGCCGCGTTGAAAGCCGTCCTCGGCGTCGACACCCACCACTTCACCGCCCGCTGGCGTGCCTATGTGACCCGGCAGTTGGAGCCGTGACCTCTGCGGGGTTCCGGGGAGGGGATGCCCCTTGCTGTGGTTCGCGAGCTGCTGGCACGTCGTGGCTTGTGGGAGCACCTCCCGGCCGAAGGCTGGGGGAGCCGTTCCCCGCGCCCCTGGGGGTACCTCCCGGCCGGAGGCTGGGGGAGGGGCGCGTCCCTCCCGCTGCGCGGGGCACGGTCGAGCGCCACAGCTGGACGCAGGCGGTCACGGCGGCAGCGACCAGCAACACGTTGCGGAGTGCCAGCACCAGCACCCCCTTCCCCTCGCTGGCGACCACATCCGCGAACCAGACCGGGAACTCCAGCTGGGTGAGGCCGGCAGCGGCCACCACCAGCCAGGCCGCCAGCGTCTGGCGGCCTGCCCGCAGGGTCAGGCACACCGCGGCCAGTCCCACCAGCCACACCAGGTACTGAGGGCTCAGCACCCGGCTCGTCACCACGAACACCAGCACAGCGGCGAGCGCGGTGTCCGCCGGTGTCGCGGGTGTCCACGCGGCAGCGCGGGCCCGCCATCGCCACAGCACCAGCCACCCGAACCCCGCACCGGTCAGTACGACGGCCACATGGCTCACGGTCCGCACGCCCGGTCCCACGAACTCCATGGAGCCGTACCGCAGCAGCACCTGCCCCTCCCAGCCGAACTGCCGCGCCGCGTGCAGCACCAGCGAGGAGACGGACTCCACCTCGGTGCCCCGGCCGCCCTGCGCGGACAGGAAGTCCAGCGCGCCCGGCATGGCGGCGGCGAAGCCGGCCGTCACCGCCACAGCGGTCACCAGCGCGCTCAGCCAGACCACCCGGGTCGCCCGGCCCCGGGGCGTACCGAGCAGCAACAGCACGGGCCACACCTTCACCAGCGCGCCCACCCCGGCCAGCACCCCTGCCGTCCGGGGATGCCGGGCGGCGGCCAGCAGTGCGGCGACGGCGAGCGCGGTCACCATCAGGTCGTAGCGCGCGTACGCGGTCGGCCCCAGCAGCGGTACGCCGACGACCCACGCCCACACCCCGGCCGGGCTCCGCGAGCCGGCCTCCGGGTCGCGCGCTCCGCGCTGCCGCACCGCGTACAGCAGCAGCCCGAAGACCACCGCGTCGGCGACGCAGGCCAGCACGAAGAACGCCGAGGCGTAGCTGAGCAGGCCGAGACCGGTGAGGAGCCCGGGGGAGAGGATCACCAGCGCGGCGGCGGGCGGGTACTGCCAGGTCACATCCCCAGAAGGAAACGTTCCGGCGCTCAGCCTGTCGAACCAGCCGTGGTAGATCACCGAGACGTCCGAGGTGATGTCCATGCCCCCGGGCACGGTGAGGACCTTGAAGACGTACAGCAGCAGTACGGCCCGGGTCACCGCCCACACCAGCCCGGACGCCACCGCACCGCGCCGGGCCCTTCTCACCTCGCCCCGCACCTTCGTCCTTCCTCGTCTCGGCCGTCCGGCCGCCGCCCGCACCGCCGGGTGCCGGCACCCGGTACTGTCGGCGGCGATGCGCAAGACCCTGATCGTCACCAACGACTTTCCGCCCCGCCCCGGCGGCATCCAGGCGTTCCTGCACAGCATGGCGCTACGTCTGGACCCGTCCCAGGTCGTCGTCTACGCGTCGACCTGGAAGCGGGGCCGGGAGGGCACGGAGGCCACGGCGGCGTTCGACGCCGAGCAGCCGTTCACGGTCGTACGCGACCGCGCCACGATGCTGCTGCCCACTCCGCGCGTGACCAAGCGTGCCGTCTCGCTGCTGCGGGCGCACGGCTGCCGCGCCGTGTGGTTCGGTGCGGCCGCGCCGCTGGGTCTGATGGCGCCCGCGCTGCGCAGGGCGGGCGCCGAGCAGATCGTGGCCACCACGCACGGCCACGAGGCGGGCTGGGCGCAGCTCCCCGCGGCCCGGAGCCTGCTGCGGCGGATCGGCGAGGAGACCGACACCCTCACCTATCTCGGCGAGTACACCCGCCGCCGGATCGCCGCCGCGCTCACCCCGGGGGCCGCCGCGCGGATGGTGCAACTCCCGCCCGGCGTGGACGAGAAGACCTTCAACCCCGGCTCGGGCGGCGACGCGGTCCGCGCCCGGCTGGGGCTGACCGAGCGCCCCGTGGTCGTGTGCGTCTCGCGGCTCGTCCGCCGCAAGGGCCAGGACACCCTGATCGAGGCGATGCCCCTGGTGCGGGAGGCGGTGCCGGACGCGGTGCTGCTGATCGTCGGCGGCGGACCCTACCGCACCGACCTGGAGCGGCTGGCCGCCTCCAGGGGCCTGTCCGACGCCGTCCGCTTCACCGGGCCCGTCTCCTGGGAGGAGCTGCCGGCCCACTACGGCGCCGGCGACGTGTTCGCCATGCCGTGCCGCACCCGGCGCGGCGGGCTGGACGTGGAGGGGCTCGGCATCGTCTACCTGGAGGCTTCCGCCACCGGGCTGCCCGTCGTCGCCGGCGACTCCGGGGGCGCTCCGGACGCCGTACTGGACGGCGAGACCGGCTGGGTCGTCCCCGGTGGCAGCCCCCGGCAGACCGCCGACCGCCTGGTCGAACTGCTCCGCGACCCGGCACTGCGTACCCGGATGGGCACCAGGGGCCGCCAGTGGGTCGAGGAGCGCTGGCGCTGGGACCTGCTCGCGGAGCGGCTACGCGAGCTGCTGTGAGCCGGGCCGCTGTGAGCCGGAGCCGGGGGCGGCCACCGGTGCCACCGGATCGAGCAGCGCCAGCTCCAGCCCGGCCAGCCGCGCCGGGTCCGCGATCACCTCGTACGCCGAGATCCGGCCGCCCCCGACCGTGAAGGTGAGCGCCGCAAGCAGTCTGCCGCGAGGTGCGAGAACGGCCCCCACGGCCCCGTCCACCAGCGCGGTCTGCGCGTACCGCGACCGGTGGGCCAGCAGCGCGGTGCCCCGCGCGACGGCGTCCGCGCCCCGCAGCAGCGCAGCGGAGCTCGCGGGCAGCGCGGCGGGATCGCTGCGCCGCACCACATCCGGCGCGAGCACGGCGAGCAGCCCGGCCAGGTGCCCGCTGCGCGCGGCGGACAGGAACGCCTCGACCACGGTCCGCTGTTCCCCCAGCTCCGCCGGGGGCACGGCGGGGGTGCCGCGTACCCGCTGCCGGGCCCGGCTGGCGAGCTTCTTGGCGGCGCCGGGGGAGCGCCCCACCAGCGGAGCGATCTGTTCGAACGGGACGGCGAACAGGTCGTGCAGCACGAAGGCGACCCGCTCGGCGGGGCCCAGCGTGTCCAGTACGACGAGCAGCGCCCGGCCCACCGAGTCGGCCAGCAGTGCTTCGTCCTCCGGGCCGCCGCCCTCTTCCGCCGCTCCCGCCGCTTCCGGCATCCGCTCTCCCACCGGTTCCTCGGGGCGGGCCGCACGGGCGCGCAGCATGTCCAGGCAGACGCGGGAGACGACGGTACGCAGCCAGGCGGGCAGGTTGTCGATGGACTCCGCGTCGGTACGGCTCAGCCGCAGCCAGACCTCCTGGACGGCGTCCTCCGCCTCGCTGAGCGAGCCCAGCATCCGGTAGGCGACGGCCAGCATCGGGCCGCGGCCGGCCTCGAAGCGCTCGGCCAGCCCGGTCAGCTCGTCCATCGGTCACCTTTCCTCCGCGCGGTCCGTCACCTACCTCGACGTATCCCACGCTCGGGAAGTGACAGGAGAGCCATGGAACACGATGCGACGACGCCCGCGCTGCTGCACATCGACGCCAGCGTGAGCCCGGCGGACACCTCCGTCAGCAGGCAGCTGACCTCGCTGTTCGCCGGCAAGTGGCGGCAGCGGTACGGGGACGCCGGCTACCACCACCGGGACCTGGCAGCCGAGCCGGTGCCGCTGGTCGACGCCGGCTACGTCCGGTTCGGGTACTGGGTGGAGCGCCACGGCACCGTACCGGTGGACGAGGTGTCCGCGCTGGTCAGGGATGCCGCCGACGAGGCTGCCTGGCGAGCGACGCGACCGCTGGTCGAGGAGGTGCTGGCGGCCGACGTGCTGCTGCTGGGCGTGCCGATGTACAACCTGACGGTGCCCGCGGCGCTGATGGCGTGGATCGACCGCATCAGCTTTCCGGGCGCACTCCTCGACCCGGCGGCGGGCCGCAGCAGACTGCGGGACAAGCAGATCGTGGTCGTCGGCGCGCGCGGCGGGGGCTACGGACCCGGTGCCCCGCGGGAGGGGCTCGACTTCCAGGTGCCGTATCTGCGCGGCTACTTCACCGACCGGGGCGTGCCCGAGGGGAGACTGCACTTCGTGACCGCCGAGCTGACCCGGGCCCGGGACGTGCCCGCGATGGCCCCGCTCCGGTCGCGGGCCGCCGCATCGCTGGACGCGGCGCGTGAGGGCGTCATCGAGCTGGTGGACCGGCTCGCCGCCCCGCCAGGGGCGCGGGGAACTGCGCGACAAGCCACAGCTGAGCCGCAGACTGCTGACTGCGGTCAGGGGCGGCCCGTAGGCAGTTATGCGGTGTAGAGGGCTTCGATCTCGTCGGCGAAGTCCTTGGCGACCACGCCCCGTTTGAGCTTCAGGGAGGGGGTGACATGGCCGGAGTCCTCGGTGAACTGGGCCCGCAGCACCCGGAACTTGCGTACCGACTCCGCCCGGGAGACGGCCTGGTTGCCCTCGTCCACGGCGGTCTGCAGCTCGGCGAGCAGGTCCGGGTCCTCCAGCAGCTGCTCGTGGCCGAGGCCCTGCTTGCCGTGCTCGGCGGCCCAGCGGGGCAGGAAGTCCTCGTCCACGGTCAGCAGCGCGCCGACGAAGGGCCGGCCGTCGCCGACGACCATGCACTCGGCGACCAGCGCGTGCGCGCGGATGCGGTCCTCGATCACGGCGGGCGCCACGTTCTTGCCACCCGCGGTCACCAGGATCTCCTTCTTGCGCCCGGTGATGCTCAGATAGCCGTCCACGTCCAGGGTGCCCAGGTCGCCGGTGTGGAACCAGCCGTCGGCCAGGGCCTCCTCGCTGGCCTGCTGGTTGTTCCAGTAGCCGGTGAACAGGTGCTCGCCGTGCAGCAGTACCTCGCCGTCGTCGGCGATCCGGACGACCGAGCCGGGCAGCGGCTGGCCCACGGTTCCGATCTTGGGCCGGTCGTAGGGGTTGAAGGCGGTCGCCGCGCAGGACTCGGTGAGTCCGTACCCCTCCAGCACGGTGAAGCCGACGCCCCGGAAGAAGTGGCCCAGCCGTTCGCCCAGCGGTGCGCCGCCGGAGATGGCGTGGGTGGCCCGGCCGCCGAGGACGGCGCGCAGCTTGCTGTAGACCAGCTTGTCGAAGACCTTGTGCTGGAAGCGCAGCTTGAGGGAGGGTCCGGCCGGGTCGTCCAGGGAGCGGCTGTAGGCACCGGCCACCCGGGCGGCCCGGTCGAAGATCTTGCCCTTGCCGTCGGCGACGGCCTGGGCCCGCGCGGAGTTGAAGACCTTCTCGAAGACGCGAGGCACGCCCAGCACCATCGTCGGGCGGAAGGCGCCGAGTTCGGTGGTGAGATCCTTGATGTCCGAGACGTGCCCCAGCTTGATCGGCGCCATCACGGCGGCAACCTGCACCAGCCGCCCGAAGACGTGGGCGACCGGCAGGAACAGCAGCACCGACCCCTCGCCGGGCCGGAACATCGGGCGCAGCCGCTCGACCACGTTCCCGCACTCCGCGAAGAAGCTGCGGTGGGTGAGTACACAGCCCTTGGGGCGCCCGGTGGTGCCGGAGGTGTAGACGATGGTGGCGGGCGAGTCCGCGTCGGCGATCGAGCTGCGCTCCTCCACCTTCTCGTCGCTGATCCCGGCGCCGAGCGCGGCGAGTTGTGCGACTGCGCCCTCGTCCGGGCCGCCCGGACCGGGCTCGATCCGCCAGACGTCGCGCAGCCCGGGCAGCCGGTCGCGGACGGAGTCGACAGCGGCGGCGTGTGCCCCGGTCTCCACCAGGCAGGCGACGGCGTCCGAGTCGCCGAGAATCCAGGCGATCTGCTCGGGGGAGCTGGTCTCGAAGATGGGCACGGTGACCCCGCCGGCGCTCCAGATGGCGAAGTCCAGCAGCGTCCACTCGTACCGGGTCCGGGACATCAGGCCGACCCGGTCGCCGGGCTCCACACCTGCCGCGATCAGGCCCTTGGCGGCCTCCCGTACCTCGGAGAGGAACGCGGTGGCGGTGACGTCCTCCCACCGGCCGTCGCGCTTGCGCCCCAGGACGGGGAGGTCGGGGTGCTGAGCCGCGTTCCGGCGGATGAGGTCCGTCAGGTTTCCGTCTGCGGGGACTTCGTAGAGAGCCGGAAGGCTGTACTCGCGCAAGACTGCTACTCCTCGTCGGCGCGCCGAACGGGGGCCGCGGGGGGTCGGCCTCCATTGGCTCGGTCCAGGGTCGGCGACCGATCCCGGAAGAATGACGGCCCGGACGTTACCCATCGGTATGGGGGCCGGGGTAGGGGGTGACGCGGAGATGTCTTGTGCGTCACAAGTGGAGACGGCCGATAGCAGCCTAGTCGAGGCGTTCGGGGACACGGAAGCCGGGAGAGGGAGAGAGCGGAAAGAGCGGACATGCCGTACTTTCCAGTCAGTGTGGCCGGATGAACCCCGAGGTGCCCGCTCCCCTCCTCGCCCTCCGCCGGGCGATCTAGGGTGGGGCCATGCGAGTCCACGTGGTCAGCGACGTACACGGCAACAGTGCGGATCTCGCGAAGGCGGGCGAGGGCGCCGACGCGCTGCTGTGCCTGGGGGACCTCATCCTCTTCCTCGACTACGCCGACCACTCGCGCGGCATCTTCCCCGACCTGTTCGGCGTCGAGAACGCGCATCGCATCGTCGCCCTGCGCACGGCACGCCGCTTCACCGAGGCCCGCGCCTTCTCCCGCCGGTTGTGGGCCGGGCTCGACCGCGAGGTGGCGATGGAGGCGGCCGTACGCAAGCAGTACGCCGAACTGTTCGCGGCCTTCCCCAGGCCCACCTACGCCACATACGGCAACGTCGACATGCCGCCCCTGTGGCCCGAGTACGCGGGTGACGGGGTCACCGTCCTGGACGGGGAGACGGTGGTGATCGGCGGCCGGCGCTTCGGCTTCGTCGGCGGCGGGCTGCGCACACCGATGCGCACGCCCTACGAGATCGACGACGAGACCTATGCGGCCAAGGTGGCGGCGCTGGGCGAGGTCGACGTGCTGTGCACCCATATCCCGCCCGACGTACCCGAGTTGTGCTATGACACCGTCGCACGCCGCTTCGAGCGGGGCAGCTCGCATCTGCTGGAGGCCCTGCACACGCTGCGGCCGCGCTACCACCTTTTCGGCCACGTCCATCAGCCGCTGGCCCAGCGGATGCGGATCGGGAGCACCGAGTGCGTCAACGTCGGCCACTTCAACGCGACCGGGACGCCCTGGGTGCTGGAGTGGTGACCCCGCACAGCCCCCGCTCCGACAGCCGCGCGGTAGCCTTCCCTCGCAGACGCTCTCCCGCGCCACGGCGGGCACTCCGCACGTCACTGCACTCGCGGCGGGCATCTCACGGCGGGCATTTCGTCGCAGACATTTCAGACCTGGGCACATCGGAGGGCCATGGCGATGGCGGAACACACCAGCTCGAGCATCACCGTTGACGCGGCACCCGAGGCCGTGATGAACGTGATCTCCGACTTCCCCCGCTACCCGGAGTGGGCAGGCGAGGTGAAGGAGGCCGAGGTCCTCGGCCGGGACGAGGAGGGCCGCGCCGAGCAGGTGCGCCTGCTGCTGGACGCCGGAGCCATCAAGGACGAGCACACCCTGTCCTACGAGTGGTTCGGCGACCCCGAGATCACCGAGGTGCGCTGGTCCCTGGTCAAGTCCCAGATGCTGCGCTCCCTGGACGGCGTCTACCGCCTCACCCCGCTCGCCGGAGGCGCGCGCACGGAGGTCATGTACCAGCTCACCGTGGACGTCAAGATCCCGATGCTCGGCATGATCAAGCGCAAGGCCGAGAAGGTCATCATCGACCGGGCACTCGACGGGCTGAAGAAGCGCGTCGAGTCGGGCGGCGCCAAGGCGTCCGAGGACGGGAACTGACCGGCGCGGCGGGCCCCGGACCCCAGCGCTCCGGCCCCCACACCCCCGGAACCGACAACCCCGGAACCGAGAACCCCGGCCACCGCGGCCCTGCCGCCCGGCACACCGGTCCGCAGACGGTCCTGGTCACCGGCGCGGGCGGTGCGGGACGGACCACGGTGGCCGCCGCCACCGCGTGCGCTGCCGCGGCCCAGGGGCACCGCACCCTGCTGCTGAGCGCCGAGCCCGCGGGCCGGCTGGCCGCGCTGCTGGGTACGGCACCGCAGGACGCCGACGGCGCACCCTCGGACGCTCACCCGCCCGCCGAGCCCGGCCACGGGCGGCCCGTACCCGTCGCGGGCGCCGACGGGCTGTGGCTGCTGCGGATCGACTCCGGCGCGGAGTTCCGCACGCAGGCCGTCGCCCTTCAGTCACGCGGCAAGACCGTGCTCGACCTGCTCGGTGCCGTGGCGCTGGACGAGGACGAGCTGACCGAGCTCCCCGGAGCCGGGACGTTCGCCCTGCTGCGCGCGCTGCACACCGCGCACACCGGGCAGGCGGGGGACACCGGGCAGGCCGGGCAGGCCGGGCAGGCCGGGCACGACGCGCACGGCACGGCCCGGGGCGCAGCCGACGGCTGGGACATCGTCGTCGCCGACATGCCGGCCGCACCCGAGGGCCTCAACCTGCTCGCGCTGCCCGAACAGCTCCGCCGCTACCTGCGCCGCCTGGTACCCGCCGAGCGCCGCACGGCCCGCGCCCTGCGCCCCGTACTGGCCCAGCTCGCGGGCGCGCCCATGCCCGCCGAGTGGCTCTACGCGGCCGCCAAGCGCTGGTCGGAAGAGCTGGCCGGAGTGCAGCGGATCGTCGAGTCGCCCGCCACGGTCGTCCGGCTCGTCACCGAGCCCGGCCCCCTCGCCGCCGAGTCCCTGCGCACCGCCGGAGCCGGGCTGCGGCTGCACGGGCTCGCGCTGGAGTCCGTCGTCGCCAACCGGCTGCTGCCCACCGGCTCCTCGGATGCCTGGCTGGCCGCGCTGGCCGGACAGCAGCAGACCGCGCTCGCCGCGCTGCGCGAGAAGTGCGAGGCCGAGTCCGTGCCGCTGTGCGAGCTGCCGCACCTGGGCCGCGACCCGCGCGGCCCCGAGGACCTCACGGCACTCGCCGCCGCCGCGCGCACCGCGGTCGCCGCCGACCAGGCGGCGGGCGAGGGGCTGCGCCCGCCCGCCGGCGCGGAGAGCGGCCCGGGCACCGATATCGCCTACGGCTGGCTGGAGGACCGGCTCGCAGGCGACGGCCACCTGGTGTGGCACCTGCCGCTGCCCGGCGCCGAGCGGGACGAGGTGGAACTGGTACGCCGAGGTGACGAGTTGACCGTCGGCGTCGGCCCCTACCGCCGGGTGCTGCCGCTCCCCTCGGCGCTGCGCCGCTGCCGCGTCTCCGGTGCGGGCCTCAAGGGCGGGGTGCTGGGGGTCCGCTTCACCCCGGACCCCGAGCTGTGGCCCGGGCAGCGGGCGCGCTCGGCACCCGCCGGACGGCGCGGCTGACCGCGCGGAGGTCCGGCCGGGGAGCGTCGCCGCTCACCCGCGACCCCCGTGCCGCCGTTCGGGTAACGTCAAAGGGTGTACGGCCCGTATGACGCCACCGTTTTCCGCCCGTAGGAGCCCCGCCATGAGCGATGACGCCGAGCGCCCTGCCGCCCCGGACCCCGACGCCTGGGCCACCGCGTGCGAGGAGGACCTGGACGCCGAGAGGGCCCGCCGCCGCGCCCAGTACGGCCCGCCGCCCACCAGCGCGGCCGAGGAGCTGCGCCGGCTGGCGGACGCGGTCACCGAGAAGGTGGCCGAGTTCGGCAAGCCCTTGATGGGCGCCGCCGGGTCGGCAGCGGCCCAGGGCATGGCCGAGCAGCTGTTCAAGCAGGCCAAGGCGGCTGTCGAGCCCGTGGTCGAACGCAATCCGCAGGTCTTCGACCACCTCGCCGCCGCCGGCAGCGAACTGCTGGCCGCCTACCGCTCCGCGGTCCAGGAAGCGGAACGCCGCTGGACCGAGCGGCCCAGCTCCGACGCGGAGCACATCGATGTGGAGGCCGACGAATAGAGGGTGCCCCTGTCCCGCCGCTGCGGTCCGCGGGTGGTCCACGGTTGTGGGGGCACCGCCCAGCCTCCGGCCGGGCGGTGCCCCCAGGGGAGCAGTTCCCCGCGCCCCTTCGGGGCGCGGTCTCTCCCGATCCGTGCTCGGTGCGGGAGCCTGCTCCGGTACCGTTGGCCACGGCGGGGATCACATTCGGATGACCGAGGGACACATGGGACTCACAATCGGGGTCGACATCGGCGGCACCAAGATCGCGGCTGGCGTTGTGGACGAGAAAGGCACCATTCTCGAGACGAGCACGGTGCCCACACCCGACACCCCTGATGCCGTGATCGACGCCATCGCGGACGCGGTACGCCAGGCCAGCGCCGAGCACCAGGTGGAGGCTGTCGGAATCGGCGCTCCCGGCTACGTGGACGACAAGCGTGCCACCGTGCTGTTCACCCCCAATCTCAGCTGGCGGCACGAGCCGCTCAAGGACAAGGTCGAGCAGCGCATCGACCTGCCCGTGGTGATCGAGAACGACGCGAACGCCGCCGCCTGGGGCGAGTACAAGTTCGGCGTCGGTACGGGCCACGAGGACGTCGTCTGCATCACCATCGGCACCGGCCTGGGCGGCGGCACCATCATCGGCGGCAAGCTGCACCGCGGCCGGTACGGAGTGGCTGCCGAGTTCGGCCACATCCGGATGGTCCCCGACGGGTTGCTGTGCGGCTGCGGCAACCAGGGCTGCTGGGAGCAGTACGCCTCGGGCCGCGCGCTGCTCCGCTACGCCCAGCAGCGCGCCACCGCCACCCCGGACAACGCCACGATTCTGCTGGGGCTGGGTGACGGCACCACCGAAGGCATCCGGGGCAAGCACATCAGTGAGGCGGCGAGGCAGGGCGACCCGGTCGCCATCGACTCCTTCCGCGAGCTGGCCCGCTGGGCGGGCGCCGGCCTCGCCGACCTGGCCTCCCTCTTCGACCCGGGGGCCTTCATCGTCGGCGGCGGCGTCTCCGACGAGGGTGAACTGGTGCTGGACCCGATCCGCAAGTCCTACCGCCGCTGGCTGGTCGGCAGCCGCTGGCGCCCGCACGCCGAGGTCCTCGCGGCCCAACTGGGCAACAAGGCGGGGATGGTGGGCGTCGCCGACCTGGCCCGCCAGGGCTGAGGGGAGCAGGACCGCGGCGATGAGGGGGGAGTCGAGCGGAGGGACGCCGCAGGGGCGGGCGGCCGGGCAGGTCGCGGACCTGCCGCCGTCCCGTACCGAGCCCGACGGCTCGGCCGTCGTCCGGCTGCTCAGCTACAACATCCGCTCCCTGCGGGACGACCGGGAGGCGCTCGTCCGGGTCATCCGGGCGTGCGCCCCCGATGTCGTCTGCGTACAGGAGGCGCCGCGGTTCTTCCGCTGGCGCAAGCGGGCGGCCTGGCTGGCGCGGCGCACCGGCCTGACCTATGTCACCGGCGGTGCGACGGCCGCCGGACCGATGATCCTCGCCTCGCTGCGGGCCCATGTGGAGCGCGCCGAGGATGTGCTGCTGCCCCGCACCCCCGGGCTGCATCAGCGCGGGTTCGCCACGGCTGAGCTGCGATTCGGACCGACCGCACGGCTGGGTGTCGTCAGCTTCCACCTCAGTCTCCAGGCGCGGGAGCGGCGGCAGCAGGCGCAAGCACTGCTGGACCGCACCGCTGCGCTCGGCGTCGCCCCGGTGGCGGCCGCGGGTGACGTCAATGAGCGGCCGCACGGCCCGGCGTTCGGTCTGCTGGGGGAGGGCCTGCGGGATGCGTGGGGGCTCAAGCCGTGGGGCGCGGAGCACACCTCGCCCGCGTCCGCACCGGTGCAGCGCATCGATGCGGTCTTCGCTGGGGAGGGCGTCGAGGTGCTGGGCGCGGGCGTGCCCCGCGGGCTGCCGGGTGTGACGCTCGCCGACCTTGCGGCTGCCACCGACCACCTCCCGGTGCTGGCCGCGTTGCGGGTTCCGGGCGCGTAGGGCCTGCAGGGGCACCCCCTCACCGGGGCGGTGCCCTCAGACAACCGCTCCGCGGCCCGGGTCGTCCCAGTCATCGTCGTCGCGCCCGTCCCGCAGCCGGGTCAGCAGTGTGGCGAAGCCGCCGAGGAAGCCACCGACCCCCAGGGTCACGATCCACCACGTCATGTCCGCCTGCAGCAGCACGGTGCCGAGCAGCAGCAGTGGCCCGCCCAGCGCGGCCAGCCAGGCGAACTTCGTCGTGGTGTCCGTCTCCGGCAGCGGCGGCGGCTCCGGCGGCTCGAAATGGCCCTCGCCGTCCTCGTCCTCGGCCGGCTCCCAGTCGCGGGGCCCGGTCCCTGCGGCGTAGACGGTGAAGCTCCGCACGGGCGGCTGGGCGTCCGGCGCAGGCCGGGGCTTGGTGAGCATGTCCCCGTCCGGCTCCCCGGCACCCTCGCCGTCACGGTCACCGTCGTCGTCACCGTCCAGGTCAGGACTGCGGACTTCCGAGGGCCCGTCCGCCGCCGACGGTTCCGCGGGCTCGTCCCCGTACGCGGCGACGATCGCCGCCCAGGCGGCCTCTTCCTCGGGCGGCAGCGACGACTTGCTCTCGCCGGAGTCGCGGGGCTCGCCCTCGTCCGGGTCACGCGCCGTCACGGGCGCTCCGTGCGGTGGTGAGCGGTTCGTGACCGGGGGTGAGGCGGTCGATGAAGCCGCGGGTGTCGGCGAAGATCCGCTCCGCGTCGTGGTCGAGGGTGGCGACGTGGAAGCTGCGCTCCAGCACCGTCTCGGTCACATCGGTGGAGGAGACGCGACCCAGCACGAGTGCCGAGTCACTGGCGGGCACCACATGGTCGGTCCGGCTGCGCAGCAGCAGCATCGGCTGCGTCACCTTCGGCAGGTCGCGCTGCGCGACGCGGAAGAAGTTGCGCAGCGCGTACGCGGCCCGGGTGGGCACCCGGTCGTAGCCCAGCTCGTGCTGCCCGCCCTTGGCGATGTCGTTCGCGATCCCAGGCGCCGACCGGACCAGGAAGCGGCCGACGGGCACGACGTACCCCTGCACCCGGGGGAAGGTCATCGCCGGATTGACGACGACGACCCCGCGCACCCCGTTCCCGTGCAGCGCGGCCAGCCGCAGCGCCAGCGCGCCGCCCATCGAGAGGCCGCAGACGAAGACCTGGTCGCAGCGCTCGCGCAGCAGCCGCAGCTCACGGTCCACGGTCGCGTACCAGTCCTCCCAACTGGTCATCGCCAGGTCCTCCCAGCGGGTGCCGTGCCCGGGCAGCAGCGGCAGGGAGACGGTCAGGCCGTGCCCGGCCAGGTTCTCCGCCCAGGGGCGCAGGGACTGCGGGGACCCGGTGAAACCGTGACAGAGCAGCACACCGGTCGCTGATCCGGCACGGCGGAATGGCTCGGCTCCGGGGAGGATGGGCGGCACGGTGGGCCTCCATAGGCTCAGCGGTCGGTGCTCGGCTGTCGGGCTCGGCAAGGAGTGCTGCCACCCTAATTCGTCGCCGGGCACTCCGGCAGTGTCCAGCGGCCCCACAGGTCACCCCATGTGGTCACTCCGCGTGCAGTGGGTACCCGGTGGTCCACGGTGGACGGCGGGGGTCCGGCGCCGCGGTGGCGGGATAGGGTCGGTGGGTCCCGTCTAGGAGGTCGAGGTTGTTCTACAGCGCGATGAAGCTGTCGGTCGGCAGCACGCTGAAGCTCGCTTTCCGGCCCTGGGTCGAGGGCCTGGAGAACGTGCCCGCTGAGGGGCCCGCCATTCTGGCGAGCAACCACCTCTCGTTCTCCGACTCCTTCTTCCTGCCTGCCGTACTCGACCGCAAGGTCACCTTCATCGCGAAAGCCGAGTACTTCACCTCTCCCGGGGTCAAGGGCAAGCTGACGGCCGCGTTCTTCAAGGGCGTCGGCCAGCTCCCCGTCGACCGCTCCGGGGTGCGCGGCGCGGGCGAGGCGGCGATCAGGAGCGGGCTCGAAGTGCTGGAGCGCGGCGAGCTCTTCGGTATCTACCCGGAGGGCACCCGCTCGCCCGACGGCCGCCTCTACCGGGGCAAGCCGGGCGGTCTGGCGCGGGTCGCGCTGCGTTCGGGCGCCCCGGTGATCCCGGTGGCCATGATCGATACGGAGAAGATCCAGCCGCCCGGCAAGGTCGTACCCAAGCTGATGCGCCCGGGCATCCGGATCGGCGCCCCGCTGGACTTCAGCCGGTACCAGGGCATGGACAACGACCGGTTCATCCAGCGCGCGGTCACCGACGAGGTCATGTACGCCATCCTGAAGCTCTCGGGCCAGGAGTATGTGGACATGTACGCGACGGCGGCCAAGCGGCAGATCGCGGAGGCGGCGAAGGCGGCGAAGATCGCCGAGACCGCGAAGGGCGAGGCCGCGCAGGGCGAGACCGCGCAGGGTGAGCCGGCGTCGGGGAAGAGCGCCGCCGGGCACCATGACGGTGGCGGTCACAAGGCCGCCTAGCCGCGGAGGTCGAGAGGCCGCCGGACCCTCGCCGTCGGGGCGCTCGCCATTGCGGTGCTCGCCGCCGGAGCGCTCACCGTCGCGGCGGAAAGAATTCATGGGGGACCTGGGGGGAGAGCCATGGCGCCGAAGCTGATGTCCGTGGAGCAGCCGCTGTGGCGGGCGCTGACGGGCTACCGCATTCTTGCCGTCCTGTATGTCCTCGGCGTCTTCTTCTGGAGCTATCCGGAGTACAGCACTCCGGTGCCGGGCGGTGGCTATCTCCTGGTGCTCGCCTGCTGGACGTTCGGCACACTGCGCAACGTCGCCTCGGCCGAGCGCTGCACCCTGCCGTTCCTGGTCACGGACATCGCACTGGGCGTCGTCGGCATCCTCCTCTCCCCGGTCGTGGACGGCGACGACGTGGTGGGGCCGACGCTGCCGTCCATCTGGGTGGCCGGGCCCGTCCTCGCGTTCGCGCTCAAGGGCGGCTGGCGGTGGGCGGCCGGCGCCTCCGTGCTGGTGGGGATCGCCAACATCGTCGAGAGCGGCGCGATCACCCGCTCCACCTTCCACAACGTGCTGCTCGTGTGCGTCGCCAGCGTCGCCATCGGCTATGTCATCGAGGTGGCCCGCGCCAGCGAACGCACCCTCGCGCGCGCCCTCCAGATCGAGGCGGCGACCCGGGAGAGGGAGCGGCTGGCGAGGGACATCCACGACAGCGTCCTCCAGGTACTGGCCATGGTGCAGCGGCGCGGGACGGCGCTCGGCGGCGAGGCGGCCGAGCTGGGCCGGATGGCGGGGGAGCAGGAGGTGGCCCTGCGCGCCCTGGTCTCCAGCGGCGTGGCCCCCGACCCCGGAACGGGCCGCGCTCACCGCCCCGCGCTCACCGCGGACGGCGGCGGCCCGACCGCCGCGGCACCGCCCGCGCAGGCCGTGCAGGCCGGGACCGAAGACCCTGGCACGGCCCCGTGCGACGTACGCGCGCTGCTCGCCTCCTACGCCGGGTCCCGGGTCACCCTCTCCGAACCGGGAGCGCCGGTGCTGCTGCCCGCGCGGGCGGCCACCGAACTGGCCGCGGCTGTCGGCGCCGCGCTGGACAACGTCGACAAGCACGCCGGTCCCGGCTCCGGAGGGGAGGCGCGCGCGTGGATCCTGCTGGAGGACGAGCCGGATGCGGTCATCGTGACCGTGCGGGACGACGGGCCCGGCATCCCCGCGGGACGGCTGGCCGACGCGGAGGCGGAGGGCCGGATGGGCGTCGCGCTCTCCATCCGGGGCCGGATGCGGGACTTGGGCGGCACGGCGGAGCTGACGTCGGTGCCGGGACAGGGCACGGAAGTGGAGATGAGGGTTCCCAGGCATGACGACTGAGCAGCGGCCGGCCGGACCGGGCGAGGACAGGGTGCCGGTGAAGGTGATGGTCGTCGACGACCATCCGATGTGGCGTGAGGCCGTCGCACGGGACCTGTCCGAGGCCGGGTTCGAGGTCGTGGCCACGGCGGGCGACGGCGAGCAGGCGGTCCGCCGCGCCCGCGCCACATCGCCCGATGTGCTGGTGCTGGACCTGAACCTGCCGGACAGGCCCGGGGTGGAGGTCTGCCGCGAGCTGGTCGGCCCGGAGGCGACGCTGCGGGTGCTGGTGCTCTCGGCCAGCGGCGAGCACGCCGATGTGCTGGAGGCCGTCAAATCCGGGGCAACCGGCTACCTGGTCAAGTCGGCAGGTCCGCAGGAGCTGCTGGACGCGGTGCGTCGCACGGCGCTGGGCGACCCCGTCTTCACACCGGGGCTGGCCGGGCTGGTGCTGGGCGAGTACCGCAGGCTGGCCGCCGAGGACGCGCCCGCCGCCGAGAACGCACCGGCCGTGCCGAAGCTGACCGAGCGCGAGACGGAGGTGCTGCGGCTGGTTGCCAAGGGGCTCGGCTACAAGCAGATCGCCGAGCGGCTCGTCATCTCGCACCGCACCGTGCAGAACCATGTCCAGAACACGCTGGGCAAGCTCCAGTTGCACAACCGCGTGGAACTGGTGCGGTACGCGATCGAGAGAGGGCTGGACGACTGAGGGCCCTCGCTCGTCTGTTCCGGGGCAGCGGGTGCTCCCCTCCCGCCGGGCGGGCCTGTCGCTCGTACGGGTGATTGCCAAGGTCTCAAATGCCGCCCCTCCCAAGGAAATCCGCTTCCCGCCGCATCCCGTGTGACGTGAGTCACCGCTAGCGTGACCCACGTCCAGGCGTTCATGCGGCGAAGGGAGATCCCATGCGGGTCGGAGTGCTGACCGGTGGCGGCGACTGCCCCGGTCTCAACGCGGTCATGCGGGCTGTCGTCCGTAAGGGTGTCCAGCGTTACGGCTATGACTTCACCGGGTTCCGCGACGGCTGGCGGGGGCCGCTGGAGGGGGAGACGGTCCGGCTCGACATCCCGGCGGTGCGCGGCATGCTGCCGCGCGGCGGGACCATCCTCGGCTCCTCGCGCACCAACCCCTTCAAGGAGGACGACGGCGTCCGGCGCATCAAGGAGAACCTCGCCAAGTACGAGGTCGACGCGCTGATCGCGATCGGCGGCGAGGACACCCTGGGCGTGGCAGCCCGGCTGACGGACGAGTACGGCATCCGCTGCGTAGGCGTGCCCAAGACCATCGACAACGACCTGTCCGCGACCGACTACACCTTCGGCTTCAACACAGCCGTCACCGTCGCCACCGAGGCCATCGACCGGCTGCACACCACGGCCGAGTCCCATATGAGGGTGCTGGTGGTGGAGGTCATGGGCCGGCACGCCGGCTGGATCGCCCTCCACTCGGGGCTGGCGGGCGGAGCCAACTGCATCCTCATCCCCGAGCAGCGCTTCGACGTCGACCAGGTCTGCGAGTGGGTCACCTCCCGCTTCAAGGCGAGTTACGCACCGATCGTCGTCGTGGCCGAGGGAGCGATGCCCAAGGGCGGCGAGATGGTGCTCAAGGACGGCTCCACGGACTCCTTCGGACACGTCAGGCTCTCGGGTGTCGGCGAGTGGCTGGCCAAGGAAATCGAGTCGCGCACCGGCAAGGAGGCCCGCACCACGGTCCTCGGCCACATCCAGCGGGGCGGCACGCCCACCGCGTTCGACCGCTGGCTGGCCACCCGGTTCGGGCTGCACGCCATCGACGCGGTGCGCGACGAGGAGTGGGGCAGCATGGTGGCGCTGCGCGGTACGGACATCGTCCGCGTCCCGCTCGCCAAGGCCACCGAGAAGCTCAAGACGGTGGATCCGGCGCTCTACGAGGAGGCGGGCGTCTTCTTCGGCTGACGCCGGAGCGGGGGAGCCTTTCCGGGGCTCCCCCTCCCCTCCGGTGTTCAGGCATGGCCCGCGCGCGCGGCGGTCTCGCTCACCGCCGCCAGCAGCTGCGCCGTCACCGTCACCCCGTCCAGCGTCAGCACCGACTCCGGGTGGAACTGCACGCCCGCGAAGCCCGGCCCGCGCAGCGCGTGTACGTCACCGCGTGCCGGATCGCGGCTGAGCTCGACCCCGTGCAGGGCGAGTTCGGCGGCGGCCTCGTCGTCGCAGCGGGCCGTGTAGGAGTTGTAGAAGCCGACCGTCTCCTGCCGTCCGAACAGGTCGATGGTCTCCTGCGCGCCCTGGTGCGGTTGTTCCTTGCGTACCAGCTCCAGGCCCAGTTCGGCGGCGAGCAGTTCGTGCCCGAGGCAGACGCCCAGCAGCGGCTGCCGCCGGGCGCGCACCAGATCGGCGGCCAGGCCGCGCAGCAGCCGCATCTTCGGATCGTCGGTATCGCGCGGGTCGCCGGGGCCGGGCCCCAGCACCACGGGTCCCTGGTGTTCCAGCGCGGCCCGCGCCAGCCCCGGCTCGTCGTAGCGCCGCACCTCCACCGGGTGCCCGGTGGAGCGCAGCAGGTGCGCCAGCATCGAGGTGAAGGTGTCCTCGCCGTCCACGACCAGCACCTGTCCGGCGCCGGTCAGCTCCGGCTGCCCCACCCGCATCCGCAGCCAGAACGGCGCCAAGGAGGCGCGCCGCTCCTCGAGCGCGGCCCGCACCCTGGGGTCCTCCGCCAGCTGCGGCCGGGGGCAGCGCGGTGCGGGGTCCGGCGCCTCGCGCACGCCCAGCGCCGCCAGGACACCGGCCGCCTTGGCGTGTGTCTCGGCCACTTCGCTCGCCGGGTCGGAGGAGCGCACCAGCGTGGCGCCGACCGGTACCCGCAGCCGTCCACCGCGCACGTCGATGTCGGCGGTACGGATGAGGATGGGGGAGTCCAGTGTCTGGGCTCCGTCCGTGTTGTGGCCGAGCAGCGCCAGCGCCCCGGAGTAGTAGCCGCGTCCCGCGGGCTCGTGCCGTTCGATGACCCGGCAGGCGTTCTCGACGGGGGAGCCGGTCACCGTGGCGGCGAACATCGTCTCGCGCAGCACGTCGCGCACATCCAGGGTGCTGCGGCCGCGCAGTTCGTACTCGGTGTGCGCCAGGTGCGCCATCTCCTTCAGCCGTGGCCCGACGACGACTCCCCCCGCGTCGCCGACGGTGCACATCATCTTCAGCTCCTCGTCGACGACCATGGACAGCTCCTCGCGCTCCTTGCGGTCGGCCAGGAAGTCCAGCAGCCCCGCCACGTCCGGGCCCTGCGGGGGGTAGCGGTAGGTGCCGCTGATGGGGTTCATCACCACGGTCCCCCCGCTCATCCGTACGTGGACCTCGGGGCTGGCACCCACCAGCACGCGGTCGCCTGTGTGGACGACGAACGTCCAGTAGGCGCCCTGCTCGCCACGGAGCAGCCGCGCGAAGAGGGCCAGCGCGTCGGCTCGGGAGAAGTCCGGGATACGCCCCCGGTAGTCGCGGCGGATGACGAAGTTGGCGCCCTCACCGGCTCCGATCTCCTCCGTGACCACCCGGCGCACGATCTCCTCGTATGCGTCGTCGGTCACATCGAACGCGCCCTCCTCGACCCGTACGCCGTGCCCGGGGAGCGCGTCGAGGGCGCCGGCGAGCGGCAGCTCGTACCGCTCGACGGGCAGCAGCACGGACAGCGGGGTGCCGTCGTCCCGCGCGTCGAAACCCCGTTCGCGGATCTGCCGGAACGGTACGAGCGCGAGCGCGCCCCCTTCGCAGTTCGGGCGCACCGGCAGATCGGCGAGGTGCTCCACCTCGCGGACGCCGCCGATCAGTACCTCGACCAGGTCGGCGTCCCGGCCGGGCGTCCGCCTGCGCAACATGGCGAACGACGGCGCGTCGTCGCTGGTCAGGCGCTCGACGAGGGCGGCAGGTGAGAGGCCGGAGGAGGGTGCGGAGGCGGCGGTCGGTGCGGCGGTGCCGGTGCGGTCGGTGCGGTGCATGCGGAGTCCCTTCGCGGAGTACGCGGTGTACGGGAGGAACGGCCGCGGAAACGCAGAAAGGCCGCCCCTCGGGCGGCCTGGCACGTGACTGGGTTCTTCAGTGCATACGCGCGTCGTGGCGGGCCGCCGTGCGGGCGGGCCACCACCAGTTCATGGTCGAGTGCGCGTGCATGCCGACACCATAGCCCACGAGCGCGCTCATGGGCGCGCCGTGACCGCGCTCGTGATCGCGGTCTCGGATGGCGGGCAGCCGGATGGGTTCCCCCCGGAAGGCCGTAACCTTGTCTCCGTGACTGTGAACGCCCACACCGATGCCGGTGCCCACACCTGGCGGGACCTGCCCGCAGCACAGCAGCCCGAGTGGCCGGACCACGAGGCTCTGCGTACCGTACTCGCCGAGCTCGAGTCCTATCCGCCGCTCGTCTTCGCCGGCGAGTGCGACCAGCTGCGCGAGCGGCTGGGCTCTGTCGCGCGCGGTGAGGCGTTCCTGCTCCAGGGCGGGGACTGTGCCGAGGCGTTCGACCAGGTCAGCGCCGAGCACATCCGCAACAAGCTCAAGACGCTGCTCCAGATGGGCGCCGTCCTCACCTACGCGGGATCGGTTCCCGTGGTGAAGGTCGGGCGGATCGCAGGCCAGTACAGCAAGCCGCGCTCCAAGCCGACCGAGACCCGGGACGGGGTGACGCTGCCCTCCTACCGCGGCGACTCGGTCAACGGCTTCGAGTTCACTCCCGAGGCCCGCAGGCCCGACCCGGAGCGGCTGAAGCGGATGTACCACGCCTCGTCCGCCACGCTGAACCTGGTCCGTGCCTTCACCACCGGCGGCTACGCCGATCTGCGCCAGGTGCACGCCTGGAACCAGGACTTCGTCAAGTCCAGCCCCTCCGGGCAGCGGTACGAGGCGCTGGCGCGCGAGATCGACCAGGCCATGAAGTTCATGCACGCCTGTGGGACCGATCCCGAAGAGCTCAAGACGGTCGAGTTCTACTCCTCGCACGAGGCGCTGCTGCTCGACTACGAGTCGGCCCTCACCCGGGTCGACTCGCGCAGCGGCAATCTCTACGACGTGTCCGGGCACATGGTCTGGATCGGCGAGCGCACCCGGCAGCTCGACGGCGCGCACATCGAGTTCGCCTCCCGGGTGCGGAACCCGATCGGGGTGAAGCTGGGCCCGACGACGACCTCGGAGGAGGCGCTCGCCCTCATCGAGCGGCTCGACCCGGACCGCGAGCCGGGCCGCCTCACCTTCATCACCCGGATGGGTGCGGACAAGATCCGCGACCGGCTCCCCGAGCTGGTGGAGAAGGTCACGGCCTCCGGTGCCACCGTCGCCTGGGTCTGCGACCCGATGCACGGCAACACCTTCGAGGCGGCCAGCGGCCACAAGACGCGCCGCTTCGACGATGTGCTGGACGAGGTCAAGGGCTTCTTCGAGGTCCACAAGGGCCTGGGCACCCACCCCGGCGGCATCCACATGGAGCTGACCGGTGACGACGTCACCGAGTGCGTGGGCGGCGGCGACGAGATCTTCGTCGACGATCTGCACCAGCGCTACGAGACGGCCTGCGACCCCAGGCTCAACCGCAGCCAGTCGCTCGACCTGGCCTTCCTGGTCGCGGAGATGTACCGGGACCAGTGAGCGCGGCCTGAGCGCTCGATCCCTCCCGCTGGGGCCCGCTTCACTCGTGTGACGCGGGCCCCAGCGGTGTATGTGGACAGGCCCACGCGGGTAAGGTTAGGTTAACCTCAGCAAGCCCTGAGACCGACCGGACCGACCCGAGGCGGAGGTGACCGCGTGTACGTCTGCTCGTGCTTCGGTATCACCGAGGAGCAGGTGCGAGAGCACGCGGCGGCGGGGGCGTGCACCCCGCGCCAGATTGCCTCGGCCAGCAAGGCGGGCACGGACTGCGGGTCCTGCGTCCGCCGTATCCAGGGCATCCTCGGCCGTGGCGAGTGCCCTCGCCGTACGGCGCTGGACCGCGGCGAGCCGCCTCTTACGGCGCAGCCGACCCCCGCCCCCGCGGCCTCATCTGCGGTCGCCGCGTAGGGCTCGCCCCGCATTCCCGCGCACCCCGCCACGGGGGCTGTGCATGCCGGCCCTGCTCCCCCAGCCTCCGGCCGGGAGGTACCCCCAGGGCGTGGACCTCCCAAGCACAGCAGGGAGGCGCCCCCTCCCACCGTGGCGGCGTCAGGTCTCGTCCGCGGCCTTCTGCTCGATCTGCCGCGAGAGATACAGCGACTCGCCCAGTTTGTCGACCAGGTCGAGCTGGGTGTCCAGATAGTCGATGTGGTGTTCCTCGTCCGCGAGGATGTCCTCGAAGATGTTGGCCGAGGTGATGTCGCCCTTGTTGCGCATCAGCTCGATACCGCGCTTGAGCCGGTCGATCGCCTCCACCTCGATCTGCCGGTCGGCCCGGAACATCTCGGTGACGGTCTGGCCCACCCGCACATGGAAGAGCCGCTGGTAGTTCGGCAGCCCCTCCAGGAAGAGGATGCGGTCGGTGAGCCGCTCGGCGTGCCGCATCTCGTCGAACGACTCGGAGCGGGTGTACTCGGCGAGCTTGGTCCAGCCGAAGTGCTCCTGCATCTTCGCGTGCAGGAAGTACTGGTTGATAGCGGTCAGCTCGGCGGTGAGCTGCTCGTTGAGGAATTCGATGACCTCGGGGTCGCCCTGCATGGTGGCGGGCTCCTTCCACGGCATGACGCGTGTACCGGGCAGAGTGCGCGCGTGGCGCGTAATCGCGCATCCTGTCACCGGCCAACGGCGTGGTCCAGTAAGTGCACGCTTACCGAGTGTGCCGATGTTTGCGGTTGTGAGCTGCGATTCCGACTCGGACGGGTACCCGCCCGACCGGCGTCCGACCGCCCGCTCGGGGGGTGGTCAAGACCACGGCCCGTGGTCTGTCACCATGGTTGGCATGGGTCAGCCGCAAAGCCGCGAAGGGGAGCAACCGGAGCTTCCGCCCGGGCAGCGGCTGCAGCGCGGGTGGCCGGTCACCCACTACGGCCCGGTACCGAAGTTCCGCCGCGAGCGCTGGGACTTCCGGGTCTTCGGCGCCACAGCGGACGGCGAGAAGCACTGCTGGAACCACGAGGAGTTCTCCGCGCTGCCGTACCGGACCGTCGTCGCCGATCTGCACTGCGTGGCCAAGTTCAGCATGCTGGGTGCCGAGTGGGGCGGCGTGCCCGCGCGCACGGTCCTCGAACTGGCGCCGCCCGCGCCCGACGTCACCCATGTGATGGTGTGGGCCGAGTACGGCTTCAGCTCGAACCTGCGCCTTTCGGACTTCACAGCTGAGAAGACGATGTTCGCCACGCACCGGGCCGGCGAGCTGCTGACCGCCGAGCACGGCTTCCCCGTGCGCCTGGTCGTTCCGCACCTGTACGCCTGGAAGGGCCCCAAGTGGGTCCGCGGTATCGAGTACATGACGGCGGACCGCCGGGGCTTCTGGGAGGAGCGGGGTTACCACAACATCGGCGACCCCTGGAAGGAGCAGCGCTACTCCTACCAGGAGGAGCCGGGGGACGGCCCGGAGCTGTAGCGGCCCCGCCCGCCCCCCCGTCGCGTCAGTGGTACTGGTGGACCACGGCGTGGCCCTTGCCCGCGCCGATGAGCAGGCGGTTGACCGGAGTGGTGACCGCGAAGGCGATCGCGAAGGCGACCGCGAGGGCGCCCCAGAACAGCGCTGTGTCCAGCTGGGCGTCCATCGCACCCGGGACCAGCAGGATCACGCCGTTGTCGACCAGCTCCATGACCAGGATGGAGACCGTGTCCGCGGCGAGGGCGACCTTGAGCGCCGTACGGAAGTCGAGGCCGGCGCGTACGACGGCGTACATCGTGAAGCTGTAGCCGAAGACGAACGCCAGGACGATCGCCAGCGCCATGGTCGGCGCGTTGTGCCAGGCCAGCGCTGTCCCGATCACCATGCCGAGGATCTCGCCCAGCGCGCAGCCCAGCAGGCAGTGCAGGGTGGCCCTGGCGGCCGTGGACCAGGAGACGGGACCGCGGCCGTGACTGTCGCCGTGGCCGCCGTGGCCGCCGTGGCCGCCGTGGTCGTGGCCGGGCTCGCCGTGCCGGTGGACTCCGGGGTCGTGCTGGACGTGCTGGGTCATGGGACACCTCGTTGTGAAGCAGAGCGGATCGTGCCGTCGCACCCCCGCAACGTTATACCCCCTAGGGGTATTCCGCATGGTGTGCGCCGACGAGTGTCAGCCGTCCCGCAGCTTCTTCAGCAGCGCCACATCCGTCGTATGCCCCTCCTTGCGGCCCGGGGTCTCGATCACCAGCGGTACGCCGGCCGTCAGCGGGTGGGCCAGCAGCTCGGCGAACGGCTCCGTCCCGATATGGCCGCCGCCGATGTTCGCGTGCCGGTCCTTGTGCGCACCGGCCACGTCCTTGGAGTCGTTGGCGTGGATCAGCTTCAGCCGGCCGGGCCCCGTCACCGACACCAGCTCCTGGAGCGTGCGGTCCACCCCGCCGGGAGCGGCCAGGTCGTGCCCGGCGGCGAAGACATGGCAGGTGTCGAGGCAGACGCCGAGCCTCGGATGGTGTTCCAGTGCCTCGAAGTACGGGCCCAGCTCGTGCACTTGGGAGCAGAGCGAGGCGCCCTGCCCGGCCGTCGGCTCCAGCAGCAGCCACGGGTCGTCGTCGTGGGTCAGCTCTTCCAGCAGCGGCATCATCAACGCGCGCGCCTGGGCGAGCGCGGTCGCCGGGGACCGCCCCCCGGTCGCGGCGCCGGTGTGGACGACGACCCCCAGCGCGCCGATGGCACGTGCGCGGCGCAGCGAATGCCGCAGCGAGAGCACGGACTTGGTGGCCGTCTCCTCGGTGTGCGAGCCGAAATTGATCAGATAAGGAGCGTGCACATAGGCGGGAAGTCCACGCTCCGCGCATGCGGTACGGAATTCGGCGTCCTGGTCCGCATTTCCCGTCGGCATCGCCCAGCCACGCGGATTCGCGACAAAGACCTGAAGTGCTTCGGCGCCGATATCCGCGGCATAGGAAATACCAGTGGCGGCCAGCCCCCCGGCTACGGGGACATGGCCGCCAATGGGATTGCGCATGCGCTGCGTCTCGTTCGTGGTCACACCACTCAGTATGCCGAGTTGACGTTGTCCATCGAACCGTAGCGGTCGGCAGCGTAGTTGCAGGCGGCCACGATGTTCGCCACCGGGTCGTACTGGTCCCAGGAGGTGCCCTCGACGTGGTAGGCGTCGAACGTCGGCTTGATCACCTGGAGCAGACCCTTGGACGGCACGCCGTTGATGGCGTTGATGTCCCAGTTGTTGATCGCGCGCGGGTCGCCGCCGGACTCACGGATGATGTTGCGCTTGATGCCCTCGTAGGAGCCGGGGATGCCGTGCTTGGCCATGATGGCGCGGGCCTCGCGAATCCAGCCGTCCAGGTTGTTCGGGTACGTGGGCTTGGCGGCGCGCTGCTTGGCGCGGTTGGCCGCCGCCTTGGCCGCACGCTCCTTGGCCGCGGCCGCCTCCGCCTTCTTCCGGGCCGCCGCCTTGGCGGCCCGCTCCTTGGCGTCGGCCTTTATCGCCGCTGCCACCTCGTCGGTGCCGGTGAAGCTCTTCGCGGTGGTGGTGGCGTCCTTGACGCTCGCCACCTCCTTGGTGTCGGCCGGTGCTGCGGCCAGCGACTGCTGCTGGGCGACCAGGTCCTTGCCCTGGTCGGGCAGTACGGAGGAGTGGGAGCTGAAGGCGACGTTCTCGGCGGTGACCTTCTTGGCCGTGGCCTGGCCCGCGTCACCGTGTGCCGCCGTACCGGGCAGCACGGTCACGGCCAGGGTCGCGGCGCCCGCGGCACCGAGACCGAACGCGGAGAACTTCTTGGCCCTGGGGCTGAGACTGAGGCTGGAGATGCTGGGCATGAGGAAGTACGGAACCTTTCATCGCTGGCGTCGTCGCAGAGGCGGGGAGCCGGGGAGAAACGCCGAGTGCTGATTCGGCGCCGTGCGACGACCGCAATTGTTAAAGGGCCCGTTTTACGAAATCAAAGGTGTGACGTACTACCTGAATTCGTTGCCAGGGGCCGCGCCCTGAGGTCCGTAAGGCACCTGCATTCCAGGTCGAGCGGTTGGTTCCTTTCCACTACGTTGTTTCGTAGGTGACGTGCGTCCTATGGGTGGGGTCACACGCCGACAAGTCGCCCAGCACTGACCGTGGCCGGACATGCGCGCCAAGCCGGACATCTCCGTACGGCGGGTGTCCGACCCGCTACACGGCGAAGCCCCGCGAGGAAGCCGGCGAACCGGCCCTCGCGGGGCTTGTGTCATGCGAGCTGCCGCCCTGCCCGGCGCCCCCGGGAGGGGGCGGGTCAGCAGCCGCTCAACGGAGCCAGATGGTGACCTCCGAGCCCCGGGGCGCCTTCTCGCCGCTGTCGGGGGACTGGTTGAAGACGGTGTCCCCGAAGAAGATGCGGCGCACGGTCACCTCGAAGCCCGCCTGCTCCAGCTTCGTGGTGGCCTCGTCCTCGCTGCGGCCCTCCACGTCCGGCACCTCGACCATGTCGGGCCCCTTGGAGACCGTCAGCGTCACGGTCTCGCCCTTGGCGAGCGAGCTGCCGTCGGTGGGGGACTGGCGGGCGACAGTGCCCTTGTCGTGCTCGGAGTGGACCCGCTCGGAGGCGATGCGAACCTTCAGGCCCGCTTCCTTCAGCTCCTTGACCGCGTCACTCTGCTCGTCACCCACCACATCGGGCACCTCGACCGGAGCGCCCTTGGAGACCGTCAGCGCCACCGCTGCACCCGGCCTGCGCTTGCTGCCCGGCCGGGGATCGGTGGTGATGACGGAGCCCTGCGCGGTCTCCTCGTCGAACCTCCGCTTGACCGTCCCCGGCTCCAGCCCGGCGTCCTTGAGCTGCCGGCGGGCGTCCGAGAGGGGAGTCCCCTTCAGCTCGGGGACCTTCACCACATGGGGGCCGCGGGAGACGGTCAGCGTGACGCTGCCCGTCTTGCGTACGCGCTCGCCCGGCTTCGGATCGGTGCTGATCACATGGCCGCGCTCGATCCGCTCGCTGTAGTCGCGCTCGACCTTCACATCCAGCCCGGCGTCCGAGAGCTTCTCCGTCGCCTCCGACTGGGTCTTGTCCAGCACGGCGGGGGTCCGGACGAACTGCCCGGAATTGACGTACCAGATGCCGGTGGCCACCAGCGCCACCAGCAGCACTCCCAGCGTCACCAGCCACCAGCGTGGCTGCAGTACCCGCCTCCGGTGGCCACCGGCGGCGGGACCTCCCGCTTCCCCCTCGCCGCCCGGCGGAGCCGCAGGCGGGGAGACGGGGGGTGCCGAGAGAATCGCCGTACGGTCCATCGGCTCGGCGTCCGGCACCGGTACCGGGGGGAGTGTCGCGGTGTCCGTGGCATCCGCGGAATGGGGGGCCTCCCCGGGGTGGGCGGCCTCCGCGAGATGGGTGGCCCCCGCGGGGTGGGCGGCCTCTGCTGGGCGGGGGATCACGGAGGTCTCGGCCTCGCTCGCCGAGGTGGCGCCCACGGGGGTCGCGACGGCGGGGTGTGCCGCTTCGGCGGCCGGCCCTGTGGGGCCCGCCGGGCCCGTGCCGCCGTCCTTGGCCTGCGGCGGTACTGCGTCCAGCTCCTCGTCGGACAGCCCCGCCCGGGCCGCGCGGACCTCCGCCAGCAGCGCGACCGCGTCCTCGGGCCGCCCCCCGGGCGACCGCGCCGTCGCCCGCGCGACCACGGCGTCCAACGCCGCCGCCATCCCCGGCACCGCCGCCGAGGGAGCCGGCATGTCCTTGTTCAGATGCTGGTAGAGCACCTGCGCGGGAGAGGCCCCGGAGTGCGGCTTGGTGCCGGTCAGCATCTCGTAGAGCATCACACCGCACGAGTACAGATCCGTACGCGGCGTCGCCGTGCCGTCCTCGATCTGCTCCGGCGCCAGATACGAGACCGTGCCCAGGATGGAGTCAGTCGTCGCCGAGGTCTGGCTGTCCACAGCGCGGACCAGCCCGAAATCGGCTACCTTCACCCGGCCGTCGTCCCCTATCAGCACGTTCTCCGGCTTCACATCCCGGTGCACGAGCCCGGCGCGGTGTGCCGCGCCCAGCGCGGCCAGCACCGGTTCCAGGATGTCGAGCGCCGCGCGGGGGCGCAGCGCGCCTCTGTCGCGCAGTACGTCACGGAGTGTGCAGCCCTCCACGTACTCCATCGCGAGATAGACGTACGTGCCGTCCGTACCCTGGTCGAAGACCCCGACGACGTTCTGGTGCGCGAGCCGCGCCGCCGACTTCGCCTCCCTGATGAAGCGGGTCACGAACGTGTCGTCCGCAGAGAGGGAGGTGTGCATCACCTTCAGGGCCAGCACGCGGTCCAGGCGGGTGTCCATGGCGCGGTACACCGTCGCCATGCCGCCGACGGCTACGCGGGCGTCGATGCGGTACCGGCCATCGAGAACCTGGCCCACCAGGGGGTCCTTGAGGGTGGTGTCCATTGCGCAGAGTGTACGAGGGCGCTGCGGCGGCTTTGCCGCTTGGTTGCGGGTTGCCGCTGTTTCGGAGCCGAACAGTGACAACCCCTCACGGGGGGCCGCCGCCTTGTGACCGCGGGCCCCTCACGGGGTGGTCCCCCGCGTTGTGGACGCACGCCCCGCTTGTTGCTTCGGCTGCCGCCGCGGGGTCGTGTCGGGGGGCTCCTCGGAGCCCCCCGACAACGGAAAGGAGCCAGAGGGCCGGGCCCTCAGCCAATGGTGGCGGCCTCAGGCAATGGTGGCGGCGTCAGCGGAAGGCGGGGCGTTCGGGGTCCAAGAGGGGGACCCCCTCAGAAGGAGAGGACGCCTCAGCGAAGTGGCGCCGCGGAATGCGCCCCGCGCGCTGGGCGAGGCGCCCGGCCTCAACGGCATGCCGCATGCCCTCAGCCATGAGCACGGGCTCCTGGGCCCGGGTGACGGCGGAAGCCAGCATCACGGCTGCGCACCCCAACTCCATCGCGAGGGCCACATCGGACGCGGTGCCGGCTCCGGCGTCGAGTACCACCGGTACCCGCGCCCTCTCCGTGATGAGCTGGAAGTTGTGCGGGTTGCGGATGCCGAGCCCGGAGCCGATGGGGGAGCCGAGCGGCATGACGGCGGCGCACCCCACGTCCTCCAGCTTCCGGGCGAGTACGGGGTCGTCGTTGGTGTACGGCAGCACGGTGAAGCCGTCGTCGACCAGGGTCTCGGCGGCGTCGAGCAGCTCGACGGGGTCGGGCAGCAGGGTGCGCTCGTCGGCGATGACCTCCAGCTTCACCCAGTCGGTGCCGAGCGCCTCGCGGGCCAGCCGGGCGGTGAGCACCGCTTCACCCGAGGTGTAGCACCCGGCGGTGTTCGGCAGTACGCGGATGCCGTGCTTGTCGAGCAGGGACAGTATGGAGCCGCTCACGGAGGGGTCCAGCCGCCGCATGGCGACGGTCGTCAGTTCCGTGCCGGAGGCCAGCAGCGCGCGTTCCAGGACGTCGAGGCTGGGCGCGCCGCCGGTGCCCATGATCAGGCGCGAGGTGAAGGTGGTGTCGCCAATGGTGAGCGGATCGTCGGCCATCGCTGTGCTCAGCCTCCCTGGACTGCGGTGAGAACTTCGACGCGGTCGCCGTCCACGAGCGTCGTGGCGGCCCAGCGGCTGCGGGGGACGACGTCCTCGTTGAGCGCCGCGGCCACGCCGGAGGGCGCGGTGGTGAGGGTGGCCACGAGCTGGTCGAGGGTGAGCCCGGCGGCCACCTGGCGGGGCTCACCGTTGACGGAGACGGTCAGTGTGCTGGCGGTGGAGGTCATACGGGCTGCTCCTGGAGCGCACGGGAGGGAGCGGGGGAGGCGGTGGAAGAGGCGAAGCGGCGTGGGGTGAACGGCAGCGCCGGCTCGGGCAGCTCGCCGGTGGTCAGCACTTCGGCCAGTACCTCGCCGGTGACGGGGGTGAGCAGGACCCCGTGCCGGTAGTGGCCGGTGGCCAGGTGGAGCCCGGCCAGTTCGGTGGGGCCGAGCAGGGGCGCGTTGTCGGGGGAGCCGGGGCGCAGCCCGGCGCGGGTCTCGGCCAGCGGCAGCTCGGTGACGCCGGGCAGAAGTTCGTGCGCGTCCCGCAGCAGCTCGTAGACGCCGCCGGCGGTGACCGTCGTGTCCCAGCCGAGCTCTTCGCTGGTGGCTCCGACGACCAGCTCGCCGTCCTCGCGGGGCACCAGATAGAGGGGAGCGCCGCGGACCACGGCACGCACCGTGCGGGAGAGGAAGGCGCCGTGCCGCGCGGGCGGCATCCGCAGCCGCAGGACTTGCCCTTTCACCGGGCGGACGGGCGGCGCCACCTCGGGCGGCAGACCCTCCAGGGCACAGCTGCGGGAGCCGAGCGCGAGGACCGTCTGCCCGGCGTGCAGTTCCGTGCCGTCCTCCAGGGCGGCGCCCACGGCGCGCTCCCGGGAGGTGAGCAGCCGCAGCGCGCGGGCGCGGCGGAAGACGACCCCCGCGCGTTCGCAGGCGCGCAGCAGTGCCGCCGCCAGTCGGCGGGGGTCGATCTGGTGGTCACCGTCCACGCGGGCTCCGCCGCGCACGGAGGGCGCCAGCATCGGCTCCAGGCGACGGCACTCACGCCCGGTCAGCCACTGCGATTCCAGTCCGCAGCGCTGCTGGAGCGCGTGCAGCTCGCGCAGGTGGGTGCGGTCGTCGGCGTCGAGCGCGACCGCGAGGGTGCCGCAGGCGCGGTGGCCGGTCTCCAGCCCGGCGGCGTCCTCCAGTTCGGCGACGAAGTCCGGATAGCGCGCGGCCGAGGCGAGGTTCAGGCGCAGCAGCGTCTCCTCGCCGTAGTGCAGCTCGGTGACGGCCGCCAGCATGCCCGCCGCGACCTGCGCCGCGCCGCCGCCGGGCTCGGGGTCGACGACGGTGACCGTCAGGCCGCGCCCGGCCGCCCGCCAGGCGGTGACCAGGCCGATGAGCCCGCCGCCGAGCACGAGCACATCGGGGCTCGCGCCGGGTTCGACGGGGACGGCCGAGACAGCTGGGACGGCGGTTCCACTCCTCGCGGTCTGCTTCTTCGGGGCTCGCTCCGCGGGGCCTGCGGTTCGCTCCGCGGGACTTGTCGTGCCGCGCATGGGCGCTGCTGCTCCCTTCGCCGGAATGACCCGGATCAGGTTCGGACGGTCGGAGGCCGCCGCAGCCTCCCTCTCAGCCCGGTGCGTCCGGGCTCCCGCGTATGCCGTGTGACTACCGCACCCACCCTACTGCGGTGCGGGTGAGCCGGGTAAGGCCACCGGGTGGGTCCGGGCGCCTCGCCGGGGGCCTACGACCGCTGGCCGATGGCCGTGCCAGCCGACCGGCATACAGTGATCGTGTGAGTGACAGTCAGAGGCAGCAGCGGGTCGTGATCGTGGGCGCGGGTATGGCCGGTGTGCAGACCGCCGTGCAACTGCGCGAACAGGGCTGGCCCGGCTCCGTCCGGCTGATCGGGGCCGAGCCGCACGCGCCGTACGACAGGCCGCCGCTGTCCAAGGCCGTGCTGCTCGGCAAGGGCGAGGAGGCCCAGGCGCCGCTCTTCGAGGTCGACTTCGCGAACCTGGACATCGAGCTCGAACTGGGCAGGACCGTCACCGGACTGCGGACCGACGAGCGGCTGCTGGTCACCGACGCGGGGCCGGTCCACTACGACCGTCTGGTTCTGGCCACGGGGGCCGAACCGGTCGCGCTGCCGGGAAGCGAGGGCGTGCCCGGTGTCCACCTGCTGCGCACTCTGGACGACGCGCAGCGGCTGCGCCCGGTGCTGGCGGCGCGGGGCAGGATCGTGGTGGTCGGCGCCGGCTGGATCGGCGCGGAGTTCGCCACGGCGGCGCGCGAGCGCGGCTGCGAGGTCACTGTCGTCGAGGCTGCGGACACCCCGCTGCCCGGCGCGCTCCCGGCGCAGGTGACCGAGCCGATGCGGGCCTGGTACGCGGAGGCCGGGGCGACGCTGCGCACCGGGGTCGCCGTCGAGTCGGTCGAACGCGGCGGGGTGCTGCTCGCCGACGGTACGCGGCTGGCGGCGGACGCGGTGCTGGTCGGCATCGGGGCCCGCCCGGCGACCGGCTGGCTGCGCGGCTCCGGCGTCGAGCTGGGCCCTGACGGTGCCGTGGTCGCCGACGCCCGGCTGCGCGCCACTGTCCCGGGCGACCACGACTCCGGTGTCTACGCGGTGGGCGACTGCGCCTCCTTCCCGTCGGCCCGCTACGGCGAGCGGCTGCTGATCCACCACTGGGACAACGCGCTGCAGGGCCCCCGTACGGTCGCGGCGAACCTGCTGGCCGAGGGGCACGCCGATGGCGAGGCCGACACCGTCGTCTACGACCCGGTGCCCTACTTCTGGTCCGAGCAGTTCGGCCGTTTCGTGCAGTACATCGGGCACCACGCGGAGGGGGACGAGCTGGTGTGGCGCGGCTCCCCGGACGGCGCCGCCTGGAGCGTGTGCTGGCTGCGCGGGGAGCGGCTGGCCGCGCTGCTGGCCGTCGGCCGTCCGCGCGATCTCGCACAGGGCCGGAAGCTGATTCAGCAGGGTACGGCCGTGGAGCGGGCGCTGGTGGGCGACGCGGCCGTGGCCCTGAAGCAGGCGGCGCGGTAGTGACTGTCGGCCCCAGATGGCAGTCTGGAACCCGTGACCGAGATTGACGCAAAGACCGATGCTCTCGTCCCCGCCTGGCTCACCCTTCCCGACGTCGCCGAAAAGCTCGGCGTCGAAGTGACCCGGGTACGGCAGCTCGTGAAGGAAGGCCAGCTGATCGCGGTGCGGCGGGAAGCGGAGTCCGGAAACAAGGTGCTCCAGGTTCCGGCCGCCTTCATCGGCGAAGGCCGGATCGTGAAGGGCCTGGCGGGCACCATCACGCTCCTGAAGGACGACGGCTTCAGCGACGAAGAGATGCTGGAGTGGCTGTTCACCGAGGACGAGTCGCTGCCCGGCTCGCCGGTGACGGCCCTGCGGGAGAACCGGGGCACGGAGGTCAAGCGCCGCGCCCAGGCGCTCGCCGTCTGACGCCGCCGCCCGGGCCGGCCGGCCCGGGCACAGCACGAGAACACCGACACCACCGGGTGCGCGGGTCCGCTCGTGGGCCCGCGCACCCCCGCACGGGGGGAACCACCGCGCCATGTCCCGTAGCACCACCACGCCCGGCACCACGCCCGGCACCACGCCCGGCACCGCGCCCGGCACCGCGCCCGGCACCGCGCCCGGCGCCGCGCCCGGCGCCGCGCCCGGCGCCGCCGTGACCGCCGATGCCGCGGCCCCCGACTCCGCCGACTCCGCCGCTTCTGCCGGAGTCCGGCAGCGGCTCGCCGCGGCGCGGCTGTACCTGTGCACCGACGCCCGTAAGGAGCAGGGCGACCTGCCCGAGTTCCTGGACGCCGTGCTGGCGAACGGTGTGGACATCGTCCAGCTGCGCGACAAGGGGATGGAGGCGGCCGAGGAGCTGGAGCACCTCGCGGTCCTCGCCGACGCCTGCCGTCGGCACGGCGCGCTGCTGGCCGTCAACGACCGCGCCGACGTGGCCCACGCCGCCGGCTCCGACGTGCTCCATCTCGGCCAGGGCGATCTGCCGGTGCCCGCGGCCCGCGCGCTGCTCGGCGACCAGGTGCTGATCGGCCGGTCCACCCACTCGGCCGCGGAGGCGGACGCGGCGCTGGCCGAGCCGGGCGTCGACTACTTCTGCACCGGTCCGTGCTGGCCGACCCCCACCAAACCGGGCCGCCCCGCACCGGGGCTGGATCTCGTCCGTCACACTGCCGCCCGTACCGGCACGAGTCCGGCGTCCCGGCCGTGGTTCGCCATCGGCGGTATCGATGCGGACAATCTCGGTCAGGTCCTGGAGGCCGGTGCCCGCCGGGCGGTGGTCGTCCGCGCGCTCACCCGGGCCGACGATCCGGGGGCTGCCGCGGCCTCGCTGGCGCGGCGGCTGCGGGAGGCGGCCGAGGGCGACCGGTAGGTCCGGCAGCCCCGTGGCCGCCCCCGCTGCGGCCGCCCCTCGCGGCCACCGGTGCCCTGACGTGGCCGTTCCCGTAACACGGGGTGGCCCCTCCGTCCAACAGGTGGACATCGGCCATCCGGGAAACGGACAGATCACCCCTTAATGCGTCAGTGTCGAGTCGCTCTGCAGGCCAGGCCGCTAGCCTGCAGTTATGGCCATCGGTATCTCAGCTCCCAGGACAGACCGTCCGCCGACTGTGCGTGATCTGCTCGCGAGCGGAGAGCAGTCCTTCTCCTTCGAGTTCTTCGCGCCGAAGACCGACAAGGGGGAGCGGACGCTGTGGGACGCGCTGCGCCGCATCGAGGCGGTGTCCCCGACCTTCGTGTCCGTCACCTATGGAGCGGGCGGTTCCTCGCGTGAGGGCACGGTCCGCAACACCGAGCGCATCGCCAACGAGACCACGCTGACCCCGGTCGCGCACCTGACCGCGGTCAACCACTCGCGGGCCGAGCTGCGCAACGTCATCGGGCAGTACGCGGACGCGGGCATCCGCAATGTGCTCGCGCTGCGCGGCGACCCTCCCGGCGACCCGCTGGGGGAGTGGGTCAAGCACCCCAACGGGATCAACTACGCCTCCGAGCTCGTCGAGCTGATCAAGGAATCCGGCGACTTCTGCGTCGGTGTCGCGGCCTTCCCCGAGATGCACCCGCGCTCCACCGACTGGGAGAGCGACATCCGGCACTTCGTGAACAAGTGCAAGGCCGGTGCCGACTACGCGATCACCCAGATGTTCTTCCGGGCCGAGGACTATCTGCGGCTGCGGGACAAGGTCGCGGCGGCCGGCTGCCACACGCCCATCATCCCGGAGATCATGCCCGTCACGAACGTGAAGCAGATCGAGCGGTTCGCGCAGCTGAGCAACGCCACCCTGCCGACCGGGATGATCGAGCGGCTCCATGCGGTACAGGACGATCCGGCGGCGGTACGCTCGGTCGGAATCGAGTACGCCACAGACTTGTGTGCGAGGCTGATGGCCGAAGGCGTCCCGGGGCTGCACTTCATCACGCTCAACCACTCCACGGCGACGCTTGAGATCCACCAGAATCTCGGCCTTCGGGAGAGGGCTAACCTGGGCCTCCGCAAGGGGGCTTGAGTCACGGAGCCGCCCATGGGGCGGCGGGAGCGGGAAGAGGGGCGTAGATGGGCTGGACGGTCCTCTATATCGCGTTCGGCGTCGTCGCACTGTGGCTGCTGGGCGAGGTCCTGCTCCAGTACAAGGCCCGGCTGCGCTGGCGGGCGCTGGCCTTCGCCGGGTTCCTGGGCGTGGTGGTGGGCACGGTGCTGCCGTCGGTCATCGTGATCGGGGTCGGCATCGCGGCCTTCGCCGTCGGCCAGACGTTCGTCACGCTCTCGGTGCGGAGCGGGTTCACCGCCGGGTGGTCGCTCGGCGGTGGCCCCGGCTCCAGCCGGCGCCGCCGCGCGGGCACGGTGACCGGCCGGGACACCGCATCCCTGGAGGTCACCGGACTGGAGACACACGGCCCCGGCGCCGCACCGGCCCCCGGCACGATGCCGGTGCCCGACCCGGTGGACGACTACGGCCCGCAGGGCTACGGCGGCCAGGAGCCCGCACCCCCGTACGGGCAGGAAGCCGGGACCGACTACGCGTACGCCGGATATGGCGCCTACAGCGGCCCCGACGGCTACGAGGAAGAGACCTCCGTCTTCGGCGGGCACCCGGGAGCGATGCCCCCTTCGGCGCCGGTACCCGGCCCCGTGCCCGCGGCGGAAGAGACGCAGGTGTACGCCTACGGGGAGGCGGCAGGTAGCGGCGAGCAGTACGCCGACCCGTACGCCGGTTACCCCGAAGCCCCCGGCGCCGGGGACTCCGCCGCGTACCAGAACCACCCCGCCTACCAGGAGTATCCGGACCCCTACGGCGGCTACGGCGGCGGCTACGCGGACGAGTACGCCTACCCCGCGCCGCCCCAGGAGCCCGCCCAGCAGCAGCCGTACTACCCCGATGTGCCCGAGACACCGCCGGGCGGCGTCTGGGTCCCCCAGCAGCGCGACTCCGGCGCCCCGCTCCCCCCGGCCGAACCGCCGCCCTACGGCGGCTACGGGAGCGAGTACGGAAACGAGTACGGCGGCAGCGAATACGGCGACTACTACGGCACCGATACCTCCCACCAGCAGCCGCAGCCGCAGCCCCAGCCGTATCCGCAGCAGGCGCCGCAGTACCCACCGGACTACTACGGCAGCGGCCAGTACTGAGCCACCTGCGGTCCCCGGGCCGGAGACGTACCCGCGTGGGGCCGGTCGGTCAGACCGAGCCGCGCCACTCCGGGTCCTGCACCAGCCCCGCCACCATGGCCCCGCTCATCCCGGCCGCGGGCAGGCCGCCGCCGGGATGGGACCAGCCGCCCGCCGCGTAGAGCCCCGGCAGCCGGGCCGGGTTGGCCGGGTGCAGGAAAGCGCCACCGGCACCGGGCAGGGCGGGCGGCGGCACCAGGCCGCCCGGGGCGCCGGTCTCCGCCTCGTAGTCGGCGGGGGTGCGTACGTCGTGCCAGAGCAGCCGCTCGCTCAGTCCCAGCCCCGCGGCGTCCGTCAGCGTCAGCAGCCGCTCGACGAACTCCCCGGCCGTACCGGACCCGGTCCCTGTGCCGGGGGGCACCGGTAGCGTGAGCACCGCAGCCTCGTGCTCGTCGTCGGGGCGCAGTGCCGGATCGTCAGGCCGCAGCAGGGTCAGCGGCTGCCCCGGCGCCTCCGCGCGGTGCACCAGTGTCCGGTGCGGCGTGCCCTCGGGGCGGGCGCCCCGCAGGGCGAGCAGCACCGTGAACCGGGCCATGCCACGACCGTTGCCGCCCTGGCCACCGGGCGCGCCCGGACCGGCCCCCGCGACGACCACATCCGCGTCCACCGTCGAGCCGTCCGCCAGCTCCACCCCGGATGCTCGCCCGTCCTTCTCGCGTACGCCCGTCACGGCGCTGTCGAAGTGGAAGGTCACCTTCCGCTCGCGGCACCGCTCGTACAGCGCGTCGGCGAGCACCCGCATACCGCCGCGCACGTACCAGGTGCCGAAGGTGTCCTCGACATACGCCAGTACGGCGGCGCTCGCCGGAGCCTCCGCCGGGTCCAGGCCATGCGCCCAGGCGCAGCCGCACAGCATCGCGGCCAGCCGCGGATCGCGCAGCTCGTCCCGGGCGATCTCGGCCAGTGCGGGACCGGCGGCACCTCCCGCCCGGCGAGTGCGCAAGCGGCCCAGCAGCCCCTTCTTCCGCAGCGCCGGATAGGCCCTGTCCCGGGCCAGCGCACCCCGCGAGGAGGGCTCGTCCCGCAGCGGCTCCTCCAACAGCGGCCGGCGCGTGGCCTCCCACGCCTCGCGGGCCCGCGTCAGCATCCCGGCCCACCGCTCGCCCGCACCGGCGCCCAGCGCATCGTCCAGCGCGGCGATCACCTTGCCCCGGGAGGCGTTCGGCAGCGTCACGGACGTCCCGTCGGCGAACACATGCCGGGCTGTGACCGGCACCTGGACCAGCTCCACCCGGTCCTCCAGCCGCTCGCGGCCGGTCTTGACGAACAGATCCCGGTAGACGGCGGGAAGTTGCAGCAGCCCCGGCCCGGTGTCGAACCCGAAACCGTCCCGCGCATACCGCCGCACGGCACCGCCATGGGTCCCGGCCCGCTCGTGCACCACGACCTCGTGCCCGGCGACAGCCAGCCGAGCCGCCGCCGCCATCCCACCCATCCCAGCCCCGACCACCACAACCCGCATACCCCGACCTTATCGAGCCCCCGACCCCGACCACTCTCCGCCGTCGCGGCAGGGCGCCCCTTTGCCCGCCGCGACGGCGCTCGGCGCGATAGTAGGTACTCGTACTCAGGGGGATCTTGAGTATGCGCACGGATGGGGCGCCATCCGGGCGGGCGGCAGAGTGGAGGGCGACGGAAGGGCACGGGCCGCACCGCTGACACGGGGCCGCGGAACGGTGCCGACGCCCTTCCGCGAGCCACCCCCCGCGCAGGCGGGGCGGTCCCGGTGGGGACGGGGCCGCCTCGCTCAGGCGGCCGGTTCCGCGGTCAGCGGGGCCGGCTTCCGCCGACCCGGCCCTGAAGCAGCAGGGACAGTGCGCCGTGTACGTCCTCGAGGGAGCGCTCCGGCTGGAACGCCTTCCAGTCGAGCGCGGCGACCAGCACCATCCCCACCAGGGCGGCAGCGGTGAGCTGGATGTCGATGTCCTCACTGAGCTCGCCCTCGGCGACCCCGGCACGCAGGACGCCCTCGACAACGGCGACCGCTTCCTTGCGTACCACCAGCAGGGTGTCGTTCCAGGCCCGTCCGGTGCGCCAGAGTTCGGCGACGTAGAGCTGGGTGAAGGCGGGGTAGCGGTCGATGAACTGCAGGCCGGCGCGGACCATCGAGTCCAGTGCGTCCACCCGGCTGTCGCCCCGGCGGGCCGTCTCCTCGGCGGCCTGCTGCAGATCGGCGGTCAGCAGTGCCACACCGTGCCGCAGCAGCTCCTCGAACAGTTCGGTCTTGCTGGAGAAGTTGTAGTAGACCGTGCCCTTGGCCACCCCCGCCCGTTCGGCGATCTCCTCGACGGTCGTCGAGGAGAACCCCTGTTCGGCGATGAGGGTGACCGCCGCCTGGAAGAGCTTGTCCCTGGTGGCGCTGCGGCTGCGTGGCGTGGTGGTGCGGGCACTCGTCATGCGGCCATTCTCCCCTCGGGGCCGACCGGGTCGGCGCGGTGCGTTCCCGGCCTCACAGCGAGATCTCCGGGCGCAGCCTGTCCAGCGTCCACACCTGCTTGCGGCGCGCTGTGACGGCCGTCAGCGCGAGGGCCCCCGCGGTGAAGGCCAGCAGCACCAGACACGCCCGCCACACCGGCCACAGCTCGCCCCCGGTGATCAGGTGCCGCAGCCCCTCCACCACGTAACTCATGGGCAGCAGCGGGTGGAGCGCGTTGAAGAAGCCGGGGCTGGTCTGGATCGGGTACGTACCGCCGGCCGAGGTCAGCTGCAGCATCAGCATCGCCAGGACGAGGATGCGCCCCGCGGGCCCGAAGCGCGCGTTGAGGAACTGGACGATCGCGGTGAAGCTCGCCGTGACCAGCACCAGGAAGCCCACTGTCGCCAGGCCGCGCGCCATCTGCAGCCCGAGCCCCCAGTGCAGCACGCTCATCAGCGCGGCCACCTGGGCCACCCCGATCGCGGCCACCGGCAGCCAGCCCGCCAGCGCGATCCGCCAGCTCGTGGCGCCCGCCGCCAGCGCCCGCTTGTTGAGCGGCTGCAGCAGCATGTAGGCGATCATCGCGCCGACCCAGAGGGAGAGCGGGATGAAGTACGGCGCGAAGCCGGTGCCGTAGTTGGGCGCCGCGTGGGCCTTGTGCGAGGCGAGGTCCACCGGGTCGGCCATCACGCCGGTGCGGTCCTGCCGCTCCTTCTTGTCGTAGTCCGGTATCTGCTTCGCGCCCGCGTGCAGGCCGTGCGCCAGCTTTCCTGAGCCGTCGGCCAGTTTGAACAGGCCACCGTCGAGCGTGGCGGCGCCGCTGGAGAGTTCGCCGAGGCCCGAGTGGAGCTTCCCGGCGCCCTTGGCGACCTTGTGGGCGCCCTTGTTGAGGGTGTTGATCTGCCGTACGGCGCTGTCCACGTCCTGCTGAAGGTGCGGAGCCCGGGCTGCGACCTTGTTCGCGGCCCGGTTCAGCTGGTCGAGGTGCCGGCCGAGCTCGTCGAGGTTCTTCTCGTTCTGGACGTAGCCGTTGAGCTTGGCGGCGACCTTCGCCGAGCGTTCCGCCGCGTCGACGGACTTCTTCAACTCCGCGCAGGAGTCGGCGGGCGCCTTGCCCGCGGCAGCCCCCGACCGGCTCGTGGACCCGTTCGCGGGTCCGTTCGTGGACCCGTTTGTGGACGGGCTCGTGGATGGGCTCGGGAGAGGCAGGTCGGGCGTGGGCTTGTCCGGTGCGGGGGTGCTCGGGCCGGTCCTGTCGGGAGCCGGTAGGTCCGGGCCGGATCCGGAAGGCCGGCCCTTGCCGCAGCGTGCCGCGTACAGCTTCGAGAGCGCGTCGGCGGCCTTGCGCGAGTCGGTCTGGGCACGCTGCGCGTCGGCCGGCAGCTTGCCGAGGTTCTTCTTGAGCGTCTTGCTGGTACGGGCCACGCCCCGCGCGGCCTCGCCCACTTCACCGCTGTGCGCCTTGAGGAACGGCCGCACCTCCTCGGCGGTGCCGTTCACCTTGTCGGCCAGCTTCTGGGTGCCCGCGGCGACCTTGCCCGCGCCGCTCTTGAGATCGCCGCTGCCGGTCTCCGCGTCGCCCAGGCCGCTCTTGAGCTTGCCCGCGCCCTTCTTCGCCTTGCCGATTCCGGCGCCCAGGTCGTCGGCGCCCTCGGCGGCCTTCGCCGTCTTGCCGTGCAGGGTGGAGAAGGAGACGTAGATCTTGTCGAAGAAGCCGCGCGAGACCTTGCTGGAGGCGCCGGCGCGGAGCTCGGAGAAGACGGTGCGGGAGATCTGCCCGACGATGTAGTTGTTGGCGTCATTGGTGCGCACCTTGAGCGCGCCCGTCTCGGGGGAGTCGCCCGAACTGGAGGAGACCCGCTTGCTGAAGTCGGCGGGCACCGTCAGCGACAGGTAGTACCGCCCGTCCTCGACCCCCTTCCGGGCATCCGCTGCGCTGGTCTCGTGCCAGTCGAACGAGTCGCTGTCGTGCAGGCCCTTGACGATGTCGTCGCCCGCCTCGATCCGCTCACCCTTGACCGTGGCGCCCCGGTCCTCGTTCACCAGCGCCACCGGGACCTTGTCCAGACGCTCGTAAGGGTTCCAGAACGACCACAGGTACAGCGCCCCGTACAGCAGCGGAAGCAGCAGCATCGCCGCCATCGCCGCTCGCGGCAGCCGTCCCCTGCCGAACCGCTTCAGCTCAAGCGCGGCTAGCCTCGGCGAGCGCATCCTCCGCCCTCTCCTTCTCCGTGTCGTCGTCCCGGTCGCCCTGCGAGCCGTCGTGCCCGTGTGCGTCGTCGTGCCGGTCGCCGTGTGCACCGGCGGAGTGCGTCCTGTCGGTACGGACCACAACAGCGCCCTCGGCGGGCGGTTCGCTGCACACCGCGAGCACGGTGGTGCCCCGCTCCGCCACCGTGCGCAACAGCCCCCACGCCGCCTCGCGTTCGCTCCGAGCCAGCTTCTGGTCCCAGTCGTCGACCGCCAGCAGCCGCGGCTCCCCCAGCAGCGCCAGCGCCACCGAGAGCCGCAGCACATCGAGCCGCTCCAGATCCCGTACGGCCGTGCGCCCGCCCCTGGGCAGCGTGTCCAGGTCCAGCCCGGCGGTCTCCAGCGCGGCCTCCAGCCGTGCCCGGCTCGCCGCGGCCCGCTCCTTGCGGGGGCGCAGCAGGGTGCGCAGCGGGCTGTCGAACCTCCGCTGGAGCAGCACCCGCTCGCGCAGCTGCTCGGTGACGGTCAGCGCCGGGTCCAGGTCGTTGACGCCGGGCACCGGGCCCAGGGCGCTGATGCGGCGTACGGGCGCGAGCCGCTTGGGCAGCGGATGACCTGCGACCTTCGCGTGGCCGCGGTGAGCCTTCATCCGGCCGGTCAGCGCCAGCAGCAGACAGGTGCGTCCGGAGCCCGAGGGGCCGGCCAGCGCGATCAGCGAGCCCGCATCGGCGGTGAAGCTCACCCCCTCGAAGACGGGGCCGCGCGGCCCGTCGAGCCCGAAGTCCTCCGCCGAGACGGCGGCTCCTCGCACGTCTGCCACGGCCCCTCCCGATGTGTCGTCCCGCTGGGTCGTCCCGCTGCGCCGGATCGCGTCCCGCCGGGGTGCGCCGTGCCCGGTCCCCGGCGCCGGGCACGGCGCTTTTGAACTGACTGGTCAGTTCAAAGTATGCAGCAGGCGGCGACCGGGATGCCAACCGGGCCGTCCCCTCGCCGCCCGCACGTCCGGCACTTCGCTGCCTCGTACGGCGTTTGCCCAGGTCGGGCAGATTGTCAGTGGCATGCGACACGATGTGCCCATACGACCGGTTCTCGAACCGGCATCAACCGACGGGAGGTTGATTCACGTGATGCGACCTTCTCCGGGGGCGCGCCCCGCGCCCCCGCAGCCGACAGCGCCACCCGCCAGCCACCCCGAAACGCCCCCGACCCCCGACCCGCGCCCGACCCCCGACGCCCGCGAGACCCGCGACGCCCACGACATCCACCCCGTGCTCCGCCGGGCCACCGCCCCGCCGGCCGCGCTCGACCTGCTGGCGCAGGCCCAGCACGGGCTCGACGAGGCGGCCGCCATGCAGACGGCCAACGAGCGGTACGCCACAGCGCACCTCGCCGCGCTCCGCACGGCCGCCGCCGTGCTGGCCGTCCGGGGCCGCCCGGAGCCGGCACCGCCCCGCAGGCGGGGCGCCCCCTCGCGCCGGGCGCGGCGCCCCGGCATCCGCAGCGCCTGGGAAGTGCTGCCGGAAGTCGCACCGGAACTCACCGAGTGGGCGGACCTCTTCGCCTCAGGGGCTCCCCGCCGCGCCCGCGCGGAGGCGGGCATAGTCGGCGCCGCGAGCTGGCGGGATGCCGACGACCTGGTCCACTACGCCGGGATGTTCCTCCGGCTCGTCGAGCGGATGCTGGTCGCCCAGCCGGCCCTGCCCAGGCCCCGCACGGTCACCGGCGAGGAGCACCACACCGAGCACCACGCCCGCCCGTCGCACCCCCGCGACCGGCGGGCGGGATGAGACGCCGTGCGGACGAGAGGCCCGCCGGGCGGAACAGCGGGCCCGGGAGGCAATAGGGTGGGGCACGCCCGTCCCTGAGCCGAGGAGCAGTCCATGTCCCGCCCCAGCGCAACCCTCCGGACCGCAGTGGTCTGGGACGTCCTCAGGGGAGCCCTCGACCAGCGCGCCAAACTGGCGGACCGTGCCGAGCTGGAGGTGCTCGACACCGGTGGCGGCACCGGCAACTTCGCCGTGCCCGTGGCGCGCCTCGGACACCGCGTCACCGTCGTCGACCCGAGCCCCGACGCCCTCTTCGCGCTGGAGCGCCGCGCTGCCGAGGCAGGCGTCGCCGAGCGGGTCACCGGCGTCCAGGGCGATGTGCGCGGCCTCTTCGACGTGGCCGAGCGCGGCGGCTACGACGTGGTGCTCTGCCACGGCGTCCTGGAGTACGTGGACGACCCTGCGGAGGGCCTGGGCAACGCCGTCGCGGCGCTGCGCGAAGGAGGCGGCACGCTCAGTGTGCTCGCCTCGGGGCTGGGCGGAGCCGTGCTGGCGCGGGCGCTGGCCGGGCACTTCACCGAGGCGCGGCACGCGCTCACCTCGCCCGGCGGGCGCTGGGGCGAGAGCGACCCGATGCCCCGCAGGTTCACCCCCGAGCAGCTCACCGCGCTGGTGACCAGCACAGGGCTGGAGGTGATCTCCGTGCACGGCGTACGGATCTTCGCCGACCTGGTGCCCGGCGCGCTCGTGGACACCGAGCCGGACGCGCTGGAGGCGCTCGCCCGGCTGGAGGCGGCCGCCGCCGAGCTGCCCGACTTCCAGTCGGTCGCCAGCCAGCTGCATGTGCTCGCTGAGGTCCCGCCCCGCGCGGCCCGGGCCGCCGGCCGCTGACGCCGCTGACGCCGCTCGTACCGGGCGGTCACAGCCGGCTCGTACCGGGCGGTCACAGCCGGCTCGTACCGGGCGGTCACAGCCGGCTCGTACCGGGCGGTCACAGCCGGCTCGTACCGCGCGGCCAGGGGCTGTCTCTTCGCGACCGCCCGATCACCCGCTGCGCGCCGTATGATCGAGGCACACCGTCCGGCATGGCGGAAAGGTGGTGCGGGAATGAACGGGACACGTCGTGGGCACCCCGTCCGTTATATCGGGTGTGGTGGGAGGAATTGGCGTAGAGGGGCGGGTTTCACGGGGGCGATTCCCTGCCTATCCTGAAAGAGTCGCATCCGGTCGCCCCCGCGACCGACGAGTAGGAGGACTCCGTGCCGCTCTCTGAGCACGAGCAGCGGATGCTCGAGCAGATGGAGCGAGCGCTGTACGCCGAAGATCCCAAGTTCGCGACAGCGCTCGAGGGAAGTGAGCTGCGCCGGTACACCCGCAAGCGGGTCTACCAAGCGGTTGCGGGCTTTCTGGTGGGTATCGCGCTCCTCATGGCCGGAATGGTCGCTCAGCAGATCTGGGTCAGCGTCATCGGCTTCCTGGTGATGCTGGGCTGCGCGGTCCTCGCGGTCACCGGGTGGAAGAAGGCCCCCAAGCGGGGCGAAGGACAGGCCCAGGGCCAGGCTGCGCAGGGTTCCGGCTCGCCATCCGGGTCCGGCCGCCGTCAGCAGCCACGCAGCCGCAAGTCGATGATGGCCCGCATCGAGGAGCGCTGGCAGCGCCGCCGCGACGAGGGCCACGGCCCCCACTGAGACGCTGAACCCGCGCCCGAAGGGGCGCGGGGAACTGCGCGAGCATCACAACGGACCCACGGTTCGCAAGCCACCGCCAGGGGCACCCCCACACTGGAACAGGGCGCCCCTCACCGGCTCCGTCACTGGAACGGGGGCGCCCCCCTACCGGTTCCGTCACTGGAACGGGGGTACCCCTCATCGGCTTCCTCACCGGAACGGGGGCACCCCGCACCGGCTCCGTCACCGGAATGGGCGTACCCCTCATCGGCTTCCTCACTGGAACGGGGCGCCCCCCTACCGGTTCCGTCACCGGAATGGGCGTACCCCCACCGGCTTCCTCACCGGAACAGGGCACCCCTCACCGGCTTCCGGAACGCGTCCCGCAATCGTCGCACCCTGCGGGTCGCAGACCACAGGAGCCGCACCGTGGAGGGCGGCAGCAGCAGCGCCCGTATCCGCACGGAACGCGGGGCTGCGGACCGCAGCCCCGCCCGGATGCGCCGCACCTCGCCAGCGATCCCCGGCGCCGCCCGCGGGACGGGTGCGTACAGCACCTGTTCGACCGCGAGGGCGACCCGTTGCGCCGCTTCGGCCTCTTCCTCCCGCAGCTCTCCGACCCGGGCCAGCCGCGCTGCGACGGTCCGTGGTGTCGCGGAGTCCTGGGGGACGATCCCGTAGTCCCAGCCGGTGTCGATGAGCTCCTGCCAGGCGCTCAGCACCGCCTCAGGACCGCCGGTGCCCGGGGCCGGGTCACGTAGCCGCCGGGAGCGTCCGCGCATCCGCGACAGCATCGGGGCCAGCAGCAGCGCGAGCACCGCCAGCCCACCGGCGCCGAGCCCGGCGACGGCGGCCATGGGCGGCCCCTGGTCGGAGTCGCGCGAGCCGGGGAGCGGGGCCGCGAGCCCGCACTCGGGGTCGGCCTGTTTCTGCTGTGCGGTGCACCGGTCGGACGGCGACGGATCGGCGGAGGGCTGGTCGTTCCGGCTGCGGTCGGGCAGCTCCTCGCCGGGGTCGAGGTCGGAGTCGGGCGTGTCGGGCTGGGCATAGGGCGGGGTGGTGCCGCGTGTGGGGGTGGGCTCGAACCGGGTCCAGCCGACGCCTTCGAAGTACAGCTCGGGCCAGGCGTGGGCGTCCTGGAAGCCGACCTCCATCTTGCCGTCGCCGCGGGCCGTGCCGGGGGTGAAGCCGACCGCGACGCGGGCCGGGATACCGAGGGTGCGGGCCATCGACGCCATGGCGAAGGAGAAGTGGATGCAGAAGCCCTCCTTCTGCTTCAGGAAGTCGGCGATGGCGTTGACGCCGGTACCGGCGGACACCTCGGTGTCGTAGGTGAAGCCGCCCTTGCTGGCGAACCAGTCCTGGAGCAGCACCGCGCGGTCGTAGTTGTCCTTGGCGCCGCGGGTGACCTTGCGTGCGGTCTCGGGTACGACGTCGGGGAGCGAGCCGGGGACGGCGGTGTACTCGCGCTTGAGCGCGGGCGGCGGCGCGGGGGCGTCGCGCAGCTGCTCGGCGGTGGGCCGCACCTGGAGGCTCTCGACGCTGTAGCGCAGGCCGCGGGTGGTCTGCCGGTCGTAGCCGACCAGGGTGCGCCCCTCCGGCTCGAACCGCCACTTGCCGTCGACGCGCACCCGCTGGGCCGGGTACGGCATGGGCAGCCAGTCCTGGGCGTAGGAGTCGCTGGCCTGGATGGTGGCGCGGACCGTGCTGGTGCGTACCCCGGGCGCCAAGCCGCGTGGTGTCGGCAGCGGGTCGGGGATCTCGCCGATGCGCCGCTCGGAGGGCTTCCACTGGGCGCCGTCGAACTTGTCGAGGGCGACGATGCGCAGGTACAGCTCCTGGTCGTCGTCGCCGTCGGTCGAGTAGACGAGCGCGGTGCGGTCCTGCGGCTGGTTGAGGCTGTTCTTGAGCGCCACGACCGGGTTGACGGCGGAAACGGTGCCGCCGCCCTTGTCGCCGCCGCCCCGGCCGCCGGTGCCCACGTCCTCCAGCAGTCCGCCGCTGAGCGAGGGCAGCGCGGCGGGCACCACCAGTGCGATGCCCAGCGCCAGTACGCCGATCCGCCGGCCTGTGCGCACCGGCGCCATGGCTGGTCCGCCGACGCTGCCCGGCTGGTGCGGGGGCGCGCCCGGCCTGGTCCGGTCGGCGAAGACGCGACCCCACTGCGAGAGCCGCTCGCGCCCCTCGGCCAGCAGGAGCAGCAGATAGCCGCCTGCGGCACACAGGAACCACAGCCAGCGGGCGCCGCCCTGGGAGAGCCCGGCGGCCACCGAGTACAGGGCGAGCAGCGGCAGCCCGGCGGGGGCCGCGCTGCGGTAGGTCACGGCGACGGTGTCCACCAGCAGGCCGATGACCAGCACACCGCCGACGAGCATCAGCCGTATGCCATCGGTGAGCGGCGCGGGTATCGCGTACCGGCTCACGTCGTCGATGCCCTGCTGGACCAGCGTGCCGAAGCGTTCGAACCCGGCGGGGCTGGGCAGGAACCCGCCCAGCGCGTACTCCCGTGCGAAGACCACGGTCAGCAGCAGCGCCGAGACGACGGCCTGCGTCAGCACGGTCACCGGGCGGGCGAGCGGCACCCGGCGGGTGGCCGCGCCCACTCCGGTCTGTACGGCGATCAGCAGCGCTGCCTGGAGCAGCCAGGTCGCCGGGTCGACCAGCGGCAGCAGCGCGCAGGCCGCGGTCAGGGTCGCCAGTGCGGCGCAGCATGCGAGCCGTCCCCGTCCGCTCATCGTTCCAGCCCCCTCGCGCTCGCGTTGTCGGCTTCCTGCCACAGCGCGGCCAGCGGCGTTCCGGGGCCGCCGGGCAGCGCGGTCCACCCGGCCCCGCGCAGGGCGCGCAGCGGTGCCTCCGCAGTCCCGTCCCCGGGCCGGGGCCCGGGCCGACGACGAACGCCACGGCGCGGTGGGAGCGCTGCCGCATCCGGCCGACCGTGCCGGCCTGTTCCTCGTCCAGGGCCCCGAGGAACGCGATCAGCAGTCCCTCGTTCCCTGCCGCTCCACCGCGCAGCGCGTCATAGGCGCCCGCCAGCCCCTGTTCGGGTGAATGTTCGACGATGGCGAGGGTGTCCAGCAGCAGCCCCGCCGTGTCCGAGGGCTCCGAGAGGAATCCCCCGCTCTCCGGTCCCGGCGCCGCGGCCCCGGTGTCGGTCAGCAGCCGTACCGACCAGCCCCGCTCCAGCAGGTGCAGACAGACGGAGGCGGCGGCCGCGACGGCCCACTCGAACGGGGAGTCGGGCCCCGCGCCGGGGTAGGCGCAGCGGCGGGTGTCCAGCACCACGGTGCAGCGGGCCTGCTGCGGCTGCTCCTCGCGGCGCACCATCAGCTCGCCGTAGCGCGCGGTGGACCGCCAGTGGACCCGCCGCAGGTCGTCGCCGTGCCGGTAGCCGCGCGGGATCACATCGTCGTCCCCGGCCAGGGCCAGCGCGCGCTGCCGTCCCTCCCCGTAGCCGCTGGTCTCGCCCGTCAGCCGGACGGGCGGCAGGGCTTCGACGGGCGGTACGACGGTGAGGGTGTCGTACGTACTGAAGGACCGGGTCAGCTCGCACATCCCGAACGGGTCCGTCAGCCGCAGCTGCAGCGGGCCCAGCGGATAGCGTCCACGCAGGTCGGAGCGGACGCGGTAGGAGACCTCACGCCGCCCGCCCGGCTCCACCCGGTCCAGCACGAACCTGGGGCGGGGGCCGAGCACGTAGGGCACCCGGTCCTGCAGCATCAACAGCCCGGTGGGCAGCCGCGAGACGTTGTCGATCCGCAGGTGCACCCGGGCCTCCGAGCGGGCCGGCACCCGGGAGGGCGACAGCCTGCGGTAGCCGGCCACCCGGTAGCGGGTGCGGTGCAGCACCAGCACGCACACCAGCGGCAGCACGGCCAGCAGCACGCCGACCCGCAGCAGTTCGTCCTGGCCCAGTACGTACGCGCACAGGGCCGCCGCCAGCCCGGCCGCCAGGAAGGAGCGGCCGCGCGTGCTCAGTCCGCCGAACGCCCGGCGCAGCGAACCCCGGCTCTCCCGGCCCTCCTCGGGACCCGCGCCGGCGGAGCGGCCGGCACCGCGCCGGGGCGTCTCCCCGCTCCCGTACGGCTGCGTACCGCTTTTCCCGGACGGCCCGCCGCGCTGTGGTCCCGTACCTCCGTGCGGGCCGGTGGCGGGCGACGGCGGGGGCGACGACGGGGGCGGCGACGACGGCGGTGGCGGGGCGCCGGGGGCCGGTCCGTAGGCCATCAGTAGCCCCGGGCCTGCCCGGGCTGCGGCCGGCCCGCCGGTGGGTGCCCGGGCGCCGGGTGCCCGGGCGCCTGCGGCTGACCGTAGGGGCCGGTCACACCACCGGGCGCGCCCGGGGCTGCTCCGGGCGGCGTGGGGCCGGGCCCGACGGCGGGTACCGGCACCCGCTGGAGGATCTCGGTGACCACCTGCTCGGCCGTACGGCGGTTCAACTGTGCCTGCGCCGTGGGCAGCAGACGGTGCGCCAGCACCGGAACGGCCAGCGACTGCACGTCGTCGGGCAGCGCGAACTCGCGCCCGGCCAGCGCCGCGGACGCCTTGGCGGCCCGCAGCAGATGCAGTGTCGCGCGCGGCGAGGCGCCCAGCCGAAGGTCGGCGTGCGACCGGGTGGCGGCCACCAGTTCGACCGCGTAGCGCCGTACCGCGTCCGAGACGTGCACGCCCCGCACCGTCTCGATCAGCTTGGCGATGTCGTGGGCGTGCGCCACCGGCTGGAGGTCGTCCAGCGGGGAGGTGCTCCCGTGCACATCGAGCATCTCCAGCTCGGCGGCCGGGCTGGGGTAGCCGATGGAGACGCGCACCATGAACCGGTCCCGCTGCGCCTCGGGCAGCGGATAGGTGCCCTCCATCTCCACCGGGTTCTGGGTGGCGACCACCATGAACGGGTCGGGCAGCTCATAGGTCTGCCCGTCGATGGTGACCTGGCGCTCCTCCATCGACTCCAGCAGCGCGGACTGCGTCTTGGGCGAGGCACGGTTGATCTCGTCGCCGATGACTATCTGCGCGAAGACGGCACCGGGCTTGAACTCGAAGTCCTTGCGCTGCTGGTCGTAGACGCTCACCCCGGTGATGTCCGAGGGCAGCAGGTCGGGGGTGAACTGGATACGGCGCACCGAGCAGTCGATGGTCTTGGCCAGTGCCTTGGCCAGCATCGTCTTGCCGACCCCGGGCACGTCCTCGATCAGCAGGTGCCCCTCGGCCAGCAGCACCGTCAGCGAGAGCCGGACGACTTCCGGCTTTCCCTCGATCACCGACTCGACACAGCGGCGTACCTCCCCCGCGGTAGCACTCAGCTCGCTCAGGTTCGTCCGCTCGTCATAGGTCGTCACCGGCCCTCCTCGGCCCCATCCCCGTGCCCGTCCGTACGCGCCCGCCGCGGAGGCGCCCGCATCCGTTCGACCGGGCCCCGCAGTGTGCGCTGTTGCGTATTCTTCACGGCGACAGGGCCTCCCGTCACTCTCCCGGGTGGCCGGGAGCAGGCTGCCCCTCGCGTCAGGCCGGGGCGACCTCACGCAGCCGGCCCGTCGTCACGTCGAAGACGAAGCCGCGGATGTCGTCCCGGTGGGGCAGGAACGGCGAGGTCCGTACGCGCTCGATCGGCTGGCGCACCTCCTGGTCCAAGTCCTTGAAGGACTCGTCAGCCCAGGACGGCCGCTGACCCACTTCCAGTTCCCGTTCGTGCCGGAAATCCTCGGTGAGGTCGAGCAGTCCGCAGCCGGTGTGGTGACGTTGGACGCTTCCGTAACGGCCGGCCCGTCCGGGAACGGGGAAAAGCGGCGGCTCACCGCGGTGTGAAGTACCCCACAGCCCACCCAGCGGCATCCCCGGTCCCACCCGTCCACCGACGCCCCGGTCCGGCGCTCCGGCCGCCGCCGGAATGCGCCTGGTCCCGTAGGTGGACGCGCCTGGTCCCGTAGTTGACCGCGAGGACGAGTGGACTAAAGTGACGCGAAGTGGGAGGCGACACATTCTCCCCAAGGACGCCCGAATCCCCTCGCGTGCGCGGGCGCGCACGTGCGGCTCGGCCTCCTCCCGCTCCCGGCCTCCGGCGCCCGTTCGGCGCGGGTGGCCGCTCCCCTTCGAGCGGGCGGGGACCAAGGAGCATGTGCAAGGTGCCCGCCAGATCTGAGAGGGCACAGTGACCACCAACGAGCGGCCCGTCGGCGAACTCCACAACCCGGTGATGCTCGGGCGCACCCTGGAACTGCTCGCCCCCGCCCTCGCCGAACCCGGCGCGACCGTCGTCGACTGCACGCTCGGCCTCGGCGGCCACAGTGAGGCGCTGCTGGCCACCTTCCCCTCGGTGCGGCTGATCGGCCTGGACCGGGACACCGCCGCGCTCGAACTCGCCGGTGAGCGGCTGGCCCGCTACGCCGACCGGGCCACCTTGGTGCACGCCGTCTACGACGAGCTGCCGCAGGTGCTGGCCCGGCTGGAGGTCCCGCGGGTCCAGGGCGTGCTGTTCGACCTGGGCGTCTCCTCCCTCCAGCTGGACGAGGCGGACCGGGGCTTCGCCTATGCGCAGGACGCGCCGCTGGACATGCGCATGGACCAGACGAAGGGCCTCAGCGCCGCCGAGGTGCTCAACACCTACGCACCCGGTGACCTGGTGCGCATCCTGCGCTCCTACGGCGAGGAGAAGCAGGCCCGCCGCATCGTCGAGGCCATCGTGCGGGAGCGCGAGAAGGAACCGTTCACCCGCAGCGCCCGGCTGGTCGAGGTGATCCGCGAGGCCCTGCCGCAGGCTGCGAAGCGCACCGGTGGCAACCCGGCCAAGCGGACGTTCCAGGCGCTGCGTATCGAGGTGAACGGGGAGCTCACGGTGCTGGAGCGGGCGCTGCCCGCCGCGCTGGACGCGCTGGTGGTCGGGGGCCGGATGGCCGTCCTGGCGTACCACTCGCTGGAAGACCGGCTGGTCAAACAGCTGTTCGCCGCCGGCTCCCGCAACACGGCCCCGGCGGGGCTGCCGGTCGTACCCGAGCAGTACCAGCCCAGGCTGCGCCTGCTGACCCGGGGCGCCGAGCTGCCCACCGACGAGGAGATCGCCCGCAACCGCCGCGCCGCACCGGCCAGGCTGCGGGCCGTCCAGCGCATCCGGGAGGCACCATGACCGCCCGCCGCACCCAGGACATGACCGCCCGCAGGCCGAGGGAGGCGACATGACCGCACAGCAGCGCATCGCGCGGCTGGCCAGACTGATGCCCGCCGGGGGCTCCCCGGCGGCGCGCGCCCCGTTCGTCCTGCTGGTGGTCCTGCTGCTGGGCAGCGGCATGCTGACGCTGCTGCTGCTGAACGCGTCCCTCAACAAGGGCTCCTTCCAGCTGGACAGGTTGCAGAAGGAGACCGAGGAGCTGACGGACCAGCAGCAGGCACTCCAGCAGGAGGTCGACAGCTACTCGGCCCCCGAACGGCTGGCCAAGCGCGCCCGCGAGCAGGGCATGGTCCCCGGCGGCAACCCCGTCTTCCTCAGCCCGGACGGCACCGTGCGCGGCAAGCCGGACAGCGACAGCGCCGACGGCACCGGGCAGGTGGACCCGTGAGTGAGCGCTCCCGCGAGCCGGACCCCGGTGCCCGCAGGACCGGACGGCCGGCAGCGGACAAGGGCCGGACGGCCGAGCGGGGCCGGGCCACCGGTGCCCGCCGCGTGCCCCGGCCGGTCCAGCAGGGCTCCTCTTCCAATACGTCCCGCTCCGGTACGTCCCAGGGCGCGCGGCCGCCGGCGGCGCGGCGCGGCGGCGGCTCGGGGCCCCCGCGGGGCGGCGGTCCTGCACCGCTGCGGCTGGTGAACCCCCGCCCCCGGCTGCGGCTGGTCGCCGTCGCGCTGACGCTGGTGATGCTGGCGTTCACCGCGCGGCTGCTCCAGGTGCAGGCCGTCGACGCGAGCGCGTACGCGGACAAGGCGGCCGTCAACCGCTACATCACCGTGCCCCTCGCCGCCGAGCGCGGCACCATCACGGCCAGGGACGGCTCAGCGCTGGCCAGCACGGTGGACGCCTACGACATCACCGCCGACCCGTATCTGCTCACCCCGGAGCAGACGAAGAGCAAGGACGCACCCGAGCGGGCCGCCGAGCTCCTCGCCCCCCTGCTGCACAAGGACCGGGCCGAGCTGGCCGAGAAGCTGTCCGAGCCGGACACCCGCTATGTGGTCCTCGCCCGTCAGCAGACCCCGCAGACCTGGCGGCAGATCAAGAAGCTCAAGGACAGCAAGCCCGACGTGCTCGCCGGGATCTACCAGGAGAAGCACGCCAAGCGCGTCTACCCGAACAAGGAACTGGCCGCCCCGGTGCTCGGCTTCGTCAACTCCGACGGCAAGGGCGGAGCCGGGCTGGAGGCGATGCTGAACGACAAGCTCGACGGCGAGAACGGCAAGATCACCTACGCCCAGTCGGGCGGCCGTCAGGTCCCCACCGCGGGCGTCCGTGAACAGCCGGCCAGGCCGGGCTCCGACGTGGAGCTCACCCTGGACCGCGACATCCAGTGGTCGGCGCAGCAGGCGATCTCCGACCAGGTGCGCAAGTCGCACGCCGACAGCGGTTACGTCATCGTCCAGGACACCAGGACCGGCCAGCTCCTGGGGATGGCCAGCGCGCCCGGCTTCGACCCGAACGACATCCGCGGCGCCAAGGTCGACTCCTTCGGCAACCCGGCGGTGCAGGACGTCTACGAACCCGGCTCCACCAGCAAGGTGATGTCGATGGCCGCGGTCCTGGAGGAGGGCAAGGCCACCCCGACCACGGCGGTCACCGTCCCCAACCGGCTCAAGCGGGCCGACCGCGCCTTCGCCGACGACATCGACCACCCCACCTGGCACCTGACCCTCAACGGCGTCCTGGCCAAGTCCAGCAACATCGGCACCATCCTCGCCACCGAGCAGCTCGGCAAGACGCAGAAGCAGGCCAACAAGGTGCTCTACCGCTATCTGCGCAAGTTCGGCATCGGCCGGCCCACCGGGCTCGGCTTCCCGGGGGAGACCAACGGCCTGCTGGCGAGGCCAGGGAAGTGGAGCGCCTCCCAGCAGTACACGATCCCCTTCGGCCAGGGCCTGTCCCTCAACGCCGTCCAGGCCGCCTCCATCTACTCCACCATCGCCAACGGCGGCGAACGGATCGAGCCCACCGTCGTACGCGGCACCACGGGCCCCGACGGGCGGTACCGGCCCGCCGAGCCGCCCGAGAAGCGCCGGGTCGTCAGCGAGAAGACCGCCAGGACGCTCGCCCGGATGCTGGAGTCCGTGGTCTCCGACATGGAGGGCACCGGAACCACGGCCAAGATCCCCGGCTACCGCGTCGCGGGGAAGACCGGTACGGCCAACCGGGTGGACCCGAAGACGGGCCGCTACCACGGCTACACCGCCTCATTCGCCGGCTTCGCCCCCGCCGACGAGCCCCGGATCACCGTCTACTGCGCTGTCCAGAACCCCAAGAAGGGCAGCTACTTCGGCAGCGACGTGTGCGGCCCCGTCTACAAGAAGGTCATGAAGTTCTCCCTCAAGACCCTGCAGATCCCCCCGACCGGGGCCAAACCCGCGCGGTTTCCCGTGCTCGCGGGGAAGGACCGGAACGACTGAGCCATGCACCACGTGAGAACGATCACTGACAGCGAGTACAACCCCCCGGGATCGGCTCCGCCGCGCCCCTCGCTTCGCGGGGCGGGGGCGGCGCCCGGTACGCTCACCGCCGTGCCACAAGCTGATCAGACCTCCCCCGAGTCCTTCCCGGGGCCGCCCCGCCCCATGCGGGTCGAGCCCGTCCCGCTCGCGGAGCTGGCCCGACTGCTGGATGCCGAGGACGCCGGCGCTGCGGTGACCGGCCCCGCGGGCGCACCGGAAGGCGACGCCGCTCCGGAAGCCGGGCTGTCCGGCGTGTCCGTCACCGGCATCACCCACGACTCGAGAGCCGTGCGCCCCGGCGACATCTACGCCGCGCTGCCCGGCGCCCGGCTGCACGGCGCCGACTTCGTGGACCAGGCCCACAGCCTCGGCGCCGCCGCCGTGCTGACCGATCCGGGCGGTACCGAGCGCGCGGCGGCCACCGGGCTGCCGGTGCTGACGGTGCCCGACCCGCGCGGCCGGATGGGGAAGCTGGCCGCGGCGATCTACGGGACTCCCGGCGAGGACCTGCTCCAGATCGGCATCACCGGCACCTCGGGCAAGACGACCACCGCCTATCTGGTGGACGGCGGGCTTCGCAAAGCCGCCGAGAAGGACGGCGGCCTCACCGGGTTGATCGGCACCGTCGAGTCGCGGATCGGCGACGAGCGGATCAAGTCCGAGCGCACCACCCCGGAAGCCACCGACCTGCAGGCACTGTTCGCGGTGATGCGCGAGCGCGGCGTCCGCTCGGTGGCCATGGAGGTCTCCAGCCACGCGCTGGTCCTCGGCCGGGTGGACGGCTGCGTCTTCGACATCGCGGTCTTCAACAACCTCAGCCCCGAGCACCTGGACTTCCACCGCGACCTGGAGGACTACTTCCAGGCCAAGCGGCAGCTGTTCACCCCCGAGCGGTCGCGGGCCGCGGTGGTCAACTTCGACGACGACCACGGCTTCCGGCTGCTGGGCGAGCTGAAGGACGAAGGTTTCCCCGTCACCAGCTTCTCCGCCGAGGGCCACCCCGACGCGGACTGGCGGGCCGCGGACGTGGAGGTCGGCCCGCTGGGCTCGACGTTCACGGCGGTGGGGCCCGACGGCCAGAAGGTGCCCGCCGGCGCCCCGATCGCCGGGCCCTTCAACGTCGCCAACGCGCTGGCCGCGCTCACCGCGCTGGTCGCCGCCGGTATCGACGCGCACACGGCGGCCGACGGCATCGCCGCCGTCCCCGGCGTGCCAGGGCGCCTCCAGCGGGTGGACGCGGGCCAGGACTACCTCGCCATCGTCGACTACGCGCACAAACCGGACGCCGTCGAATCCGTGCTCTACGCCGTCCGCAAGGTCACCGAGGGCTCCGTGCACGCCGTCCTGGGCTGCGGCGGGGACCGCGACCCGCACAAGCGGCCCGCGATGGGCGCCGCGCTGGCGCGGCTGGCCGACACGGCGGTGCTCACCTCCGACAACCCGCGCTCCGAGGACCCCCTCGCGATCCTCGCCGCCATGCTCGGCGGGGCCGCCGAGGTGCCGGCCCACGAGCGCGGCACCGTGCTGCTGGAGGAGGACCGGGCCGCCGCGATCCGCGCCGCCGTCGCCCGCGCCGAACCCGGCGACACCGTCCTGGTGCTGGGCAAGGGCCACGAGCAGGGGCAGAACATCGCCGGTGTGGTGCGCCCCTTCGACGACGTCCAGGTCCTGCACGAGGCCATCCGCGCACGCGCGGCCGACCACCCCGAGGCTTCATCCGCTGCCGCACCGGCGGCCGAGTCCCTGTCGTCTCCCTCCTACTCCCCGTCCACCTCGTCCTCCTCGCCCACTTCCGTCGAGAACCAACGGACAGACAACCAGAACCGATGATCCCCCTCTCCCTCGCAGAGATCGCCGCCCTGACCGGCGGACGGCAGCACGACATAACGGACCCGGAAGCGCGGATCACCGGGCCGGTGGTGATCGACTCCCGGGAGGCGGGCCCCGGCGCGCTGTTCGCGGCGTTCGCCGGTGAGCGTGCCGACGGTCACGAATTCGCCGCCGGCGCCGTCTCCTCGGGCGCCGTCGCCGTGCTCGCCACCCGCCCCGTCGGTGTCCCGGCGATCGTCGTCGACGACGTCACCCGCGCCCTGGGCGCCCTGGCCCGGCACACGGTGCGGGAGCTGGGCACCCAGGTCGTCGCGCTGACCGGGTCCAGCGGCAAGACCAGCACCAAGGACCTGATCGCCCAGTTGCTGGGTCGGCTGGGTCCCACGGTGTGGCCGGAAGGCTCGCAGAACAACGAGATCGGCCTGCCGCTGACGGCCCTGCGCGCTGATACGGCCACCCGGCACCTGGTGCTGGAGATGGGCGCCCGCGGCATCGGCCACATCCGCTACCTCACCGAGCTCACCCCGCCCCGGATCGGCGTCGTCCTCAACGTCGGCACGGCCCATATCGGCGAGTTCGGCGGCCGCGAGCAGATCGCCCAGGCCAAGGGCGAACTGGTCGAGAACCTGCCGACCGCCGACGAGGGGGGAGTGGCGGTCCTCAACGCCGACGATCCGTACGTACGAGCCATGGCCGAGCGCACCCGGGCCCGGGTGCTGTTCTTCGGTGAGGCACCGGAAGCGGACGTACGGGCGGAAAACGTGCGGTTGTCGAAACGCGGCACACCAGCTTTCACCCTTCACACACCTACCGGGTGCGGTGATGTGACCATGCGCCTGTACGGTGAGCACCACGTGTCGAACGCGCTCGCCGCGGCGGCCGTCGCCCACCAACTGGGCATGCCCGCTGGGGACATCGCCGATGCGCTCTCCTCCGCGAGCTCGCTCTCCCGTTGGCGGATGGAGGTCACCGAGCGCGCCGACGGCGTCACGGTCGTCAACGACGCCTACAACGCCAACCCCGACTCCATGCGGGCAGCGCTCAGGGCGCTGTCCGCCATGGGGGAGGCGGCGAAGGCCCGGGGGGGCCGGACCTGGGCGGTGCTGGGCGAGATGGCCGAGCTCGGCGACGATGCGCTCGCCGAGCACGACGCGATCGGACGGCTCGCCGTCCGGCTCAACGTCAGCAAGCTCGTGGCAGTCGGAGGCCGGGAGGCCGCCTGGCTCGACATGGGTGCCAAGAACGAGGGTTCGTGGGGTGAGGAGTCGGTGCATGTGTCCGGCACTGAGGCGGCCGTCGACCTGCTGCGCGGTCAGCTGCGCGCGGGAGATGTCGTACTGGTGAAGGCTTCCCGGTCGGTGGGCTTGGAGCAGGTGGCTGCCGCCCTCCTGGAGGACGGCTCCGGGGAGGGTGAGGGCTCCGCCCGATGACGATGAAGCAGATCCTCTTCTCCGGGGTCATCGGACTCTTCCTGTCCCTGATCGGGACCCCCCTGCTGATCAAACTGCTCGCCCGGCGCGGCTACGGCCAGTTCATCCGGGACGACGGCCCGCGCAACCACCACAGCAAGCGCGGCACCCCCACCATGGGCGGTATCGCCTTCATCCTGGCCACCGTCCTGGCCTACGTCCTCACCAAGCTCATCACGGGCGAGCAGCCCACCTTCTCCGGCGTGCTGGTGCTCTTCCTGTTCGCCGGTATGGGCCTGGTCGGCTTCCTGGACGACTACATCAAGATCGTCAAACAGCGCAGTCTGGGCCTGCGGGCCAAGGCGAAGATGGCCGGACAGCTCATCGTCGGCATCGCCTTCGCGCTGCTGGCGCTCAGCTTCGAGGACGCGCGCCAGCTCACCCCCGCCTCCACCAAGCTCTCCTTCACCCAGGACTTCGGCTGGGCCCTGCCACCGGTGCTGTTCGTGGTCTGGGCGCTGTTCATGATCCTGGCGATGTCCAACGGCGTGAACCTCACCGACGGTCTCGACGGTCTGGCGACCGGCGCCTCGGTGATGGTCTTCGGCGCCTATGTGTTCATCTGCGTATGGGAGTACCAGGAGTCCTGTGCGCACATCGCCACGGCGGGACCCGGCTGTTACGAGGTACGGGACCCACTCGACCTGGCCGTCGTCGCGGCGGCGCTGATGGGCGCCTGCTTCGGCTTCCTGTGGTGGAACACCTCGCCCGCGAAGATCTTCATGGGGGACACCGGCTCCCTCGCCCTCGGCGGCGCGCTGGCGGGCCTGGCCATCTGCTCGCGCACCGAGCTGCTGCTGGCGATCCTGGGCGGCCTGTTCGTGCTGATCACCATGTCCGTAGTGATCCAGGTCGGCTCCTTCCGGCTCACCGGGAAGCGGGTGTTCAAGATGGCCCCGCTCCAGCACCACTTCGAACTCAAGGGGTGGTCCGAGGTCCTTGTGGTGGTCCGGTTCTGGATCATCCAGGGCATGTGCGCCATCGTCGGCGTCGGCATCTTCTACGCGGGCTGGGCGGCGAGCAAGTGAGCACCGAGGACGCGACGAACCGTACGAACCTGACGAAGCTCTCCGAGGAGCTGTCCGGCAAGCACGTCACTGTCGCCGGTCTCGGCGTCAGCGGCATGCCGGCGGCCAAGGTGCTGCACCGTCTCGGGGCCCGGGTCACGGCGGTCAACGGCGGCGACGGCGAGGGGCCGCGCCGCCAGGCGGCCGAGCTGGAAGCGCTCGGGATCGGCGTCCGGCTCGGCGACGACCGCACGCTCCCGGAGGGCACCGAGCTGGTCGTCACCACCCCCGGCTTCAAGCCCACCAGTCCGCTCTTCCAGGCCGCGGCCGAGGCAGGCGTACCGGTGTGGGGAGACGTGGAGCTGGCCTGGCGGCTGCGCGGGCCGGAAGCGCCGCCGTGGCTGGCGGTCACCGGCACCAACGGCAAGACCACCACCGTGCAGATGCTCGCCTGCATCCTGCGCGCTGCGGGACTGCGGACGGCCGCGGTCGGCAACATCGGGGTCTCCCTCATCGACGTCGTCCTGGAGCAGGAGCCCTACGACGGCCTCGATGTGCTCGCCGTCGAGCTGTCCAGCTACCAGCTGCACTGGGCGCCCAGCCTGCGCCCGCACTCCGGCGCGGTGCTCAACCTCGCCCCCGACCACCTCGACTGGCACGGCTCGATGGAGGCGTACGCCGCCGCCAAGGGCCGCATCTACGAGGGCAACCAGGTCGCCTGCGTCTACAACGCCGACGACCGGGGCTGCGAGCCCGGCGTGCCCCGCACCGAGGACCTGGTGCGGGCGGCCGACGTGGTCGAGGGAGCGCGCGCCATCGGCTTCACCCTCGGCACCCCCGGGCCCTCCCAACTCGGTGTCGTCGAGGGCGTACTGGTCGACCGGGCCTTCGTCGCCGACCGGCAGGAGCGGGCACAGGAGCTGGCCGAGGCGGGCGACATCACCCCCCCAGCCCCGCACAACATCGCCAACGCGCTCGCCGCCGCCGCGCTGGCCCGCGCCTTCGGCGTGCCGCCCGTGGCCGTACGCGACGGACTGCGCGCCTTCAGCCCGGACGCGCACCGCATCACCCACGTCGCCGAGGTGGGCGGCGTCTCCTACGTCGACGACTCCAAGGCCACCAACACGCACGCGGCCGAGGCGTCACTGGCCGCCTACGAGTCGATCGTGTGGATCGCGGGCGGACTGGCCAAGGGCGCGACGTTCGACGAACTGGTCGCCGCGTCCGCGCCCCGGCTGCGCGGCGTCGTGCTGATGGGCGCCGACCGGGAGCTGATCAGGCAAGCCCTGGCGCGACACGCCCCCCAGGTGCCGGTGGCCGACCTCGAACGCACGGACACTGGGGCGATGGCGGAAGCCGTCCGGGAGGCGACATCGCTGGCTCGGCCCGGCGATACCGTACTGCTGGCCCCCGCGTGCGCCTCGATGGACATGTTCGTCAACTACAACGCGCGAGGCGACGCGTTCGCCGAGGCGGTCCGGGCCCTCGCCGCCGACGGGCCGCACAGCGGCCGAGCAGGCCGCAGCGAGCCCGCCGAAGGCAACAGCGAGCACTGACCCCGTCCCCGCCGGCCGAGGACGCGGGCGAGACGGAGGGGATACGGATGACGGCGCGACCCGCCAAACCGCCCACGCCCCGGCGCGCGCGCAGCCAACCCGCGCCCATGCGTCCGCCAAGGCGCCTCGGCAGCCCCGGGGGCGCCTCGGCGCCCCAGCGGCTCTACGCCCGCGCCAAGCGTGCCTGGGACCGCCCGCTGACGGCGTATTACCTGATTTTGGGCGGCAGTGCGCTCATCACCGTGCTGGGCCTCGTAATGGTCTTCTCCGCCTCGCAGATCCAGGCCCTCCAATCCGGGCTGGCCTCCACCTACTACTTCCGCAAGCAGTTGGTGGCCGCCGTCCTGGGGACCGGGCTGCTGCTGGCCGCCTCCCGGATGCCGGTACGGCTGCACCGGACGCTGGCCTATCCGCTGCTGATCGTGTCGGTCTTCCTGATGTGCCTGGTGCAGGTGCCCGGTATAGGGCAGGAGGTGAACGGCAACCAGAACTGGATCCATCTGGGCGGCCCGTTCCAGCTCCAGCCCAGCGAGTTCGCCAAGCTGGCCCTCGTGCTGTGGGGCGCGGACCTGCTCGCGCGCAAGGGCGACAAGAAGCTGCTGACCCAGTGGAAGCATCTGCTGGTGCCGCTGGTGCCCGTCACGCTGCTGCTGCTCGCGCTCATCATGCTCGGCGGCGACATGGGCACGGCCCTGATCATCGCCGCCGTGCTGTTCGGGCTGCTGTGGCTGGTCGGCGCCCCCACCCGGCTGTTCACCGGTGTGCTGGTGGCCGCGCTCACGGCCGCCGCGCTGCTGGTCACCTCGAGTGCGAACCGGATGTCGCGGCTCCGCTGCATCGGCGCGACCGATCCGGGCCCCGACGACCAGTGCTGGCAGGCCGTGCACGGAATCTACGCGCTGGCCTCCGGCGGCTGGTTCGGTTCCGGACTGGGGGCGAGTATGGAAAAATGGGGCCAACTACCCGAACCCCATACCGATTTCATCTTCGCCGTGACCGGGGAGGAACTCGGACTGGCGGGGACGCTGTCGGTACTCGCCCTCTTCGCGGCTCTAGGCTATGCGGGTATCCGCGTGGCCGGACGCACGGAGGAACCCTTCGTGAGGTATGCCGCGGGAGGTGTGACGACGTGGATCATCGCGCAGGCGGTGATCAACGTGGGTGCGGTGCTCGGTCTGCTGCCGATCGCCGGGGTCCCCCTCCCGCTGTTCTCCTACGGTGGGTCAGCCCTGCTGCCGACGATGTTCGCTGTCGGACTGCTGATCGCCTTTGCGCGCAGCGACCCGGCGGCACGCGCTGCCCTGGCCGTGCGGCAGCCCGCCCTGTGGCAGCGCACGTCCCGGGGAGGGCTGGCAGGGGTGCTGCGGAAGGGGAGCGCCCCCGGCCGGAAGAGAGAGAAGACGATGAGACGGCGCGCCGGAAGGCCGCCGTCCGGAGAGCGGTGAAACAGCGTGCACGTCGTACTCGCCGGTGGGGGGACCGCCGGCCACATCGAGCCCGCGCTCGCCCTCGCGGACGCCCTGCGCAGGCAGGACCCGACCGTGGGAATCACGGCCCTCGGTACCGAGCGCGGCCTGGAGACGCGGCTCGTGCCGGAGCGCGGTTACCAACTCGAGCTCATTCCGGCCGTTCCGCTGCCGCGCAAACCCACACCCGAGCTGATCACCGTGCCCGGGCGGCTGCGCGGCACCATCAAGGCAGCCGAGCAGATCCTGGAGCGCAACAAGGCCGACTGCGTCGTGGGCTTCGGCGGCTACGTGGCGCTGCCCGGCTATCTGGCCGCCAAGCGGGCCGGTGTGCCGATCGTCGTGCACGAGGCCAACGCCCGCCCGGGGCTCGCCAACAAGATCGGCTCCCGTTACGCGCACGGCGTGGCCGTCTCCACGCCCGACAGCAAGTTGCGGGGCGCGCGCTACGTCGGGATTCCGCTGCGCCGCTCCATCGCGACCCTCAACCGCGCCGCCGTACGGCCCGAGGCGCGGGCCGCCTTCGGGCTGGCTCCCAACCTGCCCACGCTGCTGGTCTCCGGCGGCTCGCAGGGTGCGCGCCGGCTCAACGAGGTCGTCCAGCAGGTCGTTCCGCCCCTGCAGCGCGCGGGCATCCAGGTCCTGCACGCGGTCGGCCCCAAGAACGAACTCCCCCACGTGGACCACATGCCCGGAATGCCGCCCTATGTGCCGGTACCGTATGTGGACCGGATGGACCTCGCGTACGCCGCGGCCGACATGATGCTCTGCCGCGCGGGCGCGATGACCGTGGCGGAGCTGTCGGCCGTCGGGCTGCCGGCCGCCTATGTCCCGCTGCCGATCGGCAACGGCGAACAGCGGCTGAACGCTCAGCCGGTCGTCAAGGCGGGCGGCGGACTCCTCGTCGACGACGCGGAGCTGACCCCGGAGTGGATCAAGGAGAATGTGCTCCCGGTCCTCGCCGACCCGCAGCGGCTCACCGCGATGTCGCGCGCGGCGGCCGAGTTCGGCCGTCCGGACGCCGATGAGCTGCTCGTCGGCATGGTGTACGAGGCGATCGCCGCGGGCCGCCGGGGCTGACCCGGCGCGGCAGCTCGCCGAGAACCGGAAAGCAGGGTGGTCCTTGTGGTCAGAGCTGCCAGAGCCGTCAGGGCGACGAACCGGACCGCCGAGCGGGCAAGGGGTGCCGGCGTCACGGCCGGCACCCGGCCAGGCCCGCGCGCCGGAGCCGGTGGCCGTGACCGCCGGGAGCCGGCCCACCCGGGACCGTCCGGACCGCGGCTGCGCCGCAGACGTCTGCTGGCCCTGCTGGCCCTCCTCGCGGTGGTGCTGGGCGGCTTCGGCAGCTGGGCGCTGTACGGCTCACCGTGGCTGCGCGTGAAGAGCGTGTCCGTCACCGGCAACCGGGTGCTGACCGACTCCGAGGTCTCCCGCGCGGCGGCGGTCCCCACCGGCGAGCCGCTCATCTCCGTGGACAAGGCGGCCGTACAGCGGCGCGTACGCCAGGAACTGCCTCGCGTGCGCCAGGTGACGGCCGAGCGGTCCTGGCCGCACGGCATTGTGCTGACCGTGACCGAAAGACGCCCTCAACTCGTCATGGAGTCGGCCGGGAATTACGTGGAAGTGGACTCCGAAGGCGTGCGATTCGCCACAGTCGGCAAGCCGCCGAAAGGCGTTCCGCTTCTCGTCCTGGAGCCGCGGAAACCGGCGGGCAAGCGCTACTTCTCGGCGACCCGGCTGCGCCGGGAGGCGGCAAGGGTCACAGACGCCCTCCCCGATTCCGTCCACCGTGCCACCCGCTCCGTACGGGTCCGCTCCTACGACGACATCAGCCTGGAGCTGACGGGCGATCGCACGGTGCGGTGGGGTAGCGCGGAGCACGGCAAGGCGAAGGCCGAAGCGCTCGGAGCACTGATGAAAGCGGCAGCGGACGCCGACCACTTCGACGTCTCAGCGCCCAGCGCCCCGGCGGCTTCGGGCAGTTAGCCGGGGCGGGTCCGCCTGCCGTACCGCTTCCGGACACGCGGCCGCGCGGCCGGACAACCCCCGTGCGGTCCGGCCGGATTCGTAAGCCGGACCCCTCCGACCGTTCCGTCCTCGCCTCCGCCGCGTTGTACCGGTTGCTAACCGCTGTACCTCCAGCCGGGTTCGGCGAACGGCTGGACTCCACCGTTCCCTGGCCGCGTCAGTTGACCCGGGCTGCTCGTCATGATCAGGCTGATGTCCTCGCCGGGAGCCGACTGTCCCAGTTGACGGGCATCGCCGCTGGTGAGCACCCTGGATGGCTACTGCTCGGTCTGATCACATAGGGTGAAAAGAAAAACGGGAGGTTCGGCGTGTTCGTTGAACACCCAGCACTTGTCGACTTAGTGTCCGTTGCGAAGAGTCCAAGTAAGACAGGCACTGGTAACCCTAAACTTCACACTTAGGGTTCGGGTCGGCGTTCGAACCGCCCCACAGGGATACGTAACTCGAGGCGAGAGGCCTTCGACGTGGCAGCACCGCAGAACTACCTCGCAGTCATCAAGGTCGTCGGTATTGGCGGCGGTGGCGTGAACGCCATCAACCGGATGATCGAGGTCGGTCTCAAGGGCGTCGAGTTCATCGCGATCAACACTGACGCGCAAGCCCTGTTGATGAGCGACGCCGACGTCAAGCTCGATGTGGGCCGCGAGCTGACTCGCGGCCTCGGCGCCGGCGCCAACCCGGACGTCGGCCGCAAGGCCGCCGAGGACCACCGCGAGGAGATCGAGGAGGTCCTCAAGGGGGCCGACATGGTCTTCGTGACCGCGGGCGAGGGCGGTGGCACCGGCACCGGTGGCGCGCCCGTCGTGGCGAACATCGCCCGCTCGCTCGGCGCCCTCACCATCGGTGTCGTCACCCGTCCCTTCACCTTCGAGGGCCGCCGCCGGGCCAACCAGGCCGAGGACGGCATCGCGGGGCTGCGCGACGAGGTCGACACCCTGATCGTCATTCCCAACGACCGACTGCTGTCCATCTCGGACCGTCAGGTCAGCGTGCTGGACGCCTTCAAGTCGGCGGACCAGGTGCTGCTCTCCGGTGTCCAGGGCATCACCGATCTCATCACCACCCCTGGCCTGATCAACCTCGACTTCGCGGACGTCAAGTCCGTGATGTCCGAGGCCGGATCGGCCCTGATGGGCATCGGTTCGGCGCGCGGGGACGACCGCGCGGTGGCCGCCGCCGAGATGGCCATCTCCTCACCACTGCTGGAGGCGTCCATCGACGGGGCGCGCGGGGTCCTGCTCTCCATCTCCGGCGGCTCGGACCTCGGGCTGTTCGAGATCAACGAGGCGGCCCAGCTGGTGAGCGAGGCCGCGCACCCCGAGGCGAACATCATCTTCGGCGCCGTCATCGACGACGCGCTCGGCGACGAGGTGCGGGTCACCGTCATCGCCGCCGGGTTCGACGGCGGACAGCCGCCCTCCAAGAAGGGGGAGAAGGCGCTCGGCCAGTCGTCGTCCGCCTCCTCCGCCTCGCCGTCCTACAAGGACGAGCCGTCGGCGGCCTCGCCCGACCCGGAGCCCGAGCGGCCCTCGTTCAGCGGTCTCGGTTCGGTCGCTCCGCCGCGTGAGGAGGACACCCCGCCCCGCTCGGAGCCGGCTCCGGTCAGCGAGGTACCGCCGCCTCCGGCTGCCACCCCGCAGGTGCCGCCGGCCCGCCCGTACCACGACAGCCAGGCGGAAGAGCTGGATGTGCCGGATTTCTTGAAGTGAACAGCCTGAAGATAGCTGCTTGAAGTGATAGCTGCACAAGAGACGGTCAGCGGCGCGCACTTCGCCTTCACCGACAGGTGGGGCGGGGTGAGCGCCGCTCCGTATGAGGAGCTCAACCTCGGCGGCGCGGTCGGTGACGACCCGGAGGCGGTACGCGCCAACCGGGAGCGGGCCGCGCGTGCGCTCGGGCTGTCGCCCGACGAGGTGGTCTGGATGCATCAGGTGCACGGGCGCGACGTCGCCGTCGTGGACCGCCCGTTCGGCGCGGACGCGCCTCCCGTCGACGGGGTGGTGACGGCGCGCAGGGGGCTCGCGCTCGCGGTGCTCACCGCCGACTGCACTCCGGTGCTGCTGGCCGACCCGGTCGCGGGGGTCGCGGGCGCGGCGCACGCGGGGCGGCCCGGGGTGCTGGCCGGGGTGGTGGGTGCGACGGTCGCGAGGATGGCCGCGCTCGGCGCGGAGCCGGAGCGCATCATCGCCCGTACAGGGCCCGCCGTCTGCGGCGCCTGCTACGAGGTCCCCGAGCAGATGCGGGCCGAGGTCGCGGCCGCGGTCCCCGAGGCGTACGCCACCACCCGGCAGGGGACGCCGGCCGTCGACATGGCCGCCGGGGTGCGGGCGCAGCTCGCCCGCGCGGGGGTCGCACGGTGCGGCCAGTCCTCCGTGTGCACGCTGGAGTCCGACGATCATTTCTCGTACCGCCGGGACAAGACGACGGGGAGGCTTGCGAGTTATGTCTGGATCGAGGCGAGCTGAGAAATGACGGCAGAGATGTCATCCGAGCCCCCTGAGTCCCACTCTGCGGCTTCTGGGCACTCCGTGGCCTCTCAGGCCGCTCAGGAGGCGCGCAGGGCGGAGCTTGCCGCGAATCTCGCCCGGGTGGAGGAGCGCATCGCGGGCGCTTGTTTCGCGGCGGGGCGTAAGCGCGAGGAGGTCACTCTCATCGTGGTGACCAAGACCTACCCGGCCGACGATGTGCGGCTGCTGGCCGGGCTCGGGGTGCGGGACGTGGCCGAGAACCGCGACCAGGAGGCCGGACCCAAGGCGGCTGCCTGCGCCGATGCCGGGCTCACCTGGCATTTCGTCGGCCAGTTGCAGACCAACAAGACGCGATCGGTTGCCGGTTATGCCGACCGTGTCCACTCGGTCGACCGCGCCCGGCTGGTGAGCGCGCTCTCGAACGCCGCCGTGCGAGCTGAACGGGAGATCGGATGTCTGATCCAGGTCGCCCTTGATGCCGAGTCAGGCTCGGTCGGCGAGCGGGGCGGTGTGGCACCCGACGGTGTGATGGATCTCGCTCAGGCGGTGACCGACGCCCAAGGGCTCCGGCTCGACGGAGTGATGACCGTCGCACCGCTGACCGGGCCGCTGGCCGGCCGCCCGCGGGCGGCCTTCGACCAGCTGTCGGAAATCTCAACCGCCCTGCGAGCGGCCCATCCTGCTGCCACGATGGTGTCGGCGGGAATGAGTTCGGATCTCGAGGAGGCGGTGCTTGCCGGTGCGACACATGTGCGCGTCGGCAGTGCGGTACTCGGAGACCGACCCCGGCTCCGGTAACGTCGCGAAGCGGAGTTGGGCCACAGCAGAATATATGGTCATTTCCGCCGGAAAAGGCCGGTCGGAGAGGCTGCGTGGATCATCCCAGGGCCACCGGTGACGGGGGCGGAGTCGATCCACCACAGAGCGGAGGACGCAGAGAATGGCCGGCGCGATGCGCAAGATGGCGGTCTACCTCGGCCTCGTGGAGGACGATGGGTACGACGGCCGGGGATTCGACCCCGACGACGAGTTCGAGCCCGAGCCCGAGCCCGAACGCGACCGTCGGCGGTACGAGTCGGAACAATCACACCATTCCCTCCAAAAGACCGAACCTGAGGAGCCGGTGAGGGTGGCTCACCCCCCGGCGCAGCGGGAGCGGGAGCCGGAGACACCCCCGGTGGTCGCGGCTGAAAGCGGACGAGCCGGGAGAATTGCTCCGGTGTCATCCATCACACCTGAACGCCAGAATGTCGAGAAGAGTGCCCCGGTGATCATGCCCAAGGTTGTGTCCGAACGTGAGCCGTACCGGATCACCACGTTGCACCCCCGGACCTACAACGAGGCCCGTACCATCGGGGAACACTTCCGTGAGGGCACTCCGGTGATCATGAATCTGACGGAGATGGACGATACCGACGCGAAGCGACTTGTCGACTTTGCGGCTGGTCTGGTCTTCGGTCTGCACGGCAGTATCGAGCGAGTGACGCAGAAGGTGTTCCTGCTGTCTCCTGCTAACGTCGATGTCACGGCGGAGGACAAGGCCCGCATCGCAGAGGGCGGGTTCTTCAACCAGAGCTGAGACGCAGGACCAAGGAACAGGCCGCCAAGGCCGCACGAGAGCCCCAGGGGAGAGGGACGCGCAGATGAGAACCGCACTGGACGTGGTCCAAATTGCGCTGTACTGCTTCCTGCTCGTGCTGATCTTCCGGCTGGTGATGGACTACGTCTTCCAGTTCGCCCGCTCATGGCAACCCGGCAAGGCGATGGTGGTCGTTCTGGAGGCCGCCTACACTGTCACCGATCCGCCACTCAAGCTTTTGCGGCGGTTCATCCCACCGCTGCGCTTCGGGGGCGTGGCGCTCGACCTGTCCTTCTTCGTACTCATGATCATCGTCTACATCCTGATCAACGTCGTGGCCAGGCTGTGAACGATCGGAATGGTCTTGCCGATATGCCGACGACTTACGTTGAGGTGAAGAGATGCCCCTGACCCCCGAGGACGTGCGGAACAAGCAGTTCACGACCGTCCGTCTGCGTGAAGGCTATGACGAGGACGAGGTCGATGCCTTCCTCGATGAGGTCGAAGCCGAGCTGACCCGGCTGCTGCGGGAGAACGAGGACCTGCGCGCCAAGCTGGCCGCCGCCACACGCGCGGCAGCGCAGAACCAGCAACAGCAACAGGGCGGTATGCGAAAGCCTCCTGAACCTCAGGACAGGCAGCAGCAGCAAGGACAGGGGCCCGTCCCCGCCGCCATATCCGGACCGCAGCCCGTCCCGCCCCAACAGCAGGGCATGGGCGGCCCGCCGCAGCTTCCCGGCGGACAGGCACAGCTCCCCGCGGGCCCCGGCGGCCCCGGTGGACACGGCGGTCCCGGTGGCCCGGGTCCGCAGGGCGGTCCGATGGGTCCAGGTGGCCCCGGCCCGCAGCAGGGCGGCCCCATGGGTCCCGGTGGACCGCAGGGCGGCCCGCAGATGCCCGGTGGCGGCGGCCAGAACAACGACAGCGCGGCCCGAGTGCTGTCGCTGGCACAGCAGACCGCGGACCAGGCGATCGCGGAGGCCCGTTCCGAGGCCAACAAGATCGTCGGTGAGGCACGCAGCCGCGCCGAGGGCCTGGAGCGGGACGCCCGCGCCAAGGCCGACGCGCTGGAGCGGGACGCGCAGGAGAAGCACCGGGTCGCGATGGGCTCGCTGGAGTCGGCCCGCGCCACCCTGGAGCGCAAGGTCGAGGACCTGCGCGGCTTCGAACGCGAGTACCGCACGCGGCTGAAGTCGTACCTGGAGAGCCAGCTGCGGCAGCTGGAGAACCAGGCCGACGACTCGCTGGCCCCGCCGCGGACGCCGGCGACCGCCTCGCTGCCCGCGCCCTCGCCCTCGATGGCGTCGGCCGGAGCCGGTGCCCCCGCGGGTGGCGGCGGAGGTCACCAGACGATGGGCGGCAACGGCCACTCCATGGGCGGCCACGGTGGCGGCCCCGGCGGTGGTCCGCACACCCAGGGCGGTGCCGGCCAGTCCTATGGCGGACAGCAGCAGATGTCGCCCGCCATGACGCAGCCGATGGCGCCGGTGCGCCCGCAGGGCGGCCCCCAGGCCGCGCAGCAAACGCCCTCGCCGATGCGGGGCTTCCTCATCGACGAGGACGAGAGCTGACGCCGAACCGTCGGTCGCAGCTGGGCCGGGCCCCTGAGAGCACCTCCGCTCTCAGGGGCCCGGCCCTGTCTGCTGTGGTTGCCTAGTCGGCGGGGGTCTTGCGCAGCCGGAATGCCAGGCTCAGCGCCTCGTCCTCGAAAGTGGGCCCGGCGATGTCGGCCGGGTCGCCCTGTGCGAACTCCTCGGCCAGGACCTCTTCCGCGATGAGGAAGGTGTGCTCCGCCAGAGCGCGGGAGACCTCCTCGTCGCCGGACTGCCAGCGCAGCTCGATCCGGTCGGCGACATCGAGACCGGAGTTCTTGCGGGCCTCCTGGATGAGCCGGATGGCGTCGCGGGCCAGCCCGGTGCGGCGCAGCTCGGGGGAGATCTCCAGATCGAGCGCCACGGTGGCGCCGGAGTCGGAGGCCACCGACCAGCCCTCACGGGGCGTCTCGGTGATGATGACCTCCTCGGGGCTGAGCGCGACCGTCTCGCCGTTCACCTGCACCGTGGCGGTGCCCTCGCGCAGGGCCACCGAGAGGGCCGCCGCTTCCGCCTCGGCGATGGCCTTGGCGACGGTCTGGGTCTCCTTTCCGAACCTGCGTCCCAGTGCCCGGAAGTTCGCCTTGGCCGTGGTGTCCACCAGCGAGCCGCCGACATCCGAGAGGGAGGCGAGCTGCTCGACGTTCAGCTCCTCGGTGATCTGGGTGCGCATCTCGGGGGAGAGGGTCTCGAAGCCCTGCGCCGCGATCAGCGCCCGGGACAGCGGTTGCCGCGTCTTGACGCCGGACTCGGCGCGCGAGGCACGGCCCAGCTCCACCAGCCTGCGTACCAGCAGCATGTCCTGGGACAGCTCGGGGTCGATCCGGCTCAGGTCGGCCTGCGGCCAGGAGGCCAGGTGGACCGAGTCGGGGGCGCCGGGGGTGACCGGGACGACGAGGTCCTGCCAGACGCGCTCGGTCACGAACGGGGTGATCGGCGCCATCAGCCTGGTGACCGTCTCGATCACATCGTGCAGCGTGCGCAGCGCAGCGGCGTCGCCCTGCCAGAAGCGGCGGCGGGAGCGGCGCACGTACCAGTTGGACAGGTCGTCCACGAAGGTGGACAGCAGCTTGCCGGCGCGCTGGGTGTCGTAGCTGTCCATGGCGATGGTGACCTGGTCGACCAGGGCGTGCAGCTCGCTCAGCAGCCAGCGGTCCAGTAGCGGGCGCAGATGCGGAGCCGGATCGGCCTCGGAGGGCGCCCAGCCGGTCGTACGGGCGTAGAGGGCCTGGAAGGCGACGGTGTTCCAGTAGGTCAGCAGCGTCTTGCGGACGACTTCCTGGATGGTGCCGTGGCCGACCCGGCGCGCGGCCCAGGGGGAGCCGCCGGCGGCCATGAACCAGCGCACCGCGTCCGCGCCGTGCTGGTCCATCAGCGGGATGGGCTCCAGGGTGTTGCCCAGGTGCTTGGACATCTTGCGGCCGTCCTCGGCGAGGATGTGGCCGAGGCAGACGACGTTCTCGTAGGACGACTTGTCGAAGACGAGGGTGCCGACGGCCATCAGCGTGTAGAACCAGCCGCGGGTCTGGTCGATGGCCTCCGAGATGAACTGCGCCGGGTAGCGCTTCTCGAACAGCTCCTTGTTCTTGTACGGGTAGCCCCACTGCGCGAAGGGCATGGAGCCCGAGTCGTACCAGGCGTCGATGACCTCCGGCACCCGGGTGGCCTCGAGGGTGCAGCCCTCGGTGGGGCAGCCGAAGGTGACCGCGTCCACGTAGGGGCGGTGCGGGTCGAGCCCGGACTGGTCGCTGCCGGACAGCTCGGTCAGCTCGGCCAGCGAGCCGACGCAGGTGAGGTGGCCCTCCTCGCAGCGCCAGATGGGCAGTGGGGTGCCCCAGTAGCGGTTGCGGGAGAGCGCCCAGTCGATGTTGTTGTTCAGCCAGTCGCCGAAGCGGCCGTGCTTGACCGACTCGGGGAACCAGTTGGTCGCCTCGTTCTCGCGCAGCAGCGCTTCCTTGACCTGGGTCGTGCGGATGTACCAGGACGGCTGCGGGTAGTAGATGAGGGCCGTATGGCACCGCCAGCAGTGGGGGTAGCTGTGCTCGTAGGCCACGTGCCGGAACAGGATGCCGCGGGCCTCCATGTCCGCGACCAGGGCCTCGTCGGCCTTCTTGAAGAACTGGCCGCCGACCAGGTCCAGCTCGGGCTCGAATGTGCCGTCGGCGCGTACGGGCACCACCGGGGAGATCCCGTTGGCGCGGGCCACCCGGAAGTCGTCCTCACCGAAGGGCGCCAGGTGCACCATGCCGGTGCCGTCCTCGGTGGTGACATAGGTGTCGTTGACGACGAAGTGTGCATCCGGGATGTCGACCAGCTCGAACGGGCGCCGGTAGCGCCAGCCGTTCATCTCGCGGCCGGTGTAGCGCTCGCCGGTGATGTGCCAGCCCTCGCCGAGCGCGGACTCCAGCAGCGGCTCGGCGACCACGACCTTCTCGGTGCCGTCGGAGGCCACGACGTAGGTGACGTCCGGGTGGGCTGCCACGGCCAGGTTGGAGACCAGCGTCCACGGGGTCGTCGTCCACACCAGCAGCGACGCCTCGCCGGCCAGCGGGCCGGAGGTCAGCGGCATCCGGACGGTGACCGAGGGGTCGACCACCGTCTCGTACCCCTGCGCCAGCTCGTGGTCGGACAGGCCGGTGCCGCAGCGGGGGCACCAGGGGGCGACGCGGTGGTCCTGGACCAGCAGTCCCTTGTCGAAGATCTGCTTGAGCGACCACCAGACCGACTCGATGTACTCGGGGTTCATCGTGCGGTACGCCTCGTCCAGGTCGACCCAGTAGCCCATCCGGGTCGTCAGCTCGGCGAAGGCGTCCGTGTGGCGGGTGACCGACTCACGGCACTTGGCGTTGAACTCGGCGATGCCGTAGTCCTCGATGTCCTGCTTGCCGTTGAAGCCCAGCTCCGTCTCGACGGCCAGCTCGACCGGCAGGCCGTGGCAGTCCCAGCCCGCCTTGCGGGCCACGTGGTAGCCGCGCATGGTGCGGAAGCGGGGGAAGACGTCCTTGAAGACGCGGGCCTCGATGTGGTGCGCGCCGGGCATGCCGTTCGCGGTGGGCGGGCCCTCGTAGAAGACCCACTCGGGGCGGCCCTCGGACATCTCGAGGCTGCGGGCGAAGACCTTGTTCTCGTGCCAGAAGTCGAGCACGGCGCGCTCCAGCGCGGGCAGGTCGACCTGGGCGGGCACCTGGTTGTATTGCATCGGCGGGTCTACTTCCTCCGGCGGACATCGGGAAGACGCCGCGCGTCTTCACTTCCGTCGGAGGGACGAGCTCGCCTGCCTGGCCGGCGGCGGACCCGCGGTACCACCCTCCTTGACGGCGGGCCGTGCCCACCGTCCCCTCATTGGGGCAGCGCTGCCGGTTCTACTGGCTCGGAGGGGATGCCCCCCTCCGGGTTTTCTTCCGGCGGCTCCGGGGTGATCTTCACGCCGCGCTCGCCTCCGGGCTCCCACCGTCCCCGGATCGCTCTGGGCCGCTCACGGACGCTACTCGTCCCCATCAACGCCTCTCGCCGCCCCCAGTGTACGGGGATTCACGCGCGGGTACGGAGCGGTTTTCGAGCGCCCGGGCGGGGCACAAAGGTTGCAGACCGGCGTGGCCCGTTGCCGTGTACTTGAAGTCGATTTATCGTTCCGGTCACGTTTCGCGAGCAAGATCACAAAATGTGAAGGGGCCGCGGTCATGGTGGCGGAGGAGAGCGCCGCGAAGAAGACGGCAGCATCGAAGAAGGCCACAGGCTCCGGGGACAGGGCCGCGGCGGCGAAGAAGGTTCCCGGCAAGAAGGCGTCGGCGGACAAGTCGACAGCCAAGAAGGTACCGGCGAAGAAGGCATCTGCGAAGAAGGCGGGGGCGAAGAAGACACCGGCGAAGAAGGCTCCGGCGAAGAAAGCCGCGGCGAAGAGGACCGCGGGGGAACGGGCGGCGGCCGGCACGGCCGCGGCGGAAGTGACGGCGGCCGAAGCGGCAGCGGACCGGCCGGAGGGCGCCGCGCAGGCGCCCGCCGGGCAGGCCGCGCAGACGACGACGGGAGCAGGGACGGTGGCTGCGAAGAAGACTCCGGCGATGACGGAGGCCGAGGCGGTGCCCTTGGCGCGGAACGGGGAGGGTGCGGCGGCCCCCGGTGAACTGCCGGTACGCCCCGACGAGGACCCCTGGACCCCGGAAGAGGTGGAGGAGGCGCGCTCGGGCCTGCGGGACGAGGCCGAGCGGCTGCGCCAGGAGATCATCTCGGCGGACGAGGCGCTCACCGGACTGATGCGGGACTCGGGCGACGGCGCCGGTGACGACGACGCCGACACCGGGACCAAGAACATCACCCGCGAGCACGAGATGGCGCTGGCGGCCAACGCGCGCGAGATGCTCTACCAGAGCGAGCGGGCGCTGGAGCGGCTGGACGCGGGCACCTACGGGTCGTGCGAGAACTGCGGCAAGCCCATCGGCAAGGCCAGGATGCAGGCGTTTCCGCGGGCCACGCTGTGTGTGGAGTGCAAGCAGAAGCAGGAGCGCCGCTGACAGCCGGACAACGCCGTGAACGCCGCCGTCCGCGTGTGTCGTACCCTCAAGGCGTGACTGAGGTGGAGCGGCCTGTCGAGGGCCCCGACGACAGCGCGGCCGGTGGCGGCGACCAGGAGCGCACGGAAGGGGAGCGCGCCGGGGAAGAGCGCCCCGACGCCGAGGACGCCGGGACGGAGCGCTCCGGGACCGACCAGACCGACGGTGGGCCGGCCGCTCCCTCACGGGGCAGGCGCCGGATCACCGTGCTGATCGCCGTGGCCGCGCTCGCCTTCGTGCTGGACCTGGTCAGCAAGCTGGCGGTGGTCGCGAAGCTGGAGAATCACGCGCCGGTCGAGCTGATCGGCTCCTGGCTCCAGCTGAACGTCATCCGCAACCCCGGCGCCGCCTTCGGCCTGGGGGAGGCGCTGACTCTCCTGCTGACCGCCATCGCCGTCGCCGTGGTGGTGGTGATCGCACGGATCGCCCGGAAGCTGTACAGCACCCCGTGGGCCATCGCGCTCGGCCTGCTGCTGGGCGGCGCCTGCGGCAACCTGACCGACCGGATCTTCCGTGCGCCCGGCGTCTTCCAGGGCGCCGTCGTGGACTTCATCGCGCCCAAGCACTTCGCCGTCTTCAATTTCGCCGACTCGGCCATCGTGTGCGGCGGCATCCTGATCGTGCTGCTCTCCTTCCGCGGTCTGGACCCGGACGGGACCGTGCACCGGGACTGAGCCGCCGCCGTCGCGGGGTGCCGGAGCGCTCAGTCGCCCTCGCGGGGCACATGGACGCGTATGCCGTAGCCGCCGTCGTCGCCGGCCTCGGTGACGGTGATCCGTATCCCGCCGGGGAAGGTGTGGCTCTCGCCTGGCCGGAAGGGGGCGTCCGACATCTCGGCGAGTTCGGTTGGCAGCCGGTCGGCGCAGGCCGCGCCGCCGTGGCTGCGGGGCCGCGAGTCGACGACGCGGACCGGCCCCTGACCGGTCGGCCGACGCGAGTCGACGGTGTAGAGGAGCACACCCTCCGCGCAGATGTCCCCGTCCAGCCCGAAGCGGGCGCGTGCCTCGGCGACGATCGCGCTGTGCCGCCCGGTCCGCACGACGGCCAGACCCGCGTCGCTGGAGCTGACCGGGGCCAGTTCGTGCTCGGTGGTGCCGGGGGAGGTGATGCAGCCGACCCGGGAGCCCCGCAGCCAGCCGAACTTCCATTTGTGCCAGCCCAGCAGGTCCGAGATGCCCGCCATGCTCATGGTGTCCCAGCCGCCCACGTACTCCACGGAGGCGTCCTCCGAGACGTTGTAGAGGTCGGGCAGGCCGTAGAGGTGGTGGGCCTCGTGGACGAAGTTGCCGCGCTGCCACAGCGCCGAGTCGGATGCGCGGCCGAAGACGAGGGCCGCCCCGTGCACCTGGGTCCCGGCCGCTTCGAGCCCGTCGAAGGTGTGTGCCTGGGAGACGGTCGGCGGGGCCGGCAGGTTGCTGTCGGCGACGACGAAGACGAGGTCGGCCCCGTGCACGTCGGTGCCCTGGCGGGCTGCGGCCTCCAGCGCGTCCTGGACGTAGCGGCGCATCACGCCGGTCGGGATGCCGCGGGTGATCCCGTAGGAGGACCACGGCCGCGGCATACGTATCCAGTCGGAGCTGGGCTCGGACTCCAGCTGGTACTTCCCGAACGAGGCCCGGTCCCAGAAGCGGTCGCCGTAGCGGGAGAAGAAGCGGGCGCGCTCGTGGGCCGGGGTGACCGCGGGGTGGTCGCTGAAGTCGACCATCAGCATCAGCGCCCGCTTGTGCCCGCGGGGGCGTACGAAGGCGGAACCGAGCGGGCCCTCGTCCGTGCCGCTGCCGGGCGCTATGGCGCACGGTCCCGTCATCCCCTCGGCCGTCACGCCCTGGACCGGTGCGACGGTGAGACAGGCGGTGGCCAGCGCCGTGGCCGCCGCCAGCGCGCGGCGGCGTGCGGGGCTGCGGCGTATGCCGGACTCCGCGCCGGCGTCCGGCGCGGAGTGCTTCGGTGTCCTGCGCGGCGTCATCGGCTGTTCCCTCCGGGGGTGCTCGCCGGTGTCCCGAGGCTCATGTCACACCGTCGGGCCGGTGAGGTGCCGCCGCACCCCCGGCTGCGCCGCGCGGGTGAGGGCCCGGCCAGGACCGGATGTCCGGCGGCCCGCAAGGCGGATGGCGGCGTCCGGCATACTCGATCAGGTGAGCACGCTTCCTGAGACCCGCACCCTGCCCGTACCCGACGGCCTCGAAGGCGAGCGCGTCGATGCCGCACTCGCCCGGATGTTCGGCTTCTCGCGGACCAAGGCGGCGGAGCTGGCCGCAGGCGGGAAGGTGCTGCTGGACGGTGCGCCGGCGGGCAAGTCCGACCGGGTGCAGGGCGGGGCCTGGATCGAGGTCGAGATGCCCCAGCAGGCGCAGCCCGTAAGGATCGTCGCCGAGCCCGTCGAGGGCATGGAGATCGTCCATGACGACGACGACATCGTGGTGATCGTCAAGCCGGTGGGCGTCGCGGCGCACCCCAGTCCCGGCTGGAGCGGCCCCACCGTCATCGGCGGACTGGCGGCCGCCGGATACACCATCGCCACCTCCGGCGCCGCCGAGCGGCAGGGCATCGTGCACCGGCTGGATGTGGGCACCTCGGGGCTGATGGTCGTGGCCAAGTCCGAGCGGGCCTACACGCTGCTCAAGCGGCAGTTCAAGGAGCGCACTGTCGACAAGCGCTACCACGCGCTGGTCCAGGGCCACCCCGACCCGCTCAGCGGTACCATCGACGCGCCCATCGGCCGTCACCCGCAGCACGACTACAAGTGGGCCGTCACCTCCGACGGCAAGCCCTCGGTGACCCACTACGACCTGATCGAGGCGTTCCGCGCCGCCAGTCTGCTGGACATCAAGCTGGAGACAGGCCGCACCCACCAGATCCGGGTGCACATGGCCGCCCACCGGCACCCCTGCGTCGGCGACCTCACCTACGGCGCCGACCCGACGCTGGCCAAGCGGCTGCGGCTGGAGCGCCAGTGGCTGCACGCCGTTCGGCTCGGCTTCGAACACCCGGGCGACGGGAGCTGGGTCGAGTACGCCAGCGCCTACCCGGCAGACCTGCAGGCCGCGCTGGACAAGGTGCGCGCCGAGAGCTCCTGATCCATGGATCAGCTCGCCCTCTTCTTCGCTCTGCTGCTCGCCGCCGTCCTCATGGTCCCACTGGGGGACAAGCTCGGGGTGCCCTCACCCGTCCTGATGACGATCTTCGGCGGGGTGCTGGCGCTGATCCCGTCCATCCCGAACGTCTCGCTGCCGCCCGAGTTCATCCTGCCGCTGGTGCTGCCACCGCTGATCTACGCCGCTGCCCAGCGCACCTCTTGGCGGCAGTTCGCGGCGAACAAGCGGCCGATCTTCCTGATGGCGGTCGCGCTGGTCTTCGCCACCACCGCGGCGGTCGCCACCGTGGCCAACGCGCTGGTGCCCGGGCTCGGCGTCGCCGGGGCCGTGGCGCTGGGCGCGCTGGTCGCCCCGCCGGACCCGGTCGCCGCCACGGCGGTGGCCGGAAACCTCGGACTGCCGCGTCGGCTGGTCTCCGCGCTGGAGGGCGAGGGCCTCTTCAACGATGTGACGGCGATCACCCTCTACCACGTGGCCATCGCCGCCGCCGTGACGGGCTCCTTCTCGCTGCCCGTCGCGGTCGGCGAACTGGTGCTCTCCGGTGTGGTGGCCGTCGCGGTGGGGCTCGCGCTCGGCTGGCTCGCCGGGAAGCTGATGGGCTACCTCGGGGACGCCACACTGCAGACCGGGCTGACCCTGCTGGTGCCGTTCGCCTCCTATGTGCTCGCCGAGGAGCTGATGGGCTCAGGCGTGCTGGCCGTGCTCACGACGGCGCTCTACCTCGCCTCCGGGCACGCGGTGGACGCGGACGACGTCCAGGGCAGGCTGGCCGGGCAGACGTTCTGGCAGATCGTGGACACGCTGGTGACCGGCATCGCCTTCGGGCTGATCGGGCTGGAGCTGCACACCATCTTCGGCACCGTCCAGGAGGACTGGCGGCAGCTGCTGCCCGCGGCCCTCGCCGTCGTCGGAGTCGTGGTCGTCCTGCGGCTGCTGTGGCTGCTGCCCTCCGCGTGGCTGGCGCAGCGGCTGCACCAGCGCAAGGACCTGGACGAGGACATCCCCCGCAACTGGCGCGAGACCGTCGTGATCTGGTGGGCGGGGATGCGCGGGGTGGCCTCGGTCGCGCTGGCACTGGCCGTCCCGCTGTCCGTCGAGCCACAGGCCGGGGGCGGCGCCTTCCCCGGCCGGGAGGCGATCATCTTCATCGCCTTCGCGGTGGTCATCGTCACCCTGGTCTTCCAGGGGCTGACCCTGCCCCGGCTGGTGGGGCGGCTGAACGTCCAGTCCGACAGCGCCGCCGAGCGCGAGCTGGAGCGGCAGCTGGCGCTGCGGGTCGCCAAGGCGGCGCGCAAGCGGCTCAAGGAGATCGAAGAGGTCGAGGAACTGCCCGAGGAGGTCTCCGAGGCGCTGGTGCGGCGGGCCTGGGACGTGGGCGCGCGGATCTCGCCCGAGATCGTCGGGGAGGAGCGCAGGTCCGCGCACAGCAAACGCGTGGCCCGTGCCCAGAAGCTGCGGCGGCTCCAGGGGGAACTGCTGTCCGCCGCGCGGCACGAGGTGCTCGCGGCGCGCGGCGAGGCCGGTGTGGACCCGGAGGTCGTGGACCGGGTGCTGCACCAGCTGGACGTGCGCAGTTTCCGGGGGCTGTGAGAGAGGGGCGGCTCCCCGACCTCACATCAGCTTGTCCTGCTGGATGTAGCGAATACCGGGCAGCGCCTCGGGATGGTAGGTCTTCAGCCAGGTGATCAGCTGTTCGCGAAGCGAACACCGCAGCGTCCACAGGTCGCCGGAGGTGCGTGCCGTCACGGCGACCCGCACCTCGATGGTGGTGGGCGTGGTGTCGGTGACCAACAGGTTCCAGCTCCGCCCGTCCCACTCGTCGCTGGCCCGCACCAGCTCCTCCGTCTTGGCGCGCAGGTCTTCCAGGGGGGTGGAGTGGTCCAGGTGGAGGTAGACGGTGCCGGTCATCTGCGGGCCGCCGCGCGACCAGTTCTCGAACGGCTTGTTGGTGAAGTAGGAGACCGGCATCGTGATCCGGCGCTCGTCCCAGGTGAGGATCACCAGATAGGAGACGGTGATCTCGTCCACGGTGCCCAGCTCGCCATCCACCACGACCTCGTCGCCGATCCGCACCATGTCGCCGAAGGCGATCGACAGCCCGGCGAACAGGTTGCCCAGCGTCGACTGGGCGGCGATACCGGCGACGATCCCCAGCACACCGGCCGAGGCCAGCATCGAGGTGCCGAACGTCTTCATGCCGGGGAACTGGAGCAGCACCGCCGCCACCGCGATCACCGTCACCACCGCGGTGATCAGCCGCCGGATCAGGGTGAGCTGGGTGCGCACCCGGCGGCCGCGCGCCGGGTCGTGGGTGGCGCCCGCGTACCGGGTCGCGATCGTCTCGGTTATCGCGGCCACGATCCGCAGGATCAGCCAGGCCGAGGCCGCGATCAGCACGATGGTCAGCCAGAGGTCGACGGCGCCTCTGTGGTCCTTGGCCAGCTGGGTGCTGTCGAAGAAGGCGCTGACCAGCGCGACGAAGAGGACTGCCTGGAACGGGAAGCGCCCGCTGCGCAGCAGCCCCCACATCGGCGTCTCGGGGTGGCGGACGTCGAGGCGCACCATCAGCCGGTCGACGGCCCAGGCGAGGACGTACGAGAGCACGATCGCGCCACCGAAGACGATGACGGGCCGGAGCACGTTCTCCATGATCGCCTTATCTCCTAGCTCTGCCGGGCGGGACACTGGTCGCGGCACCGGTCGGCGGACCGGCGTGGGCGGCCGCGTCGGCGGCGCCCGAGGACCACGGACGACCGTACCTGGCACCATGTGGAGTACCCGGCTCCAGGGCTCCCAGCAGGGGCTCTTTGTGAAGGAAGTGACACCTGTGGCACCCGTATCGATCGTTCTCCTGCACTCCGTGTGCGGCCTCACCGCCGATGTGCGCGCCGCGGCGGACCGGCTCAGCGCCGCCGGGCACGAGGTGATCACCCCGGACCTCTTCGAGGGGAAGACAGCCCCCTCGCTGGAGGAGGGGATGCGGATGCGCGAGCAGGAGGGCAGCCCCGGCCGCGACGAGCTGCTCCGGCGGGCCGTCACCGCGACGGCACCCCACTCCGAGAAGGGCCTGGTCTACGCGGGCTTCTCGATCGGCGGCTCCATCGCCCAGACCCTCGCGCTGGCCGATGAGAAGGCGCGCGGGCTGCTGCTGCTCTCCGGGACGTCGGACATCCCGGAGGACACCGCCGTAGACGAACTGCCCGTGCAGCTGCATGTCGCGGACCCCGACGCCTTCGAGCCGCACGACTGGCTGACCGCCTGGTACCTGCGGATGCAGCGGGCCGGCGCCGACGTGGAGGTGCACCGCTACCCGGGCGTGGGCCACCTGTACACCCATGCGGAGCTGGACGAGTACGACAAGGACGCGGCCGAGCGCACCTGGCGGACGGCGCTGGGGTTCCTGGAGACGCTGTAGAAGTGCCTCTCCTCCCGCCGCGGCGGCTCGGCAGCCCGCGTCAGGAGGACTGCCGGCACCGGCGCGGCAGCTGCCAGAACGTGGTCCGATCGCGCTGATCGACGTAGACGTCCCCGAGGGCGAGCGGGAACCGCAGGTGGTTGCCCGGCGGGCGCTCGGGCACGACGACGCCGACCCGCCAGTGGTTCACATGCCGTCGCGGACCACGCTCCAGGGGCTCCCGTCCGACGAACCGCGCGGTTTCGAGCAGCGCGTTCAGCCGGGCTCAGCGCTCGCAGCGGCCGGTGCCCCGGGACCGGTCGGGGGCGCAGATGTAGCCGCGATCGGCCGCGTCGTCGCTGACATAGCGGCCCACGCACTGCTTCGAGGACGACAGGCCCCGCTCGCCGCACCAGGCGGCCGCCGCCCGGCCGTCGGGGAAGCCACCGGAGGGGCCGGGGCTGTAGAACATCCAGTACCCCGGGCGCAGCGAGGCGTAGCGGTCGCTGTCGACGTAGCGGACGTCGTCGGCCTTGCGGCTCAAAGTGGCGCGCATCGTCTCGCGCGCGCCGGTGCCGTCCGCCTTGGCGACCGAACCCAGTTGTGCGACCCAGGTGTTGGCGGGAGAGGCCGGTGCGGTGGGGGAACCGGAGCGGGAGGAGGCGGTCGGCCTGTCCGTCGGTTCCTCGCTCTCGTCCGGCTCCGAGCCCTTCTTCCGGGACGGACTCGGCGTCGTGGAGGGTTTCTTCGCGTCCGACACCGCCGGTTCCGGCCGCGCGCTCCGCTTGCCCTCCTCAGCACCGGAGGACTTCCCGTCCGGCCGCGTCAGCAGGAAGGCACCACCGGTGGCGAGAGCGGCAGCCACCACGACCCCGACCACAGCGAGTGCCGCGGCACGGCTCCGGCGCTTCCCCGGGGCATCCCTCTCGGGGGACTCCGAGGAGTGCGGGCCGGACACGGACGTGGGCCCGGGCGGGGGCGGCGACGGGGGCGCGAAGGGCGGGCGGACCGGCATCGACGTCTCAGTCGGCAGATACGGCGTGGCTGCCCGTCCCTCCGCGACATCGTCCAGCATCCGCTCCAGAGCTGCGGCGTCGGGCCGGTCCGCCGGATTCCGGACGAGTACCGCCTCCAGCACCGGCCCGAGATCTTCGCTGCGCACCGGCGGCGGCACCGGGTCGTCGAGCACCGCGGCGAGGGTGGCCAGTGTGGTGGCGCGGCGCAGCGGACTGTGGCCCTCCGTGCACACGTACAGGGTCAGCCCCAGTGACCACAGGTCGCTCGCCGGGTCGTCGTCGATGCCGCGGACGCGCTCCGGGGCGACGAACTCCGGAGAACCAAGGAATTCACCTGTCGCCGTCACCGCGGCCGCTCCCTGGAGCGCGGCGATACCGAAGTCGGTGAGGACCGCCGAACCGTCCTCGCGCAGCAGCACATTGGCGGGCTTCACATCGCGGTGCTGGATGCCCGCCGTGTGCGCGGTACGCAGCGCGGAGAGCACTTCGCGGCCCAGTCGCGCCGCCGCCCGCGGCTGAAGCGGCCCGCGCTCCAGCCGCTGTTCCAGCGAGGGGCCACGGACCAGCTCCGTCACCAGCCAGGGGCAGGGCCCCTCGTCCACGATGTGGTGGATCGTCACCACGTGCGGGTGGCTGAGCCGGGCCAGAGCGCGCGCCTCGCGCAGCACCCGCTCGCGAAGCGCCTGTGAGCCCTCCGACGCCGCTTCCGGGTCGTCGGGGCCGGCAGCCGGGGGCCGGACCTCCTTCAGCGCCACCTCACGGTGGAGCGCCACATCGCGGGCCCGCCAGACGGTGCCCATGCCCCCGGCTCCGAGCTGCTCCAGCAGTTCGAAGCGTCCGTCGATGACCTGTCCGCGCCGCCCGCGCGCTCCCCCTGTCATGGGATCAGCGTACGGCCGGACGGCGGTTCAGCCCACGGGCCGATACGAGCGCTCGACGCGCTGCGACCCCGAGGTGGTGCGATAGGAGCGGCGCAGGGTGGCGGTGGCGTCCGGGTCGGTCTTGTCGGAGAGGATGAAGTAATCCATCTGCGCCTGCGCCGAGGTCACCTCCAGCACCCCGAAGCCGTGCGAGTCCATGTCCACCCAGCGCACATGGCGGTTGGCGGCGCGTACGGCCGCCTCGGCGATGCCCGAGAGGGTGTCGGGTGCGACATGCAGGGTGTCGTCGAGGTTGTCGGAGGTCACCGAGGTGATGACGAACTCGGTGGCGACCGGCGGCTCTTCGGGGTAGTCGGCCGCGCGCAGCGGCACCTCGTTGGCCCAGTTCATATGGATGTCGCCGGTCAGGAAGACGGTGTCGGTGACCCGGCTGTCGCGCAGGTGGGCGAGGAGTTCGTGGCGGTCGTCCGTATAGCCGTCCCACTGGTCGGTGTTGACGGCCAGCCCCTCCCTGGGCACGCCCAGGCACTCGGCCAGCGGTCCCAGGAACTTGGCGGGAACGGAACCGAAGGCCACCTGGGAGATCATCACCGGGTTGCCGACCAGCTTCCAGCGGGCGGTGGAGCGTGCCAGGCCCTGCTTGAGCCAGTCCAGCTGCCGGCGGCCGGTCAGCGTCCGGTCCGGGTCGTCGATGTCCTTGCCGTCGCCCACCTCGGCCTGGGCGTCCCGGAAGGAGCGCAGGTCCAGCAGGTGCAGCTCGGCCAGCTTCCCGAAGCGCAGCTTCCGGAAGGTGCTGCCCGCGGTGGAGGGCCGCACCGGAAGCCACTCGAAGTATGCCTGCTTCGCCGCGGCCATCCGCCGCGCCCAGTCGCCCTCGGCCGCCGGATCGTGGTTGGCGGCCCCGCCCGACCAGGCGTTGTCGGCGAACTCGTGGTCGTCCCAGATGGCGATGAGCGGATGCGCCGCGTGCATGGCCTGCAGGTCCGGGTCGGACTTGTAGTGGCCGTGCCGGATGCGGTAGTCGGCCGCGGAGACGATCTCGTGGGTGGGCTGCACGGTCCGCACGACGGCGTCCCCTGTGGGGTACTCGCCGTGCCCGTACTCGTAGAGGTAGTCGCCCAGGTGCAGCACCGCGTCCAGGTCCTCACGGGCCGCCAGGTGCCGGTAGGAGGCGAAGTAGCCGCCCTCGTAGTTGGCGCAGGAGACCACCCCGAGGCGCAGGGCCGCCACTTCGGCACCCTCGGCGGGCGCGGTGCGGGTGCGCCCGGTGGGGGAGTGCGTCTTCCCCACCGTGAAGCGGAAGAAGTACGTGGTGGCCGGGCGCAGCCCGCGCACATCGGCCTTGACGGTGTGGTCGGAGGCGGCCTCGGCCCGTACGGTGCCGTGGGCCACCGGCCTGGTGAAGGCGCGGTCCTCGGCCACCTCCCAGCCCACCTCGACGGGTGCTCCCTTGCCGGAGCCGGGAGAGGCGCCGGGCTCGGGGGTCACCCTGGTCCACAGCAGCACCCCCTCAGGAAGCGGGTCGCCGGAGGCGACACCGTGCTCGAACGCGGGGCCGGCGTCGGCCGCCCGCGCGCTGGGCAGTGCGCCCGCGAGGGGCAGCAGCGCGGCACCGGCTGCCCCGGCGGCGACCACGGCCCTGCGCCGGGGAGCGCCGGTCCCGCCGGCGGGCAGGATCTGACGGGTTCTTTCGGAGTCGGTTCCCGAGGAGTCAGTAGAAGTCACGAGCGGTCATGTTACGCAGCAGTAGGCAGTAGCGGCAGACCGCGTGACCCCCAACAGGGCCCGAACCGGGGCGTGGAGAAGAACGGCCGTACACACACGAACGAGGGGCAGACCGCGCGGACCGCGGTCTGCCCCTCGGCGCGCACGCCCGTGCGCCGGGCTACTTCTTCTCGTCCTTGCCGGACTTCAGATCGACGCCCATCTCCTTGAGCTTGGCGGGCACGTCCTGCGGCTGCACCTGCTCACCGTCGATCTTGATGGTGGGAGTGGACTGGACCTCGGCGCCGTTGAAGCTGGCGATCATGTCCTTGGCCCACTTGGTGTACTTCTTGCCCTTGACGGCCTTCTCGAACGCCTTGTTGTCCTTCAGCTCCGGCACCGTGTCCGACACCTTGAGGAGGTAGTTGTTGTCGGCGAACTTGTCCTCCCGCTCGTCGGGGTGCCACTTGGCCGAGTACAGCTTCTCCTTGTAGTCCACGAACGCCTTGGTGCTCACGGCCTTGGCGGCACCCAGCGCACGCGCCGCGTTCTGGGAGCCGGAGCCGCCCATGTTGCCGTCGATGATGGCGCCGAGGTGGATGCGCAGCTTGTACTTGCCGTCATCGGCGCCCTTCTGCAGCTGCTCGCCGACCGCCTGCTCGAAGCTGGCGCAGGCCGGGCAGCGCAGGTCCTCGTAGACGTCGATGGTCTTCTCGGCCTTGGCACCCGCGGTGGTGACGGCCATGTCGTCGCCGCTGGAGTCCTGGCTGTTCAGCTTGGCGACGAAGATGCCGATACCGGCCACCACGCCCAGCACCGCGACCACCGAGAGCGCGACCAGCAGCTGCCGCCGCGTCCGCTCCTTCTTGGCCTGCTTCTCCCGCTCGATACGCAGCCGCTCACGGGCCGCGCGCTTGGCTTCCTGGCTGTTGCGCTTGCTCATGTCTGTTCTGTCTCCGATGTTCCGTACGCGAAAGGGAAACCCTGCTCAGACCGCCGGTCCTGCGGCGGCGAGCGCGGGCGGCCCGCGACGGTGCACGGAGTGGGTCAGCAGCGGCAGCGCGGGTGGCCGCGCGGGGCTCGGGGCGCGCCGCCGCGAGGCCGGGCCGGTGCCCGTACCGCTGCCGCGGAAGGTACGGCAGACAGCCACAGCGGCCCGCAGCGGACGGAAGGCGGAGGTGGCCGCAGCGCGCAGCAGCCGGGCCACAGCCGCCTCACCGCGGCGCAGCCACAGCGCGGCCAGCAGTCCGGCGCCGATGTGCGCCGCCAGCAGCAGCCACGGCAGCGCAGGGCCCGGTACCCCGTGGAAGCCCAGCGGGTACGCGCCGGCCCCGTCGCCCCGCGCGGCCATCCGCGCCAGCGGCGTACCGACGCTCCCGCCGCCGCACAGCAGATCGACACCGGCCCAGCGCAGCGGCCCGGTCACCGGTCCGCCCGCCTGTCCGTAGCAGGCGTGGCGGCCGGTGGTGAAGACGGTGTCGGCCGCCAGCTCCAGCGGTATCAGCAGCGCCGCGATCCGGGCGAAGCTCCGCTCCCGCCCGGCCAGCGCGAACGCCAGGGCGAAGATCCCCGCCGAGACGACGAGGAAGGGGCGCAGCGGAACGGGGGAGCCGGACAGCAGCACATGGGCGCCCGAGGACAGCGTGACGCAGAGCGCGGTGAAGAGCCCCGCGCGTGCTGTCCTCATACCTGCTGCCGTCACGATGTCCGAGTGTGCCATGGGAGCGGGTAAGCAGTCCCTAAGAGCCTCGGAATCAAAAGCCCCGCCCGCCCCGTCACCCTCTGTGGTCTCACACCCCCGGTATGCGTCCGTTGCGGAAGAGGTCCACGAAGGTCTGGTGGTCGCGGCGGGCCTGCGCGCCGTATGAGTGGGCGAAGTCCACCAGCATCTCGCGGAATCCCTTCTCGTCCGCGGAGATCACCTCGTCTATGGCGCGCTCGGTGCAGAACGGCACCAGGCTGTGCCCGCTCTCCGCCTCGTCGGCAGCCGCGTGCATCGTGGCCGTCGCACGGGCGAGGTCCGCTGTGACCTGCGCGATCTCTTCGGGGTCCGAAAGCTCCGACCAGTCCAGGTCGACCGCGTAGGGCGAGACCTCCGCCACCAGCTGTCCGGTGCCGTTCAGCTCCGTCCAGCCCAGCCACGGGTCGGCGTGCGCCTGGAGGGCGCGCTGCGAGATGACGGTGCGGTGCCCCTCGTGCCGGAAGTAGCCGCGCACCGCCTGGTCGGTGATGTGCCGCGAGACGGCCGGGGTCTGCGCCTGCTTCATATAGATGACCAGATCGTTCTCCAGCGCGTCGCTGTGCCCCTCCAGCAGGATGTTGTACGAGGGCAGGCCCGCGCTGCCGATGCCGATGCCCCGGCGGCCCACCACGTCCTTCACCCGGTGGGCGCCGTGCCGCTCGCGCCCCTCGTGCGGCGGGAGGGTGCCCAGATAGGCGTCGAACGCCTCCAGCACCGCGTCCCGGGTCTCCTTGTCCAGCTCGATGGAACCGCCGCCCGGGCTGAAGCGGCGCTCCCAGTCACGGATCTCGGTCATGGTGCCCAGCAGCCCGAAGCGCGTGTTGGCCCGGGCTGCGTGCAGCGCCTCCAGCACAGCTCCGCGCGCGGTCTCCAGGGTGAGGGTGGGCGGCTCGCTCTCGGAGGCGCCCTCGGCCATGGCGCGGATGCGCTCGCGGTAGGCGTCGGCGTAGGTGGTCACCAGCGCGGAGATCTGCTCGTCGCTGAGCGCCTTGCTGTAGCCGAGCAGCGCCACGGAGGCAGCGAAGCGCTTGAGGTCCCAGGTGAAGGGACCGACGTACGCCTCGTCGAAGTCGTTGACGTTGAACAGCAGCCGGCCGTTGGCGTTCATATAGGTGCCGAAGTTCTCGGCGTGCAGATCGCCGTGTATCCACACCCTGCTGGTGCGCTCGTCGAGGAAGGGGCCGCCGTCCCGCTCGTCGTGGAGGTCGGCGTAGAACAGGCAGGCCGTGCCGCGGTAGAAGGCGAAGGCCGAGGCGGCCATCTTGCGGAACTTCGTTCGGAAGGCCGCCGGATCCGCTGCGAGGAGGTCGCCGAAGGCGGCGTCGAAGACCTCCAGGATGGTCTCGCCGCGTGCTGCTGCCTGGCCTGCCGTTGTCATGGGTGCACTCCGTGATCGGTAGGGGACCGGACCGTTGTATGACGAATCGAGTGTCCAACGTACGCGGACGCGGCGGGGTGCCCGGCGGTTCTCCCGGCAGGCAGCGGAAGACTGTTCCGCTGCGCTCCCGCCGGTACGTCCGCCGGCTGTCGGTGCCGGGTCGTAGACTCCTAGGCCGCCCCACAAGACCCGCGCCCGGAGGTGGCCTCGTCGTGACCGACAAGCCCTTCACTCATCTGCATGTGCACACGCAGTACTCGCTCCTCGACGGCGCAGCCCGGCTGAAGGACATGTTCAACGCCTGCAATGAGATGGGCATGTCGCATATCGCGATGACCGACCACGGGAATCTCCACGGCGCCTACGACTTCTTCCACTCCGCGAAGGACGCCGGAGTCACCCCGATCATCGGCATCGAGGCATACCTGGCTCCCGACCACCGCAGGAACACCCGCCCGGTCAAGTGGGGCACCCCGCACCAGAAGCGGGACGACGTCTCCGGTAACGGCGCCTACACCCATATGACGATGTGGGCCAGGAACGCCACGGGGCTGCACAACCTCTTCCGCGCCCAGTCGCGCGCGAGTCTGGAGGGCTTCTTCCGCAAGCCCAGGATGGACCGCGAACTGCTCGCCGAGTACGCCGAGGGCCTGATGGCCACCACCGGCTGCCCCTCGGGCGAGGTGAGCACGAAAATCCGGCTCGACATGGAGGACGAGGCCCTCAAGGCCGCCGGGGAGTACCAGGACATCTTCGGCAAGGAGAACTTCTTCGTCGAGTTGATGGACCACGGCATCGACATCGACAAGCGCGCAAGGGACGGCCTGGAGCGCATCGCGAGGAAGATCAACGCGCCCTTCATCGTCACCAACGACTCGCACTACACCTACGAGCACGAGGCCGCGGCGCACGACACCCTGCTGTGCATCCAGACCGGCAGCAACCTCTCCGACCCGGACCGCTTCAGCTTCGACGGCGCCGGCTACTACATCAAATCCGCCGAGGAGATGTACGCCATCGACTCCTCGGACGCCTGGCAGTCCGGCTGCCGCAACTCCCAGCTGCTGGTCGCCGAGCGCATCGAGACCGAGGGCATGTTCGAGCCGAAGAACCTGATGCCCAGGTTCGAGGTGCCCGAGGGGTACGACGAGGTCTCCTGGTTCCGCGAGGAGGTCCGGCGCGGCATGGCCCGCCGCTACCCGGGCGGCGTCCCCCAGGACCGCCAGGAACTGGCGGAGTACGAGATGAAGGTCATCATCGACATGGGCTTCCCCGGGTACTTCCTGGTGGTCGCCGACTTCATCAACTGGGCCAAGGACAACGGCATCGCGGTCGGCCCGGGCCGTGGCTCGGCGGCGGGCTCGATCGTCTCGTACGCCATGGGCATCACCGACCTCGACCCGGTGACCCACGGTCTGATCTTCGAGCGGTTCCTCAACCCCGAGCGCGTCACCATGCCCGACGTCGACATCGACTTCGACGAGCGCAGGCGCGGCGATGTCATCCGGTACGTCACGGAGAAGTACGGCGCCGACAAGGTCGCCATGATCGGCACCTACGGCACCATCAAAGCCAAGGCCGCCATCAAGGACGCCTCCCGCGTGCTGGGCTACCCGTACGCCATGGGCGACCGCATCACCAAGGCGATGCCCGCCGACGTCCTCGGCAAGGGCATCCCGCTCTCCGGCATCACCGACCCCAATCACCCCCGCTACAGCGAGGCGGGCGAGGTGCGGTCGATGTACGAGAACGAGCCGGACGTCAAGAAGGTCATCGACGCCGCCATGGGCATCGAGGGCCTGGTGCGGCAGATGGGCATGCACGCCGCCGGCGTGATCATGTCCAGCGAGCCGGTCATCGACCACGCGCCGATCTTCTCCCCGAAGAACGACGGCACGGTCGTCACCCAGTGGGACTACCCCAGCTGTGAGGCGCTGGGCCTGCTGAAGATGGACTTCCTGGGGCTGCGCAACCTCACCATCATGGACGACGCGGTCAAGATGATCCGCAAGAACAAGGGTGTCGACCTCAAACTCCTCGACCTCCCGCTCGACGACCCCAAGACCTTCGAGCTGCTGTGCCGCGGTGACACCCTCGGCGTCTTCCAGTTCGACGGCGGCCCCATGCGCTCCCTGCTGCGCATGATGAAGCCCGACCACTTCGAGGACATCTCCGCCGTCTCGGCGCTGTACCGCCCGGGCCCGATGGGGATGAACTCCCACATCAACTACGCGCTGCGGAAGAACGGCCAGCAGGAGATCACTCCGATCCACCCGGAGCTGGAGGAGCCTCTCAAGGAGGTCCTCGACATCACCTACGGTCTGATCGTCTACCAGGAGCAGGTGCAGAAGGCCGCCCAGGTGCTCGCCGGCTACTCGCTCGGACAGGCCGACCTGCTGCGCCGCGCCATGGGCAAGAAGAAGAAGGAGGTTCTCGACAAGGAGTTCGTGAACTTCCAGAAGGGCATGCGGGACAACGGCTACTCCGACGCCGCCGTCCAGGCCGTCTGGGACGTCCTGGTGCCGTTCGCCGGATACGCCTTCAACAAAGCGCACTCCTCCGCCTACGGGCTGGTCACCTACTGGACGGCCTACCTCAAGGCCAACTACCCCGCCGAGTACATGTCGGCGCTGCTCACCTCGGTACGGGACGACAAGGACAAGTCGGCGGTCTACCTGAACGAGTGCCGCAAGATGGGCATCAAGGTGCTCCCGCCGAACGTCAACGAGTCGGAGGCGAACTTCACCTCCAAGGATGACTCCACCATCGTCTTCGGCCTCACGGCCGTCCGGAACGTGGGCCAGAACGTCGTCGACTCGATCGTCAAGTGCCGCAAGGCCAAGGGGAAGTACAGCTCCTTCCCCGACTTCCTCGACAAGGTCGAGGCCGTCGTCTGCAACAAGCGGACCATCGAGTCGCTGATCAAGGCCGGCGCCTTCGACGAGATGGGACACACCCGCAAGGGCCTCACCGCGCAGTTCGAGCCGATGATCGACAACGTGGTCCAGGTGAAGCGGAAGGAGGCCGAGGGGCAGTTCGACCTCTTCGGTGACCTGGGCGGCGACGACGCCGCGGATTCCGGCCCTGGCTTCGGTCTCGACGTCCAGTTCTCCGAGGACGAATGGGACAAGACGTATCTGCTCGCGCAGGAGCGGGAGATGCTCGGGCTCTACGTCTCCGACCACCCGCTCTTCGGACTGGAACACGTGCTGAACGAGAAGGCCGACGCGGCTATCGCCCAATTGACGGGGGGCGACTACTCCGACGGCTCCATCGTCACCATCGGCGGCATCATCTCCGGCCTCCAGCGGAAGATGACCAAACAGGGCAACGCGTGGGCGATCGCCACCGTGGAGGACCTGGCCGGCTCCATCGACTGCATGTTCTTCCCCGCCACGTACCAGTTGGTCTCCACGCAGCTGGTGGAGGACGCGATCGTCTTCGTCAAGGGCCGCCTCGACAAGCGGGAAGACGTGCCGCGGCTGGTCGCCATGGAACTCCAGGTCCCCGATCTGAGCGAGGCGTCCGCGTCCGCGCCGATCACCATCACGATTCCGAGTCTCAAGGTGACGCCGCCGCTGGTGGAGAAGCTCGGCGATGTGCTCACCCAGCATCGGGGAACCAGCGAGGTGCGGGTCCGGTTGGAGGGGGCGCGCAAGACGACGGTGCTTCGTCTTGATCGGCACCGGGTCACTCCGGACCCCGCCCTCTTCGGCGACCTCAAGGAACTCTTGGGCCCCTCCTGCCTTGCGGGGTAACCCCCGCCTTGCGGGGTAACCCCCGCTGAGGGCCGCCGCCATTGGCTGAGGGCCCGGCCCTCTGAGGGTCTTTCGTTGTTGGGGGCTCCGCCCCCAAGCCCCCGGGTCCTCGCCGGACGGGCGTTGGGGCGGCTCCGCCCCCCCAACTGCCCCCCGCTACGGGGGCTTCGCCCCCCTAGGAGCCCCCTTCCGCAACAGCACAATCCCGTGCACGTTCGCCCACCCCGGCTCATGGATGAGGCCCTTGGACCTGCCGGTGACTCCCGCAGGGTCGTCACCGGCCGGTCCACGGACCCGCACCACTGAGGGTGGGCTTGAAAGTTCATGGGGTGGCACCGGGCGGCAGGGGGGTTCTAGGGGGGCGAAGCCCACCTGGCGGGGGCCGTTGGGGGGCGGAGCCCCCCCCGACACGACCCCTCGGCGCAAGCCGAAACACAAACGGGGCGTGCGTCCACAACCGGCGGGCCACCCCGTGAGGGGCCCGCGTCCACAAGCGGGGGCCCGAAGAGAGGGGGTACCGAGGGCGGCGGTCGCAATTAGTTGTGGCCGAAGCGGCGCTCCCTCCCTTTTCGGGGGAGTTCCGAAGCGGAGCGCTCCGCTTCGACGGCCCTCGCCCGCTCCCTCTCCCGCCGCTGTTCCTCCGCCGTGCGGGACTGCCGAGGCTGTTGACGCTGCTTGTTCCTTGCCATGATCGCCTCCTGCGACGGGAGAGCCGGGCCTTGGGAGGGCGCCAGAGAGCCCTCCCTCTCAGAGTTGCATGGCCTGAAATGCCCCGCATGTCGGACAATTGCGCCACGCCGATGATCGAGTTCCGGCTGTTAACCCTCGTAGGGTCGGGCAGACTCGAAGGACACGGGGGACCGGCCGGCACGCGCCGCGTCGCGAAGGTACAGCCTCGGCTGTACGTCATGACCGAGAGTGGGTGGAACGTCGTGGACCGCTGCGTCGTCCTGGTGGACGCCGGTTATCTGCTGGGCGCCGCCGCCAGTCTCCTGGCGCGGGAGCCCACTCGCTCGCGGATCACCGTCGACCACGCGGGCCTCATCCAGGCGCTCCGCCAGCAGGCCGAGGCCGACACGCAGTGTGCGCTGCTTCGTATCTACTGGTTCGACGGCGCACCGGACCGCGTACCGCAGCCCGAGCACCGCAGGCTGCGCGTGATGCCCCGGGTGACCGTACGGCTGGGGGCTCTCACCAGGAGTGACGGGCGGTGGGCGCAGAAGGGCGTCGACGCCGCCATGCACGCGGAGCTGACCGAGCTGGCCCGTAACCGCGCCTGCTCCGACATCGTGCTGGTGACCGGCGACGGCGATCTGCTGCCGGGGCTGATGTCGGCGAAGGAGCACGGGGTCGCCGTCCATCTGTGGGCGGTACAGGCCGCGGACGGGGACTACAACCAGTCCGAGGATCTGGTCGCGGAGGCGGACGAGCGGCGGGTGCTGGACCGTTCGTGGATCACGCCCGTCGTCCGGGCCAAGGATCTCACCGCACCCTGCGCACGTCAGCCGGCGCCCCGTCCGGAGATCGCCGCGATTCTCTCCGCGCCGCTGCCGGAGACGGGCAAGAACGGTGACGCGGTCGACCGTCATCCGGCCGTGCCCGTCATGCCGCCGGGGCCACAGGGTCGCCCGTCCGCGCCCGTATCGATGAGTTCCTCAGGTCCCACGGATCAGTCAGGCGAAGCAGATCCGGCGCATCCGGCGCATCCGGCGCACCTCGCGGAGGCCGCAGGCCAGGCGGACGCCGCGGACCCCGCAGCCGCCGCCGAAGGGACGCGAGCCGCGGCGGCCCAGCCCTGCACGCGGCCGGACCCCGCGCACGCGGAAGCCGCGGAGGACAAGCAGCCCTCCGCGGCCGGCGGCACGGCGCCGAACCGTACGGAGACGCACCGTACGGAGACGAACCGCACCGAGGGGGTGCCCACGCCCAAGGATCTGGCGGATCTCGGCCGTCAGGGGCAGCAGGCGGCTCCGGCAGGGCCCCCGGGGGCGACGCTGCGCTGGTCGTCCGACCGCGGCTGGGTCGAGCGGACCGCGCCCGGCGAGGCGCCCGAGACGGCGGCGCTGCCGATGCTCGCGCAGCTCACCACGGCCGAGCAGCGCTGGGCCGACCGCGAGGAGGACATCACCGCGGTCAGCGGCGACCCGTACGAGGTAGGCCAGGTCTTCGCCCGCCGCTGGATCGAGCGGCTGACCAACGAGAGCCACCTGGAACAGCTCTCCGGCGAATATCCGCGCATTCCGCACCGGATCGACGGGGAACTGTTGCGGTACGCGGCCAGGTTCGGGCTGCTCGCGCACAAGGACGACCAGATCGACGAGCACGACCGCTATGCGATCCGCGCGGGCTTCTGGCGCGAGGTCGACGCCCGCTCCGGCGCCTCTCCCGAGCACGCCCCCGCCGGGGAGTGAACCGGCCACAAGGGCTCGCTCCGCCTGGAATCGAACGGGGCACAAGGGCCCGAAGCGGGGTGGGGGAACCGGGACGCGTACCCTCATAGGTCGTGAGAACGGGCACTCGGCAGGCGGTGGACAGCTCGGTGGGAAGCGAAACGACGCCGACCCGGGCTGCCGTGCGCGTCGAGGACCTGGTCAAGACCTATCCCTCGGTGCGCTCCAAGCGCGGCACGCCGGCAGCGCCCGCCGTGCGGGCCACCGACGGAATCTGCCTGCGCGTGCACCAGGGCGAGATCTTCGGCCTGCTGGGCCCCAACGGCGCGGGGAAGTCCACGCTGGTCCGGCAGCTGACCGGCCTGCTGCGGCCGGACGCGGGTGAGGTGGAGGTGCTGGGGCACGACCTGGTGCGCCACCCGGAGCGGGCCGCGCGCCTCCTCGCGTACCTGGGCCAGGAGTCCACCGCGCTGGACGAGCTCACGGTGGGCCTCGCCGCCGAGACCACCGCGCGGCTGCGCGGCATGGAGACCGCGGCGGCCCGGACGGCGCGGGACGAGGTGCTGGCGGAGCTGGGGCTGACCCCGTTGGCGGGACGGCCGCTGAAGAAGCTGTCCGGCGGGCAGCGGCGGCTGGCGTGTGTGGCGGCGGCGCTGGTCGGGGACCGGCCGCTGCTGGTGCTGGACGAGCCGACCACCGGTATGGACCCGCACGCACGGCGCGCGGTGTGGGCAGCCGTCGACCGGCGCCGCGCCGAGCGCGGGGTGACCGTGCTGCTGGTCACCCACAACGTGATCGAGGCCGAGACCGTGCTGGACCGGGTCGCGGTGCTGGACCGGGGCCGGGTGATCGCCTGCGACACGCCGGGTGGCCTCAAGGCGGCGGTCGGTGACGAGGTACGGCTGGAGCTGGTGTGGCGCGACCGGGCGCCTGTGGAGATCCCGGACGTCGCCGCGCTCGCGGCAGCGGCCGTCGTCACAGGGCGCCGCTGGACACTGCGGCTGCCGCCGGAGGCCGCACGGGAGGCGGTCACACTGGTCACCACGGGCGAGGCTTTCGCCGCGCTCGACGACTTCCGGCTCGCCACCCCGAGCCTGGAGGACGTCTATGTGGCGCTCGGCGGCCGTGCCGTGGGAGCGGACGGCGTCGAGGGTCTGGTGAAGGCGTGAGAGCGGCGCTGGGACGAGGATGCGGCACACCGGACCGCGCGCCGGACGCGCGGGTGGTGCCGACCGTGCGCGACGTGAGGGGCAGGCTCGGGTGAGGACGACGGTGACAACGGCGGGGAGCCGTTCGAGGACCGGCGACGAAGCGGCGCGACCGGACACCCCCCGGCCGGACCCCGAGGCGGACCCCTCCACCGAGGACACGGCGCCCCTACAGGAGCCCGCGGTGCCCACATGCGAGCACACGCCCCCGCGCGAGCACACGCGCCCGCGTGAGGGCGCGGCACCCCACGAGGGCGCCGGGCCCGGGGTGGCGGAGGTCCCGGAGGCGATCGGCGCCGAGGTACACGACGGCGGCGAGGCCGTGCCGCTCGCGCCGCGGGCGCGGCTGTGGCCCGCGCTGGGCGCCGTATACCGGGCGCAGCTCTCCCGTGCCCGGGTGGCGCGGATTCCGCTGCTGTTCGTCGCGACGTTCCAGTCGCTGGGAATCATGGTCCTGATGCGCGGCGTGGTGGACGACGGCGCGGAGGCGCGGGCCGTGGTGGCCGGGTCCAGCGTGCTGGTCGTCGCCTTTGTGGCGCTCAACCTGCTGGCGCAGTACTTCGGGCAGCTCCGCGCGGGCGGTGGACTCGACCACTACGCGACGCTGCCGGTGCCGGCGGCCTCCGTCGTGCTGGGCGCCGCGGCGGCGTATGCCTCGTTCACGGTGCCCGGCGTGGTGGTGACGGCTGTCGCGGGCAGTGTGCTCTTCCAGCTTCCGCTGGGCGGGCTGTGGGTGCTGGCGGCGGTCGTTCCGCTCGCCGGGGCGGCGCTCGCCGGACTGGGCGCCGCGCTGGGGCTGCTCGCCCCACGTCCGGAGCTGGCGACCCTGGGCGGCCAGCTGGGGATGTCGGCGGCGCTGCTGCTGGGGGTGCTGCCGGCGGGTGGGCTGCCGCTGGTGGTCCAGTGGGCGCGGGACCTGTTGCCGTCCACCTACGGCGTCGAGGCGTTCGCCCGTACGTTCGAGCCGCACCCGGACTGGGCGCGGGTGGTGACCGACCTGGGCGTGTGCGCGGCCGTCGGCGTGCTGTCGCTGGCTGTCGCCACCCGCGCCTACCGCTGGGCGGCCACCCGCTGAGCCGTGCCGGTACGGCGCGCCCCTCCCAGGGCTGGCGCCTGCCGGTACGGCGCGCCCTCCCCGGGGTGGCGGCACCGCCTGTGCGGCGGCCTGGCACGATGGCGGGGTGACCGTACCGACGCCCTCCTCTCCCGACCCGGACCACTCCCACCCCGCCGCGCCCCAGGCCGGATCGGGTCACCAGCCCGGCCCCGACGGCGCGGCCCCGCAGCCCGCTGCGCCGCACGCGGTGAGCGCCGGCTACGGCGGTGAGGGCGGACCGCTCGTCCTCCGCGAACTGCGTGACGCCGCCGTCTGGGGCGCCGCCGTCGCCGTCGTCGGGGTGCTGCTGGGACTGCTGTGGCTCTGGCTGGCGCCCCGGGTGCCGATGTACTCCTTCGGGAAGGTCTCCCTCCCCAAGCACCCGGAGGGCGAGGAGGCCATCGGGGCCGAGGGCGTCTTCACGCTGCTCGGCCTGGCCTTCGGTCTGGTGACGGGCGTCGTGGTCTTCCTGCTCCGCAAGAGCGGCGGCGTCGGGCTCGTCGTCGGCCTCGGTGTGGGCGGGCTGCTGGGCTCGCTGCTGGGGTGGCGCACCGGCGTCTGGCTCGGCCCCGAGACCGACCTGTCCCAGGCGGCGCAGGCCGCCGGCAAGGGCGCCACCTTCGACGCTCCGCTGGAGTTGCACGCCTACGGGGTGCTGCTCGCCTGGCCGTTCGCCGCCGTGCTGGTCCATTTGCTGGTGACGGCCTTCTTCGGGCCCCGCGACGATCTTCCCGGCGCTACTGCCGGTGGCCCGGGCTCCGTCGCCCCGGCTCCGCAATCCTGGAAGAGCTGACTCCTCCGCTCCTGCGAGGGCCGGGGTGCCGGTCAACTCAGGTGCGGGCCACCGGAGCGACGACGGCTCCCGTCAGCTCGGCCAGGTCCGAGGGGGCGAGCTCGATCTCCAGCCCTCGGCGCCCGGCGGAGACGCAGATGGTGGCGTACTCCTCAGCGGAGGCGTCCAGCACGGTGGGGAGCTGTTTGCGCTGCCCCAGCGGGGAGATCCCGCCGCGCACATAGCCGGTCGTACGCTCGGCCGCCGCCGGATCGGCCATCGCGGCGCGCTTGCCGCCGAGCGCCGAGGCCAGGCCCTTGAGGTCCAGCGAGGCGGAGACGGGCACGACGGCGACCGTCAGGGTGCCGTCGACCTCGGCCACCAGCGTCTTGAAGACCCGCTCGGGCGGCACCCCCATCGCCTCGGCGGCCTCCTCGCCGTAGGAGGGCGCCGCAGGATCGTGCTCGTAGGCATGGGTCTCGAACGCGATGCCCGCCTCGGTGGCGGCGACGATGGCCGGGGTCGCCGACCCCTGCCGCTTGTTCTTCTTTGCCATGTGCTCCGCCCCCGGGTGGGTCCTTCAGTTCTGGCTGGTCGGGTTCCGGGTCAGGTCGGCCGCCGGCAGCGACGGCAGTTTGCCGATGACGGCTGTCTCGCGGCGCAGCAGCTTCAGCTCGTCGGCCAGCCGGGTCGCGGTGTCCGGGGCCTGGAGCAGCCGCTGCTTGGCCGGGGTGTCCAGCACGGTGGCCGCCGCGACCAGATAGGAGATGACCGACGGGTCGTCCGGCAGGTCCTGCTCCTGACCGGCGGCCAGGGTCCGCTCGCGGGCGCTGGCCAGCCGCTTCTGGTACGCGCGGAAGGCACGCAGCACCCCGGAGGCGAGGGCGCCCGCCTCGTCGCCCTCCTCCTCGGGCAACTCCTCGATCTCGCCGGTCAGATACGGCCCCGAGGTGTCCACCGACAGCAGCCGGAACCGGGTGGTGCCGGTCGCCAGCACCTCGTAGCCGGTGGTGCTGGTGCGCGGGTCGGAGCCGGGCGCCGTCTCCTCGGGCGCGTCGGCCTCCTCGGCGCCGCCCAGGCCCGCGACACGCTCCCTGATGGTGGAGGCGTCGGCGATGCAGCCGACCGTGTAGAACGACTTGATCGGGTCGGGGCCGAAACCGGCCGTCGGATCGGTGCCCTGCGGCGGCGCCGAGTCGGGCATGCCGGTGGCCGCGGGAGCGACCTCGCGGCCGTCCCGGATGGCGACGACACCGAAGCGGCGCGGCGCGTCCTCGGGCAGCGCGAGCAGGTCCCGCATCAGCGCGCGGTACCGCGGCTCGAAGATGTTCAGCGGCAGCACCAGCCCCGGGAACAGCACCGAGTTGAGCGGGAAGAGCGGAAGCGCGGTTGTCACAACCGGTAAGCCTAAAGCCTCCGGCCCCCACCGCGGGGCCCGGTGCGCCTTACGAATCCCACCCGCCACCGTCCCGCCTCTCCCGCCCCTCCCGCCGTCCCGCCTCTCTCCCGCCGTTGCGCCGCTCCCGCCGGTCCCGCAGTCGCGCCCTCCCGCCGCTCCATCCTCCTGGCGCCCCTGCGGCTACTGCCGTCGCAGGAGCCGGGTGGCGCCGGCGGCCACCGTCGTGGCCAGCACCCAGCCGGCCATGATCATGCCGGCGGCGATCCACTGGTAGCCGCCGGCCGGGTCCCACGCCGTGTCCTGTCCGAAGGTGATGACGGGCAACAGCAGGTCCAGCGTGTACAGCACGGAGTTCCAGCGCGGCGCCTCGTCGCCCTTGAGCGCGGGCGGCCGGTGCGCCTCGAACAGCAACGCGCTGCTCAGCCACAGCAGCGCCATCCACAGCGCGGCCTGCGCCGGCCGGTAGCCGTACGCCACCGTCCAGTCCTGGAGTACGCCCCACAGCTTGCCGGGCAGCGGCAGCGTCTCGCGGCGGCGGCGCTGCTTGGCCAGCAGGACGAGGCGGGCGTTGGTGTCGTCGCCGCTGTTCCGGTACATCGCGGCCAGCTGCTCGTACGGCTCGGGCGCGTACTCAGCGGTCGCGGCGTTGACCCACTGGAGGCGCTCTCGGACGTTGAAGTGGCCCTCCTTGGGGATGGCGTGCTGATAGGTGAAGCCCGCCATCCACAGCCGGTGGTCGCCCGGCCAGCTGGAGGCGCGGTCCATCAGCTTCTCCACGCTCGCCCCGGACAGCACCACCAGGCCCCGCTCGGGCAGCTGCGGGGTGAAGGACAGCTCCGGGGTGCTGATCCGGCGCAGCGAGAGCTCCTGGTCGCGCTGCATCTCCAGGCGGGCGTTCTCGATCACCAGCGAGGAGCCGAACCGCCCGTCGTCCAGCACCATGCCGCCGGTGCACTGGAAGTGCTTGGTGCGCCAGCGGGCCCCGCCCCCGGCGTCGGGGCGCAGGCCCGCGGGGTGGGAGTAGTCGAAGCTGGTGCCGGTGGGTGGGGTCGCGGTGTAGAGGTGGGGCGCGCTGCCGCGGCCGGCGTCGGCGAAGCTCGCCACCTGTTCGACGGTCATCTGCGGCGCGTACAGCGCGTACCGGCCGCGCGGATTGCGCAGCACGGAGCCGAACATGTGCAGCGAGCTGCCGACGGAGGCGCCGCGCATGCTGACCTGTCCGTCGGTGACCAGCAGACTGGCCTGGAACTCCTGGGAGACACTGATGCCGTCGGCCGCGATGGCGCGGGTGCGCCGACCGCTGCCCACGGTGGCCTCGTTGAGCAGCAGGTCGGTGCCGATCGAGGCGTCGGTCAGCTTGACGCCTTCCGGGATGCTGCACCGGGGCAGGTGCAGATCGCCCTCGGTGGTCAGCCGGGCCCCCTCGAAGCGGGGCAGGTAGCAGTCGACGAAGCGCGCGGTGTTCACCCGGGCCTCGGGCATCCGCACCTCTGCCTCGAAGCGGCACTGCCGCAGCTCGAAGTACGGCTCGACGCTGCCGCCCGCCAGGTCCAGGCAGCCGGTGACATACGCGCCGATCAGGTGCAGCGAGGCCACCCGGCCCAGCAGCGGCGGCGGCCCGTGCAGCAGCAGCAGGGCTATCACCCGGGCGCGTACGGTGCGCTCCGGGCCCCAGTTGTGGTCCCCGTTCGGGTCGTCGAGCTCGGCCTCGCCGTGGCGCAGATCGTGTTCGGTACCGTTGCGGAACGCCTGCCAGAGCCCCCACTCGGCAGTCGTCAGCCGCAGCCCCGCAGGCGGCTCGCCCGAGTCCGCTGGCTCGCTCACGCGTTCTCTCCCCCTCGGTCTTCGAATGTGGTGGTCGTACCGCTCCCATTCCCGCTCCGTGACCGGATGAACGCGGGAGGCGACGATCGTCCCGTGTGACTTGTATCAGCCTCTGATACGGACGACGGGGCGCTCCGAGGGTCTGAGAGACTTGAGTACGTGATCTCCCGAATCGATCTGCGTGGCACAGCCTTCTCCGGACCGGCCTCCGGCCCGGCGGACGGCGTGCTCGACCGTGACCTGCTGCCCCGTGCCGAGCTCGACGTCGAGGCCGCCCTGGAGAAGGTGCGGCCCATCTGCGACGACGTGCGGCATCGTGGCTCGGCGGCGGTGATCGAGTACACGGAGAAGTTCGACGGGGTGCGCCTGGAGCGGACCCGGGTGCCCGCAGAGGCGCTGGGCAAGGCTCTGGAGGAGCTGGATCCGGCCGTCCGCGCGGCCCTGGAGGAGTCCATCAGGCGGGCCAGGATCGTCCACCGCGATCAGCGGCGCACCGACTCCACGGTCCAGGTGGTGCCCGGCGGCACCGTCACCGAGCGGTGGGTGCCGGTGGAGCGCGTGGGACTGTACGTACCGGGCGGTCGTGCCGTCTACCCGTCGTCCGTGGTGATGAACGTGGTGCCCGCGCAGGAGGCCGGCGTCGGCTCGCTGGCCGTGGCCTCACCCGCCCAGCACGCGTTCGACGGGCTGCCGCACCCCACCATCCTCGCCGCCTGCGCGCTGCTGGGCGTGGAGGAGGTCTACGCGGTGGGCGGCGCGCAGGCCGTGGCGATGTTCGCGTACGGCACCGAGGAGTGCGCCCCGGCGCAGCTGGTGACCGGCCCCGGCAACATCTATGTGGCCGCCGCCAAGCGGCTGCTCAAGGGCGTCATCGGGATCGACTCCGAGGCGGGTCCGACCGAGATCGCGATCCTCGCCGACGACACCGCGGAAGCGGCCCACGTCGCCGCCGACCTGATCAGCCAGGCCGAGCACGACGTGGTGGCCGCCGCCGTCCTGGTCACGCCCTCGGAGGCGCTGGCCGAGGCGGTCGAGGCCGAGCTGAAGACGCAGGTGCCCGCCACCCGGCACAGCGAACGCATCGCCGAGGCGCTGTCCGGACGCCAGTCCGGCATCGTGCTCGTCGACTCCCTCGAAGCGGGTCTCGCCGTCGTCAACGCCTATGCCGCCGAACACCTGGAGATCCAGACCGTCGACGCCGCCGACTGGGCGGCTCGGGTGCGCAACGCGGGCGCGGTCTTCGTCGGCCCGTACGCTCCCGTCTCGCTGGGCGACTACGCCGCGGGCTCCAACCACGTGCTGCCCACCGGCGGCTGCGCCTGCCACTCCTCGGGCCTGTCGGTCCAGTCCTTCCTGCGCGGCATCCACGTCGTGGACTACACGCGGGACGCGCTGGCCGAGGTCACCCACCATGTCGTCGCGCTGGCGGAGGCGGAGGACCTGCCCGCGCACGGCGCGGCACTGAAGGCAAGGTTCGAGTGGAAGGTCCCCGAGGCACCGTGACCGGCAACCCGTCTGTGTCCTGTCTGGACGAGCTCCCCATCCGGGACGAGCTGCGCGGCAAGTCCCCCTACGGCGCGCCCCAGCTGGACGTGCCCGTACAGCTGAACACCAACGAGAACCCCTACCCGCTCCCCGAGGAGCTGGTGGCGCGGATCGCCGAGCGGGTCACCGAGGCGGCGCGCGAGCTCAACCGCTACCCCGACCGGGACGCGGTCGAGCTGCGCACCCAGCTCGCCCGTTATCTCTCCCGTACGGCGGGCCACACCGTCGCCCTTGAGCAGGTGTGGGCGGCCAACGGCTCCAACGAGGTGCTCCAGCAGCTCCTCCAGGCGTTCGGCGGCCCGGGCAGGACGGCGCTGGGCTTCGAGCCGTCGTACTCGATGCACGCGCTGATCTCCCGCGGCACCGGCACCGGCTGGCTGTCGGGGCCGCGCAACGACGACTTCACCATCGACACCGAGGCCGCCGTCGCCACCATCGCCGAGCACAAGCCGGACATCGTCTTCATCTGCTCGCCCAACAACCCCACCGGCACGGCCGTCTCCCAGGAGACGGTGCTGGAGCTGTACGAGGCCGCGCAGGCGGCGCGGCCCGAACGCGGGGCGCTGGTGGTGGTGGACGAGGCGTACGGCGAGTTCTCGCACCACCCCTCGCTGCTGCCGCTGATCGAGGGCCGCCCGACGCTGGTGCTCTCGCGCACCATGTCCAAGGCGTTCGGCGCCGCCGGGCTGCGGGTGGGCTACCTGGCCGCCGCGCCCGCCGTGGTGGACGCCGTCCAGCTGGTGCGGCTGCCCTACCACCTCTCGGCCGTCACCCAGGCGACCGCGCTGGCGGCGCTGGAGCACACCGACACCCTGCTGGGCTACGTCGAGCAGCTGAAGGCCGAACGGGACCGGCTGGTGAGCGAGCTGCGGGCCATCGGCTGCGAGGTCACCGCCTCGGACGCCAACTTCGTGCAGTTCGGCCGCTTCGACGGCGCGGCCGGATCGCACGCCGTGTGGGAGGCACTGCTGGCCCGCGGCGTACTGGTCCGGGACAACGGGGTCCCCGGCTGGCTGCGGGTCACGGCGGGCACGCCGGAGGAGAACGACGCGTTCCTCGACGCGGTGCGAGCCGTGACGAAGGAGCTGAAGGAGAAGAGCGACTGATGACGCGCAAGGGCCGGGTGGAGCGAACCACCAAGGAGACCTCTGTCGTGGTCGAGATCGACCTCGACGGCAAGGGCGATGTGGACATCTCCACGGGCGTGGGCTTCTACGACCACATGCTCGACCAGCTCGGCCGCCATGGCCTGTTCGACCTCACCGTCAAGACCGAGGGCGATCTGCACATCGACAGCCACCACACCATCGAGGACACCTCGCTGGCGCTGGGCGCCGCCTTCAAGCAGGCACTCGGCGACAAGCGCGGCATCGTACGGTTCGCCAACGCGTCCGTGCCGCTGGACGAATCGCTGGCGCAGGTGACCGTCGACCTGTCGGGCCGCCCCTACCTGGTGCACACCGAACCCGAGGGCATGGCACCGATGATCGGCAGCTACGACACCACGATGACCCGGCACATCCTGGAGTCCTTCGTCGCCCAGGCGCAGATCGCGCTGCACGTCCACGTGCCGTACGGGCGCAACGCGCACCACATCGTGGAGTGCCAGTTCAAGGCCCTGGCCCGCGCCCTGCGCTACGCCAGCGAGCTGGACCCGCGGCAGACGGGGATTCCCTCCACCAAGGGCGCCCTGTGACCGGGCTCGCGGCGCTGCTGATCTTCGTCGGGCTGTTTCTGGCCGGCGGGGCGATCTCGTTCTGGAAGCAGCAGTTGCCCAAGGGCGTGATCGTGCTGCTCTCCCTGGCGTCCGCCATGTGTCTGGTGGCCGGAATCCTGCGGTTGGAGTGGTGGTCATGACGACGGACAACGCCAAGGACGTCGTGGTCTTCGACTACGGCTTCGGCAACGTCCGCTCCGCCGAGCGCGCGCTGGAGCGGGCCGGGGCGCGGGTCGAGATCACCCGCGACTACGACAAGGCGATGAACGCCGACGGTCTGCTGGTACCCGGGGTGGGCGCCTTCGCCTCCTGTATGGAGGGGCTGGTCCAGGCGCGCGGCCACTGGGTGATCGGGCGGCGGCTGGCCGGCGGCCGGCCCGTGCTGGGGATCTGCGTCGGAATGCAGATCCTCTTCTCCCGCGGTATCGAGCACGGCCAGGAGGCCGAGGGGATGGACGAGTGGCCCGGCACCGTCGGCCCGCTCAAGAACGACGCGGCCCACCCGGTACCGCACATGGGCTGGAACACCGTCGAAGCCCCCGCCGACTCGCGGCTGTTCGCCGGGCTGCCGGCCGACGAGCGCTACTACTTCGTACACTCCTACGCTGTGCACGACTGGGAGCTGGAGGCCACCAGCCCGGCCCTCAAGCCCCCGCTGGTGAGCTGGACGACGCACGCCGACCGCTTCGTCGCCGCGGTGGAGAACGGCCCGCTGTGGGCCACCCAGTTCCACCCCGAGAAGTCCGGCGACGCCGGAGCACAGCTGCTGAAGAACTGGATCGGAACCCTGTGACCCTGGAGAGCGAGAGCGCCGTGACCACCAACCGGCTTGAGCTGCTGCCCGCCGTGGACGTCCGCGACGGACAGGCCGTCCGCCTCGTGCACGGCGAGTCCGGCTCCGAGACCTCCTACGGCGACCCGCTGGAAGCGGCACTGGCCTGGCAGCGCGCCGGCGCCGAGTGGCTGCACCTGGTCGACCTGGACGCAGCCTTCGGCACCGGTGACAACCGGAAGCAGATCGCCGAGGTGGCCCGCGCCATGGACATCAAGGTCGAGCTGTCCGGCGGCATTCGCGACGACGCCTCGCTGGAGGCCGCGCTGGCCACCGGCTGCCGCCGCGTCAACCTGGGCACGGCGGCGCTGGAGGCTCCCGAGTGGGTGGCCAAGGTCATCGCCGAGCACGGCGACAAGATCGCCGTCGGCCTCGATGTGCGGGGCACCACGCTGCGCGGCCGGGGGTGGACCCGGGACGGCGGCGACCTGTACGAGACGCTGGCCCGGCTGGACTCCGAGGGCTGCGCCCGGTACGTCGTCACCGACATCGCCAAGGACGGCACGCTCAAGGGCCCCAACCTGGAGCTGCTGCGCAACGTGTGCGCACGTACCGACCGGCCGGTCGTCGCCAGCGGTGGTGTCTCCTCGCTCGACGACCTGCGGGCCATCGCGGGCCTCGTCCCCGAGGGCGTCGAGGGCGCGATCGTGGGGAAGGCCCTCTACGCCAAGGCGTTCACTCTCGAAGAAGCGTTGGAGGCGGTTGCCTGATGGCCGGAATACACCGGGTCGCGTCCGGCGGTCCCTGGGAGGAGCAGTTCGGGTACTCCCGTGCTGTAGCACTGCCCAACGGCCTGGTGCTGGTTGCCGGTTGCACCTCGGTGGTCGACGGGGTGATCACTGAAGGCGGCCCGTACGAGCAGACGGTCAACGCGTTCGGCGTCGCTCTCGAAGCACTCGAGGAGTTCGGCCTCGGCGCTGCCGACGTCGTGCGCACCCGCATGTACGTCACCCACACCCGCGACGTGGACGAGGTCGGGCGGGCTCACAAGGAACTGTTCGGCGAGGTCCGCCCAGCGGCCTCGATGATCGTCGTATCCGGGTTCATCGACCCCAGCCTCGTCGTCGAGGTGGAGGTCGAGGCGTACCGGGACCAGCAAGGCGCGCAAGGAGCACAAGAGGCATGACCCTCGCGGTCCGAGTCATCCCCTGCCTGGACGTGGACGGCGGCCGGGTCGTCAAGGGCGTCAACTTCCAGAACCTGCGCGATGCGGGCGACCCGGTCGAGATGGCCAAGGTCTACGACGCGGAGGGCGCCGACGAGCTGACGTTCCTGGACATCACCGCCTCCTCCGGCGACCGGGAGACCACCTACGACGTGGTCCGCCGCACCGCCGAGCAGGTGTTCATCCCGCTGACCGTCGGCGGCGGGGTGCGCACCCCCGAGGACGTGGACAAGCTGCTGCGCGCCGGGGCCGACAAGGTGGGCGTCAACACGGCGGCCATCGCACGCCCCGAGCTGATCCGGGAGATCTCCGAACGGTTCGGCAGCCAGGTCCTCGTCCTGTCCGTGGACGCCCGCCGCCGCGCCGAGGGCACCGGCTTCGAGGTCACCACGCACGGCGGCCGCCGCGGCACCGGCATCGACGCCGTGGAGTGGGCCCACCGCGCCGCCGAACTGGGCGCCGGGGAGATCCTGCTCAACTCCATGGACGCGGACGGCACCAAGGACGGCTACGACACGGAGATGATCGCCGCCGTCCGCAAGCACGTCACCATCCCGGTGATCGCCTCCGGCGGCGCCGGCCGCCTCGACCACTTCCCGCCCGCCATCGGCGCCGGGGCCGACGCCGTACTGGCCGCCTCCGTCTTCCACTTCGGCGACCTGCGGATCGGCGAGGTCAAGGAGACCCTGCGGCAGGCCGGGCACCCGGTGCGCTGAGGGGCGCCCCGGGGCCCGGTCTCGCTGTGCTTCGGCTCCCTCACCTGAGGGCGAAGCCCAGCAGGACGGCGCCCTGGACGGTGACCTGGCCCGGCGACAGATCCCCCTCGCCCGAGGGCGCGTCGACGGCGTGGCTCCGGTACCGGGAGGCGAGGGGGCCCTCGGGGTCGACGTCCTCGATGTGTACCACCGCGCCGAGTGCGACCCCGGCCGCCTCCGCGTACAGCTCGGCCTTGCGGCGTGCGGCGGCCACCGCCTCGGTGCGGGCGCGGGCGCGCAGTCCCGGCTTGTCCCGTACGTCGAAGTCCACACCGTCCACCCGGTTGGCGCCCGCCTCCACGGCGGCCACCAGCAGCGGCTCAAGCGCGTCCATCTCCGTCAGCGTCACCGAGAAGTCGGCCTGGCAGCGGTACCCCAGGAACTTCCGGCTCGCGTTGTACCCCTCCCACTCCGTGCGCAGCCCCAGCTGTGACGACGAGACCGCCGTGTCCGGCACACCGTGCTCCCGGAACGTCCGCCTCAGCGCCGCCACCCCCTCCCGTGCCGAGCCGAACGCGCCCTGGGCCGTCTGCTCGATGCGGTCCACGGCGATGCGCAGCCGCACGAGGTCGGGGGTGGCGTTCACGCTCGCGGCGCCGTAGACGCTGATACCCCACGGGCTGTCGATCTTCATCTGCATGCGGGTAGTCAAACACGCGTGCGCTGTGGCGGGTGGACTGGTCCGCTCAACTCCCTTGGCCGGGCTACGATCGGCGCATGAAGCGACGGTCGGCAGGATGGTGGCTCCAGGCCACGGCGCTGGGGCACGGGGCGATCGGCGCCGTGCTCTACCGCGATGTTTTGGCACAGCTCGCCCGCGACGGGGTGGTCAACTCCGTACCGGACCGTGGGGACCGGGCGGCGGCCTTCTGGTTCATGGCCGCTGCGCCCGCGCTGTGGATGGGCGGCCGGTTGCTCAGCTCAGCGGAGCAGCACGGCGACGCCGCCGCCCAGCGCGCCGCGGGGGCCGTGCTGGTCGGCGTCGGCGCGGTGGGAGCCACGGCCATGCCCAAGGGCGGCTTCCCCGCCCTGGTCGGCATTGGCGGCCTGCTCCTGCGGAGGGCCCGACGGGGGTAGGGCGCTGGTCGCACGAATGCGCTACACCCGCGACCTGGGTCCGTGACAAGGCAGGTTGGAAGATCATCGCGGCCCAGCGACGCGGTTGTCGCGTGAGGCCGCCGGACAGTCGGACGGCCCGCCTTGGGTAGTCGTGAGGCCGACTGACCCGGTCAGCCGTCAGTTCTTCTTCAGCTCCTCGGCCAGCATCACAAGGATGCCGCTGGGACCGCGGAGGTACGTGAGCTTGTAGACGTCCTCATAGGTCGCCACACCGCGCAGCGGACGGCATCCGTGCTTTGCGGCTGTCTCAAGGGCTGCGTCGATGTCGTCGACTGAGAATGCGACGCGATGCATGCCGATCTCGTGGGGACGAGTGGGCTCCGACTCGATGGCTTCGGGGTGGATGTACTCGAAGAGCTCAAGGCGGCCGTGACCATCTGGCGTCTGGAGCATCGCAATGTTGGCGTGATTGCCGTCGAGGCCGACGGCGGTGTCGGTCCACTCGCCACTGACCGTGTCACGGCCGACGACCGTGAGGCCGAGGTCGGTGAAAAAGGAGATCGCTGCTTCGAGATCCCGAACGGCGATGCCGACGTTCTCGAGTCTGATGGCCATGCGCGGCATGCTAGCGGGCCGGGCCGCGGAAGGAGCCCCGCCATGACCCCACTGTGTCCCGCACAGCGGGGTCACCCCCTGAACCGGTGACGTACCGAACGGTGGGAGCTGAGGGCCCAGGCGGTGCCGAGGTCGCCCGGGCCACCGACTGCGTCGTACTGCTGCGGCGGCACCCGGCGCACGACGCGAAGCCGGTTCCGGCGGTAGGGGCATGACGGGTCGGCCCCGATCCAACCTGTTCACCCTGCCGACATGAAGTCCCCCAGGGAACGAAGCACTGCGCGCGCTGCAAGAAGCAGATCTACCTCTGAAGGGCGGCGGATGTCACCTTCAGGCGCCCCGACTCGTCCAAGAGGTGGACACTCAACTGCCGTTCCCGCAAGAAGGAGCCTCCGTGTTCACCGCTTACCTCGTGGTCACCCTTCTCACCTCCGTCGCCAACGGGGCGGCCGCCATCGCCAACTTCATCGGCCACGACTACCCCAAGAGCCAGGCTGACAAGTTGGGCGTGCCCCGGTCTTGGATGCTTCCCCTGGGCACACTGCTGGGGGCGGGCGCGCTGGGGTTGTTGGCCGGGTTCGCCGTGCCGGTGCTGGGCGTGCTCTCCGCCGGCGGGCTCGTGCTGTACTTCCTCGGTGCGTACGGTGCGCACGCGCGGGTCCGTGACCGTCAGCTGGGGCCGTGGGCCGTGTTCTTCTGCCTGGCGGTGGCCGCCCTGGCCCTGAACCTGGCCCACCACGGTTACTGGTGAGCTGAGGGCACGCCCCGTCAGGGGCGCGGGGAACGATCCGGCGCCGCAGTCGCGACCACCAGGCGGCACCGCGGGGAGCCGTCGTCGCGGCGTCCGAGTTCAGGGAGCGGCCGCAACGCCACATCGAAGCCCGCGGCCAGCAGATCGCGGTGGACTTCGGCCAGCGGCCAGGTGCGGTAGTACATCACGAACGGCGGCCGCCACACCGCGTTCCGTACCCGCATCGCCGCGTCGAAGCCGAGCAGCGTCCAGTACGCCGCCGTGCCGGGGCGCTGCGGCGCCGTCATCGGGAACGCGAACGTGCCGCCCTCCCTCAGGGCCGAGCGCACCTGCGCGAACAGGTGCGGGCGTTCGGCGGGGAGGAAGTGGCCGAACGCGCCGAAGCTGACCACCAGGTCGAAGGTTCCGGGCCGGAACGGCAGCGCGTGCGCGTCGCCGCGCACCCAGTGCGGGGCGGGCGGCGGGGTGGTGGCGTATGTGTATCTGGCTTCCGCGAGCATGCCGCTGCTGAAGTCCACACCCACCGTGCGGCCCGTGCACACCTCGCGGAGCACCTGGGTGCCCGCGCCGGTGCCGCAGCACAGGTCGAGCCCGTCGGCGTACGGGCCGTGCTGCTTCAGGGCGCGGGTGGTCGCGGCCAGGATGTCGTCGGGGGTGCGGTAGGAGGTGTGGTCGAACTTGGGCGCCAGGAGGTCGTAGCCGCGCTGGACGGACGAGAGCGCTTGGCGCGCCAGCTCGGGGAGGGTGGGCCGCTGGGTGGTCACCCGCCCCACTGTAGGCGGGCAGAGATCACCGTTTGGCCGCGGCCCGTACGTACTCGCGGTTCATCGCGGCGATGGACGGCATCGGGATGCCCTTGGGGCAGGCCGTGGCGCACTCGCCGGTCAGGGTGCAGCCGCCGAAGCCCTCGGCGTCCATCTGCTCGACCATCCCCAGCACCCGGCTCTCCCGCTCGGGGGCGCCCTGCGGCAGTACGTTCAGGTGGTTCACCTTGGCGGAGGTGAACAGCATGGCCGAGCCGTTCGGGCAGGCGGCCACGCAGGCTCCGCAGCCGATGCACTCGGCGTGCGTGAAGGCCGCGTCGGCGGCCGGCTTGGGCACCGGCGTGGCATGGGCCTCCGGTGCCGCGCCGGTCGGCGCGGTGATGTAGCCGCCCGCGCCGATCACCCGGTCGAACGCCGACCGGTCCACGACCAGATCCCGTACGACGGGAAAGGCAGCGGCCCGCCACGGCTCGATGTCGATGGTGTCGCCGTCGGCGAAGTGCCTCATGTGCAGCTGGCAGGTGGTGGTGCGCTCGGGACCGTGCGCCTGGCCGTTGATGACCATTCCGCAGGCGCCGCAGATGCCTTCGCGGCAGTCGTGGTCGAAGGCGACCGGCTCCTCGTCGCGCTCGATCAGCGTCTCGTTGAGGGTGTCGAGCATTTCCAGGAACGACATGTCGGGGGAGATGCCGGACACCTGGTAGGTGCGCATCTCGCCGTCCGCCGAGGCGTTCTGCTGGCGCCAGATCCGCAGGGTGAGGTTCATGTGTAGCTCCGCTGGGTGGGGTGGACGTACTCGAAGTCGAGGGCCTCCTTGTGCAGCACGGGAGCAGCGCCGACGCCGGTGAACTCCCAGGCGGCGGCGTAGCCGAACTCCTCGTCCTGGCGGGCCGCCTCGCCGTCGGCCGTACGGGACTCCTCGCGGAAGTGGCCACCGCAGGATTCGGTGCGGTGCAGCGCGTCCAGGCACATCAGCTCGGCCAGCTCCAGGTGGTCGGCGACCCGGTTGGCCTTCTCCAGCGACTGGTTGAGGGCCTCGCCGGAGCCGGGCACCCTGATCCGCTGCCAGAACTCCGCACGCAGTTCGGGGATGCGCTCCAGTGCCTTGCGCAGCCCTTCCTCCGTACGGGACATCCCGCACTCGTCCCACATCAGCTCGCCCAGTTCGCGGTGGAAGGAGTCGGGAGAGCGGTCGCCGTTGTTGGACAGCAGGGCGTAGAGGCGGTCGGTGACGGCGAACACCGCCTCGTGGACGGCCGGATGGTCCGGATCGACGTCTTCGTGTGGGTGACGGGCCAGATAGTCGCCCAGTGTCGCGGGCAGCACGAAGTAGCCGTCCGCCAGGCCCTGCATCAGCGCGGAGGCACCGAGCCGGTTGGCGCCGTGGTCGGAGAAGTTGGCCTCCCCGACGGCGAAGAGGCCGGGGACCGTGGTCATCAGGTCGTAGTCGACCCACAGCCCGCCCATCGTGTAGTGGATGGCGGGGTAGATCCGCATGGGGCGGGTGTACGGGTCCTCGGCGGTGATCCGCGCGTACATCTCGAAGAGGTTGCCGTACTTCTCCTCGACGGCCGCGCGGCCCATCCGGGCGATGGCGTCGGCGAAGTCGAGGTAGACGCCCTGACCGCCGGGGCCCACTCCGCGCCCCTCGTCGCAGACGTTCTTGGCGGCGCGGGAGGCGATGTCGCGGGGGACGAGGTTGCCGAAGGAGGGGTAGAGCCGCTCCAGGTAGTAGTCGCGCTCGTCCTCGGGGATGTCCTGCGGCGGCCGGTCGTCGCCGGCCGCCTTGGGCACCCAGATGCGGCCGTCGTTGCGCAGCGACTCGCTCATCAGCGTCAGCTTGGACTGGTGGTCGCCGGAGCGCGGGATGCAGGTGGGGTGGATCTGGGTGAAGCAGGGGTTGGCGAAGTAGGCGCCCCTGCGGTGCGCGCGCCAGACGGCCGTCGCGTTGGAGTTCTTGGCGTTGGTGGACAGATGGAAGACGTTGCCGTAGCCGCCGGTGGCCAGCACCACCGCGTCGGCGAAGTAGGTGTCGATCCGGCCGGTCAGCAGATCGCGCGCGACGATGCCGCGCGCCCGCCCGTCGACGACGATCAGATCCAGCATCTCCGTACGCGGGTGCATCTCCACGTTCCCTGCGGCGATCTGCCGCGAGAGCGCCTGGTAGGCGCCGAGCAGCAGCTGCTGTCCTGTCTGGCCGCGCGCGTAGAAGGTGCGGGAGACCTGGACGCCGCCGAAGGAGCGGGTGTCCAGCAGCCCGCCGTACTCGCGGGCGAACGGCACGCCCTGCGCCACGCACTGGTCGATGATCTCGGTGGAGATCTCCGCCAGCCGGTGCACATTGGACTCGCGGGAGCGGAAGTCGCCGCCCTTGACGGTGTCGTAGAAGAGGCGCTGCACCGAGTCGCCGTCGTTGCGGTAGTTCTTCGCCGCGTTGATGCCGCCCTGCGCGGCGACGGAGTGCGCCCGGCGCGGGGAGTCCTGGTAGCAGAACTGGACGACGTGGTACCCGGCCTCCGCCAGGGTGGCTCCGGCCGAGCCGCCCGCCAGCCCCGTGCCGACGACGATCACGGTGTACTTGCGGCGGTTGGCCGGGTTGACCAGCTTCGCCTCGAAGCGGCGCCGGTTCCAGCGCTGCTCGATGGGACCGTCCGGCGCCTTGGTGTCGGCGATCGCCTCGCCGGTCCGGTAGTCCTGGTAGTCCGCGTAAGGGGTACTCAATTCACCACTCCCGTCATGACGCCGATCGGTACGGAGAGGAAGCCGGCGGTGATCACCAGCGCGAGGAGAGTGGCGCCGGCCTTGAGCAGCCGTGCGGCGCCGGGTCGGGTCACCCCGAGGGTCTGCGCCGCGCTCCAGAAGCCGTGCCGGATGTGCAGTCCGACGGCGAGCATGGCGACGCTGTAGATGACGTTCGCGTACCAGTTCTGGAAACCGGCGACGATGTTCTCGTACGGGTGGCCCTCCTGGCCGCGTGGATTCACCGTGCCGGTCGTCAGGTCGAGGACGTGCCAGACGATGAACAGCGCCAGGATGATCCCGCCCCAGCGCATGGTGCGGGTGGCGTAGCTCGCCTGCCGCCGCTGGTGCTGGTACTTGACCGGGCGGGCGGCGATGTCGCGCCTGCTGAGCTGATAGGCGCTGACGCCGTGCAGTACGACGGCCGCGAGCAGCACCACGCGCGCGATCCACAGGAACCAGCCGTGCCGCAGCAGTGGCTCACCGAGGGTGCGCAGCCAGTGCGCGTAGCCGTTCATCTCCTCGGGGCCGAAGAAGACCTTCAGGTTCGCGAACATGTGCACGAGCAGATAGGCCAGCATCAGCAGCCCGGTGACCGCCATGACCGTCTTCTTGCCGATCGTGGAGCCCCACAGGGTGCGCACGAAGCCACCCCGCGGCCGGTCCGGTGGCCGGGGTCCGGGGCGCTGGGAGTGGGGAGTACGGGTAACCGTCGCCATGGTCATGAAAGGTAGGTACGGAGCCCGGCATCAGTCCAAGACATAGTACGGCTGCGAACGATAGTCCTTGCCTATCGCGAATCCGTATGCTTGCCGTATGCAGCTCCAGCAGCTCCGCTACTTCGCCGCGGTCGCCGACACCCGCCACTTCACCCGGGCAGCGCAGCGCGAGCACGTCGCACAGCCCTCCCTCTCCCAGCAGATCCGCTCCCTGGAGCGGGAGCTGGGCGCCGAGCTCTTCCACCGCGCACGCGGCCACATCTCGCTCACCGACGCGGGTGAGGCCCTGCTGCCGCTGGCCCGCCGCATCCTGGCCGACACCGAGACGGCACGCCGAGAGGTGCAGGAGGTGGCACAGCTGCGGCGCGGGCGGGTACGGCTGGGAGCCACCCCGAGCCTGTGCGCCAGCCTCGTCCCGGACGTCCTGCGCGCCTTCCACGAGCGGTACCCGGGTGTGGAACTTGTCGTGCACGAGGACGGCTCCCAGGACCTGGTGCGGGTACTGGCGGCGGGCGAGCTCGACCTGGCCCTGATCATCACCCCGCTCGCAGCGCAGGGCCCGGTGCTGGCCACGGCCGAGCTGCTGAGCGAGGAGCTGGTCGTCGTCTCCGCGCCGGACGCCCCGGCCCCGGTGCGCCGCTCCGGCTCCCGCTCCCGTATCCACGTGGAGGACCTGCGGGACCGCCCGCTGGCGATGTTCCGGCGCGGGTACGACCTGCGGGAGCTGACCGTAGCCGCGTGCCGCGAGGCGGGCTTCGAGCCCGTCTTCGGCGTGGAGGGCGGCGAGATGGACGCCGTCCTCGGCTTCGTCCGCGCGGGCCTCGGGCTGGCCGTCGTCCCCCGGATGGTCGCGGACCGCTCCGGCCTGCGGGTCACCCGCTTCGCGGCGCCGGGACTCCACCGCACCATTTCGGTGGCCCACCGCGGCGATGTTTCTCCGACCCGCGCGGCACGGGAGCTGCAGCTCATTCTGTCGGAGCGCCTTTCTGCCGAGTAGGGGCTGCCCCGGTTGGTTGCTTGCGGGCCGCGGGCGCTTTGTGGCTGGTCGCGCAGTTCCCCGCGCCCCTGACGGGGCGCGTCCCCCTCACCGAGTTGCCGTCGCGGCGTCAGCGATCCGCTGGGCCATCGGCGACGGGTCGGCGCCCAGCTGTACGGGGGTGAGCGCCCAGACCAGGCGGCGTTGCTGGTCGCGGGTGGCGAACATGCCGGAGGCGTAGCCGTACTGCTCGCCGGTCTTGCCCCACAGGGTGACGCCGTTGACCGTGGCCGTCTGGAGCCCGGTGCTGTAGCGCGCGGGGCTGCCATCCAGCATCCGTACGTGCTTGGGCGGCAGGGTGAACATCTTCCGCAGCTGCCGCTGCGGCAGCAGCGAGCCGGAGAACAGCGCCGACAGGAAGCGGTGCATGTCGCCGGTGCTGGTGACGATCTCGCCGTCCGCGTGCGCGACGGACATGTCGAACTCGGTGATGTCCGCGAGCGTGCCGTCGCTCAGCTCCAGACAGCCGTGCATGTGCGGGCCCCGGATGCGGCGAGGGTTGCCTTCGGCCGACGGGATCGAGGTGTGGCCCAGCCGCAGCGGACGCAGGATGCGCTCCCGTAGCTCGATGCCGTACGGCTGCCCCGTCACCTGCTCGATGACCAGCGCCGCCAGTACGTAGTTGATGCCGCGGTACTCCTGCCTGGTGCCCGGGCGGAACTTCAGCTCGCCGCCGGTGACCGTCGCCACGAGCTGCTGCGGGGTCCACCGGTCGAACCGGTGCCGCAGTACCGCCTCCGGGGTGCTCATCTCCGGCAGTCCGACGTGGTCGGGCAGCCCGCTGGTGTGGTCGAGGAGCTGCGCCACGGTGATCGCGCCGAAGCGCTCCGGGAGCAGGGCGGGGAGGTAGTGCCGTACGGGGGACTCCAGGCGCAGCCGCCCCTCGTCGGCGAGCTGGAGGGCTGCCGTGGCCACGAACGCCTTGGTGACGCTGCCCGCGCGGATCTTGTCGTTGAGCCCGACGGGCCGCCCCGTCGCCGGGTCCGCCACCCCCGAGGTGCCGTACCAGCGGCCGGCCGATCCGCTGACCCTGAGCTGGGCGCCGGACGAGCGGGGGTGGTCCAGATCGTCGATGGCGGCGCGCAGCGCTCCGGCGTCGGGCGGGGGCAGCGTGGTGCGCCCGCCCTCACCCTTGCTGTCGGCGGCGGCGACCGGCACCGGGGTGCCGAGGGTGGCGACCGCCGCGCCGGAGGCCACTCCGGCGAGGAGGACCCGGCGGGAAGGGCGGCGTCGGGAGACGGAGGTCCGGATGCGGGGGAGCGGCGAAGGAGTCATGCTTCCACCTTCGCGGCCGGGCGCCCCGGCTCCATCCGGGAACACCCTGACCCGTCCCTGTACCCGTCGCCGGGCACCCTGCGGGGTGGACTCGGGGGCGCAGGTGGGGGCGCACGCCATCTGCGTACCCGGCATGGGCCCCACGGGCTCACTCGGATGGTTCGCCGGTGCTGGGGCGATCCGCGAGCTTGAGCCAGGCGACGCCGGCGATGATGACGGCGAGCCATCCGGCCTTGGCCGGGGTGAGGGTTTCATCGAAGAACGCGGGGCCCAGCAGTGCGGCTCCGGCGGCGCCGATGCCCGCCCATACGGCGTAGCCGATGCCGACATCGATGCTGCGCAGAGCCAGGCTGAGGGTCCAGAGCGTGAGCAGGAAGAACACGACGGCCACGATCGACCATGACCAGACGGTGAAACCGTGACTGCCCCCGACGGAGAGGGCATACCCGATCTCGAAGACTCCGGCGAGGAGCAGGGTGAGCCAGGCGATGCGGGAGAAGCGCGGCTGTGCCGACATGAGGCTTCCTTCTGTAGGTGACTTCTGTGGGTGCGTGGATGTGCCGGGGAGGGGAGGAGGGTCACGCGGTGCCGGTGAGCTGGAGACCGACGACTCCGCCGATGACGAGAACGATGCCGATGGCTTTGCGCCAGGTGAGGCGCTCTCCGAAGAGCAGCGCGCCGAGCACGGCGATACCGACCCCGGCGAGCGAGGTCCACAGCGCATAGCCGACGCCGACGTCGAAGGTGAGAAGCGCTCGGCTGAGGAAGTAGGTGCCCAGGCCGCCGGTGACGAGCGTCGCGAGGGTCCAGCCACGGTGGGCGAAGCCTTGGGCCTTGCCCGCGCTGATCGCGACAGCGATCTCGAAGACGGTGGCGATGGCGAGGTCGAGCCAGTGCATGAGGGAGTCCCTTCAGGAGTCCTTTGAAAGGGCGGAGGACGCGGGGTCCGGCGAGGGGAGGCCGCGCAAGCGCAGGTAGATGGCGAACGGATCGAGCCGGCCGGGCACCGCTCGGTGCTCGACATGGCGGCGGGAATGGGCCACGGCGTCGGCGAGGAGCCCGGTGAGAGTGTCGCCGCCGGTCATGACGCGTCCGCGGCGGCGTCTGCGTCGAGGGCGCGTGCGATCACGCCTTCGGTGGCCACCCCCTGGATGCGTCGGCGCCCGATGACGAGGGTGGGCACGACCGTGATCCCCATGGCGGCGGACTCGTCCAGCGCCAGCCGGTGCCGTCGGGCGTAGGCGTCGTCGTCCAGCGCATGGAGGTAGCCGACGCGGTCCAGACCGACATCGGTGGCGAGGTCGGCCAGCGTATCCCTGTCGCCGATGTCGCGGTTCTCCTGGAAGAAGGCCGTCATCACCCGCCGGTGATAGGCGTGTGCCGCACCGCGCGCGGCGGCGTACTGAGCCCCTTGGAAGGCCAGGGCGGTGTACGGCTGCGGTGAGATGCTCGGCAGGTTCATCGGCACCTGGTGGCGCCGCGCCATCGGGTGGACAGCCCGGGTCCAGATGTCGGGCAGATACGGGTCCTCGGGCCGCAGTGTCGGCGTCGGGTGGGGCCGGAGCTCATGCGCGTGATGGACGACTTCGACATCGGCCCGGTCGGCGATGGCGCGCTCGATGAGTTCGTCGGCGATCAGGCAGAACGGGCACACATAGTCCGACCACACATGGATCTGCTTCATGGAGACCTCCTCATGAGGCCGCACACGGTTCGGTGCGGCCACATGAGGGTCGGACTTCACACCGGTGTCAGGTGCAAGACTGGGTGCGAAGCCGGGTCATGGGCAGGAGGCATGGTGCGTATCGGAGAACTCGCGCAGGCCACCGGTGTCAGCGCTCGGTCCTTGCGCTACTACGAAGAGCAAGGTCTCATCCGTTCCAACCGCACGGTGGGAGGATGGCGGGACTTCGACGCGTCGATGACCGAGCGCGTCGTGCTGATCCAGCATCTGCTGGCCGCGGGCCTGTGCAGCGCCACTATCGGTGAACTGCTGCCCTGCCTGGAGGCGCCCCCTGAAGAGCGCACCGGGGTCATGGAGGCGCTCCTGGCCCAGGAGGTGCGACGGCTCGAGGCCAAGCGACGCGACATCGACCGCGAGCTCGAGGTATTGCAGACGCTGAGGCGAGACGTCGGCGAGCGAACGGCGGGGGAGCCGTAGCTCCCCCGCGTGTCCGGCTGGGAACCTCCTGCCCCGCCCCTGGGCTGGTGCCCGGCACGGGTGCTGGGCTTGCCCACCCTGCTCCCGCAGCCCGCAACCAACAGCCAGGGGCACCCCTCCCCGGCCCCTACTGGCCCAGGTTCGCCTGGGTCAAACGGGCGAGGGCGTCCTTGTCGCCGTCCAGCTCGACATCCGCGTGCTCCTGCCGGCCGGAGGCGAACAGCAGGAGCTCCGAGGGGGCCCCGACGGCGGTGACGACGGGCGTGCCCCGATTGGCGACGGCCGTCTGCCCGTTGGGCCGTCGCAGCACCAGGCCGACCGGCGACTTGCGCCCGTACATCCGGGCCGCCGTCTCCAGGCGGCGCCACAGCGCGTCCTCGAAGACGGGATCGAGCTGACGGGGCGACCAGTCGGGCTGCGCGCGGCGCACGTCCTCGGCGTGGATGAAGAACTCGACCGTGTTGGCCGCCTCGTCCACCTGCTTGAGCGCGAAGGGGGAGATCCGCGGCGGTCCGGTGCGGATGAGCTGGATGAGTTCGTCGTACGGCTTGGCGGCGAACTCGCTCTGCACCCGCTCGAGTCGGGGCGCGAGCTGCTTGATCAGCAGTCCGCCCGCCGCGTCGCCGCGGCGCTCCCGTACGACGGTGTGCGCGGCCAGGTCCCGGGTCTTCCAGCCCTCGCACAGGGTGGGCGCATCCGGGCCGTGCGTTTCCAAGAGATCGGCGAGCAAGAGGCGTTCACGCTTGGCATGGGTCGACATGACTGCAAGCGTACGGCGGGTAGCAGAGCTGTGGGTGCCCGTGCGTGTGCGAGGTGTGTCGGCGCGGGCGTGGGGGACAATGGGACGCATGTCCCAGGAGATCGCTCTCGACCCCGCCGTCGCCGCCCGACTCAAGCGCAACGCGGACGGGCTGGTGCCCGCCATCGCCCAGCAGTACGACACCAAAGAGGTGCTGATGCTGGGGTGGATGGACGACGAGGCGCTGCGCCGCACCCTCACCTCGGGGCGGGCCACCTACTGGAGCCGCAGCCGGGGCGAGTACTGGGTCAAGGGTGACACCTCGGGGCATGTGCAGCGGGTCAAGTCCGTGGCGCTCGACTGCGACGCCGACACGGTGCTGGTGCAGGTCGACCAAGTCGGCGCGGCCTGTCACACGGGCAGGCGGACCTGCTTCGACGCGGACGTGCTGCTGCCGTCGGACCAGTAGGGTGAGGGCCCATGACGGCCCCTGACCTCGCAACCTTCCGGACGCTCGCCAAGGACCGGCGGGTCATCCCGGTGACCCGCCGCCTGCTGGCGGACGGCGACACCCCCATCGCCCTGTACCGCAAGCTGGCCGCGGAACGCCCGGGGACCTTTCTGCTGGAGTCGGCGGAGAACGGCCGCACCTGGTCGCGCTACTCCTTCATCGGCGTACGCAGCGACGCCGCGCTCACCGTGGGCAGCGACGGCCAGGCGCGCTGGCGGGGCACCCCGCCCGTCGGCGTACCCACCGAGGGCGACCCGCTCGCCGCGCTCCGCGAGACGGTGGCGGCCCTGCACACCCCCCGCGACCTGCACCAGAGCGGAGACCTGCCGCCGTTCACCGGCGGAATGGTCGGCTACCTCGGGTACGACATCGTCCAGCGTCTGGAGAAGGTCGGCCACCATCCGGACACGGTGGACGACCTCGCGCTGCCCGAGCTGACGATGCTGCTCACCTCCGACCTGGCCGTCCTGGACCACCGTGACGGCACGGTGCTGCTGATCGCCAACGCGATCAACCACAACGACCTGGACACCGGTGTGGACGAGGCGCACGCGGACGCCGTACGGCGGCTGGACGCGATGGCCGCCGACCTGGCTCAGCCGGCGCCTCTCGAGCCGGTGGCGCTGCCGCCGTCCGAACTCCCCGACTTCGAGGCCAGGTCGGGCGGTGCCACCTACCGGGGCTGGGTCGAGGACATCAAGGAGCGCATCCGCGGCGGCGAGGCGTTCCAGGTGGTGCCCTCGCAGCGGTTCGAGGCCCGCTGCGAGGCGAGCGCGCTGGACGTCTACCGGGTGCTGCGGGCCACCAACCCGAGCCCGTACATGTACCTGCTGCGCCTCGACGGCTTCGACATCGTCGGCTCCAGCCCCGAGGCGCTGGTCAAGGTGGAGGACGGCCGCGCGATGATGCACCCCATCGCCGGCACCCGGGCGCGCGGGGCGACCCCGGGCGAGGACACCGCGCTGGCCGAGGAACTGCTGGCCGACCCGAAGGAACGTGCCGAGCACCTGATGCTGGTCGACCTGGGCCGCAACGACCTGGGACGGGTCTGCGAGCCCGGCAGCGTCGAGGTGGTCGACTTCATGTCCGTCGAGCGCTACAGCCACGTGATGCACATCGTCTCCACCGTCACCGGGCAACTGGCCGAGGGGCGTACGGCGTTCGACGCGCTGACGGCCTGCTTCCCGGCCGGCACCCTCTCCGGGGCGCCCAAGCCGCGTGCGCTGCAGATCATCGAGGAGCTGGAGCCGACCAGGCGCGGCGTCTACGGGGGCTGTGTCGGATATCTCGACTTCGCGGGCGACTCCGACACCGCCATCGCCATCCGGACCGCGCTGCTGCGCGACGGGACCGCGTACGTCCAGGCAGGTGCCGGTGTGGTCGCCGACTCCGACCCCGAGGCCGAGGACACCGAGTGCGCCAACAAGGCAGCCGCGGTGCTCAGGGCGGTCCGGACCGCCGAGCGGCTCGGGGGTAGCGTGGAGGGGTGACTTCTACAACCCCCGCACGCGCCGGACGTGCCGCGCTGGCGGTCGCACTGCTGAGCGGCGCGGTGGGCGCGGCCCTCGCGCTGGTCTCCGCAGGGCAGACATGGAGCGAGTCGACGGCCAGGTTCGCCCAGGGCGAGGTGCCCGTCAGCGCCGAGGGCGGCGACGTCACCGGCCTGCCCAGCGCGCTGGCGCTGGTCGGTCTCGCCGCGCTCGTCGCCGTCTTCGCCGTGCGGCGCAACGGGCGCCGCGTCGTCGCGGGACTGCTGGCCCTGTGCGGTGCGGCGGTGCTGGCCTCGGCGCTGGTCGGGGCCGAGGACACCGATGCGCTGGCCGCCGAGGCCGCCAGGACCAGTGGTCTCTCGGACAGTGGGCTCGGTGACGCGGTCACCGTCACGGCCTGGCCGTATGTGTCGGCAGCGGGCGGTGTGCTGCTCCTGGTTGCCGGGTTGCTGGCGTTGCGGTACGGCAGTGGGTGGCCGTCGATGTCCGGGAGTGCCCGTTATGAGCGCACACCGTTGCGGCAGCGTGCCTCGCGCGCTTCGCGCGTGCCGCGCGTTGATCCGGATCGCCCTGAGGACCTGTGGAAGGCGCTGGACCGGGGTGAGGACCCCACGCACGGCACCGCCTGAGGCGTTCGCCTTTCCGGGTAGGGGGGTGCCCCTGGCTGTTGTTCGCGGGTGCGGCTGCGTTTGTGGCTGGGCGCGCCAGTTCGCCGCGCCCCTCCGGGCGCGGCACGGGGACCCCCGCGGGAGCATGTGCGGTGCGAAGAGAGACAATAGGCGGCGAACGGGCCGGGTGGCCCCACCACATGTTGTGACTCAAGGAGCATTCATGGCGCACAGCCACGGACACACCCCGGCCGCCTGGACCGGCTCGATCATCGCCTTCGTCGGTTTCTGCGTCGCCTCCGCTTTCACGGTGATGGCGCAGCCCGCCGGTGTGATCGCGGGGCTGGTCATCATCGGAGCGGGCGCTGTGATCGGCGGCATCATGCGGGCCGCGGGGCTCGGCCAGTCGAAGTCCTCCGGCCTGACAGCCGAGCAGGCGCGGGCCCACAAGCTGGCGCACCAGCAGGCGCACCAGACCCGGACCGAGGCACACTCCTGAGCGACCGGCAGCACGCCGCGACAGTGCGGCACCGCCTCACCCGAGCGGTGCCGCGTCTGGCCGCGCCCCTCGGCACCCTGGCCGCGGCGGGCGCGGCCTTCGCCTATGTGGCCGCCGTCGACCCCAATCAGCCCGGTCACTACCCGGCCTGCCCCTTCCTGACCGTCACCGGTCTGTACTGCCCCGGCTGCGGCGGGCTGCGCAGCGCACACGCCCTGGCACATGGCGATCCGGTCGCCGCGCTGGGTGCGAACCTGCTCGCCGTCCTGCTCTTCACCGGCTTCGCGCTGGGCTGGCTCCACTGGGTCACCCGCCTGGCGCGGGGCCGTGCCTACTCCTTCCCGGTACGGCTGCGGGCCTGGCACTGGTCGGCCGCCGGGGCGCTGCTGGTGGTCTTCTCGGTTGTCCGGAATACGCCCCTCGGCACGGGGCTGGCCCCCTGACCGGACCCGTCCGGACGGCCACCAGGGCGGTGATTTGTCCGCTATATGGGACCGTATGCAACCGGATGCGGGACCTCCGCGCCGTGGCGGATACCATCGCAGTGCCCCACCCCAAGCCAGCAAGGAGGCCGCTCGGTGAGTGTGCTCGACGAGATCATCGAAGGCGTGCGTGAGGACCTCGCCGAGCGGCAGGCCCGCGTCAGCCTCGAGGAGCTCAAGGAGCGCGCGGCCCGGGCGCCCCAGGTCAAGGACGGACTGGCGGCCCTCAAGGGCGACAGCACGGCCGGGGTCAGGGTGATCTGCGAGGTCAAGCGCTCCAGCCCGTCCAAGGGCGCGCTGGCGGCCATCGCCGACCCGGCAGGGCTCGCCGCCGACTACGAGGCGGGCGGCGCCGCCGTCATCTCCGTTCTCACCGAGCGCCGCCGCTTCGGCGGTTCGCTGGCCGATCTGGAGGCCGTACGCGCCCGGGTGGACATCCCCGTGCTGCGCAAGGACTTCATCTTCTCCTCCTACCAGCTGTGGGAGGCCCGCGCCTACGGCGCCGATGTGGTGCTGCTGATCGTCGCGGCGCTGGAGCAGGAGGCGCTGGTCTCCCTGATCGAGCGCGCCGAGTCCATCGGCCTCACCCCGCTGGTCGAGGTGCACGACGAGGACGAGGCCGAGCGGGCGCTGGAGGCGGGCGCGAAGATCGTCGGCATCAACGCGCGGAATCTGAAGACGCTCGAGGTGGACCGCGGCAACTTCACCCGGATCGCCCCCGAGATCCCCGACCACATCGTCAAGGTCGCCGAGTCCGGCGTCCGGGGCCCGCACGATCTGATCGCGTACGCGAACGAGGGGGCCGACGCCGTACTCGTGGGGGAGTCGCTGGTGACCGGCAAGGACCCGCAGACCGCGGTCTCCGATCTCGTCGCAGCCGGTGCCCACCCGGCGCTCCGGCACGGTGGCAGGGGCTGACGCCCGATGACCGCTGTCGTCTCCCTGTGCTCCCTCGCGCTGGCGCGCGGGTGCCGGCCCCGCGGCTGCCGGGCGCCCGCGCGGCGGGTGCGGGGGCGGTCGGTCCGCTATCACATCGGTTGCGAACCGGGTGTGATCCGCGGTCGGCGATGGCGCTGACCTCCCCCATGCCTTCCGCTCTCTGCTGAGGGGCTGCCCACTCCGGCTGCCCTTCCGTGCAGCGGGGTGCCTTCGGTCCCGGAGGCGCCCGGAGGGCTGGGGACCAAGCCGTCACGTCAGTCCGAGCCAAGGAGCAATGTCGGTATGTCCGACTTCTTCATCCCCGACCCGGAGGGTCACAGCCCCAGCGTCGCCGGTTACTTCGGCGCGTTCGGTGGCAAGTTCATCCCCGAGGCCCTGGTGGCCGCCGTCGACGAGGTGGCCGCCGAGTACGAGAAGGCGAAGGCCGATCCGGCCTTCGCAGCCGAGCTGGACGAGCTGCTGGTCAACTACACCGGCCGGCCCAGCGCCCTGACCGAGGTGAAGCGGTTCGCGGAGCACGCGGGCGGCGCCCGGGTCTTCCTCAAGCGCGAGGACCTCAACCACACCGGCTCGCACAAGATCAACAACGTGCTGGGCCAGGCCCTGCTCACCAAGCGCATGGGCAAGCCCCGGGTCATCGCGGAGACCGGCGCGGGCCAGCACGGCGTGGCAACCGCCACCGCGTGCGCCCTCTTCGGGCTCGAATGCACCATCTACATGGGCGAGATCGACACCGAGCGGCAGGCGCTGAACGTCGCCCGGATGCGGATGCTCGGCGCCGAGGTCGTGCCCGTCACCTCCGGCAGCCGCACTCTCAAGGACGCCATCAACGAGGCGTTCCGCGACTGGGTGGCCAACGTGGACCGGACCCACTACCTGTTCGGCACGGTCGCCGGGCCGCACCCCTTCCCGCAGATCGTGCGCGACTTCCACCGTGTGATCGGCGTCGAGGCGCGGCGGCAGATCCTGCAGCGCACCGGGCGGCTGCCGGACGCGGTCGCCGCCTGCGTGGGCGGCGGCTCCAACGCGATCGGCCTCTTCCACGCCTTCCTGCCCGACACGGACGTGCGGCTCGTCGGCTTCGAGGCGGCCGGGCACGGCGTGGACTCCGGCGAGCACGCGGCCACCCTGACCGCCGGTGAGCCGGGCATCCTGCACGGCTCGCGCTCCTACGTCCTCCAGGACGACGAGGGCCAGATCACCGAGCCGTACTCGATCTCGGCCGGGCTCGACTACCCGGGCATCGGTCCCGAGCACGCCTTCCTCAAGGACAGCGGGCGCGGCGAGTACCGGCCGGTCACCGACGAGGCGGCGATGCGGGCGCTGCGGCTGCTCTCCGAGACGGAAGGCATCATCCCGGCCATCGAGAGCGCGCACGCGCTGGCCGGAGCGCTCGATCTGGGCAAGGAGCTGGGCGGGGAGGGCATCGTGCTGGTGAACCTCTCCGGCCGCGGCGACAAGGACATGGACACGGCCGCGCGCTACTTCGGCCTGCTGGACGGAACGGACGGTACGGACGAGAAGCAGGGGGAGCAGGCATGAGCGGGGCAAGCGGAAACGTCGCACTGCTGGAGCAGACCCTGGCACGGGCCAAGGCCGAGAACCGGGCCGCGCTCGTCGGCTACCTCCCGGCCGGCTTCCCCACCGTCGAGGGTGGCATCGCGGCCTGCACGGCGCTGCTGGAGAGCGGCTGCGACGTGGTCGAGGTGGGCCTGCCGCACAGCGACCCGGTGATGGACGGCCCGGTCATCCAGACGGCGGACACCATCGCGCTGCGGGGCGGGGTGCGGATCGCGGACGTGCTGCGTACGGTCCGCGAGGCGCACGCGGCCACCGGCAAGCCGGTGCTGGTCATGACGTACTGGAACCCCGTCGACCGGTACGGCGCCGAGCGCTTCGCCGAGGAGCTGGCGGCGGCGGGCGGCGCGGGCTGCATCCTGCCCGACCTGCCGGTCGAGGAGTCCGAGGGCTGGCGGAAGGCCGCCGAGCAGGCCGGGCTCGGCACCGTCTTCGTCGTCGCGCCCAGCAGCCAGGACGCGCGGCTGGCCCGGATCACCGCGGCGGGCAGCGGCTTCGTGTACGCCGCGTCGCTGATGGGCGTCACCGGGACGCGGGAGTCGGTGGGCAACGAGGCCAGGGACCTGGTGGCCCGGGTGCGGTCCACCACCTCGCTGCCGGTCTGTGTCGGGCTCGGCGTCTCCAACCCCGAGCAGGCGGCGGAGGTCGCCGCCTTCGCGGACGGGGTGATCGTCGGCTCGGCGTTCGTCAAGCGGCTGCTGGCCGCCGACGACCTGGAGGCGGGCCTCGCGAGTGTCCGCGAGCTGGCCGCGGCCCTTGCGGAGGGCGTCCGCCGATAGCGGCTGTGGCCCCCCGGCCCGGCCGGGGGCCACCCCTTTCGAGGGAACATCCCTTTTGAGGGAAAAAGAGCGCTGTGCGCTCATCGAGGCTGAGCCCTCTCGTTGGGTCGGGCGTGATGAGCCAGAACAGCAACGACGGCGACAAGCGCTCGGCCCGCGAGCGCCTGCGGGCCGAGCGGGAGCGGGACAAGGTCGCCGAGCGCAGGCGGCGCCAGTTCAAGGTCGCAGCGGTGGTGGTCGGCGTGCTGGCGGTGGCCACCGCCGTGGGCGCCACTGTGGCAGGGCTGGGCCGGGAGGAGGCGGGCAGCCAGTCGGCGAAGCCGGTCACGGTCGGGCAGCGCAGCGCCCCGGCGAAGCTCACGGTCTACGAGGACTTCCGCTGCCCGGCGTGCGCGCAGTTCGAGAACGCTTTCCGCTCCACGGTCAAGAGCCTCCAGCGCGCCGGCAAGCTCAAGGCCGAGTACCACCTGGTGACGCTCATCGACGGGAACATGGGCGGCCGGGGCTCCCGGGAGGCGGCCAACGCGGCACTGTGCGCCAGGGACAAGGGGAAGTTCGCCCAGTACCACGACGTGCTGTACCAGAACCAGCCCAGCGAGCAGAAGGACGCCTTCGCCGACACCGGCCGGCTGATCCGGCTGGCCGGGAAGGTGGACGGGCTGGTCGACGCCTCCTTCAAGGAGTGTGTGACCAGCGGCCGGCACGAAGCGCAGGTCAAACGCTCCGACGAGGCGTTCAACGAGTCCGGGCACCAGGGGACGCCCACTGTTCTGCTGGACGGCAAGAACCTCTACGGCGATCAGTCGAACCCGCTGACGCCGGACCGGCTCCGAAAGCTGGTCGAGGCCAAGAGCTAGC
>NZ_JAFFZN010000009.1 GCF_017676385.1 Streptomyces spirodelae
CACCCTGGTACTGACGGTGCGGGACCCGGGCGGCGACCGCAGCGAGGTGCACCGGGTGCGGTTCGGCTTCCGGAAGCTGACCTTCGGCCCCGGCAAGCTGGAGATCAACGGCAAGCCGCTGCTGTTCGCGGGCACCAACCGGCACGAGACCGACCCCGTGTACGGGCAGGCCGTGCCGGAGGAGACGATGCTGCGCGACATCAAACTGATGAAGCAGCACAACATCAACGCCGTCCGCACCTCGCACTACCCCAACTCGCCCCGCTGGCTGGAGCTGTGCGACGAGTACGGGCTGTATGTCGTGGGCGAGACCAACCTGGAGACCCACGAGGTCCGCGACACCCTCCCAGGCTCACTCGCCGAGTGGACAGCGGCCTGCCTGGACCGGGCGCGCAGCATGCTGGAGCGCGACAAGAACCACCCCTGTGTGGTGCTGTGGTCGCTCGGCAACGAGGCGGGCAGTGGCGACAACTTCCGCAAGATGGCCGACTGGTTCCACCAGCGCGACCCGAGCCGTCCCGTGCACTACGAGGGCATGAGCTCCGTGGCCGACGTGGAGTCCCGGATGTACGCCAAGCCCGACGAGGTCGAGAAGTACGGCAAGTCGGGCGACAAGAAGCCGTTCATGCTGTGCGAGTACGCGCACTCCATGGGCAACAGCACCGGCAACCTCCAGGAGTACTGGGACCTCTTCGAGAAGTACCCGAACCTGCACGGCGGCTTCATCTGGGACTGGGTGGATCAGACGATCAAGAAGCCGGTGCCCTCGGACTCCTCGCGCAGCTATCTGTCGTACGGCGGCGACTGGGTCGCGGGCTATCCCACGGACGGCAACTTCTGCTGCAACGGCGTCATCCGCTCCGACCGCGAGATCAACCCCGCCATGCACGAGGTCAAGCACGTCTACCAGCGGATCGCCTTCTCGGGGGACAAGGCGGCCGAGGGCGAGGTGAAGCTCACCAACAAGCAGCTCTTCACCGGCCTGGAAGGCTACGAGCTGCGCTGGGAGGTCACCCGCGACGGCGAGCGCGTACAGCACGGCACCGTACGGCCGCCCCGCACCGGGCCCGGCGACACCAGCACGGTTCGGCTGCCACTGGACCGACCCGCCAGGCCCGCGCCCGGCGCCGAGTACTGGCTCAACCTCTCCCTCGTACTGCGGCGCGGCACCTCCTGGGCGAAGGCCGGACACGAGGTGGCGGGGGGACAGCTCCAGCTCACCGACTGGCAGCAGGCGGCCCCCAAGGAGCCGGAAGAGGCCGAACTGCCACCCGTGGAGTACGAGGAGACCGGCAAAGAGGTCACCGTCACGGGGCGGGACTTCACCCTCACGCTCGACAAGCGCCGCGGCACCCTCACCGACTTCCGGCACAGGGGCGTGGCCCTGCTCACCGAGGGCCCGGTGCCCAACTTCTGGCGCGCTCCCACCGACAACGACCGCGGCCGGAACTTCCACGAAAAGGCCAAGACGTGGAAGCAGGCCGGCGCCAAGCGCACCACCGACGCGGTGAAGGTCGCCCGCGAGAGCCGCTCGGTGGTCACCGTCGAGGTACGCAGCACCCTCCCGACCTCCCCCGCGGCCAGCGCGTACACCACCGTCTTCACCGTGCGCGGCGACGGGGAGGTGCGTGTCGAACACACCCTGGAACCCGGTGCGGGGCTGCCCGATCTCCCGCTGGTCGGAGCGCTGCTCACCCTTCCCGCGGGCCTGTCGGCCTTCACCTGGTACGGCAGGGGCCCGCACGAGAACTACCAGGACCGGGCGACCGGAGCCCCGGTCGGCCGGTACCGCTCCAGCGTGGCGGAACAGTTCACGCCGTACGTACGCCCGCAGGAGTGCGGCAACGTCACCGGGGTGCGCTGGGGCGAGCTGACCGCCAAGCACGGCGGCGGACTGCGCGTCACCACTCAGGACGGCGACCATCTGGAGCTGAGCGCCCTGCACCACGCCCCCGCCGACCTGGACGGGCCCGGGCACCCCTACGAGCTCGAACCCCGGAAGGAGACGGTGTTGGGCGTCAACCACCGGCAGATGGGCGTCGGCGGCAACGACTCGTGGGGCGCGCCGCCGCTGGAGAAGTACCTCCTTCACGCGGACCACACCTACCGCTACGGTTACTGCTTGCGCGCGGTGCGGTGATCCGCTCTGGGCAGTGGACGCGGCTGCCGCGCCGCAGCAACGCGGCAGACGAGTCGGCGAGCGGAGAGGAGCCCAGCGTGGCGGAACGGCGGGACGATTTCACGACCGTGGCGGACGGGACCCAGGTGGCCACCTACACCTGGCTGCCTCAGGGCGATGTCCGCGCGCTGGTGCAGATCGCGCACGGTGCCGCCGAACACGCGCTGCGCTACGACAGGTTCGCCCGCCGACTCGTCGCCGGCGGCTACGCCGTCGTCGCCACCGACCACCGGGGGCACGGTGCGACGGCGTCCGCCACCGGCGGCCGGGGCGCGGTGGGCGCCGAGGGCTGGCGGGCCACGGTCGCCGATCTCAAGGAGGTCGGCGACCGTGTCCGTGCCCGGATGCCCTCGGACGCCCCGCTCTTCCTCCTCGGGCACAGCATGGGCTCCCAGCTCGCCCGCGACTACGCACAGGAGCACGGCGAGGGCCTTTCCGGGCTGGTGCTTTCGGGTACGTTCCGCTCGCTGCCCGGCTGCGAGACCGAGGCCGCGGTACGGGTGCTGGAGCGGGAGATCGCACAGCGGGGCCGGGACGCGCCGTCCGAATTCACCGCCGTGCTCTTCAGCTCGTTCAACGACCCGTTCGAGCACCGCACCGGCTTCGAGTGGCTCTCCCGCGACGAGGCGGAGGTCGACGCCTACGTACAGGACGAGAGGTGCGGTTTCCCGTTCAGCGCGGGCCTGTCCCTGGACTGGGTGCTCGGCTCCCGCAAGATCAACGACCCGGAGCAGTTCTCCCGCATCCCGCGCCGGCTGCCGGTCCATATCGCCGTCGGCGACCAGGACCCGTGCAACCAGGGCATGACGCTCGTCTACGAACTGCTGGAGGACTTCCGCTACCTGGGTACGCGCGATCTGAGCTGGCGCGCGTACGAGGGCGCACGGCACGAGATCCTCAACGAGACCAACCGGGACGAGGTCGAGGCCGACCTGGTGGAGTGGTTCGAGACCCACTTGGACGTGGGGCCCTAGAGTCCTTGGACGTGGGGCCCTGGAGTCGGCCCGCCTTCACCCCGCCGTCGCCCAGTCCCTCGCGAACTCGCCAGGTGAGGACGGACGCGCGTAGTACCAGCCCTGGGCCGTATCGCAGCCCAGATCGCGCAGTTGGTCGGCCTGACTCTCGGTCTCCACCCCCTCGACGGTGACGGCGAGACCCAGCGCGTGCGCGAGCGAGACGATGCCCTCCACGAAGGTGAGGTCCACCGGGTCGGCCGGATGCCGCTGCAGGCCCTGGGTGAAGGAGCGGTCCAGTTTGAGCGTGGTGGCCGGCAGCTTGCGCAGATTGGCGAGGTTGGAGTAACCGGTGCCGAAGTCGTCCAGTGCGATGTCCACGCCGATCTCGGCCAGCTGCCACAGCGGCTTGAGCTCGTCCTCGTCCGCGCCGATCAGCGCGCTCTCGGTGACCTCGAGGCACAGCGACGAGGGCGCCACCCCCGCGGCCTCCAGTACCGCGATGGTGTCCGGTACCAGATCCGGGTGGTGCAGCTGCCGCGGGGAGAGGTTGACGTTGACGCGCAGCGGCTGCCCGCCCGCCCATGTGCACGTCTGCGCGACGGCCTGCTCCAGCACCCAGCGGCCCAACGGCACGATCAGCCCGGTGTGTTCGGCCAGTGGGATGAACCGGTCGGGGCCCAGCCGCCCGTGTACCGGATGCCTCCAGCGCACCAGCGCCTCGGCGCCGTCCACCTGGCCGTCGCTCATCCGGATCAGCGGCTGGTACTCCAGGAAGAACTCGTCCCGCTCCAGCGCGGCCGGCAGCCGGTTGGTGAGGCTGTGCCGGTCTATGGCCCGGGCCTCCGAGTCCGGGTCGGCCAGCTCGTAGCGGTTGCCGCCCGCGTCCTTGGCCCGGTACATGGTGATGTCGGCGCTGCGCAGTACCTCGGCGGGCTCCAGCTCGCCCGCCGCGCCCTCGACGATGCCGATGCTGGCGCGGACGGACAGCTCGCGCCCGTCCAGCGAGATCGGGGTCGCCAGGGCCGCCAGCAGGGCCCGGGCCAGGCAGGTGACCTCTTCCGTGCCCTGGGGGTCGGACATCAGCACGGCGAACTCGTCGCCCCCGATCCGGGCCACCAGGTGGGCGGGGGCCGTGGTGCAGGACTGGAGACGTTCGCCGACGGCGACGAGGAGCTGGTCGCCCACGGCGTGCCCCAGGCTGTCGTTGACCGTCTTGAAGCCGTCGATGTCCAGATAGCACAGCCCGAACCGGCTCACCCCGTTGCCGGGGGTCAGGATGCGGTCCAGCCGCTCGGCGAACAGCGTGCGGTTGGGCAGCCCGGTCAGCTCGTCGTGGGTCGCCTCGTAGCGCAGCCGCAGATGCAGCAGCCGGCGCTCGGTGATGTCCTCCATCAGGGCGAGCTGGTAGCGGGGTTCGCCCTCGGCGTCCCGCAGCAGCGAGACGGTCAAATTGGTCCACAGCACGGTGCCGTCGGGGCGCTGGTAGGGCTTCTCCACCCGGAAGTGGTCGCGACGTCCCGCGGCCAGTTCGCGGTGCAGCCGCCACACGTCCGGGGCGTCGTCCGGGTGCACCCAGTCGTTGATGTTGCGGCGGCGCATCTCCTCCTCGGAGTGGCCGAACATCCGGGCGAGGGCGCCGTTGGCGTCCCGCAACCGGCCGTTCATGTCAGCGATGCCGATGCCGATGGTGGCGTCCTTGAAGACGGCCCGGAACCGGGTCTCCGAGGCGTGCAGGGCCTCCTCGACGGCGGTCTGCGCGGCCAGCGCTGCCCGCGAGAGGGCTTCCTGCTCGGCCAGGGTGCGCTCCCGCACGGCGAGCGCGAACCCCGCCGCGATGGCGTGCTGGAGCCGGGCACAGCGCGACCGGGCCTCGTCGACGCCGACGCTGTCGGGGGTGCCCGCGTACAGCACGAGGTAGGACTCGATGACGCCGAGGATGTGCGGCAGCGCCTCGGGGCTGGTGCAGTGCGCCTCGTTCACCAGCACCTCGCCGACCTCACGCCCGGGTGCGGGGCTGAACGGGAAGGTCTGCAGGGCCTCTCCCAGCCGGACGGCCAGCGGGTGGAGGAAGTCCTCCAACTCGGCGCGGGAGAGCGAGGTCTGGGTGGCGGGATAGACCGTACGGCTCCAGATCCGTGCGAAGCGTCGCAGTCCGTCCTCGCCGTCCGCCGCTCCGCTGCCGTCCGGGGACGGGCTCGTATGCTTCTCGTGTTCCTCGGACGCGTCCTTGGAGGTCACTCGGCGAGTCCCGCCTTGCGGCCCACTCCGGCGAACCCGCTGAAGACGACCGGGTCCTCGTACTCCGTGGGGCTGTCGGGGCGCCAGCGTGGCAGCGCGACCAGACCCGGATCCACCATCTCGAACTCCTCGAAGAACTGCGCGATTTCGGCCTTGGACCGGATGACGAGCGGGGCGCTCGCGGCGCTGTAGACCTCCTGCAGCGCGGCGCCCCCGTCGCGTGGCGGCCCGCCCTCGGCGGAGCCGTGGGAGAGCACCAGCAGACTGCCGGGCGCCAGCCGGCGGGCCAGCTCCGCCACGCACTTGCGGGGCTCGTCGCGGTCCTCGATGAAGTGCAGCAGTGCGACAAGCATCAGCACGACCGGCCGGTCCAGGTCCAGCAGGTTCTCGGTCTCGGGGCTGCCCAGGACGTCCTGCGGCGAGCGGAAGTCCGCCGAGACCATGGCCACCCGCTGGTCGCCCTCCAGCACCGCACGGCTGTGCGCGACGGCCACCGGGTCGTTGTCGACGTAGACGACCCGTGCGCTACGGTCCAGCGCGTGGGCCACCTCGTGGACGTTGCCGAAAGTGGGGATGCCCGAGCCGATGTCGAGGAACTGGGTGATCCCCTCCTGGACGGCGAACCGGATCGCCCGGCGCATGAAGGCGCGGTTGGCCTGCATGATCTTCGGCAGCCCCGGCCACGCCCTGATCGCCTGCCGTGCCGTCTCCCTGTCGACCTCGAAGTTGTGCGACCCGCCCAGGTAGTAGTCGTACATCCGCGACACGCTCGGCACGTTGAGGTCGATGCCCTGCGGGGCCCAGGCGGGACGTTCCATCGAGGGGTCTCCAGCTCGCTTCATTCACCGGGGAGTTCCGGTCGGGCCCATGAGGCTACTGACCGAGATGCGGCGCGTGGAAGAAAACAGCGTTACTGGGGCTGGATCTTGCCCGGGCCTTGACAGCCCTCCCGGGAGGTATCCGGGCAAAGCGCACCGGATCACCCGTGATTTAATCGGTCTAATTGCGAATCGCTTGCAAGAGCGATCGTTGTTGAACAAGGAGGATGCCACATATGACTGCCCGGACGGTACGGACAGCCACCGTGACGGCGGCCGCCATGGTCGTCCTCGCGGGTACCGCGGCGTGCTCAGCGCCCGGCGACGGTGACGGTCCGGGCGACGGCAAGGACTCGCTGACGGTGGGCGTGGCGCAGGAACCGGAGACCCTCAGCCCTCTGTTGGGCTACGGCAAGGAGGGGAACTCCAAGATCTTCGACGGCCTGCTCACCCACGACGCCAAGATGCATCTGAAACCGGCACTCGCCACCCGCCTGCCGAAGGTGAGCAAGGACGGCCGCACCTACACCTACGACCTGCGCAAGGGCGTCACCTTCAGCGACGGCAAGCCCTTCACCTCCAAGGACGTCGTCTACACGTACCAGACGATCCTCGACAAGAAGACCAACAACCCCTCCAAGAGCGAACTGGACGCCGTCGACAGCGTCCGGGCCCAGGGCAAGTACCGCGTCGTCTTCCGGCTCAAGTACCCCTACGCCGCGTTCGCCGAGCGCACCGTGCTGCCCATCGCCTCCCGGGCCGTCGCCTCCAGGACGGACGTGAACACCGGCTCCTACAACACCGAGCCGGTCGGCACCGGTCCGTACGTCCTCACCAGCTGGCGCAAGGGCGAGAAGCTCAGCTTCAAGGCCAACCCGCACTACTGGGGCGGCAAGCCCAAGGTCGAGCGCTTCACCGTGGCCGTCATCGAGGACGACGACGTACGCGCCACCAGGCTGCGCTCCGGCGACCTGGACGGCGCCATCCTGCCGCCCACCCTCGCCAAGGCGTACGAGAAAGGCCCCGAGAACGCGGACAAGCGCACCTTCTCCGCCAAGACCGCCGACTACCGTGCGGTGACCCTGCCCAGCGGCAATCCCGTCACCAAGGACAAGGCCGTCCGCCGCGCCCTCGACCTCGCCGTCGACCGCAAGGCCATGGTCAAGTCCGTACTCAACGGCGCCGGCAAGCCCGCCTACGGCCCGCTGCCCACCGACAGCCCCTGGTTCGCCAAGGGCACCGAGCGCCGTCACGACCTGGGCCGCGCCAAGAAGATCCTCGACGAAGCCGGCTGGAAGCCGGGCAAGGACGGCATCCGTGTCAAGCACGGCAGGCGCGCGGCTTTCACCCTGTGGTACTTCTCCGGCGACAAGCTCCGCCAGGACCACGCGCTGGCCTACGCCTCCGACGCGAAGAAGGCCGGTATCGCCGTCAAGGTCCAGGCCGGCAGCCGCGAGGTCGTCCGGCCCAAGCTCGACCACGACGCCATGCTGATGGGCAACGGCTTCCCCGCCGACCCGGACTTCGACCTCTACCCGACGCTGCACTCCTCGCAGATCGGCGACGGCTGGAACAACCTCGCCCAGTACCACGACAAGACCGTCGACGAGCAGCTGGACATTGCTCGTCGGAGCCGCGACCCGCAGGTGCGCAAGGACGCGTACGACAAGGTGCAGCGCGCGCTGACGAAGAACCCCGGCTATACGTTCCTCACCCACATCGACCACGTCTACGTCATCGACGACAAGTGGCGCGGCCTCACCACCCAGGTCGAACCCCACGACCACGGCATCGGCGCCGGCCCCTGGTGGGACCTCCAGGACTGGCAGCCGGAAGAATGAGGGCGGGCAGGGTCGTTGCCCACAAGCGATGGGGCCCCGTGGCGCGCATGGTGGGGCGGCGGCTCGTGGCCGCGGTGCCGATCCTGGCGGCGGTCACATTCGGGGTGTTCGCCGTAGCGGCAGCGTCCCCGTTCGACCCCGTACAGCAGTACGCGGGCACCGCCGGCCTCCACGCCTCGCAGGAGACGCTGGACCAGCTGCGCGCCAACCTGAACGTCGACGGGCCGTTCCCGCAGCGCTGGTGGCACTGGGTGACCAGCGCGCTGGCGGGCGACCTGGGGGACTCCACCTCGCTGCGGCAGCCGGTCTCCCAGGTGATCGGCGAGCGGCTCGGCTGGTCGGTGCTGCTGTGCGCGGTGGGCTTCACCTTCGCCGTCCTGGCCGGTACGGCCCTCGGCGTCGCCGCGGCACGCTGCAGGGGCGGCGTGCTCGACCGGACCGTCACCTCGCTCGCCTACACGCTGGAGGCGGCGCCCCCCTTCTGGATCGGTCTGCTGGGCATCTGGCTGTTCGCCGTCCAGTTCGACCTGCTGCCGGCCGGTGGTCTCACCGACTCGGGCAGCGACCTGGTCACCGCCGGCGCGCTGCTGCGCCATCTCGCGCTGCCTGCGCTGGTGCTGGGTGTCTCCCAGTTGCCGTGGTTCGTGTTGTATGTACGCCAGGGCGTCGGGGACGCGCTGGAGGAGGACGCCGTTCGCGGGGCACGCGCCCGGGGCCTGGCGGAGCGCACGGTGCTGCTGCGGCACGCGCTGCGCTCGGGGCTGCTGCCGCTGCTGACGCTGGTCGGCTCGCGGATACCCGAACTCATCACCGGCGCACTGCTGGTGGAGACGGTCTTCAGCTGGCCCGGTATCGCCTCCGCCACCGTCAAGGCCGCGACCGCGACGGACTTCCCGCTGCTGGCGGCTCTCACCGCCCTCGCCACGGTGGCGGTGCTCGCCGGAAATCTGCTCTCCGACCTGCTGTACGGGCTGGCCGATCCGCGCGTGGCGCTGGAGGAGATGTGAGCGCCCAACTCAAGGCCGGTCCGGCGGTCGGCGCCGGCACGGGCCGCGCGCTGCGCGTGCGCGCCTCCGCCGCCGTAGTGGTGGCCGTGCTCGGCGCTGTACTCCTGGTGCCGCTGCTCTTCCCGCTGGACGAGCAGGCCGTCGACATGGCGAACAAGCTCCAGGCACCCTCGCTCGCCCACCCGTTCGGCACCGACGATGTCGGCCGTGACGTGCTGCTGCGCTGCGTCTACGGGATGCGCGTCTCGCTGCTGGTCGGCGTGGTGGCCGCGCTGACCGCCACCGTCATCGGTACTGCTGTCGGCGCGGCCGCGGGTGCCGCGGGCGGCAGAGCTGACCGCATGGTGATGCGCCTGGTGGACGTCTTCTCCTCGGTGCCGCACCTGCTGTTGGGCATCTTCATCGTCGCCATGTTCCGCCCGGGCGTCTGGCCGGTCGTCGCCTCCGTGGGGCTGACGCACTGGCTGTCCACGGCGCGGATCGTGCGCGCAGAGGTACTGTCCCTGCGCTCCAGGGACTTCATCGACGCCGCCGTCTCCGGCGGTGCCTCGCGGTGGCGGGTCGCCGTACGCCATCTGCTGCCCGGGGTGCTGCCGCGGGCTGGGCTGGCGGCAGTGCTGATGGTGCCGCACGCCATCTGGCACGAGTCCGCGCTCTCCTTCCTGGGGCTCGGCCTGCCCACGCACCGCGCCAGCCTCGGCAACATGATCCAGAGTGCGCGGGGCACGCTGCTGGCCGGTGACTGGTGGCCCACGCTCTTCCCCGGGCTGTTCCTCATCGTGCCCACCCTCGCCATCGCCTCGCTGGCGGGCGTGTGGCGGGAACGGATCAATCCGCGCCGCCGATCGGAGCTGATGCTGTGAGCCGGAAGAGCGACACCGTCCGTCCCCTGCTGCGCGTGAGGGAGCTGTCCGTACGCTTCGGGATGCGCGGCGGGCGTGACATCGCCGCTGTCAGTGACGTCTCCTTCGACCTGGCGGCGGGGGAGTGCCTGGCGCTGGTGGGGGAGAGCGGCTGCGGAAAGTCGGTGCTGGTCTCGGCGCTGCTGGGGCTGCTCCCGGCGAACGCCCGTACCAGCGGCAGCGCCCTGCTGCACCGGCCCACGCACGACGGGGGTCCCGGCCCCGCGGGGCAGGACGAGCCCCTCGACCTGCTCGCCGCCGACGAGGCCACTCTCGCCCGCACGGTACGCGGGAGGCGCGTCGGCCTCGTACCGCAGAGCCCGGCAGCCCATCTGACTCCGGTGCGCACCGTGCGCTCCCAACTCGCCGAAACCGTACGGGAGCTGAAGGGGCTGCGCGGCAAGGAACTGGCCGAGGCGACCCGCGCGGCAGCCGGCCGCGCCGCGTTCCCCGCCGACCACCTGGACCGCTATCCGCACCAGCTCTCCGGCGGGCTCGCCCAGCGGGCCGCCACGGCGCTGGCGCTGGTCGGCGACGCGCCGCTGCTGCTCGCAGACGAGCCGACCACCGGACTCGACCGCGATCTGGTGGAGCGCACCGTGGACGAACTGCGCGCCCACACCGGCGAGGCGCGCGGCCTGCTGCTGATCACCCACGATCTGGCGGCCGCCGAGCGCATCGCCGACCGGGTCGCGGTGATGTACGCGGGCCGTGTGGTCGAGGTGGCAGCGGCGGGGGACTTCTTCGGCGGACCAGGGCCCCGCCACCCCTACGCCCGCGGCCTGCTGGCGGCACTGCCCGAGCGGGACTTCACGCCCATTCCCGGAATGCCGCCCGAGCTGGGCCGCCTCCCGGACGGCTGCGCTTTCGCGTCCAGATGCACCCGGGCGAGCGCCGCATGCGCTCGGCTGCCCGCACCGGACGGCGGTGTGGCCTGTCACCACCCGGTCACCACCGGCCGGCCCGCCTGCCGACACCGCGAAGGGAGCACCGTATGACCGGGACGGCCCTCCCCGCGCTGGAGTTGGACAGCGTCACCGCTGGCTACCAGCGGCGCGCGCCCGTGCTGCGCGACGTCTCGCTGACGGTGGCCGCGGGCGAGTCCGTCGGACTGCTGGGCCCGAGCGGCTGCGGCAAGTCCACCCTGGCCAAGGTCGCGGCCCTGCTGCACCGTCCCTACGCGGGCACCGTACGGCTCGGTGGCGAACCCGCCGGGGGCTGGCGGCACCGGGCGCCGCGCGCCCAGCGCACCGCCGTCGGTGTCGTCTTCCAGCAGCCCCGGCTCGCGGCCGACCCCCGGCTCACCCTCGCCGCGCTGATCGCCGAACCGCTGCGCGCCACCGGGCGGGGCGCTCAGGCGACGGAGCGGGTCGCCCAGCTGGCACAGGCCGTCGGGCTCGGCGACGATCTGCTCGCCCGCCGCCCGCACGAGGTCAGCGACGGTCAGCTCCAACGCGCGTGCGTGGCACGCGCGCTGGCGCTGCGGCCCCGGGTACTGGTCTGTGACGAGATGACCGCGATGCTGGACGCCTCCACCACGGCGGCGCTCGTCGCCGTGGTGGAGGACTACCGGCAGCGCTCAGGAGCGGCGCTGCTGGCCGTCGGGCACGACCGCGCGCTGCTGGAGCGCTGGTGCGACCGTACGGTCGCACTCGGCGCGGTCGCGGGCCCGCGGGACGGTACGGAGCTCAGATCCGTACCCCGCGCCCCCGCAGATAGGTCAGCGGGTTGATGTCGCTGCCGTAGCCGGGGCCGGTACGGACCTCGAAGTGCAGGTGCGGGCCCGTCGAGTTGCCTGTCGACCCCGAGCGGCCGATCTGCTGGCCGGTGGCCACCGACTGCCCGGAGCGCACCGAGATGGCCGACAGATGCCCGTACTGGCTGTACTTGCCGTCCGCGTGCCGCAGCACCACCTGGTATCCGTAGGCGCCGCCCCAGCCTGCCGAGACGACCGTGCCACTGGTGACCGCCTTGACGCTGGTGCCGGTGCCGACGGGGAAGTCGACGCCGGTGTGATGCCCGGAGGACCAACTGCCGCCGGCCGCGCCGTAGGGGGTGCTGGGACCGACACCGGCCACGGGCGCGGTGGCCGCTGACGAGGGCGCCTTGTGCTTCGGAGCCTTGGGCTGCGGTGCTTTGCGCGGCGTTTCCTTGTGCGGCGTTTCCTTGTGCGGCGTTTCCTTGTGCTGCGATTTCTTGTGCTGGGGGCTCTGCTTCTGCGGGCTCTGCTTGTCCGGGGCCTGGCTGGCAGGGGCCTGCTTGTTCGGGGTCTGCTTGCTCGGCTGGTGTTTGCTGGGCGACTCGGCCTCGGGGGCGCGCTCCGTCCGGCGCGGGCTGCCGGTCAGGCTCAGCTGCTGGCCGGGCAGGATCAGGTCCGGGTCGGCGCCGATGGTGGAGCGGTTGTTGTCGTACAGGGCGTGCCAGCCGCCGGCGACCCGGTGTTCGTCCGCGATACCGGAGAGCGTGTCCCCGCTGATCACCCGATACGTCGTCAGCTGCTTGCTGCGCTGCGCCCGGGCGCGGTCGGCCTTGGCTTTGGCGGCCCGTTCAGCCTCGGCTTTTGCGGCTCGTTCAGCCTCGGCCTTCGCGGCCCGCTCCGGCTTGGCCTTCGCGGCCCGCTCCGGCTTGGCCTTCGCGGCGCTCTCCGTTTCCGGGGCGGCCTTGGGGGGCGAGGCGTCGCCGCGTGCGAGTCCCGCGCGGGGCCCGCAGTTGGGCCAGGCGCCCGGACCCTGGCCCTTGAGCACCTTCTCGGCGACGGCTATCTGCTGGCTTCTGGTGGCCAGGTCGGCGCGTGGGGCATAGGCGGTGCCGCCGTAGGCCGCCCAGGTGCTCTGGGTGAACTGGAGGCCGCCGTAGTAGCCGTTTCCGGTGTTGGTCTTCCAGTTGCCGCTGCTCTCGCACGCGGCGACTTTCTCCCACACGTCCGTGGGCGCCGCCTGTGCGACGTGGGCCCCGATCAGGGGGATGGCTATCCCCGCGCCGCCCGCTGTCACCTTCAACGAGACGCGGGATGTGGTGCTCGGCTGCGGGCGGCGATGGCGTCCACGTGGGGACATGGGGGGTTCCTCCGTTGGTAGGCGGCCTACGGCGACCGTGGCCGGGTCTACAGGTCCAGGCCCCGCTCCCGTGCGAGGCGGTGTGCTGCCTGATCGGCCACGGACTCGTCCAGGTAGACCTCGCACGCCAGACGACCGCTGCCCGTCATGTTGTGCTCCAGCTCGTACAGGCTGACCTCGGTGCCGTCGGCCAGCAGGAAGGCGTGTTCGTAGACCGAGCACCACACCTGGCAGTCGACGGTGTGCATCCGGGGACCCGGTACGTGCATGATGTGGTGCCCGAGCGCCGAGGAGAGCAGCCGCAGCGTCTCCTCGCCCGGTCGGTCGGGGTTCTCGGCCCGTCGCAGCAGCCTGCGCGCGTGCTCGGCCGAGTCGCCCTCCGGGTACTCCCGCCGGGGATAGGCGGTACCGGGTGCGCCGGTCAGGAAGTCGAACGAGACGGTCGTACGGGCGGCTCCTTCCGGTTCGCCCTCCTCGCCCATTCGGTGGTGCACGCGGCGCTCGGAGCGGCGCAGCGCGTCGGCGTCGTCGTACACCTCGTACAGCTCTCCGGTACCGTCGGGGCTGTCGTAGCACAGCTCCCACAGCAGCATGCTGCTGCCGTCGGCGAGCAGGAAGACATGGCGGAAACTGCTGCATTGCAGCGCGGGCGGCGGGGAATTGCGGTGCCGCCAGCCGTACAGCTCGATCTGGAACATCACAGCGCTGCGTAGTCGGTCGAGGACCTCGTCGCTCACGTCGAACGGGTTCTGGGCGCGGGCCAGCAGCTCGTCGAGGTGGTGAGCAGGCGTCAGGTGTGCTTTGTCGCCCATCGCGGAACCCTCCCGGCGTGCAGCAAACAACCGACCGTCCCCGCGCGCACACACCGTAGCGCTACCACCCTGCCGTGCGGGAGGAGTTGAGGAGATTCCGCTGCCGGAAACCCGGCAGCGAAGGGATTTTGAGCCGAATCCCTGCGATTTGCCGGACGCGCGGCGGGGGTGAGCGGCGTGCCAGCGGGAACCACAGGTACGAAGAACCGGGGCTGAAGGGAGGCGGCGGTGACCACATTGCCCGTCGGATACGAGTCCTACTGGATGCTCTCGGCCGCGGGGGAGCCCTGCCCGCCACTGCCGCCCGACAGCCGGATCGAGGTGGACGTGGCCGTGGTGGGCGGCGGAATGGCGGGGCTCTCGGTGGCCTGGGAACTGGCGCGTGCCGGGCGCAGCGTCGCCGTGCTGGAGTCCGACCGGCTGGCCGCGGGAGTCACCGGGCACACCACGGCCAAGCTCTCCGCGCTGCACGGGCTGCTCTACAGCTGGCTGCGGGACAGCCGGAGCCCGCAGGACGCGGAGCACTACGCCCGCTCGCAGCAGGGTGCGGTCGATCATCTGGCCGCCGTCAGCGCGCTGTTGGGGGCCGACTGCGAGCTGGAGCGGGTCCCGGCGTACACCTACGTCGAGTCGGCGGGCCATGTGGACGAGGTGCGTGCCGAGGCCGAGGCGGCCGCCGCCGCCGGGCTCGCGGCCTCGCTGGTCACCGACACCGGGCTGCCCTTCCGGGTGCGTGCCGCCGTCCGCGTCGAGAACCAGGCGCAGTTCCATCCGCGCAAGTATCTGCTGGCGCTGGCCGACGACATCCGGCGGCGCGGCGGGCTGCTGTTCGAACGCACCCGCGTCGTCGAGCTGGACGAGGGCGAGCCGTGCCTGCTGGAGACCGAGAACGGGGGAGAGGTCGCGGCGCGCGATGTGGTGGTGGCCACCCACTACCCGGTCTTCGACCGGGCGCTGATGTTCTCCCGGCTGGAGCCGCGCCGGGAGCTGGTCATCTCCGCGCTGCTGCCCGAGGACGAGGACCCGGGTGGCACCTACCTCTCGCCCGAGCGCTGCACCCGCTCGGTGCGCACCGCGCCCTACCCGTTCGGCACCGGTCGGCGGCTGCTGATCGTCACGGGGGAGCAGTTCAGCCCCGGTATGCCCGGCTTCGGTTCGGTCGGCGCCCGCTACGAGCGGCTGGCGGCCTGGGCCTACGAACGCTTCCCCAGCGCCCGTCTCGCCCACCGCTGGGCCACCCAGGACAACGAGAGCGCCGACCGGGTGCCCTATATCGGCCGCTTCCACGCGGGCACCCAGCACGTCTATGTGGCCACCGGGTTCGGCGGCTGGGGGATGAGCTCCGGGGTACTGGCCGGGCAGCTGCTGGCCGCGTACCTCACCCGTGAGCCGCTGCCGCCGTGGGCACGGCTGTACGACCCGGTCCGGCTCAGGCCCAGGGAGGCGCCCACCCTGCTGCGCCTGCAGTCGGCGGTGGCCCGGCGCTTCGTGGGGGATCGGCTGCGCCCCAGCCATGTGGACTCGGTGGACGAGATCCCGCCGGGAACGGGCGCCATCGTTCGGGTGCGGGGGCGGCGCTGCGCGGTCCACCGGACGACCGAGGGCGAGCTGCTCGCCGTATCGCCGCGCTGTACGCACCTGGGCTGCCTGGTGCGGTTCAACGACGCGGAGTCGGCGTGGGAGTGCCCCTGCCACGGCTCGCGCTTCGGTACGGACGGCGCGGTGATACAGGGCCCTGCCACCCGCCCCCTGGAGCGGCGGGACCTGGGCGAGGGCTGAGTCCTCGGCCGGGTCCCACCGCGCTCACAGCCAGTCGGGGTCGGTCTCCAGCGCGACGGTGTCCAGCGCGGCCAGCAGGTCGAACTGCGGTCCCGTACGCGGCAGTTCCGTACGGAAGAAGTACCGGGCCGCCTGCCGCTTGCCCCGCAGGAACGCCTCCCTGTCCGGGCTGCCGGGTCCGGCGTCGGCGGAGAGCGTGGCGAGGAACTGTCCCAGCCAGATCCACGCCACCACCACGTGCCCGACGGCCTCCAGGTAGACGGAGGAGTTGGCCAGCGCCACCGCCGGGTCGCCGCCCTCCCACAACCGCGCGGTCACCGTGGTCACCCGGTTCCAGCTCTCGCGCAGCGTCCCGGCCAGCTCAGCGGCCTCGCCGCCGGTGGCCTCGGCGCGGTGCAGCGTCTCCCGTACGGCTTCGTCCAGTGCCCGCAGCCCCGACCCGCCGTCCTGCACCACCTTGCGGCCCAGCAGGTCGAGCCCCTGGATTCCGTGGGTGCCCTCGTGGATGGGGTTGAGGCGGTTGTCGCGGTAGTGCTGCTCGACGTCGTACTCGCGGGTGTAGCCGTATCCGCCGTGCACCTGGATGGCGAGGCTGTTGGCCTCCAGGCACCACTGCGACGGCCAGCTTTTTGCGATCGGCGTCAGCACGTCCAGCAGCAGCCCGGCGCGGGCCCGGTCCTGCTCGGAGGCGGCCGAGCGCTGTTCGTCCACCAGCAGGGAGCAGTACAGCAGCAGCCCCAGCGCGCCCTCCACGTAGGACTTCTGGGCCAGCAGCATCCGGCGCACGTCGGTGTGCTCGACGATGGGCACCTGCGGTGCCGTCGCGTCCTTGCCGCCCGCCGCCAGCGGCCTGCCCTGCGGCCGTTCGCGGGCGTAGGCCAGGGACTTGAGGTAGCCGGTGTAGCCCAGTGCCATGGCGCCGGCGCCGACCCCGATCCGGGCGCCGTTCATCATGTGGAACATGTACGCCAGTCCGCGGTGCTCCTCGCCCACCAGGTGGCCGACGGCGCCGGCCGCGCCGCCGGGGCGGTGGCGTGCGCCCTCCCCGAAGTTGAGCAGGGTGTTGGTGGTGCCCCGGTAGCCCATCTTGTGGTTGAGCCCGGCGGCCACCACGTCGTTGCGTTCGCCGAGCGCGCCGTCCGGCCCCACCAGGTACTTGGGGACGACGAAGAGCGAGAGGCCCTTGACGCCGGGCGGTCCGCCGGGGACGCGGGCGAGCACCAGGTGGACGATGTTCTCGGACAGCTCGTGGTCGCCACCGGAGATCCACATCTTGCTTCCGAACAGCCGGTAGGTGCCGTCCTGCTGCGGTTCGGCCCGGGTGGCGACATCGGCGAGCGAGGAGCCTGCCTGCGGCTCTGACAGGCACATGGTGCCGAAGAACCGCCCTTCGAGCATCGGCCGCACATAGGTGTCGATCTGTTCCCTGGTGCCGTGGGCGCACAGCAGACGCGCGTTGCCGAGGGTGAGGAACGGGTAGGCCGAGGTGCCCACGTTGGCGGCCTGGAAGTAGGAGAAGCAGGCGGTGGCGACGGTGTGCGGCATCCCCATGCCGCCGAACTCCTCGTCCATGGCGGCCGCCAGCAGTCCCGACTCGGCGAAATGGCCCAGGGCTTCGGACACTTCCTTGACGGTGTGCACCTGTTCGCCGTCGAACCAGGGCTCTTCCTGGTCGTTCTTCTTGTTGTGCGTGGCGAAGTGCCGGGTGGCGATCCGCTCGCTCAGTTCCAGCGCGTCGTCGAAGGTCTCCCTGGAGTGCTCCGCGTAGCGTGCGCGCCGGGTGAGCGACTCGACGTCCAGCCAGTCGTAGAGCTGGAAGTCGAGGTCGCGGCGGGAGAGCAGCAGCGAGGCTGAGGGCATGAGGGTGGTCCGATCCCGGGGGCGGCGAGCATGGAGCGCTCGGTTTCTAAGCGCTTGCTTATGGTCGCGCCGGCGCCCTGCCCTGTCAACGCCGTCACGGCTTCCTGGCCACCCCCGCGTACAGCGTCAGGGTGCCCTCGGGCAGACCGCCGAGCGGGTCGCTGTCGGGACGCCACAGATGCACCTGGGTGATGCCGGGATCGAGCAGCTCAAGCCCCTCGAAGAACCGGCCGACCTGCTCGCGGCTGCGCGGGACCAGCACCGTGCCGTTCCGCTTGTAGATGTCGACGACGGCGTTGATCCGGTCGGCGCCGTCCTGGTCGGTGACATCGCCGATGCCGTGGCTCAGCGACAGGAAGCTGCCGGGCGCCAGCCGGTCGAGCAGCGTGCGCAGTATCCGCTCCGGGCCCTGCTCGTCGGGGATGAAGTGGAAGAGTGCGTTGACCGAGACGGCGACGGGACGGTCCAGATCCAGCGTCTCGGTCAGCTCGGCCGACCCCAGTACGCTCTCGGGCCGGGTGACATCCGCCTGCAGATAGGCCGTGCGGCCCTCCGGCGTACTGTGCAGCAGCGCCTGCGCGTACTGGCGCACGATGGGGTCGCTGTCGGTGTAGACGACGCGGGCCTCGGGGACCACGGACTGGGCGACCTGGTGGAGGTTGGGTTCGGTGGGGATGCCGCTGCCGATGTCCAGGAACTGCCGCACGCCGTACTCGGCCGCCAGCGTGCGGGTGACCCGGATCATGAAGTCGCGGTTGGTGCGGGCCGCTGTGACGATCTCCGGCAGTTTGGCGACCACCGCCTCGGCCGCCTGTACGTCCGCCTCGTAGTGGGTCTTCCCTCCGAGGTAGTAGTCGTACATACGCGCGGAGTGTGGTTTGGCCGTGTCGACCGGCGGTGCGCCGCCCTGCTCGGACATGCGGTTCCCCCTCGGTGATTCCTGTCTCGTGGTCCTCGTGGTCCCGGTGGTTCAGGGCTTGCGCGCCACACCGGCGAGCATGCTGGGCCGGCCCTCTTGGAGCTCGGTGGTCGTGCCGGGCTCCGGGCGCCAGTCGTGCGCCATCACGATTCCCGGCTCCACCAGCTCCAGCCCCTCGAAGAAGCGGGCGATCTCGGCGCCGCTGCGCAGCCGGAGCGTGGTGCCGCCCCTGGCGTAGATCTCCTCCACATCCCGGCCCAGCGCCGCCAGCGCCGGGTCGTCGATGTCCGAGGTGGCGTGCGAGAGGCACAGATAGCTGCCGGAGGGCAGCCGCTTCAGCAGCCCTGCGAGGATCTCGTACGGGCCCTGCTCGTCGGGGACGAAGTGGAAGAGCGCGTTGACCGAGAGCGCCACCGGCAGGCTCAGATCGAGTGTGGCGTGCAGCTCGTCGGAGTCGATGATCGTCTCCGGCTGGACGGCGTCCGCCTGCAGATAGGCGGTGCGGCCTTCGGGGGTGCTGTGCAGCAGCGCCTGCGCGTACTGCAGCACGATCGGGTCGCTGTCGGTGTAGACGACCCGCGCCTCGGGGGCCACCGACTGGGCGACCTGGTGGAGGTTGGGTTCGGTGGGGATGCCGCTGCCGATGTCCAGGAACTGCGAGATACCGGCCTCGGTCGCCAGCCAGCGGGTGGCGCGGACCATGAAATCCCGGTTGGCGCGGGCCATCGCGCCGGCGAACGGCACGGTCGCGATGACCGCCTCGGCCGCCTGTACATCCACCTCGTAGTGGGTCTTGCCCCCGAGGTAGTAGTCGTACATCCGGGCCGAGTGCGGCTTGGTGGTGTCGATGCCGGGGACGTTCCCCTTCGCGGTCATGCGGCCTCTCCCTTCTCCGGGTCCATGGCGGGGCGTGCGGTCAGTCGGAGGCCAGCAGGAAATCGGCCACGCCCTGCTTGGCGCCCTGGAGGAAGGTCTCGAACTCGTGGGTGGTGTAGATCAGCGCCGGACCTTCGGGATCGGTCGACTGACGCAGCGCGACCCGGCCGTCGCCGAGCTTCATCGCTTCGACGCAGCTGCCGCCGTTTGTGCCGCTCCACGGCTTCTGCCAGCCCTCGGTGCCGAGGTGTTTCGCGGGCATGCCGTTGTATATGTGTGGGGGGTGGCCTGAATGACCCATGGTTCTAAAACTCCTTGCGGATCTCACCGAGGACAGCCTCGGTGTGTGGTACTGGCGCGGCCTGCGCGCCCATGCGGTCCAGCACCTCCAGATAGGCGGCGGTGTCCGGACGCTGGTCCAGGTACGTCGCTCCCGTCAGCCCCTCCGTGTAGACGATGTCCGGGAGTTCCGGGATGTCGAAACGGAAGAGCTGGAACGGCCCGAACATGCCGGGGTGCGCACCTGAGGTGAACGGGATGACCTGCAGCGTGATGTTCTGCTGCCTGGACAGCTCGATGAGCCGGTCGATCTGCTCGCGCATCACCGCGGGGGAGCCCACATGGCGGCGCAGCACCTGCTCGTCGAGCACGGCCCAGAGCACCGGCGCGTCGGGGTCGTGGAGGAGCCGCTGGCGCCCCATCCTCAGCTGAACCCGACGGTCGAGCTCTTCCTCTTCGGCGGAAGGGAAACCTGTACGCAGCAGCGCGCGGGCGTACTCCTCCGTCTGGAGCAGCCCGGGTACGCAATGCGGCTCGTACGCTCTGATGAGGCTGGCCTCGCCCTCCAGGCTCACATAGAGGCTGAACCAGGGCGGCAGAACATCGCGGAAGCTGTGCCACCAGCCGGGCCGGTTCGCCTCGTCCACCAGGGACAGGAACGAGGCGGTCTCCTCGTCGGAGAGCCCGTACATCCGCAGCAGTTTCTCCACGTACGGCGGCTTGAGTCCGACCTCCGCCTTTTCCATACGACGCACCGTGGTGGTGTTGACACTGAGTGCGTACGCGGCGTCGGCGAAGGAGCAGCCCGCACGTTCCCGGAGGTCACGAAGGCGCAGGCCGAGCACTATCTGCCCCACAGTCGGCGCGGAACGAGCCTCGGCCACTACTGCCTCCTTGACTGCCTCCCCTGGCGGACCCTGGCGTCAGCAGTGTGCCATGGCTCCAATGCAGCAGCCATACTGCCCGTGCGATTCTGCGAATTGCAGAACTACTCTTGCCATCTGTGAAAGTTGCTGGGCATAGTGAACAGCGTGACCCAGCTCATGAGGCTGCGGCACCGGAGCCGCACAGCATCGCACGTGTCACCGGAGGGACGGCCGGGCCCGGCCCCCCGGTTCTTCTACGCGTGCCCCGGCCCCTCCGGGCCCTGTGCGGAGTCTTCCCCGGCAGCCGTCCCCTCACCTCACAGGTAGACGGAAGGCGTTCCCCCGTGGCCTCCTCGTATCCCCTCGCGCAGCTCTCCTCGCCCGCCCCGTCGGCCGTACCGGCTGAGGAAGCACGCCAGGAGGGGTTCGAGCTCCCCGCTCACACCTCGTCCGTCGCCCGTGCCCGCGCGCGGCTGCGCAGCCGGCTCCAGCACTGGGGTCTGACCGAGGAGCTGGGCCACACCGCGCAGCTGGTGATCTCCGAGTTCGTCACCAACGCGCTGCTGCACACCGACACCGTCCGGATAAGGTGCCGCATCCAGCTGGAGGGCGAGCGACTGCGGATAGAGGTCAGCGACGAGGGCACCCAGAACTGCGCCCCTCAGCCCCGCAGCGCGACCGAGGACGAGGTCAACGGCCGCGGGCTCCAGCTCGTCGGCGCACTCGCCCAGCGTTGGGGCGTCACCGCGCGCGGCGCCCGGTGCGGCCGCGTCGTCTGGGCCGAACTGGGCATCAGCAGCGTGTTGTGACCTCTCGCGCGGCGGCTCCACGGACCGTTCGGGCCCGCCCTGCCGACTCCTCCCGGTCTGTCCTCCGGTCGCGTCAATTTCCGTTGTACAGAAGTGACTTGGCGTTGGTCCTGGGCCAGCGGTCGTGGCATGCTTCCCGCCAGGACAGGCGCCCGCGCGGTCGGCGCGCGGTGCGCCCGTGGACTCAGTGGGGCACATACATGCGGGAAGAGAAGACCGGCAGCGGGGACGACGTGGACATCAACGTCCCGAGCGTGGCCCGGATGTACGACCACTACCTGGGCGGCAAGGACAACTACGCCGTCGACCGCGAGGCCGTCGCGGCGCTGGACGAGGTGGTGCCGCGCACCCGGGCACTCGCCCGCAACAACCGCCGCTTTCTCCAGCGTGTCGTGCGCATCCTGGCTGAGGACTACGGCATCCGCCAGTTCCTCGACCACGGCTCCGGGCTGCCGACCCAGGACAATGTCCACCAGGTCGCGCAGCGCACCGACCCCGGTGCCCGGGTCGTCTACGTCGACAACGACCCCATCGTGCTCGCCCACGGCCGGGCGCTGCTGGAGGAGAACGCCAACACGGCGGTGATCCAGGCGGACATGCGCGAGACCGGGACGATCTTCGAGAGTGCCGAGGCGCGCCGGCTGCTCGACCCGTCCCAGCCCGTCGCGCTGCTGTTCATCTCGGTGATGCACTGCATCCCTGACGAGTCCGACCCCGCCGCCGTGGTGCGCCGCGCCCTGGAGCGGGTGCCCTCGGGCAGCTTCGTCGTGCTCAACCAGCTGGTGAGCCACGAGAAGAAGACCCGCGACTTCGTCACCGACTTCATGAACAGCAGCACCAACGGCAGCTGGGGCCGGGTGCGGGAGCCGGGCGATGTGGAACCGTACTTCGCCGGGCTCGAACTGCTGGAGCCGGGCCTGGTCGAGATCAACGACTGGCGGCCCGACTCCGAACTGGACGCGCGCCGACTGGAGGACGAGACCTGGTTCGAGTTCGGCGGGGTGGGACGCAAGCCGTGACCGGCGGCCCTGCTCAGAACTCGCTCAGCAGCTTCTCCAGGAAGGCGACCGTCCCGGCCGGCGGCTCGGCCATCGCGCACAGCCGGTCCATCACCACCAGATAGCCCTCGACCTCGTCACGCTTCTCCAAGTACAGCGACGAGGTGAGCTGTTCGAGGTAGACGATGTCGGGCAGGTCCGGTTCCAGAAAGCGCAGGATGGTCACCGGGCCGCCCGCCGCCGCCAGCCCGCCCATGCTGAACGGGGCGATCTGCAGCGTGATGTTGGGCCGCTGTGCCGCCTCGATCAGATGCTCCAGCTGGGCGCGCATCACCTCGCGCGAGCCGAGCGGGCGACGCAGCGCCGCCTCGTCCATCACGGCCCACAGGCGCGGTGCGTGCGGCTTGTCGAGAATGGCCTGCCGCTCCATGCGCAGTTCGATACGGCGTTCGCTGCGCCTGCCGTCGTCGCGCGGGTGGCCCAGCCGGATCACCTCGCGGGCGTAGTCGCGAGTCTGCAGCAGGCCGGGCACGAACTGCACCTCGTAGGTGCGGATCATGGAGGCGGCCTCCTCCAGGCCGAGCAGCCGGTCGAACCACGGCGACATCACGTCGTTGTACTTCTGCCACCAGCCCGGGGAGCCGGCCTGCCGGGCCAGCTCCAGATACTCCTCGCGCTCCTGCTCGTCCCACACCTCGTACAGCGTCAGCAGGTCGGCGATGTCGCGCTCCTTGCAGCCGACGCGGCCGAGCTCCAGGCGGCTGATCTTGGCGTGCGAGCCGCGGATCGCGTCGCCCGCCGCCTCCCGGGAGATGCCCCGCTCCTCGCGCAGCCGGCGCAGTTGGGTGCCCAGGACGATACGCAGAATCGTGGGCCCGCCCCTGGGGGTGTCCAGGATGCGTCCGAGCGACTCCTCGCGCCGCGGCTGTGCTCCCATCGGCCCGCCTTGCTCCCCTGAGTGATTGTTCGGATGCTCAGTGTCCCACTCCGCCAAGTGGGCGTACAGCCATAACGGTTATGCGACCGGATTCCGACCCTGGCATGTGAACCGCCGCCGCACGTCCGTGTCGTGCGGCGGCGGTGTCCTGGTGTTGCCCTTGGCGCTGTCCGGCCGTGTCCACGGCTGATCCGTGGTCAGCAGCCGTGGGGGCGGCTCAGTTCTGGGCGTCGAGCAGGTCGTCGAAGTCGCCGTCCTTGGCGCCCTGGACGAACGCCGCGATCTCGGCCGGCGTGTAGACCAGAGCGGGGCCCGACGGGAAGCGGGAGTTGCGTACGGCGACTCCCTGCCCGGGAAGAGTGGCGACCTCGACGCAGTTGCCGTTGGGGTTGCTGCGGCGGCTCTTGCGCCAGACCGCGCCCTCGATCTTCGTGGCCTCGATGCCGTTCTCGATCTGCATGTACGTCTCTCCCTACGTCACTTTCCCCCGTGAGCGGTTGCGACATCTGGAAGCGTCTCACAGCCGAGCGTGATTGCAGATGTACTTGCAGACGTGCTTGCAGAAGTAAGTACGGAGCAGTCACAATGCCCGCGTACTCCACCCCTGGCCCCGAAGAAGCGGACTCAACTCCGCGAGCGGCCAGCGGAGTTCACAACCTTCGGGGTGCACGGTCGTCCGTCCGTCTACAGGAGTCCCAGTGACCACACCAGGCGCACAATTCCCCGCCCCTGCGGACCAGGCGGACGGCAGCCTCAGTTGCGACCACCCGCTCACCCGGCTGCTGCTCCTGTTGGAGATCGCCGATCAGCCCGACTGGCTGCGCGACCTTGCCGCGACCGCCCGGACGCCTGCCGGTGCGGCCTCAGCCGCGCAGGGCCTCGGGTAGCCCGGCCGCGTGCAGGATCTCCAGCCGTGAGACCGCACGGGTGAGCGCGACATACAGGCGCTGGGGTCCGTACGGCCCGCTGTCGGCCATCTCGGCCGGCTCCACCAGCACCACGTGGTCGTACTCCAGGCCCTTGGCCAGCTCCGCACCGACCACGGTCACCCGCTCGGCGCCCTGCTCGCCGCCCGGCTCCTCCGTGGCGATCCCGGCCGCGGCCAGGGCCGCGCGCAGGTCCGCGACGCGCTCCGCGTGCGCGATCACCCCGACGGAGCCCTCCCGGCCGAGGGCGGCGGCCACTCGCGTCGTCACGCCCTCGGCCAGCCCCCGCGCCGTCGGCACCCGTACTGTCCGCAACTCCCCGCCGGTGCGCAGCGATCTGGCGTGCGGCACCCGCACCGGCAAGGAGTCCAGCAGCCGGTTGGCCGGCGCCAGCAGTTCGGACGGCACCCGGAAGCCGGTGGTCAGCGGGGCCACCGTCGCATCCGGCGCGCCCAGGTGCGCCAGCTGCTCCGGCCAGTCGCGCGCCGCCCACGGGGTGGTGCCCTGGGCCAGGTCACCCAGCACGGTCAGCGAGCCGAAGCGGCTGCGGCGGGCGAGCACCCGGCACTGCATGGGGGAGAGGTCCTGCGCCTCGTCCACCACCACGTGCCCGTAGCTCTCCGGTGGGTGGGCGATCAGCCCCGCCACCTCGTCCAGCAACAGCAGGTCCGGCTCCGACCAGTGGGCCGTCCGGGACGACCGCGGGCGGCGCCCCCGCCACACCAGCGCGAGCTGTTCGTCCTCGCTCAGCAGCCCCTCGGCCGCCCGGGCCAGCGCCTCGGCGTCGCCCAGCAGTCCGGCCACCACTTCCTCGGGCCGCACCCGCGGCCAGACGGAGTTCAAAAAGGCGGTCAGCTCCTTGGTTCTGCCCATCCGGCGCAGCCATGCGTCGCCCGGCGGCCCGGCCCTGCGCTCGGCCTGGTCCCGCAGCAGCGCCACGGTACGGGCCCGCACCCGCTCCCTGCCGACTTCGTACGGTGGCCGCTGCGCCAGCGTCTCCCGTACCACGGCGCGCAGTTCGTCCTCGTCGAGCCGCCAGCGATAGGAGCCGTCCGGGACCGTCACCGGGCCTTCGGGCAGCCGTACGCGGGCATGTAGCGCGTTCCGCAGCACCGTCGCCATCCGCGCGCTGTGCTTGAGCTCCACCGCCTGCGGGCCGTCCTCGGCGCGCACCGGCTGGTCGGGTAGCAGGTCGCGCACCGTGCACTGGCGCACCCCTACCTCGCCCAGCGCGGGCAGCACGGCCGAAATGTAGCCGAGGAACGCCGGGTTGGGGCCGACGACCAGCATGCCGCCGCGCTCGATGCGGCGGGGGTAGGTGTAGAGGAGGTAGGCGGCGCGGTGCAGGCCGACGGCGGTCTTCCCGGTGCCCGGCGCGCCCTGGACGCACAGCGAGCCGTCGGGGCCCGAGCGCACCAGATCGTCCTGCTCGGGCTGGATGGTGGCGACGATGTCGCGCATCGGCCCGACCCGCGGGCGCTCGATCTCCCCGGCGACGATCCGGGAGGCGAGGCCCCCACCGGCCGCCGCGGCCCTGCCTGCGCCGTCCGTGCTGCCGGTCCCGGCCTGGCCGCCTGCGCCGTCCGTTCCCTCCGCACGGTCCCGCAACCACTCGTCCTCAAGGCCCGTCAGGTCCTCCGCTGTGCCTGTGCCGCCCGGAGTCCATCCGAACCGCCGCCGCGTCACCACGCCCTGCGGGTCCCGCGCGGTCGCCTGGTAGAAGGCGCGGGAGACGGGAGCCCGCCAGTCCAGCACCAGCGGTGGCGCCGAGGGATGTTCGCCGACCCTGCGGCGGCCGATGTAATAGCGCTGGCCGCGGTGTTCGCCGGCCTGCTCGCCGCCGTCGGCCTCGGTGGCGAAGTCGAGACGCCCGAAGAACGGCGGCCCGTCGGCCTCCTCCTGCAGCTCCTTGGCCTGGCTGCGCAGATAGCGGCCAAGCGCCTCGGCGCTCGCCCCGTCGCCCGCGACCCCTTCTCCCGCGGCCTCGCCCGAGTGCTGTCCGGTCAGCACCCCGGCGCCCTCCAGCACCCGGCGCTGCGCGGCGGCCTTCGTACGGTCGAGCGTGGCGCGGCACCGGTCGGTATAGGCGCGCTCGGCGGCCAGTTCAGCCTGCAGGACGTCCTCCTCGGCGGTGCTGTCGCCCTCCTCGGCGGTGCTGTCCCCCGGCATGTCGTCACTCGGCGTGGAGTCCTTCGGCATGTCGTCCCCCGGTGTGTCGTTCCCCGGTCTGTTGTCCCCCGGCATGAGGTGGCGTTCCTCTCTTCCCGTTCCGTCCGGGCTGTCGTTCCTGTCTCCCCGTCAGGCGAGCGGTCTCAGGCCGGTACGCAGCAGGGCGAAGGCGTGGTGTGCTTCGTCGCGGGCCGCCTCGAAGGTGCTGTCGGCGTCGGCGCCCTGGGCGATCCGCTGCCAGTTGGCGGTCGCCAGCACCCGCTGGGACGTCACGATCTGCCCGGCCGCCAGCCGCGCGGTCAGCTGCGGGCCGCCCCGCACCGCGGGGACCTGGGCCAGCTCGGCGGCCAGGGCCTCCTCGGAGCGCGCGGTGTAGGAGTGCAGGCGGGCCACCAGGCTCGGGGTGCCGTACAGCAGCCGGTGGAAGGCGAGCACTTCCGGCTCGTCGCACAGGCCGGTGACCGGGTCGCGGGACTCCAGCCCGGCCAGGAAGTGCTCCTCCAGCGCGGTGAGCGGGGAGACGCCCGTGCCGCGTCCGGCGACCACCCGGGCTGCCTCGTCCTCGTGGTCGGCGAAGCGGTGGAGGGCCATGTCCTCCTTGGCAGGGAAGTAGCGGAAGAGGGTCGGCTTGGAGACCTCGGCGGCCTCCGCGATCTCGGAGACGGAGACCGCGTCGAAGCCCTTCTCCAGAAAGAGGGAGACGGCCGCTTCGGAGATCGTCTGGTAGGTGCGTTGCCGCTTGCGTCGGCGGAGCCCGGTCGGTTGCTCGCTCATGGGGATGAACGTACCAGCAAAATGTAACCGAGTTAAATTTGTTCCCGAGTTGCCCACCGCTTCCCCAGGGGACTCGCGACGGCTCCTACCGCATCAACCCCGTGTGCACCAGACTGACGGGGTACCCGCGTATCGAGGCGAGGACGCGAGGAGAGGACGGACATGTCGGAGACCAACCAGCCCCCCGAGGAAACCCCCGCACCCGCCCCCGCAGCCGGCCGTGTGGTGGTCGGCGTCGATGGTTCCCCGCACTCCCTCCGCGCGCTGGACCGTGCCGCGGACGAGGCGCACCGCAGGGGCGCCGAACTGGAGGTCGTGTGCGGCGGGCTGTCGGCCAGGCGCAGCGCCTACCCGGAGACGGAGGCGGACCGGGAGCGGATGCGCCAGGCCACCCGGGAGGTCGCCGTCGGCGCCGCCGACCGGGCCCGCGAGCGCGTACCGGGGCTGACCGTCACAGCGATCGGGCTGAGCGAACCGGCGGCCGACGCGCTGGTGCACCGCAGCCGCACCGCCGAGCTGACCGTGGTGGGGACCCGTGGCCACGGCGGGTTCCGCGGGCTGATGGTCGGCTCGGTCAGCCTGCGGCTGGCCGCACACGCCGCCGGCCCGCTGATGGTCGTACGCGGCGACTCGCCCGAGCCGGGCGCACCGCCCGGTGAGACGGTCGTCGGCCTCAAGTGGGAGGGCGCCACCGAACCGGTCGAGTTCGGTTTCGAGGCAGCGCGGCGCACCGGGGCGCCGCTGTGGGTGGTGCACAGCTGGATCTACCCCATGCTGCCCGGGGTGGCGCTGCGGCTGTCACCGAGGGAGCCCTCGACGGAGACCAAGCGCGCCGAGCAGTTCCTCGAGGACACGCTGCGGCCCTTCCGCGAGCGCTTCCCCGATGTCCAGCTCGGTGCCGAGCAGCACCAGGGGCAGGCGGCCGAGCATCTGATCAAGCTGAGCGAGGGCGCCGACATGCTCGTGCTGGGCGTACGGCGCCAGCACCGGCGACTCGGCCTCCAGTTGGGTCCGGTGGTGCATCAGGTGCTGCACCACGCAAAGTGCTCGGTGGTGCTGGTGCCGGTGGCCTGAGGGCCGGCGTGTGAGGCCGAGTGGCGTCGGCCGCGTGTGGCGAGGGCCCGCTCCGGTGCGGGCCCCGGTCGGAGGGGTGCGGGCTGCGCGCCGCTGTGGTCGTGCGCGTAAGTCCCGACGCTCCTGTGGCGGGGAGCGGCTCCCCTTTTGAGCCCCTCTCGGGGCCCCTGTTGAGCCCTTTGGAGGTTCGCCCGACGCGCGAGGGGCCGATCGTGTGACTCTGTACGATGGAGGGCGTCTTGCAACGCGCGTAGAGTCCCCGGCACGTCCTGGTCAGGACCCTGCAATGACGCACGTCGCACCAGAGAACCACGCACGGAGCCCCACCCATGGCAGTCTCCCCCGGCGTCTCCGACGCCGACGGCGCCGCCCCGGCGCCCTCCTCCGCCTCCCCGTCCTCCTCGGCCGCCCCGGCCACCGCCGTGCTCGACGAGACCGTCGAGACCCGCGGTATCGAGCCCGTTCCCGATCACGAGCGCCGGGGCCGGGTGCGCGAGCTGTTCCCCACCTGGGTGGCCGCCAACATCAGCGTCCTGCTGCTCACCATGGGCGCCGGACTGGTCGTCTTCAACGGCCTCAACTTCTGGCAGGTGCTGCTCGCGGCCGCCGTCGCCGGCAGCGTCTCCTTCGGTCTCGTCGGGCTGCTGTCCGTGTCCGGCAAGTGGGGCGGCGCGCCCGGTGCCATGCTCTCGCGGGCGACCTTCGGCGTGCGGGGCAACTACTTCCCCGGCATGATCCTGTGGGTCGCGCGCTTCGGCTGGGAGACGATCAACGCGGTCACCGGCGCCTACGCCGTCCTCACGGTGCTCAGGCTGCTGTTCGGCGTGCGGAGCAGCACGCCGCTCATCGTCGTCACGCTGCTGCTGTTCGTGGGTGTCACGTTCCTGGTCAGCGGGATGGGGCGGAAGGTCCTCAACCTGTGCAACACGTGGTCGACGTACTTCTTCGGGCTCTTCACCGTTCTCGTCCTGGGCTACCTGGTCACCACCATGGACTGGGCCGATGTCTTCTCCAGGCCGGCGGGCAGCACCGCCATGCTCATCGCGGGCGTCGGCACCATCGCGGCCGGCGGCATCAGCTGGATTCCCACGGGCCCGGACTTCGCCCGCTACCTGCCGCACAGCGCCGAGGGACGGAAGATCTTCGGTACCACTGTCTCGGGCGCCCTGCTGGTGCTGGTGCCGATGGTGCTGATGGGTGGCGTGATGTCGGTGAAGGACCCGGCGCTGGCCAAGACCGACGACCCGGTCTCCTTCCTCGGTGAGGCGCTGCCGATGTGGCTGGCCGTGCCGTACCTGGTCATCGCGGTGATCGGCATGCTGCTGATCAACAGCCTCTCGATGTACTCGGCCGGCTTCACCGCGCAGACCATGGGCGTGAAGCTGCCGCGCGCCTGGGCCGTCAGCGTCAACGCCGTGATCAGCCTGGTCGGCGGTCTGCTGCTGATGCTGGTCGCCAAGAGCTTCTACGGCTCGTTCATCTCCTTCCTCTCGCTGCTCGCCGTCTCCTTCTCCGCCTGGGTCGGCGTCTACGGGATCGACATGCTGCGCCGCCGCAACCGGGCCGTGCGCTACGACCCCGCGGGACTGGTCGACACCTCGCGCACCAGCCGCTACTGGTACGTCGGCGGCTACTGCTGGCAGGCCATGACGGCCTGGGGTATCGCCTTGCTGCTGGGCCTCGCCTTCACCAAGTGCGACTGGTTCACCGGCCCGCTGGTCTCCACCTGGATCGGTGAGAACGGGCTGGGCTGGGCCGCCACCGCGCTGCTGGCCGCACTGCTGTACGCGGCGCTCCCGGTGCCCCGCGAGGGCGAGCCGGCCGCATCGGTCCCCGCCTCCCGCGAGGGCGAGCCCGCCGCGCGGACAGTGCGGGGCTGACCGGCACGGGCAGCCGGACCGCAGGGCAACCGACGCCGCCGGGCCCGCAGGGGTGAGGAACCCCCGCGGGCCCGGCGGCGTATTCGTGAATGGATCTCGGCAGAGCGGAAACCCCGGCTGACGGACAACGCCAGTGGGCGCCCCAGCGGCGTCACCCCTACAGAGCCGAGGTCGCACAGTGAGCAGCGCACACGTCCCCACTGTCCTGCTGAACAGCGGCACCGAGATGCCGCAGCTCGGGTTCGGGGTGTACCAGGTGCCGGACGACGAGGCCGCGGACACCGTCTCCGCCGCGCTGGAGGCCGGCTACCGCAGCGTCGACACCGCCGCGCTCTACGGCAACGAAGGCGGCACCGGCAAGGCTCTGCGCGAGTCGGGAATCCCCCGCGAGGAGCTGTTCGTCACCACGAAGCTCTGGAACACCGACCAGGGCCACGACACCGCGCTGCGGGCCTTCGACGACTCTCTGGAGCGGCTCGGGCTCGACTACATCGATCTGTATCTCATCCACTGGCCCGCCCCAGCGCGCGAGCTGTACGTCCAGACCTGGCGGGCGCTCGCGGAGATCCACGACAGCGGCCGCGCCCGCGCCATCGGCGTCTCCAACTTCGAGACCGACCACCTCCACCGGCTCTTCGACGAGACCGGCGTGGTGCCCGCCGTCAACCAGATCGAGCTGCACCCACGGCTCCAGCAGCCGGAGCTGCGGCGCTTCGACGCGGCCAACGCCATCGTGACCGAGGCGTGGTCCCCGCTCGGCCGGGGCAACGGCGTCCTCGACGATCCCGTCGTGCGCAAGGCCGCGGCCAAGCACGGCAAGACACCGGCGCAAGTGGTGCTGCGCTGGCACATCCAGCTCGGCAACGTCGTCATCCCCAAGTCCGTCACCCCCTCCCGGATCAAGGAGAACCTCGACGTCTTCGACTTCGAGCTGGACGGCGACGACCTGCGGGAGATCCAGCACCTGGAGAGCGGCACCCGGATCGGCCCCGACCCCCGCACCCTGAACTGACCATGGCGCCCGCAGGCAGCGCCGCGTGCGTCTTCTGCCGGATCGTCGCCGGTGAGGCGCCGGCGTACCGGGTCCACGAGGACGGCGCCGTCGTCGCCTTCCTCGACCAGCGCCCCCTCTTCCCCGGCCATACCCTCGTCGTCCCCCGCACCCATCTGGAGACCCTGACCGATCTGCCCGAGGAGTCGGTCGGTCCGTACTTCACCGCGGTACGCCGCCTCACCGGCGCCGTCGAGCGGGCCATGGAGGCCGACGGCTCGCTCGTCGCGGGGAACAACCGGGTCAGCCAGTCCGTGCCGCACCTGCATACGCACGTGGTGCCGCGCAGACGGAAGGACGGGCTGCGCGGCTTCTTCTGGCCACGCGGGCACTACGCCGACGAAACGGAGGCCCGCCGGATCGCAGCCCGCATCCGGGCCCAGCTGTGACCACAGCGGCACCACTGCCCACGGCAGCTCCGGCCAAGGCAGCAGCTTCGGCTACAGCAGCACCCGCTATGGCAGCAGCCTCGGCTGCAGCAGCTCCCGCTATGGCAGCAGCGCCGCGACCGCCTCCACCGTGTCGGCGTCCTCGGGCCGCTTGTCCTCCCGGTACCGCACCACCCGTGCGAACCGCAGCGTGACGCCCTCCGGATAGCGGCTGGAGCGCTGCACCCCGTCGAAGGCGATCTCCACCACCAGCTCGGGCGCCACCACCACGCCCCAGGACTTCTCCTCGACGGCCAGTGTCCGGAACCGCTCGGTCTGCCAGGCCAGCAACGCGTCGGTCAGCCCCTTGAAGGTCTTGCCCAGCATCGCGAACGAGCCGTCCGCGCGCCGCGCCCCCAGATGCAGGTTCGAGAGCTTCCCCGCGCGCCGACCGTGCCCCCACTCCGCGCCGAGCACCACCAGATCGAGGGTGTGCACGGGCTTCACCTTCAGCCACGAGGCCCCGCGCCGCCCCGCCGAGTAGGCCGCGTCCAGCGCCTTGACCATCACGCCCTCGTGGCCGCGTGCCAGCACCTCGTCCGCGAACTCCCGTACGGCGCCACGCGCCGGCCCGTCCGCCGGGTCGGGCACCGGGACCCGGCGCACCCTGAGCTCCTCGGGCACGATCCGGGCCAGCGCCGCGTGCCGTTCGACCGACGGGCGGTCCAGCAGGTTCTCGCCGTCCAGGTGGAGCACGTCGAAGAAGACCGGATGCAGCGGCAGCTCGCTGCTGGCCGCCGCCACGTCCAGCCGGGAGGCGACCCGGCCGGAGACCTCCTGGAACGGGCGCGGCCAGCCGTCCTCCTTGAGGGCGATCACTTCCCCGTCCAGCACCACCTGCCCGGCCGCCACCCGCCGGGCCACCTGCGCCGCCTCCGGCAGCCGCTCGGTGATCTCCTCCAGCGTCCTGGTGTAGACCCGGACCCGCTCGCCGTCCTTGTGCACCTGCACCCGGATACCGTCCAGCTTCTCCTCGACCGCGCACGGCCCCAGCTTGTCCAGGGCCTCGTCGACGTCCTTGGCGGTGTGCGCCAGCATGGGCAGCACCGGCCTGCCCACCTCCAGCCGGAACCGCGCCAGCGCGCCGGGCCCCTCCGCCAGCACCGCCTGAGCGACGGCCCCCAGAGACCCGCCGAGCATCACGGCGCGCCGCACCTCGCCGGGTTCGGCGCCCACGGCGGCGGCCAGGCCCTCCACGGCGAAGGCGTCCAGTGCACCTTGCCGCAGCTCGCCCCCGATCAGCCGGACCAGGAACCACTGCTCGTCCCCGGTGGCTGCCCCCATCAGCTGGTCCACCTGCCGCTTGCGCTCGGCCTGGGCACCCTTTCCGGCCACCCGCGCGAGCCGGGAGAACGCCGCGTCCACCTCCGCGATGGTCAGCGCCGGCTCCTCGGCGGGCGGCGGCAGCTCGCGCAGGCTGCGCCAGCCGACCCCCGTACGGCGCTGCGGCAGGCGCCCGGCCAGGTAGGTGACGACCACCGGGACCTCGGCGGTTTCGGCCCGCCGGAACAGCTCAGCGAGCAGCGTCACCTTCTCGTTCCGGGCGGTGGCCTGCGCGATCCGTGCCGAGGTGCGTGCGATGTCCTCCAGCAGCATGGCTTCATGGTCACCCATCGGGCACGGGAGTGCCCACGGCGTCGTATGTCATGCGTGCCGCGTCCGCCCGGCGCAGAATCGGCGGTGTGGACCTCCCGGTGCTGCCGCCAGTCAAACCGATGCTCGCCAAGCCCGTGTCCGCCGTCCCGGAGGGGATGCAGTACGAGGCGAAGTGGGACGGCTTCCGCTGCCTTGTCTTCCGGGACGGCGACGAGGTCGAGCTGATCAGCCGGACCGGCAAGTCTCTCGTCCGCTACTTTCCCGAACTGGTCGAGGGGCTGCGCGCCCGGATGCCGCGGCGCTGCGTGCTGGACGGCGAGATCGTGCTCCCGCTGGGCGGACGCCTCGACTTCGAGGCGCTGCAGCAGCGCATCCACCCGGCCGCCTCCCGGGTCCGGCTGCTGGCGGAGCGGACGCCCGCCTCCTTCGTCGCCTTCGACCTGCTGGCGCTGGGCGACACCAGCACCATGGAGGCCCCACTGGCCGAACGCCGCCGGATGCTGGAGGCGGCGCTGGAGGGGACCCGTCCGCCGCTGTACCTGGCGCCGGTGACCTACGACAGCGCGGTGGCACGCGACTGGTTCGCGCAGTACGAGGGTGCGGGACTGGACGGTGTGGTGGCCAAGCGCACCGACCTGCCGTACCGGCCGGGGGAGCGGGTGATGCTCAAGGTCAAGCACGAGCGCACCGCCGACTGCGTACTGGCCGGACTGCGCCCGCACAAGAGCGGCCCCAAGGCGCTGGGCTCACTGCTGCTGGGCCTCTACGACGCCTCCGGCGCTCTCCAGTACGTGGGTGCCTCGTCCTCGTTCCCGGCCACGCGCCGACGCGAGCTGATGCGTGAGCTGGAGCCGCTTGGCATGGACCGCCCCCAGGAGCACCCCTGGGCACGCTGGGAGAGCGAGGCCGCTCACCTGGAGGGCCGGATGCCGGGTGCGCCCAGCAGGTGGAGCGGCGGCAAGGACGCCTCCTGGGTGCCGCTGCGCCCCGAGCGGGTGTGCGAGGTGGCCTACGACCACATGGAGGGGGAGCGTTTCCGGCACACGGTGCTCTTCCGCCGCTGGCGCCCGGACCGGGACCCCGCCTCGTGCACGTACGAGCAGCTGGAGCAGCCGGTGCGCTACGACCTGGAAGAGGCACTCGGCGGCCGGTGAGCCGCTTGCGCGCACGCCCTGGTCAGCTGCGCCTGGGCCGTCGGCCGGTCCCTGTGCAACGGTCGGTCCGGGGACTGCGGCGGGGGAGAGGCCGCGTGGTGGGGGAGGAACGTCCGACGGGGGAGAACAGCCGACGGCCGCCCGACGATGCCGGGCGGCCGTCGGCGTGGTGCGGGCGGCGGGCGCCTCAGGCGCCGGCGCCCTCGGAGCCGTCACCGGCCTGGCCGGCGCGGGCCTCCTCCTCGGCGGCGCGCCGCACCTCCTCCATGTCGAGCTGCCGGGCCTGGCCGATCAGGTCCTCCAGCGTCGCCTCGGGCAGCGCCCCGGGCTGGGAGAAGACCAGGGTGCGGTCCCGGATGATCGCGAGGGTCGGGATGGACTGCACCTCGAAGGCGGCCGCGAGCTCCTGCTGGGCCTCGGTGTCGACCTTGGCGAAGGTCAGATCGGAGTGCCGCTCGGCAGCGGCTTCGTACACGGGTGCGAAGCTTTTGCACGGGCCGCACCAGGAGGCCCAGAAGTCGATCAGGACGAAGTCGTTCTCAGAGATGGTCTCCTCGAAGTTTTCCTTGGTCAGCTCGATGGTGCTCATGCTGTCTCCTGCCATGGGGGCATCAGGACGGGCCGCGCCCTGGGCGCTGGGGAACGCTTTTCGCCAGGGTCCACATTCCCCCGACCGTTCCCCGGCACAGCCATGGCAACACACCCGGACCGCGGCCCGTACGGCCGGGTCCTGGTGCGCCCGGTGGGCGCGGGAGCCCCGCCCGGGATGACCGGCTCACCGCGGCCCGGACGCGCCCCGTACGTCGAAACCGCCGAGGCCGTCGAACCGTACCTCCAGTACGAGATCGAAACCGTCCGCAAGCGACGGCCTGCGCAGCCGCTGGTGGGTGGCCCTGAGGCCCACGTCCGGGACGCGGGCGCGGCCCTCCCGCGCCGCGTTCCGCTCCAGGGAGGCCGCGAGGTCGGGCGGGAACCAGTACGCGGTCACCCGGGCGCCGTGTGCGTGGCCCAGGGCGATCAGCGGCGTCCACTCCGCCGGCGAGGGGTTGGTGTTGTCGACCGCGACCGCCTGCCCGGCGGCCAGCGCCTCGTCGATCAGCCGCAACTGGCGCCGCTGCTTGTTCCGTGCGGACCTGGGGAAGAGGTCCTTGCTCACCAGGGCGTGGCCGCGGGAGCCGGAGCCCGGGCGGTCACCGGCGAGGTGCTGTCGGTAGAAGGAGGACTTCCCGGCCGCCTGGAGCCCGACCAGAACGGCCAGCTCCGGGCGGGAGCCCCCGGCCGGTTTCCGCTCCGTCACGCCCTGCGGGTGGCCCGGCGACCGACCCGCCAAACGGGCCGCCACCGCGCGGGCGACCTCCTCGGCCGTCAGAGAGAAGAACTCGCCGGTGCCGTCGGCCGCGAACAGCCCGCTCCGTCCAGGAGCGACCACTTAGGCTACGCCCATGCCGGCAGCCATGGACGCCCTGATACGTGATCTCTCGGACCCGGACCGCACCGTGCGCAGGGAGGCGGAGGACAACCTGATCGCGCTCGGAGCCCTGAGCGTCGACGTGCTCCTGCCGTACGTCCGTGACACGCGACGGGGAAGTCCGAGGTTCGGCGCCGAGTCCGTCCTCCGGCGGCTGGGCGACCAGGCCCTGCCGAGGCTTCGACAGATCCGGCGTGGGGGCCCCGGGCAGTTGCGCCGCAAGGCTCTGGAGGCGCTGGTTGACCTGGGCGGCGCGGAGGTGCTCGACGCTGCCGACCGGTGTGCCGTGGAACGCCTCGTGCGCGTCAAGCTCCTGGACGAGAGCGAGGTGGATCTCCCTCTGGACGGCGGTCGCTGGCTGGCCTTCCCGGCAGACCGGTTCGACGAGGCCGTGGCCGCGCTCGGTCTGCACGACCTTCGGCCGGCCACCTCCGCCATGGGTGTGGAGGCGGCCACCCGGGCCACCGACTTCATGGAGTTCGAGGATTCTCAGGGTGCGAAGCAGAGGGCCTATCGGGTCTTCGTCACACCGGAGTTCGAGAACTGGCGCCAGGACCAGCCGATCCGGAACTGGCGCATGGTGTGGGGGAATTCATTCGTGGACGAGCTGGACGGCTTCCTACTGGCCGACAAGCTCAGCGAACGGTGCGGGGAGGCGCACTTCTACGTCCTCGACCCTTACCACTCGGGTTCGAGCTGGTATGTCGCCCGCAACGGCCGAAGGGTACGAAGCTGCCACAACTATGACGACTGCCCGCAGTTCTGGGGCGATCCACTGTCCTTCGAGGCCGGCTCCATCAAGGACGCCGCGGAAGGGCTCGAAGACGAGGAATACGCCAAAGGCGTGCCCCATGCGGACGTGGCAGCCGACAACCTCTCCGTCGAGCCCGGCCCCAAGTCCGCCGACGAGACCCACGGCCACGGCTGGCTCGCCACCACCCACCCCGACCTGCCCACCATCCGCTTCAAGGGCGCCCTGCCCGTCTGACCGGCCGCGTCGTCGAGAGACCGGCCAAAGGGCTCCGGCACCCCGGGCCCGCACGCGCCGGACAGCAGCCCGCTCTCCCGGAAAGCAGACCCGAAGGGGCAAGAGGTGGCCGGAGTGCGGCATTCCGGCGCGGCTGATTCTGTGCGATGAAACAAGCGCGGAGGTGTCTCCCCGGGCGGGAATGGGGACCGGCTTGGGTGGAGGCGGGGCAGCCCGCTTCCTGCCCGGGAACACCGGCGCGGCGAAAGGTGGCGGACGATGACCGGCGGAAGAGGCGAACACGCGAGCGAACCGCTGAGCGAGGCGGCCGCGCTGGCATATGTACACGGCATCTGTTTCAAGACAGGGCCGCCGCGCCGCGTCGGCGTCGAACTCGAATGGCTGGTCCGCCCACTGCCACCCGCCGACGCCGGCTCGCACGGGCACCGCGCCCCGCGACAGCACGCCCCCGAAGCCGCGACCGCTGAAGCGGCCACGGCCGGTCCGGCCACCACCGAAGCCGCGACCACCGAAGCCACCACCGAAGCCACGACCGCCCAGCACCCGCTCCACCAGCGCCCACCCCACGGGCCACTGCCCCACCAGCACCGCCCCCGGCCCTCGCCGCCGCCCCAGGCCGTCCCCCGCACCCGGCCCGGGGAGCGCATCGGGGCGAGCGCCCTTCGCGCCGCCGCCGAGGCGCTCCGAGAAGCGCCGCTGACCTCGGCGATCTCCCTCGAACCCGGCGGTCAGCTGGAGTTCAGCTCCCAGCCCGCCGGCTCGCTCGCCGCATGCGTACGAGCGGTCTCAGCGGATCTGGCCGCAGCCCGCACGCAACTGCGCCGGCACGGCATCGCCCTCGTCGGGCACGGGCTCGACACCCGCCCGCCCCTCCGGCTGCTGGAGGACCCGCGTTACCGCGCCATGGAGGCGTACTTCGACCGCACCGGCCCGGCCGGACGCGCCATGATGTGCTCCTCCGCCTCCGTACAGATCTGTCTGGACGCGGGCACGGCCGAACCGGGACCGTTCGGCCTGGGCCGCCGCTGGCTGCTCGCCCATCTGCTCGGCGCCGTGCTCACCGCGGCGTTCGCCAACTCACCGGCCACCGAGGGTCCCTGGTCCGGGTGGCGCTCGGCCCGGCAGGGCGTATGGGCCTCGCTCGACGGCTACCGCAATCTGGCACCGCCCGAGAGCGGCGGCAACCCCCGCCGGACGTGGGCGCGGTACGCGCTGGACGCGCCGTTGCTCTGCGTCCGCACCCCGGACGGCCCCTGGACGGTGCCCGGCGACGGGATGACCTTCCGGCAGTGGATCAGGCGCAGCACACGCGCCGGGCCGGCCCGCCAACGGCTGCGGCCGCCCGGGCTGGACGATCTGGTCTACCACCTGACCACGCTCTTCCCGCCCGTACGCCCGCGGGGCCATCTGGAGCTGCGGATGATCGACGCGCAGCCCGGCCCGGACGGCTGGATCGTCCCCCTCGCGGTGACCACGGCGCTCTTCGACGACGCACAGGCGAGCGAGAGCGCCTACCGCGTCGTCAAACCACTGGCCGACCTGGCGACACTGGGACCGGCCCCCCGCAACGCCCTCTGGGAGCGTGCCGCCAGGGACGGGCTGAGCGATCCCGAGCTGCACGCCGCAGCCCGCGAGTGCTTCGACCTCGCCCGCCGGGCACTGCCCCGGCTGGGCGCGGGGGGCCGGGCGCGGGCCGCCGTTGAGGAGTTCACCGCGCGCTACGTCGTACCCGGCCGCTGCCCCGCCGACGACCTGCTCGACACGCACGAGACCGCACCCGGACAGCAGGGAGAACCATGGTGACCGCTGCCCATGGGCACGCCGAGCTGCGCGCCCATGCCTTCGATGCCCTCACCCGCGCCCGCACTCGCACCCTGGCGCTCTCCGACTGTGTGGAGGACGCCGAACTGATTGCCCAGCACTCCCCGTTGATGTCTCCCCTGGTGTGGGACATGGCGCACATCGGCAACCAGGAGGAACAGTGGCTGCTGCGCGCCGTGGGCGGCCAGGCGCCGCTGCGCCCCGAGATCGACTCGCTCTACGACGCCTTCGAACACCCGCGCGCCGAGCGCCCCTCGCTGCCGCTGCTGCCGCCCGACGAGGCGCGCACCTACCTCGCCACGGTACGCGGCCACGCCTTCCGGCTCCTGGAGGGCGCACAGCTGCGGGGGCGCCCCCTGGTGGCGGACGGCTTCGCGTTCGGCATGATCGCCCAGCACGAGCAGCAGCACGCCGAGACCATGCTGATCACCCACCAGCTCAGGCGCGGCCCGGCGGCGCTGAGCGCACCCCAGCCGCCCCCGCCTCCCGCCGGGACCGAACTGCTCCCTGGCGAGGTGCTCGTCCCCTCGGGCCCCTTCACCATGGGCACCGATGACGAGCCGTGGGCGCTGGACAACGAACGGCCCGCACACCGCCGCGAGCTGCCGGCGTTCTGCATCGACACCCTCCCGGTCAGCAACGGCGCCTACCTCCGCTTCATCGAGGACGGCGGCTACGACGACCCCCGCTGGTGGACCCCCGCGGGCTGGGACCATGTGCGGCGCACCGGACTGCGTGCCCCGCTGTTCTGGAAACGCAGGCAGGACGGCTGGTGGCGCCGCCGCTTCGGAGTCCTCGAACCCGTGCCGGAAGCGGAGCCGGTGATGCATGTGAGCTGGTACGAGGCCGACGCGTACGCCCGGTGGGCGGGACGGCGGCTGCCCACCGAGGCCGAGTGGGAGAAGGCGGCCAGGTTCGAGCCGGACAGCGGCCGCAGCCGCCGCTTCCCCTGGGGAGAGGCCGACCCCTCACCCGACCACGCCAACCTGGGCCAGCGCCACCTGGGCCCCGCGCCCGTGGGCGGCTTCCCGGCCGGCGCCTCGGCGCTGGGCGTGCGGCAGCTCATGGGGGAGGTGTGGGAGTGGACCTCCAGCGACTTCGCGCCCTACCCGGGCTTCACCGCCTTCCCCTACCGGGAGTACTCGGAGGTCTTCTTCGGGCCCTCCTACAAGGTGCTGCGCGGCGGCTGCTTCGGCACCGACCCGGTGGTCGCCCGCGCCACGTTCCGCAACTGGGACCACCCGGTACGCCGGCAGATCTTCGCCGGGTTCCGCACCGCACGCACCCCGGAACTGGAGGAGGCGGCGTGAACGGTGCCCGCCGCCATACGAAGAGGGACCGCTGATGTGCCGCCACCTGGGCCACCTGGGCCCCGCACGCGCGCTGAGTGAGGTGCTCCTGGCGCCGCCGCACTCGCTGTACCGCCAGTCCTGGGCGCCGCGCCACCAGCGGTACGGCACGGTCAACGCCGACGGGTTCGGCGTGGGCTGGTACGCGGACGGCGATCCGGAGCCGGCCCGCTACCGCAGATCGGGACCGATCTGGGCGGACGGCTTCCTGCCCGACCTGTGCCGGGTCGTACGGTCCACCGCGCTGCTGGCCGCTGTCCGGGACGCGACCAGCGGCTGTGCGCCCGGCGAAGCTGCCGCAGCTCCCTACGCCGAGGGCCGGTGGCTCTTCAGCCACAACGGCGCCCTCACCGGCTGGCCCGGCTCCGTGGCCCGGATCGCGGCCACCCTGTCGCCCGAGGAGCTGCTGGGCCTTGAGGCGCGCTGCGACTCCGCGCTGGCCTGGGCGCTGGTCGGGCACCTGTTGCGGGCCGGTGCGGGGCCGGGCCCCGCACTGGCCGAGGCCACCGCGCGACTCGGCGCCGCCGCGCCCGGCTCCCGGCTCAACTTCCTGCTGACCGACGGCAGCACCCTGGCCGCCACCGCGTGCGGCGACACCCTCTGGTACCTGCTCGAGGCCGGTACGTCCCTGACCGTCGCCTCCGAACCGCACGACACGGACCCGGGCTGGCGGCCCGTCCCGGACGCGTACCTGCTCACCGGCGACCCGGGTGGCATCGAACTGACCGCTCTGAAGGAGTCTCACGCGTGACCCCGAACTCCCGGTTCACCCTCACCCGCACCCTGCCCATCGACGCCACAGCAGCCGCCCTGGCCACCGACGTCACCCAAGGTCTGACCCGCTTCCCCAAGACGCTGCCGCCCAAGTGGTTCTACGACGCCCGCGGCAGCGAACTGTTCGAACAGATCACCGAGCTCCCCGTCTACTACCCCACCCGCGCCGAGGCCCGAATACTCCAGGACGCGGCGCCCGAGACCGCCCGGCTCACCGGCGCGCGCACCCTGGTCGAGCTGGGCTCAGGCTCCTCGTCCAAGACCCGGCTGCTGCTGACCGCGCTGGGCACCCCGCTGACCTATGTGCCCGTCGACGTCAGCGAGTCGGCGCTGACCGAGGCCGGGCACGCGCTGACCGCCGAGCACCCCGGTGTGACCGTGCACGCACTGGTCGCGGACTTCCAGCAGCGGCTGCGGCTGCCCGAGTGCCCGGAACCGAAGATCCTCGCCTTCCTCGGCGGCACCCTCGGCAATCTGCTGCCCGCCGAACGCCACCGGTTCCTCGCGGCGCTGCGGGCCCTGCTGGGGCCGGACGACGCGCTGCTGCTCGGCACGGACCTGGTCAAGGACCCCGCCACACTCGTCGCCGCCTACGACGACCCCGAGGGCGTCACCGCCGCCTTCAACAAGAACGTCCTGCACGTACTCAACCGCGAACTGGGTGCCGACTTCGACCCCGACGACTTCACCCACGTCGCCGCCTGGGACAGCGAGAACGAGTGGATCGAGATGCGGCTGCGGGCCCGCCGGGCGGTCGCCGCCAAACTGCCCGGCGTCGACCTGAGCGTCGACTTCCAGCCCGGCGAGGAGCTGCGCACCGAGGTCTCGGCGAAGTTCCGCAGGCAGGGCATCCGCGCCGAGCTCGCCGCCGCCGGGATGCGGCTGCACCGCTGGTGGACCGACCCCGGCCACCGTTTCGCCGTCAGCCTCGCGGTGCCCGCTCCGCTCGCGCCGTGAGGGTGGCGGCGCGCATCCTGGGAGGGTGCGGTACGAACAGACGGCGACCGTTGCCGACGGCGACGCGGACGCGGTCTTCTCCGACGCCGTCGCGGAGCTGCTCCGGCGGGAGCCGACGGCGGAAGTGGACGGTGACAGCCGCGTCGCCGCGTGGCGGGCCTCCGGCCCCGGCGGTGTGTGCGCCGGCCAGCTGTATGTCACCGACGCGCGGCCCCGCGGGGTACGCATCACGGTCACCGTCGAAACCGACTCCGCCGCCGGTGCCCGGGCTCGCGCCGAGCTCGACCGGGCTCTTGCCGCCCGGTGCGGCCCGTCGGCCCGATGAGGGGGTGCCCCTGTCGGAGGTGTGCGGGCTGCGGGTGCTTCGTGGTTGCTCGCGCAGTTCCCCGCGCCCCTGACGGGGCGCGTCCTCCTACCGGCTCAGTTCGACCTTGCCGAACAGCGCGGCGTAGCCGCTCGGCAGCTGGCTGAGGAGCTGGTTGAGCTCTCCGCCGGAGACGGTCTCGGCCAGCGTCGACAGCACGGCGCTGGCATCCCACTCGGCGGTCCGCGGCCGCGCGTTCGTCCGCTCGGCGACGCGTGCGCAGAACTGCTCGACGCCGTACGTCTCCGCCGGCTCCTCGCCGGCCTCGGCCACGAGCGGACCCAGCGGACCGGGCAGCTGGGCGGCCAGCTCCTGCGCCTTGACGGGGGTGATCCGGGATGCGAGGACGCTCAGTACCGCCCGGGTGACCTCTTCGGCTTCCGCCTGGTTCTGGTACTCGCCGCGCTCGCGGACCTGGGCCAGGAACTCGTCGTACCTCATGATCAGCTCCTTCGTGCCGCTGGACCAGTGCTCCTACCTGCCCCGCGGTACCCACTCAGGGTCGGTCTATGGCCCGGTCGAGCGGCCCGCCGCCGGGACACCGGCCAGGAGCAGGTGCCGCCATCCACCCCCACCGAGCGCACTCCTTCCGGCACGGTACGCACACAACCCCGCGCACCAGCCCGGCGATGTCCGGGCGGTCGTTTGCCCACCGCGTCGTGTGGGCGACGACGCGGTGGATCTCGGCGGCGCGCGCGGGCGGGAGGTTCGGGCTCGGGGGTGGGGTCGTGGGTGGCACCGTGGCAGCGTAAGGCGCGACGGAGGGCGGGTCAGCGGGTGCTGTAGGGGAGGAGGGCCATTTCGCGGGCGTTCTTGATGGCGGTGGCGAGTTGGCGCTGCTGCTGCGCGGTGACGCGGGTGACACGGCGGCTGCGGATCTTGCCGCGGTCGGAGATGAACTTCCGCAGCAGGTCGGTGTCCTTGTAGTCGATGTAGGTGATGCCTGCCGCGTCCAGCGGGTTGGGGCGGGGGCGCTGCTGCTTGCGGTCGGAGTTGCGGCGGGGCATGGGGGCTCCTCGGGTCTGTGGGGACAGGGGTCGGGACAGGGGACGTCGGACGTCGGGGTCAGGAGACGGGGGAGAGGAGGGCGTCGAAGGCGGCGGGGAAGCGTTTCCACGCCTCGCGCCCGGCGGCGTACTCCGCGTCGGTCAGCAGGCAGGTCTCCAGCAGCCGGGTGAGCCCTTCGCGGTCCAGGCCCGGCGAGGTGAACACCAGGTGCTGGCAGCGGTCGCCGTGCTCGGGGTGCCAGTCGAGGGAGGCGGCGGCCCGGCGCATGGGCGGCACCATCTCCCAGGCGGCGTCGGGGAGGGAGGCGAGCCAGGGGCCCGCGGTCTCCACGCTCAGCGCGCCTCCTGCGGCGTCCCAGCCCAGCAGCGTGTCGGGCCGGTCGACGACGCGTCGGCGGGCGTCGGCGTGCATGCCCCCGACGAGTACGACGGGCAGTTGTGCTCGCTCGTCGCCGGTCATCGCTCCGCTCCGTTCCCCGTCTCCCGGCCGTGCCCGGTGGAGCGGCCGTAGCGGCGCTCGAACCGCTCCACGCGGCCCGCGCTGTCCACGACGCGCGCTGTGCCGGTGTAGAAGGGGTGGCTGCGCGAGGAGATCTCCACGTCGACGACGGGGTAGGTGTTGCCGTCCTCCCACTCGATGGTCCGTTCGCTGGTGAGCGTGGAGCGGGTCAGGAAGGCGAAGTCGGCGCTCTTGTCGCGGAAGACGACGGGGCCGTATGCGGGGTGGATACCGGGTTTCACGGGGTTGCTCCCTCGGTTCGGCTGGGTACGGGCGGCTGTTCAGGTCGTGGACGGCCGCCGTCAGCGCTGTTCACGGAAGTCGACATGGCGGCGGACGCGCGGGTCGTACTTGCGCAGGGTCAGCCGGTCCGGGTCGTTCCGCCGGTTCTTGCGGGTCACGTAGGTGTAGCCGGTGCCCGCTGTGGAGCGGAGCTTGACGAGGGGGCGGAGTTCGTTGCGAGCCATGACGGCCACTATATTGTTAATGGAAATCATTTCCAACTGAGCCAAACGAGAGGTAGGCAACACCCGTGTCAGCCCACTGCCAGCTCACCGGGGCGCAACCGCGCTTCGGCAAGACCGTCTCCCACTCCCACCGACGCAGCAGCCGCCGCTTCGACCCCAATGTGCAGCGCAAGCGCTACTGGCTGCCGAGCGAGGGCCGCTACGTGCGGCTGCGGCTGAGCGCAAAGGGCATCAAGACCGTGGACGCCATCGGCGTCGAGCGGGCCGTGGCCCGGATCCGGGCGCGGGGAGGCCGGGTCTGATGGCCAAGAAGAGCAAGATCGCGAAGAACGAGAAGCGCCGGGCGACGGTGGCGCGCTACGCGGCCCGCCGCGCCGAGCTCAAGGAGATCCTGCGCGCGCCGGCCTCCACGGACGCCGAACGGCGCGCCGCGCTGGCGGAGTTGCGGCGACAGCCCCGCGACGCCAGTGCCACCCGGGTACGCAACCGGGACAGTGTGGACGGCCGCCCCCGCGGCCATCTGCGCGCTTTCGGGCTCTCCCGGGTCCGCTTCCGGGCGCAGGCGCACGCCGGGTATCTGCCGGGGGTCACCAAGTCCTCCTGGTGACACGTCCGTCGGGCCGGGTTTCCTGCCCCCGTCCCCCCTGGACACCCCGGCCCCTCCCGTGGGCCCCGTCTCCCCTGGGCGTCCCCGTCCCCCTGTGGACGCACAACGGCGTGGAGAGGCTCATCCTTGGAGGTTCGGAGTGAGCCTCTCCACGCCCGTCGTGGACGCGGCCGGTCGGACCGGCCGCCCGGTCAGCGACTGATCATGGGCCCGAAGGCGAAGAACGCCGAGTCGCTGATGATGTTGTCGTCGTCCGAAATCTTGACGACGGACTTCTTCTTGTGGACCTCCTTGTGGCAGCAGTGGTGTCCGTGGCCACCTGCCGCCGCCGAGGCCGTGCCGGCGGCGGCGAGCCCGAGGGACGCCAGGCCGACGGCGAGAGAGCGCGTGAGGGCGCGTGTGCGCATGAAAACCTCCGTTGAAGGTCCGAAAGAACGAGACAGTCCCATCCTCGCCGCCCATCCGGGCATCCCAGTTCAATATATGAAGGACACGGCATAACAGACCCGAATGGCGCAGGTGTCCGGCCGGCCCACGCCGACCCCCGCGGCCCGGCGTTCCTCCGATCGGGTGGGCGGCCCACCATTTGGCGTGGCGACGGAATCCGGTCTTCGGCGGTGGGTGCACTCTTGTGCGCGTCTGGCACAGAAAACAAGGGAGGACACCATGCGCATCCGTACTGCGGCTGCTGCCTCTGGTCTTGCCGTCACCGCCGTCCTCGGCGGGGCCACGGCAGCGGTCGCCGACTCCGGGGCCCAGGGCGGCGCGGCGGGATCACCGGGGGTCATCTCCGGTAACGTCGTTCAGATCCCGGTGCACGTTCCGATCCAGGTGTGCGGCAACACCATCGACATCGTCGGGATTCTCAACCCCGCGTTCGGCAACACCTGCGTCGCCGACTGACGCATTCCCCGCCGTCCGCCGGGCGGCCGCCCCGCCCGCGGCGCGGATTCCCCGTTGCCACACCGAACGCCCCGCCAGTGGCGGGGCGTTCGCGTATGTGTACGAGGGCTCGGCGGCCGCGACGAGCAGCGCGCGCTGCTGCTCCTCGTCGAGCGCTTCGGCACTGCGGCGCCAGCGGGTCGGGCCGCCCCGGGTAGGTGCGCAGCCCTGCCCGCTCCTACCCCCGCAGGACCGGTGCCTCGGTGGGCGGGGGCTCCTTGCGCAGGAACGCCGCGCGCAGCGCGTGGTGCGGGGCCGCCGGGTCGAACAGGACGCGGTGCATCGCGGCCAGCTCCCGGTCCCGGTAGGCGGCCAGCGGTTCGGTGGCCTCGTCGCGGGCGCGGTTGGTCTTCTTGACGGCGAGCCGCTGGTGGGTGGCCGGATCGTCGGCCAGGGCCGTCGCCAGCTCCGCGACGCGCTGGGCGAAGCCCGTCGGCGAGGTCGGCAGCACCCGGTCCACCAGCCCGATCCGCCGCGCGGTGGCGGCGCTCATCGGCTCGGCGTCCCGCATCAGCGCCTCGGTGATCTCCGGCCCGACCCGGCGCGGCAGCGTGTACGTCCAGAACTCCGAACCCGGCAGGCCCATGAGCCGGTAGTGCGGGTTGAGTACCGCGCCCGCCCTGCACCACACCTCGTCGGCGGCCGCGGCCAGCATCGCGCCGCCCGCCGCCGCGTTGCCGCCCAGCGCCGCGACCACCAGCCGGTCGGTGGTGGTCAGCACCGCCTCGACCACGTCGTCGATGGCCTGGATGTTGGCCCAGCCCTCGGCGGCCGAGTCGCGGGCGGCCTCGATGACGCCCAGGTGGATGCCGTTGGAGAAGAAGTCACGCGCGCCGCCAAGCACCACCACCCGGGTCGGTCGGGTGCACGCGTACCGGTAGGCGGCCAGCAGCCGCCGGCACTGGACGGTGCTCATCGCCCCGCCGGGGAAGGAGAAGCGGACGAAGCCGACGCCGTCCCGCTCCTGGTAGCGGATCTCGGCATGGGTCAGACGTTCGGGCGCCAGCTCCAGCGGCGCCGGCCGCTCCGGGACGTCGGGCAGGCGGCTGCCCAGCGCCAGCGCCGCCGGCAGCTTGAACGTGCGCCTGCCGCCGACGGCCCGGCGCGGCCGCAGCTGCGAGATCCACACCGCGCCGTCGACCGTGGCCCGGCAGATCGCACCCGCGCGGGTGGCGAGGATCTTCCCGGGGGTGCCGTGCAACTGGTCCTCTGCGTGCCCACCGTGCAGGAACCACTCCTCGCCCAGCAGTTCGTCCAGTACCCCGGGCTGTGAGTCGGCGGCGCGCAGGGTGCGCAGTACGTCGAGGGTCCGGAAGGTCTGCCAGTCGATACGCCGCTCGGCCTGACGCATCCGCGGTCTGACCGACGGCTGGATGTCGTCCTGCGAGCGCGGACGGTAGCCGCCGGCGGCGAACCGGGCCACGGCGTTGCGCACCGCCTCCAGCGCCGCGTCGGCCACCTCGCCCCGGTACAGCTCGCTCTTGCTCGCCCCCTCCGGCAGCGTGCACTCGGCCGAGGCCCAGACGGCCCCCGCGTCCAGCTCGGCCTCCGCCTGGAGCACCGTCACACCCCAGTGGGTGCGCCCCTCGTGCACGGCCCGGTCGAGCGAGGAGGGGCCGCGGTCGCCCGGGGGGCCGGGGTGCACGATCAGGCAGGTGATGCGCGACCACACGTCCTCGGGCACGGGGGTCCGCAACATCGGCGCGACCACCAGCTCGGGGCCGTGCCGCTCCACCGCGCGGCGCACCCCGTCGCCGTCGGCGACCACCTCGGCCGCGACGGTGTGGCGGGCGTCCCGCAGCTCGGCCTGGACGCGCTGGGTCAGACTGTTGAAGGCGCTCGCGATGAGCAGGATCCGCACCACGACCTCCTGGTGATGGCTCGTTGGTGTGCCGGCCGAGAGGGATGGCTCAGCCGGGAAGGGACGGCTCAGCAGATGCGGGGCAGTTGTTCGCCCAGTGGCAGATCGACCACGCGGGTGCCGCCGAGCCCGGTCCGGGCGACGACCATCCCCGGATGCTCCGTGACGCACTCGCCGACCACGGTGGCCTCGGCCCCCAGCGGGTGCGCCCGCATCGCGGCGAGCACGGCGTCCGCCTCGGCGCGCGGCACGAAGGCCAGCAGCTTGCCCTCGTTGGCGACGTACAGCGGGTCCAGGCCCAGCATCGAGCAGGCGCTCGCGACCTGTTCGGGCACCGGTACGGCACGCTCCTGGAGGACGACGCCGACCGAGGCGGCCGCCGCGATCTCGTTGAGCGCCGCCGCGACGCCGCCGCGCGTGGGGTCGCGGAGCACGTGCAGCTCGCGGGTGACGGCCAGCATGTCGGCGACCAGGCCGCCGAGGGCCGCGCAGTCGCTCTCGATGCCGACCTCGAACTCCAGCCCCTCGCGCCGGCTCAGCACCGCCACCCCGTGCACCCCGATGGCACCGCTGACGATGATCACATCGCCGGGTGCGGCGCGCTGCGGGCGGATGTCGACGCCGTGTGGGATCACCCCGATCCCGGCGGTGTTGAGGTAGATCCCGTCGCCGCGCCCCGCCTCCACGACCTTGGTGTCCCCGGTGGCGATCTCCACCCCGGCGGTCCTGGCCGCCGTGCCCAGCGCCTCGGAGACGCGCGCCACCAGCTCCAGCTCCACGCCCTCCTCCAGGATGAAGCCGCAGGAGAGATAGGCGGGCCTCGCCCCGCTCATCGCCAGGTCGTTGACGGTGCCGTTGACGGCCAGGTCGCCGATGCTGCCGCCGGGGAAGAACAGCGGGCGCACCACGTAGGAGTCGGTGGAGAACGCCAGCCGTACGCCGTCGACCTCCAGCGCCGCCGAGTCGGCCAGCGGCGCCAGCGCGGGCCCGCCGAAAGCGGGCGCGAAGACGTGCTCGACCAGCTCGGCCGAGAGTGCGCCGCCCCCGCCGTGGCCCATCACGACGCGATCCCCGCCGCGCAGCGGCGCCGGACACGTCCAGCCGGAGAAGTCTGCGGCCGTCTCAGCCGTCTCAGCCGCCTCAGCCGTCTCGGTGCTAGTCACGGGTGCTCGCCTCCAGTGGTGCGGTCGTCTTCCCGCCGAGCCGGCGGTAGAGGTAGTAGGCGGCGCAGGCACCCTCGCTGGAGACCATCGTGGCGCCGAGCGGGGTGCGCGGCGTACAGGTGGTGCCGAACGCCTCGCACTCGTGCGGCTTCAGCAGCCCTTGCAGCACCTCACCGCTGCGGCAGGCCGCGGGTTCCTTGGTGGTGACACCCTCGACGCTGAAGCGGTGCTCCGCGTCGTACTCCCGGTAGCGCGGGGCCAGCCGCCAGCCGCTGTCCGGGATGACGCCGATGCCGCGCCAGCCGCGGTCGCACGTGGTGAACACCTCGTCCAGCATCGCCCTGGCCGCCGGGTTGCCCTGGGCCACCACGGCGCGCGGATAGGCGTTCTCCACCGTGTGCCGGCCCGCCTCCAGCTGGCGCACCGCGCGGCGTACACCCTCCAGGATGTCCAGCGGTTCGAACCCGGTGACGACGATGGGCACCTCGAAGCGCTCCGCCAGCGCCGGGTACTCCTCGGTCCCCATGACGCTGCACACGTGCCCGGCCGCCAGGAAGGCACGCACCCGGCTGTCGGGGGCGCGCATGATGGCCTCGATGGCGGGCGGTACCCGCACGTGCGAGACCAGCAGACTGAAGTTGCGCAGTCCCAGCTTCGCCGCCTGGTGCACGGCCATCGCGTTGGGCGGTGCCGTGGTCTCGAAGCCGATACCGAAGAAGACCACCTCCCGGTCCGGGTTCTGCCGGGCGAGGGCGAGCGCGTCCAGCGGTGAGTAGACGACCCGGACGTCACCGCCCTGAGAGCGGACCTGGAACAGGTCGCGGCCGGTTCCCGGGACCCGCAGCATGTCGCCGAAGGAGCAGAAGATCACCTCGGGTCTCGACGCGATCTCCAGTGCCTTGTCGATCAGTTCGAGCGGGGTGACGCACACCGGGCACCCGGGACCGTGGATCAGTTCCAGCTCCTCGGGCAGCAACTGGTCGATGCCGTGCCGGATGATGGAGTGCGTCTGGCCGCCGCACACTTCCATCAGCGCCCAGGGCCTGGTGACGGTGGCGTGGATGTCCTCCAGCAGCCGTTCGGCCAGCATGGGGTCCTGGAACTCCTCGATGTACTTCACAGCCGCACCTCCCGCTGGGCGTCTTCGGGCTGTCCCATGTCCGCCGCCGCCTGCCAGGGATCGCCGAACTCCTCCTCCAGCAGCCCGAGGTTCTCGAACAGTTCGAGCGTCTGCCGTGCCGACTCCTCGTCCAGCCGCTGCAGCGCGAAGCCGACGTGGACGATCGTGTACTCGCCGACCCGCAGGTCGGGCACGTACTCCAGGCACACCTCCTTGACCACTCCGCCGAAGTCGACGGACGCCATCCGGGTGCCGTCACGCTCCTCGGTCCGCAGGACCTTGCCGGGTACCGCCAGACACATGGCCTCTCCTCGATCGCTGGTGGTCAGTGCGCCGCGGCACCCGTCAGCGCCGCAGAACTCGTCCTGCCCGGCTGCTCACGCGCCGCGACCACGAGCTGGCCCAGGGCCAGACCGCCGTCCCCGGGCGGGACGAGCCGGTGCCGCAGCACCGTGAAACCGTCCGCGCGCAGCCCGCGCAGGCAGCTGACGGACAGCACCGCGTTGGCGAACACGCCGCCCGTCAGCGCCACGGTCTCCACTCCGTGCCGCTCGCGCGCCGCCGCGCAGGTTCGCCGGACCAGCGCAGCGACGGCCGCGTGGAACCGTGCCGCGATCACTTCCGGCGGGACGCCCGCGCGCAGTTCGTCGGCCACGGCCGCCAGCAGCGGACCGGGATCGGCCAGCAGCGCGCCTTCGGCTCCTCCGGGCAGCAGCGGGAACTCGTAGGCCGCGGGCTGCTCCTCGCCGTGCGCTGCCGCGGCCGCCTCCAGCTCGATGGCGGCCTGGGCCTCGTAGCCCGACCGGTGGCAGATGCCGGTCAGCGAGGAGACGGCGTCGAAGAGCCGCCCCATGCTGGAGGTCGGCACACAGTGCAGGCTCCGCTCCAGCTGGCGCCGCAGCACTTGGAGTTCGGCCGCCGGGCAGGCAGCTACGGGCGGCAGCTCCGCCTCCCAGGGGAGCCCCGCAGCCCACAGCCGGGCCAGCGCTGTCCGGTAGGGGTGACGGACGGCCGCGTCGCCGCCGGGCAGCGGCGCGTACCGCAGGTGCGCGAAGCGGCGGTAGCCGTCGTAGTCGGCGAGCAGGAACTCGCCGCCCCACACCGCGCCGTCGTCGCCGTACCCGGTCCCGTCGAAGGCGACGCCGAGCACCTTGCGGGAGCCGTCCAGGCCGTTCTCGGCCATCGCGGAGGCGATATGGGCGTGGTGGTGCTGGACGCGGTGCAGCGGCCGGCCGTCCGCGTTCCGCTCGGCCCACCGCGCGGAGCGGTAGCCGGGGTGGCGGTCGGCGACCAGCAGCCGGGGTGCGACACCGGTGATGCCCTCCAACTGCTCCTCGGCGCGCTCGAAGGCCCGCAGCGTGGCGAGGTCGTCCATGTCCCCGATGTGCGCCGACAGCCAGGCGTGCCGCCCCTGGCCCAGGCAGAAGGTGTTCTTCAGGTCCCCGCCGACGGCGAGCGCCGGGCGCACCGGCACCGGCAGCGCGATGGGCAGCGGTGCGTACCCGCGCGAGCGGCGCACCGGCAGCTCCTCGCCCGCCAGGACGCGCACCACCGAGTCGTCGCACGGCACTTGGATGGGTCGGTCGTGACCGAGGAAGGCGTCCGCGAGGTGGGCCAGCCGCGCAAGCGCCTCGTCCTCGTCGGTGACGATGGGCTCGCCGCCGAGGTTGCCGCTGGTCAGCACCAGCAGCCGGGGCCCTGGCCGGTCGCCGGGCAGACAGCCCGCGAGCAGGTGGTGCAGTGGGGTGTAGGGCAGCATGACGCCCAGGTCGGGGCTGCCGGGCGCGACGGCGGCGGCGAGCCCGGGCCCGGTGCCGCTCGCCTCGGCGCGTCTGCGCAGCAGCACGATGGGGCGGCGGCCTCCCGTCAGCAGCGCGCGCTCGGCCGGGCCGACGACGGCGAGGTGCTCGATGTCGGCCACCTTCCCGGCCAGCACCGCGAACGGCTTGTGGCCGCGCGCCTTGCGGCGGCGCAGCAGCCGCACCGCCTCCTCGTTCCCGGCGTCGCACGCCAGGTGGTAGCCGCCCAGCCCCTTGACGGCCACCACCGCACCGCCCGCCAGCAGCCGCCGGGCCTCGGCCACCGGGTCGCCGGGGAACTCGCTCCAGCCCGGCCCCGGGGCCGCCGGAAGCAGCAGCCGGGCGCGGGGCCCGCAGTCGTGGCAGGAGACCGGCTGGGCGTGGAAGCGCCGGTCGGCCGGGTCCTCGTACTCGCGGGCGCACCGCTCGCACATCGCGAAGCGGGCCATCGTGGTGTTGGCCCGGTCGTAGGGCAGGCCGGTGACGATGGTGAAGCGCGGCCCGCAGTCGGTGCACGTGAGGAAGGGGTGCCGGTAGCGGCGGTCCGCAGGGTCGGCCAGCTCCCGCAGGCACGCCCGGCAGGTGGCCATGTCCGGGGCGACCAGCGTGCGGCGCTCCCCGCCGGAGCGCGAGGCGACGATACGGAAGCCCGAGGTGCCCACCGGCGGCAGCGGCTGGTGGGTGACCGATTCGACGACGGCCAGCGGCGGTGCCTCGGCGCCGATCCGCTCCCGGAAGGCGGCGACCGCCTCCCAGGCACCCTCCACCTCGGCCACCACGCCCTCACCGGTGTTGGTGACATGGCCGGAGAGTCCCAGCCCCTCGGCGAGCGCGTAGACGTACGGGCGGAACCCGACGCCCTGCACCACGCCCCGGACCAGGACGCGGCTGCGCTCGGCGCTCCCGGCCCCGGCCCCGGCGACGTCAGCCTTGGACATGCGCGTGGGGCTCGGCGTGCGGGTGGGGCTCGGCGTGCGGGTGGGGCCCGGAGTGTGCGTGGGGCTCGGCGTGCGCGTGCGAGTCGCCGGGGGCGTGCTCTCTCGCCTGGCGGGCCATCACCGGGCGGTGCACCGCGGCTCCTTCGCCCACCGACAGCGCCCGCTCCAGGAGCGTGCCGAGGTTCAGCCCGGTGCGTGCCGAGGTTTCGAGGACCTCGACGCCGGGGTTGACCTGCCGCACATTGGCCAGGAACGCCTCACGGTCGAAGCCGGCCGCCTGCGCCAGGTCCTGCTTGGTGACGACCACCAACTGCGCCAGCCCGAAGGCCGTGGGGTACTTCAGCGGCTTGTCCTCGCCCTCGGTCACCGAGGCGAGAACCACGCGCAGCGACTCACCGAGGTCGTAGGAGGCGGGGCAGACCAGGTTGCCCACGTTCTCCACGAACAGCAGCCGCGTGTTCTTGGGCAGCCAGCCGGCCAGGTGCCCGGCGAGCATCTCCGCCTCCAGGTGGCACAGCCCGTCCGTCAGCACCTGCTTGACCGGTACCCCGGAACGGGCCAGCCGCCGCGCATCGTTCTCGGTGGCCAGGTCGGCGGTCAGCGCCGCAGCGGGCAGGCCGCGCTCTCGCGCCAGCCGCAGCTCCGCCTCCAGCAGAGCGGTCTTTCCGCTGCCCGGGCTGGAGAGCAGATTGACGGCGACGGTTCCCCGCGCGGCCAGCTCGGTGCGCAGCCGCTCGGCACGGCTGTCGTTCCGCTCCAGTACGGCCTGGCGCAGATCGGTGAGACGGCACATGGCTTCACAGCTCCTCAAGGGCTAGGGCGTGCCGGGGGTCATGGACCCACCGCACACCGGCGATCTGCAGCTCGCGGCCGGACAGCAGCTCGGTACGGGAGTCACCGCACTGCTCGCAGCACAGCCGCGGGGGCATACCCGTGGCCCACTCACGCGCGCAGGAGGCACAGCGCGCGAGACCCGGCACGTGTTCGGTCACCAGTTCAGCGCCGTCCAGCACGGTCCCCTCGCAGGCGAGCCCGAACGAGAAGCGCAGCGCCTCGGGGACGACGCCGGCGAGCTCACCCACCCGCAGGGTCACCGCCTCGACGCCCACGGCGGCGTGCTCCCGCGCCGCCTCCTCGACCTGGCAGACCACTGCCATCGCGATGGACATCTCGTGCATCGGTCACTTCCCCTGCGCGGTACGGACCAGGCTGCGGCCCGCACCATTACAGGGGCGCCGGTGGCCGCCCCTCCGCCGCCACGCCGCTGTTCCGGTCGGCCGTCCGCCGTTCGGCCGCCCCGCGCCCGGACGGGTCCTCCAGCAGTCGCAGCACCGACTCCACCGCCTCGTCGACGGCGGCCGCCACCGGCGCGCTCAGCCCGATTCCCTCCGTGAGATCCGCCGGTTCGCAGCCGACGACGAAGACCCGCCGGGGCGCACTGCCACCGATGCCCGTACGCAGCGTCTCCAGCAGGGCGAGCACGGCGTCGGGCGTCATACGGTGCCCGTCGACCACCGGTACCTCGTCCGGGGCGGCGCGGTCCTGCTCGGTCACCTCGATCAGCCGCACGGTGCCGGGCGTGCCGCCGCGGTGCACGGCGTCGACCAGGATCAGCGTGTCGCAGCCGTCCAGCGCCTGGTACGCCAGGTGGACGCCCCGCACACCGATGTCGACGGCCTCCACGTGCGGGGGCAGCGGGCGCCGCGCCAGCCGCTGGACGACCTCGACGCCGAAGCCGTCGTCGCCCAGGAAGACATTGCCGATCCCCGCGACGAGAGTGCGCTCGGACGGCTCGGGGGAGGGGGAGGCGGTCATACGGACTCCGGGGACGGGCGGTTCGGTACGGCATCCGGGCGCCGTACCGAACCGCGCGGAAGGGAATCGGAAGCGAACGCGGACAGGAAGCGGCGGCTTCAGGCGTGCTCCAGCACCGGCGACTCGTCGGTGGCTGCGAGCGCGCCCGGCGCGGGGCGCCAGCGGTCGGTGCCGTCCTGCTCGGCCAGCCCGTGCTCGGCCAGGCCCTGCAGGTGCTTGAGCACGGTGCGCTCCTGGTACCCGACGGCGGCGGCCAGCTCCTCGACCGTCGTTCCGCGCGCACCGGCCTCCCGCACCCGCTCCCAGGTCCGCCCCGCGCTCTGTCCGAGCCCGCCGTCCCGCACGGGCGTACGGAACAACTCGCCGACCGCCTGGGGCGTACGGGTGCCTGCGGCTTCGGCGGCGGCTTGCGGTGCGTTTGCCTGCGGCGCCGGTGTCTGCGTGGGCGCGGTCCCGTGCGAGGTCTCCGGTGCGGGCGCCGGGCGCGGCGCGGGCGCGTCCGGGAGGTCGCCCGGCGTCCCGGTCGCCCGGGCGGCCCTCGCCCGGGTGGCGGAGGCGACCGGGCGGGGAGTGCGGTTGACCCGGCGGTGCTTGCGTCCTTTCTGCCGCTTGCTCATCGCGCGCCCGCCTCTCCGTGGTGCAGCTCAGTGGCCAGAGACGGAAGGGGGTGTCGTTGTGCAGTGATCATGTGGGGCTTAACGAACGACCCCGCCCACGGTCGATCGGCCGATCGGGGCTTGGTCGTATCCGGGAGGGCACGCGGCCCGTCAGGGGCGGACCCGACCCGGACCCGGACCCTGAACCGATCAGGGCAGCAGCCCGTGCCGGCGGGCTGCTGCCACCGCATGGTGGCGGCTGTGCACGCCGAGCTTCCGGGTGGCGCTGCGCAGATACGCCTTGACCGTCTCCGGCTCAAGACCCAGGTACTGGCCCACCTCCGCGTTGGTGCAGCCGAGTGCGACGTGGGAGAGGACGTCGAGCTCGCGCGGGGAGAGACGCGGACGCTCCACGGCGGCACCCGGCAGTCCGGCGGAGCCGCCCCCGCCCCCGGTCTCGATCCCGGCATGCAGGAACCGGTCGCAGGCCCGGCGCAGCCGATCCCGCAGGGCCGCGTCCTCGATCTCCTGTGCGATACCGCGCAGTTCGGCGTGCAGGTCCCGCAGCGCGTCCAGCCCCGGCGCCGGGGGCTGCTCGGGCGGGGCCTCGGCCGCGGCCTCCAGCAGCCTCACGCGCCGGTCCACCTCGTCGCGTACGGCGATCTCGCCCGCCAGCCGGCGTGCGGCGTCCACCAGCGCGGCCGTCGTCCGGTCGCCGAGCGGTGCCGCGTCCCGGGCGGCGGCGTAGAGCACACCCCGCACCCCGCCCCGCACGGTGACCGGCGCCGCCACGATCGCGCGGATGCCCTCGCGCTGCACCGGGCTGTCGTAGTCGTGGGTGATGGTCGTGGCCGGCACGTAGTCGCTCACCGCGTACGGGCGCTGGTGCGTCAGGACGTAGCCGCCCAGCCCCCGGCCCGGTCCCACGCGCAGGCCGCGCATCGAGTCGGTGAGTGTGCCGGTGAACTCGGTCAGCCGCAGCGCCCCCTCGGTCACCTCGCCGCCGAAGACCGTGCGCACGCCTGTACGTCGCCGCGCCAGACTGAGCGCGTGGCGGAACGCGTCGGTGTCGTCCGGCCGCAGCGGGGACCGGGGCGGCGGCACCGGGCCGCCAGGTGTGCGGGGGCGGAAACGGTCGGGTGAAGGCAACCTCGACTCCTCCACTGCGCAGCAGCGCTCAGTTCGATCGTCCCGGGCGGTGCGCCGGGTCCAGCAGTTCGATGGACTTCTCGCGCATCTCGACCTTGCGTATCTTGCCCGTCACGGTCATCGGGAACGCGTCCACCACATGGACATGGCGGGGGATCTTGTAGTGCGCGAGCTTGCCGGTGCAGAACTCGCGAACCGCCTCCTCCGTGAGGGGTGCCGCGCCCTCCCGCATCCGTATCCACGCCATGAGTTCCTCACCGTAGCGCTCGTCGGGCACGCCGACGACCTGCGCGTCGAGCACGTCGGGATGGGTGTGGAGGAACTCCTCGATCTCTCTGGGGTAGATGTTCTCCCCGCCGCGGATGACCATGTCCTTGATCCGGCCGGTCACGCTGACGTATCCGTCGGCGTCCATCACCGCCAGGTCCCCGGTGTGCATCCAGCGCGCCGCGTCGATGGCCTCGGCGGTGGCCTCGGGCTGCTGCCAGTAGCCGAGCATCACCGAGTAGCCGCGGGTGCACAGCTCACCGGGCTCGCCGCGGGGCAGGCAGCGGCCGGTGGCCGGGTCGACGACCTTGACCTCCAGATGCGGCCCCACCCGGCCCACGGTCGCCACCCGCCGCTCGATCGAGTCGTCGGCGCGGGTCTGCGTGGAGACGGGTGAGGTCTCGGTCATGCCGTAGCAGATCGACACCTCGGCCATCCCCATCCGCTCGATGACCTGCTTCATCACCTCGACCGGGCAGGGTGACCCGGCCATGATGCCGGTGCGCAGGCTGCTCAGGTCGAAGGAGGTGAAGTCCGGGTCGGCCAGCTCGGCGATGAACATCGTCGGCACCCCGTACAGCGAGGTGCAGCGCTCCTCCTGGACAGCACGCAGCGCCGCCTTCGGTTCGAATGCGGCGGACGGGATCACCATGCAGGCGCCGTGGCTGGTGGCCGCCAGATTGCCCATCACCATGCCGAAGCAGTGGTAGAAGGGCACCGGCAGACAGATGCGGTCGGCCTCCGTGTAGCGGCACAGTTCGCCGACGAAGAAGCCGTTGTTGAGGATGTTGTGGTGGGAGAGGGTGGCGCCCTTGGGGAATCCCGTGGTGCCCGAGGTGTACTGGATGTTGACCGGGTCGTCGGCGGAGAGCGTGGCGGCGACGGCTTCCAGCGTCTCGCGGGCCTGCCCGGGGTCCTGGGAGCGGCCCAGGTCGAGCAGCCGCTGCCAGCTCTCCTCGCCGATCAGCACCACTTCGGCCAGGGCGGGACAGTCGCCCCGGACCTCTTCGGCCATCGCCGCGTAGTCGGAGCCCTTGTGACTGCGCGTGGCCACCAGGGTGCTGATGCCCGCCTGGCCCACCACATAGGCCAGCTCGTGCGCGCGGTAGGCGGGGTTGATGGTGACGAGGATCGCGCCGAGTTTCGCCGTCGCGTACTGCACCATCGTCCACTCGGGACAGTTGGGCGCCCAGATGCCCACCCGGTCGCCCTTGCGGATGCCCAGCGAGTGCAGGCCGAGCGCCAGGGCCTCGACGTCGGCGGCGAACTGCCGGTAGCTCCACCGCCGCCCACTGCCGGCATCGACCAGTGCGTCGCGGTCCGGGTGCGCGGCGACGGTCCGGTCCAGGTTCTCCCCGATGGTGTCCCCCAGCAGCGGCGCCGTGCAGGGGCCTGACGCGTAGCTGCGCTCGGCGCGGGGTGCTCGGCGCGGTGCGGATGCGGGCACGGCGGCCTCCTGGGTGCGTCGGAGTGGCGGCGGCGGAGCGGCGGGTACGTCGGAGTGTCGTGCGTCACAGATACCTGCCGTGCCGACCGGTCCGCTACCCCTTGTCGGGGGTAGCGGGGCTTGCCGGGGTGCGGACGGTCGCCGCGCCGCCGATTCGGGCCGCCGGCCTCGGGCGGCTCGCGGGCCGAACGGGTGAATTCTGGATCCGTGCGCCCGTACTGCGCAGGCCGGCGGGTACCTCTGCCGTCCTCTCCCGTCCTTCCGTCCCGTCAGACCATGCGGAAATGTACGCAAATGGGAGAATCGCCACGACAGGGCACCGGCTCTGGACACGCGTCGGACGGATACGGACGAGGAGAGCTGGGTGGGCGGCCCCGCGGATGGACTGGGCAGAGTGCCGCATTTGGCACCGCCGCTGCTGTTGCTCGGGGGTGCGGCGGCGAACATGTTCTCGCCGAAGCCCTACTACGGGCTGCCGCTGCTGGCCTGCACCTCGATGGTGGCGGGCATGAGCTACTCCTTCCGCTCCAGTGCGCTGTTCGCGCTGGCGGCCGGCGCGGTGACCGCGGGGGCGGCCTGGTACACGGGCCGCGAGGGTGCGGCGCTGGTCTCCGATGTGATCGCGGTGCTGGTGGTCAGCCTCGTGGGGCTGTGGGTCAAATGGCTCGTCGACCAGCAGGGCCGGAATCTGGCCGTCGCCCTGACGGTCGCCGAGGCGGCACAGCGAGCCGTCCTGCCCGCGCCGCCCACCGGCATCGGCCCGCTGACCGTGGCCGACCGCTATGTGGCGGCCCAGGTCGGAGCCGCGATCGGCGGGGACCTGTACGCGCTCCAGGAGACCCCGTTCGGCATCCGCGCGCTGATCGGCGATGTACGCGGCAAGGGGCTGCCCGCCGTCTCAGCCGTCTCGGTCGCGGTCGGCGCCTTCCGGGAGGCGGCCGAACACACCCCCACGCTGCACGACCTGGCCGGCCGGCTGGACCGGGCCCTCGACCGGGAGGGGGAGCGCCGCAGGGGCACGGAGGACGACATCGAAGGGTTCGTCACCGCACTGCTGGTCCAGATTCCGCCCAGTGGTGAGACGGTCACGGTGCTCAACCGGGGCCATCCGCCGCCCTACCTGCTGCACGACGGCATCGTCACCTGCCTGGAGCCGACCCATCCTGAGCTGCCGCTGTCCACCGGGCTGGAGTCCCCGAACGGTGCGCCGGTCGAGGAGACCTTCCCGTTCGCGCCCGACGACTCGCTGGTGCTGGTCACCGACGGGGTCACCGAGGCCCGCAACGCGGAGGGCGAATTCTTCGACGTCCAGCGGGGGCTCGGCAGGATCGGGCCGTGCCGCGCGGACGAGCTGGCCGACGCGCTGGTGAAAGCGGTGACGGAGTGGACGGGGGGGCAGCGGCAGGACGACCTGGCGGTGTTGGTGCTGACCAGGGGCGAGTGACCGGCGTTGGCCGAGGGGCTTTCCGAGGTATTGACGGTGTGCAGACACTGACTAAAGTCTAGACCAATCGGATGACCCCCACCGGGACCGCCCTGCGCGTGCGCCCCCTGGATGTGCCGCGCTCGCCGGTCCTGCCGCCGAAGGAGTTGACATGCACAAAAAGAGGAAGCTCGCCGCGCTGATCGGCGCCGGACTCTCCCCCCTGCTTGTCCTCGGCCTCTCCGTGACCCCGGCCAGTGCCCACGGCTACATCAGCGACCCGGCCAGCCGCCAGGCCCAGTGCGCCGCCGGAGTCGTCGAGTGCGGTTCCATCAAGTACGAGCCGCAGAGCGTCGAAGGCCCCAAGGGGCTCCAGGACTGCGCCGGCGGACACGACGAGTGGGCCGAGCTCCGTGACGACAACCACGGCTGGAACGTGGCCGACGTCGGAAAGTCCGCCACGTTCCAGTGGAAGCTGACGGCCGCTCACCGCACCACCACCTGGGAGTACTACATCGACGGGCAGAAGATCGCCGAGTTCGACCAGGGCGGCCAGCAGCCGCCGTCCCAGCTCTCGCACACCGTCGACTTCGGAGACTTCTCCGGCCGGCAGACCGTGCTGGCGGTGTGGAACGTCGCCGACACCGCCAACGCGTTCTACGCGTGCGTCGATGTGAACATCGGCTGAGCTCCGCTTCCAGGTGTGTCCCTCGCCGCCGTTCTCCCGGCGGTGAGGGCACACCTCGTGGTGAGGGCTGTCTCCGCCGGGAAGGAGCCGGGGAACTCACAGCCCGTACAGCCGCTTGGCCGTGCCGCCCGCGATCATCGCCGTCACTCTCTCCGCGTCCGACGGTGACCACTCGCCCCGTTCCACCCACTGTCCGGTCAGGGAAGTCATCGCCTCCCGGAAGAGGCGGGCGCCGGTCAGATACAGCTCAGGGACCCCGTAGGCGTCGGTGGAGAACAGTAGCTTGCCGAACGGGGTGAGCTCCAGCAGCTCGGCCAGCACATGGCGGGCGCGCGCACCGGTGTGGGTGAGGGTGAGACCGAAGTCGGCGTGGACATGGGGGAAGACGGCCGCCAGATAGCCGGCGCCGCGGTGGTAGGGGTAGCAGTGCAGCAGGATCAGCGGGGCCTCGTAGGGGGCCGTGGCGCGGATGAAGTCGGTCAGCAGCAGCGGGTCGCAGCGGTCCAGCCGCAGGTCGGGGTCGCCGAAGCCGGTGTGCAGCTGCAGCGGCAGCCCCGTCCGTACGGCCGACCACAGCAGGTGCCGCTCCAGTACGGGGTCGGAGAGCCTGCCGCCCCGCACCCGGGAGGCCAGCCAGCGGTCGGCCGCCGCGTAGACGGCGGAGGTGCCGGGAGGGGTGGGTTCCAGATCCAGGCCGCAGCGGTAGGCGACCACGGACTTGAAGCCGCGCGCCGTACAGGCCGACTCGCGTACGGAGTCGGCGAGCTCGGCGAGGAAGGAGTGGGTGTCGCGCGCCGTGTCGGCCGCCCGTTCGGCCAGCCGTTCGAGCCGGACGATCTCGTGTGCTTCCGCCATCGCCGTCTCGGCCAGTTCGCCGGGGGTGAGCAAGGCACCGGGCAGCCCGGTGTCCACCAGGAACGTGGCGATGCCGCTGGCCCGCAGCAACCGCCCGGTCACCTCGGTGGTGCCCAGTTCGGCGCGGCGCTCCAGGTAGGCGGCGGGCGGGCAGTGCGGTTCCAGACCGAGCTCGGGAGCGCACCACCGCCGCACGGCGAATCCCAGCTGGGTGTCGAAGTAGCCGGCCCGTCCGCCGGGGCCCCGGGGTGGGGAACCCGGGCCAGGGTCCGGGTGCTGCGGCACGTGCGCCTCTGTCAGGTACCCCTCGAAGACGTCCGGTTCGGGGCCCGTCCTGAGCACTCCGTGGCAGTGCTGGTCGATCAGCGGCGGAAACGTGCCGCCCTGGCCTGGCATTCAGTACCTCCCACGGGTCGCGGCGGCGATCTCGTGCTCACTCGCCCCCTCGAACAGCTCGATCTCACCGGCCCGCACGGCGCGGACGGCGCCGAAGAGCGGTTCGCCCATCGCCGAGCGCAGCGTGCCGGAGCGCTCGAAGTGCGCCAGCGCCTCCGCCAGCGAACCCGGCAGCCGGCCGGGCCCGCGCTCCTGGCGCGCCGGGTCCCCCAAGACCGGTTCGGGCAGCCGAGCGGCGGCCGGGTCGGTGCCGGCTGCCAGGTCCAGCCCCGCCAGCCCCGCCGCGACGACCCCGCCCACCAGCAGATACGGATTGGCGGCCGCGTCCACACACTTGACCTCGGCATTGGCGTTGCCGGCTGCCGCGCCGGTTCCGGCGACGAAGCGCAGCGCGGCCTCCCGGTTCTCCAGGCCCCAGCACTGGAAGGCGCCCGCCCAGCGGGACGGGCGCAGCCGCAGATAGCTGGCGGGCGACGGGGCGCCGAGCGCCAGCAGCGCGGGCAGTTCCCGCAGTACCCCGGCCAGGAACGCCTCGCACTCCCGCGTCATCCCGAACGGCCCCTCGCCGCCCGCGCACAGATTGCGGCCCTCCCGCCAGAGGCTCAGATGCACATGCCCGCCGTTGCCGACCCCGTCCGGGTCGACCACGGGCGCGAACGACGCGGTCAGGCCGTGGCGCAGCGAGACGGCGCGCACGGTCTCGCGTACGAGTACCGCGAGATCCGCCGCTCCCACCGGATCGGACGGCGCGACCGACACCTCGAACTGGCCCGGGGCGTACTCGGGGTGGATCTGCAGCACCTCGACGCCCTGCGTACGCAGAGCCGTCAGGATGTCGCGCAAATACTCCGAGTTCTCCACCAGCCGCGCCATCCCGTAGGCCGGACCGGTGGTGGCATACGCAGGCGCGGTGCCCGCTTCCGGCAACGGACCGCGTACGGCCACCCACTCGGTCTCGAACCCCATCCGCAGCTCGATCCCGTGCTCGGCCAGCGCCCGCCGGGCCATCCGCCGCGCGAAGCCGCGCTGGCAGCCCGCGTACGGCTCGCCGTCCTGCTCGTAGCGGTCCACCGGCGCCCACGCCCAGCCCGGCTGCGCGGCCAGCACCGTCAGTCGGCCCAGGTCCGGCACCAGCCGCAGGTCTCCGTCCGGGCCGCCGAGGTGCTCACTCGCGGTCATCGAGTCGTCGACGAGGTAGACATCGAAGCAGGGGGACATGCCCACGCCCGCGCCGACGGCCTGGGGCAGCCGGTTTGCCGGCACGGCCTTGACGCGGGTGAGCCCCGCGTTGTCCACCCAGGTGAGCGCCGTACCGTGCACCCCGGCCCCGGCCAGCCGTGCCGCCGCTCCGCGGGCCCGCTCCTCGGCGGGTCCGCTCCGTGGGCCCTGCCGCCCGTGCTGCTGACCCGTCATGTCCGCTTCCGGCCGCGCCGAGGTGCGCGCGGCTGATGCCGGACCGCGCCGTTTGGTTCCCATGAACGAGGCGTTTACTCCCCCTTCGCGATCAGGGCAAGTCGGCGTGCGCTGGGGCCTCCGCATTTCGCTCCCGACCCACTCCACGGCGGCGCCGCGGATGTGCCAACGGCAAGAAGCCTGGGTACGAGGTGCCTGACTCCGGGGGTAGTTGGGCAGGTACCCCCATGAGGCCACATCGGAGCGGGGAGGGAAACTTGGAAGGTGGCGAGACCAATGCGGCTACGGTACGGGAGCAGCGGTATGCGCATCACTGACGTCACTGGCGGTGAAGCGGCCGCCAGAGACGCCGAGCACGACGGTACGGCGGAGGGGCACGACGGTACGGCGGAGGGAGGTGGCGCGTCCCCTGCGGTGCCCCGGATGGTGCTGGGTATCCGCCTGCGGAGACTGCGCGAGGCACAGTACATATCGCGCCGGGAGGCCGCCGAGGCCATCCGGGTGACCCACCAGCGGATACAGGACCTGGAACAGGGACGCATCGGCTGCGCCCTGCGGGATGTCGCGGATCTGCTCACCATCTACGGGGTGACGGACGAGAGCGAGCGCGCGGTACTGACCGCGCTGGCCCAACAGGCCAACACGCCCGGCTGGTGGCACTCCTTCCAGGGAGTCGTCCCGCGCTGGCTGCACACCTTCCTGGGGCTGGAGCAGGCGGCCAGCGTGATCCGCACCTACGAGGTGCAGTTCGTGCCCGGCCTTTTGCAGACCGCCGAATACGCCCGCGCCGTCATCGAACTGCTCCACGACGAGGAGCCCGAGGCCGGGATACAGCGGCGGGTGGACCTGCGCATGCGCCGCCAGCAGATCCTCTACGGCCCGCGCGCCCCGCACGTGTGGGCGGTCATCGACGAGGCCGCGCTGCGCCGCCCCGTGGGTGGAGCGGCCACGATGCGGGCGCAGCTGCGGCATTTGAGCGCGATGAGCGAACTGCCGCACGTGACGGTCCAGATCATGCCGTTCAGCGCGGGCGGACACGCAGCAGCGGGAGGCCCCGTCACGCTGCTGCGGCTCCCCGAGAGCGAACTGCCCGACATCGTGTATCTGGAGCAGCTGCACAGCGCCACCTATTTCGAGGACGACGCCGACATCGAGGCGTACCGCCGGGTCACCGACCGCCTGGTGACCCGTGCGATGCCGCCGTCCCGGACCCGGGACATGCTCAGGGAACTCGCCGAGGAGCTGCCCGACGACGAGCCCGTGCGGCACTTCGCGGGCCGGTAGAGGTGTACCCGGCCGGCTGCGCCCACCCCCCCCCGGGCCCTCTCCGCGCAGTCAGCCCGCATCCGGTACGCGTTCGAACACGGCGGCCAGGCCCTGGCCGCCACCGATGCACATCGTCTCCAGGCCGTAGCGGGCGCCACCGCGCCGCATCTCGTGTGCCAGCGTCGCGAGGATGCGCGCCCCGGTGGCGCCCACGGGGTGGCCCAGCGAGATTCCGGAGCCGTTGACGTTGATCCGCTGCTCGTGGTCCCGCTCGGTCAGGCCGAGTGCGCGGGTGCAGGCGAGAACCTGCGCTGCGAACGCCTCGTTCAGCTCGATCAGATCCATCTCCGCCAGACCGAGCCCGGCCTTGGCGAGCGCGTCCCTGGTGGCCTGTACCGGGCCGAGGCCCATGGTCGCAGCGGGCACTCCGGCGCGGGCGAAGGAGACCAGCCGCACCACCGGACGCAGCCCCAGCCGTTCGGCGGTGGCCGCACCGGTCACCAGGCAGGCGGCCGCCGCGTCGTTCTGCCCGCTGGCGTTTCCGGCGGTCACGGTGGCCTCCGGGTCCTCGCCGAGCCGTACGGGCCGCAGCCCGGCGAGCTGTTCGGCGGTGGTGTCCGCGCGTGGGTGCTCGTCGGTCCCGACGCGCGTCTCGCCTTTGCGGGTGCGTACGGTCACCGGCACCGTCTCCGCCTCGAACGTGCCCTCGGCCAGCGCCCGTGCGGCGCGCTGCTGGGAGCGGAGTGCCAGCGCGTCCTGCTCCTCGCGGCTGACGGAGAACTCCCGGCGCAGGTTCTCCGCGGTCTCGATCATCCCGCCGGGCACCGGGTGGTGGACGCCGCCCGCGGTGACCCGGCCGCGGGCGAGCGAGTCGTGCAGCGTCAGCCCCGGTCCCTTGATGCCCCAGCGTCCCTCGTGCGTGTAGTACGGCGCCGCGCTCATCACCTCGGTGCCGCCCGCGATGACGACCTCGCTGAACCCGGCCCGTATCTGCATCGCCGCGTCCAGCACCGCCTGGAGGCCGGAGCCGCAGCGCCGGTCGACCTGGGTGCCCGTCACCGACTGCGGCAGCCCGGCGTCCAACGCCGCGACCCGGCCGAGCGCCGGCGCCTCCGAGGTGGGGTAGGAGTGCCCGAGGATCACCTCGTCGACCCGCTCGGGATCGATGCCTGTACGCGTCACGATCTCGGAGATCAGCAGTGCTGCCAGCTCCTGTGGGCGCTGCCCGGCCAGCGCGCCGCCGAACCGGCCGATGGGGGTGCGCAGGGGTTCGCAGATGACGATGTCGGCGCTGTCGGAACCGACTGGGCTACCTGTCATGCTGTGGCCTTTCCGAGGGGGAGTCAGCTGGCGGAGCGGGCAGGACGTCGTGGGCCACCTCCAGCACGCTGTGCAGCGCGGCCGACGGGTTGTCCGCGCGCCAGGCGAGCGCCGAGCGGAGCACCACGGGCGGCCCGGCGAGCGGGCGGTAGGCCAGGCCCGTCTGCTGGATATGGGTGCAGGAGGTGAGCGTGAGGGTGACCCCGACTCCCATCGCCACCAGCGCGAGGATGGTGTACGAGTCGGGCGCCTCCTGAACGACGCGCGGGATGTGCCCGGCGCGTTCGCAGGTCTGGAACGTCACATCGCGCAGGCTGGAGCCGGCGTCTGCCGGGAAGCTGACGAACGGCTCGCCCGCCAGGTCCGCGACGTCCACCCGCTCCTGCCGGGCCAGCGGATGGTCGGCGGCGAGCGCGCAGATCAGCTCCTCCTCGGCGATCACCCGGGTCGCCACGCCCGGCCTGGTCACCGGCAGCCGTACGAAGCCCAGGTCGAGGGAGCCCTCGGCGACCCTGGCCAGGGCCCGGTTGGCGTAGTTCTGGCCCTGCATCACCAGCTCGATACCCGGGTGCGCGGTGCGCACGGCGCGGGTCAGCAGGGGGAGGGTGGTGTGGCTGGACGCTCCCGCGAACCCCACGCTGACCCGCCCGAACTCGCCGCGCCCGGCGGCCTTGGCGACCCGGGTGGCGGCGTCCAGGTCGGCGAGCACCTTGCGGACCGGGGCCAGGAAGGACTCACCGGCGCTGGTCAGCCGTACCGAGCGGGTACTGCGCTCGAACAGCTGGACGCCCAGCTCCTTCTCCAGCTGGCGGATCTGCTGGCTGAGTGGCGGCTGGGCCATGTGCAGCCGCTTGGCGGCCCGTCCGAAGTGCAACTCCTCGGCCACGGCGACGAACGCGGCGAGGTAGCGCAGTTCCACGGCGGGCTCACTTTCGCGGGGACGGGCCCGGTGGGCCGGCTGATCTGTCGCTTGTCTGTCGCTCGTACTGATCTGTTGCTCGTCTTAAAAAGACTCTAATTTGGTATTGGACGCAGATCAATGGTCGCTGACAGCGTGGAACCGCGCGCACCGAGGAGAGGGAGCCGTTCATGCGGATCAGGGTCGTGGGAGCCGGCACCATGGGCCGTGGCATCGCACAGTGGGCCGTCACGGCGGGACACACGGTCGAACTCGCCGACGCGCGGCCCGAGGCGGTGGCCGACGCGGTCGCGTTCGTCCACGCCATGCTGGAGCGTGCGGTGGCCAAGGGCCGGACGAGCCGCGCGGCGGCCGACCGCGCGCGAGCGGCGCTGGTACCGCTGGACTCCCCGTACGACGCCGCGAGCGGCAGCGCCCACGACGGCACGGCCCCCGAACTGGTCATCGAGGCGGTGCTGGAGGACCTCGACGTCAAGGTGGAGCTGTTCACCGGTCTGGAGCGGACGCTGCCCGCCGCAACGGTCTTCGCGACCAACACCTCGTCGCTGTCCGTCACCCGGATCGGCGCCCGGCTCGACGACCCCGGGCGGCTGGCCGGGCTGCACTTCTTCAACCCCGTCCCGCTGATGAAACTCGTCGAGGTGGTGCCCGGCACCGCCACCCGGGCGGGCGTGACCGAGCTGCTGACCGCCCTGGTGGCGGACTCCGGGCACCGCCCGGTCACGGTGGCCGACACCCCCGGCTTCCTCGTCAACCACGCCGGACGCGGCCTGGTGACCGAGGCCTTCGCGCTGCTGGAGGAGTCCGTCGCCGGTCACCCGGCCCTCGACCGGATCGCGCGTGACGTACTCGGGCTGCGCATGGGCCCGTTCGAACTGATGGACCTGACGGGGCTGGATGTGACGGCCTCGGTGATGGACACCGTCTGGGACGGCTTCCGCCACGCCGACCGGCTCCGCCCCTCCTACCTGCCGGCCAACCGTCTCGCGGCCGGGCTCTACGGGCGCAAGTCCCGGCGGGGCTTCTACGCGTACGGCGAGGGAGAGGCGGGGCCCTCGCTCCCGGAGCCCCTGATCGAGGGCGGCGACCCCGCGCGTGCCGTACGGGTCACGGGCTCCGAACTGGCGGCGCCGGCCACGCCGCACGAGCCCGGTGACGACGCGCTGGTCCTGGTGCCGACCTGGGGCACCTCGGTCGCGGCCGCCGTCGCCGAGCAGGGGCTGCCCGCCGAACGCACCCTGGGGGTCGACCCGCTGTCGCTGGACACCCCGCGCCGGGTGCTGGCCATCACCCCCGCGACAGGCGAGGACGCCGTACGGGACGCCGTGGCCGTGCTCGCCCGGGACGGTCACGCGGTCACCGTCGTACGGGACACCGCGGGCTCGGTCGCGCAGCGGCTGCTCGCCTCCATCGTGAACGTCGCCACCGGTATCGCCGAGCGCGGTATCGCGGAGCCGGACGACATCGACGTGGCCGTCACCCTCGGCCTCGGCTATCCGCGCGGGCCGCTGGCCTGGGGCGACGGGGTGTGTGCTGCGCGCATGCTCACCCTGCTGCGGGCTCTCCACACGGAGACGGGCGACCCGCGCTACCGGCCCACCCCGTGGCTCACCCACCGCGCGTGCCTGGGCCTGCCGCTGAGCACACCGATGCCGCGCCTGCCGGAATGAGGATGCGCTTTCCGGACGGGGAGCCGAGAAGAGGAGAGGGAGCACATGGACCAGCGCGATTTCGGGCTCAGCGAGACCCAGCGGGACTTCCGTGCCATGGCGCGGGACTTCACCGAGCGTGAGGTCGTCCCGCACGCCAGGGACTGGGACCGCGCGGAAGCGGTGGACCCCGCGATACCCGGGCGGCTGGGGGAGCTCGGATTCCTCGGTCTGACGCTGCCGGAGGAGTACGGCGGCACACCCGCCGACATGCTCTCCTACACGGTGGTCACCGAGGAACTGGGCCGCGGCGACTCCTCGGTCCGCGGCATCGTCTCCGTCTCGCTGGGACTGGTCGCCAAGACGATCGCCGCGCACGGCACCGAGGAGCAGCAGCGGCAGTGGCTGCCACGGCTCGCCGGCGGTGAGTCGCTGGGCTGCTTCGGGCTCACCGAGCCCGGGACCGGCTCCGACGCGGGCTCGCTCCGTACCCGGGCCCGGCGGGACGGCGGGGACTGGATCCTCGACGGCGCCAAGACGTTCATCACCAACGGCACCGTCGCCGATGTGGCCCTCACCTTCGCCCGCACGAGCGAGGACGGCATCACCGCTTTCCTGGTACCGACCGAGGCGCCGGGCTTCACCGCGACCGGCATCCACGGCAAGCTCGGGCTGCGCGGGCAGGCCACCGCCGAACTGGCCTACGACGGCGTGCGGGTGCCCGACTCGGCGCGCCTCGGCGGGGTCGGCAAGGGTCTCGGTATCGCGCTGGGCGCGCTCTCCCGCGGCCGGATCTCGGTGGCGGCCGGCTCGGTGGGGCTCGCGCAGGGGGCGCTCGACGCGGCCGTGCGCTATGCCACCGAGCGCGAGCAGTTCGGCAGGCCGGTCGCCTCCTTCCAGTTGGTGCAGGAGCTGCTGGCGGAGTCGGAGGTGGACATCCGCGCGGCGCGGCTGCTGACGTACCAGGTCGCGCGGATGGCGGACGCGGGCGCCACGCCGAGGCAGTACGCCACCGAGGCCTCGGTCGCCAAGTACCACGCGAGCGAGACGGCCGTGAAGGTCAGCAACAACTGTCTGCAGACCTTCGGCGGCTACGGGTTCATCGACGAGTACCCGGCGGGCAAGTACCTGCGGGACGCCCGCGTGCTCACGCTCTACGAGGGCACCAGCCAGGTGCAGAAGCTGATCATCGGCCGGGCGCTGACCGGGATCGACGCCATGACCTGAGCGGCGCCGCGGTGGTCACCGGACCTGCTGCTCGCTGTAGAGGGACTCGATCTCCTGCGCGTACGCCTCGGCCACGGCCTTCCGCTTCACCTTCAGCGACGGGGTCAGCAGGCCGTTCTCCTCGGTGAACTCGCCGTCGACGATGCGGAAGCGGCGGATGGACTCGGCCGTCGAGACCGACTCGTTGGCGTAGTCGACGGCCCGCTGCACGGCGGCGACCAGCTCCGGGTCCTCGCACAGCTCGGCGAGCGGTGTGCCGGCGGGCCGCTTGCGCACCCGCAGCCAGTGCGCGACAGCCTCCGGGTCCAGGGTGACCAGCGCTGCCACGTACCGGCGGCCGTCGCCGACCACCATGCACTGCGCCACCGGTGGCCGGCTGCGCAGCCGGTCCTCCAGCGGCGCGGGCGAGACGTTCTTGCCGCCGCTGGTGATGAGGATGTCCTTCTTCCGGCCGACGATGGTCAGATACCCGTCCTCGTCCAGCTCTCCCAGGTCACCGGTGGCGAACCAGCCGTCGGACAGCGCCTCGGCGCTCTCCTCGGGCCGGTTCCAGTACGAGCCGAAGACGATGCCGCCCTTGACGAGCACCTCGCCGTCGTCCGCGATCCGCACCGCCGTGCCGGGCACCGGGCGGCCGACGGTGCCGGGGCGCGGACCCAGCGGCGGGGTGACGGTGGCGGCCGCGGTGGTCTCGGTGAGCCCGTAGCCCTCGTAGATGACGACGCCCGCGGCGCAGAAGAACAGACTGAGCCGGCGGTCCAGCGGTGAACCGCCGCTGATGGCGTAGCGCAGTCTGCCGCCCAGCTCCTTGCGGATGCGCCGGTAGACCAGCAGGTCGTACAGGGCCCAGGCCAGATACAGACCGGGCGAGGGGCCCTTGCCGCTGCCCAGGAACTTGTGCAGATACGCCTCGCCGAACCGCACCGCGATCCGGTCGGCGCGGTCGAAGGAGGAGCCGCGCCCCAGTTTCTCCGCCGTCTCCCGGCCGGTGTCGTGGATCTTCTCGAAGAGGTAGGGCACGCCGACGACGAACGTCGGCCGGTAGGAGCGCAGTTCCGGGCGGAGCTCGTCCGGCTTGATGCTGGGGCAGTGCCCGAACTCGATCCGCGCCAAAAGGCAGGCGATCTGAATGGTGCGGCCCAGGATGTGCGCCAGCGGCAGGAAGAGCAGCGTGGCTGCCGTCTGCCCGGTGACCTCCTTGAAGACCGGGTGCAGCAGCTCGACGGTGTTGGCGGCCTCGGCGTGCAGATTGCCGTGACTCAGCACGCAGCCCTTGGGCCTGCCGGTGGTGCCGGAGGTGTAGCAGAGGGTGGCCGTCGTGTCCGGGCCGAGCCCCGCACGGCGCCGGGTGAGCTCCTCGTCGGGTATCTCCCGCCCGTCCTCGGCGAGTCGGGCGAGCGCGGGGCTTTCGCCGTCGGCCGGGTCGATACGGAACAGCCGGGGCCGTTCGGGCTGTGCTGCCAGCGCGGGTTCGGCGGCGGCCGCGTGCTCGGCCGTCTCCACGAGCAGGAAGGCGGCGCCCGAGTCGCGCAGTATCCATGCGATCTGCTCGCTGGAGGAGGTGGGGTAGAGGGGTACGGTCTGGCCGCCGGCCGCCCAGACGGCGAAGTCCACTACGCACCACTCGTAGCGCGTACGGCACATCAGCCCGACCCGGCCCCCGGGCCGCAGCCCCGCCGCGATCAGCCCCTTGGCGATGCTTGCGACCTGGCGGGCGAAGTCGGCGGCGGTCACCGGGAGCCACTGGTCCCCGCACTTCCGGCGGATGACGACCGTATCGGGTGCCTCGGCGGCGTTGGTGAAGGGGAGATCGGCGAGGCTTCCTGAGGTGGTGGGCGCGACCAGGGGCGCGGCACGGGCCTCGCGTACGGTGCCGCCCTCCTTGATCACTTTCACCGGGCCGCGTGAGTCGATGTCGCCGCGGCGCTTCGCTGTCCTGAGGTCCTTCCAGACGCCCATCGGGAGGCTCCTGTTCGCGGGTACGGGTGTGGTGCCTGGGGTGGTGCGCTTGGTGACGAGACTGTCAACTTACTCATGCGTAAGAAGAAATCAATGCCCCGCACGCGAGCAGCGGCGGCCCGGCACCCTCCCGAGGAGGACGGCTCCAGCGGTCCGGGCGGCCCCAGTACTCCCCCCGGCTGCCCGGACGACACCGGCTCGCCGTCCCCCGGTCCGACCGGCTCCGCGTCGCCGACGCCCACGCCGAGTCCCACTGAGAGCGACGGCCCTTGCGAGAGCGGGACGCGGACCTGAGGCGGATCACTCCCGTGCTGCCGCTGCCGGGTGCGGGCAACGGGAGCCGGGCCGCTGATGCCGCCCGCGGACCCCCCACAGGCCGCGGGCGGCTGCCCAGCGGTGGCACAGGCCCGGGCGCCTGACGGGGAGGCGCCCGGGGACTTCCCTCAGAGTGCCCCACCGCGACTGCCCCCAGCAGGGGCCGAACGGCCCCTCTCCGCGCCGGGCTCGTCTCCGCGCCGGGCCCCGTCTCCGCCCGGCGCCGGCGTCAGTGCGGGTGCGGTCCGTCGTGGTGCACGGGGCCGTGCGGCGTCTCGCAGTGGCCCGCCGAGAGGCTGGACAGCGCGTGGGCGCCGGCCGGAATCGGGTCCGCGTGGTCGATCTGGAGGGTGGTGTGGGTCAGACCGTGCCGCTCGGCCAGCATCCGGTCCAGGTCGCGGCGGACGCGGTGACAGTCGCCGCCCGGTTCGACCAGGATGTGCGCCGACAGCGCGGGCTCGCCCGAGGTGATCGTCCAGATGTGCAGGTCGTGCACCTCGGTCACGGACTCCGCCGAGGCCAGTTCGTCGCCCACCTCGTCCGGGTCGAGGCCGACCGGCGCCGCCTCCAGGAAGATGCGGCCCGAGTCGCGCAGCAGCCCGTACCCGGCCTTGAGCATCAGCCCCACGACCAGCAGGGTGGCGATGGCGTCGGCCCGTGCGTAGCCGGTGACCAGGACGACGAGGCCGGCAACGGCGGTGCCGATGAAGGCGAACAGATCGTTGAGGATGTGCTGGTAGGCACCCTCGACGTTGAGCGAGGAGCGGTTCGCGCGCGACAGGCACCAGGTGGCCAGGAGGTTCACCACGATGCCCACCAGCGCTGTGGTGACCACCATCCAGCCGGTGACCTCGGGCGGGTCCAGCAGTCGGCGTATCGCCTCGTAGGCCAGCCAGACGGCGGCCAGAATCAGCGTGAGCCCGTTGGCGTGCGCGGAGAGGATCTCGGCGCGCTTGAGGCCGAAGGTGTAGCCGCCGCGCGCGGGCCGTGCCGACAGCCGCATCGCGACCAGGGCCAGCACGATCGAGACCGCGTCGGTGAGCATGTGCGCCGCGTCCGACAGCAGCGCCAGGGAGCCCGCCAGCACGGCGACCGCCGTCTCGACGACGATGAACACGCTGATCAGCGCGAGTGCCATCGAAAGCCAGCGGTGGTCGGCCCCCGCGGTCACCCCGTGTGTGTGCCCGGCGTGGCCGTTCCCATGGCTGTGCCCCGGCTGTCCCTGCCCCTGTTCGGTTCTCGCCCCCACGGTGTTCCTCTCCCTCGGTGCCCCTCCCTCGGCGGCCGGCGGCCGCCGCCCGGCGGTGCGGGCTGAGTGCAGTGAAACCCACCCCACCCCGGGGGTGCAAAGGCTGCACCGGTGACCGTTGTCAAAACCGATAACGCGGCCCTGACCTGCGCGTTCTTCATGATTTCCGTTGTCGGTCCGGCCTCCGGCCCAGCGGAGGTGAGAAGCTGGCGGCAGCCGGTGATCGACAGAGTGGGACGAGCGGTGGGAGTGGGATATGGACCGTAGCCCCCAGGAAGCCGCCGCCGAGGCCGCGCTCGCCGAGCTGGACCTGCCGGCGAAGGTGGCGCTGCTCGGGGGCACGGACATGTGGTCGGTCGGCCCGGACAGCGCGCTGTCACCCGCCGGGTTCGGCAGGCTCGTCCTCTCCGACGGGCCGGCCGGGGTGCGCGGCGAGAACTGGTCGCCCGAGGACCCCAGCATCGCGCTGCCGTCCCCCACCGCGATCGGCGCCACCTGGGACCCGGAGGCGGCCCGTACGGCCGGGCTGCTGCTCGCCCAGGAGGCCCGCCGCAAGGGCGCGCACGTCGTGCTGGCCCCCACCGTCAATCTGCACCGCACCCCCTACAGCGGCCGGCACTTCGAGGCGTACTCCGAGGACCCGCAGCTGACGGGGGCGCTGGGCGCCGCACTCGTCGCCGGTCTCCAGCGGGGCGGGGTCGCCGCGACGCCCAAGCACTACGTGGGCAACGACGCGGAGACCGACCGCTTCACCGTCGATGTACGTGCCGACGGCCGGACCCTGCGCGAGCTGTACCTCGAACCCTTCGAACGCATCGTGCGCACCGCACGCCCCTGGGTCGTCATGGCGGCTTACAACAGCGTCAACGGGGTGACGATGAGCGAGCACGACGTGCTCAACAACGGGGTGCTGCGCGGCGAATGGGGCTTCGACGGGGTGCTGGTCTCCGACTGGACCGGTGCCCGCTCCACTCTCGGCTGCGTACGCGGCGGCCTGGACCTGGCCATGCCGGGCCCGGACACCGTCTACGGCGAACATCTGGTCGCCGCCGTCCGCGAGGGCCGGGTGTCCGCGGAGACGGTCGATGTGCTCGCCCGCCGGGTGCTGCTGCTCGCGGCCCGCGTCGGGGTTCTGGACGGCGTGCCGCCCGCCGTGCCCGCCGCCGAGCTGCCCGCGCCGCTCGATGGCGCCGCCACCGTACGCGGCCTGGCTGCGCGGTCCTTCGTCCTGCTGCGCAACGAGCCCGCCGCTGCCCCACTGCTCCCGCTCGCCGTCGCCGGGGCCGAGCCCTCCGGCGCTGAGCCCCCCGGCGGCACCGTGCGCCGGATCGCCGTCAGCGGACTGCACGCCTCAGCGCTGCGCTTCGGGGGCGGGGGCAGCTCCCAGGTCTTCCCCGAGCACGTCCGCACCCCTCTGGAGGCGCTCCGCGCGGCGCTGCCGCCCGGTACCGAGGTGTCCTATGAACCGGGCCCCGACCCCCGCTCCCGGCTCGCCGCCGCGACCGCGGCCGACGGCTTCCGGCTGACCGCCGTCCTGCACGGGCTCGACGACGCCGAGCTGGCCCGGGTGGAGCAGCGGGACGGCAGCGTGCGCTGGATGGGCAGCCTGCCCGGCGGGGTCTCCTTCGCCGATCTGGGCCGTGTGGAACTGCTCGGCTCCTTCACACCGGGTGAGACGGGCACCCACCGGCTCGCGGTGCGCGGCGTCGGCCACTTCCGGCTGGAGGCGGGGGACAGGGTGCTCTACGACGCGGAGCTCCAGGCCGAGAGCGACGATCCGGCAGCCGCCTTCCTCAACCCGCCCCAGCGGACCTTCCTGCTGGACGCGGAGGCGGGCGAGCCGCTGTCCGTCCGCCTCCGGCACTCCGTCCCCGCGTACGGCGTGGGCGGCCTGTTCGGGCTGATCTCCTTCGAACTCGGCTACGGCGCTCCCGCCGTCTCCGAGCAGGAGCTGACCGAGCGTGCGGTGCGCGCGGCGGCCGAGGCGGACTGTGCCGTGGTGTTCGTCGGCACCACGGACGAGTCCGAGGTCGAGGGCGTCGACCGCGAGAGCCTCGCCCTGCCGGGCCGCCAGGACGAACTGGTCGCCCACGTGGCCAGGGCCAACCCCCGCACCGTCGTGGTGGTCAACGCGGGCGCGCCCGTGCTGATGCCGTGGCGCGAGGACGTCGCCGCCGTACTGCTGTGCTGGTTCCCGGGCGAGGCGGGCGGCGAAGCGCTGGCCGATGTGCTGCTGGGTGCCGCGGAGCCCGGCGGGCGGCTGCCGACGAGCTGGCCCGACGCCGAGGACGACCTGCCGGTGCGCCAGGTCGTCCCGGACGGCGACGGCCGCCTCCCGTACGCGGAGGGGCCGTACATCGGCTACCGCGCCTGGCAGCACCGCTCGGCCGGCAGCCGGGGGAGAGGTGCCGCCGTGCCCGCGCCCGCCTACTGGTTCGGGCACGGGCTGGGCTACACCCGGTGGGAGTACGAGTCGCTGAACATCACCGCGCTGGACGGTGCCCGGGGGAACGACCCGTACGGGGCCGTAGCGCGGGTCACCGTCCGGGTCCGCAACAGCGGGGAGCGCACCGGCCGCGAGGTCGTCCAGCTGTATCTCGGACCGGCGGGCCCGGAGCGCAGGCTGGCGGCCTTCACCGTGGTCGAAGCGGCCGCCGGCGAGGTGGCCGAAGCCCGGCTGGAGGTTCCGCTGCGCGCCGTACAGACCTGGGACGACGCCCGGCTGACCTGGCATCCGGCCGAGGACCCGCACACCTTCGCGGTGGGCCGCAGCGCGGTCGACATCCGGCTGGCGGCCGAGCTGGCGCTGTGGAAGTAGCCCGCAGGGCCGGCTCAGCGGGCGCGTTCTCCCGCGTCCCGCACCCCGGCGCGGAAGGCGCCGGGGGTGGTGCCGGAGCGCTGGTGGAAGAACTTGGCGAAGTTGGTGGCGTCGGCGAAGCCGAGCGCGGCGGCGATCCGCGCCGCTGAACGGTCGGTGTGTGCCAGGAGGCGCTTGGCCTCCAGGATGACGCGGCGGTCGACGAACTCCTTGGCGCCCAGTCCGGCCGCGGCGCGGGTGGCCCGGGAGAGGGTGCGTGGCGAGTAGCCCAGCGCGTGCGCGTAGTCGGCGACGCGCCGGGTGCGGGCGAAGTCCTTCTCCACAGCGGCGCGGAACCGGCGGAACGGCTCCGAAGAGGTGACCGCGTCCGGGCCCTGCTCTTCCGTCCCCGCCAGCCGTACCAGCCGCAGCAGCAGCACGCCCAGCAGATGGCGCAGTACCTCCGTGTGGGCGGCGCGGGCGGCCGGGGTGCGCCCGGCGGCGAACTCGAACCGCAGATGGTCCAGCGCGATACGCACCGCGCGCGCTTCCTCGTCGTAGGGGTGCCGGGACACCGCGCCGGTGGCCTCGTCCAGTCCGACGGCGGCTGCCGTCGCCGGGTCGGGAAAGGCGGGCTGGAAGAGGATCAGTGTGCCCTCGGCTTCCGCCACGTCCTGGTACTGCTGCACCTGCCCCGGGCGCACCCACAGCCAGGCGCCGGGCCCGGTGGTGTGTCCGGCGAAGTCGACCGACTGGCGCAGCGTTCCCGACTCCACGGCGAACAGCTGGTGGAAGCCGGGCCGCTGGGGGTCGGCGAGCCGCTGGCCGCCGCGCGCCGCACGGTCGCGCAGTTCGGACAGCGTCATCACCTCGATGCCCGTGGCCGCGACGCCCGGCGGCGGGGCGTACGGGAGCTCGGGGATCGCGGCCGACGCCGATGCGGCTGAGTGTCCGGTTCTCACCATGGCTGGTCGTGACCTTACCTCGCGGCACCGCTGCTGCCCGGTTAGCTTCGAGGTGTCGTCCTTCCCGCGCGGAGGACGCGGCCGCGAGCGTGGCGGAACATGCCACTCGGCCGACGCCCACCCCCACCCGTACGCAGCAACAGGAGTACCGCCATGGCGAACATCGCCGTCTTCGGGGCCAACGGCAACATCGGCAGCAGGATCGTGCGCGAGGCACTCGACCGGGGCCACCAGGTGGTCGCCGTCGTCCGCGACCCCAGCACGTTCGTCGCCTCCCGGGAGGCGGTCACGGTCACCACCGGCGATGTGCTCTCGCCCGAGTCCGTCGCCGCTGTCGGCGGGAACGCCGATGTGATCGTCAGCGCGGTCGGTGGTAAGGACGGCCCCGGCCATCTGGCGACCATCAGGCCCGCCGCCGAGTCGCTGGTGACCGGGCTGCGGTCGCTCGGCGCCGGAGCGCCCTCGCTGGTGTTCGTCGGCGGCGCGGGGTCGCTGCGCAAGCCCGACGGCTCCCAGGTGTGGGACACCGAGGGGCTGCCCGAAAGCATCCTGCAGATCATGCACGCGCACGGGGACGCACTGGAGTTCCTACGCGGCGTCGAGGACCTGCGCTGGACCAACATCAGCCCCGCCGCGATGATCGAGCCGGGTGAGCGTACGGGGACGTACCGCGTGGGCAAGGACGACCTCGTGGTGGGGGAGAACGGCGAGAGCCACATCTCCATGGAGGACTACGCCGTAGCCGTGCTGGACGAGATCGAGAGCCCACGGCACGTCAGGGAGCGGTTCACCGTGGGCTACTGAGCCCACGGCGAGTTCCCCGCGCCCCTCAGGGGCGCGGGGCTACGGCAGCCGCCGGTCCATCGCTGCCCGGCCTTCCGCCGCCAGGCGTTCGCGGGCCCACTGCAGGTTCTCCTCCGACAGGTCGCGTCCGGAGGCGAGGACCAGGTCCTCGGGTGTCGGCTCGCTCTCGGGGGCGGCGTGCAGGATGGCGTCCGGCGTCGTCCCCTCGTAGCGCTGGCGGAACTTCGCGATCTGGCCTTCGGAGTCCACGACTCGCGCCTTTCCGGTGTAGAACGGGTGACTCTCCGAGGAGATCTCCACATCGACGACCGGGTACATACGCCCGTCGTCCCACTCGATCGTGGTGTCGCTGGTGGCCGTCGAACGCGTCAGGAACGCGTAACCGGCCGCCCGGTCACGGAAGACCACCTCGCGGTAGTCGGGGTGAGTATCTGACTTCACAAGTCGCTCCTTCCCCCGCTTGCAGGGCGCCCCATCCAGGTTACGTCCGTACCTCTCGTGCAGCATCCCGCCTGGTGGGCCGCCCGCCCGGCGGGTTCCGACGTGCGGACCCGGGAGGGCGGCGGGATGCTGGAGTGCGCGGTCGTCGTCCCCTTCCGGAACGAGGTACGGATGCGCACCAACGACCTGACCAACGAGGTCCTCGCCACTCTGCGGAAGCCGCGCCCCTACCCCGCGGTCACCCTGGTGCTGCCCACCCACCGCACCAAGCCGGACAAGCTGCAGGACCCGGTGCGGCTGCGCAATCTCATCGCCGAGACCGGGCGGCGGCTCGCCGAGGACCCGCTGGTCCCGGCGTCGGCGCGGGCCGATGTGATCAAGCAGCTGGAGCAGGCCGAGAACGAACTGGATCCGACGTACGCGCTCGACACGCTGGTCGTCTTCGCAGCGCAGGGCGAGCACCAGTTCTGGCACCTGCCCCGGCGCTCGGGCGCCGAACGCATCGTCATCAACGACACCTTCCTCACCCGCAACCTGGTCGCGGCCCACGCCCAGAACCGCCCCTACTGGGTCCTCACCTTCGACGAGGAGAAGGCCAGGCTGTTCAGCGGCGTGGGCGAACAGCTCACCGAGGAGCAGCGGTTCGGCTTCCCTGTCGAGCACGAGACCGAGCTCTCCGAGCGCGAGCGGGCCTCCCGTACCGGGGACTTCACCACCGGCTACCGGGACGAGGCGGCACTTCAGCACCTGCGGGACGTGGACGCGGGCCTCTCCAAGGTGCTGGAGACGGAACCTCGCCCCTTGCTGATCGCGGGGCTGCAGCACGGGCTGACGGCGCTGGCCGACGTGGGGACGCACACGGCACGCAACGCGCTGGCCACCGTGCCCAAGGGGGGTCTGGCCAACGCGCGGCCCTCGGTCGTCCACGAGGCCGTCGCACCCGCGCGGGCCGAATCCCTGCGGGCCAGGGCCGACGAGGCGCTCGCCCGGCTCGGCGAGGCGATCGGCCGCAAGGAGTTCGTGGTGGGAATCGACGAGGTGTGGCGGGCCGCCAAGGAGGGGCGGCTCTCGCTGCTGGTCGTCGAGGAGCCCTACCGGCAGAAGGTGCGGCTGACCGGCGGTCATCTCTCGCCGGCCGCCGACGACGCGGTGAGCGACGAGTCGGGCGAGGTGTACGACGACATCGTCGACGAGACGGTGGAGTGGGCGCTGTCCACCGAGGCCGAGGTGGTCTTCGTGGCCGACGGCGCGCTGGCCGAACACGACAGGATCGCGGGGGTCGTCCGCTACACATGGGCCGGCTAGGGGCCGTTGGGCGCGCGGGGGAGCGGACGGCCTAGGGTCGGCAGCCGTGACCGAGGACAGCACCGCACACGACGACCGGCCACGGCGCGCCCTCGTGTGGTACGCGGCGGCGACCTTCGTCTTCGCCGTCGGCATGGCGGGCACCACGCTGCCGACCCCGCTGTACGGCCTCTACCGGCAGGAGCTCGGCTTCGGTGAGCTGATGGTGACGGTCGTCTTCGCCGTCTACGCGGTCGGTGTGATCGTCGTCCTGCTGGTGGCCGGCGACTTCTCCGACAAGCTGGGCCGGCGGCCCGTGCTGTTCGTGGCTCTCGCCCTCTCGGCGGCCAGTGCCGGATGCTTTCTGCTGGAGGGCGGGCTGCCGCTGCTGTTCGCGGGGCGGCTGCTGTCCGGGTTCGCGGCCGGGCTGTTCAGCGGGGCTGCGACCGCGACCGTCCTGGAGCTGGCGCCGAGCGGCAGCCGGGGCTTCGCCGCCACCGCCGCGAACATGGGCGGACTGGGCTGTGGACCGCTGCTGGCCGGCCTCCTCGCGCAGTACGCGCCCCGCCCGCTGGCCCTCCCCTTCGCCGCGCATCTGGCGCTGCTGGCCGTCGCCTCGGTGCTGACCTGGGCGCTTCCGGAGACGGTCCGGCCGCCCAGCCCCCGGCCCGCGCTGCGGCCGCGCGGGATGGAGGTGCCGCGCCAGGTGCGGCCGGTCTTCCTCCCCGCCGGACTGGCGTGCTTCACGGGCTTCGCGGTGTTCGGCCTGTTCACCGCCGTCTCGCCGGGCTTCATGAGCGGGACGTTGCACATCGCGAATCTGGCGGCCTCCGGCGCGGTCGTCTTCTCCGTCTTCTGCGCCTCGCTGCTCGGACAGTCGCTCACCGGCCGGTTCGGCGCCGCGGTGGCGCTGCCGCTGGGCTGTCTGGGACTGGTTCTCGGGATGGCGCAGGTGGGCCTGTCGCTGCTGGTGAGTTCGCTAGCTCTGCTGGTGACGGGAGCGCTCACCGGAGGCATCGGACAGGGCCTGGCGTTCCGTTCGGCCATGGCGGTGGTCAGCGCCAGGGCACCCGAGGAGCACCGGGGCGGCACCATCTCCGCACTGTTCGTCGTCGCGTACCTGGGCATCTCACTGCCGGTCGTCGGGGTGGGGGCCCTCAGCACGGGGCTCGGACTGCGCAACGCGGGACTGGTCTTCTCCGGCTGCGTGGTGCTGCTCGCCTCCGGTGTCGGCGCCCAGTTGTGGCGGACCAGAAAGGCGGAGGCGGCGGCACTCGCCACGACCGGCTGAGGCAGGGAGGCGGTCCGGCTGCTGGCGGGCCGGCCAACTCGGCTGTGCCGACGGTGGGATGAACCCTTGTCCCGGGCCGCGGAGCGCGTGTAGCGTCCCGCCACGTCAGGACATCCCATGTCCTACGTCTGATCTTTCCGGCGGCCGAGGGGGCGCTCCGCGATGGCGGGACTGACGAGACACGACGGCAGGACGCTCTTCGCCGCCTGGCTCGGATACCTCATGGACGGCTTCGACTTCGTCCTGATCACCCTGGTGCTGACGGAAGTTGCCGGCACCTTCGAGCTGTCGACCGTCACGGCGGCGACGCTCGTCTCGGCCGCCTTCATCTCCCGCTGGTTCGGCGGCCTGGCCATCGGCGCCGTGGGCGACAGGTACGGCCGCAAACCCGCGATGATCCTCAGCATCGTGCTGTACTCGGTCGGCTCCCTGGCCTGCGGACTGTCCTGGGGCTACTGGTCGATGTTCGCCGCGCGGCTGTTGCTCGGCCTCGGCATGGCCGGGGAGTACTCGGCGAGCGCCACCTATGTGATCGAGAGCTGGCCCGCCGCCGCCCGCAACCGCGCCAGTTCACTGCTGATCTCCGGGTACGCGGTCGGCGCCATCATCGCCGGGCAGCTCTACCGCTTCGTGGTGCCCGCCTGGGGCTGGCGGGCGATGTTCTTCCTCGGTGTCATCCCCATCGCACTCGCCCTGTGGATGCGGCGCGGGCTGAGGGAGTCCAGGGACTGGGAGGAGGCCCGTGCCGCCCCCACCCGCTGCGGCATGGGGGAGACGGCTGCCGCGCAGCCCGACTTCGTCTCCGTGCTCTACCGCGGTCGCCACGCCCTGCTCAACCACGCCGTCACCCTCGCCGTGGGGCTGAGCCTGTTCCTGCTGTTCACCGAGCGGGCCGGGCGCCTCACCTGGCCGCTGGCCGCTCTCGCCGCCGCCGGATTCGTGCTGTTCGCCGCACAGTTCGCCGGGCGGCGTACGCCGATGATGGTGACGCTGATGATCACCGTCTTCTGTGCGTTCCTGTACTCCTGGCCCATCCAGGCGCTGCTGCCCACCTACCTCAAGACAGACCTGGACTTCTCACCCGGCACTGTCAGCGACATGCTCTTCTTCGCCGGATTCGGGAACGTGGCCGGCTGTGTGCTGGTGGGCTTCCTCGGCGACCGGTGGGGCACCCGGCGCACCTATGTGGCCTCGCTGTGTGTGTCGATGCTCTTCGTACTGCCGGTCTTCGCCATGGACAGCGGCCAGACCGTCTGGCTGGCCCTGCTGCTGTTCTTCCAGCAGATGTTCGCGCAGGGCATCTCCGGGCTGCTGCCGAAGCTGATCGGCGGCTACTTCCGCACCCCGGAGCGCGCGGCGGGGCTCGGCTTCACCTACAACGTCGGCTCCCTCGGCGGCGCGGTGGCGCCCGTGCTGGGCGCCTCCCTGGCGGGCGGACACAGCCTGGGCCCCTCACTCGCCTGGCTGACGTTCTCCCTCACCCTGGTGGTGATCGTGCTGATCGCCGTCGACGCGCCGCTGCGGGTGCAGCGGCTGATGGGGTGCCGCGGAGCCGCGCCCCAGGGCGATCTGACCGAGCAACCTGCGGTCGACCCGGACCAGTTCGACCCCCGTCCTCGTACCACTCCGAAGTGACAGCCGGCACCGCTGGGAGACAATGCCTCGATGACCGACCAACCCGTATCAGGACCGGCCCTCGCGGACCGTACAGCGCTGGGCGGGGTGATCCCCCCGCTGTGCACCCCGCTGACCGGGGCGGGGGAGCTGGATGCGGCCTCGCTCCGGCGGCTGTGCGCGTTCCTGCTCGATGCCGGGGTCGACGGCCTTTTCGTCAACGGCTCGACCGGTGAACTCGCCTACCACACAGACGAGGTGCGGCTGGCGGCGCTGCGCACCGTACGTGAGGCGGTCGGCGGCACCGTCCCCGTCCTGGCCGGCGCCGTCGACATGACGGCCAACCGGGTCGTCGCGCAGGCGCGCGCCGCGCGGGACGCGGGCGCGGATGCCGTGGTGGCCACCGTGCCCTTCTACTCGCCCACCCACCCGGGGGAGATGGCCGACCACTTCCGCGCGGTGCGGGAAGCGGTCGGTCTGCCGCTGTGGGCGTACGACATCCCCGGCAACGTCCAGCGCAAGCTCCCCGCCGAGGTCACGGCCGAGCTCGCAGCCGACGGGGTGCTGGCCGGTCTCAAGGACAGCAGCGGCGATCTCGACCAGCTGCGCAGCCTCCTGCACCTCACCGAGGCCAATGGCGCACGCGCCCAAGGTTTCTCGGTGCTCACCGGTTCCGAGACGATGGCCGACACCGCCCTCGCGCTGGGCGCCGACGGCATCGTGCCCGGCCTGGGCAACGTCGACCCGCACGGCTATGTCGCCCTGCACCGGGCGATGCGGCGCGGCGACACCCTGGCGGCGGCAGCCGAACAGGAGCGGCTGCGCGGGCTGTTCGGGCTGACCCGGGTGGGCGATCCCGCCAGGCTGGGCACCTACTCGGCGGCCATCGGCGCGTTCAAGGAGGCACTGTGCCGGCGCGGGATCATCGCCACGGCCACCACTCCGCTGCCGATGCGCCCCCTGAACGGCGAGGAGCGCGCCGCGGTGGCACGCTGCCTCGCCGAGGCGGGGCTGGGGCCGGTGTGACTCCTGGGCGTCGGCTACGGGCTGGGCTCCGGGCGCAGCTCCGGCGGGTGGTCACCGCGCCGAATAGCCGCCGTCCACCAGGTGGTAGCTGCCCTGGATGAAGGAGGCGCGCTCGGACAGCAGGAACGCGGTCAGTTCGGCCACCTCGTCGGCCGTCCCCAGGCGGCCCTGCGGATGAAGCGAGATCAGGCGTTCCCGCGTCGCCCGGTCCGTCCCGCGCAGCAGCGGGGTGTCGATGAAGCCGGGGCCCACGGCGTTGATCCGTACCCCCTGGTCGGCGTATTCGAGCGCCGCCGTCTTGGTGAGGCCGACGACGCCGTGCTCGGCGGCCGCACACGCGGGACTCCCCGCGAAGCCGTTGCCGCCCAGGACGGACGCCACGTTGACGATCGCGCCCCTGCCCGCCGCCGACATGACGGGGAGCTGGTACCGCAGCCCGTGGAAGACGCCGCCGAGATTGGTCGCGATGATCCGGTCCCAGGCCGTGACCTCGTACTCGCCGGTGGGCATCGAGGGCCCGGCCACCCCCGCGTTGTTCACCGCGAGGTCGAGCGAGCCGAAGGTCTCGGTGGTGAACCGCACGGCCTCCCGGACGGAGTCCGGCTCGGTGACGTCGACGACCAGCGCCTCCGCGCGCGCCCCCGCGGTCTCCAGCTCCCCGGCGGCGAGCTGGGCGGCGTCCTCGTCGTAGTCGGCGACGACGACCGAGGCGCCGGCCCGCGCCAGCCGGCGGGCCACGGCCAGCCCGATGCCGGAGGCGGCGCCGGTGATCAGTGCGGCCCTGCCCGCGAACTCGCCGCTCATCCGCCCGACCTCCGCTCGGTGACCGCTTCGGCCACTCTCCCTCCCCGCGCCGTGGGCCGCACCGCCACGGGCGTCATCCGGGTGAGCGCCCCCGCCGGGGCACGGCAGTGCGCCGTACGGAGGGTTCCGGCTTGCGCCGTGCGCGTGGTACGCGTGACATGGCGGTGACGGCACCGCCGCCCCGCCCTCCGCCCGCCCGCACCCAAGGACCCGGTATGACACCTCTGCAACTGGTCTCCCGCCCGCTGCTCGGCGCGTTCTTCATCAACGCGGGATGGGGGACACTGAGCAAGCCCGAGCCTCCGGCCGAGATGGCGGCGCCCTTTCTCGACAGGCTGCGCGAGAAGGTCCCGCTGTCGGGTGACGATGTGACGCTCGTACGGGTGAACGCCGCCGTTCAGGTCGTGGCCGGTGCGCTGCTCACCGCCGGGCGCCTCCCGAGGACCTCGGCGCTGGCGCTGGCCGCCTCGCTGCTGCCGACCACCTTGGCCGGACACCCGTTCTGGGAGGAGGACGATTCGGGGCAGCGTTCGGCTCAGCGCATTCACTTCGGCAAGAACGTCGCCATCATGGGCGGGTTGCTCTCTGTCGTCAGCGACGCCAACCACCAGGCGGTGGCCCACGTGCTGAGGGCTCGCGCCAAGGCGCGTAAGCGCCTGAAAGAGAGCAAGGCTCCCTTGCCCCGCTGAGGGGGTGCCCCTGGAGGGGGCACCTGTTGCGCTTGGGCATTCTGCGCCAGGGGCGCAGGGTGGGCAAGCGCAGCCCCCATGCGGGGTACGCAAGCGTAAGCGATCAGCCCTGTGCGGCCCTCAGCACCCGTTGCGCGGCATGCACCGAGTCGACCAAGGGATGGAGCGCCAAGGCGCGCAGCGCCATACGCGGCGAATGGTCGACGGCCGCCTCAATGGCGCTGCGCTCGACAGCCTTGAGCTGCAGCATCAGCCCGAGCTGGTCCGGCGCCACCGGCCCGGCCGCCAACGGCCGGGCACCCCCGGCGTCGACCAGACACGGCACCTCCACCACGGCATCGCCGTCAAGACCGGGCACTGCCCCCCGGTTGCGGACGTTGAGAATGAGCGTCGTGCGCTCATTGCGCGAGATGGCCCGCATCAGGGCCAGCGCGACGCGGTCGTAGCCGCCGCCGTCCAGATCGCAGCTGTCACGCTGCCAGCCGCCGGACGCCTCGCGGCTCTCGGCCATATAGGTCTCCTCGCGTTCGCGGCGGGTGTCCTCCCAGGTCTGGAAGGCACGGCCGGCGCCGTCGCCGTCGGCCAGCTTCGCGTAGAAGCCCTCCTGCTGGCGGGCGAGGAACTCGCCCCGGGTGGCGTCGGCCTCGCGAATCGCGGTGAGCGCCTCGCGGTGGTGGTAGTAGTAGTGCAGATATTCGTTGGGCAGGGCGCCCAGCGCGCCCAGCCACTCGGCGCCGAAGAGCTTGCCCTCCTCGAAGGACTCCAGGGCCGGGGCATCGGCCAGCAGCGCGGGCAGCCGGTCGGTGCCGTCCACCACGATGCGGCGCAGCCAGCCGAGGTGGTTGAGGCCCACATAGTCGAACTCGGCACGGTCGGGGTCGGCGCCGACGGCCCGCGCGGCGCGGCGGCACAGTCCCACGGGGGAGTCGCAGATCCCGATGACGCGGTCGCCCAGCACGCGGCTCATCGCCTCGGTGACCATCCCGGCGGGGTTGGTGAAGTTGATGACCCAGGCGCGCGGGGCGAGTTCGGCGACGCGTTCGGCGATATGGGTGGCCACGGGTACGGTACGCAGTCCGTAGAGCACTCCGCCCGCGCCGACGGTCTCCTGACCCAGCAGCCCCTCAGCCAGCGGTAGTTGCTCGTCGCGTACCCGTCCGGCGAGGCCGCCGACGCGGATGGCGCTGAAGACGAAGTCGGCACCGGCCAGCGCCTCGTCGAGGTCCGTCGTGGTGCGTACGGCGGGCGCGGGCCCGGTGTGCCGGGCCGCCTGCTCGGCGAGGACGGCGCTGATGGCGTTCAGCCGGCCGGGGTCGGTGTCGTGGAGGACGAGTTCGGTGCAGCGCCCGGCCGCATCCGGGCCCTGTGCGTCGTCCAGCAGCGCACGGTGGACCAGCGGTACGCGGAACCCGCCGCCGCCGAGCACGGTGAGCCGCATTCCGGGAGCGCCGTCGGCACTCGTCATTCCGGTCATACTTGAACTACCTCCACATCGGCCTCGCGGAACGTGGCGAGGGTGGCCGGGTCGGTCTCCTGGCCGGTGATCAGCATGTCGATGTCGGCGGCCTCGCAGACGCGCGCGCTGCCGGTGCCGGGGAACTTGCGCGCGGTGGCCAGCAGCACCGCCTGCCTGGCCGAGCCCAGCATGGCCCGTTTGACGGGGACCTCGACCTCCGTGGTGTCCAGCACCCGGCCGTCGGCCAGGACCCCGCTGGTGCCGAGGAAGACCCGGTCGGCGTAGATCTCGCGCAGCGCGGCCTGGGTGAGCTGGCCGACCAGGGAACGGTAGTTGCGCCGCACCTCGCCGCCCAGCAGTACGAGACTCACCTCCGGGTCGGAGCGCAACTCCTCGTACACGGCGAGGTTGGAGGTGACGACGGTGATCTTCCGGCCGTGCAGCAGGCGCGCGAGCTGCAGGGTGGTGGTGCCGATGTCGAGCAGCACCGTCTCGCCGTTCTGGATCAGCTCGGCGGCCCCGGCCGCGACGGCTTCCTTGGCCGGGAGGTCGTCCACCTCCTCCTCGGCGAAGGGGCGCTCGACGGGTTCGCGGGCGATGGCGCCGCCATAGACCCGGCGCAACCGGCCGGCCCCGGACAGGTCGGACACGTCCCGCCGTGCGGTGGCCTCGCTGACCTGGAGCCGCCGGGCGATCTCGACGACCGGCAGCACCCCCTCCTCGCTCAGGAGCCGCAGCAGCTTCTCGTGCCGGGTTTCGCGCAACATGCTCCGCACCCTAGCGCGACTGAGCGTCTTTGCGCGACTATGACCGACCTCTTGCAAGCGGCCGCGAAAGGGTGCAAGGTATCGCTCAAATCAGTCACGGAAAAGCTGAGTTCTGGCCATAGCTGAGAGGGGCGAACGGCCTTGAGCACCACTGGGAGCGCCCTCCCCCAAGTTCTCGACTCCGCTCGAACAGGGGGGACCCCCATCGCACCGACCGGGAGCTGGTTGGACCCGCTGGCCGCCCTCCGCGCGGACGGCGGTCCTGAGACCGATGTCTTCCTCACCGGCACGGTCTTTCTCGACATCGTCTTCACCGGCCTCGACCACGCTCCCGTACGGGGCACCGAGACCTGGGCCCGCGGCATGGGCTCCAGCCCCGGCGGAGTGGCCAACATGGCGACAGCGCTGCGCAGGCTCGGGCTGCGCACCGCGCTGGCGGCCGCCTTCGGCGACGACATGTACGGCGACTACTGCTGGGAGGCCCTCTCCGGCAGCGAGGGCATCGACCTGGCGCCCTCGCACCGGGCGAAGGGCTGGCACTCACCGGTCACCGTCTCCATGGCGTACGAGGGCGAGCGCACCATGGTCAGCCACGGCCACGAGGCGCCCAAACCGTGCGTCAGCGTCGCCGCCCGACCGCGCTCGCGGGCCTGCGTCACCTCGCTGTCCCCCGGCCGGGTGGGGGACTGGGTTCGGCAGGCGCACACCGAAGGCAGCCTGATCTTCGCCGACACCGGCTGGGACGAGACCGGCGCCTGGGACCCGGACACCCTGGCAGACCTGTCGCTGTGCCACGCCTTCCTGCCGAACGCCACCGAGGCCCTCCACTACACCCGCACCGACACCCCGGAGGCGGCCGTACGGGAGCTGGCCGAACTGGTGCCCGTCGCGGTCGTGACCAAGGGCTCCGGCGGCGCGGTGGCGGTGGACGGGACCACCGGCGAGTACGCGGACGTGCCCGCGCTGGAGGTCGAAGCCCTCGACCCCACAGGGGCCGGGGACGTGTTCATGGCCGGCTTCACCACCGGAACGCTGGCCGGCTGGCCGCTCGCCGACCGGCTCGCCTTCGCCAACCTGACCGCGGCACTGTCCGTACAGCACTTCGGCGGCTCCCTCTCGGCACCCGGCTGGAGCGAGGTGGCCGCCTGGTGGCAGTACGCACGGCGGATCGGCGGCCAGAGCCAGGAGGTGATGCGGCGCTATTCCTTCCTGGACGGCCTGCTGCCCGGCGGCGGTGGCGACTGGCCCCTGCGGGCCACCCCCACCATCGGCTTCCGCTCATGAGGGCGCGTGCGCCCCGCAGGGGCGCGGGGCTGTGCTCGTTCATGCGGCTCCGCCGCGCGGGCGCGCCGAGCCGAAACGGAACCGCAGCCTGCGACGCGAAGCCAGGGGCAGCCCCTTCCCAGCAACAAGGAGGCGTACGACCATGAAAGCGCACCGGCACCACAGGAGAGGGCGCTCGTGCATCGTGCTGGGCGCGCTGCTGCTGGCCGCAGCCTGCGTTCCCGGGACCGACGGTTCCGGCGCGGCGGGCTCCCAGGGGGCCGCGGCGACTGCCATACCCGACCCCGGCAAGGCCGGAAAGGTCACCCTCACGGTGTGGGACCAGCAGACCCGCGGCGGCGCGAACGCCCAGATCGAGCGGCTCAACAAGGAGTTCGAGCACAAGTACCCCAACGTCACCATCAAGCGGGTGGCACGCAGCTTCAACGATCTGAAGAAGACCCTCAAACTCGCCCTGAGCGGCGACAACCCGCCCGACGTCGTCCAGGCCAACCAGGGCTACTCCGACATGGTGGCCTTCGCCCGTGCCGGCATGCTCACCCCGCTGGACAGCTACGCGGGCCTCTACAGCTGGAACACCCGCTTCCCGCAGACCCTGCTCAACCTCAACCGGGTCTCGCCCGACGGCAAGCAGTTCGGCACCGGACAGCTGTACGGGATCTCCCAGGAGGGCGAGTACATCGGCGTCTACTACAACAAGAAGGTGCTGCGGAAGGCGGGCCTCGAGCCGCCGAGGACCTGGCAGGACCTCACGGGCGCACTGCCGAAGCTGAAGAAGGCGGGAGAACTTCCCATTCAGTTCGGCAACCTCGACAAATACCCCGCCATCCACACCTTCGGCGTCCTCCAGGGCCAGGCGGCAGGCAGCGCCGAGCCGGTCCGCGAGACGGTCTTCGGCCGCGGCGGCGGCTTCGACACGGAGCCCACCCGCAAGGCGGCCCGCACCCTCGCCGACTGGGCGGAGAAGGGCTACTTCCCCAAGGGCGCCAACGGCAAGGGCTACGACGACGCCGCCAAGCAGTTCGCCGACGGCAAGGGCGCCTTCCTGATCACCGGCACCTGGCAACTTGCCGACCTGCGCAAACCCATGGGTGACGACCTCGGCTTCATGCCGCCGCCCCCGGCCGAGGGACGGCAGCCGGTCACCACCGGGGGCGAGGGCCTGCCCTGGTCCATCACCTCCAAGTCCGACCACCCCGAAGTCGCCGCCGCCTACCTGGACTTCCTCACCGACGCACACGCCTCCAAGGTGATGACCGAGGAGGGAGTGCTGCCCATCGTGCCCGGCAAGGCCGCGAAGCAGCTCGACCCGGACGAGGCCGACGGCCAGATGTTCGCGGGCTGGCAGAGACTGAACGCCGCCGACGGGCTGGTGCCCTACCTCGACTACACCACGCCCACCTTCTACGACACCCTCTCCGCCGACCTCCAGGGCGTCCTCAGCGGCAAACTCAGCCCTGGCGATCTCGCCACGCGGATGCAGAAGGAATACGCGGAATTCCGCGCCCGGCAGCGCACAGGCTCCGAGGACGAGGGATGAGCGCGCACACCGGCACGGGAAGCCGGGGGAGTGCGGCCGTACTGCGCCGCCTCACCGCCCGCTACCGGCGCCAAGCACCCGGCGAGCCCAGGGCGGTGGGCTATCTGTACGTCCTGCCCGCGCTCGCCGTCTTCGGGGTCTTCCTGCTGTGGCCGCTCGGCCAGACCGCCTGGCTCTCCCTGCTGCACTGGGACGGGCTCACCCGCGCGAGCTGGGCCGGTCTCGACAACTACCGGGACCTGCTCACCGACCCCGCACTGCGCGCCCCCTTCGCGCACGCCGCGGTGCTGCTGCTGTTCTACGCCGTCCTGCCGGTGGCCATCGGCCTGCTGCTCACAGCGGCGCTGACCCGCTTCCGTATCCGCGGTATGACCTTCTTCCGCACCGTGCTGTTCCTGCCGCAGGTGCTGGCCATGGTCGTGGTCGGTGTCGCCTGGCGCGCGGTGCTGGCCCCCGAGGGGCTGCTGAACGACACGCTGAGCGCCGTCGGCCTGGGCGGCCTGACCCGGTCCTGGCTGGGCGACGACACCTGGGCGCTGCCCGCCGTCGGCACCGTGGGCACCTGGGTGGAGACGGGGCTGTGCCTCGTGCTCTTCCTCGCCGGGGCGCAGCGCATCCCACGGGAGCTGTACGAGGCCGCCCGTATCGACGGCGCCGGACCGGTACGGGAGTTCTTCACCGTCACCCTTCCGGGGCTGCGCGCGGAGGTCGCCGTCGCGCTCACCCTCACCCTGGTGGCGGCGCTGCGCAACTTCGACCTGATCTACATCACCACCAGCGGCGGCCCCGGCAACGCCACCTCCGTACCCGCCTACGAGGTCTACCGCCGGGCCTTCGAGAGCGGCGAGGTCGGCTCGGCCTCGGCCATGGGCATCACCCTCACCGCCGTGATCTTCGCGCTGACCATGGTGGTCACCAGGCTCGTGGAGGGCCGCAGACGATGAACACTTCCCGCACCGAACGCGGCGTCACCTACGGCATCCTCGGCCTGTTCGCGCTGATCGCCCTCACTCCGGTGGCCGGAATCCTCTCCACCGCGCTGGCCGGCCAGGACTCGCTGGACACCGGCTTCGCGCTGCCGGACGGCCTCAACTGGGGCAACTTCGCCGACGCCTGGACCCGCGGTCACTTCGGCACCTACCTGTTCAGCTCCGTGCTGGTGGCCGTCGCCGTGGTGGCCGCCACCACGGTGCTGGCCACCCTGGCCGCCTACGCCTTCGGCACCATGCGCTTCCCCGGTTCCAACTGGCTGTTCTACCTGTTCGTCCTGGGGCTCACCCTCCCGCAGGAAGCCGTGATCGTCCCGCTCTACTTCGACCTGCGGCACTGGGGGCTGACCAACACCTACTGGGGGCTGATCCTGCCGCAGACCGCACAGTCCCTCGCCTTCGGCGTCTTCTGGATGCGCACGTACTTCCGCAACACGCCGCGCTCCCTGCTGGAGGCGGCCCGCATCGACGGGGCGACCCACTGGTCGACCCTCACCCGCATCCTGGTGCCGATGGGGCGGCCCGCCTTCTCCACGCTGACCGTCATCGTCTTCATGTGGACCTGGAACGAGTTCCTGATGGCCCTGGTGATGGTGAGCGACGAGGCGCACCGGACGGTACCGCTGGGTCTCGCCTTCTTCCAGGGCCAGCACGCGTCGGACACCGCCTTGTTGGCCGCCGCCGCGACACTGATCGCCCTGCCGGTCGTGCTGGTCTACCTGGTGCTGCAACGCCGCTTCATCCAGGGCATGCTGACGGGCTCCGCGAAAGAGTGACGGGCGGCGGCCTGCCTTGAATCCCTGGCAGAGAGGGCCGCTCCCGTTCGTGCGTGGGCAAGGCGAGCGCGAAGGTGGATCACTACTCTGCACGAATGCTCTCATACGACGAGTTGACCTCACCCGAGCGTGAGTTGTGGGACGCGTTCCCGGAGGGACGCCGCGTGGACCTGCGCACGGGCGTGCCCGAGGAGGACCGTGCCGCCGAGGGTGGGCGTTGGGGCCCTGAACGGACGGTGCGGGCCGCGGTGATGGTGGCGCTCCTCCTGGGCGCGAACACCGGGCAGCCGGGCGCCGTGGCATGTCTGAGGCTCGCCGGGGCGCGGATATCCGGTCACCTCAATCTGGCCGGCGCGCAGGTCGCTTACGCCCTCTGGCTTGAGGACTGCTGGTTCGAGGAGTCGGTTGACCTGCTCGGAGCGTCGGCACAAACCGTCGTGATCACGGGCAGCCACGTACCTGGCATCGAAGCCTATGCGGCCTGCATCGAGGGAACGCTCGACTTGCGGCGCTCCGTGGTGGAGAGCCTCGCTTCCTCGCCCTTCAACCACGTGAGCACCGCCCTGTCCCTGAGCGACGCCCGGGTGACTGGCGGCATGCTCCTCAACGGGACTGAGATCAGCGCGCCCGGCGGGTGGGCCGTGGCCGCAGGCGGCCTGGTCATGGAAGGAGGCGTGACCTGCAGGGGCGGGTTCGTCGTGCGAGGTGAGGTACGGCTGCTGGGGGCGCAGTTGCCGGGCGGACTGTTCATGAAGGGTGCACAGCTGGTGAGCCCCGGCCCGCGCGGGGTGGCGCTCGCGCTGGACAACGCCGTGGCCTCGACGCTCGACTTCTCCGACGGGTTCATGGCGAACGGTACCGTACGGCTGCGGGGCGCCCGGATCTCGAACAACCTGACCTTTGAGGGAGCCGTCCTGAACGGGCCGCCCGACGGGCGCAGCCCGTCCTTGGTCGCGCCTTTGATGCAGGCCGTCGACTTCGACTTCACCCTCGCCCGGTCTCCGTCCGGCAGCGTGGACCTGCGAGGCGCACAGGTGTCCAACCTCCACGACAGCGATCACAGCTGGCCGGACGTGGTGGAGCTGGACGGCTTCGGCTACGGCTCCATCAAGGTGGAGGAGGGCGGCGAGCGCAGGGAAGCAGTGGGGCGGCGGGACTCCGTTGCGCGACGGGTGGCGTGGATTCGGCGAAGCCCAGGCTACAGCCCGCAGCCGTACGAGCAGTTGGCGAGCTGGTACCGGAAAGCCGGCCACGACGACGACGCCCGCCGCGTTCTCCTGGCCAAACAGCGCCATCGGCGCCGAACTCTGCCCTGGGCCGCGCGCATGTGGGGGCACCTGCTCGACGCGACTGTCGGCTACGGCTACCGCCCCTGGCTGGCCGGTGTCTGGCTCCTCGCACTGACCTTGCTGGGTACGCTGTCCTTCAGCGCTCACTCCCCCAGCCCGGTCAAACCAGGCGAAGGAGCCCCGTTCCAGCCCGTCGTCTACACACTCGACCTTCTGGTCCCCATCGGCGGTCTGGGCCAGCGCACCGCCTGGTACTGGCCGAACGACGGCCTCCAATGGCTGGCCTACCTGCTGATCGCCTTCGGCTGGGTGCTGACGACCGCCGTCATCGCGGGTGTCACCCGCGCCCTGCAGAAGAACTAGGGGCAGCAGAGCAGTCCGCATCCCAGGGTGAGGAAGGCTTCGCGGGTATCGGAGATGCCCAGTTCACGGCCTTGTGCAAAGCGCTTTAGTGCTTCATGCTACCGACGAAGGTGGTCCAGGCAGTTGTTGAGAAGCGCAGCGGTGCTCGGTCGGTGTCCTTGCTGTTCCGTACGGGGACGGTGCCCGTTCGCGCCTGGGACGGCGCCCATTCAAGGCACTGCCCGCCGTTGCCGGCGCTGTAGCTGCTCTTGTGCCACGGCCCGTTGGTTGTGGTCATGGTGTGTGCTCTCCTATCACGCTCTGGGCCAAGCTGAGTCTGCTTATCGGCGTGCGGAGTGCTTCATGCTACCGACGAACGTGGTCCAGGCTGCCGTTGAGAAGCGCAGCGGTGCTCGGTCGGTGTCCTTGCTGTCGCGCACGGGGACCACACCGGTCACCACCGAAGCGGGCAACCACTCGAGGCAGTTGCCGCCCTGCCCGCCGCTGTAGCTGCTCTTGAGCCAAGGTCCGCTGGTCGTGCTCATCGAGTGCGCTCTCCCATCACGCTCTGGATCAAGCTGAGTGACTGAGCCGGCGACAGTGCATCCGCGCGCAGCCGGTCAAACAGGTTTTGGGCGGTTCCTACGTGCTCGGGAGAGTCAATCACACGGCCGATTCCCTGGCCCTCCGAGTACAGGACAGAGGAGTGGTCGTCCGGGAATTTCAGCAGTGTGAACGGCGACTCAGCCGGAGGCGCACCCGACGCGAACGGCAGCACCTGAACCGTGACGGCCGGGTAGTCCGCAATAGCTGCCAGGTGACGAAGCTGATCACGCATCACTGCGTCTCCGCCTACCCTGCGCCGCAGGCTCGATTCGTCCAGCACCAGCCACAGGAGCGGTGGGCGATCGTTCTCGTGCAGCTTGCGCCGTTCCATCCGCAGATCGACTTTGGCGGCCGTCTGCTCAGGAGTGTCGAGCGGCTGTCCGGAGCGCAGCAGCGCACGTGCGTACTCCCGGGTCTGTACGCCGCCGAAGATCAGGTTCGTGCTGTAGTCGCAGATTTCGGACGCTGCTTTCTCCAGCTCTACGAAGGGTGCGAACCAGTCGGGGTGGTCGACATCCATGAGCCGCCGTAACTGTTCGGCGAACAAGTCACCGGTGCCGAACGCGACGTCGCAGCCCTTTGCGAACTTCATCGACGGAGTGATGGTGCCCTTTTCGACCTTGCTGACATAGCCCTCGCTGTAACCGGTGGCGGTGCCCAAGTGCTTCTGCAGCAGTCCGCGCGCCTGCCTCACGCGCTTGACGTCTTCCCCGAACGAGGTAGGCGCCACTGGGTTCAAGTCACTGACCCGATTCCGCTTCCTTGCCATCTGCGACCAGCCTCTCTGTATCTAGAACGGTCAGACGCAGGTTGTCGCTCGCTTGCGTCCTCGCGTTCAAGCGAGCCAAGAGTACCGCCGGTTGTGTTGTTCTCACCACACAGCGCAACTAGGGAGGCGGGGCTATGCCCGACGAACGAGTAAGCATGAGCACAGCGATGAACGGCGGATGCCAGGACTGCGAGTGGTTCCGGATGATGATCAGTCGGGCCCGAGGAGCGTGCGACGACAGGAGCGCCGCAGATTTGGAGGCGTTGCAGGGGCGGCACCTGCATCTCAAGCACAACCCTGATGCCCAGCCCGGGCGGCGCGGCCTTCGGAGCGTGTGACATGTGGCAGGTCGGCGACACCGCGAGGGACGTGAAGAGTGGCCGCACCGGGGAGATCGTCCAGGTGACCGGACCGGCCCCGTACATCTACCGGTTGAGGGTCGTCACGGGTCCCGACGAACCCCCGATCATGCTCTATCGCTATGCCCCCGAACTTCGCCGCGTGGCAACCCCCGTCTCCCGACGCACTTGAGTCAGTCAGTTCAAGTCCACGGCGGCCGGGGAGAGGACCAGACGCCGCACCGTCTCCGCCTCCACGCGAGGGCGGGAGTAGACAAGAGGGAACGCCCCATCCGCGGCCCAGTCCTCGAAGAGATCCGCATAGTGGGGGGAGCGCGGGTCGCCGGACTGGCCGGGGGAGTTCATGGCGAGGGAGTTGTCCCAGGCGCCGACGTCCACCACCATCCGGAAGCTCGCCCCGGCGTTCTGCCGGAAGTCCGGCAGGTACGCGGCGGCACCCACCGTGTCGCCACTCCCGCCACGAGGGAGGGGACCGAGGCCGCACCAGCCGGGAGCCTCCGTCACCCCCTGGCGGGCCAGCAGCCGGGCCACCGGATGGTGCAGTTCGGCCCGGTGCAGGGCGCCCCAGGACCAGCCGTCCGGGTCCTCGCCCAGCAGCCCGGCGACGGCTGTCACGGCTGTACCGAGGCTTGTCAGGAGCAACTGTGCGCGCTCGCCGTCCGGATCGGGCGCACCCAAAAGCCGGAGCCCGACACGCGGGTCACCCGAGTCACCCTCCACCGGCAACACCCGCGCCAGCGCCTCGTCCAGCCGCTCCGCCGGCACCAGCCCGCTCAGCGCCCGCCGCAGCAGCGCCAGCCGCAGATGCCGCCGGAACCACACCTCGAACAGCGCGGCGGCGGCCGAGTCGGCGCGCAGCTCGCCGCCCCAGCCGCGCAGCAGCGCGAGGCCGGTCCGTACGCGGGGGTCCGTGCTCTCCAACCCGGACAGCAGCGGCAGCACGCGCCGCGCGGGCAGGCTGACGTAGTCGGTCTGGAGCCGTACGCAGTCCTCGGCCGTCCAGTCGTGCCGCGCCGCGAGGGCTTCGGCGCACCGCTGGTGGCGGAAGGGCGCGTACCAGTCGTGGGTGACGGGCCGCTCGGTGTGCGGGTAGTCGGGCGGCAGATTGTGCTGGTTGGCGGTGGCGAACCAGCCCTGTTCGGGGTCGCGTTCGGCCGGCAGCTCGTCGGCGTCCAGGAAGCCGTCCCACTCGTAGCGCCCGTCGCCGGGCACCGGCAACGTGCCGTCCCAGCCGCGCCGCCGGGGGACGCGGCCGGCCGGGCGCCAGCCGATCGTGCCGTCGGGCGCCGCGTACACCTGGTTCTCACCCGGCGCGCCCCAGCGGCGCATGGCTGCGAGGAACGCGTCCGGGCTCTCGGCGCCCATGTAGCTCGCGCTGCCCAGATACGGCGCCATCCCGGGGCCCAGCCAGGCGGCGCGCACCGCGAACGCGGCCTGCCGCTCGGGGCGTTCGCAGATGACGGGACCGTGCCGGGTGAACCACATCCGGGCCCGCACCGGCTCCGCGTCCCGGACCGGGATGTCCTCGGTCACGCACGTCATCGGCTCCCAGCCGTCCCCGTAGGCGTAGGAGTGCGGGTCCTCCGGGTCGGTGCGGTAGACGTACAGGTCCTCCTGGTCGATCGGGAAGATCGTCAGTCCGAACGCGATTCGGCCGTTGTGCCCGATGGAGATGCCTGGCAGTGCCGGTTCACCGGCGCCGATCACGTCGAGACCCGGTGCGGACAGATGGGCGAGGTAGCGCAGCGAGGGCAGGGTGACGGCCCGGTGCGGGTCGTTGGCCAGCAGCGGCCGTCCGGTGGCGGTGCGGGAGGGTGCCAGCACCCAGTTGTTGCTGCCGTCCAGGCCCTGGCGGGGCGGGGTGCCGGTTTCCCAGGGCGGGACGGTGGCCAGGTCGTAGACGCGGAGCACGTCGTCGGGGATGACCTCCAGGTCCAGGCCCTCGGGGACACGGAGCCGGTGGCCCTCCGGCTCGCGGGCCCTGCGCAGCTCCTCCACCTCGGGGCCGAAATCGCGGAGCGTGCGCGCCCGGGCCACCTCCTCGCGCAGGTTGTAGAAGAGCCCGTGGGTGCGGATCCGGGCCAGATCACCGGGCTCCCAGTACGACGGCTCGAAGCCGAGGGCCGCGAACTCGGGAGGGAGCGCGCCGGAACCCCGCGCGTGCGCCACATACGTGTTGAGCCCCGCGACGAAGGAGTGCGCCATCTCCTCCGTCCCGGGCCCGTACGCGGCCCACTCCTCCGCCATCTCGCCCCGATACAGGAACAGCCGGGCAGCGCGGTCGTGCTCGACGTACTGCTCGCCGAACACCTCGGCCAGCAGCCCAAGCCCCCGCCGCCGCCACAGGTCGAGCTGGAAGAGCCGCTCGCGGGCCGCGTTGAAGCCCTGCGCCAGGAAGAGGTCGGCCCGGGAGGCGGCGTACAGATGCGGTACGCCCCAGCGGTCCACCAGGATCTCGACGGGCTGCTCAAGACCGGGGACCTCGTACCTGGTCACGTCCACGCTCGTGCCTCCTCGGGGATCACGCCGGTTCCTGCTCCGGCGACGGGGTCTGCCGTGCCGGTGCCGTTCCGGGCGCGGACGGCCGGGCGTAGGTGAGTGCGACGGCCACCAGCAGGTTGGCCGCCAGACCCAGCAGGCCGCCGTTGATCCCGTGCCAGGGGTCGTTGTCCGTCCACCACAGCAGCAGTACCACGCCGAGCCCGACCAGCATGCCCGCGACCCCGGCCACCGCGCTCAGCCGCCGCCAGAACAGGGAGAGCAGCGCCAGCGGCACGAGCTGCGCCAGCCCCTCGTACGAGAGGACCGACAGCTGCACCAGGGTGTTCGGGAAGAAGAGGGCACCCAGCAGGGCCACGAGCCCGGCCACGAAGCACACCAGTTGGGACAGCCGCTTGATCCGTACATCGTCGGCGCCGCCCGGGCCCGAGCGCCCGGCGCGGCTGCGCGGGTCGGAGCCGTTGCCGCCGCCCAGCAGGGTCCGGCCGCACAGGGTGCCGATGGCCAGCATGAAGACGCTCATCGGCACAATGGCCGACAGCGCGCCCGCCACCCCGATCACCGCCACCAGCGGCGCCGGCAGCGAGTCGGTCACCAGCCGGAACAGCGCCAGGTCCGGGTTGTCCAGCGCGGGCAGCGCGAACAACGCGACGGCACCGACCATCATCGGGATGAACAGCAGCAGTTGGTACCAGGGCAGCAGCAGCGCGTTGCGGCGCAGCGCGTTGGGGCTCTTGGCGCTGAGGTAGCCGGCGACGGTGGTGGGGAAGATGGAGATCGTCACGGCGTTCAGCAGCAGCGTGGAGACGAACCAGGTGCCGTTCAGCCCGCCCGACTCATGGCCGGGGAAGGTCAGCCACTGCGGCTTCTCCTCGACCATCCGCGTCATGAAGTCCCCGTACCCGTCCAGGTAGTGCAGCGGCACCCACACCGCGAGGAAGACCACCGCCACGATGACGAGCACGTCCTTGAGCACGCTCACCCACGCCGAGCCGCGCAGCCCGGAGACGAGGATGAACGCCTCCGCGACGACGAAGGAGATCACGGCGGCGACGTGCAGATCGACGCTGCCGTACGTCATCGCGTTCACCACCACCCCCATGCCCTGGATCTGCACCTGCACGTAGGGAACGATGAAAACGGTCGCCGTGACCGCCACCAATATCCCCACCGGTCGGGAGCGGAAGCGGTGTTCAGCCATGTCGGCTATGGACAGCAGCCGGTGCCGGCTCGCGTACGTCCACAGCGCGGGCCCGACCACGTACGCCACCGCGAAGCCGGTCGTCAGATAGGCGACGAGGTACAGGATCGGCACGCCCATCGAGTACGACCAGCCTGCCGTGCCCAGGAACGAGAAGCTGGTGTAGGTCTCGCCCGCCATCAGCAGCCAGATGAACAGCACGCCGAGGCCCCGGCTGGAGACCGACCACTCGGCCATGCCCTTGTCCCGCCCCCGGGCGCTGAGCACACCGATGGCCAGGGTCGCCACCATGGCGAGACCGAAGATCGTGGTGGCGATCGCCGCCGATCCGTTCATCGCGGGCCTCCCTCGTCGTCGACCGGGAGGGGCTCGACGGCGCCCTGCCGGAATGCCGGGTCCAGCCGCGAGACCGCCCAGATGACGAGGGGGCTCACGACCGTGGCGGCCACGATCCAGAACAGGAGGAAGGGCAGCCCCGCGATACGGGGCTCGATCCGGTTCGCGACCACGGGCGCCGCGCAGTACAGGACGGCGGGGACGAGCAGGAGCCACAGCGCCGGGCGCCTGGCTCCGATACGGGGAAGCCCGGCGAGGGGGTCGTCGTCCCCCTGCGGCGGGCGGTGGTGCTCGGACATTGCGGGTTGCTCCTCGGGAGACGGCCGGTAACGGCATGGGAGTCACAGGGCGGGGTCGTACCGGCCGTCGACGGCGGTCCACCCGCCGTCGACCGTCAGCACGCTGCCCGTCACGAAGGTGGCGGCGTCGGAGATCAGGTACACCACGGCGCCGGCGATCTCGTCGGCCCGCGCCCACCGCTGCAGCGCGGAGGCCCGTGCGTAGGCGTCGTACCACTCGGCGTCGGCGGCGATCTGGTCGGTGAGCGGGGTGCGCACCACGCCGGGGGCCACGGCGTTGAACCGCACGCCCTGCGGCCCCCACTCGGCGGCGGCGGTGCGCAGCAGTTGGACGAGGCCCGCCTTGGCGGCCGCGTACACGCCTTGGCCCGGCTCGACCTGGAAGGCCCGCATGGAGGCGAGGGAGACGACCGAGCCCCGGCCGCGCTCCGCCATCGCCGGGGCGCAGGCCCGCACCAGTGAGAAGTGCGCCCGCAGGTTGAGGGCGATCACCCGCTCGAACTCCGCCACGGTGTAGTCCGCGATCCGCTTGCGCACATTGACGCCGACCGTCACCACCAGGCCGTCCAGCGGGCCCCAGTCGGCGGCGGCGCGGGTCAGCGCCTCCTCGTCCAGTACATCGAGTGGGTACGGGGAAGCGCCGGACCCCGCGAGTCGCACGGTCTCCTCGGCGCCCGCCGCGTCCCGGTCGGCGACCACGACTCGGGCGCCGTGCGCGGCGAGGGCACGCACCGCCGCACGGCCGATACCGCTGCCGCCGCCGACCACGGCCACCCGCTTGCCGTCCAGCCGGAAGAGCCGGCCGTAGTCCACCTCGGCGCCCCGGCCGCTGTCCGCGCTCACGGCTTGATCACCGCCATCTTCGTCACCGTCAACTCCTCGATCGCGAACCGTGGCCCCTCCCGGCCGATGCCGGAGTCCTTGACGCCGCCGTAGGGCGCGACGTCACAGCGGTAGCCGGGCACCTCGTTGATCACCACGCCGCCGACGTCCAGCTCCTCCAGCGCGCGGAACGCGACATCGAGACGGTGGGTGAAGACCGCCGCGTGCAGTCCGTAGCGGCTCGCGTCGACGGTGGCGAAGGCGGCGTCCAGATCGGGTACGGAGCGCAGACAGACGACCGGGCCGAAGATCTCCTCGTCCCAGGCCGGCTGGCCGTCCGCCACTTCGGCCAGCAGCGTGGGCGTCAGACAGCGGCCCGCCCGCTCGCCGCCCGCCACGAGCCGGGCGCCCGCCGCGCGCGCCCGCTCCACCCATGCCAGCACCCGCTCGGTCGCCGCCTCGTCGATCAGCGCCGCCACCCGGGTGCTCTCCTCGCGCGGGTCGCCCACCGGCACCGACGCCAGCCGCTCGGCGATCCGCCGCTCCAGCTCGGCGGCGACCGGCGCCTCGGCGATGACCCGCTGTACGGCGATGCACGCCTGCCCCGAGGCGTAGTAGCCGCCGCGCACCACCGCGTCGGCGGCCGCGTCCAGATCGGCGTCGGCGGCCACGACCAGCGCCGCGTTGGAGCCCAGCTCCAGCACCACCTTGCGGGGCGCCGCGTCCTTGGCGATGCGGTGGCCCACGGCGGCCGAGCCGGTGAACGAGACCGCGGCGACCGCCTCGTGGGTGGTGAGCGTCCTGCCCACCTCCACATCGCCGGTCACCAACTGCACCGCGCCGGGCGGTGCGCCCTGGGCGACCAGCTGTTCGCGCACCAGGTTCACCAGCCACAGTGTCGCCAGCGGCGTCGCCGGAGCCGGCTTGACGATCACCGGGCAGCCCGCGGCCAGCGCGGGTGCGATCTTGTGAGTGGCCAGCATCATCGGATAGTTGAATCCGGCGATCCCGACGACCACTCCGACCGGCCGCCGCGTCCAGAAGCCGGTCATCCCGTCGCCCGACGAGAGCCCGTCCAGCGGCACCGTCTCACCGTGGATGTGCACCACCTCGTCGGCAGCGGCCCGCCAGGTGGCCACGGCCCGGGTCACCTCCGTGCGGCAGTCGACGCGCGGCTTGCCCGTCTCCAGGACCAGCAGGTCCTCCATGCCCGCCGCCACGCTGTCGAGCGCTTCGGCGACCCCGGCGAGGACCGCGCGGCGGGTGCGGGTGGTCAGGGCCGCGACCGTGCGGCGCAGCGCGGTGGCGTGCTCGACCGCCTGCCGGGCCAGCTCCGGGTCGCCGACCGGGGCCGGTGCCACGGGTGTTGAGTCGTACGGGAACGAGACGACTTGGTGGTCTGGTGCCGCAACCCAGCTGTCGCCGACCGGAAGCCCGTCGGGGAACTCCTTGCCCTGCCACAGGTTCACGCGGCTGCGCCTCCCTTTCCGTCGGTGAGGAAGTGATGTGCCGCCGCCGCGTACACCCGGGCGTACTCGCCGATCTCTCGCACTTCCACGAACTCGTCCTTCTGATGTGCGATCCACTTGCCGCCCGGGCCGTAGACGACGGTGGGCAGTCCGGCGTCCCGGGTGAGGATCGTGCCGTCGGTGGTGCCCGGCACTGCGCCGAACGCCGGTGCGGAGCCGTGCACCCGGGTGTGTGCGGCGACCAGCCCGCGGACCACGGGATGGTCCTCGGCGATCTCGATGGCGGGCCGGTCGTCCACGACGGTCAGCCGCACCTCGACCCCGAAGGCTGCCGCCGCCTGCTCGGCCGTGGTCCGTACCCGCTCGGTCAGCTCGGTGTGGTCGGTGCCGGGGATGGTGCGTACGTCGACGCCGACGACGCCGTGCGCCGGGATGACGTTGAGCTGGTCCGGGTCGCCGCCGAGCAGTACGGTCGGGGTCACCGTCACCGAACCGGCGTGCGGATGCGTACCAAAGCGCACGGTGGCCCACTCCTGCACCGAACCGAGCGCCTCGACGATCCTGGCGCCCGCCGCGATCGGGCTGCGGCCTTCCTGCGGCATGGCCCCGTGCGCCATCACGCCCGTCAGATCGAGCCGCAGCCGGATGCCGCCGCGCGCCGAGGTGCACACCTCGTACCCCTCGGGCTCGCAGACGACGACGCCGTCCACCTCGGCGGCCAGCGGGGAGGCCGCGAACGCCTTGGCGCCGAGCATCATGCCCTCCTCGTCGGCCATGACGCCCAGCACCACCCGGCCGGGGAAGGGGCCCGCCTGCTGGAGGGCGCGCACGCCGTAGATCATCGCCGCCACGCCGGACTTCATGTCGGCCGTGCCGCGGCCCCACATCTTCCCGTCGCGGATCTCGGCGCCGTACGGGTCCACGCTCCAGTCCGCGGGATCGCCTTCGGTCACCACGTCCGTGTGACCCTCGAACATCAGCGTGGGGCCCGGGCCCCCGCCGCCCTCGACCACCGCGACCACGTTCGGGCGGCCCGGTGCCACCTCCGAGACGGTGTGCTCCCAGCCGAACCGGGTGAACAGCTCCGAGACCAGCTCGGCGGCCGGTCTCTCCACGCTCTCGGCGCCCTCGGCGTTGACGGTGCGCAGCCGCACCAGCTGCTGGGTGAAGGCGATGGCCGCCTCGGTGTCGAGCAGGGAATCCCACGGCAGAGCGCCGGGACCGGAATGCATGGCTCCTCCACGTCCCTGTCCCAGCCGTCGGCCCGCACAGTTAGGGCCAGGCGACTGGTCAGACCAGTTGATCGACCGTACTCTGCTGGTGGGCCACCGCCACGGTCAAGGGGTCGGCACAGGATCGACACACCGAAGACCATGCGGAACACAGCACGAACACGAGAAGGGGCGCCGATGTCGGCCGAGTCGCCTGTTCGGATCGGATTCCAGCCGGTGCGCCCGGTGCGCGCCTACCAGCGCGTCGCCGAGCAGATCGAGGAGCGCATCCTCGCCGGCGAACTACCGCCCGGCTCCCGGCTGCCCGCCGAGCGGGAGTTGGTGCGCCAATTCGACGTCGGCCGCTCGACCATCCGCGAGGCGCTGCGGGTCCTCCAGTCCTCCGGGCTGATCCGCTCCCGGCCTGGCGATCCGCTGGGCGCCGAGGTGCTGGGCGTCTCACCCGACACCCTCAGCCACGCACTCGGCCGTCTCGCCCGCTCCCACCTGTCCTCACTGGCCGAGCTGATCCAGTTCCGGATGGTGCTGGACGCCGAGAGCTACCGGCTCGCGGCTCGGCTGCACACGGAGGAGGATCTGCGCCGGCTGACGGAGTTGGCCGACAGGATGGGGGAGTGCGTCTCGTGCGACCCGCATGCCTTCAGCGAGGCCGACGCCCAGTTCCACCGCGTCGTCGCCGAGGCCAGCGGCAACGCGCTGCTCGCGCTGTGCGCGCGGGCGGTCCACGATGCGGTCGTGGACGCGATCGAGGGAGAGCTGGTCCGCGCGGAGCGGGATGGGGACGCGGGGGAGTGGATGCGGCGTTCGGTTGTCCACCACCGTGAGATCCTCGCCGCTCTGCGGGCCTCGGACGGGGGTCGCGCGGCGCGGTTGGGGCGGGAGGCCCTGTTCGAGCACTACGCCCCGCATCTTCCGGAGCGCGACCGTGAGCGGTTGAGGGCGGCGCTGGACTGATCCGGCGACCGCTTCCGGGGAGGGGCTGCCCTTTGATGTGCGTTGCAGGCTGCGGTTGTCTCTGTGGCTGTGGGGGCACCTCCTGGCCGGAGGCTGGGGGAGCAGTTCCCTGCGCCCCTGAGGAGGCACCGTCTCCGCTGTGCTTGGGCAGTCTGCGCCAGGGGCGCAGGGTGGGCAAGCGCAGCCCCCACGCCGGGTGCCGATTGTCAAACGGTGAGGTCGTGGAGGTCCGCAAGTGTCCCCGCGCTGGCCTCCGCGAGCCATTCGGCAGGGGTCGGCCCTCCCGTATAGCCGAGGACCGGCATGTGCGCGGCGTGGGCTGCGCGGACGCCCGCCGGGCTGTCCTCGATGACCAGGCACTCCGCGGGCGGGGTACCGCAGACGGCCGCCGCGTGCAGGAACAGATCGGGCGCCGGCTTGCCCTCGCGGACGTCCTCCGCGCTGAAGATCCGCCCAGCGAAGCGCTCCCACAGGCCGGTGGCCTTCAGCGAGTGGCGTATCCGCGCATGGCTGCCGCTGCTGGCGACGCAGTACGGGACACCCCGCGCGTCCAGCGCGTCCAGCAACTCGGCTACGCCCGGCATCGTGTGCGGGGCCGCGTCGAAAGCGGCGGCCACCCGCGAGCGGTACTCCACCAGCCAGCCCTCGTCCACCGGCACCTTCGCGTGGGCGCGTACCTGCGCCAGCAGATACGGCTCCGGGGTGCCCAGGAACTTCTCCAGTACGTCGGCCGGGGTCAGCGGCCAGCCCGCTTCGGTCGCCATGGCGGCGATGACCTCGGGCCCGATCCGCTCGGTGTCGACCAGGACCCCGTCGCAGTCGAAGATGACGAGTCGTGCCGCGGCCAGGGCCTGGCCGACCGGGGGGTGGGACGCGCTGTGCATGCGCCCCACCCCATCACGCCGCGGCGCCGGGGCTCGGACCGGGTCGCTCAGCCCGGGTCTGTCAGCCGGTCGGTGACCCAGGTGTGGAAGTCACCGATGTGGTGCTCGCTGGGGACCAGCACCCCGCCGTGCCGGTAGGCACGGGAGGCCATGGCGGGCTGGGTGCGTTCGCAGGCGTCGAAGTCCTGCAGGTTGACCCGGTGGAAGAGCTCCACCGAGTGCGAGACGTCCGCACCCGCGGAGATCACCTCGGGCGCGTACAGCCAGTCGCACTCGATCACCGTGCGGTCCTCGGCCAGCGGGAACATCCGGTGGACGATCACATGGTCCGGCACCAGGTTGACGAACACCTGCGGCCGGATGGTGATGGCGTAGTAGCGGCGGTCATGGGCGTCCGGAACGCCCGGCAGCCGGTCGAAGCCCGCGCTGCCGTCCACCGTGAACCCCTGCGCCTCGGCGGCGAACTCCGGCCCGTGCCCCACGTAGTACTGCGCCGCGAACCCGTCGGCGAACTCCGGTAGCACCTCCGTCAGTTCGGGGTGGATGGTGGCGCAGTGGTAGCACTCCATGAAGTTCTCGATGACGAGCTTCCAGTTGGCCGCCACGTCGTAGGTGTGGCGTCGGCCCAGGGCCAGCGACTCGATCGCGTAGTGCCCGATCACGTCGGTTCCGCCGAGCCGGTCGGCGACGTCCCCCATCACCGTCTGCTCGAACGGCGGCGGCTCGGGTGACAGGCACACCCAGGCGTAGCCCAGCCACTCGCGCAGTGCCACGGTGTGCAGCCCGTACGAGGAACGGTCCACGTCCGGCATCCGGGTCAGATTGGGCGCCGCGGTCAGCTTGCCGTCCAGGTCGTAGGTCCAGGCGTGGTACGGGCACTGGAGGCTGCGCCGCACCTCACCCGCCTGCTCGGTGCACAGCCGTGCGCCGCGGTGCCGGCACACGTTGAGGAAGGCCCGCAGCTCACCCCGCCGGTTGCGGGTGATCAGCACGCTTTCCCGGCCCACCTGGACGGTGCGGTAGGCGCCGGGCTTGTCGAGGTCGGCCGAGCGGACCGCGCAGAACCACTCGGTCTCGAAGATGCGCTCCTGCTCGCGCCGGAAGTTCTCCGGATCGGTGTAGCGGTCTCCTGGCAGGGTCGCCAGCAGGCTGCCGACAGCGGTCGTCATGATGTGGTTTCTCCCTCGGGAGTGGCGAACTGGCGGTGCGGGGCCTTCAGCGGCTCCCGGAGCGGGTCGAACAGTTCGATGGGGTGCTCGGTGGCGCCGTCGAGCGCCAGGTCGGCGACGATCTCGCCGACGACGGGCACGAACTTGAAGCCGTGCCCGGAGAATCCGCAGGCCACGGTCACCGCGTCGGGGTGCTCCGGGTGCCGGGCCAGCACGAAGTGCTCGTCGGAGGTGGTGGTGTACATACACGTGACGGCCTTGCGCAGCCGCCCGGGCAGGTCCGGGAGACGGGTGCGCAAGTGCGCGGCCATCGCCGCGGCCTCCGCTTCGGACACGGTGCGGTCGATGGTCTCCGGATCGCACAGTGCGCCCTTGCGGAAGAAGGCGGTCTTCGCCCCGCCCTCCGGGCCCTCGATCGCCGGGAACCCGTAGAACTGCACACCGTCCGTGTCCTCCCACACGTATACGGGCTGGTGTTCGGGGGTGAAGGCGGCGGTGCCGCCGCGCGGGTGGAACCAGTACATGACCTGCCGCTCGACGGCGAAGTCGACGCCGAGGTCGGCGAGCAGGCGCGGCGCCCACGCGCCGGGGCAGACCACCAGGTGGCCCGCGGTGTAGACGTCGTCGGCGGTGTGCACCCGTACGCCTCTGCCGCCGGGCAGCACTTGCCAGCCGGTCACCGGCTCCTCGAACCGCAGGTCGGCACCGGCCTGCTGGGCGAGCTGCACATGGGCGGTCACGGTCGCCTCGGGGCGGACGAACCCGGCGCGCTCCTCGTACAGCGCCACCTCGTCGTCCGCGGGAGTGAGGGTCGGGAAGCGGCGGCGTATCTCCGCGGCTTCCAGCAACTCGTGGGGCAGGCCCCACCGCCGGGCCGAGCGGAGGCTGCCGGAGACGGCGTGGCTGTCCGGGCGGCCCACCATCACGCCGCCGCACAGGTTGGCGAGAGTGCGGCCGGTGTCGCGTTCCAGCTTCGCGAACAGGTCGTAGGAGCGCAGGAGCAGCGGTACGTAGGCGGGGTCCTCGAAGTATGCCTGGCGGATGATGCGGGAGCCGCCGTGGCTGGAGCCGCGGTTGTGGGCCGGGCCGAACCGCTCGAGCCCCAGCACCCGGTGGCCGCGGGCCGCCAGATGGTAGGCGGCGGCACTGCCCATGCCGCCGAGACCGATGACGATGACATCGCGGGAGTGCGACATTGTGGGCCTCCTCGGGCTCAGCGGCGGATGCGGGCCATCTCGGGGTCGAACAGGGGCTCGGCCGCGACGGTCGCCGCGACCTTCTCGCCGAAGTACTCGACGGCGACCGGGGTCCCCGGCTCGGCAGCGGCGGCCGGCACCCACGCGTAGGCGACGCCCCGTCCCACGCTGTAGCCGTAGGAGGCACTGGTCACATAGCCGGCGACGACCCCGTCCACATGCACCGGCTCGCTTCCCATGACGACTGCCGCCGGGTCGTCGAGGGTGAGGCACACCAGTTTCCGGGCGGGCGCCCCGCGTGCGGCCAGTGCGTCCCGCCCGACGAAGTCGCCCTTGGCGGAGCGTACGGCGAAGCCCACACCGGCCTCCTCGGGGGTGTGCTCGGTGGTCATGTCGGCGGCCCAGGCGCGGTACCCCTTCTCCAGCCGGAGGCTGTTGAAGGCGCTGCGGCCGGCGGCGATGACGCCGAGCCGCTGTCCGGCCTCCCAGAGGGTGTCCCACAGCCGCAGCCCCACGTCCGCTTCCGTGTACAGCTCCCAGCCCAGCTCGCCGACATAGCTCACCCGCAGCGCGGTCACCGGGATGTGGCCCACATAGGTCTCGCGCGCCTTGAAGTAGCCGAAAGCCTCGTGGGAGAAGTCGGCGGGGGTCAGCGGCTGGACCAGCTCCCTGGCCAGCGGTCCCCACACCCCGATACAGCAGGTGCCGGAGGTGATGTCCCGGATCTGTACGTCGTCCGGCGCGTGCCGCACCAGCCATTCCAGGTCGGCCGGGCTGTTGGCGCCGAGCTGCCAGCGGTCGGGGGCCAGCCGCGCTGCGGTCAGGTCGCTGCGGATACCGCCGTTCTCGTCCAGCAGCAGGGTGTAGGTGACCGAGCCGGGGCGCTTCTTGAGGTTGTTGCTGGTCATCCGCTGGAGGAAGGCGAGTGAGCCCGGCCCGGTGACCTCCAGCCGCCGCAGCGGTGTCATGTCGTAGAGCGCGACCTTCTCCCGGGTCAGCCTCGCCTCGGCTGCGGCGATCGGCGACCAGTGCCGGGCCGACCAGCTGTCCCGCTCCGGCAGCCGCAGGCCGAGCTCCTCCACCAGCGGCGCGTTCGCCTCGTACCAGTGGGGCCGCTCCCAGCCGCCCGACTCCAGGAAGTGGGCACCCAGCTCCTGCTGCCTCGGGTAGAAGGGGCTGGTGCGCAGGGGCCGGCCGGTGCCCGGCGGCTGCAGCGGGTGGATCACGTCGTAGACCTCGACGAAGCTGCGTTCGCCCCGCTCGCGTACGTACGCGGGGGAGCGCTGCGCCTTCTCGAAGCGGTGCGGGTCGCACTCGTGGCTGTCCACCGTGGTGCGGCCGTCCGTCATCAGCTCCGCGACGGCCCGCGCTGCGCCGGCCGAGTGGGTGACCCAGACGGCCTCGGCCAGCCAGAAGCCGCGCACCGCGCTGGACTCGCCCAGCAGCGGCATCCCGTCCGGGGTGAAGGAGAAGACGCCGTTGAAACCCTCCTCGACCTGGGAGTCGGCCAGCGTCGGCAGCAGCCTGCCGGTCTCCGTCCAACTGGGCGCGAAGTCGTCCGCCGTGAACGGCAGCGAGGACGGCATCTTGGGGGCCTGGTCGTAGGGCAGGATCGTGTACGGGTCGACGGGCAGTGGACGGTGTGCGTAGGTGCCGATGCCGATGCGGCCCGGGCCGTTGCCCGTCGGGTCGAGGTGTTCCCGGTAGTACAGGTCGTGGTCCTGGTGGCGCAGGATGGGCCGGACGGCCTCGACGCCGTCGGCCCCGACGCCCTCCAGCCCGGACAGCGGCGCCGTCTTCGCGTACTGGTGCGCGAGCGGCAGCAGCGGTACGTCCACCCCGGCCATGGCGCCGACCACCGGCCCCCAGAACCCGGCCGCCGAGACCACGTGGTCGGCAGGGAAGGTGCCCCGGTCGGTGACGACCCCGGTGACCCGGCCGCCCTCGCGTTCGACACCGGTGACGGTGTGCCGGTCCAGGAAGCGCGCCCCGCGCCGCGAGGCGCGCTCGATCTGGGCCAGGCAGGCGGCTGTGGCCCTGGCCAGACCGTCGCCGGGGGTGTGGAAGCCGCCGAGCACGGTGTCCGGGTCGAGCATCGGAAAGAGCTCGGCGCACCGCGCGGGATCGACCAGCTCGCCCTCCACGCCCCAGGAGGCGGCCAGCCCGGCCTTGCGGTGCAGATCCAGCCGGCGGGCCTCGGTGGTGGCCACCTCCAGACCGCCCACCGGCAGGAAGCACGCCTGCCCCGCGTGGCGCAGCGAGCTGAACTTCTCGACGGTGTAGCGCGCGTACTGGGTCAGCGCCCTGGAGGGGCTGGTACGGAAGACGAGGCCGGGGGCGTGCGAGGTGGAGCCGCCGGGCGCCGCCAGCGGCCCCTGCTCGAGGACCGTGACGTCGCGCCAGCCGCGCGCCGTGAGCTCGTCGGCCAGCGAGCAGCCGACGATCCCGGCGCCGATGATGACGACACGCGAGTTGTTCGTCTGCGGCCCGGCAGTCGCGCGTACGTCGCTCGCTGTGTCGTTTGGTTCGCTTCTCCGTCCGCGCGGCTGTGGCGCGGGTCGGTTGTTCGTCTGCGGCCCGGCAGTCGCGCGTACGTCGCTCACAGGACCACCACCGATCGCAGGACCTTGCCGCGCTGCATCCGCTCGAAGGCGACCTCGACCTCGTCCAGCGCGATCGTCTCGGTGACGAAGGCGCCCAGGTCGAGCTTGCCGCTGAGATAGAGGTCGATCAGGACCGGGAAGTCCCTGCTGGGCAGGCAGTCCCCGTACCAGGACGACTTGAGGGCACCGCCCCGCGAGAACAGCTCCTGGAACGGCAGCTCGATCGTCACGTCCGGCGCCGGGACACCGGCCTGCACGAGCACGCCCGCCAGGTCCCGCATGGCGAAGCCCTGCAGATAGGTCTCCGGGCGGCCGACCGCCTCTACGACGACGTCCACGCCGTGGCCGCCGGTCAGCTCGCGTACGGCCTCGACGGGGTCGGTGCCGAGCGAGTTGACGCTGTGCGTGGCCCCGAACTGGGTGGCCACATCCAGCTTGTTGTCGTCGATGTCGACGGCGATGATCCGGCGCGCACCGGCCAGCGAGGCCGCCGCGATGGCCGCGTTGCCGACGCCGCCGCAGCCGATGACGGCGACGGTGTCCCCGCGGGAGACACCCCCGGTGTGCACGGCGGCGCCCCAGCCGGCCATCACCCCGCAGCCGATGAGCCCGGCCGCCTCCGGCCGCGCGGCCGGGTCGACCTTGACTGCCTGCCCCGCGTCGACCAGCGTTTTGTCGGCGAAAGCGCCGATGCCGAGCGCCGGGGTCAGCGGGGTGCCGTCCAGCAGCGTCATCGGCTGCCGGGCGTTGCGCGAGTCGAAGCAGTACCAGGGCCGCCCCTTACGGCAGGAGCGGCAGCTTCCGCACGGTGCGCGCCAGGCGAGTACGACGAAGTCGCCGGAGCGCAGATCGGTGACGCCGGGGCCCGTCTGTTCGACGACGCCCGCGGCCTCGTGGCCCAGGAGGAAAGGGAAGTCGTCGCCGACGGCACCTTCCCGGTAATGAAGATCGGTGTGGCAGACACCGCATGCCTGGATCGAGACGAGGACTTCGCCCGGGCCGGGGTCCGGTACCAGGACCGTCTGCACCTCGGCTGGGGCATCCTTCTTCATCGCGATGACAGCGCGGACCTCGTGTGGCATTCCCAGACCTCGCAGTTTGTTGCGTAGTGCACGACTGGTTGCGCTATGGGGAACATAGTGAGAACGCCGGGGCTCGCCCGTCAAGAGATGTGGATCAGCCGTTGATGACGACGTGTCAGAAGAACGCGATGCGGGTCCGGCCGAGGCCGGACCCGCAGTTATGGGAGGTCGGGGCGGTGCCTTTGCTGACGCCCCATCAGAATTTTGTAGTTTCCGACGGCTGTTTCGAGGCTGTTTCGGGGGTGGGGGAGCAGTCCTCCGCGCCCCTCGCGGGGCGCGCTCCCTCTCAGTAGGCGTAGCCCATGCGGCGGGAGAGATCTTGCGCAGCGGCCATGGTGCGTTTGGCGACCTCCTGGAGGCGTTCCTCCTCCAGCCGGTAGGAGGGCCCGGAGACGCTGATCGCGCCGATGACCTTCCCGTCGTGTGCCCGCACCGGGGCCGCCACCGCGTGCAGGCCGAGCTCCAGCTCGTCCCGTGCCGCCGCGAAACCGGTCTTGACCACCGCTTTCAGCTCGGCGCGCAGCTCCGCGGGGGAGACCACCGTCGACTCCGTCAGCCGTGGCAGCTTCCGGGACAGCACACTCTCCTGGACCGACTTCGGCTGGTGCGCCAGCAGTGCCTTGCCGCTGGAGGTGGCGTGCAGCGGCGTTCGCCTGCCCAGCCAGTTCTGCGCGGTGACCGAGGAGGCACCGCGCGCCTGCATGATGTTGACCGCCGCGTCGTCGTCCAGCACCGCGATGTTCGCCGTCTCTCCGGCGTCCTCGGCCAGCTCCCGGCACACGGGAGCGCCCTCCTGGGAGATGTCCAGCCTGGAGGCCGCGGCTCCGGCCAGCCTCAGTACGCCGGGGCCCAGGTAGTACTTGCCGCGGTCCTGCTCCTGTGAGACCAGCCCCCTGGCCTCCAGTACACCCAGCAGGCGGAACGCCGTCGATTTGTGGACGCCCAGCTCCTCGGCGATCTCCGTGACTCCCGCGTCGCTGTGCCGGGCCAGGATCTCCAGCACGCTCACCGCACGGTCGACCGACTGCACCGAGGCAGCCGCGCCCCTGGCCTGCTTGCCAGTCCCTGTGTCCTCCGCTTTTTCACTCATCTGCTCAACGTCACCGCCTGCTGGCCTTGTTGTGGTTCCCGGTTGTGGTGCGCGGCCGCGCGCCGTCCTCCCCGCAAGTCTCCGCGGAGGTCGTCGGCGAGTGCTTGACGTGAAGCCTCCCCGCTTGGATTCTGTTGCGCATCACGCTCCATCGTGCGCGATGCGGAACTCGGATAGTAGTGAAGTGTCTTCCCCGCACCTTCCCCGGTCATCCGGCACCGGGGCCGGCTGCCCCTGCTCACTCGAACGTGCTCGCGAGGTGAATCACAGTGATCCCTGTCTGCCGCCTTGAGGACCTGCCCCAAGGCGAGTCCGTCCGTCTCGACCTCGAACCTCCCATCGCCGTCTTCAACGCCGACGGCGAGCTCTACGCGATCGACGACACCTGCACCCACCAGGACGCGTCCTTGTCCGAAGGCTGGCTCGAGGGCTGTCTGGTCGAATGCCCACTGCACGCCGCTTCATTCGACCTGCGTACCGGCCGTCCCACCTGCCTCCCCGCTCGCAAGGCGGTACGCACCCACCCGGTGAGCGTGCTCGACGGCACCGTATGGGTACACGTCGAGTCCGACCTGGCCGCACAGGCACCGCACACCGCCGCAGCCGGACAAGGGAGCGCCGCATGAACACCATCACCGTGATCGGCGCCTCCCTGGCCGGACTCCACGCCGCACTGGCGCTGCGCGCCGAGGGGTACGACGGCAGGCTGGTGATCGTAGGGGAGGAGCACCATCGCCCCTACGACCGCCCTCCCCTCTCCAAAGAATTCCTGACCGGCGCGCTCACCGCCGAGCGGCTCTCCCTCGCCGACGCGGAGGAGATCGCCGACCTGGACGCCGACTGGCTGCTGGGCACCCGCGCCGAGGGCCTGGACCCGCCCTCCCGTACGGTCACGCTCACGGACGGCCGCAGGCTGTCCACCGACGGTGTCGTCCTGGCCACCGGAGCGGTGCCGCGCACCCTGCCGGGCGAGCCGCTGGCGGGGGTGCACACGCTGCGCACCCTGGACGACGCCGCCGCGCTCCGCGAGGAGCTCAGCCGTGGTCAGGTACGGGTCGTCGTGATCGGTGCCGGCTTCATCGGCGCCGAGGTCGCCTCCTCCTGTGCCACGCTCGGCCACAGCGTCACCGTCGTCGAGGCGGCCGCCCAGCCGCTGCTGCCCCAGCTCGGCGCCCGGATGGCCGCCTTCTGCGCCGATCTGCACACCGACCACGGCGTCACCCTGCTCACCGGCACCGGGGTGCGCGCGCTGCATCCGGACGCCAGGGTGCCGGACGCGCACGTGCGGGGCGCGCACGTGCGGGGCGCGCACGGCGCCGGGCACCGGCGGGTCGGCTGGGTGGAGCTGGCCGACGGCCGGTTCCTGCCCGCCGACGTGGTCGTCGTCGGAATCGGGGTCCGTCCCGCGACCGGCTGGCTGGAGGGCTCCGGCATCCCCCTGGACGACGGCGTGGTCTGCGACGCGGGCGGAGTCACCTCGGTGCCGGGCGTGGTGGCCGTCGGCGATGTGGCCCGCAGCGCCGGGCACCGGGACGAACACTGGACCAGCGCCATGGAGGCCCCGGCCGTCGCCGCGCGCAACCTGCTGGCCGGAACGACGGTCGAGACCTACACGGCGCTGCCGTACTTCTGGTCCGACCAGTACGGTGTCCGGCTTCAGCTCGCGGGCGCCAGGGCGGAGACCGACACCGTACGCGTGGTGGAGGGCTCACCGGAGGACCGCAGCTTCCTCGCGGTCTACGAACGGGAGGGAGCCACCACGGCAGTGCTCGCGGCCAATCGGCCGCGCCCCTTCATGCGGGCCCGGCGCGAGCTGGCTCGCGCCGGGATGGTGGCTGCCTGACCCTCTGCGGGGCTCCCTCTCCCGGTTCCGGGGAGGGGGTGCCCCTTGTGTGGTTTGCGGGCTGCTGGTTGTTCGTGGCTGTGGGGGTACCTCCCGGACGGAGTCTGGGGGAGCAGTTCCCCGCGCCCCTGATCGGCACCCCGCAAGCGGGACTCAATTGCCGGCAGTTGAAGGCTGCTTTTCGCTGGGGCGGACGATGACGAAGCCCTCGCCGTCCAGTCTGAGCTGCACCGCCTCTCCCGACCCACCACGGATCATCGATCCGAAGCTCTGTGAGCGGTGCAGCGAGGTCTGCAGCTGGGCGCTCCAGCCCACCACCGCGTCGGTGTCCACGAACACCGGCGCCTGCTGCGAGACCGGGATGACGATCGGCGTGCCCTCGCAGATGACGGCGAGCCTGCCCTGGCCGGAGAAGACGCTGTTGAACAGCCCTCCGCCGGCCATCCCGGCGCCCTTGACGATGCCGATCTCGTAGTGCAGCCCCGCGTCGAAGACCAGTACGTTGCGGCCGTTGACGGTGAGCGAGTCGCCGGGGGCTATGTCGATGAGAAAGCAGTTCTCCGCCTCGTGCGCGAACCATGCCTCGCCCTGCCCGCTGACCGACATCAGCGCCAGCCCCTCCCCGGTGACCTGACGCTTGAGGAAGTTGCCGACCCCCTGCCCCTTCTTCTCGAACCGCAGGTTCCCCCGCCAGGCCACCATCGATCCCTGCCGCGCGTAGCACTCCCCGTTGACGGCGTACTTCACGCACTTGTCGTTCTGCAGCTCCATTCCCGCCGTGGGGCTGGGCTGCGCCATGTTCTTCGTAGCGAAGAGCTCACTCTGCATGGCTGTATGTTCCCCCGGAACCCGCCGCTCAGCCAGGTGCTTTCCCATGAGTCGCCGCACTCGGGCCGAGCCGTGTGCGTGCCTGTGATTTGAGACTTTTCCACCCCCGGAAGCCCCAATAGCCAGCCATCCCTCGGGTGGAAGTCCCAAAAAGGAGTTCAGTGAAAAAATGGAAGGTGCCAGAGGGCGAGGGCCCTCGGGGTGTGTGCCCCATGGCATTCGGACAGGAGATCGGGACATGAAGTTCGTGCTGGAAGTCGACACCACCGAGATGCGCGGCGAGGGCGAGGCCGCGACCGAGCTGGGGCGGGTGCTGCGGTACTGGGGCGGCAACCTGCGCCACTACGGGCTGCAGCCCGGAGACGGCTCGCCCGTCTACGACTCGAAGTACCGTGAGATCGGCAACTGGCGTATCACCGAGTCGTCCTGAGAGTGGACGAAGCGGGCGGCTGGGAGGAGACCGGGTGACGGGCGCGGGCGTGGACCCTCATCAAATCGGACGGGAACTCGGCGGTGCCGTCGTCACGGTCGACCCCGGCCTGCCCCCGGCGGTGCGCGAGGGGGTGCGGGAGCTGACCGGCCGGCCGGTGGGCACCGGCGCCGGGCCCCGCGTGCATGTGGGTCCCTCCGTGCCCGAACTCGCTGCGGAAGAGCGGCTGTTGTGGCTGCACAGCACCAACGCCGGAGTCGACGCGCTGCTCAGTTCGCTCTCGCCGTGGCCGCCCGGGACACTGCTGACCCGGACGGTCGGGAGGATGGGCGAGCGGATCGGCCAGTACGTACTCGCCTGGGCGCTGGCCGAGTTGCAGGACATCCCGGGCTTCCTGCGCCAGCAGGCGTCCAGGACCTGGAACCGGCTGGCGACCGAGCCGGCTGACGGCACCCTCGCGGTCGTCTTCGGCACCGGCGGGATCGGCGCGGGGGTCGCCGCCGCACTCGGGCGCTGCGGCATCCGCACCGTCGGTGTGGCCCGCACCCCGCGCCGCGTCCCCGGCTTCGACGACGTTCTCCGGCTGGGCAGCCCGGCCGGTCCGGACGGTCCCTCGGCCGAGCTGGCCGCGGCGCTGGCCGAGGCGCGCTGGGTCGTCGACGCGCTGCCGCTCACCCCCGAGACGGACGGGCTCTTCGGCCCCGGGCTCTTCGGGGCGATGTCAGGCGCGACGTTCTTCAACGTCGGCCGCGGCGCGACCGTCCGTACCGACGCGCTCGCGCAGGCGCTGGAGGACGGCCGGGTCGCGCACGCGGTGCTGGACGTCCTGCCGGAGGAGCCCGCCCCGCCCACCTCCCCGGCCTGGGACCTGCCCCGTACGACCCTCACCTCCCATTCCGCAGGTCCCACGACTGCCACCGACATCACCACCGACTTCAGCGCCGCCTGGCACAGCCTGCGCGTCGGCCGACTCCCCACGCTCGCCGTCCACCCCACGGCCGGCTACTGAACGGGTATGCGCGACGACGTCGGCCGGGGCTCCGGGGCTGAGGCGGCCCAGCCCGTCGTCCCCCCAGACCCGGGTCACCAGAGCGCCGCGTACGGAGAGCGTGCGGCTCGCCGCGGGCTCCGCGCCCGGAGGGCCTGTCCCGGTCCCGGTGCCGTCCGTCAGGGCGACCCAGCCGCCCGGGATCTCCTCGCCGTCCATGGCTGCGCTCAGGTGTCCGGAGGCGGGCGCCCGGTGCGCCGAACGGACGCAGTGACGCGTACCGGGGCGTATGGAGGGGAACTCGTGCGCAGTCCGCCCTTCCGGTACCGAGAGAGGGGGCGCCATGCGCTGTTACGACTGCTACAGGGAAGGTATCGAGACCTCCGCCGTCGCCGTCTGCATCGAGTGCCACGCCGGTGCGTGTCCACGCCATCTCCACCCCGAGTCCGAGCCCGTGCGCCGGTCGACGAGCACGGGGCGGGTCTGGTCCGCGCGTGAATCGCGCCGGATGTACTGCTCCGTCTGCCATGCGTCGCTCCAGCAGGAGGACCCCGCCGATCCCGGCGGAATGTGACGAGTTGTCGCGCGCGCCCGCTGTGCCGGACCCGTGAGCGGGGCCGGCACGGCGGACGCGCGGGCGGCCGTCGTCGGCCACCGCCGGCCGCCGCCGGTCTCGAGGCGTGTCCGTGTGTCCGTCTCGCGGCGTGCCGGGGCCCGCGGCTCGGCTACCCGCCCTGCCGCACCCGGCGGGCCGCCGTGGCGCCCACGGCGGCCGCTGCCGCCGTGCCCACAGCGGCGAGCAGTCCGTGGTGGTGCGAGGCCCACAGCTGGTAGCTGCGCGAGGACGCCTCGTCGTCGAACTCGCCGTGTGCTCCGTAGTCGTGCCGGGAGTCCGCGGGCTTCCACAGGTTGTCCGGCTGCGCGGGGGAGCGTGCGTGGTCGGTCTGCTGGCCCTGGAAGCCGGTCCTGGCCAGATAGCGGTCCAGAAGGCCGGGTGCGAACTTCTCGCCCAGCAAGGTGGCCACCGTCGAGCCACCGACCCAGTGTTCCCTGCGCTGCGGGTGGTCGGCCGCGTACAGAATGCCGCGTGCGGCCACCTCGGGCTGGTAGACGGGCGCGACCGGACGCGGATTGCGCGGCAGCCGGGACTTGACCCAGGTGAACTGCGGGGTGTTCAGCCCGGGGAGCTGCACCATCGTGGCCCGTACCCCGCTCTTGTCGTGCAGCAACTCGCAGCGCAGCGACTCGTGGAAACCCTGGATGGCGTGCTTGGCCGCGCAGTACGCCGACTGGAGCGGGATGCCCCGGTAGGCGAGCGCGGAGCCGACCTGGACGATGGTCCCCGTGTCGCGCGGCTTCATGTGCCGCAGCGCGGCCAGCGTCCCGTGCACGAAGCCGAGGTAGGTGACCTCGGTCGCCCTGCGGAACTCCTCGGGCTGCACCTCGGTGACCGGCGCGAAGACGGTGGAGAACGCGGTGTTCACCCACACTGCGATCGGACCGAGTTCCCGCTCGATGCGATCGGCCGCCGCGTCCACCTCCGTATGGTCGCCGACATCGACGCTCAGCGGCAGCGCCGCGCCGCCCGCCTCCCGCACTTCGTCGGCGGCGCGGGCCAGGCCCTCCTCGCCGCGAGCGATCAGCGCGACCGTGGCGCCGCGCGCCCCGAAGGCGCGGGCCGTCGCGCGGCCCACCCCGCCGCTGGCGCCGGTGACCACGACGACCTGGCCGTCGGCTCCCGCGCGACCGGACTGCTGCTGGCTCATCGCCACACCTCCGCTGTCTGGGCGAACGCTTTCTGCGTCCATCTGTCTGCCGCGTCCATCTGCTTGCGCCGTCCGTCCGCTCTCCGCGCACGACGCCGGGCGCGGAGAGCGGCGGGCCGATGGGACGGCCGGTCAGGGGAATGGCCGGGTACCCCGCTCTCAGGAGCCCAGTAGGCAGAAGAGGCCGCCGTCCGGGTCGCGAACGGTGGCGACCCTGCCGTGCGAGGCGTGCTGGACGGGGGAGATCACCGTGCCGCCGGTCTTCTCCGCTGCGGCGAGTGCGGCGTCGATATCGGTCGCGCGGAAGTACACATCCCACCGGGTGCGCACCTGGGGATCGGGTGCGGCCTCGACGCCGCCGCCGCGCAGCCCGGCCACGGTTTCACCGTCGACCAGGATGTGCACCTCGTCGTTCTGCTCCTCGTAGCTGACCCCATGGCTGGGGTTCTTCGTCCAGTCGAGCACATCGCCGTAGAACAGCGCCGCCGCGAAGGCGTCGCCGGTGCGCAGCTCCAGCCAGGCGGGCGCGTAGCCCGCGCCGACCGCCCAGCCGCGCGGCAGTTCTCCCTGCCACATGCCGAACGCCGCGCCGTAGGGGTCGGCGGCCATGGCGGCGCGGCCGTCGCCCAACCGCAGCGGACCCACCGCGACGGTGGCTCCTCTTTCGCGGACGCGCTCACAGGCCAGGTCGGCGTCGTCGACGGAGAAGAACACGGTCCAGCGCACGGGGAGCTGCCAGGAGACCGCGGCTTCGTTGAAGCCCGCAATCGGTTCGCCTTCCCTGGTGGCCGTGCGGAATCCGCGGCCGAGAGAGCTGTCGGTGAACGACCAGCCCAGCACGGCGCTGTAGAACTCCTCGGTGGCCCGCCGGTCGCGGACGGTGAGACTGACCCAGCATGGCACCCCGGGTACGGAATCCATCACGTCACCTCAAGCCTCCCGCACTTTCCTTTCGCAGTTGGTCGTCCGTTTCTTCCGTCCCTGCATGCCGGGGTGCCCACTGCCTGCGGAGGCGAAACGAGAGTGACTCCTGGGAGGAAATGTACGGTTTTGTGGGTGTTTCCCACTCTGGGTGGGGTACCGGGCGGGGTGCGCCGATTCCGTGGCCGCCGCCACGGGGCCCTTCGGCGTGACCCGCACCCGTCGCGCGCCCCGCGCCCCCGAGGAGTCCCCATGATGGCCCACCCCGACACCCTGCGAGAGCTGCTCAACCGCTACGAGGCACTCCGTGACCGGCCCGGCGGCCGGCAGGAGCTGGAGGACGTCTCGTACACGCTCTGCGTCTCCACGGGCACCCGCGACATCCGGGACGCGGTACGGGCGGCGCGGGCGCATATCGCGGGTGCTTACGCGGCCTGAGCGCTGCCGCGGGCACCGTCCCCTGCCGGTTGCCGGTTGCCGGTTGCCGGTTGCCGGTTGCCGGGCGGAGGGGCGCAAGCCGCCTTCCCTCCGGGGCGGCTTCCACACCTGGTCGGAGCGCACTCCGCCGGTTCCGGTGGGCTCTCAGCCGGCGCCGTGGTCCAGCTCGTGCCCGGTTGTCGCGTCGACGTGGTCCGGGATCTCCTCGTGGCGGTCTCCCACCGTGGAGGTGCCGGCGGGCTCGAACAGCAGCAGTGAGGCGCCGGTCTGAGAACTGGGCTTGTGCTCGACGCCGCGCGGGACGGTGAAGACGGACCCGGCGGGCAGCGAGACGGTGCGCTCGCCCTGCGGCTCCCGCAGCGCGATACTCAACTGGCCCTCCAGGACGAGGAAGAACTCGTCCGTGTCCTCATGGGCGTGCCACAGGTGCTCGCCCTGGACCTTGGCGACCCGTGCGTCGTAGTCGTTGACGCGGGTGACGATACGGGGGCTCCAGAGGGCGTCGAAGGAGGCCAGAGCCTTGTGCAGATTTACAGGTTCGGTACTCATGAGCTCATCCTCGGCCGTGACAGCGCGTCCCGGAAGTGCTAGAAATCGCATATGGCGCAAGATTCCTCGCAGGGCCGGACGGCCGGACTCCACCGCGTCGTCGTGATCGTCGACGAGAACTCCAACCCGTTCGAACTCGGCTGCGCCACCGAGGTCTTCGGTCTCCGCAGGCCGGAGCTGGGCCGCGACCTCTACGACTTCACGCTGTGCTCCCCCCAGCCGCGCACCCTGATGCGCGACGGTTTCTTCACCCTCACCGGCGTCGCGGACCTCGCGGCGGCCGACCGCGCCGACACGCTGATCGTGCCGAACCGGCCCGACGTCGAGGTGGAACGCCGCCCCGCCGTGCTGGCGGCGATCCGGCGCGCCCACGCCCGCGGTGCCCGCCTGCTGGGGTTCTGCAGCGGAGCCTTCACCCTGGCCGAGGCGGGCGTGCTGGCCGGACGGCGGGCGACAGCGCACTGGCAGTGGGCCGACCAGTTCCGCGCGCGCTTCCCCGACGTACGCCTGGAGGCGGACGTGCTGTTCGTGGACGACGGCGACATCCTCACCGCCGCCGGCAGCGCCGCCGCACTCGACCTGGGGCTGCACGTGGTGCGCCGGGACCACGGTGCCGAGGTCGCCAACGCGGTGAGCCGGCGCCTGGTCTTCGCCGCGCACCGGGACGGCGGGCAGCGGCAGTTCGTCGAGCGGCCGATGCCGCCGGCCCCCGAGGAGTCGCTGGCGCCGCTGCTGGCCTGGGCCCAGGAACGGCTGGGGGAGCCGCTGACCGTGGCCGGGCTGGCCGCCGAGGCGGCGGTCAGCCCCGCGACCCTCCACCGCCGCTTCCGCACCCAGCTCGGCACCACGCCGCTGGCCTGGCTGACCGGCGAGCGGATCGCCCTGGCCTGCCGGCTGATCGAACGCGGCGAGGAGCGGCTGGACGTCGTCGCCCGGAAGAGCGGCCTGGGCACCGCCGCCAACCTGCGGGCACGGCTGCGCAGGGAGACGGGGCTGAGCCCGTCGGCGTACCGGCAGCGCTTCGGCCGCGTGGACCTCCCGGACCCGACCGCGGCGTGACGGGCGACGGAAAGCACCCTTCCGTGCCCCGGTCGCCCAGCACTTTGCGAGAGTGTCCCCATGGGCGAGAACAAGCAGCGCATGCTGGCTGGGGAGTGGTACGTCCCCGATGACGAGGAACTGTTGGCGGACACCGTACGGCGGGCCGAGCTGTGCGCCGCCTTCAACGCCGCCGACACGGCGCCGCCGGACGAACGGCGCAAGATACTGGAGGAGTTGATCGGTCAGCTGGGCGAAGACGTCCGTATCCGCCCGCCGTTCCGCTGCGACTACGGCACCCACATCTCGATCGGCACCGGTACGTTCGTCAACTTCGGTGCCGTCTTCCTGGACGCCGCACCCATCACCATCGGCCGGGACGTGCAGATCGGCCCCAATGTGCAGCTGCTGACCCCCACCCACGAGCTTGACGCCGAGCGGCGCCGCGCGGGCTGGGAGAAGGGCGTGCCCGTCACCATCGGTGACAACGTGTGGCTCGGCGGTGGCGTGATCGTCTGCCCGGGGGTCACGATCGGCGCCGACACGGTGGTCGGAGCGGGTTCGGTGGTCACCAAGGACCTGCCGCCGGGCGTCCTGGCGGTGGGCAACCCGGCCCGGGTGGTGCGCGAACTGTAGGCGTGCACGCTGGTCACGTTGACGACCGTGCCGCCGTCCCTCTGCCCGATCATGCGGCGCGCGGCGCGCCGGCCGGCCTCCCTCCGCTGGTGAGACGGCCGGCTGACAGCAAGAGCGCGCCGGTCACAACAGCGCGCCGGTCAGAGGGCCGAGTCACCCCTGAGACGGGTGCGTAAACAGGGGAGTGAGGGGTACGCCGGGCCACCGGGCAGCCTCACCGGCAACCGCGCCACGCCCGAACGTGCGACCCGCACGAGTGGCGCGCATGCTGGATGAGGGTCCCGTGTTGTCACTGCCCCAGTGAGGAGAAGCACCATGCAGCACGACGAGTTCATCGGCCAGGTGCAGGCGCGGGCCCACCTCGACAGCCGTGGCGCGGCCGAGGCCGGTACCCGTGCCACCCTGGAGACGCTGGCCGAACGCATCCCCGCATCGCTCGCCGACCACTTGGCCGCGCAGCTCCCGACCGAGCTGGGAGAACACCTGCGCCGCGTCGAGTACGCGCCGGACGTCCCGCAGACCGGGGTGCGGATGTCCCGGCAGGAGTTCTTCGACCGGGTCGCGCAGCGCGCCGGAGCCGACCCTCCCAAGGCCGTACACGAGGCACGCACCGTGGTGGAGCTCCTGGAGGAGGCGACCCAAGGTGCGCTGACCGAGCGCATCCGGCAGTCCCTGGACGAGGAGCTGGCCTCCATCCTCTTCTCCGGCAGCACCGGTACGGCCGGCCGCAGCTGACCGTCCCCACCGTCGCGGAAAGGCAGCGATCGGACATGGCCCACACCACTGTCGAAGAAGTCCTGGCCGCGCTGAAGGACGTGGATTTCCCGGCCGGGAAGGACGAGTTGCTCCAGGCGGCCGAGGAGTCCTCGGCGCCCGCTGAGGTCCATGTGGCGCTGCGCGGCATCCCGCCGGAGCAGTACGCCAACCGTGCGGAAGTGGCCCGCTCGGTGCAGGTCGACCCCGACTCCGACCTCGGCCACAGCCGGGCCCAGCACGCCGAACAGGCGCGGCAGGGCGGCAAGCCGGGGCAGTCGCAGTATCTGCGGGAGGCCCCCAAGCCCCCGGTCGAGGACGAGCTGGACCGCGGAGGCGAGCGGTAACCGCACGCTGTACGCACGCACCCAAGGAGGTCCGACATGGTGCGCAAGAAGGTCGAGGGCGACGAGGACGAGCGGCGCAGGGAAGCGCACAAGGCGCACCACGCCGACGAACCCGCCAGCGCCCGCTACGCGACCACCGGCGCTTCGAAGCAGCGCACCCACCGTGCGGGCGGGTCCGCCGAGCAGGACACCGAGACCCCGGCCCAGCGCCAGGGCAAGGTGGGGCACACCGCCACCGAGCAGGAGCGCAGGCGCCAGGGCGTCGGCCCGGCCGAGCCCCGCAGCCCCTACGAGGGCCGTGGCCGCCCGGACTACTCACCGGAGCACGAGCAGGTCTTCCGCGCCCTGGTCACCGCCGAGCAGCAGCACGACGGCGAGCCGGTGAGCCTCGATGAGATCTCGCGGGAAGCCCATATGCCGCAGGAGCGCATCCAGCCACTGGTGCACGATCTGGTGACGGTCCATCACCTCGCGACCGAGCTCCAGGGCGCCGAGGCCCCTGACCTGTCCCACTACGAGACCAAGCCGCGGCACTGAGCGCCCACCGGCGGGACGAGTTGTGTCCCAGCCGTTGACACGCCCCGGCCTCCTCCTTACTGTTCCGCCGAATCGCTTCGAAACACGCAATCGAAACGATTCGATGATCCCGCGGAAACAGTGCCGAGGAGGGGGCGTTGGTCAAGATCACGGATGTGGCCAGACGCGCTGGCGTCTCGCCCAGTACCGTCTCCTACGTCCTCAGCGGCAAGCGCTCCATCTCGGCCGCCACCCAGCGCCGCGTCGAGGCGAGCATCCGCGAACTCGGCTACCGCCCGCACGCCGGGGCCCGGGCGCTGGCGAGCAGCAGGTCCAATGTGCTGGCCCTGGTGATGCCGCTGCGCAGCGGCATCCATCTGCCCGTACAGATGCAGTTCGCCGGAGCCGTGGCGACCACCGCGCGCGGCCACGACCACGATGTCCTGCTGCTCACGCAGGAGGAGGGCGAGGACGGGCTGCGGCGGGTGGCCGACAGCGCGCTCGTGGACGCGCTGATCGTGATGGACGTCCAACTGCGCGACGCACGCGCCCCGCTGCTGCGAGCACTACCGCTGCCCTCGGTCCTGATCGGCTTCCCCGCCGAGGCCGACGGGCTGACCTGCATCGACCTCGACTTCACCGCCACCGGTGAGACCTGCGTCAGCCACCTTGCCCAGCTCGGACACCGGTGCGTGGCGCTGCTCGGCTCACCACCCGAGGTGTACGCGCGGGGCACCGGCTTCGCGCAGCGGACGGCCGCGGGCTTCACCGCCGCCGCCCGCCGCTACGGCATGACCTCCACGGTGCTCCCCTGCGAGCCCACCAGGGCCGCCGCACGGGAGACGGTGGACCGACTGCTGCACGACCACCCCGACCTGACCGGGGCCGTGGTGCACAACGAACCCGCGCTGCCCCTGCTGACGGAGGCGTTCCAGCAGGCGGGGATGCGCGTCCCGGAGGATCTCTCGCTGGTGGCCGTCTGTCCGGACGAGCTGGCCGAGAACGCCGCTGTACCGGTCACCTCGGTCGCCATTCCCGCCGCCGAGGTGGGGGAGCGGGCCGTCGAACTGCTGATGGCCAAGCTGAACGACCGTCCGGTACCGGACGCCACGCTGCTGCCCCCTGTGCTGACCCGGCGCGCCAGCACCGCACCGCGCGCCTCCGCCTCATGACCACCGCGCCCGCGCCACCCCCCGCCTGACCGCCTCCCCACCTCCGCTTCCCTATCTCCGCCGCCCGCCCCGAGCCGACCCCAACTCAGCCGCCGACGCCTCCCGTTGCGCGCCATTCGTCGAAGCGCTTCGACTCGAAGGAGAGCCCCGTGCAGGAACAGGGCACCCCCAGACGCCACCTCATCGCCCTCGGCCTGGCCGTCCCGCTGGCGGCCGCCGGTACGGGTCTTGCGCAGGCCGCACCCGCCACAGCGCGCCCCCGCAGGTCCACCCGTGCCGGCCACCCCTTCCGGGACCCCGCGCTGCCCTTCGAGAAGCGCGTCGAGGACCTGCTGGGCAGGCTGACCCGCAAGGAGAAGATCTCCCTGCTGCACCAGTACCAGCCGGCCATCCCCCGGCTCGGTCTGAAGCCCTTCCGCACCGGAAGCGAAGCCCTGCACGGACTCGCCTGGCTCGGCAAGGCCACCGTCTTCCCGCAGGCGCTCGGCCTGGCCAGCACCTGGAACCCGGCGCTGATCGAGCGGGTCGGCACCGCCGTCGGGGACGAGGCGCGCGGCTTCCAGCACGAGCGCCCCAAGGGCTGGGGCCTCAACCTGTGGGCGCCGGTGGTCAATCTGCTGCGCGACCCGCGCTGGGGGCGCAACGAGGAGGGCTACTCCGAGGACCCGTATCTGAGCGGGGTCATCTCCACCGCCTACGGCACCGGACTCCAGGGCGACCATCCCCAGTATCTGAAGACGGCCCCCACCATCAAGCACTACCTCGCCAACAACACCGAGAAGAACCGCTCGACCTCGGACTCCGTACTGCCCCCTCGGGCTCGACACGAGTACTACCAGGCCGCCTTCAGGCCCGCGCTGCGCGCCGACGCCGTCACCGGTGTGATGACCTCCTACAACCTGGTCAACGGCCGTCCCGCCACCGTCGATCCCGGCCTGGACGAGACCGTGCGGAAGTGGGCGGGGAAGGACCTGTTCAACGTCACCGACGCGGACGCGCCCAACAACCTCATCAAGGGACAGGACTACTACCCCACCCTGGCGGAGGCCGACGCGGCAGCGCTCAAGGCGGGCATCGACAGTTTCACCTCCGACAGCGAGGACTCCTCCAAGACCGTCGAGGCCCTCACCACGGCGCTGGAGAAGGGCCTGATCACCGAGGCCGACCTGGACACCGCCGTGCGGCACATCCTCGGCATCCGCTGCCGCCTCGGCGAGTTCGACCCGGACGGCGGACCGTACGGGAAGATCCCCGCGTCCGTCGTCGACAGCCCCGAGCACCGCGCCCTGGCCCGCCGGACGGCGCGGGAGGCGATCGTACTGCTGAAGAACGAGCCGCCGCCGGGCGGCGGTGCTGTGCTCCCGCTGGACGCCCGGAAGACGGCGAAGGTGGCCGTCGTCGGGTCGCTCGCCGACACTCTCTACACCGACTGGTACTCGGGGTCACTGCCGTACGGAGTCACCCCGCGCGAGGGCATCGCGGCCCGGCTCGGCGCGGCGGGTGAGGTCACCGGGGGTGAGGGCGTCGACCGGATCGCGCTGAAGAACGCGGCCACCGGAGCCTGTCTGACCGCAGGCAGCGGTGCGGAAGGGGCCGTGCTCACCGAGAGCGGCGACGGCTCGAGCACCGAAGCGCAGTTCGACGTCTTCGACTGGGGCGAGGGCATCGTCACCCTGCGCAGCGCCGCCAACGCCAAATACCTCGGCTACGACGGCAAGGTCTTCCGCAACGACCAGGAACAGCCCGGCGGCTGGTTCGTCCAGCAGCAGTTCGTGCTGGAGAAGCAGGCCGACGGTGCCCGGCTGGTGCGCTACGCCGGATACGAGACGCTCACCGACTGGTTCGGCGACAAGAAGTACCTCAAGGCGGGCGAGGACGGCACCGTCACCCTGGTCACCAAGCAGAACGCCACCTCGTACCAGGTCGAGACCGTACGCGACGGCGTCGCCGAGGCGGTCGAGGCAGCGCGCGAAGCGGACGCGGCCGTCGTCGTGGTCGGCACCATGCCCGCCATCAACGGGCGCGAGGACCACGATCGCACGTCGATGGCGCTCGCGGAGGGGCAGGCCGCACTGGTGAAGGCCGTCCGCCGGGCCAACCCGCGCACGGTCGTCGTGCTGGAGACCAGCTACCCGCAGACCGTCACCTGGGAGCAGGAACACATACCCGCGCTCGTCTGGACCACCCACGCGGGCCAGGAGACCGGCAACGCGCTGGCGGACGTGCTCTTCGGCGACCACAACCCGGCCGGGCGGCTCACCCAGACCTGGTACCGCTCCGAGGACGACCTGCCCGACCTCCTCGAATACGACATCATCAAGGCCGACCGCACCTACCTGTACTTCCGCGGAGATCCGCTCTACCCCTTCGGACACGGCCTGTCCTACAGCACCTTCCGCTACGGCCGGCCCCGGCTCTCCTCCCACACGCTGGAGCGCGACGGCGCCGTGACCGTCTCGGTGCGCGTCACCAACACCGGCAGCCGCGACGGCGACGAGGTCGTACAGCTCTATACGCGCAGGCGCGGCTCGCGGGACAAGCAGCCGCTGCGGCAGTTGAACGGCTTCGAGCGGGTCCGGCTGAAGGCGGGCCGCTCCATGACCGTACGGCTGAAGCTGCGGGCCGCGGACCTCGCCCACTGGGACGTCACCCGCGGCCGCGAGGTGGTGGAGAGCGGCGTGGTCGAGGTACGGGTGGGAGCCTCGTCCAGCGACATCCGGGGGCGTACGACCCTGCGGGTGCGCGGCGAGAAGATCCCGCCGCGCGACCTGTCGCAGACCACGCGGGCTGCTTCTTTCGACGACTACCGCGGGGTGCGGCTGGTCGACGAGAGCAAGGAGCGGGGCGAGGCGGTCGGTGCGGTGGAGGATCGCGCATGGGTGCTGTTCCGCGATGCCGATCTGGGCCGGGGCGCCGGGAAGCTGACCGCACGGGTGGCCAGGGAGGGCCGGGGCAGCGGGACTCTCACCGTACGGCTCGGCTCACCGCGCGGACGGGTGATCGGTTCCGCCGAGGTGCCGGGCACTGGTGACCGGTACGCCTACAAGAGCGTCACCGCGCGGTTGCGGGGTGCGCGCGGGCGGCACGACGTGTACCTCGTCTTCTCGGATGAGATGCGGCTGAGCGCGTTTTCACTGCGCTGAGCATTGTCGCCGCGAGTTTCGTCGCGGTCGGCGCCTCGGAGCTCGGAGGGAGCAGTTCCCCGCGCCCCTTCGGGGCACGTCCTTGGCGGGGCATGGCTCCCCCTTCTCGAAATGGAGATCCCCTTCTATGCAATTGCGCCCCGTGCTTCCCGTGCTCATGGCGGGGGTGACGGTCGCGTTCGGGCTCAGTGGGTGTGCCGCCGAGCCCGATCCCGGGACCGTCACCGTGCTCAACTCGGCAACCGACACAGCTGAGCACACCAAGAACCAGAAGTTCTTCGACCGCTGCGCCGCGAAGTTCGGGCTGCGGGTGGAGCAGAACAGCGTGCCCGCCGACCAGGTGTCGTCCAAGGCGCTGCGCATGGCGTCCTCGCACTCGCTGCCCGACATCCTCGAACTCGACGGCTCCGAGCTGCCGCAGTTCGCCGAGACGGGCGGGCTGCGCAGCCTCGATGACCTCGGCGTCCACACCTCCGGACTCTCGGACAGCGGCATCTCCCTCGGGACGTTCGAGGACACCCGCTACGGGATCGCCCGCTCCGTCAACTCCCTCGCCCTCTACTACAACCCGGAGCTGCTGCAGAAGGCCGGGGTCCGCCCGCCCCGGACCTGGGACGAGCTGCGGACGACGGCGAAGAAGCTGACCAGCGGCGGGACCTATGGGTTCGCCTTCAGCGCCAGCCCGAACGCGGACGGCGTCTATCAGTTCCTGCCCTTCTTCTGGTCGGCCGGCGGCAACGAGGCACGGCTGGACAACGGCAAGGGCGAGGCTGCGCTGCGGCTGTGGAAGGACCTGGTGAGGGACAAGTCCGTCTCCAAGGCGGTGGTCAACTGGAACCAGCAGGACGTCAACGACCAGTTCATCGCCGGGCGCACCGCCATGATGATCAACGGCCCCTGGCAGGTGCCGGTGCTGGAGGCCCAGGACAAGGTGGAGTGGGAGGTCGCCAAGTTCCCCGTCCCCGAAGCGGGCGACAAGGCGGTTCCCCCGGTCGGCGGCACCGTGATGACCGTCCCCAAGAGCGACGACAGCGAGCGCGAGAAGAACGCGGCCAAGATCCTCAACTGCCTCAACACCCGGAAGAACCAGCTCGACTGGGGCGAGGCCGTCAACAATGTGCCCACCCGCGCCGCCGCCGCACGCGCCTACGCGAAGCAGAACCCCAAGCTCGCCCCGTTCGCCGACCTGGTCACCACCGCACGCTCCCGCACCGCGAAGGTCGGCACCCGCTGGCCAGCCGTGAGCGACGCACTGGCCGGGGCCTTCCAGTCCGTACTCACCGGCGGCAGCAGCCCTCAGGCGGCCCTGCGCCGCGCCCAGCGGCAGGCCACGGCGGGGGAGTGAGGAGCCGATATGAGTACCGCCACAGCCCCTTCCGTGACCACCCCGCCCGCAGGCGTGCCGAAGGCCACGCCGGGCCGGGCAGGCAGCCGCCGCACCGCACTGCTGCGCTGGCTGTTCATCGCCCCCGCGCTGCTCTACATGGCCGCGTTCTTCGGCTATCCGCTGGTGCGCAACGTGCTGATGAGTTTCCAGCGCTACACGCCCACCACCTACTTCACCGGTGAGGCTCCCTTCAACGGCCTCGACAACTGGCGTGCCGTGTTCTCCGACCCCCTGTTCACCGACGCGCTGTGGCACACGGCGCTGTTCACGGCGGGTTCGCTGCTGGGCCAGTTCACCCTCGGGCTGGCCCTCGCGGTCTTCTTCTCCCGCCGCTTCCGCCTCTCCCGCTTCGTACGGGCGGTGCTGCTGCTGCCGTGGCTGGTCCCGATGGTGGTGGCCGCCGTGGTGTGGCGGCGCATCCTCGACCAGGAGCACGGCGTCCTCAACGCGGCTCTGAAGACGCTGGGCCTGACCGACGGCGGTGTGCCCTGGCTGAGCAGCCCGAGCGTGGCGCTGCTGTCGGCGGTACTGGTCAACATCTGGATCGGCATCCCGTTCAACATGGTCATCCTCTACGGCGGTCTGCAGGAGATACCCCGCGATCTGTACGAGGCGGCCTCGCTGGACGGCGCCGGGCCCTGGCGGGTCTTTCGCTCCGTCACGCTGCCGATGCTGCGGCCGGTGATCACCGTCGTCCTCGTGCTGGGCTTCATGTCGACGGTGAAGATCCTCGATCTGATCCTCGCCCTCACCTCGGGCGGCCCCGCCGACGCCACCCAGACGCTGGGCACCGTCACCTACCAGCTGTCGTTCCTGCGCCTCGACTTCGGCCAGGGCGCCGTCGTCGGCAACGTCCTGATCCTGATCAGCGCGGTCTTCGCGGTCCTCTACCTGCGTGCCAACCGCACCGACTTCGGCAACGGGAAGTGAGCACAGCACCATGACCCCGACCACCGCAGCCCGCACGGCACCGGGAACCGCACGCGGCGCAGCCCGCGGCACAGTCCAGGGAACCGCCCGCAGGGCGCACGGCGCCTGGAACACCGCCGCGGCGCTGCTGATCCTCGCCGTGCTGCTCTTCCCCGTCTACTGGATGCTGGTCACAGCGCTCCAGCCGTCCTCCGGCATCGACGTGGACTGGTTCCCCACGGACCCCGGACTCGACAGCTTCCGCAAGGCGCTGGACAGCCAGGGCGGCTCGCTGCTCACCAGCCTCGGCGTCGCGCTGGGCGCCGTCGCGGTCTGCCTGGCGCTGGCGGCCCCCGCCGCCTACGGGCTCGCGCAGTTCTCGCTGCGCGGCGGACAGGCCGTCGTCTTCACCACGCTCATCACCCAGATGGTCCCGGGCATCGTCATCGCCAACGCCCTCTACAGCGCCTACGCGGAGCTGCGCCTGGTCAACTCCTACCTCGGACTGATCCTGGCCGACGCCTCGCTCGGGCTGCCGTTCTCCATCGTGCTGCTGCGCGCCTTCATGGTGTCCATCCCCGGCGAGGTGGTGGAGGCGGCGCTGGTCGACGGCGCGAACAGATTCACCGCGTTCGTACGCGTCGTCCTGCCGATGAGCCGCAACGCGCTGATCACGGCCGGTCTGTTCACCTTCCTGTTCGCCTGGTCGGACTTCATGTTCGCCCTCACCCTCAACACCACCGACGACGTCAAGCCGGTCACGCTCGGCATCTACCAGTTCGTGGGCGCCCACGTCAGCGACTGGGGAGCCGTCATGGCCACCGCCGTGCTGTCCGCGGTCCCGGCGGCGGTGCTGCTGGTCGTCGCGCAGAAGTACATCGCCGCCGGGATCACTGGTGGGTCCGTCAAGTAGTCCCCGGCCACGGCGCTGCAGCCGCGAGTCGCTGCCGCTGCCCCCGCACTCAGAGCAAGTGAGGCTGTTCATCCTGATGAGTTCCCCTGCCACGGGCCGACGCACGCCCGTTCCGCCCCTGCCGGACCTCCCGGAGGACTTCGTCTTCGGTACCGCCACCGCCGCCTATCAGATCGAGGGGGCGCACGACGAGGACGGGCGCGGCCCCTCCATCTGGGACACCTACTGCCGTGAGCCCGGCCGGATCGAGGGCGGTGCCTCCGGCGATGTGGCCTGCGACCACTACCACCGCTACCGCGAGGACATCGCGCTCCTGCGGGAGCTGGGCGTGGACAGTTACCGCTTCTCCGTTGCCTGGCCACGTGTGCAGCCCACCGGCGACGGCCCCGCCGACCAGCGCGGCCTGGACTTCTACGACCGGCTCACCGACGAACTGCTCGCAGCGGGAGTCTCTCCCGCAGCCACGCTCTACCACTGGGACCTGCCGCAGGCGTTGGAGGACCGGGGTGGCTGGCGGATACGGGAGACGGCCGAGCGGTTCGCCGAGTACACCGCGCTGGTCGCCGCCCGGCTCGGCGACCGGATACCCCGCTGGATCACCCTGAACGAGCCGTTCTGCAGCGCCTTCCTGGGCTACGCCACCGGCCGGCACGCACCCGGCGCGCGGGAGGGCCGCGGAGCGCTGGCCGCGGCGCACCACCTCCTGGTCGGACACGGCCTCGCCGTACTCGCCCTGCGCGCGGCAGGCGTCCAGCAGGCGGGCATCACCCTCAACCCCGACCGGCTGCTGCCCGCCACCGGCTCCGCCGCCGACGCGGCCGCCGTACGCAGGGCCGAGACGCTGCACAACGAGACCTGGTTCGATCCGCTGTTCGCCGGGCGCTACCCGCGCGGCGAGGCGGACACCTGGGGTCCGCAGGCCGACGGCTCCTGGCGGCGGGACGGCGATCTGGAGCTGATCGGGGCACGACTGGACTTCCTCGGCGTCAACTACTACCGCCCGATCACCATCACCGACGCTCCCTACCGCGACCCGGACCCCGTCACCCGTACCGCCACCGACATCCGCGTCGCAGAGTGCCCACGCGACGACGTACGCCACACCACCATGGGCTGGCCCGTCGACCCGCCCGCCTTCACCGGTCTGCTGACGGACCTCGCGGCCCGCTACCCGGCGCTGCCGCCGCTGCTGATCACCGAGAACGGTTCGGCCGAGGCCGACAGCGTCGCGCCTCACGGGCGGGTGCACGACACCGACCGCATCGACTACCTGCGCGACCATCTGACCGCCGTCGCCGAGGCGATCCGGGCAGGTGTGGACGTGCGCGGCTACTACGTGTGGTCGCTGCTGGACAACTTCGAGTGGGCCCGAGGCTACGGGCAGCGCTTCGGCCTGGTCCGCGTCGACTACCCGACCCAGCAGCGCCTCCCGAAGGACAGCTTCCACTGGTACCGCGACCTGATCGCCGCTCACCGCGCGCAGCACACACCGACCGCACCCGTTGAACGAACTGGAGAGCAGACCGCCCGATGAAGTTCACCGACGGCTACTGGCTGATGCGCGACGGCGTTCGGGCCTCGTACGCCACCGAGATCGCCGACACCCGCGTCAGCGACGACCGTTTCACCCTCTACGCCCCCGTACGGCACATCCGGCACCGGGGCGACACCCTCAACGGCCCCCTGCTGACCGTGGAGTGCTTCTCACCGGCCGAAGGGGTGATCGGCGTCCGTGTCACCCACCACGCCGGAACCCTCGACCGGGGCCCGCACTTCGCGCTGCGGCACGGGCAGGGCGAGGCCGCGGCCGGCAAGGTCACCCGCGACGGCAGCCTGCTCGAACTGACCAGCGGCGGCCTGGCGCTGCGGGTCGACACGGCGGGCCCGTACCGGCTGGAGTTCACCGCCGACGGCCGCACCCTCACATCCGTCGAGGCACGCGGCACCGGCTACGCCACCACACCCGACGGCGCCCACCACTCACTCGCCCAGCTCTCGCTGGGCGTAGGAGAACTCGTCTACGGGCTCGGGGAACGCTTCACCCCGTTCGTCCGCAACGGGCAGAGCGTCGACATCTGGCAGGCGGACGGCGGCACAGCCAGCGAACAGGCTTACAAGAACGTCCCGTTCCACCTCACCAACCGGGGCTACGGCGTCTTCGTCAACCACCCTGGCAAGGTCTCCTACGAGGTCGGCTCGGAGGCCGTCGGCCAGGTGCAGTTCAGCGTCGAGGACCAGACGCTGGAGTACTACGTCATCCACGGCCCCGCACCCAAGGAGATCCTCTCCCGCTACACCGCCCTCACCGGCCGCCCGCCGCTGCCCCCGGCATGGTCGTTCGGGCTGTGGCTGTCCACCTCCTTCACCACCGCCTACGACGAGGAGACCGTCAGCGGCTTCGTGCGCGGCATGGCCGAACGCGACATCCCGCTGGGCGTCTTCCACTTCGACTGCTTCTGGATGCGCGCCTACCAGTGGTGCGACTTCACCTGGGACCCGGAGGTCTTCCCCGACCCGGAGGGGATGCTGCGCCGGCTCAAGGGGAGCGATGGCAGCGACGGCAGCGACGGCAGCGACGGCAGCGATGGGGAACAGCGCCTGCGCATCTGCGTATGGATCAACCCCTACATCGCCCAGAAGTCACCGCTGTTCGACGAGGCGGCCCGGCTCGGCTACCTGCTGCGGCGGCCGGACGGCAGCGTATGGCAGTGGGACCTGTGGCAGGCGGGCATGGGCCTGGTCGACTTCACCCACCCCGAGGCGCGCGCCTGGTACGCGGACAAGCTGCGCGGGCTGCTCGGGCAGGGCGTCGACTGCTTCAAGACCGACTTCGGCGAGCGCGTGCCCACCGATGTCGTCTGGCACGACGGCTCCGACCCGGAGCGGATGCACAACTACTACACCCAGCTGTACAACCGCACCGTCTTCGAGACCCTCACCGAGGAGCGGGGCGAGGGCGAGGCCGTGCTCTTCGCGCGGTCCGCAACGGCGGGCGGCCAGCAGTACCCCGTCCACTGGGGCGGCGACTGCGAGTCCACCTTCGGCGCCATGGCCGAGTCGCTACGCGGCGGTCTCTCGCTCGGGCTGTCCGGGTTCGGCTTCTGGAGCCACGACATCGGCGGTTTCGAGGGCGACCCCGACCCCGCGCTGTTCAAGCGCTGGGTGCAGTTCGGACTGCTCTCCTCGCACAGCCGGCTGCACGGCAGCACGTCCTACCGGGTGCCCTGGGTCCACGGCGAGGAAGCCGTCACCGTCACCCGCGACTTCACCCGCCTCAAGCACCGCCTGATGCCCTACCTCTACGCCGCGGCGCGCCAGGCCGCCGAGGCGGGCACACCCGTGATGCGGGCCATGCTGCTGGACTTCCCCGACGATCCCGCGTGCCAGACCCTCGACCGGCAGTACATGCTCGGCGACGACCTCTTGGTGGCCCCCGTCTTCACCGCCGACGGCACCGTGGAGTACTACGTCCCCGACGGCGAGTGGACCCACCTGCTGTCCGGCGAGCGGGTCAGGGGCCCGGGCTGGCGGCAGGAGCGCCACGGCTTCGACAGCCTGCCGCTGCTGGTGCGGCCCGGGGCGGTGCTCCCCTGGGGGGAACGGGACGGGTGCGCCGACTACGACTGGGCGCACGGGGTGACGCTGCGCGCGTATGGGCTCGCCGATGGCTGCACGGTCACCACGCGGGTGCCGTGCCCTGGCGGGGCCGACGCGGTGTTCCGTACGACGCGTGGGGGCTCCCGCATCACGGTTGAAGCCACGGGGGCACCCGGGCCGTGGTACCTCCGGCTCGACGGAGCCGGCCCGACCCATGAGGCCCCCACTGGCGCTACGGAGCTGACGGTGCTGCTCTCCTGACGCCTGTGTACCCCGAAGGGGGGAGCGCCCCGAAGGGGCGGCCGGGGGACTGCTCCCCCAGACTTCGTCCGCGGGAGGTGCCCCCACAGCCACAACGGACCCGCAGTCCGCGACGGGCGGCAAGGGGCACCCCCTCACCGCCCGGCTCTCACCTCGCGGGGCACCGGCTCGGCGGCAGCCGCCCGCGGCACCCCCACCCGGGCGGGCTGCTGCCGCGCAGGCTGGGCCACCCCGGCACTCCGGGCCGTCACATGCCGAAGGACCCCCGCAACCAGGCGCGGCGCCGTGATCCCGGCGCCGTGCACGAAGCGCATCACCGGGCCGAACGACGGCGCGGCCAGCAGCCCGGCGAAGAACAGCCCCGGGTGCGAGGACTCGAAGTCCTGCCCCAGCCAGGGCGCCCCGCTGTTGCCGACCCGGCGCAGAGTCTCCCGCAAGGTGGAGTCCAGCAGGCCGAGCCGGAACAGGTCGGGAACGAAACCGGTCGCGGCCACCACATGGCCGGTCTCCAGCGTCCGTGCCGTGCCGTCCGAGCCCTTCAGCCACAGCCGCACCCCTCCGCCGGGGCCGTCGCCGACCCGTCCGAGTCCGCCGCCGGTGCGGTCGGCCGCGGTGATGGTGTGGCCCAGCAGCGTCGGCACGGCCGGCTCGAACCGTTCGCGCAGCCACCAGGCGCCCGCCGGGCCGGGGGCGTGCTGGGTGAGGTGCAGCCGTACGGAAGGCGGCAACCGACGTACGGCGCCGGGCCGCCGCGACCACACCCAGGCCGGCCAGCCGGCGCCCAGCGCGCTGTGCGGGTCGAACAGCGTGGCGATCCGGTTGCGCTCCAGGGGCTTGGGCGGCGCGTCCCAGCGCAGCCGGGGCGCGCGGGTCACCAGCCGGGGCTCCGCGCCGTGCTCGGCCAGCAGCGCCGCTGTCTCCAGCGCCGACTGCCCGGCGCCGATCACCGTGACGTCCTCGCCCCGGAACCGGCTCAGGTCGCGGTGGTGGCTGCTGTGCGAGACGAGTTCGCGGGGGAGGCCGCGCAGCGGGGCCGGCCGGTGTGCGAAGGGCGGTGCGCCGATGGCCAGCGCGACGGTCCGGGTCGTGAGCTGTTCGCCCTCCGCCGTCCCGATCCGGAAACCGGACGGGTGCGGGACGATCCGGGTGACGGTCAGCTCCTCGGCCGGGGGCGCCGCGTGTCTGCCGAACCAGGTGCCGTACTCGGTGAAGGTCTCCAGCGGCAGCGGACGGCCGTGCTCGGCCTCGACACCGCGGTCGGCGCAGTAGGCGGTGAGGGTGTGGGCGCCCTCCGGGTCGGAGAGGGCGGAGGCGCTCGGCTCGGACTTGAGGAGCATCCCACGTGGCATGTGGTCGCGCCAGGAGGCCATCGGCCTGCCGAGCACCCGCAAGCGCAGACCCGCCGCCGCGGCGTGCGAGGCGATGGACAGTCCGTAGGGGCCGGCTCCCACCACTACCAGGTCGTACATGGGTTCCCTCTCTCTGCGTGCTGTGACGGTTCGTGGTGTCGTGGCACCTCTCATGCCGGAGAGCCGCCGGTCCGTCACCGACGGCCCAGCGGAGCGTGGACGGCCGCGGCCCCCGGACACTTGCGCAGGGCACCCACCACCGACTCGCGGGCCGCCACCTGGGCGGCGAGCAACGCGAGGGCCGGGGCCAGCTCCCTGCGGGCCAGCAGATAGCGCCGGTTGGCGGCGGTCACCGGGCGCCAGCGCAGCTTGTACGGTTCGGTGCCGCGCAGCAGGCTCAGCGTGCCCCGCCCGGTGGTGGCCGCGTAGCGCGCGTCGTGCCGCAGCAGCAGCGCGGGGATGTCCACCCGCTCCTCGCGCAGCCGTGGCTCGGCACCGTGCAGATATCCGCACACCAGGTCCTGCGAGGTGAAGGCGGTGCGGCAGGCGATCACCCGGCCGCCGATCCGGTACTCGGCCACGGCCGCGTCCCCGTCGGCCACCAGGGCGGTCGTGGCCCGCACCAGGTGGGCCCCGAAACGGGTCCGCAGATGCTCGGGCGTGAGCCCTCTACCGCGCCACTGCCGCTGGTGCAGCCGCAGCATGGTGCGTACCGCTTCGGGGACGCGCTCGCCCGTCACGTCGCACGCCTCGATGCCGAGTTCGTCGATACGGTGCAGCTCGCGTCCGGTGTGCTCGGCGTCGGCCGGTGTCAGCCGGGCCAGCAGCTCCGCCATGGGGATGCCGGGCAGTTCGAGACAGACCGAGTCGGCCAGACATCTGCTGACGCCGGGCCAGGCGGCGTACAGCCGTTCGGCGGCACCGCCCGGGCGCACCTCCCGCAGATCCAGTACGGCGCCGCGGAAGGCCGTATGGAGAGCCCGCGCCAGCGCTCCGGCGGCGCGCGGACAGTTGTCGTCCAGCAGTACGTCCTGATAGTCGGAGACGCTGCCGCCGAGGGTGACCAGCACGGGCAGCGGCCGGTGTACGAGCATCAGCGGGGCTGCGGCAACCAGCCGGCCGTTCTCCCGGACCAGCACCACGCGCAGCCTGCCGCGGCGCCCGTAGGACCGCCACCAGGACCACAGCCAGGCGTGGCTCTGGAACGGGGTCGCCGAACGGTTGCGGGAGCGCAGCGCGTCCCAGTCGGCGGCCAGCCCGGCGAACTGTCCCTCCGACCTGCACAGTGCCGCCGTCAGTCGGACGGGCGGCTGCCCGGAGGCGTCACCTCGTCCGCCGCGCCACGGCGACAGCACGGGACCGGCCAGTCTGCGCCGGGTGGACGGCGGCAGCGAGGACGTCATCGGGCACCCTCCCACCGCACGGCCGGTTTCTCCGCCGGACAGGTCAGGGCTCGGGCCAGGTGCTGCAGGACGGTCATCAGCGCCCGCGGCTCGCTGCCGAACGGTGCGGTGCGCTGTGCCGGCGATTCAGGCATGGACGACTCCGCCTCCCGGGATGAAGCAGAGTGACCTTGACAAAATCCGACTGTCGAACCTGAGCGGCGCGCCGGTTGTCATTCCGGTTTTCACCGACTGGTGGCACGCCTGACGGGTGCGGTCAGGCGAGCCGCGCCCGGGCGACGGCTCGGCACCTCCGCCGCCCGGTGCACGTAGCGTCCCTCGCCTACTTCCCCCGACGGCCGAAGCGCAGCGCCCTGGCCAGCACGTCCAGCGCCTCGTCGGCCCAGCCGATGGCGTGCAGGCCCGAGGTGACATTGGCGGGCGGGCGGTTGATGAGGGTGTCGCGGCGCATCAGCCGGGTGAAGTTCACCCGCACGGGACCGGTGCGCGGCTGTCCGCCGTACGGCGTGCGGAACTCCACGCCGGCTCGCCGCATCACCTCGATCAGCTCCTGGGCGAGGATGCCGTAGGCCACCGTCGTGGGGTGGACACCGTCCAGCGAGAACAGCCCGCCGTCGCTGCGCCGGTCACCGTCGCTCAGCAGGAAACGCGAGTTGGGCACCGGTTCGAGGCCCGCCAGCTCGCGGGGGAGCGGATAGGGCGTCCACCAGCGCGGCCGCGCCTCCTCGTCCTCGTAGTAGCGGCGGCAGGCCAGCCGGTCCAGCAGCCCGGCGGTGTCCAGCAGATACCAGTCACGCCCGCCGCGCCGCGCCTCGCGCACCACCTCGGCCATCGCGTCGTTGTACTGGTCGATCGCCTCGTCCACCGCGCGGGCCTGCTCCCCGGTCAGATGCGGGTCGCACTCCGGATCGAAGGCGCTGTCGGTGATCCAGGGACGGGTGTAGTACGGGAAGTAGCGGGAGCCCGGCTCGGCCTTGCCGCGCACACCGCGTGCGATCGGGGCGATGGTGACATGCGGAACGGTGCACCAGATCACGTGCCGCGCCCTGATCCGCCCTACCGCGTCGGCCAGTTGCCGCAGCTCCGCAGCGAAGTGCTCGGGCCGCCAGACCGTGAACCGCGCCTTGGTCCGCAGGTCGTCGTAGCCCTCGCCGCTCCAGACGACCTTCAGCTCGACGACGGAGGAGAGCGCGTTGTTGGCGCCCAGGAAGACGATCAGCGTCTCGATGCCGTGGTCCGGGTCGGCCTCCCGCTCGCCGTCCTCGGTCGCCTCGCCGTGCCGACTGCCGCCGGTCTGCTCGCCCAGCTCGGCGGCCGCCGTCACCTGGGTGAGCGCCCCGGCGGCCGGTGGCCGGGTGGGGAGCGTGCGCAGCGCGGCGCGCTCTCCCGGGTTGCCCACCACCTGGAGCACCAGGTCGTCGCTGGGGGTGCCGATCATCTTGCGGCACACGTCCGCCGACTTGTCCAGCGCGTCCCGCAGGTCCCAGCCGAAGACGGCCAGGTTGTGATTGATGGCGGTGTTCGAGACCGGGGCGCACCCCGCGCCGCGCTCCCAGTAGTCCTCCACCTTGTCCATGAAGCGGCGCGCCCTGAACAGCGCCGAGGGCGTGTCCCACCAGTCGATGGCCGGGCCGCAGTGGTCCTCGATGTCGCGCAGCAGCATCTCCAGATTGAGCGGGAGCCCGCCGCAGCCGTCGAAGGAGGGGTGGCGGAAGTGCTCGGCCCAACCCAGCTCGTGCGCGATGATCGCCGGGTACGACAGCTCCGTTTGGAAGGCGGCGCAGCTCTGGAAGCCCTGGGTGAGGGAGTCCCCGATGGCCACCAGCCGGTTGCGTGGTTCGCCGCGCCAGGAGGTGGTCACGGGGATGCCCAGAGTGGGGTCGGTGTAGGGCGCCCCCGGTTCGGCGCGGCCCGAGGCGGTCGCCGCTGCCGCGGCTGGGGACGGTGCCGCGGCGGGGGTCGGTCCGGGTGCAGAGGGGGGTTCCGGTGCCGTCATGTCACGCCCCGATCTGCCGCTGCCGGGGCTGCCGGTCTGGCTGCGCACTCCGGTGCGGCTGTGTCCGGTGAGTACGGTGTCCCACCAGCAGAGCGCGGCATTGGACGGCAGGCCAGAGGCGGAACGGCGAACTACGCGGCATCTACGTACGGTCTACGTCAACTGAGCCTGTACTGTGGCCGGTTGGAGGCCGGGGTGGCGGAGCCCGGGCCGTTCCGGAATGGGAGGCCGGGAGCGGGCCTGGAGTGGAGTTGGCCGTGGCGCGGTGCGGCACCAGGCGTCACAATGACGGTGCGGAACACCAGCGGTCGCTCGAGTCAACTCGCTTCCCTGGGGCCCGACTCTGCGGGATCATCGCTCGCGGCAGTGAGGACTAGACCACTACCGCGCGTCCGCGAAGTGGCCTTACACGGGGATTGGGTGAACGCATGACCGAGATCAAGGAACAGCCGGACACCAGCGGTCGCACCGGGACCCGGCTGGCCGTCGCAGTCCATGTCGAGGCGGAACTCCTCAGATTCGGGCTCCAGGCAATGCTGCCGGGCCTGGCGGCCGTCGAGCGTGCCGAAACGTTCACCCACCTGGGTACGCTGGAACGGGCCCTGGCCCGGGACAGATTCCACGTACTCATCCTCTCCAGCTCCAACAGCGCATCCGGCTCCCTCGGACGGCTGCGCCACACCCCGCAGGGGCTGCGCACCCTCATGCTCCTCGACCCCGTCGACGCCGAGTCCGACTCGGCGCTCGCCCGGCTTCCGGCCGACGGATACCTGCTGCGCGAGGAGCTGACCGCCGCGGCCCTGGACCGGGCGCTGCGGCAGCTCGCTGCGGACGAGATGCCGATGCCGCTGCGCCTCGGACGACAACTCCTCAGCCACGCAGGGGAGTCGGCCCCGCTGCTGCCGACCCGCCGGGTCCGGCTGACGGCCCGCGAGCACGAGGTTCTCGCACACCTGGTGGCCGGGCTCAGCAACAAGCAGATCGCCCGCCATCTGCGGATCTCCGAGCACGGGGTGAAGCGGCTGGTGAGCAGCGTGCTGCTGAAGCTCGGCGCGGCCAATCGGACGGCGGCCGTCGTCACCGCGATCAAACTGGGGCTCATCGACTGAATCGGCGCCGCCGCTGCGGGTCCTCGGCCCCGAAGACGGGCTGCCACCACGTGGCGCCGGGCGGCCGCTGCCCGACATCGGCCTCGTCTGCCGACAGGCGTCTGCTGTCTGCTGTCTGGCATCTGCCGACCGCCGGCCCGGCCGGCGTGAACGGAACCGGGATCCGTCTCCCGGGCGGGCGCCCGACGGCCCTGCCCGGCCGTTCGGCACGCCCTGCCCGACCACCGGGGCTACCCGATCGGCTATCCCCGTCCGCACAGCTCCGGGCGGGCGGTCGTCAGGGGCTGTCGGTGGTCCGAAGCGGAGAGCAGGATGTGCCACGCGGCTCGGCTGAGCACCAGGTGACGGCCGTCGAAGACCGCTGATCCCGCGCTCCCGCGGGGCATGCCTCGCCCGCCTTCGGCAGGGAGACGTGCCTTGCGCGTGGGACCCCGCCACCCCCGCCGAGAGGACAGCGCCGATGAGCTGGAGGCACCAGGAGCCCGCCAACCTCGCGGATGCCGCCGTCAGCAGTGTGGCCCTGGTCGCCGACCCGTTCGCACAGTCGGCGGCCCCCGGCTTCTGGATCTGGTCCCGTAAGGCGCACCACGCCGTCACCGACGCGGTCTCGGCCGTCCCCGGCGAAGACATCCGCGCCCTGGCCGGGGCCGTCGGCAAGGACCCGGCCGACAGCACCGCCTGCCGCCGGCTCACCGCGCTGCTGGCCGACCGGTTCACGTACGCGGCCGACCACCCTGGGGCCGAGCCGCGGACCGAACGCCTGGCCGCCCTCGTATGGGAGGCGGAGACCTGCTCGAGGCTGCGTATGCAGACCGGCACCGAGCGGCCCGCCGGGCTCGGCGCGCCCGACGCGGCGCGCGTCCTGCGCACGGCGCGGCCGCCGGCCAGGCAGGAGGGCCCGGTGGACGCCGCGCTGGTCATCCCGTTCCGCGAGCGCGGCGGGGAGGGGGACCGCACCCGCAACCTGGCAGCCGTACTGCACGCGCTCAACGACCAGAGCCACCCGCGCGACCGCTACCGGGTCGTCGTGGTGGAGGCCGACTCCAGCCCGCGCTGGGAGAGCGTGTACGCGCCCTGGTGCGACACCTACCTCTTCGCCGAGAACCACGGCCCGTTCAACTACTCGTGGACCATCAACGCCGGGGTTGTGCACGGCGCCCGGCCCGCCGAGCTGATCTGTGTGCTGGAGGCCGACATCCTGGTCGACCACGGCTTCGTACATCGTGCCGTCGAACGGTTCCGGGTGCCGGGCACCCAGGCGCACTGGCCGTTCGAGGACATGCTGTACCTGGACGCGGCCTCCAGTCACCAGGCCGTCACCGAGCGCTGTCTGGAAGGGCGCCCGGAGGTGGACAGGGACGCGCTGCGCGGGGTCTTCCTGCGCCGTACGCCCGGTGCCTGCGTGTGGCTGCGCGAGAGCCTCTTCACCCGGGTCGGCGGCTACGACGAGCGCTTCACCGCCGGCTGGGGCGGTGCGGACAACGACTTCGCCTGGCGGGCCGACCTGCACGGCGGCCTCGACAGGCACCGTGACCGCATGGTCCACCTGCATCACCCGCGGGCCACCGACTGGTTCGACGCCGAAGGCGCGGGAGCCGGCGCATACGAGACGTTCCCCTGGTGCACCTGGCCGCCGGACTCCGAGATCGGCGACCTGAGCAAGTTCCACACCCGGCAGCCGCGTTGAGCGGGCCGCCATCCGCCCCAGGCAGCCCGCGCCGAAGGCGGCGGGCCCCGGGGGCGCCGAGCACGAGAACCCTCGAGAAACAGGGGAAGACACCCATGGAACCTGTGGTCGGCATCGGCCCGGTCTCACGCTGCACCGTCGACGCGGCCCTCACCGTGGCCAGGCGGTGGCGCACGCCGCTCATGCTCATCCCCAGCCGCCGCCAGGTGGACGCCGAGGAGTTCGGCGGCGGCTATCTGGGCTGGACCACCGAGGAGTTCGCGGACTACGTCAAGGAGCGGGACCCGGACGGACTGCTGCTGCTGTGCCGTGACCACGGCGGCCCGTGGATGCACACCGCCGAGGCGGACATCACCGAGCCCGCCGTGGCGCTGGAGTCGTGTGTGCGCTCCTTCACCGCCGACCTCGACGCCGGTTTCGGCCTGCTGCACATCGACACTTCCCAAGGGCGCCCCGGCACCGGTCCCGTCCCGGCACAGACCGCGGCCACCCGGCTCGTGGAGCTGTACGCGCGCTGCCACGAGGCGGCCCTGGAGCGTGGCGTCGAGGTGTCCTACGAGATCGGCTTCGAACCGCAGGACGTGTCCACAAACGACCCCGACGAGTTCAAGGCGGCTCTCAGGCTGGTGCTGGAGGGCATCGAGGCGGCAGGTGCGCCCCGCCCCCGCTACGTCGTCGCACAGACCGGCACCAAGGTCGCCGAGCTGCGCAACGTCGGCCGCTTCCACGAGACGCACGCCCGCGACGAGACGCTGCGCCAGGTCTCCACCCTGGCCGCCACCTGCCACCAGGAAGGCGTCCTGCTCAAGGCGCACAACTGCGACTACCTCACCAGCGAGGAGACCGCGCTGCTGCTGCGCGCCGGAGTCGACGCCTTCAACGTCGCACCGGAGTACGGCGTGGCCGAGACCCGTGCCCTGCTGCGCGTGCTCGACGAGCTGGAACTGCCCCGCGCCAAAGAGGACTTCCTGCGGCTGGCCCACGACAGCGGCAAGTGGCGCAAGTGGATGCTGGAGCCCACCACGGCGACCGATGTCGAGCGCGCCGTCATCGCCGGGCACTACGTCTTCCGCACCGAGGAAGGGCTGCGCATCCGGGAGGAGGCCGAGCTGGCCCTCGCCGGGCGCGGCAGGCCACCGCTGGAGACGGTGCTCCAGGACGCGGTGGCCGAGCGCATCGAGTCCGCGCTGCGCGCCGTGGACCGGGCCGGCGGACGGGCCGCCGAGGCGGTACGGTGAGCGCCCCCGTGACCGAGGTCCACGCACCCGACACGCTCCAGGAAGCCGTCGACCGCGTCCTGCGGGTCCCCGACCGGCACCGTACGTTCGCCAAGGACGCCGCCTTCGCGCAGCAGACCTGGGCGATCGGCCCCGCCCTGCTGGAAGCCCTCCTCGACCACGGGCTGCCGCACCGGGGCGAGGGGGAAGCGCGCCGCTTCGAGCGCACCGACCTGCACAACATCAGCACCTATCTGAACCTGCCCTCGCCTTACTTCCAGGCTCTCAGCCGCAAGGCGCAGGCACTGGACGAGGTGGCGCGCAAGGGCGAGCGGCACATCCACGAACTCCAGCTGCGCGTGGAGTGCGCCAGGACGGGGCACACGGGGGAGTGCGCCTTCACGCCGATCGCCGGGCTCGACCGGTACAGCGAGCCGGGCAGTATGCGCGAGACCTCGCCCGGCCTCTTCACCGTGCGGGCCCAGCTTCCCTCCAACCGCCTGCTGTTCGACGAGGACCGCTCCGACCTGCTGTCCCTGGTCGCCGACTGGGAGCTGTACGTCCTGCCCGACGGAGTGATCGAGGATGAGGGCTTCTCGCGGGAAACCCGGCTGGCCAACTGCCTCATCCCCACCCGGCTGCTGCTGCGGGAGGCCGAGCGGCGCGGCATCAGGGCCCGGCACGGCGCCGGTCTGCTGGTGGCGCCGCCGTTCACCACCCTGCACCACTGGGTGGAGTTCGAGCTGGACGGCGACTGGGTGCCGGCCGATCCCGTGCTGCTGACCGCCTTCGCCCGCTGGGGCATGACCGACCCCGCCGACTGGCCCTACAACCGTTCGGTCGCGGGCATCGTCTGGCACCTGCTGACCTGGCCGCCGGAGGTCTTCTTCCCCGTCGTCCGCGACCGCGGCGGCCAGGCGCCGGTGCACATCGCTTCGCGCTGAGCCGAAATCCCCCTCTCCTCCCCGCAAGCCAAGATCCCGCCATGGAAGGACCGCACATGGGCAGCCCCGCGACCGACGCCGGCTTCTCCGCCATCAGCGAGCCCGAGGGCGACACCGGGGCCCACGAGGCCCGCCCGGCGCGCGAAGTGGCCCCGGGCGTACGGGTCATCGAGTTCGCCGACACCAAGAAGGTCGTCAAACTGTGGGGCCAGGAGCGCTGGCTGCACGAGGAGGAGCCGGACGGCCCGTACGGCTTCAAGTTCATCCGTATCAAGGCGGGCCACCGCACCTCCCTCCAGTACCACGAGCACAAGCGGGAGAGCTACTTCATCCTGGAGGGCGAGGCGGTGATGCACTACCGGGAGACCCTCGACGGCGAGACACTGCGGCTCCCGATGCCCGCCGGGACGTTGGCGCACGTCGATCCCGGAGCCGTGCACCGGGTGGAGGGCGTCACCGACATCGTGCTGGTCGAGGTCTCCACCTACGACGACGGCTCGGACAACGTCCGTCTCGAGGACGACTACGGGCGTGGCGACGGCCGCATCGCAGACGAGCACGCCGAACGCGGCGAGCGCTGATGGGCGGCCCCAGCGGTTTCACCGTTCCCAAGTACCGCTATCCGGCCCAGTTCGAGGGTGGTGGGCGCGAGCTGCTGGCCCGGATCGAGGAGCTGCTGCTGCGCGGCGGCTATGTACTGGGCCAGGAGGTCGCCGAGTTCGAGGACCGGCTGGCCGCCTACCTGGGTGCCGCGTACACCGTCGGCGTGAACTCCGGTACGGACGCGCTGATCCTCGCCCTCGACGCGCTCGGCATCGGACCCGGCGACGAGGTCGTCACCGTCGCCAACTCCTTCCACGCCACCGCGCAGGCCATCGCCCGACGCGGCGCCACACCCGTGTACGTGGACTGCCGTGACGACGACTTCCTGATGGATCTCGACCAGCTCCAGGACGCGTTCACCGAGCGCACCCGCGCCGTCATCCTCGTCCACATGTTCGGCAAGGCGGCGGATGTGCCCAGCGCCCGGCGTCTGGCGCACGACGCCGGGGTCACCCTCGTCGAGGACTGCGCCCAGGCCATCGGAGCCCGCAGCCACGGAGTGCGCGTCGGCACCGCCTCGGCCGCGGGCTGCTGGAGCTTCGCACCGTCGAAGAACCTGGCAGCGGCAGGCGACGCCGGGGCGATCAGCGTCCAAGACGGCGAGCTGGCCGAACGGCTGCGGCTGCTGCGGCACTTCGGGCAGCCGCGCCAGAACCAGCACGAGATCCTCGGCTACAACTCCCGCCTCGACACCCTTCAGGCCCTGGTCCTGCTGCACAAGCTCGACCGGCTCGACGCCTGGAACGCCGGCCGGGCCGAGGTGGCCGCCACCTACCGCGAGCGGCTGGCCGGACTTCCGCTGCGCTTCCAGCAGCCCGGCGAGGACGGCGAGCATGTCTACCACCTCTTCCAGGTCCGCACCGAGACCGCACAGGACCGCGACGGGCTGCTGGAGCACCTGATCGCCTCCGGCGTCGACGCCGTTGTCCGCTACCCCGTGCCGCTGCCGCACCAGCCGGCCCTCGCCGGTCCCGCCGCGCAGCGCCATCCCTGCCCGGTCGCCGAAGAGCTGTCCCGGCAGACCCTCTGCCTGCCCATACGCGCCGACCTGGACGCCCAGGAGATCGGCCACGTGTGCGACGCGGTCACCGGCTACTTCACCGGCTGAGGGAGAGACCGAACTGATGGAGACCCGCGTCCGCACGGCCGCCGACGACGCCGAATTCGAGGGCTACCTCGCCCAGACCCGGCACGCCTTCGGCAAGGTCCCCTACGACCACGCCACCCTGCGCGCCCACGGCGTCACCGCGGTGGCCGTCCGCGGAGCCGATGTGCTGGGCGGCGGGCTCTTCCTGCCGTTCGCCCAGCACTTCGGCGGTCGCCCCGTCCCCTCCGGCGGCGTGGCCTGGCTGGCCGTCGCACCCTGGGAGCGCGGCGCGGGGCTCGCCCGCCGGCTCACCGAGGAGGGCACCGACCGGCTGCGCGGCGAGCACGGTGCGGTGCTGGCCTGCGCCTGGACGCCCGCACCCGGCGTGTACCGGCGGTGGGGCTGGGAGTCCGCAGCCGTCGCCTCCGGGTACGCTCTCGACCCCGCCCAGCTCCCGCCTCCCGCACCCGGCTTCGAGACGGTGCTGCCGGACGGAACCGCCTGCGCCCGGCTGCGCGAGCGGCTGGCCCCGGACTGGAACGGACCGCTGCGCAGACCCGACTGGTGGCGCGGGTGGAAACAGCGGACCACCGAGGGGGCCTTGACGGTGGGTGTCGCCCGCGAGGGGGAGCGGGAGCCCTGCGGCGACGGGCCCGGCGGCGACTCGCGCGACGGCCACTCGCCCTGGGGCGACTCGCCCTGGGACGACTCAGCCTGGGGCGACTCACGCGGCAGCCACCTGGCCGGATACGCGACCGTCACCGTCGAGCCGTACCGCCCTTGGGGCGTCGCCGCCGTCGTCCACGACTTCTGGCACGACGGACTCGACGCACTCCCCGCGCTGCTGGCGGCCGTCAGCGCCCGCTCACCGCAGGTGCGCCAGATCCGCTTCCGCCGCTCGGTGCTGCCACGCGCCAACGCCCTGCAGTGGGTGCTGGACCAGTACACGGTGCACGAGGAGGGCTGGTATCCGTGGGTGCTGCGGCTGCTCGACATCCGCCGTGCCCTGGAGGCGCGCGGCTGGGACCCGCAGCCGCGCGGCGGCGTCGGGCTGGAAGTCGTCTCCCCTCAGGGCAAGAGCGCCCCCTACGTGCTCACCTTCGAAGACGGCCTGATGCACGTCCAGCGCGGCAGCCACCCCTCGGCCCGCACCGTGCGGCTGCCCTCGCCCACGCTCGCCGCCTGGTACGCGGGCGGGCTGCCGCTGCGGCACGCGGCCCGGCTCGGCATGGCCGAGGGCGACGGACGCGACCTGGCCCTGCTGGACGCGCTGGCCGCGGGACCCGCGCCCTGGCTGCCCGAGAGCTTCTGACGTGAGAGCGCATTCCCCCATCGGGACCAGCCCCTCCACCGCGACCACCCGCCCCTCCACCGCGACCGCCCCCCGACCCACCACCGAGGACGCGTGATGCCGGTGCCGGAGCCCACCACGCTGCTCGTCCTGGCCAAGGAGCCCCGCGCGGGACACGCAAAGACCCGCCTCGCCCCCGCCTTCACCCCGCACGGAGCAGCAGCCCTCGCCTCCGCGGCGCTCACCGACACCCTCCGCGCCGTCCTGGCGGCCCCCGCGCGCCGCCGCGTGCTGGTACTGGACGGCAGCCCGGGTCCGTGGCTGCCCGCACCCGAGGACGGCGGCGACCGTATCGAGATCGTGCCGCAGGCCGGCGGCGGCCTGGACGAGCGGCTGGCCGCCGCGTTCGCCCTGTGCGACGGGCCCGCGCTGCTCGTCGGCATGGACACCCCCCAACTGACCCCCGCGTTACTCGCGCCGCCCACCGGCCCGGACGCCTGGCGGGACTGCGACGCCTACTTCGGGCCCGCGGCCGACGGAGGCTTCTGGGCGCTCGGCCTGGCCGCACCCGACCCCGCGCTGCTGCGCGGCGTGCCCATGTCCACCGCCACCACCGGAGCTGTACAGCGCGCCCGGCTCGTCGAGGCCGGACTGCTGGTCCGCGATCTGCCGCGGCTGCGGGACGTGGACGAGCCCGCCGACGCCGAGGCGGTCTCGGCACAGGCGCCCGAGAGCCTGTTCGCCGCCGAACACGCCCGGCTGCGGCGGCTGCTGGGCTCACCCCACGCGCCGGCCGCCCCGCACGCGCGGAGCGCGCCGGGGGTGGGGGAGACGTGAGAGAGCGGGCGCGCGCCGACGCCGCCTCCTGGACCGAGGACCCCTACACCGAGGCCCTCGCTCTCGGCCGCGGTCCGCTCCGTCTGCGCGCGGCCGACGGCTGGTCCCTCGCGCTGGACGTGGAGCGCTGGTGTGCCGTCGCCGACGCGGCCGACATGACCGTGCTGGACCGCTGCCAAGGCACCGTGCTCGACATCGGCTGCGGCCCCGGCCGTCTGGTGGCCGCGCTGGGCGAGTACGGGCACCCCTCGCTCGGCATCGACATCAACGCCGCGGCCGTCGCCCGTACCGTACGGCGCGGCGGACGGGCCCTGCGCCGCTCCGTCTTCGACCCACCGCCCCCGCCAGGCACCTGGGACACCGCCCTCCTCGTCGACGGAAACATCGGCATCGGCGGCGACCCCGCGCTGCTGCTGCGCCGCGTCGCCGGTCTGGTGCGGCCCGGTGGGCTGCTGCTGGTCGAGGTCGCCGGCGAGGACGTCGACGAACGGCTCCGGGTGTGGATGGAGAACGCTCGCGGCGCCACCGGCACCCCCTTCCCCTGGGCCCGCCTCGGCGCCCCGGCCCTGCGCCGCGTCGCCCGCGTCAGCGGCTGGTCGCCGGTGGACAGCTGGTCGAAGGACGCCCGCGACTTCGCCGCACTGCGCCGCGGCTGACGCGGGCTCCGCCCGGACCCCGCGCGGGCGCCGCACCGCGACCGCGCACCCTCGTGACCGGCCGGCACCCGTCCCGTGCCATGATCCAGGGGTGACCGGAAGCGGCGGAAGCGCGGCACCGCCCCACCCCCCTCACCGCACGCGCCGCGCCCCTCGAAAGGACACGTGTTGAAGGGGAACTGGCCCGGTGGCACGATGCGTGCCGCCCGCATCACCGGCGTCGGACAGACCGATCTCGCAACCGTCCCGGTGCCCGAACCCGAGCCGGGCACCGCGCTGGTGCGCACCCGGCACGTGGGGATCTGCGGAACGGACCTGGAGATCCTGCACGGCACCTCGGCCTTCCTGCTCGACGGCCGCCTCACCTTCCCGCACGTCTTCGGACACGAGTGGTACGGCGAGCTGGCCGCCTACGCCGACGAGCCACCGGCGCACGCCCCCGCGGTCGGCTCGCTCGTCGTCGGCCGCACGATGGTCGAGTGCGGCCACTGCGCCCAGTGCCACGCCGGGCGCGCGCAGATGTGCACCGCGCTGCGCGAGACCGGTCTGTACGGGTTGCAGGGTGGCGCCGCCGACTACGTACGGGTGCCCACGCACGCGCTCACGCCGCTGCCCGCCGGGCTCCCGGAGCCGGCCGGTGCGCTGATCGAGCCGGCGGTCTCCGTGGTGGAGGCGTTCGAGCGGGCACGGCTGCGGTTCGACGACCAGGTGGCCGTCATCGGCACCGGCACCATGGGTCTGCTGGCCGTCCAGTTCGCGCACCGGTACGCAGCCAAGGTGCACGCGGTCGGCATCGACCGGCCGGGACTCGAACTGGCTCTGCGCTGCGGAGCCGACGCAGCCCTGCACGCCGACGAGGCCCCCGAGAACGCCTACTCCCTGGTCGTGGAGGCTTCCGGCGCCGCATCCGCCTTCACCGGGGCGCTGCGGACAGCCGAGCGCGGCGGCCGGGTGGCGCTGGTGGGCGTCGCCAGGGAGCCGGTCTCCTTCGTGCCCGGCGAACTCTCCCTCAAGGGCGTGGACGTCCTCGGCATCCAGCACGGCACCTCCCACTACGACCGTACGGTCGAGCTCTTCGAGCGGGGCGTCCTGGACGCGGGGCCGCTCCTCGCCGACGTCCTTCCCGCCGAGTCGGCGGAGTCCGTGCGGGCCGCCTTCGCACTGCTGGAGCAGGGCAGAAGCGGGCCGCCGAAGGTCCTGTTGACCTTCGGCGGCTGACGCTGCTGACCGCCCCTCAGTGGGCCGAGCGGGAGGCCCCGCCCAGCAGCCGGGCCACGGCCCGGAACGGCAGTGTGACGACTGTGGCGATGGTGCCGCCTATGGCACGCAGTACATCGGCGATGGCGCGGAGCATGGTGTCCTCCTTGCCGCGAGCGATCGGGTGTCCGCCTCACGGGTGGCCGCTTCTGCCGAGGACAAACCACCTCACCACAGAGTCGCCCCGCCACCCGCCCCCTGCGGGACCAGGGCGCCTCGCTCGAAGTCGAGGAGGTGGCGCTTGCGTTCGATGCCGCCGCCGTATCCGGTCAGCTGCCCGGTCGAGCCGATGACCCGGTGGCAGGGGACGACGATGCTGATCGGGTTCCGCCCGTTGGCCAGCCCGACGGCGCGCGCCGCGCCCGGCCTGCCGATCCGTTCGGCGAGCTGTCCGTAGGAGAGCGTCCCGCCGTAGGGGATCTCGCACAGCGCGTCCCACACGGTGCGCTGGAAGTCGGTCCCGTGCGGTGCGAGAGGCACCGTGAACCGGGTGCGTTCCCCCGCGAAATACTCGCCCAGCTGCTCCGTCACCGCGCCGAAGGCGCTCGGGTCGGGCACCCCGAACGTCTCCTGGGCCGGACGGTGCCGCTGTTCGTCCATGTAGACGGCCGACAGGACCCCGTCGGTCGCGACGAGGGTCAGCGGCCCGAGGGGGCTGTCGATGACGGTGTGCGTGCGGTACATGGCGCGTCCCTTCTCCGTTCCCCTCCAGTCTCGCGGTACGCGCGCGCCGGGACTGGCGGAAAAGCGACATCACGGTCCCGGGGCACGGCCCGGATTCCGGGGCCGGTCATCCGCCCCAGCGGTCCCGTGCCGCCGCCACCCGCTCGCGGTAATCGGCATAACCCTGCTCGTAGCCCGCGCGTTCGGCCTCGTCCGGCTCCACCAGCCGGTACCCGGCGTGCCACCGCTCCTCGTCCACCGGGTCGCCCAGTGCGGCGCGGGCCACCACGGCAGCGCCCTTGGCGCCGACCTCCGTCTCGGCCGGTACCCGCACCGGGCGGCCGAGGATTCCGGCGAACGTCCGCATCCAGCCCTCGGATCGGGTGCCGCCGCCGCAGGCTGCGAGCGTCCGCGACAGCCCTGCGGTCTCCAGACAGTGGCGTGCCGCGTAGCCGACGGCCTCGCACATGGCGCGCACCAGATCGGCCCTCTCGTGCGCCAGCGACATGCCCTCGAAGGAGGCCCGCGCCTCGGGCTCGACGAACGGCGCCCGCTCGCCCGCCTCCGACAGGAACGGCAGCGCCACCACACCGCGGGCGCCGGCCGGGCTCTTGTCCAGCAGCGTCTCCAGGTCGTCGGTGGAGGCGCCGACCATGCCGAGCGCCCAGTCGATCCCGGCCGTGCCGACCATCGCGGGCAGGGCGCGCAGCCAGCGGCCGGTCTCGGGTGTGCACAGCCACATCCCGGCCGGCTCCCCGTCCGGCTCCCGGTCCGTACGCTCGGTGAGCACCTGGCAGGCCAGTGTGGTGCCCACGGTCAGCAGGCCGTCGCCGGTCTCCCTTACACCGCTGCCGATGGCGCAGGCGGGCAGGTCGTAGGGGCCCGAGGTGACCGGCAGTCCGGCGGGCAGCCCGAGCAGCGCGGCTCCCTCCCGGCCGAGGGCGAGCACGGCGCGGGGCGCGGCGGGTTCGGGCAGCAGCCGGGCCAGCTCCGCCACGCCGCAGGCGGCCAGCGCGGCGGGGGAGTAGGTGCGGGTCACCGGGTCGAGGAAGGGCAGGGTGGCGTCGGAGGCGTCCACGCTGACCGTGCCGGTCAGCCGCTGGGCGACGGCGTCGACGCAGTAGCCCGCGACCGCCGTGCGCTCCAGCGTCTCGGGTTCGTGCTCGCGCAGCCACGCGAGCAGGGGCGCGTGGCAGCCGGGGAACAGGCCGGAGCCGGTGTGCCGGAAGACCTCGCGCACGGTGCCGTCCCGCTGCCAGCGGCTGACCAGCGGTGCCGCGCGGCCGTCCATCCAGGAGATCATGCGCCGTACGGGCCGGCCCTGGGCGTCGCGCAGCCACAGACCGTCGCCCTGCCCGGTGAGGGCGAGCGCGGTGGGCGGTGCCGGCAGCGCCGCGGTGACCTCTGTGACCACTTGCGCGACACCGGCCAGTACCTCTTCCAGGTCCTGCTCGACGATGCCGCCCGGCGCGCGCAACAGCGTGGAGCGGCGTACCGCGGCGTGCAGCCGGTTGCCGTCGCGGTCGAAGGCGACGGCTTTGGTGACGGAGGTGCCGATGTCGACACCGATGATCGCCCCGCTGCTTTCACTCATGGCTGTCCGCCTTCCCGTCCCGGCAGTTCGCACTGCTCTCCACATCGAGGTTGTTATATTTATAGCGCTTGACGTGAAGAAGCCCAATGGGCTGGGAGTGTGCGCCACACCGCACCCGCCCGCCGCACCGAGGTCCTGGAGGACGTATGACCGCCCGGCTCCTGCTCGTACGGCACGGCCAGACCGCCTGGCACGACGAGAACCGGTACGCCGGGATCTCGGACATCGCGCTGACCGACACCGGGCGGTGGCAGGCCGAACGGCTGGGCGAGTGGGCGGTGGCCCGCTCCCGGCGGGAGCCCATCGGCGCGGTCGTCAGCTCACCGCTGGAGCGTGCGCGGGACACCGCCCGGCCCGCGGCCCGGGCGCTGGGGCTGGCCCCGGCCGTGCACGAGGGGCTGCGGGAGGCCGACTTCGGCTGGGGCGAGGGCCGCACCATCGCGGAGATGACCGCCGAAGCGCCGGAGCTGGTGCGCGCCTTCCAGCAGGACGCGGAGACCGGTGCCTTCCCCGGTTCCGAGCCGCCCAGCGCCGTGGCGCAGCGGGTGTGCGGGGCGCTGTGCGAGGTCGCGGCGGACCACGAGGGGCGCACGGTGCTGGTGGTGGCGCACAACACCGCCTTCCGTATCGCGCTGTGCGCGATGCTCGGCATCCCCGTGGGGCGCTACCGGCTGGTGCTGCCCCGGCTCGACAACGCGGCGGTCACCGAGATCGAGGTGACCGGTGACCGCACGGCGCTGCGCTCGCTGAACGTGCCCACCGCCGTCGACGCGGCGGCCTGCGGTCACGCGCCGCTGGCGACCCCAACGGCCGCGGGATGAGCGGGGAGAACGCCGTGGCCGGCCAGGGGCAGCCGACGGGCTCGGCCCGCTCGCAGGAGAACCGCAGACAGCGCATCGCCGAGTACGTGGTGGGGCACGGCACGGTGACCGTGAGCCGGCTCGCCGAGACCATGGGCGTCAGCGTGATGACCGTGCACCGGGACCTGGAGGCGCTGGCCAGGCGGGGCGTGCTGCGGCGCTTCCGCGGTGGCGTCTCGGCGCTGCCCACCAGCGTCTTCGAGAGCAACCTCGACTACCGGCTGGGCGTCCATGTCGCGGAGAAGGAGGCGGTGGCCCGGGAGGCCGCCGAGCTGGTCGAGCCGGGCATGTCGGTGATGCTCGACGACTCCACCTCCGTGCTGGCGCTGGCCGCGCTGCTGCGCGAGCGCACACCGCTGACCGTGCTGACGAACGCGCGCCGGGTGCTGGAGGTGTTCGCCGGGCGCGAGGAGATCCGTCTGATCGCGCTGGGCGGTGAGTACTCCCACACCCACGACTCCTTCCTGGGGGTGCCCTGTGTGGAGGCCATCGAGGCGATGTCGGTGGATCTGGTGCTGGTGAGCACGTCGGCGATGAACGGGCACATGACCTTCCACCAGGAGCAGGACGTGGTGCTCGTGAAGCGGGCCATGCTCGCCTCCGGTGCGCGTACGGCGCTGCTGATGGATCACTCCAAGGTCGCCCGTACGGCGCTGCACCGGCTGTGCCCGGTGGCCGACTTCGACCACGTCGTGGTGGACGACGGGGTGGACGGCGACCTGGTGGCCGAACTGGGGGAGCACACCGATGTACGGGTCGCGGAGGTGAACGGCTGAGCGCGCTATCACACAGAGCGTGTGAAATTAACATCGTGACTGAGAGGTATGCCATGCACAGCCCAGCCCCGGCGCCCGGACCCACCCCCTCCACTGCTGCCGCCACCCCACTCGTCGCCGGGATCGATGTCGCAACGGCCGCTGTCCGCGTCGTTTGCGTCGACGCACACGGCACGGTGTTCGCCGAGGGCCGGGCCGCACTGCCCGAGCCGGTCCGCGAGGGCGGCCGCAGCGAGCAGGACGCCACCCGCTGGTGGCCCGCCACCGCCGAGGCGCTCCGCCAGGCCACCTCAGCGCTGCCCGCGCGCGGCGCCGAGGTGTCAGCCGTCGCCGTCTCCGCCACCTCCGGCACCTTCGTACCGGCCGACGCGGACGGCCGGGCGCTGGGCCCGGCGCTGATGTACGACGACCGCAGGGCGGCCGATCTCAACGCCGAAGCACAGCGCCTGGGCGCGGACCGCTGGCGGGCGCTCGGCCTCACCGTAGGACCCACCGCGGCGCTCGGCCGGGCCGCTTGGTGCGCACGGCACGCGGCCGGCATCCCCGGCACCGCGCGGCTCCTGCACACGCCCGACCTGCTCGGCCGGCACCTGACAGGGGCGCCCGTGGCCACTGACTGGAGCCACGCGCTCAAGACCGGGTACGACCCGCGCGCGGGCGAGTGGCCGGTCGAGATCCTCGACGCGCTCGGCATCCCGGCGCACTGGCTGCCCCCGGTCCAGCCGCCGGGCACCTCGGTCGGCACCGTCTGCGCCGAAGCGGCGGCCGAGACGGGGCTGCCGGTGGGCTGCGATGTACGGCTGGGCATGACGGACGGCTGTACGGGGCAGCTCGCCACCGGTGCGGTGGCACCTGGCCAGTTCGTGGGCGTCCTGGGCACCACCTACGTCCTCAAGGGCGTCACCCGCGAGCTGGTCACCGACCCGGCCGGCGCCCTCTACAGCCACCGGCACCCGGACGGCTGGTGGCTGCCGGGCGGCGCCTCCAACACCGGCGGGGAGGCCCTCGCACACCGCGCCGCCGGACAACTGCCCGCGCTCGACCAGGCCGCCGCGGCGCGCGGCCCCGCCTCCTGCGTGAGCTATCCGCTGCGCCGCGAGGGAGAGCGCTTCCCGTTCGTGGCCGGGGCAGCGCGCGGCTTCACCCTCGGCACTCCGGCCGACGACGCCGACCGGCACCGCGCGGACCTGGAGGGCGTCGCCTTCCTCGAACGGCTCGCCCTGGAGCGGGTCGCGGCGCTGGGGGTGCCCGTGACGGCCCCGCTCTACGCGGCGGGCGGCGGCAGCCGCAGCCCGCTGTGGACCCGCATCCGCGCCACGGTGCTCGGCCACCCGCTTCGGGTGGCCGAGCGTGCGGAGACGGCTTTCGGCGCCGCCCTGCTGGCCGCCACCGGCACGCTGTACCCCTCGCTGGAGAAGGCCGCGGCCGCCATGACGGGCGAGGGCCGGCTGGTCGAGCCGGTGCCGGGGGAGAAGGACGCGCTGGACGAGTCGTACGCACGCTTCACGGAAGAGCTGGCCACGCGCGGGTGGTTGTAGCCGAACGTGGTGGTTGCGGCCGTCTCTGATACCGCAGGACGGCCGCAACGACGGCGTTCGGTCAGAAGGGATGCCACCGCACCGTGGGGTCCGACTCGCGCAGTGAGGCCACCCGCCGCTGGAACTCGGCGCGCGCCGCCGGGTTGCCCGGCGCATGTTGCGAGACCCACGCGCAGCTTGCCGTCTCGCGCGCTCCCCGGAGCACCGCGCACCCCTCCCACTCGCGCACGTCCCAGCCGTAGGTGGCGCAGAAGGTCTCGTACTCGGCCTCCGGCAGGCCGTAGCGGTCGAGGCTGAGCGCCATCACGACCAGGTCGTGCTCGCGCAGGTCCGAGGAGAACGTCTCCAGGTCCACCAGCAGCGGCCCCTGCGGGGTGACGTGCACGTTGCGGGGCAGCGCGTCACCGTGCACCGGGCCGGGCCGTAGGTGGGGGACGAGGCCGGGCAGCGCGGCGAGGACGTCGTCCCGGCGCGCCCGCAGGAACGCCGCGTCCTCCCGCGGTACCGCGTCCCCGGCCAGCCGCAGCCAACGCTCCACCCCGCCCAGCAGCTCCCGCGCGGGCAGGGGGAACGGCGGCTCGGGCAGCGCGTGGACGAGCCGCAGCAGCCCGGCCAGGTCCGCAGCCGCCGCGGGACGCACCGCGGCGGGCAGCCGCCGCCAGAAGGTGACAGGGTGGTCCCCGACGAGCCGCGGCTGCGGTTCTGCCGCGCGTACGGCGGGCACGCCCTCGCTCTCCAGCCAGTTCGCCACCCGCAGCTCGTGCTCGGCGCGCGCCAGCAGCTGCGGGTCCCGCCCGATGCGTACGACCGTCCCGCCCAGCGCGAAGACGGCGTTCTCGCCCAGGGACAGCAGCTCCGCCGTACCGCCGGGGCCACCCGTCGCGGTGGCCAGCACCTCCCGTGCCAGGTCCTCGGTGAATGCCACGCTGGTCGCCATCGACTGTGCTCTCCCTGCTCTCGGTCGGTCCGGTTCCAAGGTCCTACAGGGTGCCCCGTCGGCTGCCGCACAGGCATGCCTCGAATGCGGCGTATATCTCATCTCCACGACGCAACCGCTGATCCCTCCGAGAGGTCTGCATCAGTGCCGAGACCGGTGAAATCGGGACAGTTGGGAGCAGTAGTGCGCAGCAAGCGGGGCAGCAGGCCGACGACCGTGGCGTTCGCCGCCGCGGCGGGGACCGTGGCGGTCGGTCTGCTGACGGCGTTCGTCGGGACGAGCGCGGGGGCGGCGGCCTCCGGCCGGCACCCGGGCTGGGAGCAGAGCGTGCGCGCGGCGCGTGTCCAGCAGGAGTCCGCGGCTCCCGAGCAGAAGCCGCATGCGGGGCCCGCGCGGCCGAAGGCTCCCCGGAAGGTCAGCCGGTCGATAAGCCACCGTACGGCCACCGGCGGGCGCTCCGTCTCGCTCACCCTTGACGACGGACCGCATCCTGAGTGGACGCCCAAGACGCTGGACCTGCTGCGCCGGTACCACGTCAAGGCCACCTTCTGTCTGATAGGTCCCAACGCGGAGCGCTATCCGAAGCTCGTCCGGCGGATCGTCGCCGAGGGGCACCGGCTGTGCGACCACTCGGTCGACCACGACACGGGGATGGATCACAAGTCGGTCGCCTACCAGAAGCGGCAGATACTCGGCGCCAAGCGCATGATCGACAAGGCGTCGGGCGGGGCGCGGATCTACTACTACCGCGCTCCGGGCGGTGCCTTCACCCCGGCCAGCCGCCGGGTGGCGGCCGAGCACGGTATGCGGCCGCTGGGCTGGGTCGTGGACCCGGGGGACTGGCAGCTGCCCGGTACGGAGGCGATCGTCCGGCACGCCAAGGAGCAGGTGGAGGACGGCGCCGTGATCCTCCTCCACGACGGCGGCGGTGACCGCTCCGAGTCGTACCAGGCGCTGCGGGAGTTGCTGCCGTGGCTCAAGGAACAGGGCTACAGCTTCAGTTTTCCGAAGGCGTGAGCGTTCCCGCGCGAAGGGTTGACCGACCACGGTCAGTCGTTAAAGTCTAGACCAATCCCCACTGTGTGCTCTCCCCCCCACCGAAGGAGCTGAGATGCACCGGACCAAGAAGCAGAAGCAGCCTCGCAGACGGAAGTTGGCGGCATGCGCCGGCGTCGGCCTCGCCCCACTCCTGGTCCTCGGTCTCACGTCGACCCCCGCCGAGGCGCACGGCTGGATCACCAACCCGGCCAGCCGCCAGGAACAGTGCGCCCGCGGCGTCGTCTCCTGCGGCTCGATCAAGTGGGAACCGCAGAGCGTCGAAGGCCCCAAGGGGCTCAAGGACTGTGCGGGCGGCAACGAGCGCTTCGCCGACCTGCGCGACGACAACAAGGGCTGGCGCGTCACCGACGTCGGCAGCTCGACGGACTTCAACTGGAAGTTCACCGCCCGGCACCGCACCACCAACTGGCAGTACTTCATCGGCAATACGAAGATCGCCGAGATCGGTGGCGGAGGTGCACAGCCACCCGAGACCGTCTCGCACCACGTCGACTTCCGCGGCTTCACCGGCAAGCAGAAGGTGCTCGCGGTATGGAACATCGCTGATACGGCCAACGCCTTCTACGCCTGCGTCGACGTCAACATCCGCGGCTGACGCCCACCGCGCCCGGCCCACCGCGGCCACCCCGCCAACACGCGGGGTGGCCGCGGTGTTTTCGGCGCCCGCGGCAGCGCGCCGGACGGATTTCACGGGGCGGGCCCCGTCTATATTTCACTCGCGAGCAATTGCCATTCTTACGTCACAGCCGCCGCATTCGTCACCGGTAACTCTCCATGCCCGTAAGGCGATCAGCGATACGGGCAGCGACACGCCGAATCAGCGGCGGCCCGCCGGAGGTTTCTTGAGCGCATCGCCGCTCGACTGCCTTGATTCCAGGGGGAGTTCAGGGAAAACCTGGAATCCTATTATGGGCAGCCTTATGCAGAAACCGTTTGCTTGAATCCTGTATTGCGGCACGCTTCCTTTCGAGGAAACGGCCCGCCGAGGCGAGCCGGGCAGCCCAACACCCCACTCCTGCAAGGAGGTCCCGTTGCCCCTTGCCCTCTTGGCTCTGGCCATTGCAACGTTCGGTGCTGGCACGGCCGAGTTCGTGATGATAGGTCTACTGCCCGAGGCCGCCTCCGACATGGGAGTGAGCATCCCCGATGCCGGTGGCTACGTCTCCGCCTACTCGCTCGGTGTCGTGATCGGGGCACCGCTGCTCACCCTCGCGGGTATGCGGATCCGCCGTAAGACAATGCTGCTCGCGATGACATGCATGTTCATTTTCGGGAACACAGCGTCAGCCCTTGTCCCCAACCATGAACTTCTGCTGGCCGCCCGCTTTACGGCTGGGCTTCCGCACGGTGTGTTCTTCGGAATCGGCGCCGTTGTCGCGGCGCGACTCGTCCCGCCGGAAAAGCGCGGCAGAGCCCTCTCGGTGGTACTGGTCGGCGTGCCGATGGCGAACATCGTCGGCTCACCACTGGGCACCCTGCTCGGTCAGACGGTCGGCTGGCGCTGGACGTTCATCGTCGTCGCGGGCATCGGCCTCCTCGGCCTCGTCTCCCTCGCGACCCTGATCCCCGTGCAGCAGGAACCAGGACGGGGAACCGTGCGCGGCGAACTCGGCATATTCAAGAGACCGCAGGTGTGGCTGGCCTATGCCGTGGTGGTGTTCGGCTTCGCCGGCACCTCGTCCTTCTACACCTACATCCAGCCGCTGGTCACCCAGGTCAGCGGCTACACCCCCACCGCGGCCACCGCGCTGCTGGCGCTCTCCGGCGCCGGCATGACCGTGGGCACCATGCTCGGCGGGCGCCTCGCCGACTGGCCCGTACGGACCATGTGCGGGGCGCTGCTCGCCCTCGCGCTCTCGCTGATCATGTTCCTGGTGACGGCGCAGAACACCGTTCTGGTCGCCGTCAACGTGTTCCTCACCGGAATCGCGGGCATGGCCGCCATCCCCAGCGTCCAGGCCCGCATCCTCGACCACGCCAGGGACGCCCCCGAACTCGGCTCCGCCAGTGTGCAGTCCGCCTTCAACATCGCCAACTCGCTGGGGGCCTCGCTCGGCGGCATGGTCATCGCCGCCGGCTTCGGCCTCACCTCACCCAGCTGGCTGGGGGCTCTGCTGGCCCTGGCGGGCGCCTGCTTCGGGCTGCTGTCCGGCTGGCTCGACCGCGGCAACCGCTCCTGGGGGGTCACCCCTTCCGCCGCCTCCTGGAAGAGCGTCAAGTCCGAGGCGTTATGGGGCCGGGCGCCCACGCCCGCCCGCTGCCCCGTAGGCCGCCCCGGCGCGCGTCACCGCACGGCGGCGGCCCGCTCATCGGCGTGCGTCCACCGCAGCAGCGCGCCCAGCCCGCCGACCGGGAGCTCTTCCCGCGGGTCGGCGACCAGCACCTCGGCGTCGGTCGCCAGCGCGTTGCGCAGCAGCGCGTCGTCGGCCCTCGCGGGCACCGGGTCCGTAGCCCCGAGGTACTGCAGCTCGGAGCGGCGCACGGCCACCTGGTCGGAGCCGTCGCCCACCCATACCTGGCGGTCCCGGTCGGGGCCGCCGGGCCGCACCAGCAGTGTGCCGACGCGGTGTTCACGCGCGGCCTCCACCAGCGAGGGCACCGACTCGGCCGTCGCCGGAACCGGCGCCGCGGGATCGTGGAGGTCCCCAGGGCCTGAGCTGCCAGGACTGTGCGCTGCGCGCATCTCGGCCAGCGCGCGAGCGGTGTGCTGCTCGACGAACTCCTGACGGGCCCGCGCCGTCTCCCGGTCGAGCAACTCCGAGGAAGCTCCTGCCGCGCGGCCGCCGTGCGAGGTCTCCACTGCGATGCCCCGCAGCCGCTCGGGCAGCCGCTCGTGCACGGCCCTCCGCTCGCGCGGGTCACCGCTGAGGACCAGCACATCCGCGCCGGTCTCCTGGAAGCGGCGGTCGATCGCTTCGGCGATCAGTCCGGCGTTGCTCTCCCAGGTGTTCTCCACCCGCAGCTGGAAGTGCTTCTCCGACAGTTCGCCGGTGGCGTTGCGGTGGATGGGCCACTCCTCACCGGTCGCCTGCCCGGCGCTGTGCGTCCCGTGCGCGTCGACGAGTTCGAAGTCGGCGCCGGTGCGGTCGATGCGCGCCGTCAGGCAGCGCGGGTTCTCTCCCCGCAGCTCCGGCAGCGGCCCCAGGTGCGGCAGCGCCGACCAGCACACGACGGTACGGTCGGGCGCCGTGTTCAGCGGCAGTTCGAGCACGGTCTCGCCGGCAGCGGCGAACACCACGCTGCCCTGCGGCCGGGTCCTGGGCGAGAGCGCGGCCAGGTGCTCGGTGACGGCGTCGACGGTGGACGCGTCTGCCCCCTGCCGCGCCAGCTCGTCCCCCGCGGCACGGGCCGCCAGACGGCGCTCGTCACCGGCGGACTCGGTGGCCCGCGCCGTGCTGGTGTAGACGGTGGCCCACGGCCCGTTCCGGTCGAGGAGCGGTGCGAGGGAATCGAGGCGCATGGTTCCTCCCTGCTGTTGGGGGGCGCTTTGTGCCGGTGTCGGGTACCCCTGTCACAGGCGCCGACACCGGCACCGTCGGGCGGGGCCGCGGCAGCGGGTGACCGGCCGTGACGTTCCGGGCGGGAGGCGCCCTGAGACCCCGCCGGGCGGCGTGTCAGTATCCGGGGCATGGCGTCACTGAGCGAACTGCTGCCCCGCGAGGCGATACGGCTGGAGGTGGCCGCGGCCGACTGGCGCGCGGCGGTCGGTGTGGCGGGCGAACTGCTGGTCACACGGGGTACCACTACCGACGCGTACACCGACGAGATGATCCGCAACCTGGAGGAGAACGGGCCCTACCTCGTCATCGCGCCCGGCTTCGCCTTCGCCCACGCCCGACCCTCGCCCGCGGTGCGCCGCACCGGAATGTCCTGGGTGCGGCTGGCTGAGCCCGTCGCGTTCGGGCACGAGACCAACGATCCGGTCACCCTCGTCGTCGCCCTCGCGGCGGAGGACTCCGGCGCCCATACGGCGGCCATGGCGGCGCTGGCGCGGCTGCTGGGCGACCCGGAGACCGAGGCGGCCCTGCGCACCGCACCGACCCCCGGGGAACTGCACAGGGTGCTCGCCGCAAACGAGCAGCGGCGGGAAACCGGCGGCGGGGGGACCGCGCGCGCGAGTGGGCACTCGGCGCGCGCGAGCGGGCCGGCCGTGCAGAAGATCCTCACCGTGTGCGGCAACGGCGTCGGCACCAGTCTCTTTCTGAAGAACACTCTGGAGCGCGTCCTCGACAGATGGGGCTGGGACCAGCACATCACCGTGGAGGCCACGGACACCATCTCGGCCAAGGGCAAGGCGTCCGAGGCCGCGGCCGTCCTCACCTCCCGGGAGATCGCCGCGACCCTCGGCGACGTGGGCGTTCCGGTGAAGGTGGTGGAGGACTTCACCAGCGCCAGTGAGGTCGACGCCGTCCTGCGCGACACCTACGACGTCTGAGCCCGCCGGGCTCCCGGGACACGTCTCGCACGAACACAGCACGAAGCGGAAGGCTCCATGGACTGGCTGGTCACTGTCGCGAAGTTTCTCGTCAACGAGATCCTGAGCGTTCCCGCGTATCTGATCGGTCTCATCACGGCGGCCGGTCTCGCGGCTCTGAGGAAATCGGCGGGGCAGATCGTCGGCGGCGCCATCAAGGCGACGCTGGGCTTTCTGCTGATCGGCGCCGGAGCAGACCTCGTCGTCGGCTCGCTGGCGCCGCTGGGGGAGATGATCCAGGGCGCCACCGGGGCGCACGGGGTGATCCCCACCAACGAGGCCATCGTCGGAATCGCGCAGGACGAATTCGGCGCACGGGTCGCCTGGCTGATGATCGCCGGGTTCGGGCTCGGGCTGCTGCTGGCCCGGTTCACCCCGCTGCGCTATGTCTTCCTGACCGGCCATCACATGCTGTTCATGGCGACGCTGCTGACCATGGTCCTGGCGACCGCGGGGCTGTCCGCGTGGGTCGTGGTGGCCGTCGGTGGCGTGCTGCTGGGCATTCTCCTCGTGTCGATGCCGGCATTCGCTCATCCCTGGACCAAGCGCATCACCGGCAACAACAGCATCGCCATCGGGCACTTCGGCACGGCGGGCTATGTGACGGCCGGCGCGGTGGGGCAGCTCGTCGGCAGGCGCAGCCGCAGCACGGAGGACATGAAGCTGCCCGAGGGGCTGCGCTTCCTGCGCGACTCGATGGTCGCCACCGCGCTGTCCATGGTGCTCATCTACCTGATCATGGCGGTCCTCCACCTCGCCAAGGCGGGCCGGGAGACGGCCTTCAAGGCGTTCGCCGCCGACAGCGGACAAGCCGCGGCCGACCTGGGCGACTATCTGATGCAAGCCCTCATGCAGGGCCTCCAGTTCGGCATCGCGGTCGCCGTCATCCTCTTCGGCGTCCGGACGATTCTGGGCGAACTCGTCCCGGCCTTCCAGGGCATAGCCCGGAAAGTCGTACCCGGAGCAGTACCGGCGCTGGACGCGCCCATCGTCTTCCCGTACGCGCAGAACGCCGTGCTCGTCGGGTTCCTGGCCAGCTTCGTCGGCGGCCTGAGCACCCTCGCCCTGCTGGCCTGGGTGCTGGGCCCGGCCTTCGGTCTGGCCCTGGTGCTGCCCGGGCTGGTGCCGCACTTCTTCACCGGTGGCGCGGCGGGCGTGTACGGCAACGCGACCGGCGGCAGGCGCGGCGCGGTGCTCGGCGCTTACTGCAACGGCGTTCTGATCACGCTTCTGCCCGCCGTGCTGCTGAAGGTTCTGGGCGCCTTCGGCAGTGCCAACACCACCTTCGGGGACGCCGATTTCGGCTGGATCGGCTCCCTCGTCGGCTTCGCGGGCAAGGCGGGCGGAGCGACAGCCATCGTGCTGATGCTCGCCACCGGGGCCGTGGTGCTGGCGGGCGCCATCCTGGTGCAGAAGCGGGTCGTCGAGCCCGGCTGGGACCCCGGAGCCCGGCGCGACGCGCTGCTGCCGTCCCCGGCGCCAGGGGACGGCGGGCCCTCCCTCGTGCCGGCGGCCGCGGCGCCGCGCGCCTACCCCAAGCTGCCACCTCCCGCCGGGGCTCCCACCCCGCCCCCGCCGCCCGAGGACCGTGCCCGGGGCTGACCCGCGGCGAGCCGTCCCGCGTCGCGCCCCCGGCTGTCAGTGGCTGCTGGTAAGACATCAGCAACATCACGTCAGCCGGAAGGGCCACGCACCATGAACGCGCAATTCACCACCTCCTCCGACGGCACCGAGCTCGCCTTCGAGCGGCTGGGCGACGGCCCGCCCGTCCTGGTTACCGGGGGCGCGCTCAGCACCCGCGCCGCGGGCGTGCCGTTCGCCCGCGAACTGGCGGGGCTGGGCCTGTCCGGAGTGGTCTACGACCGCCGGGGCAGAGGCGACAGCGGCGATACGGAGCCCTATGCGCCCGTCCGGGAAGGCGAGGACCTGGCCGCCGTCGCGGCGGCGGTCGGCGCGGGCGGGGAGGAGTCGGAGTGCTTCGCCTTCGGGATGTCGTCCGGCGGCCTGGTGCTGCTGGAGGCGATGGCGCACGCGGGGGCCGCGCTGAGCAGGATCGTGCTCTTCGAACCGCCCTTCACCGGAGCGGTGGGACAGCTCCAGGACCCGGTCCGGGTGGCACGGCTGACCGAGCTCGTCAGCGAGGGCGAGCGGGCCGAGGCGGTCACCTACTTCCTCTCCGAGATCATCGGCCTGCCACCGCAGGCTGTGGAGGGCGCCCGCCAGTCCCCGGCCTGGGAGGAGATGAAGAAGATCGCGCACACGCTCTGCTACGACACCACGCTGCTGGGGGACAGCACCCTGCCCGAGGAGACGCTGGCCGCTGTGCGGGTCCCCACCCTGGTGCTGAGCAGCGACGCCAGTACGCCGGTGCTGCAGGACGCGGCCCGCGCCACTGCCGAGGCGCTGCCGAACGGCGAGTACCGCACCCTGCCCGGGGTCTTCCACCAGGTGCCGCCCGAGGAGCTGGCGCCCGTGGTGCAGGACTTCCTCATGTCCTGAGCGAGCCGCCCTTGAGCGGCCCTTGAGCAACCCGTGAGCGGTCCGCGAGCCGTCCGGCAGGCGCGGCACGTCAACAGTTGCCCATGCCTTCCCCAATTCCGCCATGAGGCAGGGAGGTTGGGGGAAGCCACTGGCTGTCCGGCCGAGCGAACGTGAGCGGGACGGGGTGGGGGAGATGGACGCGACGGCAGCGGGCGGCGCCCGGCGGTGCGCGGCGGCGGACGAGGCGGACCCGACACCGTGCGAGGGCAGGCGCACGGCGGTCACCGTCCTCGACCGGAACGGCGTGCAGCACACCGGCTGTATCCACCACACGGCGCGGCTGCTGGCCAGCCTGGAGGGAGCACGTCTGCATCCCTCGGCCGCCGCCCTGCCGTGGGCGTGCGAGGTCTACTGCCGGGCCGCCCAGCTTCCGCCCTTCGCCTGGCAGGTCGGGCGCTAGGCGGGAGCATGGCACCCGTTTCGCGTCGGTACTCGGCACAGGGGCCGCTGGGGTGATGGGATCGGGGCCGGGAGCACCCACCGGCCGACGCCCGGGGCGCGTACCGGGCGCGACCAGCGCCTCCGGCACGCCCCGCCGGGCAGGCACCTGTGAGAAGGAGACCGGAATGAGCACTGCTGAAGCCACCGACGGTGCCGGGAACACCGAGTACGGCCGGAAACCGTTCAAGAGGTCCAAGAGCCACTTCGCCGACCGCATCACGGCCGACGGGCGGGACGGCTGGCCGGTGGAGGCCGGCCGGTACCGGCTGGTGGTCAGCCGGGCCTGCCCGTGGGCGTCCCGCGCGCTGGTCTCGCGGCGACTGCTGGGCCTGGAGAGCGCGCTGTCGCTGGCCGTCGCCGACCCGATCCAGGACGACCGCAGCTGGCGTTTCACCCTCGATCCCGACGACCGCGACCCGGTGCTCGGCATCCGCTTCCTGCACGAGGCGTACGACAAGCGTGAGTCGGACTACCCGGGCGGTGTGAGCGTCCCCGCGATCGTGGATGTGCCCAGCGGCGCACTGGTCACCAACGACTACCAGCAAATCACCCTCGATCTGGCCACCGAGTGGCGGCAACTGCACCGGCAGGGCGCCCCCGACCTCTACCCCGAGGCGCTGCGCGACGAGATCGACGAGGTGGCCGCTGGTATCTACCGGGACGTCAACAACGGCGTCTACCGGGCCGGGTTCGCCACCACGCAGCAGGACTACGAGGCCGCGTACGCCGATGTCTTCCGGCGCCTGGACCTGGTCTCGGAGCGGCTGCGGGACCGGCGCTACCTGGTGGGCGACACCATCACCGAGGCCGACATCCGCCTGTTCACCACGCTGGTGCGGTTCGACGCCGTCTACCACGGCCACTTCAAGTGCAACCGCAACAAGCTGGAGCAGGACCCCGTGCTGTGGGCGTATGTGCGGGATCTGTACCAGACGCCGGGGTTCGGGGACACGGTCGACTTCGACCACATCAAACGGCACTACTACGTCGTCCACACCGGTATCAACCCGACCTCCATCGTGCCGGCCGGACCCGATCTCTCCGGCTGGCTGGCCCCGCACCACCGAGAGCAGCTCGGCGGCCGCCCCTTCGGGGACGGCACCCCGCCCGGTCCCGTCCCGGCCGGCGAGGAGATCCCCGCGGGCCACAGCGCCTGAGCCCGCCCGGCGCTTCAGGCGCCGGGCACCCGGTCCAGGAAACCCTTCACCGAGGCGATCCGGCCGTCCTCGGCCAGCGTGATCACATCGAATCCCGCGGCGGGCGAGGAACCGTCGGCGACGACGACCAGCTCCCAGGAGAAGCGGGCGATGTCGTGGTGTCCGTCCACAGCACCGATCTGCCGGAACTCGCAGCCGGGGAACTGCTCCCGTGCCGCACCGATCGCCGCCGTCAGCTCGCCGTGGCCGGCCACTTGGGCGAGCGGGTCGGTGTAGCTGCCGTCCTTGGTCCACGCCGTGGCGACGGCCTTGGCGCGGCTCTCGGCGTCCGGCGCGTTCCAGGCGGCGAAGTAGCGCTCGACAGCGGTCTCGTAGGTGTTCATGACGTACGTCCCCTCGTTCCCTCGTTCTCGTTGTCCCGGTGGAGTACCGGCCTGCTCGTCGTTGCGGTGGAGCCCCGGCCCGCGTCGTGTCCGCGAGCCGATGCCATGACGATGCCGCCCGCGCGGGGTCCGGGTCGATTACGTGCCGGGTAATCGCCGGACCGGGCCGCACCGGGGCCGAGTTGACGTGCTCGCGGCGTCCGGGAAGAGTCCGGGGCGTGGAGATCACCGAACTGACGGAGCCGGAAAGGCGCGTGTGGGAGGCGTTTCCGCGGGGCGAGCCGGTCGACCTCTCGGCGGCCGAAGATCGCACCGTGCGGGCCCGGGTACTGCGCTCCCTGCTGCTGACGACGCCCGACGAGAACGGGGAGATACCCGCGCTGCGGCTGCGGGGCGCGCGGGTGACGGGTGAGCTCAATGTGCACTCCGGCCATGTCAGCTGCCCGGTGTCGCTGCGGGAGTGCGACTTCGACGAGACGGTCGTCCTCTACGGAGCCGAGTTCCGGCAGCTCACCCTGGGCGGGTGCCGGATGCCGGGGCTGTGGGCGACCACCCTGCGCGTCGACGGGGCGCTGCGGCTGAACGACTGCCGCGTCACTGGCGCGGTCGCACTGTCCGGGGCGCGTATCGCGGGCGCCCTCTTCCTGGACCGCGCCGAGGTGGGCGTACCGGCCCAGGCTGCGGGGGAGGGCGGCACACAACCGGCCGAACGGCCGGAATCCCCGCTGAAGCTCGACCACGCGACCGTCGGCGAGGATCTGCGCGCCACCCGGCTGACCGTGCACGGCAGGGCCCGGCTCGACGGAGTGACCGTGACGGGCCTCGTCCGGCTCGACGACGCTTGTCTCCTGCAGCCCGGCGGCACCGCACTCCAAGCCGAGACCCTCACCGTGGGCACCGATCTGCACGCCATGCGACTGTGGGCCGAGGGCCGCGTCAACCTGCGCGGCGCGACCGTTCCCGGGCAGCTCAACCTCAGTTGTGCGCGGCTGTCCAACCCGGGCGGCGTCGCGCTGCGGGCCAGCAGCTGCACGGCGGGCGAGTTCTGGCTGCGCGAGGCCCGCCCCGTCGAGGGCGTCGTCAATCTGCGCCGGGGCCGGTTCGAACTGCTGCACATCAGCCCCGAGGTGTGGCCCGCCGCGGTGCGGCTCGACGGCCTGACGTACACGACGCTCGTACCCGCCCGCCCGGCAGCCGAACGGCTGGAGGTGCTCACCCGCGACGGCGACGGCTATGTACCCTTCGCCTACGAACAGTTGACGGCCGCCTACCGGCACATCGGTGACGACGCGGCGGCCCGTACCGTCCAGCTCGCCAAGCAGCGCAGACACCGCACGACGCTCGCCCTCCACGGGCGGCTGTGGGGCCATCTCCAGGATGTGACCGTGGGCTACGGCTTCCGGCCGATGCGGGCCGCCGGCTGGCTGGCCGGACTGCTCCTGGTGGGCGCGGTCACCTACGGACTGCGTCCGCCGCGCCCTCTGAAGGCCGACGAGGCACCGGGCTTCAACGCCTTCGCGTACGCCCTGGACCTGCTGCTGCCGATCATCGACTTCGGCCAGGAGAAGGCGTACGCCCCGCAGGGCGGGTACCAGTGGCTGGCGTATCTGCTCATCGTCGCCGGCTGGGTGCTGGCCACTACGTTCGTGACCGGCGTCAACCGCGCGGTGAGCCGGTACTGACCGGGCGTTCGGCGCTCAGGCGCGCCAGATCGTCGTCGTGTTGCAGAACTCGCGGATGCCGTGCCCGGACAGCTCCCGCCCGTAGCCGGAGCGCTTGACGCCGCCGAAGGGCAGGGCCGGATGCGAGGCGGTCATTCCGTTGAAGTAGATGCCGCCCGCCTCCAGGTCCTGCGCGAAGCGGTCGGTCTCGCACTCGTCCCGCGTCCACACGTTGGAGCTGAGCCCGAAGGGGGTGTCGTTGGCCAGCTCGATGGCCTCGTCGATGTCGCGCGTCCGGTAGAGGGAGGCGACCGGGCCGAACGCCTCCTCGCGGTGGATGCGCATCTGCTCGGTCACGCCGGTGAGCACCGTCGGCTCGTAGTAGAAGCCCCGGTCCAGGCCCTCGGGGCGGCGCCCACCGCACAGCGCCTGCGCGCCCTGGGTGAGCGCGTCGGTGACCAGCTCCTCCAGGTCGTCGCGACCCTGCCGGCTGGCGAGCGGGCCCACGTCCGTTCCGGGCTCCATGGGGTCGCCCACGGTCAGCGCTCGCATACCAGCCGTGAACCGCTCGGCGAACGCGTCGTACACGTCCGTGTGCACGATGAAGCGCTTGGCGGCGATGCACGACTGGCCGTTGTTCTGGACCCGCGCCGTCACCGCCGTGCGTGCCGCGGCGTCGATGTCAGCGGAAGGCATCACGATGTAGGGGTCGCTGCCGCCGAGTTCGAGCACGGTCTTCTTGACCTCGTCGCCCGCGACCGAGGCGACCGACCGGCCCGCCCCTTCGCTGCCGGTGAGGGTGGCGGCGACCACGCGCGGGTCGCGCAGCACCGACTCGATCGCGCCGGAGGAGACCAGCAGGGTCTGGAAGCAGCCCGGCGCGAAGCCCGCCCGGTGGAACAGGTCGCCGAGGTACAGCGCGGTCTGCGGCACGTTCGAGGCGTGCTTGAGCAGCCCCACGTTGCCCGCCATCAGCGCGGGTGCCGCGAACCTGATCACCTGCCAGAGCGGGAAGTTCCACGGCATCACCGCCAGCACCGGGCCCAGCGGGCGGTAGCGCACCCTGGCCCGTACGGCGCCCGAGTCCTCGACGTCCTCGGCGGCCGGATACTCGGGTGCCAGCAGTTCCTCTGCCCGCTCGGCGTACCAGCGCATCGCCTTGACGCACTTGGCGGCCTCAGCTTCCGCGGCGGCCAGCGTCTTGCCCATCTCCGTCGTGATGACCCGCGCGACCCCGTTCGCCTCCCGCTCCAGCAGGTCGGCGGCCCCGTTCAGCAGCCGGGCACGCTCCTCGAAGGTGGTGGTGCGGTAGGTGCGGAAGGCGGCGTCGGCGTCCGCGAGTCGCTCTTCGATCTCCTGCTCGGACAGCGGGTCGAACGTCTTGAGGGTCTCGCCGTCAGCGGGGTTCACCGTGGCGATCGGCATGGCTTGCGGCCTCTCAGCGGTGGGGGCCGGCCCAAGAGCCGGCCCTCGGGGTCTTCAGGATTCCGTGGCGGGCGGTACGTCCTCGGGGTCGTAGTCGTCCAGACCGGCATCCACCCGCTCCTCCTCCGTGCGCTTGGCCAGCGCCTCGTCGTCGGGCTTCTCCGGCATGCCGCCGTGTATCCGGCGTTCCTCCGGTCCACGGATCTGGTCGGGTTCGCTTCCTGCCTGGTCCGGCTGGCGCTTGGACATATCCAGCTCCTCACCTCAGGTAGGGGTATTCAGATCATGGAAGGTTTTTGAGGTCATTCACGTCTGTCTCGGGTATCCCCTGTTTATCCAGGGAACACCCATTTGCCCGGTCGTACCAAGCGGAGCACGACGCGCTCCACCACCCCCCGCCCCCGTCCCGGCCTGTGGCACGGCCCGGCCTGGGTCCCGACCGGCCTCAGGTGTTCGCCGGGGCCGAGCTGATCTCGCTCAGGGCCGAGTCAGGGTCCCGGTCGACCGCGAGGTCGCCCAGGGCGACCATGCCCACCGCCTCCCCGTTCTCGACGACCGGCAGCTGCCGCAACGAGTGGCGGCGCATGAGCACGGCGGCATCATCGGTACCGTCGCCGGGGGAGACCGTCACCAGCCGGGGGCTGCACACCTCCCGCACCGTCGTATGCAGAGGGTCGCGGCCCTCTGCCAGCACCCGGACCGTCAGGTCACGGTCGGTGACCAGGCCGCGCAGCTCGTCCCGCTCGGTCACCAGCACGGCGCCGATGTCCTCGTCACGCATCCGCTGCGCGACCTCACCGACACCGGTCAGGGTGCCGACCGCCACCGGCGCCGCGGTCATGATGTCGCGGACCCGCTGGGTCATCACCGTCCTCCTTCCCCATCGGTGGCCGGCGGCTCCGGCCGCCGCCGGACGGGCCGTACGTGGCCGGGCCGCCCCTGTGGACCGGGCCGGGTACCCGCGTCGCGGCGTGTCACGCCGTGCGTCCTGGGCTCCCGCGACCGGGTACTAGGGTCACCGATATGACGCAGCTCGCCCCATCTGATCGATCAGGCCCGGACGGCACCGAGCCCTGGCCGCTGCGGGACTACGCCTTCATAGGCGACGGGGAGCGCGGCGCGCTGATCTCACCGCGCGGTGGGCTGGTATGGCTGTGCGCGCCGCGCTGGGACAGCGACGCGGTCTTCTCGCAGCTGATCGGCGGCGCCGGGCAGTACACCGTGAGACCCGCCGACAACTGGCAGGTCAGCGGCGGTTTCTACGAGAACGGCACGCTCGTGCGGGTCAGCAGGTGGGTGACCTCCGGGGCCGTCTTCGTCACCCGGGACGCGCTCGCCCTGCCCGCCGACCCCGAGCGGCTGGTGCTGCTGCGCCAGGTGACCCTCGAGCGCGGCCCCTCGTCCGGCGCGGGGGTGGCACTGGTGCTCGATCCGCGGCCCGGCTTCGGACGCGCCGAGCTGAACGGCTGGCAGCTGTCCCGGGAACCGGTCGGCCCCGGCGGTGCCGCGTCGGACGACGCGGCACCGGTGTGGACGGCCTCCGGCGGCGGGCTGCGGATGCGCTGGGCGGGCGCCCCCGAGGCGCGCCCGGGACCCGACGGCGCGCTGCACGGCACGTTCACCCTGCGCGAAGGCGAGCGGCGCGACCTCGTTCTGGAGATCACCACCGAGCGCGCCGCCGGCACCGGCAGCCTGGAGCCGCACGGGCTGTGGGAGGAGACCCAGCGCCGCTGGCGGCAGGCCGTGCCCGAGTGCGGCAACCTGCTCGCGCCCCGTGACGCCCGCAAGGCGTACGCCGTACTGCACGGGCTGACCAGCGGCGCGGGCGGCATGGTGGCGGCTGCCACCACCTCACTGCCCGAGCACGCGGGCGAGGGCCGCAACTACGACTACCGCTACGCCTGGCTGCGCGACCAGTCCTACGCCGGCATCGCGGTGGCCGCGCACGGGCCGCATCCGCTGCTGGAGAGCGCCTGTGACTTCGTCACCGCGCGCATCCTGGAGGACGGCGACGCGCTGCGCCCCGCCTACACCGTCACCGGCGACCCGGTCCCCGAGGAACGGACCCTGGGCCTGAGCGGCTACCCCGGCGGGAGCGACCGGGTGGGCAACCAGGCGGGCAGGCAGTTCCAGCTCGACACCTTCGGCGAGGTGCTCCAGCTGTACGCGGCGGCCGCCCGCCACGGGCACCTGGAGGACCGCGACGTCCGGCGCGCCGTCGAGGTCGCCATCACCGCCGTGGAGCGCAACTGGGAGCGCCCCGAGGCCGGGATGTGGGAGCTGGAGGAGCGCTGGTGGACGCACTCACGGCTGAGCGTGGTGACCGGACTGCGGGCGCTGGCGGCCCAGTTGCCCGAGCGTGAGGCCGCACGCCCCCGCGCGCTGGCCGAGACGGTGCTGGCCCAGGCCCGCGCCCGCTGTCTGCGCCCCGACGGAGTGTGGGCCCGCGCCGCTGACGACCCCGAGGTGGACGCGGCGGTCCTGCTCCCGCTGGCCCGCGGCTGCCTGCCCATGGACGATCCGAGTACGGCCCGCACAGTCAGGGCCGTCCAGGACGAGCTGGCCGAGGACGGTTTCGTCTACCGCTTCCGGCATGACGGCCGTCCGCTCGCCGCCGCCGAGGGCGCCTTCCTGCTGTGCGGCTTCATGATGTCTCTGGTCACCAACCACCTCGGCGACCGCCCCTCCGCGCTCCGCTGGTTCGAGCGCAACCGCGCCGCGTACGGGCCTCCGGCCCTGTACGCCGAGGAGTTCGACGTCGAGCAGCGCCAACTGCGCGGCAATCTGCCCCAGGCGTTCGTGCACGCGCTGCTGCTGGAGAACGCGGTCCGGCTCGCGGACTGACGGAGGGCTCCCCCGGCAAGAGTGTTTCTCGCCACTTGCGAGCCGGACTCGTGGCGACCGACCGTACCCTCGTGACCAGCCTGTCCCGGCAGGGCAAGGTGGCCGTGCGAGCGACGAGGATGATGTCCGTGGATGCCAGCAGCCGTATCGAAGCGCTGTACGCCGAGGTTCTGCGCCGTAACCCCGGGGAGCCCGAGTTCCACCAAGCGGTACGGGAAGTGCTGCACAGCCTGGAGCCGGTGCTGCGCAAGCGCCCCGAATACGCCGAGGCCCAGCTGGTGGAGCGGCTGGTCGAGCCCGAGCGGCAGCTCCTCTTCCGGGTCCCGTGGACCGACGACGCCGGCGAGGTGCACGTCAACCGCGGCTTCCGGGTGGAGTTCAGCAGCGCGTTGGGACCGTACAAGGGCGGGCTGCGCTTCGTCCCGGATCTGTCGCTGGGCACCGTCAAGTTCCTCGCCTTCGAACAGATCTTCAAGAACGCGCTGACCGGACTGGGCATCGGTGCCGGCAAGGGCGGCGCCGACTTCGACCCCAAGGGCCGCAGCGACGCGGAAGTCATGCGGTTCTGCCAGTCCTTCATGACGGAACTGCACCGCCACCTCGGCGAGCACACCGACGTACCCGCCGGCGACATCGGCGTCGGCTCCCGTGAGATCGGCTTCCTCTTCGGCCAGTACAAGCGGCTGACCAACCGCTACGAGGCGGGCGTCCTCACCGGCAAGGGCACCGGCTGGGGCGGCTCCGAGGCGCGCACGGAGGCCACCGGGTACGGCACCGTGCACTTCGTCCGCGAAATGCTCGCCACCCGCGGCGAGGACCTCGCCGGGCACCGCGTCGTCCTCTCCGGCTCCGGCAACGTGTCCCTGTTCGCCGTCGAGAAGGCCCAGGCGCTCGGCGCGCTGGTCGTCGCCTGCTCCGACTCCTCCGGCTACGTCGTGGACGAGGCGGGGCTCGACCTCGACCTGCTCAAGGAGATCAAGCTGGAGCGGCGCGGTCGGCTCGACACCTACGCCGAGGCCCGCCCCTCGGCCCGGTTCAGCGCCCGCGGCTCCGTCTACGACGTGCCCTGCGACATCGCGCTGCCCTGCGCGACCCAGAACGAGCTGACCGAGGACCACGCCGTCAGCCTCGTCAAGAACGGCGTCAAGGCCGTGGCCGAGGGCGCCAACATGCCCTGCACGCCCGACGCGGTCGGTGTGCTGCGTGAGGCGGGTGTGCTGTACGGGCCGGGCAAGGCGGCGAACGCGGGTGGCGTGGCCACCTCCGCGTTGGAGATGCGGCAGAACGCGGCCCGCGAGTCCTGGACCTTCGCGGAGACCGAGTCCCGGCTGGCCGCGGTGATGCGGGCGATTCACACGGAGTGTGTGACCGCCGCGGAGGAGTACGGGAGCGCTGACGACTATGTGCTCGGCGCGAATGTCGCCGGGTTCCGGCGGGTTGCGGAGGCGATGCGGAGTCAGGGCGTCGTGTAGGGCTGGAGAGGGGCTGCCCCTTGCCCGCCGTCGCAGGCCGCGGGGTCAGGGGATGCGATGCCTCGCGATGTGGCGGGCCGGGAACGTGGTGGGGGCCGCCCGCAATTGGTCGAGGGTGCGGTGCGCGAATGTCACGCCGGACTCGGCGATCTCGTGCAGCGGCGCCAGAAAGCGCACCGCATCATGGCGTTCGGTGCCGGCGGCGACGCGGGCCCGCAACCCCGCCTCGCTCAGTCGCAGAAGCTCGGCCGCGATCTCCCGTACAGGGCGCCCCGCGATCTGGGCGTCCAGCCCGCGGCGGGCGATGTCCCGCAACGCGGCCCGGTGCGCGTCGGGACCGACACCCCGCAGCAGCTCCCAGGCCGCCGCGCGGGACGCCGGATGGTAGCCGAGCCCGGTCCAGAAAGCGGGCACCGCGTAGCGGGCCTCGAACGGCGGGCCGTCCACCGCGCGCAGCTCCAGGGTCTCGCGCAGCCGCACGTCGGAGAAGATCTGCGACAGATGCGCGCGCCAGTCGGCGAGCTGCGGCCTGCTCCCGTCCTCGAACCCGCGCCGCAGCAGGGTGCCGAAGGGGACCCGGGGTGCAGCCTGCCGACCACCGCCGGGTGCCGCGCGGTGGATCATCGGCAGGTTCAGCGCCCAGTCGATGAACATCTCCACATCCACGTCCTCGCGCAGCATCATCGGGATCACACTGGTGCGGGACGGATCGCAGCGGCTGAGGTAGTCCATCCGGCGGGAAAGCTGCCCGCACGGACGGCCGCCCTCCAGCGGCGCGTTGACGAACAGGGCGGCCGCCGGGGTGGAGGCCGCCGCCAGCACCCGTAGCTTCTCGGTCAGATCAGCGGGCGAGGTGAAGTCGAGGGACACCTGCGTCGAGAGGGCCAGCGACATCACCTGCACCCCGCCGGCGCCCGGTCTGCCCAGCCGCTCGAAGTGGCGCCGCATCAGCGGGGTACGTGAGTGCGGTACCCACTCCACTTCCTCGGGCGCGGTGAACGGGTACTGCGCCCCCGGGACCAGCGCGAAGCCGAATCCGCGTGCCGCCGCAGCCACTCGGCGCAGCCCACGATCGGTCACCTCGGCGAGGTCGGCGACGCAGGAGCACGGTGGCGAGGAGTACTCGACCGCGCCGCCGTGCTCCAGCGAGACCGTGCCGCCCTCCGACAGCCGCACCGCGACCAGCGCACCGCGGTCGTACTGGGGTTCGGTGTCCGGCTGGTCGGCGACGAGGTGCTCCAGCAGGGCGCGGACCCCGCGCGGCCCCTCGTACGGCACCGCGGCACCGGTCCGGGGGTCCAGCGCGGCGGTCTCCACCTCGATACCGACCAGTTCGCTGCCGTCGGCGCCCCCCTCGATGACGTCGCGCAGCTCGGCCCGGGAGAGTGACGGTGTGACGGGGGCGAGAGCCATGACGCACCTCGGGGATCGGCCAAGCTGTCGGCGGACGGGAGAAACGGAACCATCCCGCAACCTCATCCGCCGTATACCCCGGCGTACGGCTCCACCAGGTAACCCCTTCAGTGGACACCCGCCGGCCGCTCACACCAGCCAGGCACCCGCCGTGACCAGCCCGGCCGTGGCGCCCGCCGCCGTCTGCGCCACTGTGTGGTACGTCAGCGCGATCCGGGACCAGCACACCGCGACCACCAGCGGCCCGGCAGCCGGCAGCCACCAGGGCGAGTGCACCACGGCGAGCATCGCCACCATGGCGGCCGCCACCGCCGAGTCCACGCTGATCTTCCAGAAGGCGTTGACCGTCAGCAGGACCACCGTCATCGTCCACAGCGCCACCATCGCGATCAGGATGTCCCGCGGCGCCCGGCCCAGCACCATCACCAGCGCGCCCAGCCCCACCGAGCCCAGGATCACCAGGAAGATCGGCAGCCGCTGTGTGCGGTCCACCACGTGCCGGTCGCCCCAGGTGCCGCGCCTGCGCTCCCACTCGATGTAGGAGGCAGGCACGATGCCCGCGCACAGTGCGGCGAACAGCCCCCAGGGCACCCCCGTCCAGTTCCCCGCCGCCGCGACGCCCAGCCCGGTCAGCCCCGCCAGCAGCGCGTTGCGGGGCTGGAGGACATCGGTGACCAGGCGTGCGGCTCTCACTGCGCGGGCTCCTCGGGGGAAGGGCGGACCCGCCGCGGGCGGCGCAGCAGGCGCCACCACGGTAGCCGGGCCCCGCGACCGCCCCTGACGGGGCGCGACCCCCTACGCCGGGTAGGCCATGTACAGCAGGGCCGCCAGGACGCCGCCGAGGAGAGGGCCGACGACCGGCACCCAGGAGTACGCCCAGTCGGCCTTGCCCTTGCCCTTGATCGGCAGGACGAACGCGTAGGCGATGCGGGGCCCCAGGTCGCGGGCCGGGTTGATGGCGTAGCCGGTCGGTCCGCCCAGCGAGGTACCGATCACCAGCACGACGAAGGCGACACCCGCGTACCCCAGCGCGGAGTTGCCGAAGTCGGGAATCTCGCCCTCGCCCTTCCAGGGCCCGGCGACGGGCGAGAACAGCACGAAGGCCACCAGCACGAAGGTGCCGAGCACCTCGGTGACCACGTTCCAGAAGCTGTTGCGGATGGTGGGCGCCGTCGAGAATATGCCGAGCGTGCCCGCGGGGTCGTCGTGGTCGTCGAACTGCAGCTTGTACGTGGCCCAGCACAGCACCGCGCCTATTATGCCGCCGAGCATCTGCCCGAGCAGATACACGGGCACGTCCGACCACGCGGTCTTGTCGGCCACGGCGAGAGCGAGGGTGATGGCCGGGTTGAGGTGCGCGCCGCTGGGCGCCGCCACGCTCGCGCCGGTGAAGACCGCGAAACCCCAGCCGATGTTGATGAACAGCACGCCCCCGCCGTTGCCGTTCGTGCGGCGCAGTACGTGGTTGGCGACAACGCCGGTACCCAGCATGATCAGCACCGTGGTACCGAGTAGTTCCCACAAGAAGATCGAGCCAGCGCTCATCCGCTACCTCCACAACGTCGCGGCTCAACACACCGTTCACTCGACGGCGATGGGCGCGCACCCTACTTGCAGAACAGTGGCCTGCTCCAGCCTGATGACCAACAATTCCGCAAGCAGGGATTGAGCTCGGGGGCGGAAGCGGTCGCCGAACTGCATGCAGTGGGAGGTGAGTTGTGGGCGGCGCACTGTCCTTCCCGGTGGCGGTGCTCACGGCACCCGCCGGCTCCGGTCACGTACCCGGGCCGCGCGCCACCCACAGGTCCACCACGTAGGTCTCTTCCACCAGCTCGTCGGGGAAGAGCGTCTGCAGCCGGGCGTGTTCGGCCGCAACGAACTCCCGGGTGCGCTCCTCGTCCATCACGAGGAAGCCCGAATGGCTGATCAGATTGCCCAGGTGGGTCTCCAGCGACACGGTACGGCTCCACCGCAGGTGGCGACGGACGACGTGGAGCCCTTCGAGCCCGGCCTTCCGTACCGCGCCGGGATGGTCGAGAGGGGTGAGGGAGGGCGAAGTGGCGCCGGTGTGGCGGGTGATGCGCTCCGTCTGCTCGGCGATCCAGGGCACGTCATGCGCTGAGGTGTTCCACCAGATGACGAGCGAACCGCCCGGACGCAGCACGCGCAGCGCTTCGGGAACAGAACGCGTGGTGTCGGTCCAGTGCCAGGACTGGGCGTAGGTGAGCAGATCCCGACTCCCGTCCGCCAGCGGGAGCGCGTTGGCGTCGCCCCGCACCAACGGCGCGTCCGGCAGGGTCTTGCGGAACCGTGCCGCCATGCCCGCGCCCGGCTCGACGGCGACCACGTCGGCACCGCGCTCCAGCAGCTGCGCGGTCGATATGCCCGTGCCGGCCCCGATGTCGCCGACACGCGCACCTGCCAGCGGTATACCGGCCAACTCCTCGATGGCGTAGAAGAGTTCGCCAGGGTAGGACGGTCGGTAGGTTGCGTAGCGGTCTGCCGCCGCATTGAACGATGTCGCACGGGATCGAGAAGTCACCGCCCCATCCTGCCCCGGCCCGCACTCTGTTATCGCCCGGCACGGCACCGGTCGGCTGCCGCGGAGGCGCACGCCGCGTACGGGCGCCACCCCCGGGCGCCCGTACGCCGCCGACCGGGTCCTGTGCGGCGGGGAGGGGGCCCTTGCGGCTCGTTGCGGGGTGCGGGTGTGTCGTGGTTGCGCGCGTGGTTCCCCGCGCCCCGACGGGGCACGCGCAATTCCCCCAGCTACCGCTGTGCGCCGCGCAGGAGCGCGGCCTCATGGGAGGGGAGGAGGCGCAGCGCCTCGTCCCGGCTGAGTCGGCGTGTAGTGGCCGGAAGGTGGGACACGGCGACGTCGGCCGCGAAGAGATGGGTGATCAGGGCGCGGCCGCCGGCGGGGCACCCGGTGCTCTCGACGGCCAGCAGCCGCCCCACGCCGGTCGGCCCGTCTGCCGGGTGGCCCAGTTGGGTGCGCAGGGCGCGGGCCGCGGCCTCGCCGGGTGTCTCGGTCGCCGCCACCGGGGCGCCCGGCAGTCGCCAGACGGAGCCGCCGCCCCATCCGTCGTCGTCCCGCCCGCCCCCGGTGTGCCCCGCGTCCCGCACCAGGACGCGGCCCGTCCCGTCGGTGACCAGTACAGCGGCGGTGACCGCCGGACCGGGCAGCAGGGCGCGGCGGTCCCGGTCGGTGAGGGGCGCCGGATGGCCGTCGAACAGGTGTGCCGTATGGGCGCCGTGTTCGGCGGTGAGCGCGGCGGCGGTGCGGCGGCGCAGCCGCTCCGGGAGCCGGGTCAGGGCCTCGTCCTGGGTGACGAACTCGGCCGCGCGCAGTTCGTCCCGCTGGAGGCGCAGGTCGCGGGCGGTCACCGGGTGCGGCAGGTGGACGGCGTACACACAGGCGGTCAGTGCCCTGCCGTACACGGTGGCGGGCACGTTGTCGACGGCCAGCAGGCGGCCGACGCGGAGCGAGGCGGGCCGCAGCTCCTCGTGGAGCTCCCGTACCAGCCCGTCGACCAGGCCCTCGTCGTCGACCATGCCGCCGGGCAGGTCCCAGCCGGCCTTGTAGACCGGGTCGACGACCAGGAGACGGCCCCGTTGGTCACGGATCACAGCGTCGACGGCGGCGGCGGGTGCCGGGTGCGCCGCGAGGTAGGCGGCCAGCTCGTCCTGGGGGCCCGGCGACGGGACCGTGCCGGGTGTCCGGATGGCCGGAGCGAAGGCGGGTGCGGTGGTGGTGGCAGGCGTACGGGGTGTCGACGTCATGCGGCCCTCCTCGTGTCCGGTGGCGGAGGCGGGCCGGTACGGTGTGCGCGCCTCCTGCGTAAGTCAACTGACCCGCCATGTCATTGGGTACGCCGCTCGTTCGGCTCAGCGGTGGCGCCGCCAACCGTGTTCCCCGGGCTGCTGCACGGAAAGAACGGGCATAGCGTCATCTTTCAGTCGGCATCGGCCGACGCCGACCGGACATCGACGGCACCGACCGGACGACGAGGGGAACGCTACGGTGAGCGAACAAGTCAGCGGGCGGCTCGACGGGGGCGAAGCCCCGGCCGCGGGAACGGCGACGGCACCCCGCCCGCACATCCGCGTACGGCCGGGATGCGTCGCCGGACACGAGGGCCCCGGACACGAGGGCGCTCCCCGGTCCGTACACCCCGTCGTGCAGATCTTCGAGGACGCCGCGCGGGCCGTGCCCGGCTATCCGCTCGCCCCCTTGGTGACCGACGAGTTCTGCATCCTGATCGGCCCCGGCAACGCCGCCACCTTGATCGCCGTCTACTTCGACGACGTGGCCACGCTCTGGGTGGACCAGTACATGTGGAGCGAGTACGAGTGGTCCGACCGGGACACCGGCGAGCTGGGCTTCCTGGCCGAGGCCGTGGCGGCGGTGCAGCGCGGGGACGGGGCCTGGCACTTCCGCCAGGACGACGGGCGCCTCGTCCACCTCGGCGGCAGGATCGGCAGCCAGGTCATCGGCTCCGGTGGCGTCCACCCGCCGCCCCTCACCCTCCCGCTGATCCCCTGGCCCTCCCAGCTGGGTCCGGCGCCGGCCGGTACGGGCTGAGCCGAGCCGGGCGGCGTGAGGCGAGCCGAGCCGAGCGGGGCGGTGCTCCCGGTGCGGATCCGTGTGGTGCGCGAGACAGTGGGAACGCGGCAGATGCCAACGGAACGCGGCACGGAACGTGAGGACCAGGCGTGAGTGGCGACGACGACGCGCTGAAGACTTACCGCGGCAAGCGGCGTTTCGACCGGACCGCGGAACCCGAGGGCGAGCGCACGGAGCGTGGCGACCAGCCGCACTACGTGGTGCAGATCCACGACGCGACGAGCCTGCACTTCGACTTCCGGCTGGAGTGGGACGGCGTGCTCAAGTCGTGGTCGGTGCCCAAAGGGCCCTCGACGGACCCGCACGACAAGCGGCTGGCCATGCCCGTTGAGGACCATCCGCTGGAGTACCGCACCTTCGAGGGCGTCATCCCGGAGGGAGAGTACGGGGCCGGTCCGGTCATCGTGTGGGACGAGGGCACCTATGAACCGCTCTCCCGCGACTTCGGCAAGGCGCTGGAGAAGGGCCACATCTCCTTCCGGATGCACGGCGGCAAGCTGCGCGGCGACTGGGCGCTCTCCCGCTTCCGCAGCGGGGAGGACGGCGAGCGCGAGGCGTGGCTGCTGGTGAAGAAGAACGACAGCCACGCCTCCTCGCGCGGCACCCCCGACCCGTGGCGGGTCCGCTCGGCCCGCAGCGACCGGACCCTCAAACAGGTCGCCGAGCAGTCCACGGAGCGGTGGACCCGCCAGGGCGGGCGGTCGTGAGCGGTCTGCTCGACACGCTGCCCGCCGACCAACGTGCGCTGCTGCGCCGGGCACCGCCCGGTGCGGAGCTCGCTCAAAGGCCCATGCGGGCCGAGCTGAGCGACCGCCGGGAGTTCCCCGAAGGCGGCTGGATCTTCGAACGCAAGCTGGACGGGGTACGGGTACTGGCCGTGCGCGAGGACGGCAGCGAACGGCTGCTGTCCCGCTCGGGGCGGCGCGTCGACGAGACGTACCCCGAGATCGTGGACGCGCTCGCCGCACAGAGCCGCGCCGACTTCACCGTCGACGGCGAGATCGTCGCCTTCGCCAACGGCCGTACCGACTTCGCCCGCCTCCAGCAGCGGATGCAGCTGAGCACCGCACGGCAGGCCAGAGCCAGCGGGGTCGCCATCACCTACTACGTGTTCGACCTGCTCCGGCTCGACGGCATGGAACTGACCCGGCTGCCGCTGCGCATCCGCAAGTCCCTGCTGCGCAGGGCACTGGACTTCGGCTCCCCGCTGCGCTTCACCACCCACCGCAACGAGGGCGGCCCGCAACTGCTGGACGAGGCATGCGCGCACGGGTGGGAAGGGCTCATCGCCAAGCGCGCCGACGGACGCTATCTGCCGCGCCGCTCACCCGACTGGCTCAAGCTCAAGTGCGCGGGCGGCCAGGAACTCGTCATCGGCGGCTTCACCGAACCCGCCGGTACGCGGGTGGGCTTCGGGGCGCTGCTGCTGGGCTACTACGAAGGCGGCGCGCTCCGCTACGCGGGCAAGGTGGGCACCGGCTACGACCGCGCCACGCTGCTGACCCTGCGGCGAGGGCTGGACCAGCTGGAGGTGCCCCGGTCCCCGTTCGCCGACCGGGTCCGCGAGCGCGGCGCGCACTGGGTGGAGCCCCGGCTGGTGGCGCAGATCGGCTTCACCGAGTGGACCCGCGACGGAATGCTGCGGCATCCCCGCTTTCTGGGTCTGCGGGACGACAAGAGGCCCGAGGACGTCGTACGGGAGACCCCTCGCGAGCGCCGGTGAGGGGATACCCTCTTTCCGCGCTTCGCGGACTGGAGGGGCGCCTGTCAGAGGCGCGGGGAACTGCGCGACAAGCCACAAGGGCGCTGCGGCGACTGGTTCCCCTCCGGAGGAGAAGGGCACCCGGTGCGTATGGACCACAACACCGTGCCGGTGCTGGAGGCACTGGCCCGATACCAGGCGGCGGGCGAGCTGTCGTTCACCCCGCCGGGACACAAGCAGGCGAGGGGCGCCGACCCCCGGGTGCGCGTGGTCCTGGGCGATGCCGTCTTCCACGGCGACGTGCTGGCCTCCGGCGGGCTGGACGACCGCCGTACCCGCAGTGCCGTGCTCGGCAAGGCCGAGCAGCTGATGGCGGAGGCCGCGCACCCTCCGCGACCCGACAAGCCCCTCACCCCCAGGAGCCGCCATGCCACGCGCCGCGCTCTTCGACGTCGACGGCACCCTCACCGACACCACCTACCTCCATGTGCACGCCTGGTGGGAGGCGCTGCGGCAGGCGGGGCACAAGGTGCCCATGGCAGAGGTGCACCGGGCCGTCGGGCTCAGCGGCGCCGACCTGCTCGCGCGAGTGCTGGGAGAGAGCAGGGACCCGGCCGGGGACGAGACCGTGGATGCCGCGCACAAGACGCTGTTCGCCACCTGGCACGAGCGGCTCGCGGCGCTGGAGGGCGCCCAGGAGCTGCTGCGTGCGCTGCATCGGAGGGACTGGACGATCGTGCTGGTCACCTCGGCCGTGGGCGGCGAGCTGGCCGCGCTGCGCCGCGCGCTGGACGCCGACGAGGTCATCTCGCACATCGCCAGCGCCTCGGACGTCGCCGAGGGCAAACCGGCGCCGGACTCCGTCGACCAGGCCAGGGAACGGGCGGGAGCGGCACGTGAGCAGACGGTCTTCCTCGGCGACGCCGTGTGGGACATGCGGGCCGCCTCCCGCGCGGGAGTCACGGCCCTCGGCGTCCTCTCCGGCGGCATCCCGCGCGCCGACCTGGAGGGAGCGGGCGCCCAGGAGATCTACGAGGGTCCCGCCGATCTGCTCACCCGTCTGGAGGAGAGCGCCTACGCCCGCCTGGAGCGGGAGAGCTGAGCCGCGCGCCGGACGCCACCGCGGCCGCGTAGCCGCCAGGGCGAACGGGTACCCGGAGGACCCGCACGAGAGGAGGCCACCATGACGGGAGACGGCAGGGACATCCCCGCGGAGGAGGGCGTCACCACCGAGGATGCCGCCGAGATGCAGCCGGGCCCTGTCGAGGGCCGGCAGCCGGACGAACGCCTGGAGCGCGGCCAGTGGCAACCGCCCGTCGATTCCGATCCACCGCCCCGCACGGCCGGCGACGACAGCGGCGGCTTCGACACCTCGTTCCTGACCCCGCAGGCGGAGTCCGACGAGGAGTACGCCGAACCCGCGGACCCCGGGGCCGACCCCGAGGACCAGGGCATCCCCGACCTGCAGGACGGTGCCCCGATGCAGCAGCTGTCCAGCGACCCGCAGCAGGAGCCGGTACCCGGCGACACCCCGACAGCCGTCACCCGCTCCGCGCCCACCCCTGCCGAGATGCGCGAGGGCGAGTCTCTGGACGAGCGGCTCGCCGAGGAGATGCCCGAGGAGTCCGAGCGGGACGCCGTCTCCGGTCCGCCGGACGACCCGGCGGGGGTGCTCCGCGCCGACCCCGAGGCGACCCCGCCCCGCAGGCAGGATGTCTACGGAGAGGAGACGGGCGAGACCGGGGGCGGCCTGTCCCCGGAGGAGCAGGCGCTGCACACGGTGAGCGAGGACGAAGCCACCTCCGGCGAGTAACAGGCGTTCCAGGGGCGGACTCCTGCGTCGGCGGCCGAGTTCCTACGGCAGCGGTTGTACGCGGAACGCCAGCGAGAAGTGGTCGAGCGTGGTGGGCACCGGCGCGGAAGCCCGCAGCCGGGGGTGTGAGGCGAGGGTGTACTGGTGCTGTTCGACCAGCGCCGCAAGCAGCGTGCTGACGGTGGACAGCACCAGGTTCTCGCCAGGGCAGCCGGCCCCGCCCGAACTGAACGGCAGCAGCGCCGGATTGGACCGGGCCTGCCGCCCCGTCTCCTCGGTCCACTGCTGGGGCGCGAAGGTGTCCTCGTACGGTGCGGCGGGCTCGGCGCGGTGCAGGTACGGGGTGTAGACGGCGAAGACGGTTCCGGCGGGCAGGGTGCCGCCCTTCCAGGACGTCCGGGCCGTGCTCTCGCGCAGGATGAGCGGGGTGGTGGGCCACAGCCGTACCGACTCCAGCGCGCAGCCGCGCAGCAGCGGCAGCTCGCGCGGGGCGTCCGGTACCCCGGCGGTCGCCTCCTCGCGGGCCCGTGCCGCCCACCGCGGGTGGGTGGCCAGCACCGCGAGCGCGCGCATCGTGGCCATGCCCGCGGCGTCATAGGCGAAGAGCCAGTGCGGAATCTGGCCCGCACGGTCGGTCCCGGCCGGTGCGGGGGTCCGCGCCACCCGCTCGGCCAGGCTGCCGGGCTCCGGCTGTGCGACGTAGGACCGTACGCGGGCGAGGAACGCGCTCCGCAGCCTTCGGCGGCGCGGGCCGGCCAGCGACCAGTTGGCGGCCGAGCGCAGTGCGCCGAGCTGCGCGGTGAGTGCGGTGTCGTCACGGGCCGCGTCGCCGAGGACGATGCGCCGCACCGTGCGCCACCACGCGGCGTCGAACTCGTCCCACAGCAGCTGCCCCGACCGCTCGGCGCCCGCCAGCAGCACCTCGGCCTCCTCGCGTACGACACGGGTCAGCCGCCCGGCGATGCCGGGCAGCGGTTCGGGGGTCTCCAGCACCTCTTCGACGAACTCCCGGCGCCGCGTCCGTTCCCCGCCGCCCGAGATGAGCACCCCGTGCGGCTGGAACTGCGCCAGCGAGCCGCGCTTCTCCAGGGGGGCCGGGCTGAAGGGGTCCGGTGTCTCGTGCAGCACGCGGTGCGCGTCCCCGGGGTCCAGCACCAGCGCGTATGCCCGCCCCCGTACCGTCAGCGGGAGCGGGCCCGGGCCGTGGCGGTCGCGCAGGGCACGCATCCGTTCGATACCGCGCCGGTCCCAGCCGGTGCGCTCGACCAGCGACATCGCCCGCGGCCTGCGCACGATGACGCCGCTCGCCAGCACCGGCAGCAGGGCGTCGGCCACCACACCCGCCGCTTCCCGCGCGTCCAGCGCCGGCAGGGTGTCCGCCGGGTCCGGCGCTCCCGGTGAGCCGTCCGGTTTCCGTGGCGCTTCCGTGCTGCTCTCGGTCAGTCGCATCTCCACTCCGCTCGCTCCGCACGCCGGATGTGCTCCGGCGGCCGTCGGGTGCGTCGTTCCAAGAGGGTCGCGGTACCCCGGCGCAATCGGACGAAACGACGCGCGAAGAGGGGCCGGATGCCGCCCGGCCGTGGCGCGAAGTGCGCCCCCTCATGCGCCCCCCCATAACACATCGCACACACTCGGTCTCAATGTGTGGCTAAAACTGTGTCCCTCTTCGGGGCGATGAGCTTGTATGTATTGAGCGGCGCCTGTCAGATCAAAGATCGGGCACGTAGGGGGGACTGGGTTGATCCGGGTACTGCTGGTGCACGACGTGCGCATACTCAGATGTGCGCTGGCCGCTCTGGTCGAAAGGGAGCCTGATATGGACATCGAAGCCGCACCCGCGAAGGACGCGGTGCGGCTGGCGCGGACTCGGCCCACCGATGTCTGTGTCATGGACGCCGATGTGACGGCGCGGTCCCGGCTGCACGAACTGGCGGGGCTCTCCAGGAAGGGCGCCGCCCGCACCGCCGGCCCGGCGCCCCGCCTGCTGGTGCTCGTCAGCCAGCACTGCCCGGGGGCGCTGCGCAGAGCGCTCGATGCGGGGGCACGCGGATTCGTGTGCAAGGACGCGCTGCCCGAGCAGTTGGTGACCGGCGTCCGGCAGGTCGCGGCCGGCGAGCGCTTCGTGGACAACGCGCTGGCCGGCACCCTCTTGCAAGCCTCCGAAGTCCCACTGAGCGAACGGGAGCTGACGGTGCTGTCGGCGGCGGCCGAAGGCGCTTCCGTCACCGAGATAGCCCGCCGCCTGGGGCTGTCCACCGGCACGGTACGCAACTACATGTCCGCCATCACCCGTAAGACCGGCGCCCGCAACCGGGTGGACGCCATCCGCATCTCCCAGGGGGCCGGCTGGCTGTGAGCGGGAAGGCCCGGCGAGGGCCGCTTCGAGCGCTCTCGTACATGCTCACACGCGGGACGGCGGAGCCCAGCCCGCCACCAGGTCGCGGTAGAGCGGGGAGCACTCCAGCAGCTCGGCGTGGGTGCCGCAGCGGGTGCGCGGGCCGTCCAGCACCAGGACCCGGTCCGCGCGCAGCGCCGAGCTGATCCGGTGCGCGATCACAACCAGCGCGCCGCCGCGCCGGGCGAACGCCGACTCGGCAAGCTCCTCGGCCGCAGGGTCCAGCCGGCTCCCGGCCTCGTCCAGGACTGCCAGCGGCGCGGGGGAGAGGTAGGCGCGGGCGAAGGCGAGTTGCTGGCGCTCACCGGCCGAGAGCGCCACCGGGTCCACGACCGCCTCCAGCCCGCCGAGCCGCCGCAGCAGCGCCCCGGCACCCACCGCCTCGAAGGCGCCGAGCAGCGCGCTGTCGGGGAGTGCGCTGTCGGGGGGCGCGGTATCGCAGCACAGGTTCTCGCGCACGGTGCCGGTGAACACATACGACTCCTGGGGGATCAGCACCCGTCGCCCCGCCATCCCACGCGGGTCCGGCCGCTGTTCCGGTACGACCGGCGCTCCGTACAGCCTGATCTCACCGGCCGAAGGGCGCAGCAGCCCGGCGGCCAACAGCGCCAGGGTGGACTTGCCCGCACCGCTCGGGCCCACGACAGCCAGCCTGCCGTCCGCCGGAACGGTCAGATCGAGCCCCGACAGCACCGGCGCGGCAGCCGGTCCGTACGCGAAGGTGACGCCCCGCAGTTCGAGCGCCGGTACGCCGGGCCCGCCCTGTCCGGAAGCCGTCGTCTCGCGGGGCAGGGGCAGGGGCGGGGTCATGGGCGCCGTCGCCGCGCACTCTCGCGGCGCTCCCTCCCGGAGCCGGCCGATCACCACGGCGAGCCGGGCGCCGGCGCCGCCCAGCCCGTGCACCAGGCTCTGCAGCGCCGGCAGCAACGCCTGTGTCAGGTAGGTGAGAGCCCCGGCCAGCGCCCCGGCGCTCACCCCGTGCCGCAGCAGCCAGGGAGCGAGCACCAGCAGCAGTACGACGGGCAGTCGGCCGCCGAGCCCGAGCGCCAGCGCCCGGGCCACCCCCCAGCGGGCCAGCGCGTCGGCCGCCCGCCGCTCCGCCGTCACGCGCCGTTCCACGGACCCGCGCACCGCCGCCTGCGCCCCGCAGGCGGTCACATCCCGCAGGGCGCGCACGGCGGTGCCCAACTCGCGCGCCAGCTCCTCATCGGCCACCAGGAAGTCCCGCTGTCTGCGGGCGAGCGCACGCAGAGTTCCCGCGAAGACGGCGAGCCCCGCCGCAAGCGGCGGCACGACCACCACCAGCAGCAGCGGTGCCAGCGCGAAGAGCCCCAGGACCGCGCCCGCCAGGGTGAAGACGAACGAACGCGAGACCATCACCAGCCCGGCGAAGCTGTCCCGGGCGATCTCCACCTGGTGGGTGAGCCGGGAGACGGCACCTGTGCCGGACGCGTCCTGACCCGCGTCCCCCGGCACGCCGACCGCTGCGACGGCGTCGTACAGCCCGCGGCCCACCACCCGGCGCACCAGTTCGTCCCGCAGCGGTTCGGTGAGTGCCGCCACCTGGCGGTAGACCCGCGCGGTGCCCCAGGCACCCACCAGCAGGCCACAGGCCGCGGCGGAGAGCCAGGCCAGGCCCAGCGCGGGGCGTCCGGCCAGGAAACCGTCGTCGAGCGCGCGGGCGAGCGCGAAGCCCAGCGCGAAGGTGTGCGCCGCCTCCAGTACCGACCAGCCCGCGAGTGCCACCAGCACCCTGGGGCGGCGCAGGAGGAACCGCAGCCCCGCACGCGCCGGCCCACGCTGAGCAGGAGCAGGGTGCCGCCCCGCTGCCCTGGCCTGAGCGCGCGCCTCCCCCGGCTCGCTTCTCGCCTCCGCCGCGCCGGTCCCCGCCGCTCCGGTCGCCCCCGTGGTCTCAGCCATCTTCGCCGCTCCCACCGCCGAACAGGGCCCGGTACTCCGGCTGTTCCCACAGCTGCCGGTGCGGCGCCACGGCGCGGACGCGACCGCCGTCGAGCCAGGCGGTCAGGTCGGCGCGGGCGGCCGTCGCGGCGCGGTGCGCCACGACCAGCCGGGTGCGCGCCGCCAAGCTGACGCGTTCCCCCGCGTTCGGTCCCTCCGCGTTCCGGGTGCCCATCAGGGCCTGTGTCACCTTCAGTTCCGTCACCGTGTCCAGGCTGGACGTGGCGTCGTCCAGGATCAGCACCCGGCGGCTCTGCGCGAACGCACGGGCGAGGCCCAGGCGTTGCACCTCACCGCCGGAGAGCGGCGCCTGCGCGCGGGGAGTGTCGTAGCCGTGCGGGAGGGTGCGGACGAACTCATCGGCGCAGGCGGCGCCCGCCGCGGCGCGGACGCACTCCTGGTGCCGGCGCCACCCTTCCGGTCCGGCGGGGAGGCCCGCGGCGAGCGCGTCACCGACCGTGGTGCCGAAGAGGACCGGGCGCTCGAAAGCGAAACCGATCGCCTGCCGCAGCGCCGCCGGGTCCAGCTCGGCCAGGTCGGTACCCTCCAGCAGCACCCGTCCTGCCTCCGGCTCGACGAGCCGCCCGGCGACGGCCGCCAGCAGTGACTTACCGGCGCCGGACCGGCCGACCACCGCGACCGTGGCCCCGCCCGGCACCACGAGATCCACCCCGCGCAGCACCGTTTCACCGCCGTACGAGGCCCGCACACCGCGCAGTTCCAGCCGACCCGCACCGGTGTTCCCCGGGTGGTACGGCACCGTGCGCCGCCCGGTCGCCATGGGGGAGACGGCCAGCACCTCCGCCAGCCGCCGCGCCGCCGTACGGCTGCGCACCAGCGCGTTGAGCTGCCCGACGAGGGTGCCGACGCCGGCCGCCAGCACGGCGTAGCGCGCGGCGGCGACCAGGCCGCCCACACTCAGCTCCCCCTCGCTCAGCAGCAGTCCGCCCACCGCGACCACCGCGATCTGGAGCAGCGGCACCAGCACGGCGGCCTGTGCTGTCGCGCGGCCCTGGACGTGCCACATCCGCTCTCCGTGCGCCGACAGCTCTGCCAGCGGTTCCAGCACCCTGGCGCGTTCGCGTTCCCTGATACCGGCTGCCGCGATGGTGCGAGCCCCGGCCAGCGCCTCGACGAGCCGTCCGGCGAGCCGCGCCTGCGTCTCCTGGTAGCGGGTCACACAGTCGGCCGAGGTGCGGGAGAACGCGCGCAGCAGCAGCACGAGCAGCGGCGTCCCGGCCAGGAAGACGGCGGCGAGCCGCAAGTCGAGGAGCGCGAGCGCCACCAGCGCGCCCACCGGGGTGACAACGGCGGCCAGCACCGAGGCGACACTGCTGGGGCCCGTGCCGGCGTGTGCGGCGTTGCCGGTGCAGCGGGTGACCAGGTCCCCGCCGGAGAAGCGGTCGGCTCGCAGCGGGCCGACCGCCAGCAGTCGGCCGACCAGCCGCGAGCGCAGCCGTGCGGTGGTACGGGAGTTGAGAGTGCCGGTCAGCACGGTGTCGGCCGCGTCAAGCACCACCAGCGCGCACGTCAGGACCGCGCAGACGGCCAGCCAGCGGCCTGCCGGGGCACCGCCGGTCCCGTCGTCGGCCAGCAGCAGGTCGAGGGTGCGGCCGAGCGCCGCGGGCAGCATCAGCCCGGCGCCCGCCGCCGCGGTCGCCGACAGGAACAGGGCGGCCGTACGCCACAGCTGGGCGCGCCCCTCGGCCAGCAGCAGCCGGTCGGCGTCGGCCTGGTCCGCTCCGGCCCGCTGCCCTGGGACAGCGGCCGGCTGCCCGGAGACAGGATGGTGCTCCTGGGCGGGGGCAGGCCCCCGCCCAGGAGCACCGGACGCGTGTGTCACGCGGTCACAGGCAAAGGAGCGTGCTGTGGGAGCTCTGCTTGTCGCACAGGAGGAGGCTGGCGCTGCTGTCGTCGCCGCCGCCGGTGCGCTCCTCGGGCTCCATCGTCTGCAGGTCCAGAAGTGCCATGGTGATTTTCCTTCCCTATCGGGGTGTTGGGTTGTGTGTTGCAGGGACGGTGGTGTTGCGGTACGGCCCCCGTCCCGGAGGCCGGTCTATGAGCCGCCGGACGTCGGCGGCGCCAGGAACGGCAGGCTCGGCACCGTGCCGCCGCCGGGGCGACCCCGGCTGTCGGCGGCAGTGGCGGCGCCCGCGGCGAGCAGACAGCCCGCCGTGCCGGTCGCCAGGTCCATCGACAGCCGCATCATCTGGTCGCCGGGGAAGGCGAGGCCGCCCTGGTAGGCCATGCCGTACCAGGTCAGCCCGGCGAGCTGCGCCTTCCGGTCGGCGCCGGTGACGCCCGGCGTGGTGGTACGGGCCAGGTGCAGCAGCATTCCGGCACGGCCCTGGAAGAGCCCGGGCTGCGCGTAGTAACGCATACGGGCAGCGGGCAGGATGCCCGCCCGTGCTGCGGTGAACCGCTCGTGCCCGGGCCGGTGTGCGAGGAAGTCGTCCAGCACCATGGCGATGCCCACGCTGCCCGCACCCAGGTACGGCATGGTGCGGCTGCCCTCGTCGACCTGCCAGGTGCCCGCCCTGTCCTGGACACAGCGCGCCAGGTCGCGGTCGAGCGCGCGCTCCGCCAGATCGAGCAGCGCGCTCTCGCCGTTCCCTTCGTACAGTCGCAGGAACAGCAGCGCCGCTCCGGTCGCACCGTGCAGCAGCCCCGCTCGGCCGGAGGCCCGGGCCCCGTCGTCCGGCTCGTCCAGGCGGTCGGCGAGCAGTTGCGCGGCCTCGGCGGCGGCCGGGCGCAGCCGTTGCTCTCCGGTCGCGTCCGCGAGCTGTTCCAGGGCGAGGCCGAGGCCGGCGAGGCCGCTGTACAGCGAGCCGCCCAGCCGCTGCCACTTCTCCTCCAGCACCCGTTCGGTCAGCTCGAGCGCCTGCTTGGTGTGCCCGAACCCGGCCAGTACGCAGGCGATCCCGGGCAGCCCGTCGTAGAGCCCCAGCGGGGTGCCGCGCGGCGGCGGATCGGTGTGCCGCAGCAGCCACTCCTCGCCGTCCGGGTACCGGCCGGCGCCCGTCTCGGCGAGCGCGTACAGCACTCCGGCGGCACCGTGCGCCAGCCCGAGCCCGCCGCCGTCACCGAACTGGGCGATGTCGCCGGGGAAGAGACGGTCGTCGCGCTCGGGTGTGGCCGAGGCGAGGATCGCGCGGGTCATCGCCTCGCGCGCCGCTGGACCGCCCTCGGGCGACAGGCGTCGGACGGCGCGGGCCACGGCGTGGGAGGCGGGGCCCGCGCTGGCCGCTGAACGATCCCGGTCCGTGGCGTCCGCCGTACTCGCCGTCCCGTCCTCCGCGATGGTGGCGACCGCCTGGCTGAGGAACTCGTGCGGGATTCCGGGGAACTGCTCGGCGGCGATCTCGGCGAGGTGTGCCGCCTTGCCGCGGTCGACGGCCAGCAGCGTCGTCATCGGGACGAAGAGCGCCAGCCGCAGGCACGCCAGCGCGTACCTGTCGATGTCGTAGCGGGTGCGGTCGGCCGGTGCGATGAAACCGGGGTGGGCGACGATCTGGCGCGGGTCGTTCTCGGCGGGTGCGGCCGCCTCGAAGTCGAGCAGTGCCACGGACTGTTCGTCGGGCGCGACCATGATGTTGAACATGTGCAGGTCGTTGAAGACGATGCCGCGCTGGTGCACCGCTGCGACGGCCTCTTCCACCAGCCGGTGCATCCGCAGCGCCCACTCGGTGTGCCGGGCGATCGCGGCCGGGTCGGGGTCGGCGCTCAGCAGCGGGTGGCGTTTGGCGAAGAAGGAGTTGAGGGTCTGGCCTTCGAGCTCCTCCATCACCAGGAACCGGTGCCCGTCCAGCTCGAACCAGTCGCGCACGGCGGGTACCACCGGCAGTCCGGCGAGCCGGTCGAGCGCGGCCTTCTCGCGCTCCAGCCTGGCCACCGCGTCGGCGCCGTCGGCGGCGAGACCGGCGTGGGGCCTGGCCTCCTTGAGTACGACCCGGCTGCCGTCCCGGGTGTCTGTCCCGCCGTAGACTCCGCCGCCGTTGGAGAAGTGCAGCGCCCGCTCGATGCGGTACGGCAGGTCGGTGACGGTGGCCGCGGCGCGCGCCGCCAGTTGCGGGCGGAGGAACTCGGGCAGCCGAACGCCCTCCGGTACCCGGAAAGAGGGGTCCTTGCGATCGGGCACGAGCCGGCCGCTCGCGTCCTCGACGGCGGGGACGAGGTGGCCCTGTCCGTCGACGCAGAAGCGCGGTGCGAAGCCTCCGTACCGCACATACAGCGGTCCCGTGCGCCAGCGCAGGTCGGTGAGGATGTACGGGCCCGGCCGGCCGTCGAGTATCTCTCCCAATTCGCGCAGAATCGACTCGAGTTGCCTTTCGTCGGCCGGGTAGATGGTGGCGAACTTACCGCTGGTGCCGCGTCCGGCGTATTTGGCGTTGCGCAGATACAGCAGAGTGCGGTGCGGAACGAATTTGAAGGGTATACCCCGTGCCGTGCAGTAGTCCCAAATGGCCGCACCGATCTCGTCCGCGTTCTCCAGGGTGGCCGAAGAGTGGATTTTCCAGCCCTGCAGCGGGAACTCGCCGCCCAGCGGCCGCAGCTCCAGCCAGTCGCCGGACCGGGTCTGTCGCCAGCCGGCGGGCACCGGGCGACGCGCCACGGGGAACTCGCCCGGGTCCGCTGCGCCGTCGGGCGCTGCGGCTTCCCGGCTTTCCGGTGAACCGCCACGCGACGCACTGGATGCGGAATCCGACAAGCGGTCGGGTGTGTCATAGAAATACCGGTCGGCGAGACAGAATATTTCGTACCGCTTGTCCATCGTTCCCCTCCCCTGGGAAGCACGGGATCAAGCGTGCAACACAGGTGGGGGAATGTGTAGTCAGTTCTGTCACGAAAGAGATGTGAGGAACGCACAAGTAGCGCATGCACGAGCGAAAAGCACGCACGAAAGCCCTCACGTTCGCACGCCGAGCCCCAGATCTCCGCTCTCGGGAGCGGCGAAGTGCCGCGCCACCTCCGCTTCGGAGACGGCGTCCAGGGTGGCCGGCGACCAGCGGGGCCTGCGGTCCTTGTCGATGATCTGCGCCCGCACGCCCTCGGCGAAGTCGGGCGAGGAGAGCGTGGCCACAGAGGTGCGGTACTCCTGGTTCAGCGCCTCCTCCAGCCAGGAGAGGCCGCGCGCCCGCCGCAGCGCGGCAAGTGTGACCTTCAGCGAGGTCGGCGACCTGGTCTCGATGGCGGCCGCGGCCTCCTTGGCGGCGGTCCCGCCGTGTTCGCGCAGCCGCCGCAGGATCTCGGTGACGCTGTCGGTGCTGTAGCAGTCGTCGATCCAGGCCCGGTGCCCGGCGAGTTCGCCCGCCGGCGGGGGAGCGGCGTACCGTGCCAGCGCGGCGGCGGGCGGCACGTCGGCCAGCGCGGCCGCGAAGTCCGCGAGCCGGTCGGCGGGCACGAAGTGGTCGGCCAGCCCGCAGAGTATGGCGTCGGCCGCGCCCACCGGGCCCGCCGTCAGCGCCAGATGCGTCCCCAACTCGCCCGGCGCCCGCGACAGCAGCCAGGTGCCGCCGACGTCGGGTACGAAGCCGATCCCGGTCTCCGGCATCGCGACCTTGGCACGCTCGGTGACCACCCGGACGCCGCCGTGCGCCGAGACCCCGACGCCGCCGCCCATCACCACGCCGTCCATCAGCGCGACATAGGGTTTGGAGTAGCGGGCGATGCGGGCGTTGAGGCGGTACTCCGCGGCCCAGAACCGGGCGGACTCGGCTCCGCCGCCCCGCCGGACGTCCTCGTGGATGCCGCGGATGTCGCCGCCCGCGCACAGCCCCCGCTCGCCCGCCCCGCTCAGCACGACGGCCGCGACGCGCTCGTCCCGCTCCCACGCGTCGAGCGCCTCGGAGAGCAGGTCGACCATCTCCCGGTTGAGCGCGTTGAGCGCCTGCGGCCGGTTGAGCACCAGACGGCCGACGCGGCCGTCGGTGCCGACCAGGACGGGTGGTTCGATAGGGGACACGGGCGGTGCTCCTTCGCAGGCGAATGATCTTTCCCGTCACCGTACGCGGAGCCTGCGGCGGCCTGGTGTCTGCTATCTCACAGGTGTGCCGGGCGACCGCCTCGGGCAGATGAAATAATGTCGTACGGCAACAGTTGTCTCCGGAGGGCGTGATGAACTTTCCTGTGGCGCCTCCCCGGGCCACCGCCACCGGCGGTGCGGAATCCGAGTACGGCGAGCAGGAAAAGGAGCTGCGGGACGTGGACGAGTCGCTCTCGCCCACCGAGGCACGTCGGCTCCAGGAGGAGGTGGCACAGCTCAGGCAGGCCATGAAGACCCGCCCGGTGATCGATCAGGCGCGCGGCGTGCTGATGGCGTACTGGCGCTGCAGTCCCGAGACCGCCTGGCGGATTCTCGTGGACATCTCCCAGCACACCAACACCAAGGTCCGGGAGATCTCCGTCCTGCTGACCCAGGCGACCCACGGCCGACCCATGCCCGACTGGCTGCGCAAGGCGGCCCGGGCCTCCTATGCGCGCGTCCTCAGCGCCGCCCGCGAGAACGGCCTCACCGAGGGCTGAGGCGGAGGATCGGGACCGGCGGCAGAGAACGGGGGCCGAAGCCGCCCGGCAGCCGCGCCGCACACCCGGGGGTAGGGGTGCCCGCGCGCCGGCAGGGGCAGCAGTGCCCTCACAGCCTGCAGCCGGCCTCCGGTGCATCGATGTCGCCCGTCTCCGCTTCGGCGCCGGGCTCCAGCGACCACGCGCCCGCCAGCAGCTCGTCCACGAGCTCGTCCAGCTCCAGCCGGCGCTCCACCCGCTCCAGGTCGGGCACTCGGGCCCGGGTGCTCACCTGGCGCGGAGCCAGCAGCGAGCAGCAGTCCTCGTCGGGCAGCGCGGAGACATCGGCGGTGCCCAGAGCGCGCGCCTCGTCGATGATCTCCTGCTTCTCCCAGCCCAGCACCGGCCGCAGCAGCGGCACGGAGGCGGCCTCGTCGACCGCCGCCATGTTGGCCACCGTCTGGCTGGCGACCTGGCCCAGGCTGTCCCCCGTCACCAGCGCCTCGGCGCCCAGTCGCCGCGCGAGTGTGCTCGCCGTCCTGGCCATCAGCCGGCGCTGGGCCACCACCTGGAGCCGCCCGGCGCCCGCGATCGCGAGCTGCTTCTGCGCCTTGCCCAGCGGAACCACCCACAAGGCGCGGTCGGGCTGGAAGCGGTTGAGTTCGCGGGCGAGCGCGTACGCCTTGTAGACGGACGAGGCGTCGGTGTACGGAGCGCCGGTGAAGTGGACGAAGTCGCAGGCCATTCCGCGACGCATGGCCCGATAGGCGGCGACGGGCGAGTCGTACCCGCCGGACAGCAGGGCCAGCGCCCGGCCGCTGGAGCCCACCGGAAGACCGCCCCGGCCCGGCAGCCGGTTCCACGACAGACAGCTGGTGTGCCGGTCCACCTCGATCGCCAGCTCGACGTCCGGTGCGGAGAGGTTCACCCGCGCCCCCGTCTCCAGCCGCACCCGTTCCCCGACCGTGACGGCCAGTTCGGAGGAGGTGAGGGGGAAGGACTTGTCCCGCCGCTTGGGGCGTACGGCGAAGGTGATTTCTGCGCGTCCGCCGCGCTCCTCCCGCGCCCGGCGCAGGGCACGCACCGCGTGGGCCCCGATGTCCTCGACGGTGCTGGGGATGCGCACCGCGGGCTGCACCAGGTTGAAGCCGATCACCCGGCGTACGCACTCCACGAGTTGGTCCAGCGGGGGCTCGCCGCCCACGAGGGTGACACTGCGGCCCTTCTCGACCCACGTGGGGCCGGGGAGTGTTCGCAGCGCGTCCCGCAGATTGCGGTACAGCAGCTCCTCGAAGCGGGCGCGGTTGCGGCCGCGCAGAAAGACCTCGCCGTGCTTGAGCAGGACGCACTCGCGCACCTGCTCCGGCGCGACCTGGCGCGGGAGCGCCGCTTCCTGCGGATGTCCCTCGGGGGCGGGACGGGGCCCTGAGACGGTCACGGAACTCTCCTCCTGGAAACCAGGCTATGCGACCTCGGGCCGGTCCTCGCCACTCCTCCCGGCCGACGACCCGCCGCTCTCAGGTCCGGACGGCGGGTGACCGGGACCACAGGTCGGCTTCGCTGGGACTGATGAGAGGCTTGGCGTGCCAGCAGGGGCCCCGGTCCGAACCCCGCGTACAACCGCGGAACCGTAGGGAGCAGCACATGGCCGAGGTCGTCGAGCTCGTCTCCTACCCCGTCAAGGGGTGCGCCGCCGTCCCGGCCCGCAGCGCGCACCTGGGGCCCGCCGGGCTCGCGCACGACCGGAGCTTCATGGTGGTCACACCTGACGGCGTGGGCCGTACCCAGCGCCGTGACCCGCAACTCGCCGTCATCACGCCCGAGGTGACAGCCGGAGCGGGCGCGGGTGGTGAGCGGTTGATGCTGCGGGCGCCGGGCAGGGAGGCCCTGCACATCGACGTGGATGTGACCGGTGAGCGGCGACCGGTGGACATGCTGGGCCGGCCACTGCGCGGCATCGACCAGGGCCGGGACGCAGCCGCCTGGCTCTCCGACGTCCTCGGTGTCTCCAGCAGGCTGGTCCGGGTGCCGCCCGAGAACGGCAGGGTGACCGACGGGCTGACCCCCGGAACCTCCGGCTTCGCCGACAGTTCGGCCGTCCACCTCCTCTCCCGCGCCGCACTGGACCACTTCAACGCGCGACTCGCCGCCCGCGGTGCCGCACCTGTGCCGATGGCCCGCTTCCGCCCCAACGTGGTGGTCGACGGCTGGGACGAGGAACCGCACGCCGAGGACCGGGCGCGCCTGCTGCGGATCGGCGACGCGGAACTGGGCTTCGCCAAGCTCGCCGTCCGCTGCGCGGTCACCCTGGTCGACCAAGGCTCAGGTGCGAAGGCCGGCCCCGAACCGCTGCGCACCCTGGCCGCCTACCGCCGCTCCCCGGAGGGCGGTGTGACATTCGGCGCCAAGTTCTCGGTGCTGCGGCCGGGGACCCTCTCGGTGGGGGACAAGGTGGAGGTGGCCGCCTGGTCCGCGGCGGCCCCGGAGAGCTGAGCCCGCGCAACACCCGGCAGGGCCGGTGACCGGCAAACGCGCTCCCGTACCCGTCAGCCGACCGCTCGGGCCGGTGCCATCAGCCGCAGCAAGGCCCGCACGTATGCGCTGTGCCGGGCGGGCCGCGCCACCTCGCCCGCGCAGGTCCGCTCCGCGAGGTCCAGTCCGTCCTCCAGGCAGGCGTCGTGCAGAGGCCCCCACAGGACCGGCCAGGTGAGGCGGGCCGCGCCGCGCGCCCGCATGGCCAGGGTGTGCCGCAGCAGCGTGCGGTCGCCGTCCACCGCCAGGACCGCGTACTCGTGGAAGCCGTCGAAGCCCCGGGGCGCGCTGAAGGTGAAGCGCACCCACTTTCCGGGCACATAGGCGGCGACCCGGTAGCGCACCGGGCCGTGGCCTCCGGTGGCGCCTTCCCCCAGCGGCCGGTCGAAGGCCATGGGAGGCCAGCCGCTACCCGGCCACAGCCGGTCCTGCTCGCCCGCCAGCGAGTCGAGCAGGGCGCCGACTTCGTGCGGTGTGCCTGGCAGCTCTCGTTCGTGCACGTTGTAGACGTCCATCGGGCCTCCCGAGGCTCGTAAGCAGTTTTAGAGAGCGCTCTCTAAAACTGGCAGGCTACCCTTCCTGACCATGGCGAGGCCACCCCGGTTCGACACCGAGCAACTCCTGGACGCCGCTGTCCGGCTGGCCGCCGTCTCCGGACCGGCGGGCGTGACCATGGCGGCCGTCGCCAAGGAGGCGGGCGCGCCCAGCGGCTCCCTCTACCACCGCTTCGCCGGGCGACCCGCGCTCCTCGCCGAGGTGTGGGTGCGTACCGTCGAGCGCTTCCAGGACAGCTATCTGCACGCCCTCGCCGCGCACGACGACGCGCGGGAGGCCGGATGCGCCGGCGCCCGGCACGTCGTGGCCTGGAGCCGTGCCCACCCCGAGGAGACGCGCCTGCTGCTCTACGGGCCCGGCGACTTCGGCCGGGAGAGCTGGCCGGCCGCGTACCGCTCCCGTGCCGAACGCGGCAACCGCCGGGTCTTCGGCGAACTGGGAGCGCTGGGTACGCGGTTGGGCGCGGAGGGCCCCGAGGCCGTCGAGCGGATCACCCTCGCCCTGATCGACCTGCCGCTCTCCGTCGTCCGGCGTCATCTGCGCGACGGTGGCAGCCTCCCGCCGCACGCCGAGGCCGTCGTCGAGGACTGCGCGGCCGCCCTCCTCGACACCCTCCCCGCTGCGGGCGGGCGCGTGCCGCACGGGGACTGAGCCGACGCCGGCAAGCGAAGGCGCCCCGTCGGACAGGCGCATGCTGTCCGAGGGGGCGCTCGGGGAGGGGTGCTGTCCGCAGGGCCCGCTCCCGTGCCCGTGCCGGGCTCAGGCGTTCGGCGGCTTGATCCACCCCTTCTCCACCAGTTGGTCGCACAGGTGCTTGGCCCGCGCGTTGCTGGCCTTGTGCTGCTTCTTCACCTCTTTGATGCAGTCGGCGTACGGGAAGGGCGGCTTGTCGGCCCGCGCGTGGCTGTGGGAAGCGGCGGTGGCCTGCGCGGCCGTGAACAGTGCGCTGCTCAGCGCCAGGGTGGCCGCCAGAGCCAGGCTTTTGCGTGCCAAGAGGTCTCCTCTCATCGTTCCGGAACCTGATGCTCCGGATGCGTACTGGCCTCAACGATCAAGCTCGCGATCGGCAACGCACCACGTCCTCCGCCCAGGGCGCCTCGGCTTCCGGGCCGCCACCCCGATGAACAGGCACGTTTCTCCGTTCCGTCGCGCGGCAACCCGCCCCCGGCTGCCGGAGTCGGGCCAGTGCGCCGGCGGCCCCGGGCCCGGCTGCCCGGGACCACCGAAACCGATCGGGTCCACCGAAGACCGATGTGGAGGGCACGTGTCCATATCCGAGAACGCCGCAGACAAAGTCACCAGCAACGTCACCAGGAAGGCAGCCGCGAGCGAACGCGAGACGGCCTCCGGCGAGCGGAAGAACGTCTTCGTCCTGGGAATGGACGACGCCAACCGCACCACCCTGGAGGCGGTACCCGACGCGGCGCACTACCGCTTCCACCCGCTGCTGGACCCCGAGGAGTTGCAGAACGACGAGGTGTCGGTCCCCGAACTGCTGGACCGGGCGCGGGGCGTCCTGGACTCCTTCGACGGCAGCGTGGACGCCGTCGTCGGCTACTGGGACTTCCCCGTCAGCACCATGATCCCGCTGCTGGCCGAGGAGTACGGCACGCGCAGCACCAGCCTGGAATCGGTGGTCAAGTGCGAGCACAAGTACTGGAGCAGGCTGGAGCAGCAGAAGGTCATCGACGAGTTGCCGAGGTTCGGCCAGGTGGACCTGCAGGCCGCGCACCCGGAGCCTCCCGAGGGGGTGAGCTTCCCCATGTGGGTCAAGCCCGCGCTGGCCTCCTCGTCGGAACTGGCGTATGGCGTGGCGGATCTGGCCGAGTTCCGCACGGCCGTCGGCAAGATCCGGGAGGGCATCGCCCGGCTCGGCAGGCCGTTCGCGTACATCCTCGACCAGATCGAGCTCCCGCCCCGGGTGGCCGAGGTCGGCGGCATGGTCTGCCTCGCCGAGGAGAAGATGACCGGCCTCCAGGTCGCGGTGGAGGGCTATGTGCACCGCGGCGCCGTCACCGTCTACGGGGTGCTCGACTCCGTCAACTACCCCGACACGCCGTCCTTCCTGCGGCACCAGTACCCCAGCAGGCTCCCGGAGCCCGTGCAGGAGCGGCTCGCGGCGGCGTCGGAGCGCGTCATCCGGCAGATCGGGATGGACGCCGCCACCTTCAGCATCGAGTTCTTCTACGACCCGGGGAAGGACGAGATCAAGCTGCTGGAGATCAACCCCAGGCACTCCCAGTCACACGCCGAGCTGTTCGACTACGTCGACGGCGTCCCCAACCACCACTGCATGCTCGCCCTCGCCTTCGGCCGCGACCCCGCCCTGCCGCACCGTGCGGGCCCCTATCTGTGTGCGGCCAAGTGGTACCACCGCTGGTTCACCGACGGTGTGGCCCGCCGGGTGCCCTCCGCCGAGGAGATCACCAGGGTGGAGGAGGAGATCCCCGGCGTGCGCATCGATGTGGTGCCCGACGAGGGCCAGCGGCTGCGGAACCTCACCCAGCAGGACAGCTACAGCTACGAGATCGCGCACATCTACACCGGCGGAGCTGACGAGAACGAACTGCGCGAGAAATACGACCGCGCCGTCGCGGCCCTGGGCCTGCACGGCACGGCACCGGCCGGCAGCGGCTCCCGGGTGCCCGAGGAACCTGGGGAACCCGAGGCGCCCGAAGAGGCTGTCCGGCCCGCGTAACCGCGCGTACAGCAGCACGAACGTCGAGCGGAGAACGCGTCCATGCGCACCGTGCACAATCTGCCCTACGAGACCAAGGAAGAACCCGTCACCGTGCCGCTCCCGGACGGCACCCGGCTGTCGGCCCGCGTCTGGCGTCCCGTCTGTTCCGACGCGGAGCCGCTGCCCGCTGTGCTGGAGTACATCCCCTACCGGCAGCGCGATCTGACCGCCGTACGGGACTCCATCCACCATCCCTACCTCGCGGGCCACGGTTACTGTTGCGTCCGCGTCGACCTGAGGGGTACCGGCGACTCCGACGGGGTGCTCGGCGACGAGTACCTTGAGCAGGAGCAGCGGGACGCCGAGGACGTGCTCGAATGGCTCGCCGCGCAACCCTGGTGCGACGGCAGTACCGGAATGATGGGCATCTCCTGGGGCGCCTTCGCCGCACTGCAGGTCGCGGCGCGCCGTCCGGAGAGCCTGCGGGCCATTGTCATCGCCTCGTTCACCGACGACCGGTACGCCGACGACATGCACTACATGGGCGGCACGCTGCTGTCGGACAACCTGGCCGAGGCGGGCACCATGTTCGCGTACAGCACCTGCCCGCCCGACCCCGCCGTGGTGGGGGACCGCTGGCGGCGGATGTGGCAGGAGCGGCTGGGCAAGAGCGAGCCGTGGGTGCTGGAGTGGCTGCGCCACCAGCGGCGCGACGACTACTGGCGGCACGCCGCCGTCTGCGAGGACTACCAGGCCGTACGCTGCCCGGTGCTGGCCTCCAGCGGTTGGGCCGACGGGTACTCCAACGCCGTCACCCGTCTGTTGGCCAACCTGGACGTGCCCCGTAAGGGCCTCATCGGGCCCTGGTCGCACAAGTTCCCGCACCTGGGCGAGCCGGGCCCGGCCATCGGCTACCTCCAGGAGGTCGTCCGCTGGTGGGACCACTGGCTCAAGGGCGTCGACAACGGCGTCATGGACGGCCCCGTGCTCAGCACCTGGATGCAGGACAGCGTGCCCCCGTCCACCTCCTACGAGCAGCGGCCCGGCCGGTGGGTCATCGAGCCCGAGTGGCCCTCGCCGTACGTCACCGAGGTCACCCACCCGCTCTCCCGTTACCGCATCCACCCGCCCAGGAAGCGGGCTGAGGCCCCGTCCCAGCCGGAGCCCGGCTCCGCGCTCACGGTGCGCTCACCGCTGTCGGTCGGCCAGTTCGCGGGCAAGTGGGCCTCCTACAACGCGCCGCCCGACCTGCCCTACGACCAGCGCGAGGAGGACGGCGGCTCGCTGGTCTTCGAGACCGAGCCGCTGACCGAGCGGGTGGAGATCCTGGGCTCGCCCAGCGCGGAGCTGGAGCTGTCGGTCAGCGAGCCGGTGGGACAGGTGGCTGCCCGGCTGTCCGATGTGGCGCCCGACGGCAGCGCCACCCGGGTCACCTACGGCCTGCTCAACCTCACTCATCACGGTGGCACCGACGACCCCGAGCTGTTGGAGCCCGGCCGCCGCTACCGGGCCACCGTGCAGCTCAACGGTGTGGCACAGGCGTTCCCGCCCGGCCATCGCATCCGGCTCTCCCTGTCCACCTCCTACTGGCCGCTGGCCTGGCCGCCGCCGAAGCCGGTGCTGCTGAGCGTCCATGAGAGCTCCAGCACCCTCACGCTGCCGGTCCGGACCCCGCACGAGGACGGTGAGGCCCCGCGCGACCTGTTCGGCGAACCCGAGGGCGCGCCACCGTTGGCCACCACCACGCTCGAACCGCCGGAGGAGCGCTGGGACGTCAAGCGTGATCTGATCGGCTACCACCAGGAGTTGGAGATCGTGAAGGACCGGGGGTTGGAGCATTTGGACCACATCGGGCTGGACGTCGGCCGCCGCGCCTACGAGCGGTACACGGCGGTCGCCGACGACTTCACCTCCGTCGCCGGCGAATCCGCCTGGACCATGACGTTCCGCCGTCCCGGCTGGGAGACGCAGACCGTCACCCGTACGGTGCTGACCTGCACCGAGGGCACCTTCCACGTGCACGCCACGCTTGACGCCTACGAGGACGGCAACCGCGTCTTCTCCCGTACGTGGAACGAAGCGGTACCTCGCGACTGCCTGTGAGACCTACCCGTTGCCCCGAAGTGCTCACCCCTCACGGGACGACGACGATCTTGCGGCCCTTCCCCTCGGCGAACCGTTCCAACGCCTCCGGGTAGGAAGCCAACGGCATCCGGTCCGAGATGAAGACGTCCGGATCGAGAATCCCGCCGGCGAACAACTCGGCGGCCCGCTCATAGCTGTGCAGCACGGCCATCGAGCCGGTGATGGTGATCTCCTGGTTGTAGATGCGGTACGGCTCGATCGTGGCGCGGGTCGCATAGTCGGAGACGCCGAACTGGAGGAACGTGCCCGCCTTGGCGACCCGGCCGAGGCCGTCCTGGATGGCGGCCGCGTTTCCCGTCGCGTCCACCACCAGGTCCCAGCCCTCGGGCCGGTCCAACTCCTCGGCGGTCGCGGCCGCGCCGCTGCATCCCAGGTGGCGTGCGGTGGCCAGCCGGTCGGGGTTGAGGTCGAGCACATCCACACTGGCCGCGCCGGTCCGCTTCGCCAGCTCCAGCATCATCAGCCCCATCGTCCCCGAACCGTAGATCAGCACGTGGGAGCCGAGCTGGCTCTTGAGCACGTCGTAGCCGCGCACCGCGCAGGACAGCGGCTCGATGAGCGCGGCGTCCTGGGTGCGTACGTGTTCGGGCAGCCGGACACAGTTGGCGACCGGCGCCACGGCGTACTCGGCAGCGCCACCCGACCGCGACACACCGATCGCGGCCCACCGGTCGCACAGGTTGTTGTGGCCGCGGCGGCAGTAGCGGCACTCGTGGCAGTACAGCGAGGGGTCGACGGCAACCCGGTCGCCCTCGGCCAGCTCGGTCACCTCGCTGCCCAGCGCCACCACCTCACCGGCGAACTCGTGCCCGGGAATCAGCGGCAGCGAGGGCGCGAACTCACCCTGGAGGATGTGCAGGTCGGTTCCGCACAGCCCGCACGCCGCCACCTTCACCACCACATCGCGGGGCCCGGGGGCCGGGTCGGGAACCTCCGTCAGCGACACCTTGCCCACGGACTCGACGAGTGCGGCCTTCATTTGACAGCTCCTAGCGACAGGCCCTGGACCAGCTTGTCCTGGGCGGCGAACCCCGCGGCGAGCACCGGCAGGGAGATCACGAGAGACGCGGCGCACACCTTCGCCAGGAAGAGCCCCTGACTGGTGATGAAGCCGGTCAGGAAGACGGGCGCGGTCTGTGCCACCACCCCCGTCAGCACCCGCGCGAACAGCATCTCGTTCCAGGAGAAGATGAAGCAGATCAGCGCGGTGGCGGCGATGCCGGGCGCGGCGACCGGTGCCACGACCCGGGTGAGGACGGTGGGCAGCCGTGCCCCGTCGATCTGCGCCGCCTCGATCAGCGCACTCGGAACCTCGGCGAGGAAGGACTGCATCATCCACACGGCGATCGGCAGGTTCATCGACGTGTAGAGGATGACCAGCAGCCAGATGTTGTCGAGGAAATCGGTGTTCTTCGCGAACAGATAGATCGGTAGCAGTCCGGCCACGACCGGCAGCATCTTCGTCGACAGGAAGAAGAACAGCACGTCACGCCACTTGCGCACCGGCCGGATGGACAGCGCGTATGCGGCCGGCAGCGCCAGCACCAGCACGAACAGCGTGGAGAAGACCGAAGCACCCAGCGAGTTCGCCAGCGCGGGCCAGGGGCCTGCGCCGTTGCCCGCGCTGAAGAACTCGCGGTAGCCGTCCAGCGTCAGCGGGGCCGCGAGCGACGGCGGGTTGGTGGCGGCGTCCGACTCCGAGTGCAGCGAGGTCAGCACCATCCAGAGGATCGGCAGGACGAACAGCAGCCCGCACACCCAGGCCAGCAGGCCCAGCGCGGCGTTCTTCCGACGGACGCTCTTCGGCGCGGTCGACGAAGCCTTCGGTGGCGCGGCGGGCGGTGCCGCCTCGGGTGGGCCTGCGGTCAGGGCGCTCATGCGCGGACCTCCTCGCGGAAGAGGGATGAGACCACCCGCAGCGCGAGGGTGGCGATGATCAGGGAGCCGATGACGACGAGCACACCGGCGGCCGACGCCAGCCCGTACTCATGGCCTTGGTAGAAGGTCTGGTAGATGGTGTAGGGCAGGTTCGCCGTGCCCAGTCCGCCGGAGGTGATGGTGAAGACGGCGTCGAAGTTCTGCACGATGTAGATCGACCCCAGCAGCGCCCCCAGTTCGAGGTAGCGGCGCAGATGCGGCAGCGTCAGATAGCGGAAGATCTGCCACGCCCCGGCGCCGTCGATCCGCGCCGCTTCGATGGCGTCGGAGGGACGGCTCTGCAGCCCGGCGAGCAGGATCAGCATCATGAACGGTGTCCACTGCCAGATCAGCGACACCTCGACGGCGGCCAGCGGCATGTCCGACACCCAGTTCGGCTGCGGCGCGTCGTCGCCGAACAGCCAGCTGAGCACCCCGTTGAGCAGGCCGTACTCGGGGTTGAACAGGACGTGCTTCCACAGCAGTGCCGCGGCCACCGGCACCAGCAGGAACGGCGCGATCAGCAGCGTGCGCACCACCCCGCGCCCCCGGAAGCTGCGGTCGAGCAGCAGCGCCAGCAGCAGCCCCAGGACGAGGCTGACCAGGACGACGACGGCGGTCAGCACCGCGGTCGTCACCACCGAGTCGCGCAGCTCGGGATCGCTGAGCACCTCCTTGTAGTTCTCGAAGCCGCCGAAGGACCGGGCTTCGGGGTAGAGCGCGTTCCAGTCGAAGAACGAGACCACCAGCGTGGCCACGAACGGCAGCTGAGTGACAACGATCATGAAGACCAGCGCGGGCAGCAGCGGCGCGCGGGTGACCCAGCCGCGCAGCCGGTTCGGCGGTCCCTTGGGCGCGGCGGTGGCCGGGCGGGAGGTCGGTGGGCGCTGCTCGTCGTGCGCGCCCGGGGCCGGAGTGGTGGTCGGAGTGCTCATCGGCCTCGCCCCTCGTAGTCGTCGGAGACCTCCTGCGCCAGCTTCTGCGCCTTGCGCAGCGCCGTGTCCACCGACTGGCGGCCCGCGATGGCGGCGCTGATCTCGTGCGAGACCTTGGTTCCGAGGTCGGAGAACTCGGGGATGTCCACGAACTGGATGCCGATCGTGGGGCGCTTCTGCACTCCCGGGTCGCGGGGCCTGGCGTTGGTGATGGCCTCGCGGGTGACCTCGTGGAAGGCCCCTGCCGCCTTCTTGTACTCGGGCAGCTCGTAGGTCGAGACCCGCTTGCCGGCCGGCACGTTGGCCCAGCCGAACTTCTCGCCGACCAGCTTCTCGTACTCCTTGCCCGAGGCCCAGGAGATGAACTTCCACGCCTTGTCCGGGTTGCGGCTCGCCTTCTGGATGCCCCAGGCCCAGCTGTAGAGCCAGCCCGAGCTCTTCGTCTTGACGACGGGTGCGGGGACGTAGCCGATCTTGCCCTTCACCTTGGACTTGCCGCTCTCCAGGGAGCCGGCGCCGGCTGTCGCGTCGTACCACATGGCGGTCTTGCCCTGGGTCATGTTGTTCAGGCACTCCGCGTAGCCGGACTGTGCGGCTCCGGACTCGCCGTGCTTGCGTACCAGGTCGACGTAGAACTTCGTCGCCTTGCGGAATGCCGGGTCGTTCAGGCGGGCGTTCCAGTCCTTGTCGAACCAGGTGCCGCCGTAGGTGTTGACGACCGTCGTCAGCGGCGCGATGAGCTCGCCCCAGCCGGGCAGGCCGCGCAGACAGATCCCCTTCATACCGCGCTGGGCGCCGTCCACCTTCGCCGCGAGCTCGGCGACCTGCGGCCAGGTGGGCTTCTCGGGCATCTCGAGGCCCTCCTTCTCGAAGATGTCCTTGCGGTACATCAGGAAGGAGGACTCGCCGTAGAAGGGTTCCGCGTACACCTGGCCGTCCTCGCCGCTGAGCGATTCGCGTACCGGCGGGAGGATGTCCTGCTGGTCGAAGCGCTTGTCCTTGCGGGTGTAGGGGGTCAGCGGGCGCAGCCAGTCGTTCTTGGCGAAGATCGGCGTCTCGTAGTTGCTGAGCGTCGCCACGTCGTACTGTCCGGCCTGGTTGGCGAAGTCCTGGCTGATCTTGTCGCGGACGTCGTTCTCCGGCAGCACGGTGAACTTCACCTTGATGCCGGTCTCCTTGGTGAAGTGCTTCGCGGTGAGCTTCTGCAGGTCGAGCATCTGTGGGTTGTTGACCATCAGGACGTTGATCGTGTCGCCGCCGGAGCCGATGGCGCCCGCCCCCGCACAGCCGGACAGCGCGAACAGCGCGCCCGCCGTGGCGGCCGCGGTGGCCGCCCTGACCGCTTTTGTCCGGTGTGGTCGACTGCGTATCCGGCCCTGCGGACTGCTCTGACAGCGCATATGAACTCCTGGCGAATCGTGACAATACGATCAAATGTGGGCGCACGGTCCCGCCGCCCGTGCCGGGTGGGCGGCGGCGGGCTCAGACCCTGACGACCTGCGGCCCGCGCAACGCGTAGCGGTGGGCCTCGGGCGCGGGCAGGCTCGTGGAGGTGACGAGCGCCTCGAAGTCACCCACCTCGGCGAAGCGGCAGAAGCTCACCGCGCCGAACTTCGTGTGCAGCCCCGCGAAGACCCGCCGCCGCGCGGCCCGCATCGCCTGCGCCTTGACCTCGCTGACCGCCGGATCAGGCGTGGTCAGCCCGTGCTCGCGGGAGATGCCGTTGGCGCCGATGAAGGCCAGATCGATGACGAACCCGGCGAGCATCTGCGTCGTCCAGTGCTCGACGGCCGCCAGCGTTCCGCCCCGCACCCGCCCGCCGAGCAGCAGCACGGTGAAGTCCCCGGCCGCCGCCAGTACGCTCGCCACCGGCAGCGACGCGGTCACCACGGTGAGCTGCCGGTCACGCGGCAGCGCCTCGGCGATGAGCTGCGGGGTGAACCCCTCGTCGATGAAGACCGTCTCCGCGTCCCCGAGCAGCTCGACGGCCGCCGAGGCGATCCGCCGCTTCTCGGGCACATGCATGGTGGTGCGGTAAGCCAGCGTCGTCTCGAACCCGGCGCTCTCCACCGGGTAGGCGCCGCCGTGCGTACGGCGCAGCAGTCCGTGCTCCTCCAGTACGCGAAGATCGCGGCGGACCGTCTCCCTGGCGACGCCCAGTTCCTGGGCGAGCTGCGCCACCTCGACCGAGCCCAGCCGTCGCGCGGTACCGACGATCTGCCGCTGCCGCTCCGCTGCGCTCATGGCTCCGTCGCCCCTCTCCGTTCGGTCACGGGCGTGCCCGTTCCTGCCCGTGTGCAGAGTTCTACAGCCACCGGGCGACTGCGACCAGCCCTTTGACCGAGAAGATCATGACCGTTTCTGCCCGTTCCGTCCTCGGGTTCAAGCGCGCTTGGCCTGCGTCTTTACCTGCAAAGCCGCTCAACGCGCGACCGATCCGGCCGGCCTCCTGCCCGTTCGGTGCCCGTTCCCGCTCCGGGACCGTACGGGCACCTGGCGTGCTCCTCATCTCCCTGGGTGCGGGTTAGCGTTCCGGCAACCGCACCATGGCACCGCTCAGCAGCGGACGGCGCCGCTCAGCAATGGGAGAGGACCCCACGTGGACGACCTGACGCGACTGCCCGCAGAACTGCCCGTACCCGAGGACGACGGCGCCGCAGACCACTTGCCGGGCACCCGGCTGCCCCACCTCGAACTCCCCGCGACCGAGGGAGGGCTGGTCGCGCTGGACCGGCTCGGGCCCGCTCGCACGGTGCTGTATGTGTACCCCCTCACCGGCCGCCACGACCGCGCCCTGCCCACCGGCTGGGACGCCATCCCCGGCGCGCGGGGCTGCACCCCCGAAGCCTGCGGATTCCGCGATCACCACGCCGAACTGGTCACCGCGGGCGCCGCGGGCGTGTTCGGCGCCTCGAGCCAGAGCAGCCCGTACCAGCGCGAAGTCGTCGAGCGCCTGCGGCTGCCCTTCGCGTTGCTCTCCGATCCCGCGCTGACCCTCGCCACCGCACTCGGCCTGCCCACCTTCGAAGCGGACGGGCGGAAGTTCTACCGCCGTCTCACCCTCGTGGTGCGCGACGGCGAGATCGAGCACGTCTTCTACCCGGTCTTCCCTCCTGACCGGCACGCCGGCCAGGTCGTCGAGTGGCTACGGGCCAACGCCGTCTAGGTACCGCCCATCGGGGACGTCCGGTACCTCTGGACGAGTGAAAGATCGGCAAAGCAGAACGGATCGTCGGCCCGGATCGCATCTGACGGAGTTTGCTACGGCCCTGACGGGCTTTCCTCTGACCCCAACAGAGAGTCTTCGGGCTCGACGGTAAGGACTTGATTCAGATGCGTAAGACCAAGATCGCCACCTTCGGCGTCCTCACCGCGGCCGCCGTCGCGGTTCCGGCCGCGCCCGCCTTCGCGCAGGAGGGACAGTCAGCCGACACGCACACGCACACGGAGGCCACGCAGCGTCAGGGCCCCTCGGCCGAGACCTACGAGGTCCGCCCCGGCGACACCCTCTCCGAGGTGGCGCGGAGCCACGGCACGAACTGGCACGAACTCGCCGAGCGCAACGGGCTCGCCGACCCCGATCTGATCTACCCCGGACAACACCTGACCCTCGAGGAGGCCACCCCACAGCCCGCCCCCGCGGCGCCGGACTCCGCGGCCACACCCGGAGCCGAGGGGGAAACCGGCCCCCAGGCCCAGCAACCGGCCCCCCAGCCGCAGGAAACGCCGGAGGGCAACCGCTCCACAGACCAGGCCCCGGGCATCTCGATGGCCGAGAACGCCGCCAAGGCGGAGATCATCCGCCGGGAGTCCAGCGGTAACCCCAACGCGCAGAACGGCAAGTACCACGGGCTGTTCCAGACCGATCAGCCCTGGGGCAGGGGGACGGTCGCCGAGCAGCACGCCGGCGCCGAGCGCTACGTCAAGGAGCGGTACGGCTCCTGGGAGGCGGCGCTCGCCTTCCACAACGCGCACGGCTGGTACTGACCGGCACGCCGGCCCCCGGTCCGCTCACCTTCGGCGGGCCGGGGCCCACTGTGAAAATCGCTCGGCTCGGCCCGAACGGCGTGTTAACGTCCGCGGCGTGTCCGTGCCCGACGGGCCGCGCGACCGTGCCCCGACGGGCGCCCTGCCGAGCGAAGGGGAGATGAGTCGATGACTGCCATGGAGACCGCCGCCACGCGCGGCGCCCGGACAGTTCTCATCCTCCGGGCCCCGGTCCTGAACTGAGCGCGGGGAAGCGCCCACACCCCTGGGTCGCACGCCCGCCCTTCTTTCACCCCACCGGGACCCGCACACAAAGGTGTCCCGTTTTGACGCAATCATCCACATCGGCCTTCATCACCCGTGCCGAAGCGGCCGGCTCCGCAGCCGACGCCGCAGCGATCCGCAGGATCACCCTCGCGGCCTTCCCCACCTCCGAGGAGGCCGCCATCGTCGATGCGCTGCGCGCCGATCCGGCAGCGTGGATCGACGGTCTGAGCATGCTGGCCGAGCACCCAGGAGGCACACCTGTCGGATACGCCCTCCTCACCCGCTGCCAGGTCGCGGGCCACCCGGCGCTCGCGCTGGCTCCGTGCGCGGTGCTCCCCGCTCACCAGCGGACAGGCGCCGGCTCGGCGGCGATCCGCGCGGTGCTCGCGGCGGCCCGGAGCCGGGGCGAGAACCTCGTGCTCGTCCTCGGGCACCCGGACTACTACCCCCGGTTCGGGTTCGTGCCCGCGTCCCGGTTCGGTATCCGCGCCCCGATCGAGGTGCCGGACGAGGCGATGATGGCCCTCACCCTGGACCCGCACGTCGGCCCGGTGCCCTCCGGTGTGATCCGGTACCCGTCGGCGTTCGGCATCTGACAGCGGCAGGGCAGGACGGGAAGGGCCGGGGCTGGGAGGTCGAGGTCAGTCCTCGGCCCAGCCGTGGCTCTTCCCGAACTGCACCAGTCGCCGGCGGATGTCGAGGATCTGCGCCCCGGTCAGCCCGGGTGCCGCTTCCAGCAGCAACTCGGTCACCGCCCTGGTGTACTCGGTGACGCTGAGTACGTCGCACATCGGGTCCTCGCCGTCGTCACCGTCCTCGTGGCGGGAGACCGGGTGCCTGCGCGAGGCGTGGCCGCCGAGCGCGGCCGGCGGCTCGAACGAGGGGGACTCGGGGCGCTCCAGAAGCCGGACGGAGGATGCCTTCAGGCCCCGGTCCCCGTCCTCGATCTCGAACTCGACGGCGACGCCGGTATGGACGAAGGACTCCGGCATCATCAGATCGTTCGCGTGCAGGAAGACGTCCTCGCCCCCGTGGTCCGGGGCGATGAACCCGTAGCCCCGCGCACCGTCGAACCGGACGACTCGGCCAGCAACCATATCCACCCCAACCGCACTCCCCGGGCCCCGTGCCCGGACAACCTGCTCGGATCTTAGCGACCGGGAACCACGAGGGTGACCTGGATAACAGGCCCCAGAAGTTCCCTCGCGCCCCATGCGCAACTCGCGGCGATGCTGACATGACGTCAGTTACCGGAGAGCAAAGGCTCGTTGACAGCAGCAGCCGTGAGGTGGTTTACCGGAGCCGTGGCCGGGCAACCGGCTGGTGCCGGGTCTCTCTTCGCGGACCCGCCCCCTGTGAACGGCTCCCGAACCCGAGGTTGCGGGTGCCGGGGAGAAGGCGCACATGCTCACCACCTTGCTCATCGCCGGTCTCGCCGTGATCCTGGCCGCCGCATCCGGCCTCGCGGTCCGCCTCAGGCGGCGGGCGGCGGCCCTCGAAGGGCAGCGGATGGAGCGCCGCTTCGGCCCGGAGTACGAGCGCGTCCTGGCCGAGCGTGGCGGCGACGCCAGGGCTGCCCGGCGCGAACTGGCCCAGCGGCTCAAGCGGTACGGCACGCTCGAGGTCCTGCCGCTCGCCTCCGGCGCACGCGAGCGCTACCTCGCCCAGTGGGGGGCCGTACAGGAGACCTTCGTCGACTCCCCGGCCAAGGCGCTCGACGAGGCGGAAGCCCTGCTGGCCCGGCTGGCCGAGGAGCGCGGCTACCCGGCGGGGGTGCCGTTCGAGGAGCGGGTGGCCGCCCTCTCCGTGCACCACGCGCGGCGCGTCCACGGCTATCTGCGCGTCCACCGGGCGCGGCGCGACGGCGGCAGCGACGGTACCCGGGCCGCCGCGACGACCGAGGACATGCGGGCCGCGCTGCTCGAAGCACGCGCCCTGTTCGACTCGCTCCTCAACGCGCGGGCCGGCCACGGCAGCGGACAGCAGCGCAGGCGTGCGGAAGAGGCTGCCCGCCCCCGCCTCGGTCTGCCCGGCGTCTTCCCACCCGCCGCCGGGCAGCACCCCCGGGGAACCGCGCGCGGCACCGCGCCACGTACCCACTGAGCAGCCACGCGCGCGGGGCAGCCACGCGTACGGGGCAGCGCACGCTGGGACCGTCCGCTTGTCAGCGCAGGAGAGCCGCGGCCATGTCGCGGGCCTGCCCGAGCCATGCGGCGCGCTGTGCGTCACTGGAGTCGGTGACCGTACGGAAGACCGCGCGCCGTACATCGGTCACTCCCGTGTACGGCAGGACGCAGGAGCCCCAGATGCTGTTCAGCGGGTCGTTGAACTCGCGCTGCTCCCGCTCCGCCGGGGTGTCCGAGGTGTTGAGCACCAGGGCGCGGCTCGCGGACAGCAGGCCGACCGGATCGCCCTCCGCGGTGCCCAGTTTGTAGGCGACACCCGGCACCAGCACACGCTGTACCCAGCCGGTGAGCACGGCGGGCGGCATTCCCCACCAGTTGGGGTGGACGAAGACGAGGGCGTCGGCCTGGCCGACCTCGGCGCGGTGCCGGGCAAGTGCCGCCCCGGCGCTTCCGGGTCCTGCTGTGGCGCCGGCCTCTCCCACGGTCTCCGTCTCCTGCGCGGTCAGCAGCGGATCGAATCCCTCGGCGTACAGGTCGTGTGCCGACACCAGGCACCCGCGCCGCCGGAGTTCGTCGGCGACGGCGTCGAACAGGGCGTGGTTGAAGCTGCCGGGGCGGGGGTGGGCGAGGTAGGCCGCTATGCGCATGGTTGGTCTCCAGCGGGCGGCTGCCGCCCGCGACACGATCGGTGGACGGTGGACGGTGGGGACGTGAACAGGGAACGACGGGCCGTGAAGTGGCGGTGCGCGGCCCGGTGAGGATCGCTTCACCAGCTCGGGTGAGGTCATTATCGGGCATTGCCCACCTGGTCGCGGTGCGGTTCTTCCCGCACACTGCGTGAACGCTGCCCGTAGCGGGCATGACAGACGCCTCGACCGGGCATACGGGGTGTCCAGGGATACGCTTGTCGATGATGGGCGCCGCGTCGAGCCGGTGAAAGCCGCCCCGCACTCCAACCGGCGTCGGCACACGATCGCGGAGCGCAGAGGAGAGGCGGGCGCTGGGCCCAGTCGGCCCGTGCCGCCGATTTGGAAGTGGTACTGATATGGGCGTGAATGCCTCACCTTCCGGTCGAAACGCCCGTGATGCCACACAACGGGCAGGTGAGGTCATCGAACTGCTCGAAGTGCTGTGGGAACGGGGCAGGAACTCAGCCGCGGCAGCGCCGGTCTCTCCCTCGCAACTGCGCGTCATGTACTGCGTCGGCCGCGACGAGGGCATGAATCTGCGGACGCTGGGGGAGGCGCTGGGTTCCGCGCCCTCCTCGGTCAGCCGCCTGTGCGACCGGCTGGAGGCGATCGGGTTCGTCGAGCGCTCCCCGAGCCCCACCAGCAGGCGGGAACTGGAGCTGCGGCTGACCCGTCGGGGCAGGGCGTACCTGCGGGACATGCGCGAGCAGCGCGAGGAGGTCCTGCTGGAGATCCTGACCGCCATGCCGTCCCGGGAACGGGAGGCACTGCTCAAAGGGCTCAAGGGCTTTGTCGCCGCCGCGGAGGGCTCCTCCTGCCCACCGGCAGCCACCTCAGCCGAGACGACGATGCGACCCGCCTGACCGGCCGGATGCCCTTTCCTCCGGTCTGTTCATCGGTGCGGATCACTCCCTAGGGTGGCGTCATCGACTCGAGGGGGAAACATGTCCTACTCCGGACCGCCTTACCAGCCAGGCCCGTACCAGCCTGGACCGCCGCCCGCCAACGACTCCAACACGCTGAGCATCGTCGGCATCGTGCTGGGCGCGGTCGCCTTCATCTTCTGCCCGCCCGGCTTCGGCATCGCGGGAATGATCTGCGGCTTCGTCGCCAAGTCCAAACAGGAGCGGCTCGCCCCCGTGGCGATCGGGGTGTCCATAGCCGGGCTGGTCGTTGGCATGGTGCTCGGGCTGGTGGTCTTCCGTGGTATGTACGGGGGTTGACCAAGGCGGCGGGCATCGTCGGTCCGGGTTTGGAAACCGTTCGCGCGGCTACCCGCAGCGGTATGGCTGACCCGGTGAAGAACTCCAAGGGAAGCGTGACGGAGAGCAAGGCCGAATCCGCCAAGGCGAACGGTGCCAAGAGCGGTGCCAAGGCGGGCGAGGCCGTGAGCGCGGTGGGCGGAGCCGCCAGGAAGAAGGGAGAGGCTGCCAAGGACACGGTGGTATCCGTGGGGTCCAAGGCAGGCACGGCGGCCACCGTCGGGGTCACCGCCGTCAAGGAGCGCAAGAAGATCACCGCCGGTGCGGCCGGCGGCCTGGTCCTCCTGCTGGCGGGAGCGTTCGCGCTCGGGCGCGGCAGCGCCCGCCGGAGCGCCGGTCCGTTGACCCGGCTGACCGACGGCCGCCTCTGAAGCATTCCCGAGACAGATGAGACAGCGACCGGCGCCGCGCCGACGACCGGCGCGGCGCCGCAGCGGAACAGCGAAGGCCGGACGGGCGTCGAACAGCCCGTCCGGCCTTCGTCGTGCGCGCCGCGCCGGCCCGCCTCAGTGGCGGACCGTGCGGCTCCGGCCGAGCCGGCGGACGGTGCGCTGCTGACCGAACCGGCCGGGCAGATGCAGGGATGTCGTCCGGCGCCCCGACGTCCGGCGCGTCCGGCGCGGGCTGTGGCCGCCACCCGTGGTGAAGGACACGGACCGGCGGCGGATGTTCATCCGTACTCCCGGCAGAATCCGGAAGCTCTTCCGGCGAGCGAGCCCCATGATTCCTCCCTTTCGAACTGGTGGGGGCCGCCGGGTACCCGCACGGGATGCGGCCAGTCACGCTCGTTCCAGCCCTGCCGCGTTGCACGCCGTGCCACCATGAGCGACGGCGGGTGCACAGGCGGCATACGCGCGGCGCGCGGCCCGTGCGCGTCGGCGGGGAGGGCGGGTGTGGGTGGTGGCGAAAGCGCTGGTGGTGCAGAACACGGCCAAGGGAGGACCGGGACGGTTCGGCGACTGGCTGGCGGAGGCCGGGGTCGCGGTAGAGACCGTCCGGGCGTACGAAGGCGCCCCGCTGCCGCCCCGGCTGACCCAGGAAGCCCTCGTCGTGCTGGGCGGCGGCTTCATGCCCGACGACGACGCCCGTGCCCCCTGGCTGGCGCCCACTCGCACCCTGCTGGAGCAGGCGCTCGATGAGGAGAAGCCGGTCTTCGGCATCTGCCTCGGCGGCCAACTGCTGGCGCAGGTCGCCGGGGGCCGGGTCGCGGCCGAGCACGGTGAGCCGGAGATCGGCAGCACTCCGCTCACCCTCCGGCCCGAGGCGGGCGACGATCCGCTCTTCCAGGGCCTGCCCGCGCGGGTGACGGCGATCGAGCGGCATGTGGACGCCATCACGGCGCTGCCGCCCGGCGCCGTCTGGCTCGCCGAGAGCGAGCGCTGCCCGTATCAGGCATTCCGTGTCGGCCGGCGCGCCTGGGGCGTGCAGTTCCACCCGGAGACCGACCCGGACCGGGTCCGCACCTGGGACGCGGGACACCTTGCCGCACACGGCCTCGACCGGGCCGAACTCCTCCGCCGGGCGCTGGAGGACGCCGTCACGGCCACCCCGGTGTGGCGGCGACTCGCCCACCGTTTCGCCGCCCAGGCCGTACGACCGGCACCACCTGACGGCCACCGGGGGCACG